>JALHLQ010000001.1 GCA_022844485.1 Xanthobacteraceae bacterium
CTTCTCGGCTAAATCGAAAACAGTAAGGCTCATGGTGGCGGCTCCGAATCAACCCCACCCAGGGAATCAGACTTCCCGCAAGGAGCAAACCGCCGTTAACCCGAGTTCGGAGCCCTGCGCTTGCCGGTAAAGCGCTTGAGTAATTTCGCCAGTATGTCACACTAAAAAAATCGGTCAACGGTTGTGAATGCACGGACGTTCTCGCGTTTTATTTATTCGCATCTAATGAAGTGCCGGATGCAGAAGTGATCGGCCAGTTGAAAACACTGGCAAGGAATCGGGGAATGGGTTCAGCATGGCGCCATATGAAGATGTTGGGCGTCCCTGATGCAGCGGTGCCAGGAGGTCTGTGCGCGCCTCACTTGCCGATGACAAATCGAGCAAGCTCCGAATGAACCGCCCGGTACTTTCATCGACTGATCCGGCGTTGTTCAGGCGGAAGTTCTTCGCGCTCCAAGGCAACGCGCCGTTTCCGTGGCAGGAGCGGCTTTTTCAGCATTTTTGTGGTGGCACGATGCCGCATGCGCTCGATCTGCCCACGGGCCTCGGCAAAACGTCGGTGATGGCGATCTGGCTCCTGGCGCGGTCGCTCTCGGAGGAAAAAGATCGAAATCGCATCCCACGCAGGCTGGTTTACGTCGTTGACCGGCGCGCCGTTGTCGATCAGGCCACCGCCGAGGCGGAAAAGCTCCGCGGCTGGCTCGATCAGGATGAGGCAGTGGCAGACCTGAAGGCGAGACTCGGCGTCCGGCAATCACTGGCGATTTCAACCTTGCGCGGCCAGCACATCGACAATCGCGAATGGCTTGCCAATCCCATTGCGACGGCGATCGTCGTCGGCACTGTGGACATGATCGGCTCACGACTTCTGTTTTCCGGCTACGGCGTGTCCCCGAAAATGCGGCCCTTTCACGCCGGCCTAGTCGGCGCTGACACGCTCGTGGTGCTTGATGAGGCGCACCTCGTGCCGCCCTTCGAGGCGTTGATCAAGACAATCGCTCGTGATCCAAAAGGCGAGTTCGCGTCTCGTCCTTGCGACGGCGGCACATCCGTTCCCCCCTTGCGCTTGATGTCGCTGTCGGCGACGGGGCGGGAGGTCGAGGTCCATGGCGGGGTGATCTTCCGGCTGGCGAAAGAGGATCATGGACATCCAATCGTGCAACAGCGCCTCCGCGCGGCGAAGAGATTGACGCTGAGCGAAGCCAAGGATGGGAAAGCGCTTATCGAGAAACTAGCCGAGCGTGCATGGGCGCTGGGGACGGAGCCGCGGGCGGCGCGCGTGCTGGTCTATTGCCACAGCCGCGACGATGGCGCGCTGAAGGTCAAGAAGGCAATCGATGACCGCGCCAAGGCAGAGAGGGTCACGATAGCATCTGATCTTCTGGTCGGCGGCCGACGCCTACGCGAGCGGGAGGCGCTGTTCAAGTGGCTGGAGACCCACGGATTCGTCGACGAACGCAGAGAGGCGCAAGTTCCGACATTTCTCATTGCCACATCGGCGGGCGAGGTCGGCGTCGATCTGGACGCTGATCACATTGTTTGCGATCTGGTCGAATGGGAGCGCATGGTGCAACGGCTCGGCCGCGTCAACCGGCGCGGCGGCGACGATCGCGTTGCGGTGATCGAGGTTGTCGCGGCTCCGCCCGGGAAAGAAAAGAAGGACGGCGAACCATGGCCGGAGCGTTTGAAGCGTCTGCGCACGGCCCCACGTATAGAGAAAGGCGAGCGGGGTGTCGTCGGTCAGGCCCATGGCGCCGAACACCTGGATCGCTCTGTCGAGCACCCGCGTCTGCAGGCGCGGCACCACGACCTTGATGCCGGAGACCTCGACCCGCGCCGCTTTGTTGCCGTAGGCGTCCATCATCCAGGCGGCGCGCAGCACATAGAGCCGCGCCTGATCGATCTCCATCCGGCTTTCGGCGATCCAGTCCTGGATGTTCGCGAAATCGGAAAGATGCCGTCCGAAGGCCTTTCGCTCGAGTGCCCGCGCGCAAATGAGCTCAAGCGCAAGCTCGCACTGGCCGATGGAGCGCATGCAATGGTGGATGCGGCCGGGTCCGAGACGCGCCTGGGCGAGCTCGAAGCCCTTGCCCTCCTGCCCCAGCAAGTTGTCCGTCGGCACTCGCACATTGCGGTATACGACCTCGCAATGGCCCTCCGGCGAATGGTGCTGAAGGATGGGCAGATTGCGCACGATCTCGACGCCCGGCGTATCGAGCGGGACGATCACCATCGAGTGGCGGGCATGCCGATCGGCCTCCGGCCGCACATCGGAGACGCCCATCACGATGACGAAACGACAGTTCGGGTGCATCGCGCCCGTCGTGAACCATTTGCGCCCGTTGATGACGTATTCGTCGCCTTCGCGGCGGATCGTCGTCTCGAGATTGGTGGGATCGGATGAGGCGACATCCGGCTCGGTGATGCCGATGCCCGAGCGGATTTCGCCATTGAGGAGCGGCGCCAGCCAGCGCTCGCGCTGCCCGGGCGTGGCGAACATGTGCAGGATTTCCATGTTGCCGGTATCAGGCGCGCTGCAGTTGAACACCTCGGACGACCAAGGGATGCGCCCCATGATCTCCGCCAGCGGCGCATATTCGAGATTGGTGAGCCGCGTTCCGGGCTCATCGTCACGCAAGCCGGGCAGAAAAAGATTCCACAAGCCCTCCGCCGCGGCGCGCGCTTTGAGCGGCTCCAGAATGTCGAGCGCCACGCGTCCGGCTTCCGCCGCAGCCAACACGGCGCCGTTCTGCGGCAGGACATGGGCATCCATGAAGATTTGTAGCCGGGCCCTGAGGTCCTCCACTTTGGGTGAATAGGCGAATTCCATGGCTCCTCCGGATGATCAGAGATCGTGCTGAAAAACCGCGCGGCGGCACGGATGTTTATCCAGAGCCGCACCGTGATGGCGCTCTCGCACAGCGATGTTGGGGTTCGGCGCGCGCATGGTTCGACCAATCATAGCAAAACTCGCGCCATCGCGCCCGCCGATTTGCACTTCCGCGGGTGCCCGCCATCGCCGACTGCAATCTTGGCCGGATTGATCGCGCTCATGGAGCATGCGGCCGGGAAAAACCGGATCGTCTGTCGAAGGAGCGTAGGCTGCCGCTGATTGCTATTCCGCCCGCACGCGGTTTTCGATCGCGCCGATTTTTTCGATCTCGCAACGCACGATGTCGCCGGGCTTGAGGAATCGTGGTGGTTTGAGGAAGAAGGCGACGCCGGCCGGAGAACCGGTGAGGAGGATGTCGCCCGGATAAAGCGTTTGCGACCGGCTTGCGTAGGAGACCAGCGTTTCAATGCCGAAGTAGAGATCGCCCGTGTCGCTGTCCTGACGCGTCTCTCTGTTGACCTTGGTGCTCATCTTGAGGGGCTTGCCCCAGGTGAACTCGTCGACCGTGACAAGCGCGGGGCCAAGCGGGCAGAACGTATCGAAGCTCTTTCCGATGTAGTGGGTGCGGAAGAACGGATTCGCCTCGTGCTCGGCGAGCTGGATGTCGCGCGCCGAGACTTCGTTGGAAATCGTGAATCCCGCGACGTAGTTCTTCACGTCTTTCTCGCCGATGCGCCGTGCTTTGCGGCCGATCACCACCGCAAGCTCGACCTCGTAGTCGAGCTTCGTCGTCTCGGGCGGATGGACGATATCGTCATAGGGGCCGCAGATGGAGGAGGTCGCCTTGGCCAGCAGCATTGGCTCACGCGGCGCAACCGTATTGCCCAAGACGGCGCCGGCCTCCGCGATATGCGTCTTCGTGTTCGCGCCCGCGATGATCAGCGAGCGCGGCGCCGGCACCGGCGCGCCGAGGCGGACCGGTCCGGGGACCGGAGCCACTTTGGCCCGCGCCGCATGCGCGCGGTCGAGCGCCGCCCGCCAATCCGGCTGCTCGAGGAACAGGCGCATGTCGCTCACGGGCCGCTCGACGTCCGCGGCCCTCATGGCCTGCTCGAGATCGATGATCTTCTCGCCGTCGAGGAAGGCGGCGCGCTCGGAGCCGAACGGGCCATAGCTGATGAGGCGCATGCAAGTGGTCTCGAAAAGTGGATGCCGGTTGTCGCTCTAGTTGCCGAGAGAGATGCCGGCCGAGGTGATCACCGTGCGCCATTTCGCGGTTTCGCTCGCAATGAAGGCGCGAAATTCCTCCGCGCCGGAAGGCGCAGGATCGACGCTGAGATCGGCGAACTTCTGCCGCAGCGCGGGCAGACCCAGCGCCTTCTGGCAGGCCGCGTTCAGCTTCGCGACGACATCGGTTGGCGTGCCGGTCGGCGCTGCAAGGCCGTTCCACGCCCAGGCCTCGAAATCGGCGACGCCCGCCTCCGCGATCGTCGGCACATCGGGCGCAGCCGGAAGGCGCTTGTCGGTTCCCGCGCCGAGCCCCTTGAGCGCGCCCGACTTGATGTGCGTCACGCCGGTTGCCGCGTCGAGGAAGAGGAGGCCGATGCGCCCGCCGAGCAAGTCGTTGAGCGCGTCCGCGCCGCCCTTGTAGGGAATCGCCGTGATTTGGATGCCGACCCGCTGCTTGAACAGTTCCATCGCAAGATGGATCGGGCTGCCCGGGCCCGGTGCGCCGAAGTCGATCTTTCCCGGCGCTTTCTTCGCCGCCTCGATCAACTCTTTCACGCTGCCGGCGCTGATCGTCTTCGGGTTCGCCGTGAGGATCAGCGGCACGCGCCCGGTGCGGCACACCGGCGAGAAGTCCTTCGCGGGATCGTAAGTGAGCTGCGAGCCATAGAGCGTCGGATTGAGCGCGTAGGTGCCCGTATCGCCCATCAACAAGGTGTAGCCGTCCGCCGGGCTGCGCGCGACCGCGGTTGCGCCGATCATGGTTCCTGCGCCGGGGCGATTTTCGACATAGATCTGCTGGCCGAGGTCCTCCGCCATCCTTTCGGCGACCAGGCGCGCGACCACGTCGGTCGCGCCGCCGGCGGGATAGGGCACGATGAATCGGATCGGCCTGTTCGGATATTGCTGGCCAAGCGCCGACGGCGCCGCCACAGCAAGAACCAAGACGGCGAGCCATAAACGGAGAATGCTGCGCATGATGTCCTCCCAGCTGGGTCCGGCCGGCATTTTTCGGGCCTGATCGGCCTTCGCCGCGCGGCGGCTTCACCAGTGCTCGATTGCAACCCGAAGCAGGCCAAGCTATCAACCGGCTGGACACGGACTGTCCGGCTGGCGGACACATGGGCAAGGCGGCGCAGAACGCCCGAAAAGACAGGGAGGCGGAGCCGGCCGCCATGCGCGGGGTCACGCGGACGCTTGCCGTCGTCCGCGCACTCAACGCGAACAACGGGGCGCGCGTCAGCGAGCTTGCGCGGCTGACGCGAATCCCTCGCCCCTCCCTCTACCGCATCCTGGATGCGCTCTGCTCTCTTGGCTATCTTCGTCGAAGCGATGAGGAACGGTACGAACTCACGCTTCTGGTGCGCACGCTCAGCGACGGCTTCAGCGACGAGCCTTGGGTACGCGCGATCGCGCAACCGGTCATGGAGGAATTGCAGCACGAGATCGTGTGGCCGACTGACTTGGCCACGTTCCACGGCAACGCGATGTATTTGCGTGCGACCACGCGGCGGCACAGTCCGCTGACCATCGATGCGGCGACTGTCGGCTTGCGTCTGCCGATGCTGCAGTCGGCCACCGGGCGCGCTTATCTGGCCTTCTGTACCGACTCCGAGCGCGAGGCGATCATTGCGAATCTGCGCCGATCAAAGGAGCCGGAAGACCGGCGCGCCCGCGACGCCGGTCATGTCCGTGACCTCGTCGCCATGACGCGCAAGAAGGGGTACGGCGAACGACATCGCCAGATCTTCGATAAGACCGGCGCGATCGCGGTGCCGATCCGGCGCGGAGCGCAGGTTCTCGCGTGCCTTAACATCTCCTTCATCGCCTCGGCGCTTTCGCCGCGCGAAGCCGCGTCACGCTATCTTGGCCAACTGCAAGATGCCGCGAGGCTTATTGAAGGACGGCTTGCCGCTCAGGCGTAACGGACGATCGCCGAAACAAGCGTCAAGGGGACCGTGGGAGTCCACTTACTCCACCCATGCGCGACGCTCCAGGCGACCCCGATTGCCCGCCCATCCACCTCGGCAATCAGGAACTCGCGCCACGGGACCGAGCGCGGCAATTCCGTTTCCCATTCGAACGGGCCGTCGGTGCCGCTGGCTGCGATGACATGCGGTTTCGCGTCCCATGACCGGAGCAGGGGAAGGTTTGCGGGCGTCGCCGGGCGGAGCTTGACGGCGTTCGTCAGGACACGCCCGCTCGTCAATTCACGAACTGCACAGCATAGACGGGCGGCAGCGTGTGCGTGACGCAGGTCCAGCTGTCGCCCTGATCCTCGCTGACCCAAAGCCCGCCGGTCGTCGAGCCGAACGCAAGGCGCTCGCCGGTGCGATCGATCGCAAGCGCGTGCCGATAGACGACGTCATAGGCGTGATCTTGCGGCAGGCCACGGGTCAACACGTCAAAAGTCTGTCCGCCGTCCCGTGTGCGGGTCACGACCAGCTTCCCGCCGACGGGAATGCGTTTTTCGTCTTTGATCTCCGGGACGAACCATGCCGTATCGGGATGGCGCGGATGCACAACGACCGCAAAGCCGAACGCCGAAGGCTCGACCTTCGTGATTTCGGCAAACCTGCGCCCCTCGTCCGACGAGACGAAGATGCCATTGTGATGCTGCACCCACATGCGCTCGGGCGCGGCACGGCACTGGACGAGACAATGCACATCCTGCGCGATCGGGTCGTGCGTCAGCTCTGGCGGCACGTGCTCGGCCCGCATGCCCTCGCCGCGCTGGACCCATGTCGCGCCCGAATCCTCGGTGTGCCAGAGGCCGCCGGTCGAGACGGCGATGCAGATCCGCTTCGAATCGCGCGGATCGACCAGGATGGAATGAATGCCGGGGAGATCCGCCCCGCCGCCCATCCATTGCTTGCGCTTGGGATGATCCCACAGCGCCCGCACCATCTCCCAACTCTCACCGCGGTTGTTGCTCTTGAAGAGTCCGCCCGGCAGCGTGCCGCACCACAAGACGCCGGGCTCGTCCGCGCCGCCGGCCTGCAGCGCCCAGATCTTTGCCGTGCTCCAGGCGAGCGGACGGCCCCACATGTCATTCTCCTCCAGGCCCTCGGGCTTCGGCGGATAGACCGGCGCGGCGATCTCTTCCCATCCCGCAGGCGTCGAGCGATGCAGCTTGACGCCGAAATGACCGTGATCGAGCGCGGCGTAAGTGACGCCGTCGCGCGGATCGGTCAGCGTCAGGGTGACATTGTCGCCCAGGAAATCGACGCGGTCGATACTCCAACGCTTCTTGCTTCGCGTGACGCTGAACAAGCCCTTTCGCGTCGAGACATAAAGCGCGTCACTCATCGTCATCCTCCGGATAGAGCCTGGAAAACGTAGACCACGCTGTTCTCGGCGACGGGATCGGAGAGCCGCACGCGATCGCGTGCCATCGATCCATCGACGAAAACGGTCATGTGCCGCCGCAGCGCCGCCTGGTCGTCGAGCACATAGCTGCGGGCCTGCGGATTGGCCGTGAACACGTTGGCCAGAACCTCGCCCACCGTGCGTCCGGGCGCTTCGGCGTCCGGGCACAAGACGTGACGCTGGATGTTCGGCGTGAAGACGACTTTGGCCATCGGCAACCCCGGTTCGGCGGGCGCGGCGTGTTCGAGACGGCCCCCGAGCGGATCGATCTTAAACCACGACCATCCACGAGACGCCGAATTTGTCGACGACCATGCCGAAACGCGGCGAGAAGAAGGTCTTGCCGATTGGCATCTCCACTCGGCCGCCATCGCTGAGCGCGTTGAACAGCGTGTCGGCTTCGGCCTCGTTCTGGGCGGCGATCGAGAGCGTCACGCCCTTGAATTCCGGATTGCCCCTGCTGGCGCCATCCGAGGCCATCACTTCGGTCTCGCCGATGCGGAAGCTCGAATGCATGATCTTATTCTCCGAACCCGGCGCCAGCATGCCGGGCGGCGGCGGGTCGGGTGCTTCCTTGAAACGCATCAGCATCAGCACGGCGCCGAGCGCCTTCTTGTAGAAGGCGAGCGCCTCCTCGCAGCGGTCGTCGAAAAAAAGATAGGGCTGCACGTGCATGGCTTTCTCCCTCGGTTCGTCGGTTCAGAGGAGCGCGCGGTCACATTGCGAACAGGACGTCGAAGCCACCCTAGAACATGCGCATGGCCAGTCTGCTCCTTCGATATCGTGCCCGCGCATCAACGTCCCGCCGCTGCCGCCTCCAGTGCGGCGATGTCCAATTTGTCCATTGTCATCATGGCCTGCATGACACGCTTGCCTTTCTCGGGATCGGGATCGGACAAGAACGTCAGCAAGCGCTTCGGCACGATCTGCCAGGACAATCCATATTTGTCTTTCAGCCAGCCGCACTGGACCGGCTTGCCGCCGTCAGCCGTCAGAGCCGACCAGAGCCGGTCGACCTCCTTCTGATCCTCGCAGCTGACGGAGAGCGAGATGGCATCGTTGAACCGATCGTGCGGACCGCCGTTCAGCGCTTGATACCCTTGCCCAAAGAGCGTGAATTCGACCAACAGGACCGCACCCGCCTTTGGGCCCGGCGTATCGGTCCTCGCCCTGTGGACGGCGGTGATCGACGAGTTGGGAAAGACCGAGGTGTAGAACCCGGCAGCCTCCAGCGCCTGGTCCTCGAACCAAAGACAGGGGGTGATCCTTTGATCGGCAGCCATTTCATGCGCTCCTGCAACGCGTCCACCGTGGTGTCGGGCCAAGGACGTTCGGCCCAAGCCGGGTCCGACAGGCGGCCGAAAAAATTCAGGCCGGCGCCGGTGTGCTCGCCTTGGCGCGGCCGTCTCCCGTCAGCTGGTCGATCCTGTTGCGGATATGCGCCGCCTCGGCGGGCGTGTTGGCGAGTGCGATCGCGCGGTCGAACGCCACGCGGGCCTCATCAAGCCGCCCGAGCTCCCGCAAAAAAGCGCCGCGCGCTCCGTGGAAATAGAAATAGCCGCCGAGCATGGGCGCCAGCGGCTCGATCATCGCAAGCGCCTCGCCGGCCCCGCGCGCCCGCGAGAGCGCGACCGCGCGGTTGAGCGTGACGATCGGCGACGGATCCATGCGCTCGAGGGCGCGGTAGAGTTGTTCGATGCCGACCCAGTCCGTGTCCTTTGCGCTCGTCGCGCGCGCATGCAGCGCGGCGATCGCCGCCTGCGCCTGATAGGGACCGGGACGGCGGTGGCGCACGGCCTTGTCGATCAGCGCGAGACCTTCCGCGATCATGGCGCGGTCCCACACGCTGCGGTCCTGATCCTCGAGGAGGACCACCGCGCCCTTGTCGTCGAAGCGCGCCGGCGCGCGTGCATGCTGGAGCAGCATCAGCGCGAGCAGCCCCATGATCTCCGGCTCGGCCGCATACAGCCGCAGCAACAGGCGGCCGAGGCGGATCGACTCCTCGCAGAGCGGCGCACGGGCGCCATGCTCGGCGACGTTCGTCGTGTAGCCTTCGTTGAAGATCAGATAGATCATGGCGGCCACCGCGCCGAGACGCTCGCTTCGCTCGATCGCGCCTGGTGTCTCGAACGGCACATCGCCGCCGGCGACTCGCGCCTTGGCACGCGTGATCCGCTGCTCCATCGCCGCTTCCGAAACGAGGAAGGCGCGCGCGATCTGCTTGACGGATAATCCCGAGACGATCCGCAGCGCGAGCGCGATCTGCTGCGTCGCCGGCAGACCCGGATGACAGCAGACGAACAGGAGCCGCAGGATGTCGTCGCGATAATCGGCCTCGTCGATCCGATCGGCCGCGGCGGCTTCCGCATCGGACAGATCGGAAAGGGCGTCTTCGGGCGGCAGCGGCCGCTCGCGGGTCTGCTTCCGCACGCCGTCGATGGCGGCGTTCTTGCCGACCATGATGAGCCAGGCGGCGGCGTCGCGCGGTGGCCCGTTCCTCGGCCAGGATTTCAGGGCGCGCAGGCACGCCTCCTGGAAGGCTTCCTCGGCCGTGTCGAGATCGCGGAAATAGCGAAGCAGCGCGGCGACCGCCTGCGGACGCGCCGCCGTTATCGTCGCGCTGATCCAGTCCGTGTCGGTCACGTCGCCGCCTTCACGGGATTGAAGACCCCGACCGGGCGGATTTCATAGGCGCCGCCGGGGTTCGCCTCGCCAAGCTCGCGCGCGATGGCGAGCGCCTCGTCGAGATCGCCGCAGTCGATGATATAGAAGCCGAGCAGCTGCTCCTTGGTTTCGGCGAAAGGGCCATCGATCACGATGGGCGGCTTGCGGTCCTTGCGCAAGGTTGTGGCGGTGGTGGTCGGCAGGAGCCGCGCCACCGGCCCGAGCTTGCCCTGCCGCGCGAGTCGGTCCTGCACGACGGAAAGCTTCGCCATCATCGCGTCATCCTGCTCCTTCGACCAGGCGCAGGTGACCTTCTCGTCGTGATAGCAGAGAATGGCGTATTGCATGCCTCTCACCTCATGATGCGGGGCGCCGCGCGCAACCTCAGGCCTGGTTCCGCGCCGCCTGATCGAAGATACGCGCTTCCTGCGCGCGCAGCTCGGGCGTGAAAGCCTCACCGAAATCTTCGGTTTCGAACAGCGGGCGGATTTCGATCACGCTGTCCTCGTTGTGCGGATTCGGGCAGCGCTTGACCCAATCGATGGCCTCCTGAAGCGACGTCACCTGCCACAGCCAATATCCCGCGACCAGTTCCTTCGTCTCGGCGAAGGGGCCATCGATCACGGTGCGGTCGCGGCCGGAGAACAGCACGCGCGCGCCCTTGGCCGTCGGCTGCAGGCCGTCCCCCGCAAGCAGGAGCCCCGCTTTCGCCAACTCCTCATTGAAGGCCATCATGTCGGTCAGCAATTGCGCGCTCGGCATGACGCCGGCTTCGGAGTCCTTGCTTGCCTTGACGATCACCATCACCTTCATGTCTGCACTCCTTGATCCAGCTATGAGACCGCGTCCCGCAACGCTTGTGCTAAAGGAACCGCCGGTGCCGGTCCCAAGGACGCTCGAGGCGCCGCCGGCCCGACACGCCGGACGGAAAAAATGTTGCCTGGGGGAGTAATCGCAAGCCCCAGCATACATAGAGGAGGGGCGCCGGCCCGCGCAGGGCGCCCCCTCGCCATGGGGCGATTAGGTATATCCATGTCGGGGATGCGGAGTTCCATCCGTCCTTGGGGCGAAGGACGGCTTTGATCCACGCACCATTCACCCATTCTTGAGGTGAGCCGGGCGGACACGAAGACGATAACCGCGATCAGAAACCACGGACGGAGCGGCAGCAGGCATGTTGGAACTCGAGCGGAATCGATCGGCGCCGCGGGAGGCTGCGCCCGCAGAAGGCGAGCCGGTGATCGCCATCCGCGATCTGTCGAAAACCTATGCTTCGGGGTTTCAGGCGCTCAAGGGGATCAATCTCGACATCCTGCGCGGCGAGATCTTTGCGCTGCTCGGACCGAACGGCGCCGGCAAGACGACGCTCATCAACATCATTTGCGGCCTGGTCCGGCCGAGCGCGGGAACGGTTCGCGTGGGCGGCCACGACATTGTCGACGGCTATCGCAAGACGCGCGCCCTGATCGGGCTCGTTCCCCAGGAGCTCGCGACCGACATGTTCGAGACGGTCTGGGCGACGGTCAATTTCAGCCGCGGCCTCTTCGGCAAGTCCTCGAACCCCGCGCATGTCGAGACGGTGCTGCGCACGCTGTCGCTCTGGGACAAGAAGGACGCGAAGATCATGACGCTGTCCGGCGGCATGAAGCGGCGCGTGCTCATCGCCAAGGCCTTGTCGCACGAGCCGCAGATCCTGTTTCTCGATGAGCCGAGCGCGGGCGTGGATGTCGAGCTGCGCAAGGACATGTGGCAGACCGTGCGCGATCTGCGGCAGTCCGGGGTCACGATCATCCTCACCACGCACTATATCGAGGAAGCCGAAGAGATGGCCGACCGCGTCGGCATCATTGCGAAAGGCGAGTTGATCCTCGTCGAGCGCAAGGCGGAGATCATCCGCAAGCTCGGACGCAAGCGCCTGATCTTTCATCTCATCCGTCGTCTCGATGCGATTCCGCCCGCGCTGCACGCGCTGGGCGTCGCGCTTGCGGGCGGCGGCGCGGAACTGATCTACGTCTATGACGCGCATGCGCAAACCGGGATCGCCGCCGTCGTCAAGGCTCTCGGCGAGGCCGGAATCGAGTTCGCCGATGTCACCACCGAGCAAAGCTCGCTCGAGGACATTTTCGTCGATCTTCTGAGGCAAGCGCGATGAATGTCCATGCCGTCAAGGCCATCTACACCTTCGAGTTGGCGCGCACCGCCCGCACGCTGATGCAGAGCATTCTCTCGCCCGTGCTGTCCACCTCGCTCTATTTCATCGTCTTCGGCGCGGCGATTGGCTCGCGCATCTCGGAGATCGACGGCATCGCGTATGGCGCCTTCATCGTGCCGGGCCTGGTGATGCTCTTGCTGCTCACGGAAAGCATATCCAACGCCTCGTTCGGCATCTATCTGCCGCGCTTCACGGGAACCATTTACGAGCTTTTGTCGGCGCCGGTCTCCGCCTTCGAAGCGGTGCTCGGCTATGTCGGCGCGGCGGCGACGAAGTCCGTCATCCTCGGCGTCATCGTGCTGCTGACCGCAAAGCTGTTCGTCGCCTACGAGGTCGATCATCCGATCTGGATGGTCGCCTTCCTGGTGCTCACCTCGGTGACCTTCAGCCTGTTCGGATTCATCATCGGAATCTGGGCCGATGGTTTCGAGAAGCTGCAGGTGGTGCCGCTCCTCGTGATCACGCCGCTGACCTTCCTCGGCGGCACCTTCTACTCGGTCGAGATGCTCCCGCCCTTCTGGCAGACCGTGTCGATGCTGAACCCGGTGCTCTATCTCGTCAGCGCCTTCCGCTGGAGCTTTCACGGCACGGCCGACGTCGATATCGTGTGGAGCGTGACGCTGATCCTCGCATTTCTCTTGTCGTGCCTTGCCGCCGTCTGGTGGATTTTCAGATCGGGCTATCGGCTGAAGGCATGACGCTGCCAGCCGCCCCGCCTGCATCAATGGAAATTCCGTCCCTTCGGCAGAACCGCGTGCACGCTGTCGTGCGCGGGGGCGGCGGGTTTGGTCAGCGTGGTCAGCCCGCTGCTGGCATGCTGGGGGATGCGCCATTCCGCCGACGTCTTCCGGGTGTCGCCTTGACCGTCGTCCATCTCCTCAGGACTGCCGGACAGGCGACGCAAAAGGGGAGTGAGGTCGTCAAAACGCTCGGCCACGACATGGATGACGCCCTGCTCGTTCTGCAGCTTGCCGGTGACGCCGATCAGCCGCGCGCCGAGCACGATCGGACGGAAGGTCTCGAACACCGTCGGCCACACGATCACATTGGCGATCCCGGTCTCATCCTCGAGCGTCATGAAGATGACCGTGCTGGTTCCCGGCCGCTGGCGGACCAGCACGAGGCCGGCGACCGATACGCGCATTCCCGAAGCAAGCGCCGCAAGGCTTTCGCTGCGCCTGATGGCGGGACGATTTTTGCTCTGAACGAGATCGTGGCGCAGCAGCGACAGCGGGTGCGCCTTGAGCGAGAGATGCAGATGGCGATAGTCCTCGACCACCTGCTCGCCGAGACGCATGGGCGGCAGCGCAATGTCGGGCTCGAGCTCCGGCATGGCGGCGGCGGCGAAAAGCGGGAGATCGTCCTTGTCGCCTGAGCGTCGCAGCGCGCGCACCGCCCACAAGGCCTGCCGGCGGTCGAGGCCGAGCGAGTGGAAGGCGTCGCCCGCCGCCAGCCGTTCGAGAGCGGCGGGCGGCAGGCGCGTGCGCAGCCACAGATCGCGCACGGAATCGAAACCTCTTCCGCGGACACGCTCGATCGCGCGGGCGTGCTCTTCGGACAAGCCGCTGACTTCGCGAAAGCCGAGCCGCACGGCGCGGCGTGCGCGAATGTCGTCGGCCATCTCGGCATGGCGCGGATGCAGGCGCTCGCGCGCGGCGGGGCCTTCTTCCAGGCTGCAGTCGTAGCCGGAAAAATTGACGTCCACCGGACGCACCGCGACGCCGTGCTCCTGCGCGTCGCGCACGATCTGCGCCGGCGCGTAGAAGCCCATCGGCTGGCTGTTGAGCAGCGCGCAGGCGAACACATCCGGATAGCGGCATTTGATGAAAGCCGAGGCATAGACGAGGATTGCGAAGCTCGCGGCATGGCTCTCCGGAAAGCCGTATTCGCCGAACCCCTCGATCTGCTGGAAACAGCGCGCGGCGAAGTCGCGCGGATAGTCGCGCGCGACCATGCCGTTGATGAATTCGTCGCGAAACCGATCGATGGTGCCGACGCGTTTGAAAGTCGCCATCGCCCGCCGCAGCCGGTCGGCCTTGGCCGGCGGGAATCCGGCCGCAACGATGGCGATGCGCATGGCGTGCTCCTGGAACAGCGGCACGCCCATCGTCTTGTGCAGGATCGTTTCGAGTTCCTTCGACGGATATTGGACCGGCTCGATGCCTTGCCGGCGACGCAGATACGGATGCACCATGTCGCCCTGGATCGGCCCCGGCCGCACGATCGCGACCTCGATCACGAGATCGTAGAAGGTCTTCGGCTTGAGGCGCGGCAGCATCGACATTTGCGCGCGGCTCTCGACCTGGAACACGCCGATGGAATCGGCGCGGCAGAGCATGCGATAGACGGCGGGGTCTTCCGCCGGGATGGCCGCGAGCGTGGTATCGATGCCGTAATGCTCTCCCATCAGGTCGAAGGCGCGCTTGAGGCACGAGAGCATGCCGAGGCCCAGCACGTCGACCTTCAGGATATTGAGATCGTTGAGGTCGTCCTTGTCCCATTCGACCACGGTGCGGTCGTCCATCGCCGCATTCTCGATCGGCACGATCTCGTCGAGCCGGTCGCGGGTGATGACGAAGCCGCCGACATGCTGCGAGAGATGGCGCGGGAATCCGATCAGCTCGTTGGCGAGCGCCAAGACGCGCGCAAGCCGCGGGTCGTGCGGATCGAGTCCGGCGCGCCGCACCTCTTTGTCGGCCACGCCCTCCTGCGACCAGCCCCATAGCGTGCCGGCCAGCGCGCCGATCGTGTCCTCCGACAGGCCGAAAACCTTGCCGACCTCGCGGACGGCGCTGCGCCCGCGATAGCAGATGACGGTGGCGGCGAGCCCGGCATGTTGCCGGCCATAGCGTTCATAGATGTATTGGATCACCTCCTCGCGCCGCTCATGCTCGAAATCGACATCGATGTCGGGCGGCTCCTGCCGTTCGGCCGAAACGAACCGCTCAAACAGAAGATCGACCTTGACCGGATCGACCTCGGTGATGCCGAGGCAATAGCAGATGACGGAATTTGCGGCCGAGCCGCGGCCCTGGCAGAGGATTTTTCTGTCGTCGGCGCGCGCGAACTGGACGATGTCGTGGACGGTGAGGAAATAGGGCGCGTAATTGAGCTCGCCGATCACTGTCAGTTCCTGATCGAGCGCGTGACGGACGTTCGGCGGTGCGCCTTGCGGATAGCGCCGTCGCGCGCCTTCATGCGCAAGCGCGACCAGCGCCTCCTGCGCCGTCGCGTAGCCTGCGCGCAGCTCGGAAGGATAGTTGTATTTGAGCTCGTCAAGCGAGAAACGGCAGCGTTCGAGAAAAGTCGCCGTCTCGGCCATGGCGTCCGGAGCCTTGCGAAAAAGCCGCGCCATGTCCGAAGGCGTCTTGAGATGCCGCTCGGCATTGCTGTCGAGGAGCCGCCCGGCATGATCGAGCGTTGCATGCTCGCGGATGCAGACAACGACATCGGCGAGCGCCCTCCGCTCGGGCGCGTGATAGAGCACGTCGTTCACGGCGATGAGCGGGACGCGCGCCGCCTTGGCGATGCTGTCGAGCAAGGCCAGCCGCCGTTGATCGTCGCCCCGATAGAGCATGCCGGCGGCGAGCCAGATGGATCGCTTCGATGCTTCCTTAAGACGGGCAAGCAGCGCATCGAGCGGATCGGGATTGAGCCGGCGCGGCGGCATGACGATCAGGTTCAAGCCATCGATGAAATCGAGCAGGTCGGAAAGCCTCAGAATGCAGTCGCCTTTCGCGGCGCGGCGTTTTCCAAGCGTGAGCAGCCGCGTCAGCCGTCCCCAGGACTCGCGGTCCTGCGGATAGGCGAGGATGTCGGGCGTCCCGTCAGCGAACACCAGCCGCGCGCCCACGGCGAGCCTCACGCCCGCCTCTTTCGCCGCCATATGCGCCCGCACGACGCCGGCGACCGTGTTGCGGTCGGCGACGCCGAGGCCGGCAAGCCCGAGCGTCTTCGCCTGCGCGACCAGTTCCTCCGCATGCGAGGCGCCGCGCAGGAAGGAGAAGTTGGTGGAGACCGCAAGCTCGGCATACTCGGCCATGATGGACCCTCACGCTCACGCGAACAGGCCGTGCAGGAACCAGCGCGGATTCGCCGTCTCCCGCCCATAAAGTCCCTCGCGATAAAGCCATAGACGCGCGCCTTCGCGGCATTCGATGCGGAAATAGTCGCGGGTGAGCGCATGACCCTCTTCGTCGCGCCACCATTCCATGGCGATGCGTTCCGGCCCTTCGGCGGCCGAGACCTCATGCAGCACATGCCGCCAGCGCAAGCGCACCGGCGGCCCGTCCGGCACTTCGGCGACCGCCTCGATCCGCTCCGGGCGTTTGAGCAGGCGGATCGGTCGCGCGGGAGCAAGGGAGTTCTGTTCAAGCGGATGCCGGAGATTGGAGCAGGGAGAGTCGTATTTTACAGCGTCCGCATGCTGCGACGCCGGCCGGGCGAGGACGGCGAATTCTGGAATATGCGTGTCCTGGGGAACGAGACGCGTCACGCGGCGAAGGCCGAACCGCGCGCCGAGCACGTCGATGAGATGCGCCAGATCGGCGCCGTCATCCGGAGCGGCAAGACCCGTCTGCACCGGATCGAGCCGCGCGGTGGCGAAGGCGGAGAGGCGCACCATGTCGAAGCCGAAGCCCGGATCCCATTCGTCGGCGAGAGCGGCGAGCTTTTCAGCGAACAGACGCCGGATCTGCGCGGCCTCGCGCATAGGCCGTCCCGTTCCGACTTCGACGCGCCGCACCGCCCCGTCGGCGCGGAACAGCGTGATCTGGAAAAGACGCGCCCCTTCGCCGCGCCGTTCCAGCACGCGCTTGAGGTCGTGCGCCAGAGCGGCGACGACGCCGAGCACATCGTCTTCGCGCGCGATCGGATCAGGAAAGCGCCGTTCGGCGACGCAGGATGGCAGCGGCAGGCGCGGGTTGATCGGCTCCTCGATGTGGCCAAGCGCCTGGTCGAGACGACGGAGCAGATCCTCGCCGAAGCGGGCGGCGAAAGGGCTGCGCGGGCGGTCGATGATATCGGCAATGCGCTTCAAGCCTGTTTCGGCGAGCGCGCCGACGGTTTCGGGATGAAGCCGCAAGGCGGCAAGCGGCAGAGAAAGAACCGCCTCGCGCACGTCGCCGCGCGCCACCACGGCGGCGTTGCCGCAGCGCGCCACGGCCCAGGCGCCGCCGACCGTGTCGGCGATGGCCGCGCGCGCCTTGAATCCTTGCCGGCCAAGACGTTCGACGAGATCGCGGCAGAGCGCGGCCTCCCCGCCGAACAGATGGGCGCAGCCGGTCACGTCGAGCACGAGGCCGTCCGGCGGATCGAGCCCGACCAGCGGCGTGTAGCGGTCGCACCAGTCGGCGATCGCCTCGAGCAGCGCGCGGTCCGCATTCGGATCGGCATCGATGACATTGAGTCTTGGAAACATCGCCCGCGCATCGGCCAGCGTCATGCCGGGTTTGAGTCCGAGCCGCGCCGCCGCGTCGTTCACCGATTGCAGGCGCTGCGCCGACTTTTCCTGCGCAACGGCGGCAAGCGCCGCGTCATCCGGCATGGGCGAGAGGCGCGCGATCCGGTCGGTCGGAAGGCGCCGCAGCCACACCGCGAGATAGCGTCGAGATGAAAGCGCGCTCATGATGATCCCATGCTGTGATCCAGCGGCCGGCCGGACCGCGGCGGTTGCGGACAAGAGCAAGAGCGAAGGCCGTGCGGCCGAGCCCGCCGTAACGGTCGCGCGGGCCGGGAGCGGAAGCGACCTCCCATCGCGTCGTCGCCGCGCTTGGATGAGGCGAGGGGTTTTGGCGCAGGAGCAGTCCGAGCCCGCCGCCCTCGCGCGCGGCGAGCGTGAGCCGCCGCGATACGGTCAGGTCGCAAGCGCAGTCTTCGGCGAGTTCGGTCAGCACGGCGGCCAGCGCGCGCGACTTGAGCGCTTCCTCCGTCGCCCATAGCGCATCGCGGGCGCGCCGCACGCGCAGGAGCAGGAGACGCTCGCTCGCAAACCCGAACAGATCGAGGCCCGCGCCGTAAGGAATGCCGGTCTCATGTTCCGCGAAATCGGTTTGCACCCACAAGACGTCTTTCACGCCGGCCTCGGCGCGCGCGAGGAGCGCCAGCGCGAACCCGGCGGCGGCGCCGAAATTGAGCGCGGAAGACGCGGCGATCTCATGCACGGCTCCGCGCACAAGGCCGCCGCCAAGGGCCTGGTCGAGATCGGGCAAGCCGAGGCTGAGCACGCAATTGTCGTCGGCCAACAAACCCTTGGCGGGACCGATCCCGGTAATCTGCCGCAGGGCTTGAGGGGGAGTGAAAATTTCTCTAGTGGAAACAGGCATTTGCGAGCATATGTTCCTGATTTGTTCTTATTAATTCCCACCCGGCGGAAGGAGTCAAGACGGCTGATGCGGAAAGGTGCATTGACACCTCGCCTTGACCTTTCGGCTTTCGCAACCGGCGGGGCTGAACGGCGCCGGTACACGCTCTGTCAACCGCCCATGCGCGCTGCCATGCCACGATCGCCAGGAAACGACCGCGACAGAATTCGTGACTGCTTCGCCGCGACTCAGAACGTGAACAGTTCACAACGGTGAGCGCGTCGGTGACTTCGTCACCCTCACTCCGCATAGGTGTGTTTCCTGTTCGCGGTCGGATATTGCGCTACATCAATGAGAACGACTGCAAAACATTGAATGTGTCCGCGCCAAAAGGTGTGGCATGGAACTCAGTCGCAGAAATGTTGTTGCCGGGCTCGCCGCGGCGGCGGCGGGACCAGTCGGCGCGCCGCATGCGGCGTCGTCGGCACCCGCTCGCCGAAGTGGTTCGCCGCGTTGGGTGATGGTGGTCGATGTCGCGAAATGCATCGGCTGCCAAGCCTGCACAGTCTCCTGCATTTATGAAAATGCGGTTCCGCTCGGACAATATCGCACCATCGTATCGACCTATGAAGTGCAGGACGGCGATGCCGCCGGCATGGTCATGCTGCCGCGGCTCTGCAACCATTGCGCCAATGCGCCCTGCATTCCCGTGTGCCCCGTCAACGCGACGTGGCAGCAGCCGGATGGAACGGTTGTGGTCGACGCCAACCGGTGCGTGGGGTGCGCCTATTGCGTCCAGGCTTGCCCTTACGACGCGCGCTTCATCAATCACGACACGGGAAAGGCCGACAAGTGCACGTTCTGTGCGCATCGTGTCGAAGCCGGTCTCCTGCCGGCCTGCGTCGAGTCCTGTGTTGGTGGTGCGCGCATTTTCGGCGACCTGTCCGATCCGAGCAGCACGGTGGCGAAGCTCGTCGGCCGGGGCGACGCCAAGGTCTTGAAGCCGGACCTCGGCACGCAGCCGCATGTCTTCTATCTGGGTTTGGACGAACGCTTCCTCGGCAAAGTGGATGCCGAGCCCGCGCTCTGGGCTCCGAAGCGGCAGCCTCAGGCCGAAGCGCCTGCAACGGGAGCGCAGTCATGAACGTGCTCGAAGTCATCAACGTGACGCGCGAGGTGGCGTGGCTCCCGTGGGCGGTTCAATATTTCTTCCTCGTCGGGCTTTCGGTCGCGGCGTTCTTCTTGAGTCTGCCAGGCCTCGTGTTTGCGCGCGAACACTGGCTGCGCGCGGCGCGGCTTGCGCTGCTTGTGGCGCTGGTGACGGGTCTTGCCGCGCCGATCGCGCTCTTGGCCGACCTGCACCAGCCGGGGCGCTTCTGGCACTTCTATGTGTATCCGAACTTCAAGTCCTGGATGGCGTGGGGCGCCTTTTTCATCCCGGGCTATGTGGGCGGGCTTCTCCTCTATGCCTGGGCGGCTATGCGGCCTGCGCTCGCAAAATCCGACCGGCCGGGTCTGCTCGGGCGAGTCCACAAGATAGCCTCACTCGGAGGAGACCGGGCGCCGCGCATCTTGAGCATCGCCGCCGGCTGGACCGCGCTGATGGCCGCACTGGTTCTGCTCTACACCGGAATGGAAGTGATGGTCGTGCGCGCGCGTCCCTTGTGGCACACGCCGTTCTTGCCGCTGCAGTTCGTCGTGACCGCAGGCGTCGGTGCGCTCGGTGCCATGCTCCTCCTCGACCGTGTCCTCGGCCAGCCCGATGCGGCGACCGAGCGCATGCTCAATCGTTTGCTGGCGCTGCTTCTCGCTTCGGCGCTCGCGATCGGCGCGGCATGGCTGGCGCTCGGCTTGTTCGCCATCGATGCGACGCATGCGGAGGCCTTGCGCCAGGTCTCGGCCTCGCTCGGTTGGCGGCTGACCGCCGTCTGGGCCGCATTATCTGCGATCATTCCGATCACGATCATTGCCTGGAAGCCGGTCGGCACCGGCTGGCTCACGGGACTGATCGCGATCCATGCCGCCTGGATGTTTCGCTGGACGGTCTTCATCGGCGGACAGACGATCCCGAAAACGGGAGCCGGCTTCTACACCTATGAGCTGCCGCTTGGTTACGACGGCTGGCTCGGCATTCTCGGCACCGGCGGGCTGTTGTTGTTCCTCTTGGTCGCCATCACGTCATGGGTCCCCTGGGACCAGGCCGTTCCGCAGCGCTCGATCAAATCCGTCGGCGCACTCGTACCGGGGAGGGCGCGGTCATGAAGCGCCGCGATCTATTGAAAGCCGGTGTCGCAACCGGCGGCCTGGTCGCCTTCGCGGCCGGTTACTCGCGCACCGCGCAGCATGTGATCGAGAACGTCGGCGAGAGCCTCGCACCTCGCGCCAAGGCCTCGAATCTGCATGGCCGCTCGCTGCCGCCGGAATATGCGGTCGACATGAAAACCGGCGCGCTGACGCTCAATGCGGATCAGCAGGTCTCCTATGCCATGTGTCTCGGCTGCACGACGCTGTGCGGCGTGCGCGTGCGCATCGACAAGAAGACCGGGCATGTGCTGCGCGTTTCCGGCAATCCGTACAGTCCGCTCTCGACCGATCCGGCTTTGCCTTACGAGACGCCGGTCAAGGACAGCTTCTTGAGCGTTTCGCGCGTAGCCGAGCGTGGCCTCAACGGACGGTCCACCGTCTGCGGACGCGGTGCCGCGGTGCTGTCGCAGGTCGACAGCCCATTCCGCGTGTTGCAGCCGCTCAAGCGTGTCGGCCCGCGCAATAGCGGCAAGTGGGAGCCGATCAGCTTCGAGCAGCTCGTGCGGGAGGTGGTGGAAGGCGGCGATCTCTTCGGCGAAGGTCGCGTCGAGGGGCTCAAGACGCTGCGCTCGTTTGATCCGATCGATCCGCAAGCGCCTGAACTCGGCCCGAAGGCCAACCAGGTCGCACTCTTGTCGTCGGTGAACGAAGGCCGCGAGCCTTTTGCGCGCCGCTTCATGCAGCAGGCATTCGGCACGATCAATTTCGTCGGTCATGGCGGCTATTGCGGCGGGTCCTATCGCTCCGGTTCCGGGGCCGCCTTCGGCGATCTGCGGACGATGCCGCATGCGAAGCCCGATTTCGCGAATGCGGAGTTCGTGATCTTTGCAGGCACCGCGCCGGCCAATGCCGGCAATCCGTTCAAGCTGCAAGGCGCGCAGCTTGCGAAGGAGCGCACGGATGGCGGACTGAACTATGTCGTCGTCGATCCCGTGCTCGGGCATTCGGATTCCGCCGCCGCGCGTCAGCACGGGCGCTGGATTCCCATCAGGCCGGGAACGGACTCCGCGCTGGCACTCGGAATGATGCGCTGGATGATCGAGAATGGGCGCTGCGACGAGCGCTATTTGTCGGCTGCAGGTCCCCTCGCCGCGCAAAAGATCGGCGAACCGTCGTTCTCGAATGCGGCGCATCTCGTGATCGCGGAGCCCGGGCACCCGCGCGAAGGCTTCTTCCTGCGCGGCTCCGATCTGGGCTTGCCGCTCGCCGAGGGCGCGCAGCGCTATACCGACAAGGACCCCTTTGTGGTGATCGACCGCGACACGCAGGCGCCAATCGCGCACGACAAGGCGACCGAGCCCGCCGCGCTGTTTGTCGATCAGGCGGTCGAGATCGAGGGCAAGCGCTTGCGCGTGCGCTCGCCGATGGCGCTTCTGAAGGCGAGCGCTTTCGCAAAGTCGCTCGACGATTATGCCGAGATTTGCGGCATTCCCGCGGACATCATTGCCGCGCTGGCGAAGGAATTCACCAGTCACGGCAAGAAAGCAGCCGTCAGCACGCATGGCGGCACGATGGCCGGCAACGGCTTCTACAGCGCCTTCTCGCTGGTGACCCTCAATACGCTGATCGGCAATCTGCATTGGAAGGGCGGAACGTTCATTGCCGGCGGCGCCTTCCGTCACGAAGGCTCCGGGCCGCGCTACAATCTCGAAAGCTTCGAGGGCATGGTCCAGCCGCGCGGCCTGACCCTCTCGCGCAATAACCAGCCCTATGAGCGCTCGAGCGAATTCAAGCGCAAGCGCGAAGCCGGCAAGCCGGCCTATCCCGCCGAACAGCCTTGGTATCCGAACGGCCCGCAGCTCGGCACCGAGTGGCTGACCAGCGCCCTCCAAGCCTATCCTTATGGCCTGAAGGCGCTGATCCTGTGGAACACGAATCCGATCTACGGAATACCCGGTGTCGAGAAGCAGGTCCGCGAGGCACTGAAGGACCCGACGCGGTTGCCGCTGATCATCGCGATCGATCCCTTCATCAACGAGACCGGCGCCTATGCCGATTACATCGTGCCCGATTCAGTTCTCTACGAGAGCTGGGGCTGGGCCTCGCCCTGGGCCGGCGTGCCGACCCGCAGCTCGACCGCCCGCTGGCCGGTGATCGACTCGAAAACGGCAAAAGGTCCCGACGGCGATCCGATCGGCATGGAGAGCTTCTTTATCGCCTGCGCGAAGGCGATGGGAATGCCCGGCTTCGGCGTGAACGCGATGAAGGACGCTGAGGGAAACCCGGTTGCGCTCGAGCGGACGTCGGATTGGTATCTGCGCGGCGGCGCGAACATCGCCTTCGCCGGCAAGCAGCCGGTGGCCGATGCGAGCGATGACGACCTCGCGTTTGTCGGCCTCGACCGGCTGCGTGGCGATTTCGAACGCGCGCTGAAACCGGACGAATGGCGAAAAGTCGCGGCCGTGCTCGCGCGCGGCGGACGCTATCAGAACGCGAGCGCGACCTATCAGGGAGAGAAGTTCGCGGACCGGCCCGTGCGCATGCTGCACGTCTACAACGAATGGCTCGGCACGAGCCGGAGCGCGGTGACCGGCCAGCGGTTTTCCGGCGTGCCGATTTGGATGCCGCCCTCATTCGCGGACGGCAGCGCGATGCGGGCGCATCACCCGGAGAAGGATTGGCCGTTCCTGCTGGTGTCGCAAAAATCCGTGCTGATGAATTCCTATTCGATCGGTGCCGATCAGCTTCGGCAGATCCATTCCCACAATCCCGTGGCGTTGCATGTAGAAGACGCCCGCAGACTCGGCGTCCGCACTGGCGACCGCGTGCGCATCGGAACGCCGGGCGGCGCCGTGATCGGCACGGCGATCGTGCGTCGCGGCGTCATGAAGGGCGTCATCGCGGTCGAGCATGGTTTCGGCCATCGGGAGCTTGGCGCCCGCGCGCACATCATCGGAGAGACACGCCAGCCCTCCCGGCCCGAGCTGGCCGCCGGAATCAATCTGAACGATCTCGGCATCCCCGACCCCACGCGAAAAGGATTGTCGGTGTGGCTTGACCCCGTGGCCGGTTCGTCCGTGCGTCAGGGAATCCCGGCCCGCATAGCGCGCGTCTAGCCTGCTCGATAATGCGAGCTCAGGTTGGGAGGCTGCGACCGACCGCGAGATCGTTCCAGACCTCTTGCCGGATCAGCTTGCCGTCGGGGCCGACCAGGAACCAATCGCAGAATCGAATCCCGGAAAACGGGCTGCCGTCCGGCCATTCGCCGGAAAGCGTGCCGAAGCAGGTGACCGTTGTTCCCTCCGGTGCGGTGCCGGCGCTGAAGCGCTCATAGGTCTTCCTCACGAAGCGGTATCGCGGCTTCGCCCAGGTGACGAGATCCTCGAGACGGGTGAAGCGCATGCCGCCGGGGAAGGTCATCGTGAAGCGCTCGGCCAAGGACGCCCGTGCACGGTCCAGGTCGCGCCTCTCCATCGCCGCGAGATAGCCCCGCACCGTGCCGATCGCATCGGTGGGCGGGGGCGCCAAATCTGCTTGGATCGTCATGTCGCAGTCCTTTTTCGGCGATGCTGGCCCGATGAATTGTATTATGCATAATACAAGCCGATAGGAAATGTCCGGCCCCCTTGGCCACGGCAGTCCGGAGAGAACGCAGTGGGTGAGGCGAGGAACGGTCCTTCATGGTGATCAGCATCGGCAAAGCTGCGGGAAGCATCAAGGCGGCAGGTCTCGGCGCGGTTCCGAATGTCGAGGCTCTCTATACCAACGAGTACATCGACCGCGCATTGAAGAGCGCCTGAGCGCGAGATGAGCGTGATGGACGTCACAATCGAGCCGCTCAAGACGCGCAAGATCTACTTTGTCTTGCGCGACCAGATCACCGGCGGCGAGCTGCCGCCCGGAACGAAGCTGTTGAGCGAGCCTCTTCTTGCCAAAGTCCATCACGTCTCGCGTGTCACGATCCGCCGAGCGCTGAACAGCCTCGAGCATGAGGGGCTGATCAGCCGCCAGCCGGGACAGGGAACCTTCGTCGCTGATCGCCAGCCGGCGCCGGCCATTCGCGCCGACCTCTCGAATCTCCTCTCGCACATCACCGAGATGGGGCAAACGACGCGCGTGAAGCTGTTGTCGTTCAAGTATGTCGATCCCCCCAGGACGGTGGCCGAAGCCCTCAAGCTCGATCCGGGCGAGCGGGTGCAGCGCTCCGTCCGCATTCGATTCATCGACGGCGAGCCGTTTTCGCATCTCACGACCTTCGTGCCGGAACGGATCGGGATCACCTATTCGGAAGCGGATCTTGCCTCGACGGCCTTGCTGGTCCTGCTCGAGCGCTCCGGCGTGTCGGTCGACCGCGCAAGCCAGACGATTCGTGCGGCCCTGGCGACGCCGGAGACGGCGGACGCGCTCGATGTGGAGATCGGAACGCCCTTGCTCGAGGTCAGACGCATCGTGCTCGATCGAAAGGGTTTTGGCGTGGAATATCTACAGTCGTTGTATCGTCCGGATCGGTACGAGTTCCAGCTCGATCTTGTCCGGCGCGGCAACAAGGCGATCCGGCGATGGGAGCCGGTGCCTTTCACGGCGGGCATTCCAAGCGGGGGCTCCGCCAAGACAGCGCGACGGAGGGTGCGCGGATGAATTCGTCGCAATTTCGCGAACGCCTTGCGCAGCCGGCGCCTCTGCTGGTTCCCGGCGTCTATGACGCGCTGACCGCGCTGCTTGCCGCCGATGCGGGCGCCGAGGCGCTCTACCTGTCCGGTGCGGGCATCGCCTATTCGCGGCTCGGCCGGCCGGACATCGGGCTGGTCTCGATGACGGAAGTCGCCGACGTGATCGCGCGCGTGCGCGATCGCGTGCAGACGCCGCTGATCGTGGATGCGGATAACGGCTATGGAAATGCGATCAATGTCCAGCGCACCGTGCGCCTGTTCGAACGCATGGGAGCGAGCGCCATTCAGATCGAAGATCAGAGCTTCCCGAAACGCTGCGGCCACTTGCAGGACAAGACGCTGGTCTCTGCGGCGGAGATGGTGGGTAAGGTCAAGGCGGCGGTCGACGCGCGCGTCGCCCGCGACACGCTGATCGTCGCGCGCACCGACGCGGTCGCGGTTGAGGGCGTGCCGCGCGCGGTGGAGCGGGCGCGCCTCTATGCCGAGGCAGGTGCCGACATTCTTTTCGTGGAAGCGCCGCGCTCGGGAGAGGAGCTCTCGGCCGTCGCGCAGCCGCTGGGCGGTTTGCGCCCGCTTCTCGCCAACATGGTCGAAGGCGGGGAGACCCCTCCCATGACCGTGCAAGAGCTCGGAGCGCTCGGATTCCGCATCGTCATCTTTCCGGGCGGCATCGCGCGCGCGCTGGCGCTGGCCGCGACCGAGTATTATTCCTCGCTCCTCCAGCACGGCAGCAACGAGCCGTTCCGCGCGCGCATGTTCGACTTCAAGGAATTGAACGCGCGCATCGGCACGCCCGAGATGCTGGCGCTTGGCCGGCGCTACGAAGCCGTCCCGGCGGCCGGCAAGGAGGACGCGGTGTGAGCACGGGCGAACCTGTGGTCGCGGCCGGCGCCGCGCCTGCGATCGATCCAGTCACGCTGGCCGTCTTGAAGGGCCGGCTCGAGCAGATCGCCGACGAGATGGACGCGACGCTCTATCGCTCGGCGTTCAACCCGATCATCGCCGAGGCGCGAGACGCCTGTCACGGGCTCTACGACGCGACCACCGGCGATACGCTGGTGCAGGGAACGAAGGGCCTGCCGATCTTCGTGGGCGCGATGGCCTTCGCCGTGAAAGCCGTGATCGACAAGGTGGCGAGCGACGGCGCGCTCGATGCGGGCGACACGTTCCTCTTCAACGACCCTTATGACGGCGGCACGCACTTGAACGACTTCCGCCTGGTGCGCCCGGTTTTCCGCGCGGGAAAGCTTTTCTGCTGGCTCGCCTCGGTCGGCCATTGGCTCGACATCGGCGGTAACGTGCCCGGCGGCTACAATCCGAAGGCGACCGAAAGCCATCAGGAGGGCGTGCGCTTTCCGCCCGTCAAGCTCATCGCGGCCGGCCGGATGAACACCGATCTCCTCGCCATTCTCGCGGCGAACTCGCGCGTGCCGCACTCCAACTGGGGCGACCTCAACGGCCAGTTGAACGCGCTTGATCTCGGCGAGCGGCGGTTCAACGCTCTGCTCGACGAGTATGGCGACGAGACCGTCGCGGCCGCGTTCCGCGCCTTCTCCGACCGGGCCGAGGCGCTCATGCGCGAGGCGATCCGCTCGCTTCCGGACGGCGTCTATGCGTTCGAGGATTACCTCGACAATGACGGCATCACCGATGCGCCCTTGACCATCTCGCTCGAGGTCGCCGTGCGCGGCGACGAGATGGTGCTCGACTTCTCGCGCTCCTCGCCTCCCTGCGCAGGGCCGGTCAACATCGCGCGCTCCACCGCGGTCGCCTGCTGCTATGTGGCTCTGAAGCACGTCTTCACGCAGGTTCCGGCCAATGCCGGATGTTTGCGCCCGATCGCCTTCAAGATTCCCGAAACGACGTTCCTGGGCGCAAAGGCGCCGCGGCCGGTCGCGGGCTACACGGAGACGATCCTGCGCATGATCGGCGTCGTGTTGGGCGCGCTCGCAAAAGCCGATCCCGCGCGCGCGACCGCGGCGCCGTTCGGAACGATCAATGCGCTCTCCCTCGCGGGCCATCGCGGCGACGGCCAGCGGTGGGTCATGTTCTCGTTTTTCGGCGGGGGGCTCGGCGGCAATCCGGAAACGGACGGGCTCAACCACGCGAACAATCCCATTTCCACCGCGACCATACCGCCTGCGGAAATTCTCGAAGCGTCCTATCCGGTGATGTTTACGCAGTGGGCCTTGCGCCCTGACAGCGCGGGGGCGGGGCTGCATCGCGGGGGTCTTGGCGCGATCTACGAAATCGAAGTGCTCGCCGAGAGCGGCGCCGAGGTCTCGCTGCTCGGAGAGCGTGGAAAATTTCCGCCCTTCGGCGTCAGGGGCGGCCTGCCTGCCGCGCTGAACCGGTTCGCCTGGCTATCGGGCGGCGAGTGGCGCTCGCCGCCCCTTGTCTCGAAGGTGACGGATGTGCGCATCGCCTGCGGCGACAGAGTGAGACTGGAGACGCCGGGAGGCGGGGGCTACGGCGATCCGCACGAACGCGATCCTCTCCGCCTCAGGCGCGACATCCGGCTCGGCTATGTGAGCGCGCAGGCCGCGCGCGAGCAGTACGGCCTGGCCGCCTTTGAGACGGGCGCAGACGACGGACGCGAAGGCGACGCTTCGGACCGAGGAGCTGCGGCATGAATGCGCTCGCGCGCAGCGTGGTCGGCGTGGATGTGGGCGGAACGTTCACGGACTTCTTCTTCTTCGACGAGGCCGCGAAGCGTTTCCGGACGGCGAAGGTCTCGTCCAACCGGGGCGACGAAGCATCCGGGTTCATCGATGGGCTCTCCTCGCTCGGACATGTCGCGGATCTTGCCTCCGTCGTGCATGGCACAACAGTCGGGACCAATGCGCTGCTCGAGCGCAAGGGCGCACGCGTCGGCCTGATCACCACCCGCGGCTTCCGCGACGTGCTCGAAATGCGCCGGCGCGACCGGCGGCACACCTGGGGTCTGTGGGGCGACTTCGCGCCCGTCGTCGATCGCGACCTCCGGCTCGAAGTGGACGAGCGCACGCTGGCCGACGGAACCATGCGGATGGCGGTGAAGCCGGAGCAGGTTCAGGCGGCGGCGCGCGAGCTTCTGGCGAAAGGGGCTGAGGCGCTCGCCATCGTTTTCATCAACGCCTACGCCAATCCGCAGAATGAGTCGCAGGCGCTGGCCGCCGCGGCGCGCGTTTGGCCGAACGAGAACATCGCCTGCTCGTCGCAGATTCTTCCCGAAATCCGCGAGTTCGAGCGCACCTCGACCACGGCGCTGAATGCGTATTTGCAGCCGGTCGTCAGCACGTATCTGGCCAATCTCGACGCCGCGCTTGCGGCAAGATCCTTCGACGGCGCCTTCCACATCGTGCAATCGAATGGCGGAGTCATGTCGACCCGGACTGCACGGCGCATCCCCGTTCGCACCGCTTTGTCGGGTCCGGCGGCGGGGGTGATCGCCGCCGCCGCGATCGCGAAAGCCGCAGGCTTTCCCAACGCCCTCACCGCCGACCTCGGCGGCACGTCCTTCGACGTGTCGCTCGTGGTCGAAGGCCAAACGACGCTCACGGCGCAGACCACGATCGATTTCGGACTCGTGATTCGCAATCCGATGATCGAGATCACCACCATCGGCGCGGGCGGCGGCTCGATCGCCCATGTCGATGCCGGCGGGCTCTTGCAGGTCGGGCCGGAGAGCGCGGGCTCGCGGCCCGGCCCCGTCTGTTATGGTCTGGGCAATTCCCGGCCGACGCTGACCGACGCCAATGTCGTGCTTGGCCGCATCAATGCGCGCCGCCCGATCGGCGGCCAGCTTGCGCAATTGGACGTCGAAGCGGCAAGCGCCGCCATCGACGCGCATGTGGGCGCGCCGCTCGGCTTGAGCACGATGGCGGCCGCCGAAGCCATCGTCCGCGTCGCGAACGCCAAGATGGCGGGCGCGATCCGTCTCGTCTCGATCGAGCGCGGGCACGACCCGGGAAAATTCGCGGTGGTGGCTTTCGGCGGCGGCGGCGCGCTGCACGCCGGCGCGCTGATCAAGGATGTCGGCTTGAAGGCGGCGCTCGTCCCGCGCTTTCCGGGCGTCACCTCCGCGCTCGGCTGCGTGATCGCCGATGTCCGCCACGATCAGGTGCGGACCTTGAACGTGACGCTCGACGAGCTCGATGCCGCAAAGCTCGATGCGCGCATGGTGGAGGAGGGGAAGGCGGCGCATGCCGTCGTCGCGGAGGCCGGATTGTCGGTCGAACGCATCGATGTCGTGTTCGAGCTCGACATGCACTATATCGGGCAGACGCACACCGTGGCGGTCCCGCTGCCGGTGAGCATGAACGACGCCAAGACCGGCGTGAGCGCCGATATCGTGAGGGCTTCCTTCGAGCGCGCCTATCAGACCTCGTTCAGCCGGCTGTTGCCCGGCCTCGGCGTGAGGATCGTCAATTTGCGCACTGCCGCCATTGGCCGCCGCCCCACTTTTGATCTCTCAGCGCTTGCGCCGGGTGCGGATGCGTCGCTCGAGAAGGCGCGCGTCGGAACGCGAGCAGTCTGGTTCGACGACGGTTGGCGGGACACGGCGGTCTACTCGCGCCTCGATTTGCCGGCGGGCGCAAGCATTCTCGGCCCGGCCATTCTCGAGCAGCCCGACGCAACGACCGTGGTGGAGCCTCGCATGACGGCGCGCGTGGACCCGCTTGGAAACGTGGTGATGGAGCGCCCATGACGGAGCCAGTTCCAATCAGGCAGACCGCGCTGCTGCTTGTCGATCTGCAAAACGACTTCCTGCATCCGGATGGCGCCTATGCGCGGGCCGGTTTGGCCGAGCCCGCGATCGCCGCGCTCCCGGGGCGGCTGAAGCCGCTTGCGGACCGTATCCGCGCCAAAGGCGGGTGGATCGTCTCCACGCTCTTCACGCTCGTGCCGGGGCGGGGCGGGGAGCCGCTCATTTCGGCGCATCTCAAGGCGTTGCGCCCCTTTCTGTCGAAGGGAGATTTTGCGCCGGGGTCCTGGGGCCAGCAACTGGTCGACACGCTGCAACCGGCCGACCTCAGCGTCGAGAAGATCGCCTATTCCGCCTTCTACATGACGCGCCTCGAGTGGCTCTTGCGCAAGTGCCGCATCGAGAAGCTGATGATCGGGGGCATCGTGACCAATGGCGGTGTTGCGTCGACGGCGCGCGACGCCCATGTGCGGGATCTGGACGTGACCGTGCTCGAAGACGGATGCGCGGCCTTCTCCATGGAGACCCACCGCATCGCCATCGAGGCGGTGCGTCCCGTTTGCGCGGTGTCGAGCGTCGCGGAGGCGCTAAAGACGATCGAAGCGGCATGAGCACGCCACGCACCTTGTTCGATAAGGTCTGGGACGCGCACGCCGTCGTGGCGCGCGATGATGGGCAGACCTTGCTCTGGATCGACCGGCATTTCGTCCACGAGGGCTCGTTCCATGCCTTCGGGAAACTGAGCGAGCGACAAGCGCGGGTCGCGCGGCCGGACCTCACCTTCGGCATCGCGGATCATTACGTGCCGACGCGAGGGCGCGCCGCCGGCATTGCCGACCCCAAGATTCGCCACATGGTGGCGCAGCTCGAGGAGAATGCCGAGACGCATGGCGTCCGGCTCTTCGGATTGAACGACCCGCGCCAAGGCATCGTGCATGTTGTCGGGCCCGAACAGGGTCTGACCTTACCCGGACTGACGATCGTTTGCGGCGACAGCCACACCTCCACGCACGGCGCTTTCGGCGCTCTGGCGTTCGGCATCGGCGCCTCGGACGTGGCGCATGTGCTGATGACGCAGAGCCTGTGGCAGCGAAAGCCGAAACGCATGCGCATGCGGGTGGAGGGCGTACTCGGCCATGGCACCGGCCCCAAGGACGTTGCATTGGCGATCATCGCGCGCATCGGCGCCGACGGCGCCGCCGGCCACGCCGTCGAATATGCCGGATCGGCGATCCGCGCGCTGTCCATGGAGGGGCGGCTCACGCTGTGCAATCTCGCCATCGAAAGCGGCGCGCGCTGCGGCATGGTCGCGCCGGACGAGACCACGCTCGCCTATCTTCGCGGCCGTCCTTTTGCGCCGGCGGATGCCGCTTTCGAGCGCGCCGCCGAAGCATGGCTCGGCTTGCGCACGGACGAGAATGCTGAGTTCGACCGCGAGGTCGCGATGGCTGCAAGCGAAATTGCGCCCACGGTCACCTGGGGCACGAGCCCCGAAGACGCCCTGCCGATCACGATGAGCGTGCCGGACCCGGAGCAAGCCGCCGACTCCGGGCGCGCGGCGCACATTCGCGATGCGCTCGCCTATATGGGCTTGCATCCGAGACAGAAGCTCACGGACATCCGCATCGACCGGGTCTTCATCGGCTCTTGCACCAACAGCCGGATCGAGGATCTTCGCGCGGCCGCCGCCGTGCTCGCCGGCCGCAAAGCGAAAGTGCCGGGCCTCGTGTCTCCCGGTTCGTCTTCGGTCAAGCGGCAGGCGGAGGAAGAGGGGCTGGACCGGATTTTCAAGGAGGCCGGGCTCGAATGGGTCGATTCCGGCTGCTCGATGTGCGTGGCCATCAACGGCGACGCGGTGCCTGCCGGCGAGCGCTGCGCCTCGACCACGAACCGCAACTTCAAGGGGCGGCAGGGGCCTGGCGCCCGCACGCATCTGATGTCGCCTGCGATGGTCGCCGCCGCGGCGCTCGCAGGTCACCTCACGGATGTGCGTCCCCTGACGGAGGGGCGAACATGATTGCGTTCCGCGCCCTGACCGCCGTCGCCTGTCCCCTGCCGCTCTCGAATGTCGATACCGATCAGCTTCTGCCCGCGCGTTTTCTCAAGCGCTCGCGCGCGGAAGGCTACGCCGATGCGCTGCTGCACGACCTGCGGTTTGACGCCGAGGGGCGGCCCCGGGCGGAGTTTCCGCTCAACCGGCCGGAGCGGTCGGAGGCGAAAATTCTGGTCGCGCGCCGGAACTTCGGCGGGGGATCCTCGCGCGAAGCCGCGGTCTATGCGCTCGCCGATCACGGGATTCGCTGCGTCGTGGCGCCGAGCCTCGGCGACATCTTTGCGTCGAACTGCGTCAACAACGGACTGCTTCCCGCGCGCGTGTCGGAAGCCGACGGCGAAGCGATCCTGCAGGCGCTGGAGGCGGGCTTGCTCCCGCTCACGGTCGACCTCGAAGCCAAGACGGTCGCCTTCGGCAAGCGCATCGCTTCCTTTGAGATCGATCCCGTCTGGCGGCTGAAGCTGCTGAACGGCTGGGAGGACGTCGATCTGACGGCGAGCTATCGCGCGGAGATCCAGGCCTTTGTGGAAGCGGACGAAAGACGCAGGCCTTGGGCCTATCTGCGACCCTGACGCGCCGAATGATCGCAAGGCCCTCTCTTGATCGCGCAAATCAAGACACCAGGAAAGCGGGCCCATCGAACCGAACTCATCCCGTTCCAACGGCGATCGCGATGTCGCGAAGCGCGGGTTCGCCTCTGTGCGCGACTTCGTTTTCGATCAAGGCGCCGCAGCCCGGACAGAAGAATTGCCGGAAGACCGGCTCCGCATCGACGTAGCGGCGCGGGTCGCCGGCCAGCGGCACTGCCTCGCTGATCTCGTGCTCTTCAGTCAGGCAATGCTCTTTGTAATTCTCCGCCGCCGGTCCCAAGGAGGTCTGGCAGTGCGCGCAACAGAAGACGGCCTTCCCGCCGTCGCGGCGAAGCTCGATGGTGTCGGTGACTTGGAAAAGCGTTTCCCCTTTGACCGGCGGCGGCTTCGCCCGCTTGTGCGCGGCCAGGCGGTCGCGGCAAAGCTTGTGCCGCAGCGCCTTCGTCGCCTCGTCGTCCACCCGGCCTGCGCCGTCGACCGCGACGCCATAGATGGCGCGCGCGATGTCGGCGCTGACGGCGCCGCGGTCAAGGTCGAGCTGAACGAGCGCCGGATCGCGCTCGACGGGATTTCCGAAACCGCCTGCGGCCGACCAGGTCACGGCGTAGACATCGTCCGGGTTCTGCTCGAAATTCTGCTGCCGCAGCCCGAGCGTCACGTCTTCGCCCGCGAGCTCGGAAATATCCCCGACCATGCGTTTCGCTTTGTGGCGCTTAAGCACGTCGGAGTTCTTCTTGAACCGATACACGTTCACCGCGCCGGGATAGCCGCCCATCATTCCCGTCGAGGTCGGCACCGCATTGCCCGATGACAGCGTGTCCTGCACGATCACGTCGGTATTGTGCGGAATGAAGCAGCTCTCGGCCGAAAGCCCGCCGCGATATTTTCCGGCGCCGCCCGAGTTGATCATTTCCTTGCGATAGAGAAACAGCATCGGGAACCGCTGCTCGGTGTGCTCGATATTGGGCAGCTTGCAGATCGGCGTGCGCGATTGTCCGCCGGTTGAGATCCCGTCATGGTCGCTGAACGCGCCGATCGCGCCTCCGATCGGGTCGATCAGGATGTAGCCATAGGCCTCGCCCCACTGATCCACGCCGCGGAAGATCGTCGACGGCCACTGGCTCGTCCCGCCGATGCACATGATGTCGCGCCGCATATCCGGATCGGCATAGATCATTTTCGAGATCACGTTGTAGGTCGGGTACAGCGAGATCTCCATGGCCTGCACGGTCGCGGTGGAGACGGAGGCGGGGAAGTTCGCGCAGTTCAGCGTTCCCGGCGTCGCGTTGAATTCGACGTGACGCAGCGCCCCGCCGACGGAAAAATATTGATCCCAGCAGAGCAGTTGATTGATGGCGACCATGATCGAGCCGCGCCAGCCCGAATAGGTGCCGTTGATGCCGCCCACTTGCGGCGAGGTTCCCTCGTTCTCGAAGATCAGGCGCTCTCCGCGTTTGTGCAGCGTCAGGAACACGGGATAGACCTGCCGGTCGCCGGGCGCGGCGCATTCGATGTAACTGCGGTCGCGCCATGTCCCGTCCGGCAGCCGCCGCAGCTTATCCAGGAACGCTTTCTCGCCGTTGTCGATGATCCGCTTCATCACGCCTTTGACGGTCGGCGCGCCGTAACGGCGGATCAACTGCAGGATGCGGTCGCGCGCCGTGACATTGCCGGCGAGCTGCGCGCGAAAGTCGAGCGCGACCATGTCCGGCTTGCGCGAGGAGCGCAAATACATCTCTTCAATGTCGCGCCGGATTTCGTTGTTCTCGATGATCTTGACCGGCGGGATCAGAATGCCCTCGTCGAAAGCGTTGCGCGCCGCGGGGCAAAAACTGCCCGGCGTGATCCCGCCGATGTCGTACATATGCAGGCAGTTCGTGACCCAGCAGAAGAGCTCGCCCTCCCAGAACACCGGGCAGATGAGCATCACGTCCATCTGGTGCGCCGCCCCGACCCAAGGGTCGTTGGCCAGGAACATGTCGCCCTCTCGGATCCCCGGATTGTCGCTCCGGTTCTCGAGAATCCATTTCACCTGCGTGTCGGCGACGCCCGACATGTATTGCATGTAAGGTCCGAAATAGACGAATTCGGCGTCCTCGGTGAGGATCGACGGATTGAGGTCGAGCGCGTAGATCGCAACCGGGGAACCCGAGATGCGCTGGATGGTTGCGCCGTGCTCCTCGTTGATATTCCAGAGATTGTGCCGGATGACCTCGAAGGTGACCGGGTCGAGATCGCACGCCGCCTCGCGGTGGAGCGTCAGCGTCTCGGAAATCGCAAGCTCTTTCGGCGGAACGTAAGGGAAGTTCACGCCGTCAAAGGCCGTCTCCGTCATTTCGCTGATTTTGGCCATCGATGGTCACGCGGGGGTTTGAGAGGACAGGCGCAATTCGAAATTCGCCCAAGGATCGATCAAGAGGGATTGGCCGGGGCGCACCACCACCGTCGTGTCGGGTGTCTCGACAATGGTCGGCCCGTCCAGCCGGTTGCCGGGCGCGAGCTTCGTCCCGTCATAGACGGGTGTGTCGACCGCCGCCTTGGTTTCCTCCCAGTAGACCGGGCGACTGGTGCGCTGCGCGCCGGCCGGAACGCGCTTTGAGAGCTTTTGCGCTTTCGGCAGCCGCGGCCTCGGCATTTCGACCTTGGCGCGCACGCGGAAGGTGACGATTTCGACCCGCGCGCCGTGGAATGACGAGCCTTTGCCGTAGAGCCGCTCGTATTGGTCATAGAAACGCTGCCGCAGCGGCTGTTCGAATGCGCCCGTGGCGCGTGTCCACGCGACGGGAACTTCGACTTCGTTGATCTGTCCCTTGTGCCGCATGTCCAGCGATATCTCCAATTGCTGCCTCTCTTCGGAGAGCGAATCCCGTCGCAGCTGATCACGCGCCGCCGCTTCGAGCTTCTCGATGGCGCTGTTGATTCGCTGCGCGGAGAATGGCGATGTCATGATGTCGACCTGCTCGTACACGTGCAGGACGTCCGCCGAGGCGGCTCCGAACGCGCACCAGCATGAGGCGGTCTCGCGCTGGGGAATGATGATCTTTTGCACGCCGAGTTCGCGGGCGAACACGCCGGCATGTGCAGGCCCCGCGCCGCCGAAAGCGAAGAGAACGAAGTCCCGCGGATCGAGGCCTTTGCCCACCGTCATCTTGCGGATGATGTCGGCCATCTGGAACTCGGCGATCTTGGCGATCCCGCTCGCGCACTCCATGACGTCCATGGACAAGCGCTTGGCGAGATCCGCAATGGCGGCCTGCGCCCTCGCCCGGTCCAGCTTCATGCGCCCGCCGGCGAACCAATCGGGATCGAGATAGCCGAGCACGAGGTCGGCGTCGGTGACGGTCGGCGTCGTTCCGCCCTGGCCATAACAGATCGGGCCGGGTTTTGCGCCCGCGCTTTCCGGTCCGACGCGCATGGTCCGCGTCGTCTCGTCGATCCGAACCAGGCTGCCGCCGCCGCTGCCGATCGCCTGAATATCCACCTTCGGTATGAAATACTCATACTGATTGACGGTGCTGATGGCGGAGTAGATCGGCTTGCCCTCATGAATGATGCCGACATCGAACGACGTTCCGCCCATGTCGGTCGTGATGACGTTGGGGCAACCCATCGTCTCACCGAGGAACAGCGAGGCGGTGACGCCGGAAACGGGCCCTGAATCGAGGGTGAGGAGCGGTGCTTCCATCGCCTTTTCGACCGATATCGTCCCGCCGCCGCACTGCGTGATCTGCAGCGGATGACGATAGCCGAGTTCGACGAGGCGCGTGCTGAGGCTCCGCAGGTAACCGGACGCGAGCGGGCCGATATAGGCATTGAGCGCGACCGCCGTCGTGCGCTCGTATTCACCCCATTTCGGGACGAGATCGACCGAGCAGGTGACGAAGACTTGCGGCGCGACGGCTGCGATCAAGTCGCGGACGCGCCTTTCGTGATCCGGATGGAGAAACGACCACAGGAAACAGATCGCGATGGCCTCGACGCCCTGGTCCAAGAGCCGCCGGATGGCGGCCTCGGCCTCGGCCTCGTTCAGCGGCACGACCACTTTGCCGAAACAGTCGACGCGCTCGGAAACCCCCTCGATCAGCCGTTTGGGAATGATCGGGTCCGGTTTGCCGCCTTCCGGGAAATGCACAACCTTGCGGATGTCGCGTCCACTATAGCCGCGCGATCCGCGCATGATGTGCAGCACGTCCTGGTGGCCCATCGTGGTGATGAGGCCGACCTTGGCGCCGCGCTTCTGCACGATGGCGTTGGTTCCGACCGTCGTGCCATGCGCCAGCAGCGCGATCTGTCCGAAAAAGGATTTTGGGTCGGCGCCGAGTGCCTCGGCCGCGAGCCCGATCGCGTCGATCATTCCTTGCGCGAAATTGCCGGGCGTGGACGGCGATTTGGCCGTGGTGACGGTCCCTGCTTCGTCGATGACGACGCAATCGGTGAACGTTCCGCCGATATCGACCCCGACGAGGTAACCCATGCGCGCTGACCTTTCTACGTCTCGGGGGTGATTTTGGCTCGTTGCTTGCGGTGCATGTCAGCCCAGGAGAAGCCGCGGGAGGAACAGGCTGATCTCCGGGAAAATAATGACCAGTGCCAAGGCGAAGATCAGCATGAAGAAGAACGGAGCGGCGCCGAGAAAAATTTCTTCGATCTTCACGTCGTCCGGAAGCGCCGCTTTCATCGCGAAGACGACCATGCCGAAAGGCGGCGTCAAAAGGCCGAGCTCGATCGTGACGATGGCCACCATCCCGAACCAGACCTTGTCGTAGCCGAAGCTCAGCGCGATCGGCACCATGATCGGCATGGTGAGCAGAATGATCGACACCGAGTCGATGATGCAGCCGAGGACCAGCAGGACGAGAATGAAAGCGAGCAGAATGACGATGGCCGGAACGTCGAGCGCGGACACCGATGTCGTGAGCGTCTCGGGGAGCCGCGAGAGCGTCAGCATTCGGCTGTACATCTGCGCCGTGACAAGCAGGAAGAAGATGCTGGCGGTGGCCTTGCCCGTCTCGAGCAGCATCTCCAGCAGCGATTTTCCGGTGAAGCGCCCCCGCAGGATTATCAGGATCAGCGCCCCCAAGGTGCCGATCGCGCCCGCTTCGGTGGGCGTGAAGAGCCCGCCATAGATCCCGCCCAGAACGAGCCCGATCAGCGCGAGGATCGGCCAGATTTTCATCACCAGCGCCGGAGTGAGTTTCTCCGCGACGACCACCTGGCCCTCGCGTCCGACCAGCGCCGGATTGATGCGCACCCAGACGAGAATGGTGATGATGAGCACGCTGGCGACGACAAGTCCCGGACCGACGCCCGCCGCGAACAGCCGCCCGATCGATTCCTCGGTGACCACGCCATACACGATCATCAGAATGGACGGCGGGATGAGCATGCCGAGAAGCGCACTCGAGGCGACGATGCCGAGCCCGAACTTGCGCTCATAGCCGAGCCGGTTCATTTCCGGGATCGACAACTTCGAGAACACCGCCGCCGAGGCGACCGAAACGCCGGTGATTGCCGCAAAGATCGCATTGGCGATCACGGTGGCGATGCCCACTCCGCCCTTGATGCGGCGCATCAAGGATTCGGAAAAATCGAAGAGGTCGCGCGTCGCGCCCGCTTGGGTCGCGAACAGACCCATGACGACGAAAAGCGGAATCACCGCGAAGACGTAATCATTGATGCCGCTATAGGCGGTGCTCTGCAGGAGGCTGGCGGCGACCCGAAACCGGCCGGTGATCAGAAAGACGCCGACGAAGCTGACCGCGGCGAGCGCGATCCCGACGTGGAATCCGAGGATGATCAGGATGAAGATCGCGGCGACCGAGAGCGCGCCGACCGTGACGGGGTCCATCATTGCGGCGCCCTCACGTCTTCGGTGCTCGGCATCTCCGACAATTCCGCCGCGTCCGGCCCGCGGCTCACGTAGCGCCAGGCGTCGAGCGCGAATTGGGCGACGGTCAACCCGGCCCCTCCGACCAGGATGCCCCATAAGGGCCAGATCGGGATGCGCACGGGATGTTCGCCTTCGAACGCGCCGATCTCCCAGCTCTTCGCCATCTCGATCCAGCCGAGCCAGGCGATCAGCGAAAACAGCACGGCGCCGACCAGCGAGTTGAGGATGAGCACCGTGCGCTGCCCGAGACGCGGCATCAAGGCGAGCACCAGCGTCGTGCGGAGGTGCTTGCGCGCGCGAAGCGTGTAGGCCATTTGCAGCCAGAGCATGCCGACGATCGAGAATTTCACGATCTCGGGAACGCCGGGGATCGGAGCGTTGAACGCGCCGCGGCCGATCACGTCAGCGGAAATCAAGCCGACCAGAAAGAGCACCCACACGCTTGCGAATGTATTGAGCCCCGCAAGCAGGCTGCCGAACTGCCGCCCCATCTTGCTCCAATGTCCTATGACGAGGTGCCCGATGACAAGCGCCCGGCTGGAGGGGCCGGGCGCCGTTATGCTCGAATTAGCGCTCCGCTTCCCAGTCGCGCGGGAATTGGTGGCCGGCGGCCTTCAGCGCTTTCACGTAGGAGTAGACAACCTCGCCGGGCAACCCCGCCTTGTTGATTTCGTCGAAACGCTGCTTGGGGATGTTCGGCAGGAGCTTCGCCCAGGCCTGCTTCATTTCGAACGTGGCCGGGCGGACATCGAGACCCACTTCCTTCATGCGCGCGAGCGCGGCTTCCTGCTTTTCGTAAATGGACTTCCCGCTATATTCATTCCACTCCCTGGCGACCTCGAGGAAGATTTTCTGCACATTGGCCGGGAGGTCCTTCCAGGTGTCTTTGTTCATTGTCAACAGCGGCGTGTGGATGCTGCCGAAGTGGAGATCGACGAACTGCTTGGTCACCTCGTTCAGCTTGAAGGAGATAATCGCATCGGCAAACATCACCCAGCCTTCGTACACGCCGGTCTGGAAGGACGTATAGGCTTCGTTCAAATTGGACTGCACGCCGACGACGCCGGTGCCTTGCAGCCATGGCAGGTTCGGCCCGGCCGCGGCGATCTTCTTGCCTCTGAGCTCGGCGAAGTCTTTCCAGGCAAAGGTCGTGATGAGCCCGTAATTGCCGATCGCACTGGAGCCGAGATAAACCTGATTGTAGCGGTCCTCGAGAACCTTCTTGAGCTGCGGCGTACTTTCGTAGACGTCCCAGACGATCTTCGCCGCAAGCCGCGGATCGGGCGTTCCGAACGGCACGAAAAACGTGAAGTTGTGCGCCAAGAGCTTGGCCGGCTCGAACGGCGTCTGCAATTCGGCAATGTCGAGGAGGCCGGACTCCACGGCCTCGAGACACTCGCCGAGCTTGCAGACCGACCCGCCCCAGGCCTCGGTCCATTCGAGCTTGTGGCCGGTCTCCTTGGCCACCCGCTCGGTCACGCGCGGAATGTAGAACTCGCGCACGCTGGCAATCCAGGCTGACGCTGCGGGGTGCCCCGCGCCGATCTTCAGCTTATACGTGGCGGCTTCGGCGCCGGTTGCGGCGATCAGCGCGAATGCCGCGCCGAGGATCGCGAGCGATCTGCGCGCCAGTCTCGATGTCATCTTAATCCTCCCTGACAGATCTTTTGCTTATCGGAACATTGGATTGGCGTCATTCGAAGTGCTGATGATCGCGCTGTCAATAGCGCGGAATCCATAGCAGGCGGATACTTGGCAAGTGAGCAGGCGCGGCGATCGTCAGTGGCTGTCCCGCCATGCGAAACGAAGGTGTCCGGCCGCACACACGACTACTCGCCGCGGGATGTCGGCCGCCGCCCCATTCCTGTCGGCCGCCGCCCCATTCCTGTGTGCCGCCCTGCAGCCTATGCGCTAAGTCAACCCGATCGGTCACGTCAGGGACAGCTCAATCTCTCCTGTGCGATCTGTCATGACGCGCTCTGGGACAGGCGGCTTGCCGGCGCACCGATCCTGCAGGGGCATCCAACCGGCTACCCGCTGTACCGGCTCGAGTGGCAAAGCGTCGGCTCGCTGCAGCGGCGGCTGCGCAACTGCATGACCGGCATGCGCGCCGAGCCGTTTGCGTTCGGCTCGCCGGAATTCGCCAATGTGGAGCTCTATCTGATGTGGCGCGCGCGCGGCCTCCCGATGGAGACCCCTGCCGTTCGACGCTGATATCGCCGCCCGAGCAGCCGCCCGTATGCTGCAGTGCGTTGCAGCAAAAGAATTTTTTCCGGGCGTGGCACAACTTTGCCTCTTGGCGGTTGGAAGGGAACCAATCGCTAACGCCGCATCCGGAGCGGCAGGGTACGTCATCATGCCCCGCATCGACAAAGGCGGGCTCGACCGCCGCAACTTCCTGCAAGGTCTCGGGGGCGCTTCGAGCGCGGCGCTTGTCGTTGTCGCCGCTCCTTTGGCCTCCTCGACCGAGGCCCATGCCTACGATCCCGGGCGGGAGGAGACGAAGGCTCGCTATCGCGAGAGCGAGCACGTGAAGGCCTTCTACCGCACCAACGGATACGAGACGCTGAAGAAGTGACGCGTGCCATGCTGATCAGACGCAACGATACTCGGCAGAATCCCGTGCGGCGGCGCGGTTTCGCTCATGGCCTAAGCGAGACCCGAATGGATCGTCGTGCTTTTCTGCAGGCCTCCGGGCTCGCCGCCGGAAGCCTCGCCGCGCTCGGCGCTTTGCCTGCAACCTCGGTGCGCCAGGCCAAGGCCGTAGCCGGGCCGCAGCCGGGCGCCCCCGTCACTCTTCGCAAGAACATCTGCACCCATTGTTCGGTCGGCTGCACGGTCATCGCCGAAGTCCAGAACGGCGTGTGGACCGGGCAGGAGCCCGCTTGGGAGAGCCCGATCAATCGCGGCACCCACTGCGCCAAGGGCGCGGCCATCCGCGAACTGGTCCATGGCGACCGGCGCCTGAAGTATCCGCTGAAGCTGGTCGGCGGGCAGTGGCGGCGGCTGTCCTGGGATCAGGCGATCGAGGAGATCGGCGACAAGATGCTGGCGGTCCGCAAGGAGGCCGGCGCCGATTCGGTCTACATGATCGGCTCGGCCAAGCAGACGAATGAAGCGGCCTATCTCTTCCGCAAGTTCGGCGCCTTCTGGGGCACCAATTCGATCGACCACCAGGCGCGCATCTGCCACTCCACCACGGTCGCGGGCGTGGCCAATACCTGGGGCTACGGCGCACAGACGAATTCCTACAACGACCTGCGCAATTCCAAGACCATGATCATCATGGGAGGCAATCCGGCCGAGGCGCATCCGATCGCGGTGCAGCACATCTTGGCCGGAAAGGAGATCAACCGCGCCAACCTGATCGTCATCGACCCGCGCTTCACCCGCACGGCCGCGCACGCGACCGAATATGTCCGCATTCGCCCCGGCACCGATATCCCGGTGCTCTGGGGCATGCTCTGGCACATTTTCGAGAACGGGTGGGAGGATAAGGAATTCATCCGCCAGCGCGTCTACGGAATGGACGACGTCCGCAAAGAAGTGGCCAAGTGGACGCCCGACGAGGTCGAGCGCGTGAGCGGCGTACCGGGCGACCAGTTGCGGCGCGTCGCCGAGAAGCTCGCCCGGGAGAAGCCGGCCACCATCATCTGGTGCATGGGCCAGACACAGCACACGGTCGGCACCGCCAATGTTCGGGCCTCGTGCACCGTGCTGCTCGCGACCGGCAATGTCGGCGGCCCGGGCCTCGGCGCCAACATCTTCCGCGGTCACACGAACGTGCAGGGCGCGACCGACCTCGGCTTGGATATCACGACGCTGCCGCTCTATTACGGCCTGACCGAGGGAGCCTGGCGGCATTGGGCGCGTGTATGGGATGTGCCTTACGAGGACCTCGTCTCCCGTTTTGACGAGATTCCGGCAAAGGGCGGCCGGCCGGCGCGTACGCCGAAACAGAACATGGAGACGCCCGGCATCACCTCGACGCGATGGCTGGACGGGGTGTTGCTGCCGGACGAGGAGATCGATCAGCGCTCGCCCATCCGCGCCTTGTTCGTGCTCGGCCACGGCGGCAACACGATCACGCGCATCCCCGAGGCGATCAAAGCCCTTGGCAAGCTCGACTTGCTCGTGGTCGGCGATCCCTATCCGACGACATTCGCGGCGCTCAATGCGCGGCAAGACAACACCTATCTTTTGCCGGTGTGCAGTTCGCTCGAGACGGACGGGTCCCGCACCGCGTCCAATCGTTCACTGCAATGGGGTGAGCAGGTCGTCAAGCCGAGCTTCGAATCGAAGGAGGACTACGAGGTCATCTATCGCTTTGCGCAGAAGCTCGGATTCGCCGACCAGATGTTCAAGCACATTCAGGTCGAGGGCAACCGGCCGTCGCCCGAGGACATTCTGCGCGAGATCAATCGCGGCGGCTGGTCGACGGGCTACTGCGGCCAGTCGCCCGAACGGCTCAAGGCGCATATGCGCAACCAGTCGAAGTTCGATCTCGTCACGCTGCGTGCGCCGAAGGACGATCCCGAAGTTGGCGGCGACTATTACGGGCTGCCCTGGCCCTGCTGGGGCAAGCCCGAAATCCGCCATCCCGGATCGGCGATTCTCTACAACACAAACCTGCATGTGAAGGATGGCGGCGCAACCTTCCGCGCCCGCTTCGGCATCGAGCGCAATGGACAGACGCTGCTGGCGGAAGGCTCCTATACGCGGGGTTCCGAGCTCGTCGACGGCTATCCCGAGTTCACTTTCGGCGTTCTGAAGAAGCTCGGCTGGGACAGGGACCTGACACCTGAGGAGATCGCCGTCATCACGCGGATCGGGGGCAACAACGTAGACGCCGTCTCCTGGGCGACCGATCTCTCAGGCGGCATTCAGCGCGTCTGTCTCGATCATGGCGTGTCGCATTACGGCAACGGCAAGGCGCGCGCCCACGCCTGGAATTTGCCTGATCCGATCCCCGTCCATCGCGAGCCGATCTATTCGCCGCGCCCGGATCTCGTCGCCAAGTATCCGACCCGGCCGGACGAACGCCAGTTCCGCCTGCCCAACCGGGGCTTGAGCGTTCAGCGGGGCGCGATCGATCGCGGCATCCCAAGAGAATTCCCGATCATTCTGACCTCCGGGCGCTTGGTCGAGTACGAGGGCGGCGGGGAGGAGACGCGCTCGAACCGCTGGCTTGCCGAGCTGCAGCAGGAAATGTTCGTCGAGATCAACACTGCGGACGCGGCCGATCGCGGCATCCGCGACGGGCAGTGGGTTTGGGTTTCCGGTGCGGAGAACAACGCGAGGGTCCGCGTAAAGGCGCTCGTGACCGATCGCGTGGGCAGGGGCGTCGCCTTCATGCCTTTCCACTTTTCCGGCTGGTATCAAGGAGTCGATCTGCGTTCCAAATATCCGCCCGGCACCGACCCGATCGTGCTTGGCGAGAGTGTGAACACGGTGACGACCTACGGGTTCGATCCGGTTACCGGGATGCAGGAGACCAAGGCGACGTTGTGCCAGATCCGGGCCGCGTAACGGAGTTCGACCATGGCTCGCATGAAGTTCCTGTGCGACGCGGATCGCTGCATCGAATGCAATGCCTGCGTCACGGCTTGCAAGAACGAACACGACGTCCCTTGGGGAATCAACCGCCGGCGCGTCATCACCTTGAATGACGGCAAGCCCGGCGAGCGTTCCATCTCAATGGCCTGCATGCATTGTACGAATGCGCCATGCGCCGCGGTCTGCCCGGTTGATTGCTTCTATCAAACCGCCGACGGGGTCGTCCTCCACTCCAAAGAGCTTTGCATCGGATGTGGCTACTGCTTCTACGCCTGCCCGTTCGGAGCGCCGCAATTCCCGCGCGCCGGCAATTTCGGTTCGCGCGGGAAGATGGACAAGTGCACCTATTGTGCGGGCGGGCCTGAGGCTGACAACAGCGCGGCGGAATACGCCGCTTACGGCCGCAACCGGCTGGCGGAGGGGAAGCTGCCGCTGTGTGCCGAGATGTGCTCGACGAAGTCGCTTCTGGCCGGCGACGGCGAGATGATCGCGCAAATCTACAAGCAACGTGTGATGCAGCGCGGCTACGGCACCGGGTCCTGGGGCTGGAGAACGGCCTATCTTGAAACCGTGCAGATGTAACTCGGGAGTTGGGTGAAGTGCGTGCCGATCGTTCGACAGGGGGGGTTCTGACGCGGCGTGCGGCGTGCTGGGCGGCGGGCCTGTGCGTGGCGCTGATGCTGTCTTCGGCGACGCCGCTCACGGCGCAACACGGCCGGGACGCCCCGCCGCCTGCGCAGGTCACGACGCCAAGCGGCGCCAATCCGACGGCGCAGGCCCCGACCGAAGCGCAGCTTCTGCAAGAGCTCGGGAAATTGCAGGGCCGTGTCACGATCCCCGACTATAAAGCGTCGATCCTGGAGCAGCCGCAGGGGCGCAGCTACCAGCGCTTTCATGAGCGCATCCTTCCCTGGCTCGGCAGCATCCTGATCATCGGCATGATCGCCGCGCTCGCCGCCTTCTATCTGATGCGCGGTCGCATCATGATGGACGAACGCTCCGGCGTGAAGATCGAACGCTTCAACGCCTTCGAGCGCTTCATTCACTGGCTGACCGCCGCTTCCTTCCTGGTGCTCGCGATTACGGGCCTGAACTACATTTTCGGCAAGCGGCTCCTGTTTCCTCTGATCGGGCCGGAGGCGTTCGCGACCTGGTCGCAATACGCGAAGTTCGCGCATAACGCAGTGTCGCTGCCGTTCGTGCTCGGGATGTTGGCCATGATCGTTCTCTGGGTCCGGGACAATCTGCCGGATCGCTACGATGCGGCCTGGCTCAAGCAGATGGGCGGCTTTCTCTCGCATGCAAATCCGCCGGCGGCCCGCTTCAACGCGGGACAGAAGCTCATCTTCTGGTCGGTGATCCTCGGCGGTCTCGCTGCCACCGTGAGCGGCGTGATGATGCTGTTTCCGTTCTGGACGCTCGACATCAATGGCATGCAAATCGCGCAATATGTCCACGCGATCAGCGGCATGATCCTGATCGCGGTCATCATCGCGCACATCTATATCGGCTCCCTCGGCATGGAGGGAGCCTATGACGCGATGGGCTCCGGGCAGGTGGACCTCGCCTGGGCCAAGGCGCATCACAGCGTCTGGGTCGAAGAGGAACAGGCAAAGACCGCGAGCGGCCGCCAGCTCGGGCGCGGCGCGGTGCCGGCGGAGTAGGGCGATGAAGGTGATTGCAGCGTCCCTCGCCGCCCTGCTGCTCCTGGCCGCCGTCAGCGGCGTTCTCTTCTACCTTGCGCAGGAGCCGGTCTACCAAGCCCAACCGCTGCCGAGCGTGCGAGTCGGCGATCCGGGTCACAATCTGGTTGGGCCGGACTGGTCGGGCCGCCCCCATGCCGGACGCGAAGCCGGCCAAGCGGCCGGCGCTCTGTCGCAGGTCGATGCAACCCGGAAGTAGTCCTATGTCTATCCGACGCCGCCATCTTGCCGCTCTCGCCGCGCTCTTGCTTGGCGCAGCCGCGTTCAGTCCGCACTCGTCTGCACAAGGCCTCGATCAGGGACGGCCGCAGTCCGCGCCGCCGGCGGCGACGGGGCAGCCGCAATCGGAGAGCGGACAAGTTCAGTCGCAACCGAAGGAATTGCTGGTGGCGCCCATGGCGCCGAAGAGCGACGCTCAACAGCGCGCAGAAGCGAACGGCAACCCGGCCCCAACCGGCGGGCCGGGTATCATGTGCAGCGAGCTCGTCGCCTTTCTCCAGCCCAAGGGGGTATCCGGCGCAGGCGGAACAGGGCAGGCTCAACCGGCTCCCCAATCCCAGCCGCAACAGCAGAGTCAACCGCAGCCGCCTGCTCCGCAGACCTCCGGGCAGAGCGCGCCGATTCCGAACGCATCGGGACAGAGCACGGTGCCGGTTGCGCCGGGACAGACCGCGCCGCCGGTGGACAAGGCGCAGCAGGCCTCCGGCCAGGCGGCGCCGATCCCGACCGCGCAAAGCTTTTCGACGCCGCCAAGCATCTCTTTGGAGCAGGCGCAGGCATTGGCGAGCGCGAATGATCTGCGAGGCTGCCAGGCGGCTGCGCAGGACATGCGGCGCGCCGGCGTCGCGCTCCCGGCCGGCCTGATCGCGCTCGCCGCGCTGCGGCCGGACTTGCTCGACGCGGCGCGCTGACGCGGGTCCGCTCCGCGTCACCCTTTCAGGAACGGCTCGATCGCGCGCAGGAACGTGGCCGGCTGCTCGAGCGGCGGGCAGTGTCCGCAATCCGGTATTTCGATTTGCCGCGCGGTCGGGACGGCGTCGCCGATCAGCCTGTTGAGCGCGGGCGGCGTCGCCTGATCGAGCGCGCCGTAGATGACGAGCGTCGGCACGCGGAGCGCGGGCAGGCGCGGCATGAGATCGGCGTCGACAAGCGCGTTGCACGCAGCACGGAAGGCCGTCGGGTCGACCTCCATCAGCACGGCGCGCCGCTCGCCGATGACATGCGGATGCGCGGCGACATAGGCATCGTGATACACGCGCTTGGCGGCGATCTCGGCGATCGCGGCCATGCCGCCCTCGCTCACCTTTTGCGCCATCACGCGGAACGCCTGCTTGCCCGCCTCCGGAAATCCGGCCGCGACGTCGCAGAGCACGAGCTTTCCGATGCGCCCGGGATGGTCGAGCGCAAAGGCGAGACACACCGTTCCTCCGAACCCGTTGCCGAGCAGGATGGCGTCGCGCGCGATCGCCAGATCGTCGAACGCTGCGGCGATGGACCGGGCATAGGCCGCGAGATCGCCCCCCACCGGTCTTGAGCCGTGGAATCCGGGCAAGTTGAGAAGCGTGACGCGAAAGTGCCTTGCGAGCTCCGGGATCACGGCATCAAAAGCCTGCCGATCGGTGAGCAGCGAGTGCACGAGCACGAGATCGCGCCCCGTTCCCGTCCGCACGGCGGTGAGCGCGCCGTCTTTTGTCGCAAGCTGTTGCATGTGGGAGCCCTCAATGAACGCCGAGTTGCTGGACGAGGAAATCGTCCTTGGCCGTCGCCTCGGCGACAGTGCCGAAGAATGCGAGCCGGCCGGTGTTGAGGATCGCGACATGGTCGGCGAGCGCGAGCGCAAGGCGCGTGTTCTGCTCGACCAGCAGGACGGAGAGTCCTTCGGATTTCAGCTGGCTGAGCGCGGCGCCGACGTCCTCGACGACGCGGGGGGCGAGACCTTCGGACGGCTCGTCGCACAGCATGACGCGCGGGTTGGTGAGGAGGGCGCGTGCGATGGCGAGCATCTGTTGCTCGCCGCCGGACAGCGAGCCCGCATTCTGTTTCGCTCGTTCTTTCAGGCGAGGGAACATGTCGTAGATGCGCTCGAGCGTAAATCGCGCGCCGGCCGGGATACGGCTCGCCACCGTGAGATTTTCCCGCACCGAAAGACTGCGAAAGACGCGCCGCCCCTGCGGCACGAGCGCGATGCCTTTGAGGGCGATGTCCTCCGGCGCAAGCGCCGCAACCTCCTCGCCGAACAGCGCGATGCGGCCCGAGCGGACCGGCTGGAAGCCGACGATGGAATGAAGCGTCGTCGTCTTGCCCGCGCCGTTGCGGCCGAGCAGCGCGAGCACCGATCCGGCGCGGAGCGACAAGGAGAGGTCATGCAAGGCGTGGCTTTCGCCGTAGAATGTGTTGACGCCCTCGAGGCAGATCGCGTCAGTGGCCAAAATAGACCTCCCGGACGCGCGGATCCTTGACGATGGTGGCGCGATCGCCTCCGGCCACGACGCGGCCGTGGTGCATGACGGTGATGCTCTCGGCCAGCGCCAGCGCCGTATCCATGTCGTGCTCGATCATCACGATCGTGATCTCGCGCGGAATCGAGGAAATCAGGACACGCATCTGCGCCCGCTCCTCGGTCGAGAGCCCGGCCAGCGGCTCGTCGAGCAGCAGGAGCCTCGGCTTTTGCGCAAGAGCCAATGCAAGCTCCAGCCGGCGTTTCTCGCCATAGGAGGTTTCGCTCAAAAAGCTTTGCGCCTTGCTCTCGAGCCCCACAAGGGCGAGGGCGGCGCGCGCTTGCGCCTGCAATTCCGCGTTTCCGCGAACGCGCCGAAGCGGGTTGAATCGCAAAGGCGAAAGGCCGAGCAGCGCAAAGACCACGTTATCCTCCAGCGTGCTGCGCGGAAAGAGCGTGAGGATCTGGTAGGTCCGCGCCAGCCCGAAATGCGAGCAGCGGTGCGAGGGGATGCGCGTGATGTCCCGTCCGAAAAGGCGGACGCTACCCTCCGTCGGCGGGAGGTCGCCGGTGATCAGATTGAAGAGGGTCGTTTTCCCGGCGCCGTTCGGCCCGAGCAGGAGGCGCCTGTCGCCCTGCGGGACCTCGATCGTGACCTCGTGCACGGCCGGCAGGCCGCCGAAATACTTCGTGAGGCCACCGACTTCGAGCGCATTCATGCCGCGCGCTCTCTTCGCTTCACGCCTTCGCGCGCGGCGCGCAATGTGCGGAGCAGCCGCGCTGCGCCCGGCACGACGCCTTCGGGAAGGAAAACCACGATGAGGACGAAGACGATGCCGAGCAGCATGACCCAGCGCACGACATAGGCGCTCACGACCATCTTGAGGATCACCACGATGGCGGCGCCGACGAGCGGACCCGCAAGCGTTCCGACCCCGCCGGCGATGACCATGAGGAGCGTTTCAGCGGAGGTCGGCAGGCCGAGCGAATGCGGGTGAACATAGTTGTGGTAATAGACGAAGCAGATGCCCGCCACGGCGGCCCAGAAGCCGGCGATCACAAAGGCGAGCCACTGCACCAGGCGAACATTGTGTCCGAGCATGCGCATCCGGCGCGGCTGATCGCGCGCGCCCTCGAGACTCATGCCGAGGCCGGAGCGCACGAACATGGACATGAACGCCATCGTGGCCACAAACACGACCGTCATCGCGAGATAGAAGGCGACCGGATCGTTGAAGTCGACGCCGAGCAGCGTGGGCCGGCGAATGTCGGTGATCCCATTGTCGCCGCCGGTGAGATCGGACCATCGATAGGCGACGCCCCACAGCGTCTGCCCGAGCGCGAGCGTGATCATCAGGAAGGTGATCCCGGTCGCCCGCAGCGACATCACCCCGAACAGGGCGGCGACGCCCGTCGTGAAGACAAGCGCGGTCAGAATTGCGGAGAGGTGGCCGAAGCCCCAGCGCGTGGTGCAAAGCGCGATCGCATAGGCCGCCAATCCGAAAAATGCGGCATGCCCGAGCGAAACCAATCCGCCATAGCCGACAAGAATGTTCAGGCTCGCGGCAAACACGGCGGCGATCAAGATCTGGCTTGCGACGTTGATGTAGAAGGTCTGTCCGGTCAGGAGCGGCGCGAAGAGGACAACGGCGAGCACGGCCAGCGCGAACCGGTTCATGCCGGGCGCTCCCCAAAGAGGCCGCCCGGCTTGAACATCAGCACGACGATCATGGGCAGGAACAGGATGATGTAGGCGAAGTCCGGCAACAGCGCTTGTCCGAACGTGTAGATGAAGCCCGTGATGAAGCTCCCGACAAAAGCGCCGAACAGGCTGCCGATCCCGCCGAGGATGACGACCACGAGCGCAAGCGGCAGCATCTCACTGTCGAGCCCGGGGTAAACCGAGAGGATCGGTCCGCCCAGGACGCCTCCGAGGCCCGCAAGCCCGGTTCCGAGGCAGAACACGAGCGTAAAGAGGCGCGACACCCGGATTCCCATGCCACGCGCCATCTGCATATCGTCGACGCCGGCGCGCACCATGGCGCCGATCCGCGTCCTCTCGATCAGGAACCACAGCCCGACCGCAATCGCCAGCGACACGACGACGACGAAGACGCGATAGCCGGGAAACACGTAACCGAACACGCGGATGGGAGTTGTCAGCGCGCGCGGCGCCGGCAATTGCATCGGGTCGCCGGACCAGAGCATCAGGCAGAGATCGGCGATGATGAAGGAGAGCCCGAGCGTGACAAGAACCTGCGCCAGCACGCGGTCGCCGAGCTTGGAGAGGATCGCGCGCTGCACGAAGCCGCCGACGACGGCGATGACAAGCGCCGCAATCGCCGCCGCTGCGAAAAACCCCCAGCCCGCCTGCAAAACGCTCAAGCCGACATAGGCGCCGAGCATGAAATAGGCGCCATGCGTGAGATTCGCGATCCGCATCAGGCCGAATATGAGCGAGAATCCCGCCGAGAGCAGAAAGAGGAGTCCGCCCAGCGCGAGCGCGTTCAGAGATTGGAGAAGCCAAAAGCCGACATTCATGGTGCAGAGGACCCGGTCGCATCCTGAGACGTCGCAATCCGTCGCGCCCGGCCTGCGGCCGGCGGCTCAGGATGACGGCGTCCCGCATGCGTCGTCGTGGGGCGAGGGAATGACGCCTGTCGCGCTAGTCCGTCACTCCAGATTCTTTGCCGGCGGCCAGTCGCGCGAATAGACCGGATTCGCCAGAAAGGCCTTCGGATCGTAGTTCCAGAACTGGCTGACATTCGGGTAGGTGTGGATGACCGTGTTGACGAGCCGGCCTTCCCGCCGCTCCACCTTTCGGATGTAGATGTTGTAGATCGGGTTTCCGTACTCGTCGATCTTCAAGGGACCGGCGGGCGTGTCCTTGATGTCGGTCTTGCGCAGCGCCGCCATGAAGGCCTTCTTGTCTTCGATGTTGCCGTTCACCGCCTTTGCGGCGGTCTCGATCGCCATCCCGGCGAGATAAGCGCCGGTCGTGTAGTAGCCCGGATCGGCCTTGTATTCGGCATTCACGGCGGCGACGAACTTTCGGTTCGTCGGCGTGTCGATCCCGGCGGAGTACCATCCGCCCGAAATCACGCCGAGGGCCTCGTCTCCCATGTTCTTGAGAATGCCCTCATCGACCGTGGTCATGTGACCAACCACGGGAATCTGCCCGGCGAGACCGTACTCGGCGTATTGTTTGAGGAAGCGCAATCCGTTCGCGCCTGCAAAGCCGGCATAGATCGCGTCGACGTTGCGCTTGAACTGCGCGATATAGGATCCGTAGTCGGCGACGTTCAGCGGCGGCCACAGCTTCTGCACGATCTTGCCGCCGGAGTCCTCGAACACGCGTTGGAAGCCGGCCGTGTGTTCGTGGCCAAAGGCGAAATCATCGGCAATGGTGGCGATGCGCTTGAATTTCAGCGTTTTCATTGCGTAATCCGCAAGCGGGTGCACGGTCTGCGCCGAGGTCGGCACCACGCGGATGAACCATGGATTGAGCTTGCGCTGGGTGAGGTCTTCGGCCGCCGCCGAATCGGACACGATCGGCGTTTCGCTCTGCTGGATGTAGTCGTTGATGGCGAGCGCCTCGAAGGCGGCGAGCGGCCCGATGATCGCGTGGACCTTGTTTCGCTCGACGAGCTCCTGCGTCTTGGTGCGGGCGTTTGCCGGCTGCCCGGCGGTGTCGGCGAAGATGATTTCGACCGGCCGCCCGGCAATCTGGTTGTTGCGTTCCTTGAGGAAGAGCTTGATTCCTTCATCGAGCTGGCGGCCGCCGGCCGCGAGCGCGCCGGAGGCGATGGTCAGGAAGCCGATCCGGATCGGACCGGTCTGCGCACGAGTGCTGCGCGGCAGCAAGGTTGCGCCGGCGGTGGCCGCAATGCCGGCTGTGACGGTTCTGCGATCGAGCATGATCCCTCCCATGAGATCGAAGTGGGTTTGTTTCTTGACCCAACCATAGCGGCCATCGGAGAAGAAGGTCAAACGCGTGCGCCTGCGCCGCGCGAAAGTGTTGCTCAATATTCTGTCCCTGCTGCTACATTGGCGCGGTTGCAGCGGCCGAGCGGAGCGAGGAATGCCACGAACCTTGATCAAAGGCGGAACCGTCATCACCATGGACGGGCCGGATCTTCCCAAAGGCGACGTGCTGATCGAAGACAGCCGCATCGCGCAGGTTGCGGCCGAGATCGCGGCGCCGGGCGCGGCGGTGATCGACGCCTCCGGGATGATCGTCGCCCCGGGCTTCATCAACGCGCATGTGCATACATGGCAGAGCGCGCTCCGCGGCCTCGCCGGCGACTGGACGGTCGCGAAATACATGCAGGCCATGCATCGCGGGCTCGCGACCTATTACAAGCCGGAGGATATTCGCATTGCGAATCTCGTCGGTGCGCTCAATCAACTGAACTGCGGCGCGACCACGCTGGTCGATTGGTGCCACAATAATCCGACACCGGAACACAGCGAAGCGGCCATCGCCGGTCTCGACGAGGCCGGCATCCGCGCCCTCTTCCTGCATGGATCGCCCAAGCCGAACCCGAAGCCAGGGCAGAAGCATTTCAGTGAAATTCCGATGCCCCGCTCGGAGATCGAACGCTTCTGCAGGGGCCGCTTCGCGAGCCGCGACGGGCTCGTCACCTTCGGCCTGGCGATCCTCGGTCCGTATTATTCGATCTACGAGGTGACCCGCGCCGATATCGCGCTTGCGCGCGAGTTCGATCTTGTCGCCTCCATGCATGTCGGGGGCGGCAAGCCGGTGGTTGCCGACGGGTTTGAGCGCTTGCTGGCGGAAGGTCTGATCAGTTCGAAGATCAATATCGTGCACGGCAACGATATCGCGCCGGCGACGATATCCAGGCTCGCCGCCGCGGGCGCCATGTTCACCGTGACCGCTGAGATCGAGCTGCAGATGGGGTATGGCGATCCTCTCACGGGACGATTGCACGATGTGAAATCGCCGGTGTCGATCGGCACGGATGTCGAGACCTCGGTATCGAGCGACCTCTTCACCGCCATGCGCATGACCCTGCAGCACGAGCGCAACCGCAGCATCATTGACACCTTGAACGCGAAGGGCGCGCGTCCGGACGACATGCCGGTCACGTGCCGCGATGCGCTCGCCTGGGTGACCGTGAACGCCGCCAAGATGGCGGGCCTTGACCATCGCATCGGCACCATCACGCCCGGCAAGGACGCTGATCTTGTGCTGATGCGCGCGAGCGACCTGAACATGTGGCCCGCGCGCGATCCTGTCGGCTCGCTGGTGCTGCAAGCCGGAATCGCCAATGTCGACACTGTTATCGTGGCCGGGCGCGTCATGAAGCGCGGCGGGAAGCTCCTTCACCCCGATCTGGACGCCAAGCTGGATGCGCTGAAACGGTCGGGCGATCGCATTCTGACCGACATCGGCATGCTTCCGGCGCGAGCGGCTTGAGGGCCGCCGCGGCCCGTTTCAGCGCCGGCGGCTGCGTGCGGTCGGCGTCGCTGATCGTGCGCTCGCCGGCTTCGGGTTGGACCCGGCTCGCCGCTTCCGACGCGTGCGGCGCCGGAGCGGCTTCGTCTCGCTGTCGGCCAAGCGCGCGGCGGCGATGGCCGGGGCGGACGTGCCGAGCGCGCGGGCCATCGGCCATCGGCCCGCCGCGATCAAGTCCTGCGCGGTTGCGGTAATCATCTCCAGCAGCACTTTGGCTGCCGCGCTCAAGCCGCGATTGGACGGACGCGCAATCATCCAGGTGATCCCGCGAATGCCGGAGACGGGGCTTGCGGACAGCATCCCTGCATGCACGAGCGCAAGGACGCTGCAAGACGGGAGCAGGGTATAACCCAAGCCCTGAGCGACCAGATCGGTCATCAGCGGAAGCGTGTTCGCCTCGATGCGCACCTGCGGCCGCAATCCATGCCGCGCGAGTTCATGCTCGACGACGCGCCGAAGGCTGTTGGGTCTTGTCGTGAGCACCAGCGGCGCCTTCGCCAGCATCGAAATCGGAACCGGGTCGCCAAGGGACAAGCCGGAGCTTCTTGGGCCGACCAGCAGCAACGGTTCGGTTGCGAGCGGGTCGACCAGCAGGCCTTTCATCGGCTCGTCGGAGTTCGTAATCGCCAAATCGAGCTCGCCGCTTGCGACGAGATCGCGAATGTCGCCGCTTGTCTCTTCCGCGATGCGAACCGCAACCTGCGGACATGCTTCGGTCAACCTCTGGATCACTGGGACCGCCAAGAGGCTGCGGGGGGAGGGCGGGAGGCCAAAGGCGACCTCGCCGGACGGCTCGGACGACGCGGCGGCGACTTCGTCCTTCAGCGAGCGCAGCTGCCTGTCGAACCCGCGCAAGCCTTCTCCGAGCTTCGTGCCCGCTTCGGTGAGAGAGACGCCGCGCCCGTGGCGTATCAGAAGCGGCACGTTGAATTCGCGCTCCAAGGCGCGGATCTGGCGGCTCAAGGTCGGCTGCGACACGCGCAGCGCCTCGGCGGCGTGGCTGATGTTGCGGTACTCCATAACGGCGAGGAAATACTCGAACCGGAGAATAGTCTGCGGCATCGTTGTCGCCCGGTGAAACTGCGGACTGGCAAGATATACGAGAAACGTATCTCTCGTATAGGTTCGATGCGCTTGCTGCATGTTTGCGGAGCCGATAGCATCGACTCTCTCGCCGGACTGTCCGGCAAACGGAGATACCGCTATGCGAACGGCGCCGACGCTTTCCGCACTTGCACTTGCCGCCGCGGCCCTGCTGGGACATGCCGGCGCGGTTCATGCGCAGGAGCCGATCAAGATCGGCGTGCTTCTCCCCGTCACCGGCCCCTTCGCCAAGAATGGAATCGAAAACTGGGAAGCGATGCAGATCGCGCGCGACATGATCAACGAGCGTGGCGGCGTCAACGGGCGGAAGGTGGAATTCGTGCATGGGGACGCGACCAATCCGAACGCGGCCATTTCGGAAACGGAACGCCTCATCAGCCGCGACGGCGTCAAGATCACGACCGGTTCGTTCGCTTCGCCGATCGCGATCGCCGTGAGCCAGGCCGCCGAGCGCCAGGGCGTCTTCCATTGGGAGACGACGGGCGCCGCCGAGATCATCACGCGCCGGGGCTTCAAATACACATTCCAGGTCGGCGCGGCGGCGCGCCGCTACGGAGAGGCGGCGGTCGATTTCTCCGCCGAGGTCCTGTCGCAAAGGCTCGGAAAATCCGTCGGCGACTTGCGCGTCGCGCTCCTTTGGGAAAATCGCGCCTTCGGCAAGTCGGTCGGTGACGGCGTTCGCGCCTACGCGCCGACGAAGGGGATCAAGCTCGTCTACGACGAAGGCTACGACCAGTTCACGACCGACATGACGCCGATCGTGCAGAAATTGAAAGATGTGAAGCCTGACGTCGTCATCGCGATTTCCTTCCCGAACGACGCCGTGCTTTTTCAGCGCAAGGCCAAGGAGCTCGATTTCAACGTCGGCGCATTCATCGGGGTGAGCGCCGGCTACTCCAATCCCGACCTCCGGGACTCGATCGGCGACATGGTGAATGGCATCTACGTCGCCGACTTTCCTCCGCGCGTGAATCCGAATGTCCTGACGGCGGAGGTCCGCAAGGTGGCGGACGAGTTCTACAAGCGCTACCAGGACAAGCTCAAGCGCGCGCCTGCCGGCCATGCGGCGGCGGGTTTCTCGGCCGTCTGGACGCTGTTCACGGAGGTGCTGCCGAAAGCCAAGACGGTGGAGCCGGCCGAGCTGCGTGAGATCGCGCTCAAGCTCGATCTCCCGCTCGGGAGCATGGTGAACGGGAGCGGGGTCAAGTTCACCAACAACGATTGGGCGCCCGATCCGAAAGACTTCGGGCAGAACCTGCGCGCCTCGGTCGGCGTATGGCAATGGCAGAAGGACGGAAACAACCAGGTCTTCCCGAAGAGCCTGGCGACGCACGATACCATCATGACTCCGATGCCTTCGTGGAGCCAGCGCTGAGGACGTGAGGCGGCGCACCGGCGGTTTGGAAACCGGGCGCGCGAGCTTCGGTTCGGGAAGTCGATGACGACGATCGGACAGCTTGTTTTTTCGGGCCTGCTCATCGGCAGTGTCTATGCGCTGATGAGCATCGGCCTGACGCTGATCTTCGGCGTTCTGCGCGTCGTCAACTTCGCGCATGGCGAATTCCTGATGATCGCCATGTATGGGGCTTGGGCCGTCACCGCGCTGTTCGGCCTCAACCCCTATGTCGCAATCCTCGCGGTCGTTCCCGGCATGTTTTTGTTCGGCGCGCTGACGCATCGCTTGATGATCGCGCCGGCGCTCGACAAGCCCCACCTCGTGGTCGTGTTCGCGACCATGGGCCTGTCGATCTTGTTGCAGAACGTCGCGCTGATGGCGCTGACCGCCGATCTGCGCGATGTCCCCCCGCTGTTTGACGGCCGCGCGGTCATGCTCGGCCCGTTTTTCGCAAAGCCCGAGCTGGTCTTCGGTTTCGTCATATCGCTGCTGGCGACGCTTGGCCTGCGGTGGATGATCCAGACGACGTATCTCGGCAAAGCCATCCGCGCCACGGTGCAGGATGGCGAGGCCGCGCAGCTCATGGGCATTCCGGTCCCGCGGATTTTCCTGCTGACTTTCGCCGGCGGCTCGGCGCTTGTCGGACTGGCCGGAAGCGTGATGCTTCCCTTGTTCTCGGTTTTTCCAACCGTTGGGCTCAATTTCGTCCTGATCGCCTTCGTTATCGTCGTCCTGGGCGGGATGGGCAGCATCGAAGGCGCCTTTGTCGGCGGCATCTGCATCGGCATCGTACAGTCGCTCAGCAGCTATTACGTCGCGCCCGCCTTCGGGCAGATGTTCTTCTTCATTCTCTTCCTTCTGGTCATGATCTTCCGCCCCAACGGACTTCTCGGGCAGAAGGGTGCAGCGACCATCGGCATCAACGAGTAGACCGCCATGACCACCGTTGCTCTGGAGCCGATCCGCAGGCAAAGCCGGTTCGGAGTGATGCCGCAACGCGGCACCCTTTCGCTCTTCGAACTCGTCCTGCTCCTGATTTGCGCCGCGCTTATCGCGGTGCCGCTCCCGCGCAGTTTTCAGGACGTGATGATCCTCACGTATTTGTGGGCCGCGCTCGCGCTCGCGTGGAACATCGCCGGCGGGTTCGGCGGGCTGATCTCGTTCGGCCATGCGGCGTTCTTCGGAGTAGGCGCCTATGCCTCGACCATTCTCCTGGTCAGGCTCGATGTTTCGCCCTGGATCGGCATCTGGGTCGGCGGGCTGCTCGCGGCTGCGTGCGGCATGGTGCTGGCGCTGATCTGCGCGAGATTGCGCGGACCGTTTTTCATTCTCTCCACCCTCGCCGCAGCCGAGGTGGTTCGCATCGGGGCCTTGAACTGGTCGACGCTCACCGGCGGGCCGGAAGGGCTCTCCATTCCGCCCGTCGCAAGCTTCGCCAACATGGTGTTCGCGTCGAAGTCCGCCTACGCGGTCTTGATGCTCGCGTTTTTGGTGGCGGTATATGGGACGGTCAAGGTCGTGGAGGGTTCACGCTACGGGTTCTATCTTTTTGCGGTTCGGGATGACGAGGATGCGGCCAGCGCGGCCGGCATCAATCCGCTGCTCGTGCGCACCGCCGCGATGAGTCTCAGTGCGTTTCTCACCGGCATCGGGGGCTCGCTTTTTGCCCAATATTTCCTGTATCTCGACCCCACCCACGTGATTTCGCCTGAGCTTTCATTTCAGTTCGCGCTGCTCCCCGCGCTCGGGGGATTGAACTCCGCCATCGGCCCCGTGCTGGGCTCCTTCGCTATCACGCCGCTGTCCGAGATGCTGCGCTCGTATCTGGGCCACACGGCGGCCGGGCTGCATCTCGTCATTTACGGCGGCGTTCTGATCGTCGTGATGCTGTATTTCCCCGGCGGCATCGCCTCGGCGATCGACCATGTGGCCAAGCGATTCGGGAAAAAGGGATGACCGCGCTGCTCGACGTGCGCGGCCTTGGCAAATCCTTCGGCGCCTTGTGGGCCGTCAAGGACGCGAATTTCGTCGTCCGCGAAGGCGAGCTTCTTGGGCTCATCGGCCCCAACGGGGCGGGCAAGAGCACCCTTTACAATCTTGTCGCGGGCGCGCTCGTTCCGACCACCGGCGACATCTTTTTCTCCGGCCAACGCATCACGGGATGGAAACCCTATCAGATCGCCAGGATTGGGATCGCGCGTACGTTCCAGATACCGAAACCGTATCGGCACATGTCGGTCGTCGAGAATGTGGTTCTAAGTGCGTTGCTGCATCAGCCAAATGTCACCGCCGCGCGTCGTGACGCCGAACGGGTGCTGGAGGAGGTTGGGCTTTCGGACTACGTCAACGCATCCATTGGAACGCTGACCACCGGGCTGCTGAAGCGCCTCGAAGTGGCCCGCGCGATCGCGCTCAAGCCGCGTCTGATTCTCTTCGACGAGATCATGGCGGGGCTGACGCCGAGCGAGGTGAATGCGATGAGCCAGCTCGTCGCTTCGCTTCCGGCGCGCGGCATGACCGTCATCTGGGTCGAGCACGTCCTGCGCGCGATCATGTCGACGGCGAGCCGCATTCTGGTGCTCAATCGTGGGGAATTCATCGCCGACGGAGTTCCCGAGGCGATCGCGAAGGATCCCGCGGTGATCAAAGCCTATCTCGGCGATGAGGCGGTCCATGCTTAGGGTCGAAGGCTTGAGCGCCTCCTACGGGACGGTCGAAATCCTGCATGATCTCGATCTGCACATCGGGCGGGGCAAGGTCGTGGGGCTGGTCGGCGCGAATGCGGCCGGCAAAAGCACCCTGATGTATTCCCTTGCCGGCCTGCGAACCTCGTGCCGTGGCGCGATCACGCTCGAGCACGAGCGTATCGAGGAGCTTCCGGCCTACGAGCGCGTATCGAAAGGGCTCGTGCTCGTTCCCGAACGCCGTCGGCTGTTTCCGTTCATGACCGTATTCGAGAACCTCGAAGTCGGCGCCTATCCGGCGGCGGCGCGGCAAGTTCGCGCCCAAACCTTTGAAAGCGTATTTGCATTGTTGCCGGTTCTGGCCGAGCGCCGCTCGCAGGTCGCGGGTTCGCTGAGCGGAGGCGAGCAGCAGATGCTGGCGATCGGCCGTGCGCTGATGGCGAAGCCGCGCGTGCTCCTCCTCGACGAGCCCACCGAAGGGCTCGCTCCGATCTATGTCAAGCGCGTGTTCGACCTCATCGAGGACTTGAGACGAACGGGCCTGACGATCCTGGTGGTGGAGCAGAGCGTGCATCACGTGCTCCGCGTAGCCGACCATGCCTATGTGATGGAGAACGGGCGCATCGTGATGCAGGGCGGCGGCGCGGACCTTCTCAAGGATGAGCGTCTGAAGGTCGCGTATCTGGGGCTCTGATCATGATCATCGACATGCATTGTCATTTCGTTCCCGGCCGGTATTTCGATCTGGTGCGGAAGCGGCATGAATTCGAGCTCGCGGAGGTCAAGGCAGAGGGCGAGAATGTCGACATTGTCTGCCGCGGGTCTCACTTTCCACTGACCAGGACGTTCTTCGATCCGGAACGTCAGTTGCTACGCATGAAGAAGCTCGGCATAGATCGAACCGTCATTTCCCTGGCGACGCCTCTGATCAACTATTACGTCGAATCCTCGCTTGCGGTGGAAGCGGCTCGCCTCTGCAATGACGGTTTCGCCGAGCTGATTTCCTCCGATCCGAAGCGGTTCGCGGCTTGGGCGTTTCTTCCGATGCAGGATCCGCAGGAAGCGGCCGCCGAACTGCGCCGTTGCGTGATCGAGCACGGGTTCGTCGGCGGGCATGTCGCGACCAATGTGCGCGGCGCCTATTTGCCGGACGAGCGGTTTCAGCCGGTCTTCGACGCCGCTGTCGAGCTCGACGTTCCGTTGTTCGTGCATCCCGCCGATGCCGCGGGACGCGAGCGGACCGGGGACTATGAGTTGACGGTGGTCGCCGGCTATCTTTTCGACACGACGATCAACATATTCCGCATGATTTGCAGCGGCTTTCTTGATCGCTATCCCGGCCTCAAGCTCGTCTGCGCGCATGTCGGCGGGTATGCCTTGATGCTGCGCGGGCGGATGCAGCGCGAAATCGACACCAATCCGGCACTGTCCCGCTCGCTTCCGCGTCCCGTGGGCGACTACCTTTCCCGGTTGTATTATGATGCGGCGTGTTTCGAGGCGGATTATCTGAAGTTCGCGGCCACGATCGTGCCTTCGCATCGCCTGTTCTTCGGAACCGACGCGCCGTTCCTGCTGGTGGATCCGGATCCGGTTGGTTTTATCCGGCGTGCGATGCCGCAGAAGGAGGCCGAGCAGGTCTTGGGCGGCAATTTCACGCGCCTCATCGGACATTGAACATGCAGCTCCGACGTATTCTCTTGATCCGCGACACCATCCACGCCGAGGGCGGGCTGAACGCGCTCCGGCCGGTCACGCGGGTCGCCGCCTGCGCCGTTGTCGCAAACCCGCTTGCGGGAAACCCGGTTGACGATCTTGGCATTCTGGTCCCTTTTGGCGAAGAACTCGGCGCTCGGCTCATCAAGGAGGCTCTCGGTGTGCTCGCGCACGCGCCGGTCGCCTACGGCAAGGCGGCGCTCATCGGAGTCGACGGCGATATCGAGCACGGAGCGGCCATCATCCATCCGCGGATGGGCAAGCCGATGCGTGAGGCGATCGGGGGAGGGAAGGCCATCATACCGTCCAACGTGAAAGTCGCCGCCGCCGGTGCGCAGATCGACGTTCCCTTGAGCGATTGCGACGACATCTGGAATTTTGATCGGATCGACACCATCAGTGTTACGGTTCCCGGCGCCCCGCGGCCGGGTGAAATCATTGTCATTGCCGCGGTCAGCGACGGGGGTCGGCCTCGGCCGCGAGTCGACAAGAACGGAGCCAAGCCGCCCGATACGCGCGGGGGCTGAATCTGCCATGCGAATTCGTCTGACCGTCAATGGAACGCCGCACCTTGTCGACGCGGAGCCGCGCGATCATCTCGCCGGCGTTTTGCGGGATAGGCTCGGTCTCACCGGCACGCATATCGGCTGCGAGCATGGCGCGTGCGGCGCCTGCACCGTCCTCCTCGACGGCGAGCCCGTCCGCTCCTGCTTGATGTTTGCAATCCAGGCGGATGGCGCATCGGTGGCGACCGTGGAAGGCTTGGCGAGCAATGGCGATCTCCATCCTCTCCAACAGGAGTTCTGGTCCAAGCACGGTCTCCAATGCGGCTTCTGCACTCCGGGAATGCTGATGACGCTTGCCGCGCTCCTGTCCGACAATCGCGATCCGACGGAAGCCGATATTCGCGACGCGATTTCCGGAAACATCTGCCGGTGCACGGGTTATGAGACGATCGTCGATGCGGCCCTGGCGGCGGCGCAGGCCATGCGGGCGAGGTCATAATGGGCGTTCGTCATTTTGGAGCGACCGTCAAACGAATCGAAGATCCGCGTCTGCTGCAGGGACGCGGACGATATCTCGACGACATCCGGCTGCCCGGAATGCTGCACGTCGCTTTCGTCCGGAGCGAACAGGCGCATGCCCGCGTCAAGTCTATCGACACCGGCAGGGCCGAGACGCAAACGGGCGTCGTTGCCTGCTTCACGGCGGGGAATCTCGGACGCTTGGCGAAGAAACCTCTGCCGCAGATGATCCCGTCGCCTCTCCTGAAGCAATCCATAACCTATCACCCCTTGGCGTTCGATGAAGTTTGTCATGTCGGGGTGGCGGTCGCGGCTGTCGTGGCGGAAACGCGGACCATGGCCGAGGATGCCGCGGCGCTGATCGAGGTCGAGTACGAACCATTGCCCGCCGTGATCGATTGGCGAAGCGCGCTCGATCACGGGGCGCCGCTCGCGCATTCCGGCCTGCAGAACAATCTCGTCGGCACCTTGCGCAGCCAGTTTGGCGATGTGGAGAGCGTCTTTTCCGCCGCCGCGCACGTCTTCCGGGAACGGATCGAGACGCATCGCGGCGGCTGTCATTCCATGGAGGGTCGCGGCGTTCTCGCTGCAACTGACGTCGATGGCAGGCTGACGCTATGGACCTCGACCCAGGCGCCCTACATGGTGCGGCGCGTGCTCGCGGAGTATCTCGAGCAACCCGAGCAAAGCATCAGGGTCGTGGCGCCCGATGTCGGGGGTGGATTCGGGCCGAAATGCGCGGTCTACCCGGAAGAAGTCTCGCTTCCTTTGATGTCGCTCGCGCTCGGGCGCCCGGTCAAATGGATCGAAGACCGGCGCGAGCATTTCCTCTCGACCACGCAGCAGCGCGATCAGACCTGGGACGTGGAGGTGGCCGCGGACGCAGCGGGGCGACTGCTCGCGCTGCGCGGCCGGTGCATCCATGACAATGGCGGATACGTGCCATACGGACTCGTTGCGGCAATGACGTCGCTGGTCGCGTTTCCGGGGCCCTATGCGCTGCAGGCGCTCGATATCAAGATCGATGTCGTTCTGACGAACACGGTTCCGAACACCCCGGTGCGGGGCGCCGGCCGTCCGACAACCTGTTTCGTGCTCGAACGGCTGGCCGACCGCATTGCGCGGGACCTGGGGCTTGATCGCGCGGAGGTGCGCCGCAAGAGCTTCGTCGACCGCTTCCCGTATCAGACCGGGACCAAGGCCCGCGATGGGACGCCGATCTCCTACGACAGCGGGGACTATCACGCCTGTCTCGACAAGGCGCTTGCGATGCTCGGGCAAGATTTGCCCGAGCGAAAACGCAAGGCCCGCGAAGCGGGCCGCCGTCTCGGCGTCGGTCTCGCGAGTTACGTGGAAGACACGGGGCTTGCGCCCTTCGAAGGGGCGACGGTACGTGTCGAGCCGAGCGGGCATGTCGTGATCCAGACCGGGGCGGCGAGCCAGGGTCAGGGGCACGCCACCATTTTCGCCCAGATTTGCGCCGACCAGCTCGGCGTGCCGCTGGACATGATCAAGGTGGAGTCCGGCGACACCGGGGTGTTTCCGCTTGGGATCGGAACCATTGCCAGCCGCGTTGCGGTGACCGGCGGATCCTCGGTCCACTTGGCCGCGTCCCAAGTGAAGGCCAAAGCCGTCAGGATCGCATCGGAGATGCTCGAGGCCGCCGAGCAGGACCTGGTGGTCGAGAACGGACATGTCAGCATTGCCGGGGTCCCGGATATGAAAGTTCCGCTCGGCGCCATTGCGCTCAGGCTGAATGGCGTGTCCGGCGTGCCGATGCCGCCCGGAATCGAGCCGGGTCTTTCGGCGACCGCATACCATGAAGCGCGGAGCCCGACCTTTGCCAGCGGCACGCACGCCTGCGAGGTGGACGTCGATATCGAAACGGGAGAGGTTCGTATTCTGCGCTACGTCGTGGCCCATGATTGCGGGCGGCTGATCAATCCGCTGCTGGTCGATGGCCAGATTCGGGGCGGCGTCGTGCACGGAATCGGCAACGCGCTCTTCGAACGGATGATCTATGACGAGCAGGGCCAGCCTTTGACGACAACTTACGCCGACTACCTGCTTCCGCTCGCATCCGAGATGCCCCGGATCGAGATCGCCCATATCGAAAGCCCTTCGCCGCTCAATCCGATTGGCGTGAAGGGAGCCGGCGAAGGCGGAACCATTCCGGCTGCTGCCTGCGTGATCGGCGCAATCGAGGACGCGCTTCGTGAGTTCGGCGCGCGGATCACCGAGCATCCGATATCGCCGGTGGCAGTGCGCGCGCTGATCAAGGGTGCGGTCGGCGGACGATAACGTCGTGACCGCGGCCGGAGGTGCCACTGTAATTCCTCGACGATCAGTCCTGTAGCGCTCCTTGGAAAAGGCCGGTATGGATACGGCGCGGGGGGCAGGGAGAATGGCTATACGCGTCAGCGTCAATCGACGCCGGGTTCAGATTCTGCTGCACGATTTGATCGCGACGGCTGCGGCCGTCGTGGCCGGTTTCTTCATCCGCTTCGAGGAGGCGGGCCTCGCCCAGCGGGCCGAACTGCTGGTTTACGTCCTGCCTGCATTCGTCGCTTGGGCGGGTCTCGTTTACTGGTTCTTCGATCTCTACCGGTCGAAGTGGCGCTTCGCCTCGCTTCCCGATCTCTTCAACATCTTTCGCGCGGCGACTGTTCTTGCACTGACGCTGCTCGTGCTCGACTACCTCCTGGTATCGCCGAATTTCTACGGCACGTTCTTCTTCGGCAAGATCACCATTCTCCTCTATTGGTTCTTGCAGATGGCGTTTCTCGGCGGGCCGCGCGTCGCCTACCGCTACTTCCGCTATACGCGCGACCGCCAGCATGCCCGCTCGATGCATGCGCTTCCCGCGCTCGTTCTGGGACGCGCAGCGGATGCGGAGATCCTCCTGCGCGCGATGGAGAGCGGCGCGGTGCAGAAGATCGCGCCCGTCGGCGTGCTGTCGCCGTCGCCCGCCGATCGTGGACAGGCCATTCGCGGCATCAGCGTGTTCGGCAATTTTGACGACCTCGAGCGCACGGTGGTCGATCTCGAGGCGCGCGGCACCCGCGTAATGCGGCTTGTCTTCACGCCGTCGGCGCTTGTGCCCGAAGCCAAGCCTGAAACCATCCTGATGCGGGCCCGGCGTCTCGGCCTCACGACGAGCCGCCTTCCGGCGCTCGATGCTCCCGGCGAGGCGTTGCGCCTGGCACCGGTGGCGGTCGAGGACCTCCTGCTGCGCCCGACAGTCAAGATCGACTATGCGCGGCTGGAATCCTTCGTCAAAGGACAGTCGATCCTGGTCACCGGCGGCGGCGGCTCGATCGGCGCCGAGATTTGCGATCGGGTGATCGCCTATGGCGCGGCGCGGCTGCTCGTCATCGAGAATTCGGAGCCGGCCCTGAACGCGGTCTTGGAGGCGCTGGCCACGAAACGCTCCGACGCCTCCGTCGCGGGGAAGCTCGCCGATGTGCGCGACGCCGCGCGCATCAACCGTCTGATGAACGAATTCAAGCCCGATATCGTCTTTCATGCGGCCGCGCTCAAGCATGTGCCGATCCTCGAGCGGGATTGGGGCGAGGGCGTCAAGACCAACGTGTTCGGCTCCATCAATGTCGCGGAAGCCGCCGTCGCGGCCGGCGCCAAAGCGATGGTGATGATATCGACCGACAAGGCGATCGAGCCGGTCTCGGTGCTTGGCGCCACCAAACGCTTTGCCGAGATGTATTGCCAGGCGCTGGACGCCGACCTCGCGCGGCGCGCCGTTTCGGGAGCGACCCGGCTGATCGCGGTGCGCTTCGGCAATGTGCTGGCGTCGAACGGATCGGTCGTGCCGAAATTCAAGGCGCAGATCGAAGCCGGCGGCCCTGTCACCGTGACGCATCCCGACATGGTGCGCTTCTTCATGACGATCCGCGAAGCGTGCGACCTCGTCGTCACCGCCGCTTCGCATGCGCTGGGGCCGGCGCGGCCGGACGTTTCGGTCTATGTCTTGAATATGGGGCAGCCTGTCAAAATTCTTGATCTCGCCGAGCGGATGGTCCGTCTGAGCGGACTGGAGCCGGGCGAGGACGTCCAGATCGTGTTCACCGGAGTCCGTCCAGGCGAGCGGCTGAACGAGATCCTGTTCGCCCGCGAAGAGCCGAGCGTCGAGATCGGCATTGCGGGAATCGTCGCGGCAAAACCGGTGTTTCCCGGCACGGATGTCATGCGGGCCTATGCGGCGTCTCTTGAGCGCACGCTGGCGCGCGACGATCGCGACCTCATTCTTCGCGCCTTGCGGGAGGCGGTGCCGGATTTTCAGGGCGTTGCGGCGTAATCCTCGGACGATGTCATCATCGCGGCGAGCCCGGCGCGAGTGTCGACCCGCGGGGTCCAGCCGGCTGCGATGAGCTTCGAGGGATCGACGACCAGCTCTCGGCCGATGCGATCCCAGAGGGCCTCGCGCCCGGCGAGCTTCAGCAGGCTGTGGACGGCATGCGGCGGCACGCTCCACAAACGCGCCGGCCGTCCCGCCGCTGCCCGCAACGTTGCGATGATCTCGCAAAGCGTGAGCGCGTCGCGATCGGCGACGACATAGGTCTCGTTCTCGGCCGCCGGCGCCTCGAGCGCAAATGTTATCGCGCCGATCATGTTGTCCAACGAAAGAAACGAGCGCCGATTGCCGAACGCGCCGAAAGGAAGCGGCAGCGGCAAGCGCGCGAGCTGCAAGAGCCGCGCGACATTGCCCTTGGCCTGCGGCCCATAGATGACGACCGGACGAAAGATCGTGAATGGGACGCCCGATTGGCGCACCTCCGCTTCCGCGGCGAGCTTGGCGCGGTCATAGGCGGTGACCGGCCTCGGCTCGGTCTCTTCGGTCACGACGGCATCAGCAGCCGACCCGGCCTGCGCGCCGATCGACGACATGAAGATCAGCCGTCGGCCCCCCTGCGTCTTGGCGGCCCTGGCCAGCTCTGCGCTGGCGCCGCGGACAACGCGGTCATACAGCGCCTCCGTCGCGCCGCTTCGATGCGCGATTCCGGCGAGGTGAACGACCGAGGTCACCCCCTCCAGCAGCGGCGCCCAATCGATCGGCTGAGCCAGATCGGGCAAGGTCACGCCTTCCAGATGAGGCGTCGATGCGGGCGGACGCCGTGCGGCCGCGCGCACCGCGTAACCCGCCTTGACCAGCGCGGGCAGAAGGGCCCGCCCGACAAAGCCGGAGCTGCCGGTGACGAGAACGCGCCCTTTCACTGCGTCTGCCGCTGCTTCAGCGGGCCGCGTGCGAGCACGAAGAGAAGCAGGGCCACGAGGACCGCGCCGATCGCCAGGGCGGCGGCCGCAACCGGCGTGCGCGGATAGGCCACGGTCCCGATCGCAAGACCGGCAAGCGCAACGTTTACGATGAAGACGCGGGCGATGATTTCGCTCACCGTGTAGCCCTGCGCGAGCGCCCGCTGGTAGAAATGCGTGCGGTGCGCTTCCCAGAATTTCTCGCCGTTCCGCACGCGCCGCAACAGCGTGATCGTGGCGTCGGCGAGATAGTAGAGCGGCAGCAGGATCGCCGCCGCGATATGCCCGGAGCCGGCGAGGAGCAAGAGCATCCAGCCGACGAGCAAGCCGATCGGCAGACTTCCCACATCGCCGAGAAACAGTTTCGCCACCGGCCGGTTGAACGGCGCAAAGCCCAGCATCGCCCCAAAGAGCGACAAGGAGACGACGGCCGCGGTGCCTGGGAGCCCGCCCATCGCTCCGATCACGGCAAGCGCGCCGGTGACGGGAACGACGGTCGCAACCGTCATCCAGTCGATGCCGTCCATGAAGTTGACGAGATTGACGAACCACACGCCGGCGACGATCAGGAGCAGGATCTGCGGCCCGGCCGGGATCCCCTGAATCGTCGGAAGCTCCGGAAGGGTCACAATCACGACGGCGATCACTGCTGTCTGCAGCGCGATGCGCGGGAAAACGCCGACAGTCCTGATGTCGTCGACGGCGCCGAGAACGGCAAGCACGAGCGCCCCGGCCATCACCGGAAGAAGGGCGGCTGAAGCGCCCGGATTCGGGATGAGAACAAGGAGCGATGCCAGGGCGGTTGCGGACAGCACCGCAATCCCGCCGCCCTGCGGCGTCGGGATGGTGTGCGAGGAGCGGGCGTTGGGACGGGCCAGGGCGTATTGCGCGAGAAGCGGGCGGAGCAGCACGATCAGCCCCGCGGCGATTGCGGCCGCGAGAGCCACGGCTCCAGCCGCGAGCGCGCCGTTCCAATCGTGCAGGCTGCTGCTCATGATGCTCCCGGGCGCGGTCGCCACTCCGCCGCTTTTAGGCTAAACCAAGCCTGCCCGTCGACAACCACGTATCCGCCCTGAATGCCCAAACTGCTTTTTCTGATTACGGAGGATTGGTGGTTCTGTCGCCATTTCCTGCCGGTCGCAAGCGCCGCGCGCGAAGCCGGGTTCGATGTGACGGTGGCGACGCGCGTCCGGCGCCATCTCGAGCAGATCACCGCGCAGGGCTTCCGCGTCATTCCGCTCGAGAGCGAACGCGGAAGCCTCGGAATTCTTCAGGCGGCTGCGACGGTCTGGCAAGTCGCCCGCATCATTCGAGCGGAAAGGCCCGACGCGGTCCATTGCATTGGCTTGCGCATGGTCTTGCTGGGCGGGCTCGCGGCGAAGCTGGCCCGGGCGCGGACGCTGATCCTCGCGCCGACCGGCCTCGGCCATCTGTGGATTGCGAACGGACCCATGGAGCGGACATTGCGGCCGCTGCTCCGATGGCTGATCGGAAAGGTGCTGGCGGGAAAAGAAACCCGGTATCTTTTCGAGAACGAAGAGGACCCGCGCGAGTTTGGTCTTGATCCAAACAGTGCAAGCGTCTGGCTGATCGGCGGCGCCGGTGTCGATCCGAAAGACTTTCCGCAGACGCCGGAGCCTCCGAGCCCGCCGGTCAAGGTCGCCGTCGTCTCCCGCATGCTCGAGCCGAAGGGCATCGCCGAGTCGGTCTTGGCCGTCCGCCGCGCGCGCGATCGGGGCGCGCCGGTCGAGCTTCATCTCTTTGGCGCGACCGATCCCTCCAACCGCACCTCGCTCTGCGAAGACCAGCTTGTGGCCTGGACAAACGCGGGAGACGGGGTCTTCTGGCACGGACCTGTCGAGGACATAGCGCGGGTTTGGCGCGAGCATCATATCGCGATGCTCTTGTCCTGGCGCGAGGGTCTGCCGCGCGCGCTTGTGGAGGCGGCGGCCTCGGGACGCCCGATCGTGGCGACGGATGTCACCGGTTGCCGGGAAGTCGCAAGGAATGACATTGAAGGGCTGCTCGTGCCCAAGGGCGACATCGACGCCTGCGCGAAGGCGCTGCTTCGTCTGTCGTCGGATCCGGACCTGCGGGCGCGGCTCGGGAAAGCCGCGCATCGACGATTTGCCGAGCGGTTCACCGAACAAGCGGTGACGGTGCGCGCCGCCGGGCTGTTTCGGGCGCTGATCTGACGAAGCATTGCGCCGGAGGCTACCGTGATGCCGGCTTTCGGGCGACGGCGAGGATCATGTGGGCGATCACGCGCTTCGGCGCGAGCGGCGACAGCATGACGCCAAGCGCTTTCGTGACGTTGGACGCGGGGTCTAATCTCAAGTTCTGTTGGAGGAATCGCTGAATGCCTTGCCTGCGGTGGATCATCCGCACGTCGTCGACCGCGAAGCCGTGCCGCGCGAGGATCGTCGCCAGTTCGCCTCGGGTCAGCCGCCACTGATAGAAGCGCGTCGGCTTGGCTTGCGGCGGAAGCCGAACGCGATCCAAAAACGTGGCCCGCAGCGCGTGGCGGAGATTGTCGAACGGCGTCGAGACGAACAGCAGTCCGCCCGGCTTGAGGATGCGGAAGGCTTCGCTGACCACGGGCGCAAATCCTTCCTCGAAGTGCTCGAACGTGCCCCAGGAGAAATAGGCGTCGAAGGAATCGTCCGAAAATCCGGTCGCCCGGATGTCGCCGACGGCGAAGCTCGTGTCGGGAAACATCTGCTTGAGCTTGGCGATCGTGGCCTTCGAGATGTCGAGGCCGATGGTGGGATACCCGGCCCGCGTCAGCCAGAGAACCCAGTCTCCCAGTCCGCAGCCGCCGTCGAGCAGGCGGCTGCCTTTCGGGAACTGCCGGATATAGGGCCACATGATGCGAAACTCTTCGCGCCGCCTGATGCGTTCGGCGCGCCCCTGCGGGCCGCCTTGCGCCTCCCAGATGCGCGTCCACTGGCTCTCGATGGCGGCGATCTCGTCTCGACCCTCCGTCTCGTCGTAGGCGCGCTCGTCACGGCGCATCGCATTCTTCTCCCCGCAAGTGATCGGTCGCCGTCGGTCTGCGGCGTTGGACCGGTCATATCAAGCCGGGAGAACAAAGACACGCTTGATGCCTGGAAAGCGCCCAGGTCGGGAATTCAGTCGGCCGCGCACGCGTCCGCAATCCGCAGGACGGCCTCGGAGCCTTACGCGTTGCAAGAAAACTGTTTAGCGGCCGCCGGGATTACCACAATCCCAATTCGATACATTGTCGGCGAACACTGATCGGGGTCTGCGACCCCAGACCGCAGTAGTAATGCAATTCTTGCAGACTCAACGGCCGCCCGCGATGACGCCCATAGTAGCCGCGACGCTCCTCGTAGCCTCCTCCGCGGCGGAAACCGTATTCCCGGCAATAAGGCCGCACCGAGAGGGGTGTCTGCGACCCCAGACTGCAGTAGTATTCCAACTCGCGCGGGCTCAATTGTTGCCGGCGATTGTAATATTGCGCCTTTGAAAATTGAGCGGGGGCGACATCCGGAGCTTTCGGAGCAATCGGAATTGCCGAAGCCTGGGAGGCGACGCTCGTGCAAATCAGTGCAAGAGCGGGGAGAAGAAGCCGTCTGAGGGACATCTGTTACCTCTAATGCAAGACTTTGACGGTCTTTGAAGCAGAATCTTCTTGAACGGAGCGTGAACAACCTGGCTGCACTGAAAGTCTACCATGGGACGCGACGGCTTGCGGCCCTGGGGAAGGCATTTTTTCGCGCTCGCGTGTCGCGAGATACCTCGATCGCCTCATTCTGGTCATGTGCGTCTCGTTCTAAGGGGCGGACTATTCCTGCGGGTTAGACACAGCTCACGCGGGCACATCAGCGATTGACGTTCATGCGGTGAACAAGCTAAGAAAGCTGTTCATGCGATGAACGCCGGGGGGCGGGGGCTGGAATGCCGGTGGGTGGAGCGGACGTTCCGCGACGCGAACTCTCCAAGGACGAGATCTTGCTCGAAGTGCTCGACGTGGTCGAGCGCAATCCCTCGGTCACGCAACGCTCGGTCGCCGTCGAGCTCGGCATCGCGCTTGGGCTGGCCAACGCTTATTTGCGGCGCTGCGCGCGCAAGGGCTGGATCAAGGTTCGGGAAATCCCGCCGCGCCGCTACGCCTATTATCTGACGCCGCAGGGTTTTTCCGAGAAGTCTCGCCTCACCGCGCAGTATCTCTCGCATTCCTTCTCGTTTTTCCGCAAGGCCAGGGCGCAGTACAGCGACCTTTTTGCGCTCGCCTCCGCGCGCGGTCACCATCGGCTTGTTCTGATCGGAACCGGCGACTTGGCCGATGTGGCGAGCCTGGTCGCGCATGAGCAGGGCGTGCAGATCGTCGGAATCCACGACGTGCAGAACAGCCGCTCGGTGAGCGCCGCGATGATGGGCAGCGCCGACGCTCTCGTCGTCACCTCGATGTCAAATCCGCAGGCCATTTTCGACTCCGCGGTGGCGATATTTGGAATCGACCGCGTTTACGCGCCGGACCTGTTGCGGCTTCGCCTATCGGCGGGCGCGCCGGCGGCAAAGCGGGCGTCGCAATGAGCGCGGGCCCGCATTGGTACGTCGTTCACACGCAGCCCCACAACGAGGGGCGCGCGGAGGAGCATCTTCGGCGGCAGAGCTTTGCGGTTTACCTGCCGCGATACCTTCGGCAGCGGCGCCATGCGCGCAAGAGCGAGATCGTGTCTCGGCCGCTGTTTCCGCGCTATCTATTCGTCCTCTTGGATCTCACGAAGGATCGTTGGCGCAGCATCCAATCGACTTTCGGCGTCAGTCATCTCGTCACCGCCGGCGACGAGCCGCTTCATGTGCCCGATCGGGTGGTGGAGGAAATCCGCGCGCGCGAGGATTCCGAGGGTTACGTCCAGCTGGGGTTGCCGGCCGGCGTCGGCCCGGGCAGCCAAATTCGGCTTCTCGATGGGGTCTTCGCCGACAGCAAGGGCGTGCTCGAGCGCATTTCGGATGAGAGACGCGTCGCCGTGCTGCTTCAGCTGCTCGGCCGCGAAGTGCGGGTTTTTGTTCCGGTGACTTCGGTCGGGGTGGCCTGAAGTCGTAAGCGTCAAGTCCGGCTTGCACTCGGGTGGACAGTGGATTCACCCGAAGTGCGGTAGCGTGCCCGAGTCATCAAACCGAGCGTATTCATCAATGACCAATCATCGAAGTTTCGACGACCCTTCCGTCGATCTCTCGCATCTGTCGGTGCTTGTGACCGGAGGCACGGGATCGTTCGGCCGCGCCTTTGTGCGCAAGCTGTTGAGCGACAAGCCGCCGCGTCGTCTGATCGTGCTCTCGCGCGACGAGCAAAAGCAGGAGACGATGGCGCGCGAGCTCCAGGCTGCGATGCCTGACAAGTTCGACCGGCTGCGCTTCTTCATCGGCGACGTTCGCGACGCATCGCGGCTCGAACTCGCCATGCGCGACGTCGACACCGTCGTTCATGCGGCGGCCCTGAAGATCGTGCCGACGGCTGAATACAATCCGTTCGAATGCATCCTCACCAACGTGCATGGCGCGGAGAATGTGGTGAAGGCCGCGCTGCGCACCGGGGCCATGCGGGTCGTGGCGCTCTCGACCGACAAAGCGGCCAGCCCGATCAATCTCTACGGAGCGTCCAAGCTCGCCTCCGACAAGATCATGGTGGCGGCCAACAATCTCTCCGGCGATACCGGAGCGCGCTTTGCCGTCGTGCGCTATGGGAACGTCATCGGCTCCCGCGGGTCGGTGGTGCCGCTCTTTCAGGATATGATCCGGCGTGGCGCGAAAGTGCTGCCGATCACCGATCCGCGCATGACCCGCTTCTGGATCACCATCGAGCAGGGGGTCAGCTTCGTTCTGTCCTCCCTCGCCATGATGGCGGGCGGCGAGATCTTCGTGCCGAAAATTCCCTCGATGCGGATTACCGATCTGGCGAAGGCCGTTGCTCCGCATCTTCCCCAAGAAACGATCGGGGTGCGGCCCGGTGAGAAGCTGCACGAGGTCATGATTACGGAAGACGACGCGCGCGTGACGGTCGAGCTCGACGACCGTTATGTCATCTGTCCCTCGAATCAGGGCTGGACGCGCGATCATCTCGATCGGCTCGGCGCGCGAGCGGTGGCCGAAGGCTTCCGATACTCATCCGACCTCAATCCCGAGTGGCTCGATCCCACCGGCTTGAACTATCTGATCGCCCGCAAGGCCGCATGAGCGATTTCCTGCCCTATGGTCGGCAGACGATCGAGGACGACGACGTGAGCGCCGTCGCCGCGGCTTTGCGCGACGATCTTCTCACGACCGGTCCGAAGGTCGACGAGTATGAGCGCGCTTTCGCGCGCATGACGGGCGCGGCGCACGCAGTGGCCTGCAACAGCGGAACGGCGGCGCTGCATCTCGCCTGCCTGGCGATGGATATGGGACCGCAGGACGCCGCCGTCGTTCCGACGATGACCTTCCTTGCAACCGCCAATGTCGTGCGCATGACCGGCGCCGAGGTGATTTTCGCCGACGTCGATCCGGAGACCGGGCTCATGACGGCGGAAACATTCGAGGCGGCGCGCGAACAGGCGGGGCGCGCTGGCCGCATCAAGGCCGCGCTTCCGGTCCACCTCAACGGCCAGGTTTGCGATATGCCGGAGCTCGCCGCCGCCGCGAGCGCCAAGGCGATCGCCTTGACCGAGGATGCCTGTCACGCGCTTGGGATCGAGAATATCGGCGCAACATCCCATTCGCGCATGGCCTGTTTCTCGACGCATCCGGTGAAGGCGATCGCGACCGCGGAGGGCGGCATGGTGACGACGGCCGACGCCGGACTCGCAGCCCGCATGCGCAGCTTGCGTTCCCACGGCATGGTGCGTGATCCGTCCGCCTTCGCCAACCGGGACCTGGCCTTCGCCGGCGTCGATGGGGCCAATCCCTGGTATTACGAGATGCCCGAGGTCGGCTGGAATTATCGCCTGCCCGATGTTCTCTGCGCGCTGGGCCTCAGCCAACTTGCGAAGCTCGATCGTTTTCACCGCCGCCGCATCGAGATCGCGCGGCTCTACGATCGTCTGCTGTCGCCGCTGTCCCCGCGGCTGCGGCCCGTGACGCACGGCAATCGACCGCATGGCTGGCATCTTTACGCGGTGCTGATCGATTTCGCTGCGCTGGGGACGACGCGCGCCCGCGTCATGAATGCACTCCGTTCGCAAGGAATTGGGACGCAGGTGCACTACATCCCCGTCCATCTGCAGCCTTACTACCGCAACCGCTACCCGAACGTGAGCCTTCCGGGGGCGGAGTCCTATTATTCTCGCTGCCTGTCCCTTCCGATCTTTCCGGCGATGACGGATGGCGACGTCTCGCGTGTGGTGGAGGCGCTGGCGCATCTCCTGCGGGGCGGCTGATCTCGTGATCAAGTTCTGCAAGCGCTGTCTTTATCCCGATACGAAGCCGGATCTTTTCTTCGATGACCGCGGCGTGTGCGCGGCCTGCTCCGGCTTCGAGCGGCGCAAAGAGGTCGATTGGCCCGCCCGCGGCGAGGAATTCCGCCGCATCACGGATCGCTACCGCGCAAAGGACGGGTCCAACTATGATTGCATTGTGCCGGTGTCCGGCGGCAAGGACTCGACCTACCAGGTCATTCGTCTGCTCGAGCATGACCTCAAGCCTCTCTGCGTGACCGCGACGACCGACTCGCTCTCGGACATCGGCCGGCGAAACCTCCAAAACATCGGCAAGCTCGGCGTCGACCACATCGAGATCACGACCAATCCGGTGCTGCGCAGGCGCATCAACCGGATGGCGCTGACCGAAATCGGCGACATCTCCTGGCCGGAGCATGTCACGATTTTCACGGTGCCGGTCCGCCTGGCGGTCGCCATGCGCGTGCCGCTTCTGGTCTGGGGCGAGAATTCGCAAAACGAATATGGCGGGCCGGCCGCGGCTCAGGAGGGCCATGTGCTCGACCGGCGCTGGCTCGAGGAGTTCGGCGGGCTCCTCGGATTGCGTGTGTCCGATCTCGTTGGACTTGACGGGATCTCCCGCCGCGACCTCGTGCAGTACAGCTATCCGAGCGACGACGAGCTCAAGTCGGCCGGCGTGACCGGCGTCTATCTTGGATACTTTTTTCCGTGGGACGGATACCAGAACGCGCTCATAGCCCAGGGTTACGGGTTCGAGACGCTGCCCCACATGGTCGAGGGATCGCTCGCCGCCTATGAGAACCTCGATAATTACCAGACCGGCATCCATGACTATTTCAAGTTCCTGAAATACGGGTTCGGACGCGCGACCGACATCGCCAACAATCACATCCGGCGCGGCCGTCTCTCCCGCGCCGATGCGGTGGCGCTGGTCAAGCGGCATGACGGCAAGTTTCCCTGGACCTATCTCGGCCGGCCGATCGAAGACATCCTGCGCGAGATCGACATGAGCCTCGACGAGTTCCAGACGATCTGTGACCGCTTCACCAACAAGACGCTGTTCAAGGTCGATAACCGCGGCAAGCCGGTCCGCGACCGAGGCGGCAATCTCATCCCGCTGTTTGAGCTGAACTGAACATGGCGGCAGGCCTCACCGTCGTTGTCGATTACGGCTTGTGCAATATCGATTCGATGGTGCGCGCTCTCGAGGAATGCGGCGCGAGACACGTCGAGCCCACGCGCGATCCCCGTGTCGTCGACCGTGCAGACCGCATTGTTCTGCCGGGGGTCGGCAATTTCGCATCCGCGATGCGCAATCTGGCGGCCTGGGGCTTGCTCGACTCCATCCGCCAGCGAAGCAGCACAAGCGAAGTGCCGTTCCTCGGAGCCTGCCTCGGCATGCAGCTCATGGCGAGCGCCGGCGCCGAAGGCGCGACCAACGGCAAGCTGGACGGTCTCGGGCTCGTCGAGGGCATGGTCGTCAGGCTCGAACGGCAGAATGCCGATGAGCGGATTCCTCATATCGGGTGGAACGAAGTCGTGACGGGACCCGGCTCCGTGTTGTTTGCGGGCGTGCCGGAAGCGAGCGATTTCTACTTCGTGCACAGCTATCACCTGAAGCTGCGCGACGCCGCTGACGAGGCTGGCCGCACACCGTATTGCGGCGGCTTCACCTCGGCGATCGCGGCGGGCGGCAGGCCGATCTTCGGCACCCAGTTCCACCCGGAAAAGAGTCAGAAGAACGGCTTCCGGTTGCTGCGGAATTTCCTGGCCGTCTGAATCATGTTGAAGACCCGGATCATTCCCACCCTGCTGTTCAAGGGCGTCGGCCTCGTCAAAGGCAAGTCGTTCGATTCCTCACGGCGGGTCGGCGCGGCCCTCCAGTCGATCAGGGTCTATAATCTGCGGGAGGTCGACGAGCTGGTCTTTCTCGACATTCTGGCGACCCCCCAGGGCGCGCGCCCGAACTTTCGCGAGATCGACGAACTGGCCGACAACTGTTTCATGCCGATGACCGTCGGCGGCGGGGTGAGGTCGGTCGACGACATCGGCGAGCTGCTCGCTGTCGGGGCCGACAAGGTCGCCATCAACACCGCCGCGGTGGAGACGCCGGAACTGATCCGCGAAGGCGCCCGCGAATTCGGTTCGCAATGCATCGTGGTCTCGATCGATGCGATGCGCGGGAACGGCGGCGCGCCCGAGGTCATGACGCACTGCGCGCGCCGGACGACCGGGCGCGATCCGGTTCAATGGGCGAAGCAGGCGGAAGAGCTCGGCGCTGGAGAGATTCTGCTCACCTCGGTCGATCGAGATGGCACGATGAGCGGCTACGACGTCGATCTCGTGCGCGACGTCGCGGCCGCCGTGAACATTCCGGTGATCGCCTCGGGCGGCTGCGGCGATTACAACCATATGGCCGAAGTCCTTCATGGGACGCGCGCAAGCGCTGTCGCGGCGGCGTCCATCTTTCATTTCACCGAGCAGACGCCGCGGGAGGCGAAGCGCTATCTCGCCGAGCGCGGATTCAAGGTGAGGCTGTGACGACCGCGGTCATCGTGCAGGCCCGGATGGGCTCGACCCGGTTGCCGGGGAAAGTGATGGAGGCGGTTCAGGGGCGCCCCGTCCTCGCGCATGTTCTTGGCCGCTGCGCCGAGATCCGCGGCGGCGACGTCGTTGTATGCGCCGTGCCGGATTCGGAGGAGAGCGCGCCGCTCGAGACGGTGGCCCGCGCACGCGGCGCGCAGGTCTATCGCGGGTCGGAACAGGATGTGCTTGGCCGCTACCTCGCCGCTGCGCGGATGGTCGGCGCCGACGTCGTCATGCGCATCACCTCCGACTGCCCGCTGATCGATCCGGACGTGTGCGGCGCCGTTCTGGCGTTGCGCGCGCGCGAGGGCGCCGACTACGCCACGAACAACATGCCGCGCAGCTTTCCGCTTGGGCTCGATTGCGAAGCGTTCACGACGGCTGCTCTCGCCGAAGCCGACAGGATGACGCGCGAGCCCTATGACCGCGAGCATGTCACGCCGTGGCTGCGGCGGGCCCCGCATTTGAAGCGTGCGAATCTGGCGAGCGATCGCGCGGGCCTGGAGCAGCACCGCTGGACCCTCGATTATCCCGAGGATCTCGACTTTTTCCGCGCCGTCTTCGCCGCTTTGCCGGCCGGCAGCCGCGGCCGCATGGATGACGTGCTCTCCGTCATGGCCCGGCATCCGGCCCTTGCCGGCATCAACGCGCGACATAACCAGCCAAGTGACGCGCAGGAACGGGCGACCGCATGACGACGTCAACGCCGCAGGCTGAATTCTGGCGGGGCGAGTTCGGCGACGCCTATACCGATCGCAATGCCGCCTCGGCGGAGCAGATGCAGGCGCGCATCGCGCTTTGGGCGGATATTCTGGCGCGAACGATTTCGGGGCCGCCGAAGACGATTCTCGAAATCGGCGCGAATCTCGGCGTCAATCTTCGCGCGCTCCGGCAACTGTCCCCGGCGCGCCGGCTGGCCGTGGAGCCCAACGACAAGGCGCGCGCCGTTTTGGTGCGCGACGGCGTCGTGGCGGCCGACGACGTGCGGGGCGGGCTTGCCTCGCACATCGACTTTCCCGACGGCGTCGCCGATCTCGCCTTCACCTCCGGCGTTCTCATCCACATCCACCCCGATCATTTGCCTCAGTCGCTGAAGGAAATTCATCGGTGCGCCAATCGCTGGATCGGCTGCATCGAATACTTTTCCGACAAGCCGGAAATGATCCCCTATCGCGGGCACGAGGATCGGCTGTTCAAGCGCGACTTCGGCGGGCTGTGGCTCGATTCGTTCCCGGATCTCAGGATCGTGGCCTACGGTTTCGCCTGGAAGCGCGTGACCGGGCTCGACAACCTGACCTGGTGGCTGTTCGAAAAGCGCTGATGCCGCGTGCGACTTCCTCAGCCTGCGCCGTGTTTCGCTGTGATGCGTCCACGACTCTTGGCATCGGACATGCGATGCGGTGTCTCGCGTTTGCGGAGACCTTGCGTTGGGCAGGTTGGTCTTGCGGCTTTGCGATGAAACGCGAAGGGGCCGAATTCCTGCCGGCCCGCGCGATGGATGCCGTCGAGATGCATGCGCTCGACGACGATGCCGGCTTCGATGTTGCCGGCGCGACGCTTGCGGTCGTCGATCACTATGGTCTGGACGCCGCATTTGAACGGCAAGCGTCCGCGCAGGGAGCGAGGGTGATCGTGTTCGACGATCTGGCGGACCGTCCGCACGATTGCGCGGTGCTGGTCGATCCGACACCTGGCCGCACCCGGGACGACTATCGCGCCTGGGTCCCGGAGGATTGCCGTCTTATGCTCGGCCCCAAGCATGCCCTCGTTGGGCGCCGCTGGCTGGCGCATCGTGCGGCGATGCGTGAGCGGATGGCTTCGGGCTCGCCGGTCGAGCGGATCATCGTCTCGATGGGCGGCACCGATCCGCAGGATGCCACGAGCCGCGTACTGTCGGCTTTGAGCGTGACCGGTCTCGACGCGCATGTCGATGTGGTGCTCGGGTCGGGCGCGCAGCATCGGGAACGGGTCGCAAGTGCCCTCGGGCCCTCAGCCACGCTTCACGTCGATCCGCCGGATCCGGCTGCGCTTGCAGCAGGGGCGGACTTGGCCATTGGTGCGCCTGGGAGTTCGAGCTTTGAGCGCGCGGCGTTGGGGCTGCCGGCGATTCTGATCCCGCTGGCCGACAATCAACGCGGGATTGCCGACGCTTTTGCGGCCGCAAGTGCGGCCGAGATCGTGCCGACCGCGATGCTTGACGATCCCCCGGCACTCGCCGCGCGCGTTACGGCGCTCGCAGCCGACCGTTCTCGCCGCGCCGCCATGTCGCGCAACGCGGCGCGCCTGACCGATGGGCGCGGTTGTCGCCGGCTCCTCGCCGCGGTTGCCGGAGATATAGTCGCAAAATCGGAACGATCCGTCCGGCTCCGTCTCGCCGAGGCCGAGGACGAAGGCTGGCTGCTCGAGCTCCAGCGCCAGGAGCCTACGCGGCGTTTTGCACGAGATCCGGCAATCCCGTCGGCTGCCGAGCATGCCCGCTGGTTTGCGCGCGTTCTGGACGACTCCGAGCGGTTGCTGATGATCGTCGAGACCGATGACACTCCGTCCGGCATGGTGCGGCTCGACCGGCTGTCGGACCAGCCGACCGCGTTCGAGGTGTCGATCGCCGTCGACGTCGTGCGGCAGGGCGAAGGCATCGGCGCGGCCGCGCTCGCGCTGTTGCGGCGGCTTGCGCCGGGCGCCGATTTCGTGGCCACCGTGAAAGCGGAGAACCGCCCCTCGCTCGCGTTGTTCGCCGCCGCCGGCTACCGGCCGGACGGCGACGACCGCTATCGGCTGCAAGCGGCATGAGCGGCCGTGTCAACATTGCGGGGCGATCGATCGGCGGCGGGCAGCCGCCCTACATCATCGCCGAATTGTCCGGAAACCATAATGGCCGGATCGAGCGCGCCTTCCGGCTCATCGAAGCGGCGAAAGAGGCCGGCGCCGATGCGGTCAAGCTGCAGACTTATACCGCCGACACCATCACGATCGATCATGCCGGCCCCGGCTTCGTCATCGAGGGGGGACTGTGGCACGGCCGGAAACTGTATGAGCTTTATCGCGAGGCGCATACGCCGTGGGAATGGCATCCCGCTCTGTTCGAGCATGCGCGCAAGGTCGGCATCGCCTGCTTTTCGTCGCCGTTCGATTCGACCGCGATCGATCTCTTGGAACAACTCGGCGCACCGGCCTACAAGATCGCCTCCTTTGAAGTTGTCGACACCCCGCTGATCCGTGACGCGGCGAAGACGGGTAAGCCGCTGATCATCTCGACCGGCATGGCGAATGCGGATGAGATCGGGGAGGCGCTGGCGGCGGCGCGCGAGGGCAATCGCGATTGCGAGGTCATTCTGCTCCATTGCGTTTCCGGCTACCCGACGCCGCACGAGGAGGCGAATCTCGCGCGCATTCCGGCGCTGGCGGCGCGGTTCGGCGCGCCGGTTGGACTCTCCGATCACTCGCTCGGCACGGAAGTGGCGATCGCCGCGGTCGCGTTGGGCGCCGTCGCGATCGAGAAGCATGTGACGCTCGCGCGCGCCGACGGCGGCCCGGACGCGGCCTTCTCATTGGAGCCGCATGAGCTCAAGGCGCTGGCGACATGCGCGAGGACCGCGCATGCGGCGCTCGGCCGGCCCGACTACGGACGCGCGGAAAGCGAAAAGGGCAATATGGTCTTCCGCCGCTCCCTTTACGCCGTGAAGGATATTCCGGCCGGCGCGCATTTCACCGCCGACAATGTTCGCTCGATCCGTCCCGGATATGGGATGGCGCCGAGGGAGCTTCCCAACGTGCTGGGACGCCGCGCGGCCCGTGCGGTCGCGCGCGGCACGCCGCTCGCCTGGGACCTGGTCGCGCAAGAGAATCGGGCGGCCGATGGTTGACCTCCTGCGCTACGTCTCGCCGCACCGCTGGCGGCGCGCCATCGCGAGCCACGTCGAGGGTCTGCGCCGCAACCGCGGCGACGATGAGCTTGACCGGCAGTTCGCCGCGCTCGGGCCGGTGCGGTTCGCCCCGGGCGAACAGACCGTCATCGCCGACGGCATGTGGTGCAACCCAAACCATTTCCTGCGCCTGCGCCTGTTCCTCGAGGCGATAGCTGAGCAGGGCGGCTACCGCCTGCTCGGCCTGCTTCGCAGCCGCACGAACCGGCGCGAGCGCCGAGCGCTCGAGCGCATCGGCTTTTCCGAGTTCGTGTTCATCGACGAGGACGAATTCCGCACCGAACATTTCCTCGACGCGGCGGACGAATTGCTCCGCGGCGTGCGCTCGCATACCGACCTGCTCGCGCTGGACCTGCCCGAGGGCATTCCGGCCTACACCTATTACGATACGGTGCTGAAACTCGCCCGCCATCCGCAGCCAGCGCTCGATCGTCCGCTGTGGCGCGTCGCGCTCGCCGAGGTGCTGCGCAACGCCGCGATCTATCGGCGCGAGCTCGACACGCGCCGCGTCGCCCATGTGGCGCTCAGCCACCCATGGAAGAGCGAGTGGGCGGACCTGGTCTGGCTCGCGCTCGCGCGCGGCGTCCCGGCCTATCACCTCACGGGCTTCACCGACGGGCTGCGCATTCGTCGCTTCCGCACCCCCGCCGACTACCGCAATCCGGTGGAGCATCTGCCCTACGCGGCCTACCGCCAACTCGCCCCCAAGGTGCAGGCGCATCTCGCCCGCTTCGGACATGCGGCGCTCGCCGCGCGCGCGAGCGGCGGCTCGACCGACATCAACACGCGCCACGCCTATCGGCCCGACGCGCGTGTCGCGGAGCGGAAGGCCGCGCGCCTTGCGATCTCGGGACAGACCGAGCGGCCCGTCGTCGTGGTGTTCGGGCATGTCTGGTACGACTTCCCGCACACCTTCGCGATGTCGCATTTCACCGACTTCCTGGATTGGACCAAGCTCACGCTGGAGGCGATCAAGGGCCTCGATGATGCGATCTGGGTGCTCAAGCCGCATCCGACCGAGGAATGGTACGGCGGCTTCGCGCTCGCCGACATCGCGCGCGACTTGCCGCCGCATGTGAGGCTCTTGCCGCTGGGCGGCGACACCGTGACGGCGCTCACGGCTGCGGACGCGGCCGTCACGGTGCACGGCACCATCGGTTTCGAAGCCGCCGCCGCCGGCATCCCGGTGCTGCTTGCCGACCGCAGCTATTATTCGGGCTGGGATATTGGCCCGGTGGCGGCGAGCCGCGATGATTATGTGCGCCTGCTCGGCGAGGCGCATCGTCTGCCGCGTCCCGACCGCGCGATGCGCGATCGCGCTGCGGCTTGCTTTGCGCTGGCGCTTGCCGCCCCTCCTGCCGAGGCGGGCGCCCTTGCGCTCGAATGCGATTCGGGCGGTTCAAATTTGTATAGGCATGTCGCGGAGCAGATCCTCGATTCCGAGCGGCTTCTGGCCGAGCGCCGCCGCATTGAACGTTTTCTTGCGCAGCAGGACGTCGATTCGTTCGCTACCTTCCATCTTCTCGACCTCGCACGACATGCAGTCGCGCAGATGGACAGCGAGGCCGCGTGACGATCACCGCGTTCAGCAATTGTCCTACGCAATTGCGCAGCGTCATCGCACTTCGACAGACCGGACTCGCGTGACTTTCAATCTCGATCGTGTCTCCACCGGAATATTCCGCCGGCTGCAGCGGCCGATCGACCGCTATTATCGCGCGCGCCATCCGGGAGCCTTGGCGCGCGGCATGATCCGCGTTGCGGCTCCGCTGGTCCGGCGCATGGTGCCGGTCGACAAATGGTCCCTCGGCGTCCATGCCCCTTATTGGATGCGTGCCGCCTCCGCGCCGCCTGTCGAGCCGCTTCCGAAGCCACGGCGGATTTTCCAGTTCTGCGCCTATCGCGGACAGTTCTCCCTCGAACTGTCGCTCGCGGCGCTGTTGGCGTGGCGCGGCCACGAGGTGACCATCGGATATCTTCCGCGGCTCGGCAGCCCGATCAAGCCGCCGCGGACCGATCATGCATCGGCAGGGCCCTACCTTGCGTCGGCCCTGTCGCGCATCGAGGCAGCGAGCAGGGGCAGGGTGCGCGCGCTCGATTTGTCCTGCTTCGCCGGCGAGGATACCTCGATCGATGTCGCATTCGTGGAGGATCAGGCTCGTGCGGACACGATGATGTTCAGCGGTCGTGAGACGATGTCGGAGGCTGAACCCGAGATGATCGAAGCCTTGGCATATTATCGCGACATGGGTCTGCGCGCTCAGAGAATGGCGCGCAACTTCTTCGCATCCCATGCCGGGGCGTTCGACTTGGCGCTTATCGCGAACGGCATGACCTTCGAGAACGCGCACGTCGCCCATGTCGCGCGACTGTTTGGGATTGACCTCGTCACTTATGAGAAGTTTGCTTTCCGGCATGTGCGAGTTGCGACGCATGGCGATACCATCTTCTCCTTTCGCGATCTCGCGATGCTCTGGAAACGGCGGGCGGAACTGGGCTTCGAAAGCGAGCCTTTCCGGTCGATGGCCGTCGCGCGCTCGCAGGCGCTCTTGAACGAGAGGCGCCGTGCTTCCGTCCAGAACTGGGCCTGGAAATACCAGTTTGCGCCGAACCAGACGGACGAGGCCTGTCTTGCCGCAGTCGGGTTGAAGCCGGACCAGCCATACATCCTGGTCTGTACGAACGTGCCCTATGACGCCGGTTTTCTGCGGCTGACGACGATCTTCCCGTCGATGCGGGACTGGCTGATCGAGACGGTGCGCTATCTTTTGGATCAGACGCAGTTGACGGTCGTTGTTCGGGTTCATCCGGGCGAGATGCTGCACTACTCGGGCCGCGAGAAGAGCGTTACTAATCTTGCAGCGGCGGGACTGTCCTCGCACCCCCGCCTGCGCGTGATTGGCCCTGAGGAGAAGATCAATACCTATCCGCTGATGCAGCGCTGCCGGGCCGGCGTGGTCTTTTCCTCGACGGCCGGCGTCGAGATGGCCATGCTGGGCCGTCCCGTTCTTGTCGGCTCGAAGATCTACTACGCCGATCAGGGCTTCACCTATGACAGCGTCGACCGCGAAAGCTATTTCCGCGCCCTGTCAAATGCGGCGTCAAAAGACATCAGCTCGGAGCGGAGCCGCGAACTCGCGCAGGCCGCGCAACTCTATTATTACTTGCTTCACTTCGTCCTGCAGCAGCCTTATCCCTACGATAAGGCCGAGGATTTGCGGCGCCTTCCGCCGCACGAGCTCGTCGGGAGTTCGGAGGTCCGCCGCTACATCGACACGATCGATCTTCTTGCCACGCCCTTGGCCGAATTCCCTGACGATGCAGCAAAGGTCTTTGGCGTGCGCACGCGGAGCGACGCAAGTACTCGTTATGAGCTCGTGAGCGGATGAACCGAGAAATGCTGCACGTTGGGTCAAGGCGATGGCGAGTCGTTGCCTACTTGTCTCAGAGCGACGGACCGCAAACTCGTATCCAAAGCAGAGTCGCATGACAGTGAATGCAGTTCGTCAGAGTCGACCCGGCCGTCTGATCCGATACGGTCAGTTTGTGCTCGCGCTTTCGCGTGCAAAGAGTGTCTTGGAGTTCAGCTTGAAGCTTCTTCCAATTCTTTCAAAGGTCGGACTTGCCTGGCCGGCTGCATTACTCGTCCAACGCACAATCCAACCGCTCACCGCGATCCAACCGCTCACCGCGCCGGCTGCACGCCGCGTGCTCATAATCGAGAAGGCGGTGTTCAACGACGACGCGCTGGAAGCGCTCGACGGCTCGCGCGAGCTGCAGGTCTTCGGCGTCAAGCGCGCAATCGTCAAGGCCATGGCCGTCGGCCTCCTGCCGCGCCATATCCGCGGGGACGACACCTACATCTCTGACGATCCCGCCGCGCAGCGCGCCAAGGCGCGCTATCGCGACTTCTGCCGCGCGATGGCACGCCATCTGATACGCATGGGAGGCTACGACCTTGTGCTCACCGGCAACTGGGCCTATTGGGCGGAGCGCGAGCTCGGCGCCGCCTTGGAAGAAATGGGCACGCCTTTTGTCGTGCTGCACAAGGAAGGTATCAAACCGCCCGCACGCAGCGAACTCTTGCGCCACCTGTTCCGCCGCACGCGCGGCCAGTTCATGGGCCGGTCGATGTTGGTTTACCAGGAGGCCGAGAAGGAGCATCAGGTGTACGGCGGTATCACGCGCGAGGACCAGATCACCATAGTCGGAATGCCGCGCATGGATCGCATCCATGCCTGGCGCCGCCGCGCTGCCGGTGGCGAGGTGCCGGCCTGCGCACCGCGTCCGATGGTGTTGTTCCTCGCCTTCCTGCCGAACAACTTCCTGCCGAGCTATTCCGGGATCGATTCCGATCTCGCCTGGGACGAGCTCTGCCGCGGCTCGTTGCGCGCGCTGTATCGTCTCGCCCGCGAGAACCCCGAGATCGACGTGATCATCCGCCCGCGCGGTCAGGAGGTTGAGGAAACTGAGGCGCTCGCCGCCGCCTGCAGCTCAAGGCCTGCGAACCTGCGCATCTCGGCCGATGGCGACGTGCAGCCACTGGTGCAGGCCGCCTGGGTGGTGGCCGGTCACAACACCACAGTGCTGCTCGAAGGCTTGGCGTCCGGCAAGCCCGTGGTCGTGCCGCATTTTGCAGAGGCGCTCGATCAGCGCTACGCCGGCTATCTGGTCGATCTCGGCAGCGCTGCGGAGCATCCAACCAGCGAAGAGGAGTTCGGCGCGCGTTTGAAGGCGCACTGCGCCGCGCCGCCGCGCATAGCGGCCGAGCTATCGCCCGCCGCCGTCGCGGCGCTCGATTACTGGACCGGCAACAGCGATGGCTGCGCCGCCGAACGAGTGCGGCAGGCGATCCTGCGCGAGATTGGCAAGTGTGCTGGCGGCAACTGACGGACGATTTCAGCTCAAACCGAAGGGGCGAACATGAGCAGAGACAGCATCACGATCGGCGGCCGCAAGGTCGGAGCAGGCGAGCCTTGCTACCTGATCGCCGAGATCGGCATCAACCACAATGGCGACATGGGCATCGCCAAGAAGTTGATAGACAAGGCAGTCGATTTTGGCTTCGACGCCGTCAAGTTCCAGAAGCGCACGGTGGAGGTCGTCTACTCACCGGAGGAGCTTGCGCGCCCACGAGAGAATCCGTTCGGGCAGACGAACGGCGATCTAAAGCGCGGCCTGGAGTTCGGTCTCAACCAGTATCGAGACATCAACCGCTACTGCCGCGAAAAGCACATCCAGTGGTTCTGCTCGCCCTGGGACGAGGGCAGCGTGGACTTCCTCGAGCCCTTCGACCCGGTCTGCTATAAGGTTGCGTCGGCTTGCCTCACCGATGCGGGCCTACTGGAGCGGATCAAGAAAACCGGCCGGCCCATTATTCTTTCCACCGGCATGAGCACGCTCGACGAGATCGACTGGGCGGTGCGCCGGCTGAACGGCACCGAGCTCATGCTCATGCACACGACCTCAACCTATCCGTCGAAGGATCACGAGCTGAACCTTGCGGTCATCGGCACGCTGCGCCAGCGCTTCAATCTGCCGATAGGCTACAGCGGTCACGAGGTCGGCTTGATGCCGTCCATCTTTGCCGTGGCTGGGTTCGACGCCTGCGCGGTGGAGCGCCACATCACGCTCGACCGGGCGATGTGGGGCAGCGATCAGGCGGCGAGCCTCGAGCCGCGCGGCATGGAACTACTCGTCAAGTACGTCCGCTCGTGGCCCGTCGCCCGGGGCAGCGCCGAGAAGCGGCTGCTCGAGAGTGAGGTGCCGGTGAAGCAGAAGCTGCGCCGGGTCGGCTGATGAACGCGCCGGTTTCACGCCCGCACGCCGCCATGACGGGCTCAGCGCGTCCGCTCTCGCTTGTCCATCTGGTGAACGCCCGCAGTGCCAATGTCGGCAATGGGGCGCTCAGCGATGGAGCGGAGTTTGTGCTGAGCGAGGACCTCGGTCGGCCACTCGCGTTTCGGCGCGAGGCATGGGATGATTATACGTTCGGCGTGAAGCCGTTTGACGCGCGCTTTGTCGATCTAATCAATGCGGCGGACGCGATGATCGTCGGCGGCGCCGTCGCGCTCAACGGCCAGCCCCATTATCAGAGCACCGGCATGCGCTTTGACCTGCCGCAGGAACTGTGGGCGAGTATCCGGCGGCCGGTTGTGTTCTACGGCCTGTCGCACCGGCATTGGGCCGGGCAGCCCTATCACCACGGTGACAAGCTGCGCTGGGCGTTGAAACACATCCTCGATCGCGACGACATGCTGCTCGCGGTGCGTAACGACGGCACGCGCGAGTGGCTGCAGAAGACGCTCGGCTTCGGGGACGAGCGGATGCACATCGTCCCGGACCCTGGCGTGTTCGTGCCGGCTGAGCGCGACGGCACCTACCACGAGTTCATCGACGGCAAGCTCAACGTCATCCTGGCCTTCAATGACGAGGACCGCGAGCATCGCTTCGGCACGCCAGAGGTGCGTACGCGCATCATCCAGGGCATCGCTTGCGCGATCGAGAACATGCTGGCGGAGTACGACGCCAACGTCGTGATCGTGCCGCATTACTTCGACGACTTCCGCATGGCTGCCGAGTTCATCGACGCCTGCAAGCCGCAGCTCGCGCACCAGTGCATGACCGCCAGCGGCCTGTCTGGCCTCGCGAGCAGTCGCCATTTCTATGGGCGCTATCTCAAGGCCGATATCGCGATCAGCATGCGCGTGCATTCCATGTCGCCTTGCATCGGCCTCGGCGTGCCCATGGTCCCGCTGGTCACCCAGGCGCGCATGACCGATTTCCTGGCCGATTGCGGGCTCGCCGATCTTGCGGTCGATGCCTTCGCGCCAGATCTGACGGAGCGCCTGCTCGCCGCGATCCGCCGCACCGTGGCCGAGCGCCAGGAGATCCGCCGCCGCTTCCTCGACGCGCGCGCGTCGCTGCGCGAGCGCGCGCGGACCTTCAACGGCAAAGTTGCGCAGTTGCTCGCTGCCTGATCATGCAGACGCTTCGCGGACAGATCGACCTGCTGGTCTTCGACTTCGACGGCGTGCTGACCGATAACCGCGTGATCGTCGCAGAGGACGGCGCCGAGTCGGTCGTCTGCAATCGCGCGGACGGACTCGCCTTTGACATGTTCCGTGCCGGCGGCCTTCCGGTGCTGATCCTCTCCACGGAACACAATCGCGTGGTGGCGGCGCGCGCTGCCAAGCTCAAGGCGCCGGTGCTGCAGGGGGTCGGCGACAAGGCGCATGTGCTCGCCGAGCACTGCCGGAAGGGCGGTCTTGACCTGCGCCGCGTCGCCTTCGTGGGCAACGACCTGAACGACGTCGCGGTGATGCGCGTCGTAGGCTTTCCAATTGCGGTCGCAGATGCGCATCCGAATGCGCGGGCTGCGGCGAGCCTCGTCCTCACGACCAAAGGCGGCGACGGCGTTGCGCGTGAGCTTGCTGAGAAGCTCCTCGCGCTGCCTTATGGCGAGGCGGTGAGTGCCACAGTGTCGGGCCAGCCGATCGCGTTCAATGAAGCGGGCAAGGGCGTCCTCGCACTGGTTCCGGCGCGTAGCGGTTCGAAAAGCGTGCCGCGCAAGAATCTCCGCGTGGTCGCCGGCAAGCCACTGATCGCCCATTCGGTCGATCATGCGCGCAAGGCCTCAACGGTGACGCGCGTGATCGTCACCACCGACGATCAAGAGATCGCCGAGGTCGGCCGCGCCGCCGGCGCCGAGGTGCCGTTTATGCGGCCCACCGAGTTCGCCCAAGACTTGAGCACGGATTACGAGTTCGTGCGCCACGCGCTGGAGTGGCTCAAGGAAAACGAGGGCTACGTGCCCGAACTGGTGGTCCAGCTTCGACCCACCACGCCGGTACGCGACGTGTACCTTATCGATCGCGCCGTCGAGGCGATCCGCGCAAGGCCCGAGGCGGACTCGCTGCGCGCTGTCGTCGGGGCCTGCTTCACGCCTTACAAGATGTGGCATCTCGGCGCGGACGGCTTCCTGGTGCCGCTGCTTACCCTCAATGGCATCGAGGAGTCATACAATCAGCCGCGCCAGATCCTGCCGGACGTCTATCAACAGGACGGCTTCCTGGACATAGCTCGCCCGCGCACAATCTTTGAGCAGGGCTCGATCACGGGACGGAAGATCCTGCCGTTTATCATCGATCGCGAGTCAATCGACATCGATCATGAGCACGAGTTCGCCGAGGCGGAACAGCAGTTGCAGAGAGAGTGAGAGCATGGCGCGGATCCTCTTCATCAATCCTAACCGCTGGGGTAGGGGCATCACGCCGATCTGGATCGCGAGCCATGCGGCCGCGTTGAAGGCGTGCGGCCACGAGGTCGGTTTGTTCGACGCCACTTTCATAGCCGACTGGTCGCAGAACGAGAACGCGTTCAATACCGCGAACCTGCAATACAAGCCCTCGCCCTATGAGAGCATGGTCCGCTTCGACACGCGCCCGGCGCGCGAAGTGCTGCAACAGAAGCTCGACGCCTTTGATCCCGACATAGTTTTCTGGGCCGCGATCTCTTCGCATATCCACGGCGAGGGCGAGTATGCGGCAATCCAGTTCGGCCACGAACTGATGAAAAGCGTCACTACCCGCGCCGTGAACGTCGCGGGCGGCCTGCAGCCGACCGCGGCGCCGGCCGACACGGCAGAGCGGTTTCCCGAGATCGACTATTTCATTCGCGGCGAGTCCGAGTTCGTTTTGGTCGAGCTCGTGGAGGCGCTGATGAGCGGAGCCTCGACGCGCGAGATCAAGGGCGTCGTGACGCGCGACGGCGACAAGGTCGCGGTCGCGCCGCCGCAGCCGATCATTTCCGACCTCGATCGCATCGGTCCCTACGACTACAGCCTGTTCGACGATCAGGTGTTGCTGCGCCCCTACAACGGGCAGGTCGTGAAGGCGGTCGACTATGAGCTCTCGCGCGGCTGTCCCTTCACCTGCAGCTACTGCGTCGAGACCGTGATCCAGCGCTATTACGATCTCGCTGAGCGCACCCCGCGCGGCGCGCTGCGCCAACCGGCGCGCTACCTGCGCAACAAGAGCGCGGCGCGTATCTTCGAGGAAATCTCCAGCCTTTACCGCGAGCGCGGCGTCACCTTGTTCCGCGCCCAGGACACCAACTTTCTCACTATCGAGCGCAAGGTGCTGCTTGCGCTCGCCGAGATGGTCGATAGGGCGGATCTGCCGATCCAGCTTTACATCGAGACGCGGCCCGAGGGCATCAATCCGAGTTCGGTGCAGATGCTCAAACGGCTGAAGGTGGACGGCGTCGGCATGGGTATCGAGCTCTCGACCCAGCAGTTCCGAGAGTCCAAGCTCAACCGCTTCAGCGACCAGAGCGCGATCGAGCGCGCCTTCCAACTGCTGCGCGAGAACGGCATCCGCCGCACGGCCTACAACATCATCGGCATTCCGGACCAGAACGAAGACTCGATCATCGAGACCATCGAGTTCAACCGCCGGCTCGATCCCGACAACGTCACGGTTGCGTTCTACTCGCCTTATCTCGGCACGAGCCAGCAGCAGGTCGGCACCGAGAAGAACTACTTCCTCGACTACGAGTTCGATCTCGACAGCCAGCTCCGGACCATGACGCGCCATTCGGTTCTCACGCCCGAGCTGCTTGCCTTCTACAAGCAGAACTTCGTCGGGCTGGTGCGCGACGGAACGAGTGCAGTCGACCTCCTCAAGCGAGCCAAAGGAATGAGAGTTGCCTGATGCCAACCTTGGAACTGCCAGCCGACTCTGCCCTGCCCAAGTGGCCGCGCGTGGGGCCGGTCGCCATCCTTGATCTTGAGTACACAGCGTGGGAGGGGTCGGTCGCACGATCCTGGAGCGAGCCGTGGGAATGGCGTGAGATCGTGCAGATCGGCGCACTCACCGTGGATGCGCCGCGCTTCACGCCGCGCGACGAACTCGAGATCCTGGTGAAGCCGCAGCGCAATCCTTCGCTCTCGGACTATTTCCAGAAGTTGACCGGCATCACGCAGGCCGATGTCGATGCGGAGGGCGTGACCTTCGTCGCGGCGCTCGAGAAGCTCGTATCGTTCCTCGCAGCCGTCGAAATAGTTATGTTTAACGGCTACGATGGCCGGATTCTGCGCGAGAATTGCGCCTTCAATGGCGTAGCCTTCCCACTGGCGGCCGAGCGTATGTTCGACTTCCGCTCGCTGCTCGCCAGCACCTTGTCGCTGCCGCTGCAGGCACTGGTCTCCTCGCGCTTGCCCAAGCTCGCCGGCATTGAAGTCAACGGGTGCGCGCATTCGGGATTGCACGACTGCCGCGCCATCGCGGCTTCGCTCGGCCACTGGCGTGCGTCAGGTGTACTGTGAGATCCAAATGATTGGCTTTTCAGATCAGGCCTTTGGCGAGCCAGCCGCCGTCTACCACAACGTCCTGGCCCGTGACATAGGCCGAGGCCTCGGAGGCGAGGAAGATCGCGGCGCCAACGAGGTCCGCAGGCTCGCCCCAGCGGCCGAGCATGGTATGATTGCGGCGTCGCGCATGCTCCTGTGGGTCGGTGTGGCTCGACTGCGTCATGCGTGTCGCAATGTAACCCGGGACCAGGTTGTTGACGCGAATCCCATCATTGCCGAGATCGAGCGCCAGCGCACGGCTGAGCTGGCTCAGCCCGCCCTTGGCCGCCACGTAGCCCGGATTGCCCGGGAAGCCGCGATGGGCGCCGAGGCTCGTGACATTGATGATCGAGCCGCGGCGCGCGGCGCGCATCGCCGGCGAAACGGCGCGCGCGCAGAGGTAGGGGCCGCGCAGGTTGACGGCGAGCGTCTCGTCGAAATTCGCGACATCGTCGCCTGGACGCGTGACGCCGGCCGCGTTGACGAGAATGTCGATGCGCCCGGTGCGCGCCAGCAGCGCGTCGCGGCAGCGTTCTATCGCGGCGGCGTCGACCACGTCGCAAGCCGCGTAGGCAGCGCCGTGAGGCAGCGGCCGCTCGGGCGCGGCGGAGCGGGCGAGCGCCAAAACGGTGGCTCCGGCGCGCACAAGCCCGTCGGCGATCGCCCAGCCGATGCCGCGCGAGGCGCCCGTCACCATGGCGGTGCGTCCCGTAAGCGAGAACAAGGTTAGGTCCGGTGCGGTAGAGATCATGATCGGGCTTCGTGCTCAGCGCTGCCACAACGGCTAGCCGCGCTTGGGCTATAAGGTCTGGACGAAGGGAAGGGAAGCGACATGACTACGATGAGTTTCGGAGACAAGCTGGATCGCTGGATCCTGAAGAAGGGCTTCCGGGCTAACTGGCCCTTGTCGACACTCCGATTGATCGAGACCCGCAGGGCCGCGACCCAACCCATCGCACTCCTCAAGGCCAGGCGCGCGGCCGCGAAGGTGACATCCGGCTCGCGATGGGCCGACTTTATCCCGCGCGCCAGCGGCTACAAACTGTTCGCGCCGGACACCTTTCCACGCCTCGACGAAGTGGTCGCGGCCTGTCGGGCCGTCTATCAGCGGCACGAGAACGAGCTGAACAAGTCGGTCAACAAGGTCTATTTCTTTAACTTGCTGAACGCGGGGGATCTTCAGCAATATCCGGTTCTGCTGGACTTCGCGCTTAGCGCCCCGATCACCGAGGCGGCGACGGGTTACATGGGGCAGATCCCGCGTCTCAACTCGATCGGCGTGTTCTATTCCTCGGTTAACGACACGGTGTCGGGCAGCCAGATGTACCACGTCGACGGCGACGCCCTGGCGCAAGTGAAGGGATTCATCAACGCCTGGGAAGTCGCGCCAGGCGGCGGCGAGTTCACCTTCGTGCCGAAGCCGCGCACCACCGAAACCATGCGCAGTCGCGGCCTGCAGAAAATGCTGTCCGATACCGATCTCACCACGATTGTGCCCGACTCGGAGCAAATCCGCGTGTTCGGTCCGCCCGGAAGCGGCGTCCTCTGCGACACCAGCCGCTGCCTGCACCAGGGCAGTCGCGCGCGCGAGCGCCCGCGACTGCTCTTCCAATTCCAGTACGTGAGCCGGCCGGACGCCCTGGTTGCAAAGGCTAGCAACAAGCCTGTTCCGGGCGGTCATCTGCTGATCACCCGTGACCTGCTGTGCCGCTTCACGCTCAGCAATCCGAACGCTGCGATGTTCGTCGATTGATCGCGACCTGAACTCACCTCCGGCAATCCAGCACCATGAAATCCATACTTCGTGCGGTCTACAACCGCGCCCGCGGTGTGATCAAGACGGCGCGCGCCAATTGGTCGACTCGGCGACGCGCAGCCGAATGGCGGTCCGATGCATGGGAGCATGACCCCGCATATTCACGCCGCACTACAATCGGCGAATACTCGACTTATCGCCAGACGCAGATCTCCAAGATGGAGGCGATGATCGCCGCCGGACAGACGCAACGTTCGCCCCGCGATCTCGCTCTGTTTCTCGACCGGTTCGAAAACCTGCCGCTGCCTCATGCGGCTTCCGTGCTGTGTCTCGCCGCGCGGCTTGGGTCGGAAGTGGAAGCCTTCATCAAGCTCGGCCACTTCGCGGTCGGCGTCGACCTGCACCCTGGGCCGGCCAATTCCTTCGTCGTCACGGGCGACTTCCACGCCTTGCAATTCGCGGACGGCTCCGTCGACTGCATCTATACCAACAGCCTCGACCACGCCTACGATCTGGACAAGATTGTCGCGGAGGTTCGGCGTGTGCTGAAGCCGGGCGGTTTTTTCGTGCTAGATGCTGTCGATGGATACGAAGAAGGTTTCATGGTCGGGCCGCGCGATACCACGCATTGGCCGACCGCGCAGGCGTTTGCCGGCATGATCGCCGAGCGGGGGTCGTTCGCGATCGAGCGGCACACGCGACCCGATCAGCACTGGCAGCAATTCGTCCTACGTAAGTCATGAGCGCCGGCAACGTGACGACACGTCCCACTGTTGCACTGGCTACGCTGGGCACGGAGAGCTTTGTGGTGCCGGATCGCGCCATTGAGGAGGTGCTGCGGTGCTATACGCGCCGGACCTTCGACACGACGGGTCCCGAATGGCAGGAGGAACGCGCGCGTTCCATCAGCACGCGGCGCCTCGGGCTGCGGCGCTGGCTGAGCCGTCTCCTCGTCTCCGGCCGCAATGCGCGCAATCAGGGTGAGGTGCGCAGCGGCTACGAGACCCATTGGACGCAGAAGGACGCGCTCGAGCGCTACGTGATCGGCCAGGAAGAGCGTGTGCTGACGGTCGCGTGGCGCCATCGCGGCATGCAGGTCGCGGCGCAGGTGCTGCGGCATGTCCATCTGCTCTACCTCATGCGCGCTATCGAGGCGCTCGAAGCCAAGAGTGTGCTCGAGGTTGGCTTCGGAAACGGCAATATGGTGCTCACGCTCGCGCCGCTGTTTCCGGAGGTGGCGTTCAGCGGCGTCGAGCTGACGCAGTCGGGGCTTGCCATTGCGCAGGCGCTACAGGCCCAGCCGGTGTTGCCGGCCTCCTTCGCGGGGTGCGCGCCATCGCCGCCGCGCGATCTGACGGCGCATCGGCGCGTAGACCTCCGGATCGGCGATGCGCGCGCGCTGCCGTTCCCGGACCAGTACTTCGATCTCGTCTACACGCGCCTCGCGCTCGAGCAGATGGAGGCGATCCGCCACGAGGCGCTGCGCGAGGTGACGCGGGTCGCGCGGCGCGCCGTGGTTCTGATCGAATGCTGGCGCGACTTCAACCGGGACGGACCGGGCCGCGATTACGTGCGGCGGCAGGGGTACTTCGCCGGGCAGGTGGCGGATCTCGAGAATCACGGCTTCCGCGTCGTGCTCGCGACCGATGACCTGCCGCAGAAGGTGCAGTTCAGCTCCGGGCCCGTGATCGGGCTGCGCAAATGACGGGTCAGCCGGCAATCGACATTCCTGGTTTGCACTTTGCTCTCTGTCGCTGTTGCGTCGCGGACGATCCGCACGCGCCGGGCCGCCGCGGCGACGGCTGATCAGCTCAAAATGCGCATCCAGATCCGCAATTTTGCGAGCGGCGTCTCCAAGGGACTTGCCTTGATGACGCGCCGCGAGCGGCGTTTCGCCGGGCTTTTAGTCGCCTCAGCCATCTTCAACGGCTTCCTCCAGACCGCCGTGCTCGTGCTGATTGTTGGGCTCGTGCAGTGGATGATCAATCCGAGCACGAGGCTGCCCGCTTGGGCGGTTGACGTGTCGGCGTCGGTCGAGGGTGCCGGTGGCCGCACCTTTACCATGCTCGCCCTTGCCGCCATTCTCGCCGCGCTGGTGCTTTTCAAGTCGCTGTTCAACTGGCTGCAGGTAGGCTGGATGTCGCGTTTCTCAGCGGGATGCGAGAAGCGGATGAGTTCGTTGCTAATGCGGCGCGTCCTGTTCGCCCCCTATGGCTGGCTCGTGCGCCAGAATTCCGGCCGCCTTCGCGAATTGCTGTTCGGATTCGTCGCGGTGTGGTCGCGCGAGTTCGTCCGCGCCCTCATGCGCATCCTGAATGATGCCGCCATTGCGCTCTTTATCATCGTGGCGCTGGTCTGGTCGAGCCCGCTGGTGGGGCTCGGTGCCGGCCTGTTGGCGGCGCTGCTGGGCGGTGCGGTCTTTCTGGTCGTGCAGCCGCGCCTCCGTACGCTCGCGGAGACCAAGCGGCGCGGCATCATGGAGGCAAACAGCATCAGCATAGAATGCGTGCTGGGTGCCAAGGACGTGAAGATGGCGAGCGCCGAGGAACGCTTCCTGGCGCTGTTTGACAAGCACGTGCGGGTCTATGCCGATGCCGATGCGCGCGCCCAACAGTGGGCGCAGCTGCCACGCAACGCCATGGAGCTCGTGGCCTACGGCTTTCTCATCCTCGCCTCGGTCTATGTGACTCTGACCGGTGGTCAGAACACGGAGCTCGCCGGCCTGCTGCTCCTGTATGGACTCGCGGCCGTCCGCCTGCTGCCGGTGTTTTCGACTGCCGTCGGCGGGCTCGGCGCCCTCGTCGGAGCATTTCCGGTGATCCGCGACATCGAGAAGCTGCTTGTCGACACCGTCAGCGCCGAGAGCGACGTGCCCGTGGGCGCCGCGCAATGGCCATGGCAGCTGGTGACCATGCAGGGCGTCTCCTTGCGCTATCAGGACGCCGAGCAGGACGTTCTACGCGATGTGTCGCTCTCAATCCAGCGTGGCGGCAGCTACGCGATCGTCGGCCCATCGGGAGCCGGCAAGAGCACCCTGATCGACGTGGTCGCGGGGCTGCTCGAGCCGACCGCGGGCGCGGTGCTGATCGATGGAGAGCAACTCGACTACGACCGCAGACGAGCCTGGCGCCACCGCTTCGGCTACGTGGCTCAGCATCCCTTCCTGCTCGACGGCACGTTGCGCGATAACATCGTGTTCCATGCCGACAAGAAGCTCGACACGGCGCGCCTGCAGCAGTCGATCAGGCTCGCGCGCCTCGAGACCGTGGTCGAGCGTCTTCCCAACAGGCTGGACGGCCGGGTCGGCGAGCGGGGGGGGCTTCTGTCGGGCGGCGAGCGGCAGCGGGTTGCGATCGCGCGCGCGCTCTATCGCGGTGCGGATCTGCTCATCCTCGATGAGCCGACGAGCTCCCTCGACACGCTGGTCGAGCAGGAGATCAAGGACTCGCTCGCTATGCTGCGTGGCCAGGTGACGACGCTCATCGTCTCGCACCGCCTCGGCCTTGTGCGCGACTGCGACGAGATTTGGCTGCTCGAGGATGGAAAGCTGAGGGCCCGCGGCGCGCACCCGGTCCTCATCGAATCCTCGGAACTCTACCGGCGCATGGTCGCTCCGGGCGAGCGGGCCGCCGCATAATGGGGCAGCAGGCCCGCGTGACATGTACGTGCAGTGACAGAAAGACCTTTCGGTGAAACTCAAAATCCTCGGTGCCGGCTCGATCGGCAATCATCTCTCCAATGCGTCGCGGCGCCTGGGCTGGCCGGTCGATCTCGTCGACACCGACCCGAAGGCGCTCGAGCGCACGCGGACGTCGATCTATCCGAGCCGCTACGGCCGCTGGGACGAGGCCATTCGCCTCTTCGCCGCGGCCGATGCGCCTGTGGGCGGCTACGACCTGATCTGCATCGGCACGCCGCCCGACAGCCATGTTCCGCTCGCCCGCGCGGCGATTGCGGAGAAGCCGAAGGCGATCCTGGTCGAGAAGCCGTTGTGCGGGCCCGATCTTGCCGGCGCGCAGGAATTGGCTGACGAGGCCAAGGCCGCGGGCGTCGCCGTCTTCGTCGGCTACGATCATGTGGTTGGGCAGGCCAGCCGCCTCGCCGCCGATCTTCTGCGCGGCGGCGATTTCGGCGAGGTCGCGACCATCGACGTCGAATTCCGCGAATACTGGGGCGGCATCTTCGCGGCGCATCCCTGGCTCGCCGGCCCGTGGGAAAGCTATCTTGGCTTTTGGCAGCGGGGCGGCGGCGCTTCGGGCGAACACTCGCACGCGGCCAATCTCTGGCAGCATTTCGCGCTCGCCGCCGGCCTCGGCCGCGTCGTCGAGGTGCAGGCAACGCTCGATTTTGTGAAAGACGATAAGGTGAATTACGACCGCCTCTGCATGATGCACTTGCGCACCGAGCGCGGCGTGGCGGGGCGCTGCGTGCAGGATGTCGTGACGCAGCCGCTGCGCAAATGGGCGCGCATTCAGGGGGCGAACGCCTATCTCGAGTGGTCGTGCGGCCGCGAACCGGGCGTCGACGCGGTCTATGCCGGATTGCCCGGAAAGGCCGCGATCGAGCATAAGGTGAGCAAGACGCGGCCGGACGATTTCATCGAAGAGCTGAATCATGTCGCCGCGGCGCTTGCTGGCGACGCCGCAGCGTCGCCGATCGCGCTCGCGCGCGGGCTCGACACGATGCTCGTCGTGGCCGCCGCGCATCTGTCGTCGCAAACCGGCCGGCGCGTGCGCATCGATTATTCCAAGGGCTGCCGCCCGGCGGCCCTTGCCGTGGATTGAGGTGGGGCAGTCGACATGATCGAAACGATCGCAGGCTTCGATTTCCGTAATCTGTTCGTGCTGGATCTCGCCAACAATCATCAGGGCTCGCTCGCGCACGGAAAGGCGATCGTCGAAAATTGCGCCGAGGTCGCGGCCAGGCACGGAGTCCGCGCCGCGGCGAAATTCCAGTTCCGCGACCTGCCGCAGTTCGTTCACAAGGATGAGCGCGCGAACCCGACCAACAAGCATGTTCCGCGATTTCTCTCGACCCAGCTCGGCTGGAAGGAGTTCGAGGAACTGCTGGCCACCGTCAAACGGAGCGGCTTGATCTCGATGTGCACGCCGTTCGACGAACCCTCGGTCGATCGGATCGTGGACATGGGCTTCGAGGTGATCAAGATTGCGAGCTGTTCCGCCCGCGACTGGCCGCTGCTGGAAAAGATCGCGAGCTGCGGCCTGCCGGTCATCGCATCGACCGGCGGGCTGACCCAGGACGAAGTCGACGATCTCGTCAGTTTTCTCGGCCACCGCGCCTGCGACTTCGCCTTGATGCATTGCGTTTCGATCTATCCGACCCCGGACGAGGCCTGCGAGCTGGGCAACATCGCCGCCTTTCGCGACCGCTATCCAGGGCGGGTGATCGGCTGGTCGACGCACGAGCCGCCCTCCGAGACGGCGCCGGTGATGATCGCCGCCGCGCTCGGCGCCGAAATGTTCGAGCGCCATGTCGGGCTTGCGACCGACGCGATCAAGCTCAATGCCTATTCGTCCACGCCTGCCGAAATCGACGCCTGGATGGCCGCCTGGAAGAAGGGCCGAACCCTGATCGGCTCGCGCAAGCGCGGCGAGCCGTTGCCGGTCGAACGCGCCTCGATCGACGATTTGAAGCGCGGCGTGTTCGCCCGCGAGCCGATCAGCGCCGGCGAGCCGATCCGGGCCGACCAGATCTATTTCGCCTTTCCCTATCGTCCGGGGCAATTGGCCTCCGGCGAGTGGCGGGAGGGCATCGTCTCCACGGTCTCGATCATGCCCGACGCGCCGCTGCCGCGCGATGCGCTGGAGGTGCCGAGCGACCCCGACGTGAAGACCATCAAGAGCGCGATCCATGAGGTGAAAGCGCTTCTGTCCTACGCGCGGGTGCCGCTCTCGCACGAGTTCACGACGGAATACTCGCATCATTACGGCGTGGCGCATTTCCGCAAAGTGGGAGCGGTGCTGATCACCATGATCAACCGCGACTACGCGAAGAAGGTGCTGGTGCAGCTCCCGGGCCAGCTTCATCCGTGGCACTTCCACAAGCTCAAGGAAGAAACCTTCCAGGTCTTGTGGGGCGAGTTGCACATCGAATTGGATCAGCGGCGGAAGCTCTTGCAGCCGGGCGACACGCTCACGGTGCTTCCGGGCGTGTGGCACCGGTTCTGGACGGAAACCGGCTGCGTCTTCGAGGAGATTTCCACGACCGCCTATCCGAACGACAGCACCTACCGCGACCCGGAGATCAACAAACTGAGCTCCACTCAGCGTAAGACGGTGGTCGATCACTGGGGGCGGTTCCAGTTGAACGAGCAGGTCCGCACGGCCCGCGTCGCGGCCCAATGATGCCGCTGCGGGACGGGCAGCAAGCCATGGCCGCCCTTGACGACCGCGATTTTCCGGATTGCCCGGTCTGCGGCGCCGCGTCCTGGACGATCGTCCATGACGGTCCTGTGCGAGACGGCGGCTTCGGATCGGGCAGGCCGGGGCGCGTCGCACGCTGCACAGGATGCGGCATCGATCGTCTTGCCGAGAGCCTATGCCTCGATGAAACGGCCTATCGCACGGAAGGCTACCGGCGGCATGTCGGCCAGGATCACGATCTGCTCAAGCACTACGCCGTGCATGACGAGTTGCAGCGCTTTACGTTGGATGCGATATGGCCCATGTCGTTGCGCGGCAAATGCGTCGCCGACGTCGGTTGCGGAGGAGGATCGCTGCTCGATCACGTCCGCGGGCTTTGCGGCGAATTGATCGCGATCGATCCCGACCCGGGTTTTGCCCCGTCGCTGCGGCAACGCGGATATAAATGGTTTGCGGCGGCGAGCGACGCCGCGCGCGAGCGAAGCGGAGCGGTCGATGTCGCGTTTTCGATCCAGGTGATCGAGCATGTCCGCGATCCGGTCGCTTTCCTGACCGAGATCCGCGCTCTGCTGAAGCCGGAGGGATGTCTCGTCCTCTCCACGCCCAACCGCGCCGACATTTTGATGGACCTGCTGCCGGTCGAGTTTCCGTCTTTCTTCTATCGGACTCAGCATCGTTGGGCTTTCGACGCCTCCGCCCTGGCCAGATGCGCGCAAGCCGCAGGGCTGCGGGTCGCCGGCATGCGGCACATCCATCGTTACGGCATCGCCAATACGCTGCTCTGGCTTCGCGACCGAAAACCGTCCGGCCGCGCGGCGCTCCTGCCTCTGGACCGCACGGCCGATGACCTTTGGCGAACCTGGCTGGAGCGTTCAGGCCGGGCGGACAACCTGTACGCCGTGCTGGTGCCGGCATCGTGAAAGTGTTTCCGGACGAAGCCAGAAAGGCGCTTCCTGTGCCTTTCCGCAACGCCGAGTTCCAGTTCCTGCGTCGCGGCATCGCCGACGACCCGGAGGTTGAGGTTTTTGTCGATCGCGACCTGAGCTTTGCCGTCCTCCAGCCGCGGCCCATCGTCGACTATTCGAATTATATGCCGCGTCAGAGCAAACTGGGTCTGTCGAAATACAAGCAGAACTTGAACGTGGTGGACCGGCGTTTCAGCCGCATCCGCGACCAGTTTCCGCCTTCGGGAACGCTTCTTGAAATCGGCGCGTCCGACGGCGCCTTCCTGGCGAAGCTCCGCACCGAGCGTCCGGCGCTGAAGCTTGTTACCGTGGAGCCTGATCAGTCGACGCTCGAAAGCCGGCGGGCCGTGCCGCTGCACGGCGACTATTCCGATTTCGTCGAAGCCGAGCAGGCCGGACTGCAGGCCGACATCGTGTGTCTCTTTCACGTCTTCGAGCACATCGCCGAACCCGACATCTTTCTGTCCGCGATCGACCGCTTGCTGTCGCCGGGAGGCCGCCTCATCATCGAGGTGCCCTCGCTCGACGACCCGCTTCTGTCGCTCTATCAGTCGGAGAGCTATCAGGCCTTCTATTTTCAGAGACAGCATCCGCAGGTCTATTCGGCTCGCTCCTTGCGCCTGGTTCTTGAGTCCCTGGGATGGCGCGTGCGCGAAATGCGCCCCTACCAGCGCTATGGGATCGAAAATCACCTCACATGGCTCAAGGATCATCGGCCGGGCGGGAATCCTCTGTTCAGCGAAATCTTCTCGGAGGTTGACGGCGCCTATCGCGCCGCGCTCGAAGCCCATGGAAGCACGGACACCGTGTTTGCCATCGCAGAACGCGGATGATCCAGGGGCAATCCGTTCTGGCGGTCGTGCCGGCGAGGGGCGGCTCGAAGGGCATCCCGCTCAAGAACCTGCGCAAAATCGGGGGCAAGTCGCTCGTCGCCCGCGTCGGCGAGGTCGTACGATCGGTGCCGGAAATCGATCGCGCCGTGGTGTCGACCGATCATCTGGAGATCGCGCAAGCTGCGCGCGAAGCGGGCCTCGGCGCGCCTTTCATGCGGCCGGAGGCGATCTCCGGCGATCGCATCGGTGATTTCGACGTCCTGATCCATGCGCTCGAGGCGACCGAGGCGGCCGATGGACGGCGCTATGATATTGTCGTCATGCTGCAGCCGACCTCGCCGCTGCGCACCTCGGCCGACGTGTCGTCCACGATCCGCATGCTGGCCGAAGGCGGCTGGGACTCCGTCTGGACCGTGTCGGCAACGGACTCGAAATCGCATCCGCTCAAGCAATTGACGCTCGATGAGGAGGGCCGGCTCGGCTACTACGACCGCCGCGGCGCCGAGATCATCGCGCGCCAGCAGCTTCAGCCGGTCTACCATCGCAATGGCGTGGCCTATGCGATGACACGATCCTGTCTCGTCGAGCAACGCACGATCATGGGCCGCAAGTCCGGCGCGCTGGTGACAGCGGGAGAGCATGTTTCCATCGACACGGAGGCCGATATCGCGCTGATCGAGTGGCTGCTCGCGCGCGGCACCGCGGAGCACGCCCGGTGAAGGTCCTGGTCTTTATCGATCACGACATTATTTGCCGCCATTTCGTATTGAACGGCGCGTTGTCGGTGCTCGCGAAGCAGGCCGACCTTCGGTTCGTCTTCCCGGACGACGGCGGCAAGCGCATGAAGCTCGATCCGGCCGCGCTTGCTCTGGGGGCACCTTTTGAAAGGCTGCCTATCGAAGCTGCGCGTCAACAGGCGTGGCGTTGGTTGCTTTACGCCGACCAGTTGCGGCCGCGCCGCGGAGCGCACGAGGCTGCGATCCGCCACGTTCGCTGGCAAACGCTTGGCTGGAAGGCGGCACTGTTGCTGACACTCGGCGGATTTGCACCTGGCTCGCTTGTCCTGCGCCGCGTCGTCGAGCGTCGCTTGGCCAAGCAACCGAACCGTGCGCTTGCAGCGCTCTTCGAACGGGAGCAGCCGGATATCGTCCTGCATCCGACGGTACTCGACGGCGTCTTCGTCAATGATCTTGTGCTTGAGTGCCGCACACGGAGAATTCCGCTCGTGCTCGCCATGAACTCCTGGGACAATCCCTCGACCAAGCGGGCCGTTGTCGGCCAGCCCGACTGGCTGTTGGCGTGGGGACCGCAAACGGCCGAGCACGCGATCCGGTTCATGCGCATCGATCCAAAACGGGTAGTTCCATTTGGCGCGGCGCAGTTCGATGTTTATCGCGAGCCTGCACGAATCGATCGAGCGTCCTTTTGCGAGGCGCACGGTATCGACCCTGGCCGGCGAATCATTCTCTTCGCCGGTGCCAATGCGCAGATGGACGAGTTTGCCGTTCTACAGGCACTCGACAGTGCGCTTGCAAGTCAAAGGCTCGACAATATCTCGATCGTTTATCGTCCACACCCTTGGGGCGGCGGAGGCCGAGGCGGCGCCCGGCTTGCTAACGCCAGATTCAAGAATATCGCAATCGATCGCACGATGCGCGACTACCTCACGCGAGTAGCAACGCAGGGCTACAACATTTCCTTGCCGGACTATCGCGACACGCACGACCTTTTGTGCGCCGTCGATGGCGTAATCTCGCCTATGTCGACAATCCTTATCGAAGCCGCTCTGCACGGAAAACCGGTTGCCGCTTATCTGCCGACGGGAGTAGAAACCTCGGACATCCTGGCAAACAGCGGCTCGTTGCTCCATTTCAAAGACTTCCTTGCGCTTTCTGAGGTGTTGCAGCCACGAAATATAGAAGCCTTGATTGGCAGCATCGCAATCCTGGCCGATCCAGTCGAGGGCCCGATACGCGGCGCCCGCCTTAAGGCAGCCGCGGATGAATTCGTAACTCCTTTCGATAGGCTGTGGCGTGAGCGGATCGTCACGTTTATCGAGCATTCCGCCGGTAAACCGCTCCAGAATGCCGCGCTGGTGGGACATCATGGGATTACTTCGGTGATCGTGCATGAGGCCAAGCTTGGTCATGCGGTGATCTCGAAAGCATGATTTACGCGAGCGGCGCCCGGACTGAGGCTCCGGACGTGATCCTTTTCAACAAGGGCGGCCGGGAGGCGCGCCTGAAGAAACTGTCGCGCGGCGAGGAAGTCCCCCGCGAGTTTTTCTACGGTTTCTTCGATCTCCAGAAGGCCGGCATCCGGGCAGCCATGATGCCCATCGCGGGCCGCCAAGCGGGCATTTCAGGCTTGCTTGCCGACACGCTCGAGCGCGGCTTCGCGCGCCTGACCGCCCTCGGCGCTCGGCCGCTCTCGGCGAAGCTTCTTGCTCGCCAAATCCAAGGCGCAAAGGTGCTGATCAGCAACACCGATGGGTTTTCACTGAGCATGGGCTTGGGCCTTTCGCGCCATCGACCTCGGCCTGTGCTGATCGGCGGGTTTCAGGGCTTGTCCGACATTGAGGAACGATCGCGCCGCTTCATGCGGCCGCTGGTGAAAAGGATTATCCGTCAGGCGCTTTCTGGATTGGACCACGTAACCTTTCTCAGCCCCGCCGACCGGACTGTCGCTCTGGCGTCGTACGGCGTCGATGCAGGAAAGACCAGTCTGTTTGACTTTGGCGTCGATACGGAGTTCTGGCGCCCTTGTCCCGATGTTCCGCAAGAGGATTTCGCATTCGCGATAGGCCAAGATTGGAACCGCGATTTCGACTGCCTTGTTCGCACTCCCGTGCGTTGTCGAATCCGTATCATCTCGTCACTGCCGATCAAGCGGCCTCCTGGTGCAAATCATGTGGAAATCTCACCGGGCGGATTTGCAGACAGCCAGATCACTGACCGAGAGCTGCGACGGCTCTACAACGCCGCGCGCGTCGTTGTTGTGCCATGCAAAGACGTTTATCAACCGACCGGCCAGAGCGTCACGCTGCAAGCGATGAGCTGCGGAAAGCCGGTCATCCTGTCGCGCATCCGAGGCCTTTGGGCTCCCGAACTGCTGCGCGACGGCGAGAACTGCCTGCTGGTGCCGCCGGGCGACGTGGGCGCGCTAGGCGCCGCAATCGAACGGATTTTCAATAATCCCGAACTCGCGGCTCAATTGGGCCGCGCCGCCCGCGAAACTGCGATAGCACACTTCGGTCTCGACAAGCTTGGCGCCGCAGCCGTTCGCATTGCGCGCCTTGGGCTCAAGCTGCACGCGCAAAGACAGGAGTCGGCGCTCTGAGCGAACTCGCCTTCGACAAATACGCGGTCAAGGGCGCCTATCATTGGACCGAGTGCTTCGGCCCGCCGCACCGGATCAACGCCTATACGCTCGGCCGCTATGAAATGGTTCTCACGGCGCTCGAGCGCGCGCGAATGGCCAAAGGGTCGCGCGTGCTCGATGTCGGTTGCGGCGACGGCGCGCTGACCGGCCTGATCGCGATGCGGTTCAACGCAAATGTCGAGGGCGTCGATGTCGAGCCCTTGTCGATCGAGCTTGCCTGCAAGGAGTTCGAAAAGCGCGGCCTTCGCGGTCGGTTCGCCGTGATCGACGGTTACGCTTACCCTTTCGATAATGCTTCCTTCGCCGCAGTCGTCTGCTCTGACGCGATCGAGCACGTGCAGAAGCCGGAAGCCATGCTGCGCGAAATGTGGCGCGTGCTTGCTCCGGAAGGAGTCCTGGTCCTGACTACTCCGATCCGCTACACGGAAGCGCCGCTGGATCGCATGCATGTCCAGGAGTGGTTTCCGGAGGCCTTTCGGCAGTTCTGCGAAAACGTTCTCGACGTGAAGGTGCAGCTTGAATTGTCTCACCCCGTGGCGCTCGCGGAAATCTATGCCTCTCCGACCCCGATCATGGGGCGTTTCGGTCGGATGGGGATGAACGTGCTCGCCAAGATCGGCCGAAATCCGTTCACGCGCGCGACCAGCTTTCGCGCCTTCTCGACCCAGACCATGATCGCAAAGAAACCGGCGTGAAAGTCGCGATCGGCAGCAGGCCCTATGATGGTCCCTGGGGCGGGGGGAATCGGTTTGTCGGCGCGCTCTGCGAGGCGCTTGCGGCGAAGGGGCATGCCGTCGTTCACGCTCTGGAGGACGACGACATCGACGTCATCCTGTTGACCGACCCGCGGGTCCGCTCGCCCAATGTCTGTTTTGGCGCCGGCGCCATTTTCCGCTATTTGGCGCTCCGCAACCCGAATGCGATCGTCGTTCATCGCGTCAACGAATGTGACGAGCGCAAGGGCGAGCCGTTCATCAACCACAGGCTCGTGCGCGCGAATTATGTGGCGGATGCGACCGTCTTTGTCGGCGAATGGCTGACCCGGCTTCCGGTTTGGCGGAAAAATCTCCGGCAGCCATGGTTCGTGGTGCGCAACGGCGCCGACGCGCGGCTGTTCAACCGAGCGAAATTCGTCCCTTGGAACAGGCAGGGCCCGCTTCGTCTCGTCACCCACCATTGGGGTTATCACCCGATGAAAGGTTTCGACGTCTACGCCGAGCTCGATCGGATGATGGCTGCGCCGGACTGGCGGGACCGCATCGCGTTCACGTATGTCGGCAATCTTCCAAAAGGCTTTTCATTCGCCAACGCGCGCTATGTGCCGCCGCTGGACGGCGAAGCGCTCGCGGCCGAGCTGCAGCGCCACCATGCCTATGTCACGGCTTCCATCAACGAGCCCGGCGGGAATCATCAGAACGAAGGCGCCCTGTGCGGTCTCCCGCTGCTTTATCGCGAATCCGGCTGCATGCCGGAATACTGCAAGGGTTTTGGCGTGGGTTTTTCGGGACCCGCCGATCTCGACCGAGGACTCAAGGCGCTCATGGCTGATTACGAAGCCCTCATTGGGATGATGCCGCACTATCCGCATACGGCGGAGCGAATGACGCAGGAATGGATCGCTCTGCTGGCATCTCTGGTCGAGAACCGGGCCGGAAAACTCGCCGGACGCAATCTGTGGCGCAGCCCATGGACCGCGCTGCTCAATCAGGTCGCCTGATGGCGCATCGGGCAGACGAGCGGACGCAGGCCAAGCCGTGATCGCGCGCGCGATCGTGTCGCGGCTGAAACCGGCCGGCTATGCGGCGACCGCCTTCGGCCATCGTGCCCTGGCGCGGGCTGGTCTGTCCCGAAACCGGCCACCGGTCGGGATCGTCATCGAGCGGGCCGATTGGGCGATCCGCTGGTGGGGCACATTCACCGCCGAGGAAGCGAACAGGATCGAGCCCGGCATGGCGCAGGTCACGACGGATCCGGCGTGCCTCACGTCCGGCATTGTGCAATTCGGCTCACAGTATCACTGGGTGGCATGGCGCCGCTTCCTCTCGCCCCGCTGCAAATTCGTGACGACGTTCTTCCACGGCAAGCCCGAGGATGGCCCCGAGGTGGCCCGGCACATCGACGCCTTTCTCAAGAGCGTCCCAAAGCTCGACCGCATCGTGGCGTCCGCCTCGCTCGCGCGGGATCGCCTGCTTCGGTGGGGCGTTCCCGGCGACAAGATTTCCTTGATTCCGATCGGATGCGAGACCTCGCGCTTCGTTCCGCCGACGCCGGCCGAGCGGGACGCGCAGCGCGTGCGCTTCGGAATCGCCCCGCACGAGGTCGTGATCGGATCCTTCCAGAAGGATGGCGAAGGGTGGGGCGAGGGAGACGTGCCCAAGCCGATCAAGGGACCCGACGTGTTTCTCGCCGCCGTCGAGCGGCTGGCGAAACGCAATCCGATCTTTGTTCTGCTTTCCGGACCCGCCCGCGGCTACGTGAAGCGTGGGCTCGAGACGCTCAATGTCCGCTACGCCCACGACTATGCGCAAGACCGCGACGCGCTGGCCAGGCTCTATCATGCGCTCGATCTCTACCTGATCACGAGCCGCGAGGAAGGCGGTCCGATGGCGCTGATGGAGAGCATGGCCTCGGGCGTGCCGGTGGTTTCGACCCGGGTGGGCATGGCTCCCGATCTCATCGCCGACGGCGTCACCGGTGCCCTGGTTGACGTCGATGACATCGATGCGCTGGTCCGCCGCGCGGAAGCGATGCTCGAAGCACCCGACAAGACGGTGATGACCGCAGCGGCGCGGAACGCCGTGCAAGCGACGGACTGGTCGGTTGTCGCGCGGCGGCATATCGACGACGTGTGGCGGCCGCTCCTGGCGAGATAGTAATGGATCGAGCAAGACAGGCGACCAACGAATTGAACGGCGACTTGCGCCTGTCGTTCGGCGAACGAGTTCGTTATCTCTGCTCGAACGCGCGCCGCAACATGGTGGCGATCGGCACCGGACCCGCCACACGGGCGTTTGTGCCGCCGCGTTCAGCGTCCGGAAAACGCTTTGTCGGACAGTCTCCGAGCCGTTTCTTGACGGAGGTCTTTATCGACTCCGAGCTGCCACAGCTCTTGACGCAAAAGCAGGTGGAGGTCGTCGAGATCGGCTGCGGATCGGGCTCGATGAGCGCGCGGCTCGCAACGCTGGGCTTTGGAGGACGCTATACCGGAATTGATATTGTCGATCAGTTTAGACCACAGGCGTTGCCCTCTTCGTTCACGAGCAACTTCATCGAGAGCGACGCTCACCGGTTTATCCCCGAGCGGCCAATCGATCTTTTGATCTCCGTGTCTGCTCTTGAACACATCCCTGACGACGCCAAGCTGATCAAACGACTTGCAACTCACATGGCGCCCGGCGGCTTGGAGTTGCACGTCGTGCCCGGTGCAGCAAGCCTATTCACGTATCTTTGGCATGGTTATCGCCAATATACCCCGAAGGGTTTGGCAGACCGGTTCGGCGAAGGACGTACGTCAATCGTCCGGCTCGGCGGCCTGGGCACTTTTCTTCTGCATCTGTGCTTCATCACGTCCGAGGTTCTCGTCGGGCGGTCGCTGCGCACGTTTGCGCCGCGTCTCTACGGGCGAATGCTTCGCGGGGCTCTCATGTTGGACCGCTTTGCCCCGGTCTGCGCCACGGCCTATGCCGTGATCCGCAGGCACTGAGACTTGCCGTCCCGAACATTAGCGCGTGATCGCGAAAGTGGATGCTGGTTCAAAGATCAGGTGCAAAACAAAAGGTCGGCGAGGCGACGTGATCGAACGAAAAACAATCCTGCTCCGGAGATCTTAATGTATCCGTCTGCCGCCCTGCGCGACGCCGCCCGCGATCTCTGGCGCGTCACGACCGGCGCGGCCGTCTTGGCGACTCTGCCCTTGCGGTCGCGGGCGAATGCGCCTCGCGTGTTCTACGGCGGCGCGCGTTCTGGCGATGTCGGCGGTCCGCTGGTCAAGGTACGCCTTCTGTCGGAGCGGTTTCCGGAGCACCGGATCGGCTATTCGATCGTCTACCTTCTCTCGAACGCCATTTACTTGCCGCAATGGGCCGTCGACGCCATTCATCAGGCGCAGATACCGATCGTCTTGAATCAGAACGGCGTGTTCTATCCGGCCTGGTATCCCGACCGATGGGAGCAGGAAAACGCGCGAATGGCCCGGGTTCATGCGGCCGCGTCGCACGTCTTCTATCAAAGCGAATTCTGCCGGCTCTGCGCCGATCGCTTTCTGGGTCATCGAACCGGGCCGGCGGAAATCTTGTACAATGCGGTCGATACCGCGCGATTTACGCCGGAGCGCGCGCGCCGAGCGGCTCGTCCGTTCACGTTTCTGGTGACCGGAAAGATTACCGAAGCCACGGCCTATCGCGTCACCGCGGCGATCCAAGGCTTGGCCGCCGCTCGAAAAGGCGGGCTCGACGCGGCATTGCGGATTTCCGGAGTTTTGTCGCCTGCTGTCGCCGCCGCCGCCGAAGCGTTGGCCGCGCGCCTCGATATGTCCGGCCGGATCACCTTCACGGGCCCTTATTCCGGGGCTGAGGCTCCGGGCATTTATCGGTCGGCGGACGCCTATCTCATGCTCAAGCACAACGATCCGTGCCCGAACGTGGTGATCGAGGCGATGGCGTCAGGCCTGCCGGTTCTCTACTCCGCTTCGGGCGGCGTTCCCGAACTTGTTGGCGAGCATGCGGGGCTTGGCCTGGCCGTTCGTGAGAGCTTTGATGCGGCCTCGATTCCGGCGCCGGAGGCCATTGCCGAGGGGATGGGGCGGGTGATCGCAAACTGCGACGCGATGGGCGCCGCCGCGCGACGGCGGGCTGAAGCTCATTTCGATCTTTCTTCTTGGCTCGACCGGCATGAAAAGCTCTTTGCCGAATTGACCCGCGCGCGCGCATGATCAAGGTCGTCGTGTTCGATTTCGACGGCACGCTGGTCGACTCGAATGCCATCAAGCAGGGCTGCTTGCAGGCCGTGGTCGCGAATTGGCCGGGCGGCCCGGCGGCGCTGAAGGAAGCGCAAGTGATCGGAGGCGACCGTTACCGTATCTTTGCTGAAGTGGCGCGCCGTCTTGCGCGAGGCCGCGACGACGTCGACGAGCGGGCGCTTGGCCGGCGGCTGGTCCAGGCCTATAGCCAATGCTGCGCGCGTGGAATCATGGCGGCGAAGGAACGCCGGGGAGCGCAGAATGCGCTCATGCGGCTCAAGCGGCGCGGTTTGAAGCTTTGGATCGCCTCCGCTACCCCCGCCAACCATCTGCCGGAATTGCTGCGCCACCGCGATCTGCTGCGGTACATCGACGGCGCGCTCGGCGGGCCGGCATCGAAACATGACAACCTCCGCAAGATCATGAAACGCGAGCGGGCGGTCTCCTCCGAAGTGATCATGGTCGGCGATGGCGAAGACGATCTCTCGGGCGCGCGCGCAGCCGGCATCCGCTTCATCGCCGTTCACGCCGAGCGGCGCATCGGGACGCCGTGCCCCTTGAGCATTCCGGATCTCACGACGCTGGTGCCGCTGATCGACCGGCTGCGGGCGAGACCCGCGCGGAGAGGCGGCGGCAAACGATGAAGGCGATCGCGCTGGCACTGGCGAATGTTCTCGCGTCGTTGTGGCGTCTCGTTCCGCAGCGGCTGCGGCATGTCTTTCTGAAAGGCCTGTTCGTGCTCGAATCCCGCGGCGACGCCAAGTCGGGGCTGGCGCGCCTGTTTTCCATTCAGGATGATCTCGAGCATGTCGTCAACGAACGCGCGCTCGCCTATGGCGGCGGCGAGCACCCGAAGCACCGCCTGATGCGGTATCATGATTTCTTCGTCGATCGCATTCGCGACGGCGAGCGCGTCCTTGATATCGGGTGCGGCTATGGCGCGGTCGCGCGGTCGATCGCGCAGGCTCGGCCTCGTTCGGTCGTGATCGGGGTCGACAATGACAACGGCCGCCTGGGACAAGCGCGATCCGCGAAAAATCCGGACAATCTCAGCTTCGTCGAAGCCGACGCCACCCGTTCGGTGCCGCCCGGCGCCTGGGACGCCGTGGTGCTGTCGAACGTGCTGGAGCACATCGCCGATCGCGAAGGCTTTCTGAAATCCCTCATCAGGACCACGCAAGCAAAACGATTTTTGATCCGTGTTCCGCTGTTCGAGCGCGATTGGAAGCTGCCGATGCGGCGCGAGGTCGGCGCCAACTACTATTCCGACCCGGATCACAAGATCGAGCCGATGCTTTCGGAATTCCAAGCCGAAACGCAAGCGGCCGGCTTGGCCATCGACGAACTGATCACCCCGTGGGGGGAGATCTGGGCGAGCCTGCATCCCAAAAACCCATGACCGTGCCGGCCGTCAGCATCGTGGTGCCGTGCTTCAATGGGGGCCGGTTTCTCGACGGGCTTTTTGCAAGCCTCGGCCGGCAGACTTTCCGCGACTTCGAAACGATCATCGTCGACGACGGATCGACGGACGAGGGCACGCGCAAGACGCTCGATTCGCTTGCGCGCGACATCCGGATCGTCCGACAGGGGAATCGGGGCCTCCCGGCCGCGCGCAACACGGGCTTTGCGGCGGCGCGAACCGACTTCGTGTTGCCGCTCGACTGCGACGACGAAATAGAGCCGGCTTTTCTGTCCAAAACGGTGGATGCGCTTCGCAACGCCCCGCCGGAAGTCGCCTTCGTCTTCACCGATATCCGTCTCGTCGGCCGCATGAAGGGCGTCCTGACGCGCGATCTGTGCCCCTTCGATCAGCTCTTCATCAACCGGCTGCCCTATTGCATGCTGTTTCGCAAATCGGCCTGGCGGGACGTCGGCGGGTACGATGCAACGATGCGCGATGGTTATGAGGATTGGGATTTCAACCTGCGGCTCATTCAGGATGGCTTTCGCGGGATCAAGATCGCCGAGCCGCTGTTCGTCTACCGGGTCAGCCGCGATGGCATGTTGTTCAGCCGCTCGGCGCACCTTCACTTCCGCCTTTGGCGGCGCATCCGCAATTGCAGGCCCCATCTCTACCGCCCGGCCGCCTTGCGGCGTCTCCACGCGGCCTGCAAGGATCCGCGCCCGCATATCGGACTCGCCGCCGCGCTGTCGGTATTGTACGCGGAAAAGGTTCTGCCGGACCGCGTGATGAACTCCATTTTCTATTTCGGCTTGCGGGCCAAGCATGCGCTCCAGCGGGGCAGGTTCAAGGAGTCGTCCCGGCATGACGTGTGAGCGGCGACGGCGAATGACGAGAAGGGTTGCGCCTGAGAAGGGACGGCGGTCCATTTTCGAGCAAAGGGGAGCTCGCGAACGACAATGCTAGACAAATCATCGCCGGGGCCGCATCCGCTCCTCTTCGATCTTGCCGGGAAGAAGGTGTTTGTGGCCGGCCATCGCGGACTGGCGGGTTCGGCTATCGTCCGCCGGCTTCAATCCGAGCGTTGCGACATTCTCACCGCCGGGCGCCGATCGCTCGACCTGACCAACCAGGAGATGACGTGGCGTTGGCTGGCCGATCACAAGCCGGATGCCGTTTTCCTGGCCGCCGGCCGCGTCGGCGGAATTCACGCCAACAGCAGATATCCGGCCGATTTCATCGGCGATAATCTTGCGATCGCATTGAACGTCATCCATGGCGCCCATCGGGCCGGAGTGAAGAAGCTCCTCTTTTTAGGATCGTCCTGCATCTATCCGAGGCTTGCGCCGCAGCCGATGACAGAGGATCTCCTCCTCACCGGCCCGCTCGAGCCGACCAACGAGTGGTATGCGGTCGCCAAGATCGCCGGGATAAAGCTCTGCCAGGCCTACCGCCGTCAGCATGGCGCCGACTTCATCTCGGTGATGCCGACCAATCTCTACGGCCCCGGCGACAACTATCATCCCGAGAACAGCCATGTCCCGGCGGCGCTGATCCGCCGCTTCCACGAGGCGAAGCTGGCGAATGCGCCGTCGGTGACGGTCTGGGGCACCGGAACGCCGCGTCGCGAGTTCCTGGCGGCCGACGATTTCGCCGACGCCTGCGTCTTTGTCATGCAGCACTATTCCGGCGACGAATTCCTGAACATCGGCACCGGCGAGGATGTCGGCATCGGCGAGTTCGCGCAGATCGTCTCCGACGTCGTCGGATTTCGGGGCGAGATCGTCTTCGACACGTCGCGTCCCGACGGCGCTCCCCGCAAGCTGCTCGACGTCACGCGCCTCCATGCGCTCGGCTGGAAGGCCAAGATGCCCCTGCGCGAGGGCCTGGCCAGGGCCTATGGCGATTTCCTCGACGGTGGCGGCCGCGGCGTCTGATTGCGCCCTCTGAGCACAGTCAACGTCTCATGGCTGGGCTTGTCCCGGCCATGAACGTTTTTGAGTCCTGTGATGCTGCATGACGATCCCCATAACCAGTGACACGCAAAGCTCAACAATCCGACCGACGGGCGCGATGTCGGGGGCGGCCCACTATGCGAGTGGAGAAATGCGTCTGCATACTGATGACTGTTGATATGTCGCCGGGGACGGAGTCCAGGACAGAAAACCAGAAAAATTTAGTTCGATTTCCGCGCGGTGACCTGCATCCAAGCACGCCACCGCCTGACCTCGATCAATTCGTCTGCAAACTCCAGCAAGGCAATCAGAGCGATCTCTGGGCGCTTCCACTCAAGCGCCTCAAACGTGCCCCCGCTTCCGATTGATACGTCGTAAACGAAAAGCCCGCCCGGTTTCAGGACGCGCTTTGCCTCGGCGAACATGGCGTGAAGTTCGAAGGCATGGTCTATGCAATTTGAATAGATCGCATCAACTGTGCCGTCCCCGAGCGGAAGCCTATTGAAGTCCCCCTGTTTGACGAGCGGATTGTCAGAGCCCGGGTTCAGATCATAGCCGATAGCATTCCGGAAGCCGAGATCGCGCCAAACTTCGACTTCCGTGCCATCGCGCGCGCCGGCGCAAACGATCAGGCTATCCTTCGCGAGAAGGCGGGCAACGCGGCGAAACCTCAGCCAGAACTTAATGCGATAAACGACCAGGGTGCGTCTATCAAAGCCGCCGCACTTCTCCAGCACAACAGCATATTTGTTGGCTTGGTGGCTGAGATAATGGTCATAATCCGCATACTGCCTGGCACGCACGCCAGCCCGGTCGCTTTGACCGAAGTTTGGCCGCTCCACGCGACCTTGGGGAGCGCCGCGCAAGGCGCGAGCACCACGAATGCGACTCAATGCCTGCGGGTAGAGTGCGACTGCCAGTGTTTTCGCGAGGAATGTGAACACGGAGCCTCTCTTGGCGGACTGCGCCAGCCAACGATTGCGCGATCACATGACTACCTTTTCTCGCTCTCACTCTTCAAGCATCTTCACGATGTCTGCCGCTTCGCAGAACCGATCGGCAACGCCTGCAGCCATAGCAGGCGTGAAACGATTCGCTTTGTGCAGTTTGAAGAAGTTGTAAAGCATTGGGTGCAGCGCGACCGCGTGAGCGTAACTCTCGGCCTTCTTTGGGGATGCATTCGTCAGCCTTGTGACGCTGCGCATGTGCATTTGCATCGTGAAGTCGTCGCGCTCGGCAAAGCTTGTTGAAATGTGCTTCTTTTCAGGTTCACCCGTGGGGATACGCCGCTCGCAGCCGGCGCACTCGGCGGGGCTGTAGCGCTTCTCGGCCTCTGGCGCCCCGCCGCAAATCTTCTGCAACATCGCGCAGCCGACGTCGTCTCCAAACACGGTCTCGACGGAATCGAGCAGGGCTTATTGCATCGCCACGTGAGCTGTACGCGGTTGGCGAGGCGCGTGGCGAGTTTCAAACCTCCCGCTACCCCACAATTCGCCCTTGCCCGACAACGATCATGCCGGGCAGATTATCGCCCGCACATCCGAGGAGAACGATCATGCGCATAGCGAAATCTTTGGTCTTGGCCGGCGCGCTCGCCCTCTGCGGGCCGCACGCCGCCTTAGCGCAGGATGTGATCCGTGTCGGCGCTCCGCTGCCTTTGACGGGCCCGCTCTCGCCGGAGGGCATCAAGCAGAAACAGGGCTACGATCTGTGGGCGGAGGTGGCCAACGCCAAGGGCGGGATCAAGGCCGGCGGGAAAAACTACAAGGTCGAGATCGTCTATGTCGACTACGCTTCGAACACGCCGCGCGCGGTGCAGACGGCGGAGCGGCTGATCACCGAGGACAAGGTGAATTTCCTCTTCTCGCCCTTCGGCTCGGGCGCCGCCAAGGCGGCGAGCGGCGTTTCGGAGAAATATGGGATTCCGACCATCGCCGCGACGGCCTCGTCGGCTCAAGTCTATGACCAGGGGTACAAGTTTCTCTTCGGGACCTTCACGCCGAACGACACCTTGACGGAGCCGCTGGCCAACATCGTGACCAAGCGCAACGCGAATGTGAAGCGCGTGGCGATTCTTGCGCGCAACGACCTGTTTCCGCTCGCCATTGCGGAAGAGATGCAGAAATCCGCCAAGGCGCGCAATCTCGAGGTCGTGATGTTCGAGAAATACGCGATCGGGACCATGGACCACGCCTCGGCGATCACGCAGATGCGCGCGGCCAGGCCGGATTGGATCTTCGCGACCGGCTACATCAACGATCTCGCTCTCATCCGCAAGCAGATGAAGGATCTCGGTCTCTCCGCGCCGGTCGTCACCATGATCGCCGGTCCGGCCTATAAGGAATTCATCGACGCCTCCGGGCCGCTGGCGGAAAACATCTCCAGCGCCGCCTGGTGGCATCCGGCCGTGCGCTACGAGGGCAAGGACGTGTTCGGATCGACGGAGAACTTCAACAAGATCTGGGCGGCCAAGCATGGCGGCGACGTGGATTATGCGCAGGCCTCGGCGGCAGCCGCAGGCGCCATTCTGCAGCTTGCCATCGAGGCGGCCGGCTCCCTCGATCCGAAAAAGGTTCGCGACGCGCTGGCGGCGATGGACGCAATCACCTTCTATGGACGCGTGAAGTTCGGTGCGACCGGACAGATCACCTCGCTCGACCCGCCGGTGTTCCAGATCCAAAAGGGAAAGCCGGTGGTGATCTATCCGGATTACATCAAGCAGGCGGACTTCCAGTTCGGCGTGCAGTAACCCGGCGCGATGCAGGCGGGCAGCGGCTTCGCGCGCATGAGGAGACATTCTTTGCGCGTATCTCTTGCCCCTCGTCCGATGCTTATGTTACGCGGAATCCGTCTCGCCCGGCTTGGAGCGCGCTCATGAGGCGCTCAAGGCTCGAGCGACAAGGAAGAGGGAAGCGTCGATCGGGCTTTCCGTCTTCCGCAAGGCTGGTGCCGGAATCCGGCATCGGCCGCCGGTTGCGGGGACACCCGACAATCGGCACGGGCGGTCCGCGCTCGGCGTCACGCCGGTCTCGGCTGTCCGAGGAGCGCCGGGAGGCGCCGAGCCCTTGCGCCAAGGGCTCGCACGCCTCCGTCAATGGCGTGCGGCGGGGTCCGTCAATCCCGCCAAAGGGTGCCTCGCAAGCGCCCTGGGCGCCTCCCGGCGCTCCTTGTCCGCCCGTGCGGCGGCACTGCTCAAAGCCTCGGGGGCGCATCGCCTTGCGAGGATGCTCGCACGTGGCCGTGAACAATGCATACTCGTCCGGCGAAAAAGTCACGCGCCTGCCGATGCGCTGGAAGCGGCGTGATCGGCATGCAAGTCGTCCGGCTCCAGACCGCATGATCTACTTCCAGGTTCTCGCCAACGGACTGGTGCTCGGCGGCCTCTATGCCTGCATCGCGGTCGGCTTCTCGCTCGTCTGGGGCGTCCTCAATGTCATCAATCTGCTGCACGGCTCCTTCATCGTGCTCGGCGCCTACATCGCCTTCTTTGCCTATGCGCTGCTCGGCCTGCATCCGTTTCTGACCGTTCCCATCGCCGGAGCATTGCTCTTTGCGCTCGCCTATCCGATCCAGGGAGTGATCATCAACCGGGTGATCGCCGCGCCGGTGCTGATGACGCTGACGCTGACCTTCGGGCTCGACCTCGTTCTCAACAATGCGATGCTGGTCGCGTTCAAGGCCGATTATCGCAAGCTGATCTTGGCCAATCCGCTTGGGTCTCTCGAGATCGGCCCGGTGTTTCTGCCGCTCGACCGCGTGGCGGCCATGGTTCTCGCGCTCTCCTTGACCGTTCTGCTCTATCGGCTGTTGCGGGACAGCCGGATTGGCCGGGCGATCGTCGCGGTGCGCATGGATCGCGAGGCGGCGGCGCTGATGGGTGTCAATGTCGAGCGCATCAACGCCGTCACCTTCGGTCTGGGAGGTTTCATGGCGGGCGCGGCGGGAACGCTGCTGAGCCTGATCTATCCGATTTCACCTTTGAACAGCCCGCTCTTTCTCGGCAAGGCCTTCGTCATCTGCGTGCTCGGCGGGCTCGGCAGCGTGCCCGGCGCGATGGCCGGCGGCATCGCTCTGGGCATCATCGAGAGTTTTGGTGCGCTCTGGTTCGGGCCCGAGCACGCCATGACCTTGTCCTTCGCCATCCTGATTGCGATTCTCGTGTTCCGGCCCACGGGGCTGTTCGGCAAGCGAGGCTTCGAATGAGGGAATGGGTGACGCTGGTCATCGGCGCGGCCGCTCTCGCCAGCCTGATGCTGACCGGCGACAACTATGTCCTGCGGCTTGCGACCACGCTCGCCATGTATGCCGTTCTCGCCATGAGCTGGAACTTCATCGGCGGCATGGCGGGTTACCCCTCCTTCGCGACCGCGGCCTTCTTCGGCCTCGGCGCCTATGCGTCAGGGATTTTGCAGGCGAGGGGAGTGCCGATGGTGGCGGCCTGGGGCGGAGCCGGCCTGATCGCCATGCTCTTCGCCGGGCTGATCGGCGCCGCGATTCTGCATCTCAAGGGACACTACTTCGCCATCGCGAGCCTCGTCATCGGCGAGATGCTGCGCGAGATCGTGAACACCTCGGGCGATCTGACCGGCGGCGGAATGGGTTTGAACATTCCGGTCCTGCGGCTCGCCGTCGGTGCGCAGGCAAAGTTGTTCTTCATCGCCATGCTCGCGCTCGCAATCCTGACCATGGCCACGGCCATCCTTCTCCATCGCAGCAAGCTCGGCTTCGGCCTGCGCTGCATCCAGCAGAACGAGGACGCCGCCGTCATGCTGGGCGTCGATGCGCGGCGCGCAAAGACATCCGCCTTCATGCTCTCGGCTGTTTTTGTCGGCATCGCCGGCGGGATCTATGCCAACTGGGTGAATTATATCGAGCCGGCCGATGTTTTCGACGTGCTGCTATCCGTCAAACCGCTGGTGATGGTGCTGCTCGGCGGGCTTGGCACCCTGTTCGGTCCGGTGATCGGGGCGGCGATCTTCCTTCTGCTCGAAGAAGTCGTGTGGCGAAGCTTCCTGACCATCCATGCCGCGGTGCTGGGGATCATCATCGTGGCGCTTGTCCTCTTCCTTCCCAACGGGCTGGTTTCGTTCCTGATGCCCCGCAGAAGGCTTTCGGCCTCGTGACCGGGCTCTTGAAACTCGTCGATGTCACGCGGCTGTTCGGCGGCCTGCGCGCGATCCAAGGCGTTTCGCTGGACGTTCATGAGGGCGAGATCGTGGGGCTGATCGGCCCGAACGGCGCGGGCAAGACGACACTGATCAATGTCGTCACCGGCGTTCACCGCGCCAACCATGGACAGGTCTATTTTCGCGGGGCGGACATCACGCGCGCGCCGCCGCATCGCATCGCCTCGCTCGGCATCGCCCGCACCTTCCAGATCGTGCAGCCTTTTCCCAAGATGACCGTGGGCGAGAACATCGCGGCGGGCGCCCTGTTCGCCGGCGGCGCGGACTCGGTTGCGGCGGCAACCGAAGCGGCGCGGGAACTGGCCGAGCGCGTCGGCCTCGCGGACGTGTTCGGCGCGCCGGCGAACACGCTGACGCTCGCGCGCCGCAAGCGGCTCGAGCTCGCCAAAGGTCTTGCGATGCGGCCGAAGCTCCTCTTCCTCGACGAGGTGAATGCCGGCCTCAATCCGGTGGAGATCGACGACGCATTGGCGCTGATCCGCACGGTCGCGGCATCCGGCGTCACCATCGTGCTGGTTGAGCACTTGATGAAGGTCGTGATGTCGGTGTCGACGCGCATCGTGGTCTTGCATCACGGGCAGCTCATCGCCGAAGGTGAGCCGCAAAAAGTCGTGCGCGAGGCGCGCGTGGCGGAAGCCTACTTGGGCAAGCGCTACGCCGCGGCGCTCGGGGGGAATTGATGGCCGCTCCGCGAAAGCTCGAGGTTCAAGGGCTGCAGTCGGGCTACGGCGACGTCCAGGTTCTCTGGGGCATCGATCTCGATGTGCGGCCGGGAGAGATCGTCTGCGTGATCGGGTCGAACGGCGTTGGCAAGAGCACGCTCTTGAAGACGATCTCGGGCCTTGTTGCGGCGCGCGCCGGCCGCGTCCTTGTCGATGGACGCGAGGTGACGAATGCCGGTCCGGCGGCGATGCTCGGCGCCGGCGTCGCCCAGGTGCCGGAGGGACGGCGTCTTTTCGGCGCCATGACGGTCGAGGACAACCTCAAAATGGGGGCGTTCCTGCGCAGCGACGCCGCGCAGATTCACGCCGACCTCGATCGGATCTACGCGCTGTTTCCCATTCTCGGCGAGCGGCGCCGGCAGGACGCCGGCACTTTGTCCGGCGGCGAGCAGCAGATGTGCGCGATCGGTCGCGGGATCATGAGCCGGCCCTCGCTCCTGATGATCGACGAACTGTCGCTCGGGCTCGCGCCCAAAGCGGTCGAAATCCTGAGCGAGGCGCTGCTTCGCATCCGGGCTGAGGGTTTGGCCATCCTCTTGGTGGAGCAGGACGTGCTGGCGGCGCTCGAGATTGCCGACCGCGGCGCGGTGATCGATCGCGGGCGCGTCGTCCTGGTTGGCTCGAACAAGGAATTGGAACACAGTCCGCGTGTGCGCGAAGCCTATTTGGGCCTGGTTTGAGGGAGCAACGAATGTCCGTCGTCGAGTTTGGGCCCGGCAATTATCGATACATTCCAGGCATCCTTGCCTACTCGGGTGGCGTGGCCGCCGCGGCCGGATACGAGATCATGCGCGCTCGTTTCCGCACGCCTGTTCCGCTTGTGCAAGGTTTCGCGCGCATCAAGAGCGCGCTCGAGGCAGCAGGGCGGCCGCTGACTGCATTCTGCGCCTGCGAACTCCGTTCGCCCGCGCCCTTCACCGAAGACGGTTTCCGTGCCTTCAATGCGGTCTATGCCGGCACGCTGCAGTCATGGGGAATCGTGAGCGGCAGCACCAATCCCGTGGCGCGCAGCAATGTGTGCCCCGCCATCGATCCTCCGGCAGAACCGTCGTTCCACGCCTTCAGCTTCACCGTTCCCGCAAGCCAGGCTCAGGCCTCTTTCGTCGTTGCGGGGAGCGCCGAGGCGCCGGAAGGCAAAGGCAATTACAAGGATTTCATCGTGCGGCGCGGCGACGTGAGCCGGGACGGCATGCGCGAGAAGGCGCGGGCGGTCCTTGGCGAGATGGAGCGCCGGTTGGGTCTGCTCGGCTTCTCCTGGGCGGATACGACGGCCACGCAGGTCTATACCGTTCATGACATCCACCCGTTCTTGGCCGAGGACGTCGTGCGCCGAGGTGCGGCTCGCGCCGGGATCGATTGGCACTATTGCCGCCCGCCCGTGGTGGATCTCGAGTTCGAGATGGACTGCCGCGGGATTTCAAGCGAGCGCGTGCTGCACGCTGAATAGAGCGTGGCCGCGACCTGGCGGCTTGCAAAGCCTGTCCGGAAAACCGTGTCCGAGGCGGGCTTACGGCTTCATCCGGAATACGACGATGCGATCGCCGCGCCGGTTCTCGAATGTCGCCACGGGGTCGACGCCGGCTTCACGCCGCACCTCATCCCCGAAATACAGCCGGCTTTGGCGGAGCTGGAGGACGACATAGTCGTATTCCCTCCAGTTTCGCAGGTAAGAAATCGAGTTGCGCCGAGCAGCCGTAATGGCGAAATCCTGGTCCCAAAGGGGAAAGCCCGCGTAGAACGTGATCTGCCCGTTATTGGTCAGCACGCTCGCGTCTTGCGGCGCGTTCGTTTTCAGCCAGTCGACGGCGCTCCAGACGAAGCGATGCGGATCGTAGAAACGCACGCCGCCAAAAAACCCGTAAAGCAACAGGCCGCCGATCGCGCAGCCGAATATCGCAACAGCGCGGTCGCGCTGCGCGCTCCAGAAGCGGCGGTGCAGTTCCACAAGCCCGAAGGCGGCTGGCACGGTGAGCACGAGCGACATCAGCAACCCGTGCCGAGGATCGAATATGAAGTTGAAGAATATTTGCACTGACGCCAACAAGAACCCGGTCAAGACATACAGCAGGGCCAGATGAAGAACACGAGGTGGAAGTTGCTTGGATTGTCTTGCGGCATAGGCAGAGAGCGCAATGTTCGCCACGCCGAGCGCTTTGACGAACTTGAAGAGAATGATCCCCGCCGCCATGGAGACGTAGCCGACCAACGCCATTCTGCCTTCAAGGAACGGATCCAGGATCTGCTCCCGAATAATGCCGACGCGCTCACCCACGCTCTCGAAGAGTTGGGACAGCCCGGCCGAACTCTTCCAATAGACGAGGCCGTAAGGCGAGAGGACTGCTACGGCGGCGATGATGCCGAAGGTCAGGGTGCGCACGCGCCGGTCTGAGCATTCCAGCAGGATCCGCGTCAGAGGAATGATGGCGACGAAGAGCAACGCCTCGAAGCGAAACAACGCCGCTGCGCATCCGGTCGCGACAAAGACGATCCAATTCCGCCAGCTTGCGGCGTGAAGATCGCGCACCATGGAGTGGAAGCCAACAAGCATCAGCAGCAGGAACAGATGCTCGCGAATGACCGTTCCGCGCAGCTCGTTCCACCAGAGATTGCCAAAAACCAGAACGGCGGCGGCGATCCACACCGATCGCTCTTTCGACGCCTCGGACACCGTCGCAAGCACGACGATCATGCACAATGTATGCGCGACGGCGTTCAGCGCGGCGCCCACATGCAGCGCATCCACGCCGGTCAGCATCGACAAGGTCCCGATCAGGATCGAGTAGGCCGGCCAGTCGTAGAGGAGGAGAGCTTCGGCATAGCGCCCCGCCGCGACCATGCGGGCCTGGGTGATGTAGAGAAAGCCGTCCGGGTTGATGGTGAATTGCGCGCTGGTCCAAAGCCACAGGGCCAGATTGAGAACAACGAGCCCGCTCAGGATCGCCCGCTTCGATGGCCGCTCCGCGGCTCGCTCCAACCCAAGGCGCAGGTCCTCGAGCCAATGGCTTCGGGCTCTGGAAAGCATGGTCATGATGCGTTGCGATCAACCCCTCGACGGCGCGGCCGGCGGCGCGCCTGACCATCTTCGTGCGCGACCATAGTTGTGCGCGGATGCGAGAACAAGCCGCAGCGCGGCCAGGGCAGCCGCAGGCGCGGAGCGCCAGTTCGGGCGCTCCGGCCCGCCAGGTTCACGAGAATACAACTCGCGAAGGGACCTCGCGGCCGCTTCCAGAGTTGACCTCCGAGCCGAAGATGGGCGGCCATGAACCATTCCCGTGAGCGGCGATGAGCTTGACGATCCTGAGCGTCGGGTATCCGTTCGCGTTGCTGAGCCGCGACTCCGTCGGTGGAGCGGAACAGGTCCTGAGCCGGCTGGACCGGGCTCTCGCGGCCGCGGGATACCGGTCCGTCGTGATCGCACCGCCTGGTTCGAAGTGCGCGGGCGAGCACATCGCAGGCCCTGCGGTCAGTCAGCGGATCGACGGCGCTTTTCGCCGGCGCGTCTATCCCGAGCTGCGGCGAACGATTCGGCAAGCCATCGACGACATCCGTCCTGATCTCCTGCATTTTCATGGCGTCGATTTTCACGAGTATTTGCCGCCCCCCGGAGATCCGGTTCTCGTGACGTTGCACCTGCCACTTGGATGGTATCCGCCGGAGGCCCTGCGGCGAGCCCGGCCCGAGACCTGGCTCCTTCCGGTCTCGCGAGATCAGGCCTCTCGCGCGCCGGCTGGTGTCGATCTGCTTCCGGAGATCGAGAACGGAATCGACGTCGACGAGTTCGAATGCGCACCCCGCAAGCAGCCGTTTGCTCTCCTCCTGGGGCGCATCTGCCCGGAAAAGGGTTTCCATCTCGCCATGGGCGCCGTCAAGCAAGCGGGCATCCGTTGCGTGCTGGCCGGGTCTGTCTCTCCTTATCCCGAACACCTTGCCTACCTGAGAAACGAAATCCTTCCCCGGTTGGATCATCGGCTGCGATGGATCGGCCCTGCGTCGGGCGCACAAAAGAAGCGCCTGCTTGCAAGGGCGCGCTGCGTGCTTGTGCCGAGCCTCGTGCCGGAAACATCCTCGCTGGTCGCGAGGGAGGCCCTTGCGGCCGGCACTGCGGTGGTGGCTTTCCGGGCCGGCGCGCTCTGCGAGGTTATCGACCATGGTCGCACGGGATATCTGGTGGAAACCGTTGCGGAAATGGCCGAAGCGATCTCCTTGGCGGATCGGATCGATCCTCGGGCGTGCCGGGACACGGCCCGGCGCCGGTTCGCTGTTCGCCCAATGATCGCCAGCTATTTCCGTCTTTACCAAGAACTCGCCCGAAACCGCTCCTCCAGGTTCCAAGCGCAGCCTTGTCAGAGCCCGATTGCGCCTGATCCCTGGTCCGCCGTGTGCCTGCGCGGTTAACGAGCCGGGCCAAAGAGCCTGGACAGGTCTCTGGAGGACGGTAAAGTCGGGCCTTGTTTGGGGCTTTCGTTTCAGTTGGGAGACAATGCGGTCGCGGTTCTCACCGTCCCGTGGGTTGGAGGTTGGCCGCAGCGTTCGGCCCGCGCGGCTGCGGTTGCTCGCGGCGGCGAGTCTATGGCTGCTCGTATCGACGGCCGCTTGGTCGGAGCCGGCACCGGAGGCGGGACGCAGGGACGCAAACTGCGTCCGTTCGCAGTTTCGCGTCGTTCTCGATATCGGGCACACGGCTGAAGCGCCCGGTGCGAAGAGCGCGCGCGGCGTGTCTGAATACGAGTTCAACGCCCAGCTTGGACGGCGCCTGGAGAAGGCGCTCCTCGATGCGGGATTCGACAAGACGGTCTTGCTGATCACGGCCGGTCCTGCGAGGCGTGGTCTCTACAGCCGCGTAAAGCGGGCGAACAAGGCGCCGGCGCATCTTCTGGTGTCCATTCATCACGACTCTGTGCCCGAGCAGTTCAAGCAGGATTGGGAATATGGCGGTGTGCAGCACCGCTTCAGCGACCAGTTCAAGGGGCACTCGATCTTCGTGTCCAACGATAATCCGGATCGAAAAGGGAGCCTGCTTTTCGGCCGGCTGCTCGGCAAGCAGCTGAAGCAAAGGGGGCTGCAATATACCCCGCATTACACCGAGGCGTTCATGGGGTCGCGGCGTCGCCAGCTTCTCGACGCGGAGGCCGGCGTCTATCGCTTTGATCAATTGATCGTGCTGCGGGCCACGCGGATGCCCGCCGTTCTGTTCGAAGCAGGCTCGATCATAAACCGTGACGAGGAGCTCAAGGCGGGTTCCGGGGAGCGCCAAAGGCTGATCAGCGACGCCGCTGTCGAGGCCATCGCCGCGTTTTGCGACGCGCGTTCTCCCGCCAGACGGCGCTCAGCCTCGGTCGCGAGCGCCGGCCGCGATACCCCGATCGAAACCGTCGCCCCGTCTGCAAACCCGCAATGATTTCTCGCCGTCCTGCGTTGGACTTTGCGCTTGCGTCCTCATTGGCGATCACGCTCGTCTGGCTGGCCGGCCGCGCCCATGCACAAACGCGCCTGCCTGAGAGCTTCGTCTATCTCCGCGGCCTCGACGGCACGATCGAGCAGGACATCCGCTACGCCTCGTATGACAACTTCGTCGGGCGGCCGCTCGCAGGATATGAAGCCGCCGAATGCATTCTCAAGCGAGAGGTCGCGGCCGCCCTCGGCGCCGTGCAGTCGGACCTGCGGGCATCAGGTTTGGGCTTGAAGGTTTACGACTGCTACCGCCCCCTTCGCGCGGTGAGGATGATGCTGGAGTGGACCCGGGACGGGCGTGCCGAAGGCCCGACAAAGCGTTTCCATCCGAGAATTGACAAGCGCGCGCTGCTGGCCGGCTATCTTGCGGCCAACTCGCGGCATTCCGCCGGGACCGCCGTCGACGTCACCCTTGTCAAGCTGCCGGTTGCGGCGGCGCCCCCTTTCGACCGCTTTGCGCGATACGGCCCCTGCACGGCACCGGCCGCGCAGCGCTCGCCCGACAATAGCGTCGACATGGGAACGGGCTTTGACTGTTTCGATGCAGAGAGCCGAACCTCCAGCCGCTCGGTTGGCGCCGAGCAGCAGCGCTGGCGCGCGCTATTGGCCGGCGCGATGGCCAAACGCGGGTTCAGAAACTATCACCGCGAATGGTGGCACTTCGTGTACGCGAAGACAGGACCAGCCGCGTACTTCGATTTTCCGATCCGGCCGATGTCCGCAAAGGAGAAGATGAGCGAGGCTGTATCGGATCACAGGGATGAAAGGACGAGATACGCCGCCAGCATGACGGTGGTCCAGAACGCCATCCAACCCGTCGGCCACGTGCGCGCAAGGATTCCGCCCGGACCGTGATACTGCCGGACTAACAATGCAATGCTGCGCGCTCCGCTCGTGCCGGCGTTCTGAGTGAGGTTCCAAGCGCGCTCATATGTCCGGTCGAAGGATTGCGCGAGCACCACGCCGAGTCTTCTATAGAGCCAGTCCACATCGAGCGTAATGGTGAGCGTCCGCTTCAGCCAGTCGAGCATGAGGAAGAACGCAAGCCCCGAGAACAGCAGAAGCTGCAGTTGGGAGATCACGTGGCTTGCAGTGTACGGCACAAAACTGACAGGGAACGGAAGGATTGCGTAGAGCACGCCGGGAAAAACGCCGAAACCGATGCAGAGCGCAGCGAACAGGAGCATCGCCGCTCGCATGTTCCACGGAGGATCGGTCGGGCGCAGCCCGCAATCCCGCTGGAAGAACACGAACCACGGAAACTTGATGCCGGCATGCAGAAATACGCCGGCCGAGGCGGCAGCAAGCAGGTACCAGACGATGTCCAGATGCTGAAGTCCGGCCGCTTCCGAAATCATCGACTTCGAGATGAAGCCTGAGGTCAGCGGAAAGGACGAGATCGAAAGAGCTCCGACAATGCCGCAAACCGCCGTCAGCGGCATCGTGCGGTAAAGGCCTCCGAGATCACTGCATTTGCGCCGTCCGGTCATGAAGAGAACCGCCCCCGCCGACATGAGCAGCAGCGCCTTGTAGATGATGTGCGTGAAGGCGTGCGCGGCGGCGCCGTTGAGCGCCATCTCCGTGCCGATGCCGACCCCGACCACCATGAATCCGACCTGATTGACGATCGAGTAGGCAAGGATGCGCCGCATGTCGTTCTCGAGAATCGCGTAGATGATCCCGTAGAACACCATGAACAGACCGACATAGATCAGGATCTCTGCCCCCGGGAAGCCGCGCAGCAGAACATAGACCGCCGTTTTCGTCGTGAAGGCGGATAAAAATACCATCCCGCTCCAGGAGCTTTCCGGATAGGCATCCGGCAGCCAGGCCGAGAGCGGCGGCGCGCCGGCATTGATCAGGAAGCCTGCCAAAATCAGCCAAGCCGAGGCGGTTCCAAGCGTCATCTTGTCGAACACGATCGAACCGGTCATCGCGACATGCCCGGCGATCCCAGCCATCAGCAACGCGCCGCCGAGCAGATGGATCACCACGTAACGCAATCCTGCGTCGCGTGCTGACGGGCCGTTGCTCCAGACGACAAGCGTCGAGGCGATCGCCATGAACTCCCAGAAGATGAAGGTGGTGATCAAGTCGCCCGCGAAGGCGACGCCAATTGCGCTGCCGGCATAGCAGAACGCTGCCGCAAGCTCGACGACCCGCGCCTGATTCAGCGCAAACAGTCCGCCAGCAAACGCCATGATTGCGAACACGGTGGCGAACAGGCGCGACAGCGCATCGCCTTTGACGAGGGCAAGCTCGTATCCCAGGAACGGTGCGGAGAGCACCACGCCGTCAGGCACCTGCCACACGAGATAAAGCGTCACGAGCGGCAGCCCGAGAAGCGCAAAGGCGCGCAGCCGCTCGGAGAGCAGCGGCAAGAGCAGCCCGCCGAGGACCAGCACGATGAAAGGCGGGAATGCGCTAGCCGTCATAATATCTGTCCGAACGTTTGAGGATCTTGCCCAGAACCGTTGCGAAGGCGATCAGCCCGACGCAACTCAGAAAACCGAACCAGGCGCTAAAACCGAACGTCCCGTCCAATCCAAAATGCGGATGATGCTCGATAAGAAAATCCATCAGCACGAGCGCGCCGAGCGCTGCGATGAACGCGGTCCAAAGCCGCTTGATGGTGCTCGTTCGGGCAAGCCAATGGTCGTCGATGGTCACCGTTCGATCATCCTGGTCGCGAGCGCATACGGCACGTTCGGCATAAAGAAGAGGATTACCGTGGCGGTCGCCGTGATGGCGATTGCGAACAGAATGGGCCACGGCGCCTCGCCAATGCTGTGCTCATGCCCGTCGCCGACAGGCTCGGCAAAGAAAGCGCGAAACACGATCGGCAGAAAATAGGCGGCGTTCAAAATCGTGCTAACGATCATGACAAGAAGGGCGAGCCAATTCCCGCTTTGCATGGCTCCGCTCAGCATCAGCCATTTGCCGATAAACCCTGCTGTTGGGGGGAGCCCGATCATCGCCAAGGCGCCAATTGCAAAAGCGCCCATGGTCCATGGCATTCGTCGCCCAATGCCATCCAATTGGCTGATCTCCGTCAGGTGCGAGACGGTGTAGATGGATCCTGCTGCGAAAAAAAGCGTGATCTTGCCCACAGCGTGAGCGGCCAGATGCATCGCCGCGCCGATGACGGAAATTGGTGCGAGGACAGCGAGGCCGAGAATGACGTAGGAAAGTTGCGATACTGTCGAGTAGGCAAGCCGGCGCTTCAGATTGTCTTGCCGAAGCGCGGCGATCGAAGCTGCGATGATCGTGGCCCCCGCGACAACCGTAAGCCACGTGGACTGCCCGAGCGTGCTCATCGTGTCGACACCGAAAATTCCGATCCCGACTTTAAGAATGGTGAAGACGCCGGCCTTCACGACGGCGACGGCGTGGAGAAGGGCGCTCACTGGGGTCGGCGCCACCATGGCCGCCGGCAACCAGAAGTGCAGCGGCATTACAGCGGCCTTTCCGACGCCGAAAACGTAAAGCGCAAGAAGCGCACCCGCGAGCGGCGCATCCACTTTGTTGGCAAGAATGCCGCCAGGAGCAAAATCGAGTGTGTCGGCAATGAGCCACGTCGCGATGATCGCCGGCAGGAACAGGAAGAGCGACGTTCCGAGCAGCATGAGAAGGTAGATGCGGCCCGCGCGAATAGCATCGCCGCCTCCCTTGTGCGCAACGAGCGGGTAGGTCGACAGCGTCAGCATTTCGTAGAAGAGAAAAAGCGTAAACAGATTCTGCGCGAAAGCAATCCCGATCGTGCTGCCCAGAGCGACAGCAAAACAGACGTAGAATCTGGTTTGATGCGGCTCCTTGTTCGCGCGCATATAGCCGATCGAATAGATCGAATTCACAATCCAAAGACACGCTGCGACAAGCGCAAACAGCATACCCAGCGGCTCGACTCGGAATGCGAGCGCGAGCCCTGGAGCGACATCGATGGCGTGAAGTCCGGGTCTCGCTCCATTCATCACCGGTCCGAGAAGTGCCAGCACGGTCCCGCAAAGCACGATGGCCGAGACGAGCGTCACGCCTTCCCGAATGTTCGGTGCGTTCCCAAACAGGGGAATCGCCAATGCGCCGACAAAAGGCGTAAGCAATGCAAGAGCGACGAGGCTTTCGGGCGAGGACACCACGTCACTTGATCCCTTCGAGCAGGAAACGGGCGGCGACGCCTGCGATTCCCGCCGTCCACGTCGTGTCGATGCCGAAGAAGACGATGGCCGCCGACAGCACGACCATCGGCATCAGCATCATAAATGGCGGATCGTTCGCGTGCGCCATCTTCGCCGAAGGCTCTCGCATCCAGGCGATCTCGAGCACACGGCCGACATAAACAATCGCAACGAGCGAACCCGCTACGATCATGAACAGAATGACCCACCAGCCACGATCGAGCGCGCCGACTCCGAGATACCATTTCGAAATAAAGCCGGCCGTGCTTGGCGTCCCTACCAGACCAAGTCCGGCGATCGTGAAGGCTCCGACGGTGACCGGCATCTTGCGGCCGACGCCCGCGAGCTCGGCGATCTGTACCGTGCCGGTCCGATAGAAGATCGCGCCGATGGCCAGGAACAACGTCGCCTTCATCAGCGCGTGATTGACGATATGGACGAGTCCGCCGGTAAGTCCTGCCTGGTTGGCAAGCCCGATGCCGAGCGTGATATAGCCGATTTGGGCGACCGACGAATAGGCCAGCATCCGCTTCAGGTTTGTTTCGAACACCGCGATCAATGATGCGATCAACATCGCGGCAAGCGAGAGGGCAATGATGATTTCGGTGATCGGCAAGGCTCGAAAATCGATGGCGACACCGAATATCGAGAAGAAAAACCGCACGAGGAGGTAGATTGCGACCTTGGTCGCACTCGCTGACAGGAAAGCCGTTGCCCATGAGGGAGCGTAGGCGTAGGCGTTCGGGAGCCAGGTATGCAAAGGAAACAGTGCGAGCTTCAGGCTGACTCCGACCGTGACAAATGCCAGCGCAGCGATAACGGTCCGGGAATTGTCATCCCAAGTCGGCCCGAGCCTCGCTGCCATGTCGGCCATGTTGAGCGTGCCGGTGAGCAGGTAGAGAAGACCGATGCCGATGACGTAGAAGGTCGCTCCAATGGTGCCCATGATCAGATACTGGAACGACGCCAGGATCGCGCGGCGGTCAGGGCCGAGCGCAATCAGCACGTAGGTGGAAAGCGATGAAATCTCGAGGAACACGAATGCGTTAAAAGCGTCGCCTGTGACAGCGATGCCGAGCAGCCCGGTCAGGCACAGGAGATACATGCAGTAGAACCAGGCTTGCCGGCTTTCCTCGATCTCGAATGCGATCGAGCGACGGGCGAACGGCATCATGACGGCGCCGACCGAGGACACGAGCATAAGAACGAATCCATTCAGCGCGTCCACTCGATATTCGATGCCCCACGGCGGCTCCCAGCCGCCGAGGTGGTACGAGAGCGGGCCGCTGGAGAGCACTTGCCACAGCATCGCGCCGGCGACGAACGGCATGATCCAGCTGACGAGAAGCGCCAGCGCGAACGCGCTCGATCCGCGACGCAAGAACGCTGCGAGCAGGGCACCAATCAATGGGAGGATAACCTGCAGCGCCGGGAGATGTGGCCAGGCGGCGTTCATTCCTCGCCGTCCTTGCCGAATATCTCGTCTTCTTCGACCGTCCCGTAAGCTTCGTTGATGCGAACGGCGAGCGCGAGGCCTAGCGCAAGCGTCGCGACGCCGACCACAATGGCCGTGAGGATGAGGACGTGGGGCAGGGGATTTGAATAGACCGTGAAAGCCGGATCGATGATCGGTGCCGTGCCGCCGATTATTTTTCCCGGCGCGATATAGAGCAGGTAGACGGAGGTCTGGAAAACGGATAGCCCGATCAGCTTCTTGATCATGTTGCTGCGCGCCACCACGATGTAGAGGCCCGCCATCATCAGGAAGATGGTCACCGCGTAATTGTAGTGCTCAATGAACGTGATTACGGTCTGCATCATCGCCCGCGTTCGACGAAAGCGTAGAACAAAGCCGTTATCGTGCCGGAAACAGTGATTAAGACGCCGGTTTCGACAAGAAAGATTCCAAGCTCGCGGCCGTGCGCAGGATTCTGCGAGAGGACAGAATAATCGAGATAGTTTTTCCCGAATATAAGGCCGGCCAGCCCCGTGCAAGCATAGATGAGCACGCCAAGCGGTACCATCCGCTGCACCAGCCACTGCGGCGCGATACGCCGGGCGGCGTCAAGTCCGAAAACGATTGCAAGGAGGATGATCGCGCCACCTGCAATGACCCCGGCCTGGAAGCCGCCGCCCGGACCAGATTCGCCATGAAATTGAACATAGAAAGCGAAAAGTAGGATGAACGGCAGAATCAGCTTGGTGCCGACTCTGAGAACGACGTTCAGTTTCATTGCGGCGCTTTCTTAGGATTCGGCTTGCCTCGGGGCCGTCTGCCACGCAAGAGCAACATTACGCCGATGCCGGCCGTGAAAATGACCGTCGTCTCGCCAAGAGTGTCGTAGCCGCGATAGTCGGCGAGAATCGACGTGACGACGTTTGGGACGTTGGTTTCCTTGATGGTTTGAGAGAGATAGCGTGGCACAACATGCTTATGAATCACGGCATCGGGCGTTCCGAATTCCGGCAACTGCAGGGTGCCCCATACGAGCACTGCGCCGGTTCCGATTGATACGAGAAGAGGGATCACGTTCGGCCGCACCGGGCGCATTTCGGTCGTCTTGATCAGGTGCAGTGTCGCCAACAGAATGACGGTCGACACGCCAGCGCCGACCGATGCCTCGGTCATCGCCACGTCGACCGCGTCCAGCGCGATCAGCACGCTCGCCATCAGGAAACTATAGACGCCGGCCAGGATCACCACGCCGAAAAGATTGCGCTGGCGTACGATCGCAATGGTTACGACCGCGAGCAGCGTCAGAAGCACCATGTTCACCGCGGCTACAATGAGCTTCCTCCCGCGTCTATTTTAGCCGTCGGCAGGCCGCGGCCCCGGCGATCTTCCGTCAAAGTCGGTTCGACTCGCTCATGAAGACAGGCTTGCGCCAGCGCGTGCGTCACGACAGGACTGACAAAGAAGAACAATCCGAGAAGCATCAAGAGTTTTAGCGCCACGAGGCTAAAGCCGGTTTGCAGCAGCATTCCAAGCACAAGAAAGCCTACACCGAGGGTCTCGGTGACGCTTGCCGCATGCATGCGCGTGAAGACATCCGGCATGCGCAGGAGCCCAAGCGCTCCGACAAGGGTGAAGAATGAGCCGGCGGCGAGCAGCAACCAACTCGCGAGATCGATGATTGAAATCATCCCATCTCATCCTCATCCACGTCATAGGCGAGATCGCCATGCCGGAAAAACTTTAGCACCGCGAGCGTGCCAATCAGATTGAGCAGGCCATAAGTCAGGCCGATGTCCAGAAATTCTGGACGCTCGGTAAGGAAACCGATCGCGGCGAGCAGCAGGATTGCCAACGTGCCGACCGCATTTCCGGCGAGCACGCGGTCAAAAATCGTAGGCCCTTTGATTGCACGCAGAATCGCAAACAAGAGAGCGACGAGGATTGCGACGACCGAGACGGTGAACATCAACGCTCGCCCTCGAAGCGGCTGACCCGCGCGTCCATTGTGCCACCTTCGAGATCGAGCGCCCCCTCGCATACGAGCGCGTGCACGGTAATTTCATTGCCGTTCACCCCGACGGTGATTGTGCCTGGCGTAAGCGTGATTGAATTTGCGTAGATCGACACGCCGAGCGGAGTTCGCTGGCTGGCCCGAACGGTCGTGAGGGTTGGCGAGATCGGCAGCCTGGGATGCAGGATGATCTTGGTCACTGCCCATGCTGCTGCGGCGATCTCGACGATCAGCCAAGGGATGTAGGTCACAGCCCGCGGGAGCAGGTGAATCGGATGTCCTTCGCTGTCCAGAACGCGCATTCGGTGCGCGGCGAAGGCGCACAACACCGCGCAAGCGGCCCCCGCGGCGATCAGGAATGGCGTGTAGTGTCCCGATAGCGCGAGCCAGAACGCGAACAGGAAACCTGCCAAACTAAGATTTCGCATAAGCGACGCGTCGCCCCCGAACCGCCCTTCGTCTCTGCCGTAAACAGCGACTCTAATCAAGGGCCGGTTTACAGCGAGAGTTCGGCTCGGCCCGCTACTTGGATGCCAGAGGCCAACAGGGTGGATGCTAAACGATCCGCAAGGCCCTAAGCGCGTTCAAGATGACGGCCACGTCAATGACCTCCTGCAGCAGCGCCCCCTGGACCGGAGTGAGGTATCCGAGCGCGGCGGCGATCATCCCTGCGAAAGACAGGCCCAGTCCGGCATAGACGCTCTCCAATGCGATCCGCCGTGATCGTCTTGCGATCGTCACGCCCGGCAGGACGCGATCGAGCCGATCGACCAGCAGCACGACATCGGCCGCCTCCGCGGAGGCGGCGGCGCCGCTCGCGCCCATCGCCACCCCGACATCCGCCGCGGCCAGCGCCGGCGCGTCGTTCACGCCGTCGCCGATCATCATGACCGGGCCGTTCTTGCGTTCCGACAGCACGATCATGATCTTCTGGTCGGGACTCAATTCGGCGCGGACGGCATCGACCGACAGTTCAGCCGCCACCGCATCGGCGACCTCGCGCCGGTCGCCTGTGGCCAGAACGATGCGCTCGACTCCGAGTGATCGCAGAGCGGACAGGAGGGCGCCCGTACCGGCCCGGATTTCGTCCGCAAGCACAAGCTGACCGCTCCAGACACCGTCGATAGCCACGGCCACCGCGATCGCCCCTGGCGTGTGAAGCGATGGCCGCGGGACGGCCGAGCGCGCCAGTTTGCTTGCCACAAAGCCGAGCCCGCCCACGAGGACGTGCCGGTCATCGACATATCCCTCGATCCCGTCGCCTGGGATTTCCATGACGCCCCTCGGCATGGACAATGGCAAACCCCGGCTGCGTGCCTCGGCGACGATCGTTTGGGCGATAATGTGTTTTGAGGCCTGGTCGAGCGAGGCGGCGATGCGCAGGACTTCGTCGGGCCCGAATTCCGAAGCGGCTTCGATGCCCACAAGCCGAGCTGTGCCTTCGGTCAGCGTGCCCGTCTTGTCGATGACGAGAACGCGCACCTGCGCCATCCTCTCCAGCGCCTTGCCGCCTTTGATCAAGATGCCTTGCTTTGCGGCACGCGAGAGTCCCGACGCCAGCGCCACCGGCACAGCCAGAATGAGCGGGCAGGGCGTTGCCACGACCAGCACGGCCACGGCCCGGATCGGGTCGTCGGTGAAAAACCAGGCGGTGGAGGCCAGTGCGACCGTGAGCACGAGAAATACGATTGCGTATTGGTCGGCAAGCCTCGCCATGGGGGCCCTGGAGCGCTGCGCCTGCTCGACCAGCCGCACGATCCCGGCATAGGTGCTTTGCGCGGCGCGCCGCGACGCCGCGAGCTCGAACGCATCGCCGGCATTGGCCGATCCGCTCAACACGGCTTCGCCTTGCGCCCGCCGGACGGGAAGAGGCTCTCCGGTCAGCGCGGATTGATCCAGAACGGCGACCCCGCTCGCCACCGTTCCATCGACCGGAACGACGTCGCCACGCCGGATCAAGAGGCGGTCGCCGGCTTCGATGACATCCAGCGCCACCTCCTCCAGCGAGCCGTTTCGCAGGCGTGCCGCCGAGCGCGGCGCCCGCGACAAAAGCGCGGTCATCTCGCGCCGCGCGCGCCGCTCCGCAAAGGCTTCCAGATACTGGCCTCCGGCATACATCGCGGCCACCACGGCGGCCGCCAGGTATTCTCCGAAGACCAGCGCGGCCGTCATCGACAGCGCGGCGACGATGTCGAGCCCCAGATCGCCGCGGCGAAGACTGGTGACGATCTCGACGAGCAGAACCGCAAGCACCGGAACTGTGGCCGCCGCCCAGATGGCCGCCGACCAATCCGGGCGGCCGGCCCACTGGGCCGCCAGCCCAAGCGAGATTCCGGCCGCCGCCGCGGCGACGAGAACGGGCCTAAGGCGCGTCTGGATATCCTTGAACATAGCTCTCGCGGGCCCCCCTATCTCGGAAGCCGGTGGCCTCGGCCGAAAACAGGAAGCGCGGTCCTTCCACTGGTTCGAAACCTATTCCTACAATGCCGGCGCCTCTGACCGGCCGGACAGGCCGAGATAGCTTTCGATCACGCGCGGATTTGCGGCCAGATCTGCGGCTGCGCCCTCGAGCACGATCTGGCTGGTCTCGAGCACGTAGCCATAATCGGCGACCTGAAGGGCGGCGCGCGCGTTCTGCTCGACAAGAAGGATTGAGACGCCGGTGCTCTTGAGGTCGGCGATGATGCGGAAAATGTCGCGCACGATCAGGGGCGCAAGCCCGAGGCTGGGCTCATCGAGCATCAGCAGGCGCGGTTTCGCCATCAGCGCGCGTCCGAGCGCCAGCATCTGCCGTTCGCCGCCGGACAGGGTGCCCGCAAGCTGAGTGCGGCGCTCCTTCAAGCGCGGAAAACGATGATAGATGATCTCGAGATCCGCCCGCACGTCGCGCGCGCCGGAGCGGATGCGCGAAAAGCCGCCAAGCAAGAGATTGTCTTCAACGCGCAGTTCGCCGAACAGCTCCCGACGTTCCGGTACGAGACACATCCCGGCCGCGACGCGCGCCTCGACCTCCAGCCCGGATATGTCCGCGCCGTTGTACCGGACCGCGCCTCGCGCGGGCAGCAATCCGATCAGCGCCGAAAGCAGCGTCGTCTTGCCGGCGCCGTTCGGGCCGATGACCGTGACGATGGAGCCCTGCTCGACGCGCAGATCGGCCTCATGCAGCGCCTCGACCTTGCCGTAAGCGACGCTGAAGCCGCTGATCTCGAGAGCGGGCTTCATGCAACTCCTCCGAGATAGGCTTCGACAACCGCCGGGTTGGCTTGAATGCTGCGGGGCGCTCCTTCGGCAAGCTTCACGCCGAAATTCATCACCACGATGCGATCCACGAGCCCCATGACGAATTCCATGTCGTGTTCAACGAGCAGGATCGTCATTCCGCCATGCCGGAGCTTGCGAAGCAGGTCGGCGAGGACCGCCTTTTCGCGATGGCGCAGCCCGGCAGCAGGCTCATCGAGCAAGAGAAGAACCGGATCGGCGCTGAGCGCGCGCGCGATTTCGACGAGGCGTTGCGATCCGAGGGGCAAGCTTCCGGCGGAAGCATACATGGAGGCGGCAAGATCGACGCGCTCGATTTGACGCGCGGCTTCGGCGAACAGCCGTTCTTCTTCGGCCCGATCGAGCCGCAGACTCGCGGCGATCACGCCCGCTCGTCCTCGCAAGTGCGCGCCGAGAGCGACGTTTTCGAGCACGGACATCCGCGGCAGGATATTCACATGCTGGAACGTCCGGCCAATTCCGAGCTTTGCAATGTCGCTGGTCGGCATGGCGTCGATCCGTTCGCCGCGAAACAGGATCGAACCGTCATTGGCGGGCAGCACGCCTGTCGCCAGGTTGAACATCGTGCTCTTGCCGGCGCCATTGGGCCCGATCAGTCCGAGAATCTCGCCGGCCTTCACCTCGAACGACAGGTCGGCGACGGCCGCGAGCGCGGCGAAACGCTTGGTGACCTGCCTGACTTCAAGCAGCAATTCGCCTTTTTGCGGCTGCGCGCGGCTGGGCAGCGGTTCGGCCCGCGTGGGGGGAGCGCGTTTGTCGTCTGCCGGAAGCAGCCGCACGAAAAACGGCGCGATCCCGTCGCGCGTGCGGTGGAGCATCAGCACGATCAAGAGCCCGAAGACGACGATTTCATAATTGCCGCTGTGATCGAGCAGCCTCGGCAGGATTTCCTTCAGCCACTCCTTCAGCAAAGTCAGGATGCCGGCGCCGAGCACGGCGCCCCACACATAGGCCGAGCCCCCGATCACCGCCATGAACAGGTAATCGATGCTGGCATTGATGCCGAAGGGCGAAGGGCTCACGTAGCGCAGGAAATGGGCGTAGAGCCAGCCGGACAGGCTTGCGAGAAGCGCCGCATGCAGGAATATGATGATCTTCAGCCGTCGCGTATCGACGCCGAAGCTCTCGGCCATGGTGCTGCGCGTTCGCAGCGCCCGGATGGCGCGCCCGCTGCGCGAATCGAGCAGGTTGCGAACCGCGAGCAACGACAAGAGCGTGATCGGCCAGATCAGATAGAAGATGTCCCGCCCGTCGATCAGCGGCCATCCGAGGAGATTGAGCGGCGGAATCTCCGCGATGCCGGAATGCTTGCCCAGGAATTGCAGGTTGCCGAACAAGAAATAGATCGCGATCCCCCAGGCGATGGTGCCGAGCGGGAGATAGTGCCCCGAAAGCCGCAGCGTGATGAAACCGAGAAAGAGGGCGGCGCCTGCCGTCAGCAGGAGGCCGACGGGCAGGGCGAGCCATGGCGACAGGCCGTGGGCGGTCGTCAGATAGGCCGTCGTATAGGCGCCGATTCCGACAAAGGCCGCTTGTCCGAACGAGGTCAGGCCGCCCACGCCCGTGAGCAGGACGAGGCCGACGGCGACGATACTGGCGAGCCCGATATAATTGAGTAGGGTGACGTAGAATTCGGGAAGGAACAGCGGCGCCGTGGCAAGCACCAAGAGCGCGGCGATCGTCGCAGCCGCCGACCGGCGCCGGTTCATTGCTCCTCATCCTCTTCGACATGCCGCGTGGTCAGCGAGCGCCAGAGAAGCACGGGAATGATCAGGGTGAACACGATCGATTCCTTGAACGCGCTGGCCCAGAACGAGGAAAAGGATTCGAGGAATCCGACGAGCAGCGAGCCGATTGCCGCCAGCGGATAGCTGACCATCCCGCCGATGATCGCGCCGACAAAGCCCTTGAGGCCGATAAGAAAGCCGGTGTCGTAATAGATGGTCGTGATCGGCGAAATCAGGATGCCCGAGACGGCCCCGATCAGGGCAGCGAGCGCAAAACTGAGCTTGCCGGAAAACTGAGCGGAGATGCCGACCAGTCGCGCGCCGACCCTATTGATTGCCGTGGCGCGCAGCGCTTTGCCGTAAACTGTATGTTCGAACAAGAGCCAGGCGACGACGATGAAAAGGATGGTCGTGACCACGACCAGCAGGCTCTGCGCCGTAATGTTCAGCACGCCGACCTGGAACGACAGACTCGAGAAGGGGCGCGAACGCAATCCTTCGCCGCCGAAGAAGACGAGCCCAAAACCCGTCAGCGCGTAATGCACCGCGACGGCGATGATCAGAAGGATGAGGACCGAAGCGTTCGCGAGCGGCTGGAAGGCGAGCCGATAGAGCATCGGCCCCATCGGCGTGACGATTGCAAGAGTGACAAGCACCTGCAACAGCACATTGTCCGTCTGCGGGACGGCCCACCAGGCAAAAGCCGCGACGGCGAGCGGCAGTCCGATATTGGCCAGGACTATCTTTGCGAGGCGCCCCACCATGCGCGCCCGCAACGCCGCCGTGCCGTCGAGCGCTGTGACGAGAATGCCGCCCGCGACGAGAAGATAGACCGTGCCGGGGAGTTTGCCGCCCTGCAGCGTGGCAAGCGACAGCGCGGCGAAGGAGATGAACTCACCCTGCGGAACAAAGATGACGCGCGTCACGGTGTAGACAAGGACGAGCGCGAGAGCGAGCAAGGCATAGACGGCGCCATTCGTGATGGCGTCTTGCGAGAGCCACAACGCAATGGCTGTATTCATTGGATTGCCGATTCGCCGTTTGGGAAGGGGGCCGGAGCCCCCTTCCTTGCCTCAAGAACTGCCTAGTTCATCAGCCGCCAATTCCCGGCGTCGACGCGGACGAGCACGCGAGCCCGGTTGTCGAGGCCGGTGTGATCGTTCGGAGTCATGGTGTAGACGCCGTGCGTGCCGACGACGTTCTTCACGTTTTCGAGCGCGTCGCGCAGCGCTTGGCGGAATTCCGGCGTGCCCGGCTTTGCCTTCTTCATCGCTTGCGGGACGGCGGCGTCGAGCAGAAGGAAGCCGTCCCAGCTGTAGCCGGCAAAAGCGTTGCGGCTGCCTTCGCCAAAGGTCGTCTCGTAGCGTTTGATGAAGTCGCTTGAGACGGCCTTGATCGGATTTGCTGCCGGGAGGTCTTCCGTAACGATCAGCGGACCCGTGGGCGCGATCGCGCCCTCCACCGCCTTGCCGCCGACCTTGATGAACTCGCGATTGACGGTGCCGTGGTTGTGGTAGATCTGGCCTTTGAAGCCGCGCTCGACGAGGCCGATATGCGGCAGCGCCCCGCCGGTTCCCGAACCGCCGACCACAACCGCGTCGGGATTGGCGGCTATCACCTTGAGCACTTGCCCGGTGACGCTTGTATCGGCGCGGGCGTAACGCTCATTGGTGACGATCTTGATGCCAGCCGGTCCGGCATGCTTCTCGGTCGCGTTGTAGACAAGATCGCCCCAAGTGTCCGAGAAGCCGATATAGCCGACGGTCTTCACCCCTCTTGCTTTCATGTGCTCGACGACGGCGCTCATCATCAACTCCGTGGGCTGCGGCACCGTGAAAACCCATTCGCGTTTGTCGGGAGGCAACGCCACCGGAGAGAGGGCGATGTGCGGAACTTTCGTTTCCGTCGCAATCTGCGCGACCTGCGTCGTGGACGGCACGGACACCGATCCCATGATCACGTCGACCCTGTCTTCCGTAATCAGTTTGCGCGCGTTCTTCGCCGCGATGGTGGCGTCCGTTCCGTCTTCGAGAATGATGAATTTCACCGGCTGCCCGCCGACCGTCTTCGGCATCAGTTGAAACGCATTCTTGTAGTGGATGCCGAGCGATGCGCCGGGTCCCGTCGCGCCCATGGTCAGGCCGACGGTAATCTCCTGCGCGGCGGCCGGGCTCGAAAGCATCGCCGCGATGGCAAACGCCGGAAGGCTTCTCAATGGTGTCATGGTTCTACTCTCCCTGTCGTGTTGCTCTGGTAAGCCTTTCGCCATGCCGGCGCGGGCTTTTGTTATCGTTGCAGACTGTATCCTATGCAGCGCCTTGATCTCCTGCTCTTCGCGCAATGCGAGGCGCGTGACCGGCGTTTCGCATCGGCCGCGCGTGAAAGGTACACACTGTGCTGCCGTTGGCGGCGCAGGACGTCTCTACGACCTCCAGGGGCGCGTCCGCCAGGATTGCGCCGAGAGCCTGCAGCATTCCGGTGATTGGGGCGCAAACTGGTTCTTCGGCCGGTCCGTGTCCGGCCGCAAACGGGCTATTGGTGACCGTGAGTTGCAAGCCGCATGGCTCTTGCGTCATGCGCCACTCTCCCCAGCCGAGCTGAGGGGCCGTGGCTGCGATCAGCGCCGCGAGATCACGGCCGGGCTGCTCGGCGGCATACCGCTCCGCCGAGCGCCGGCCGTGCTCCGCAACTGAGTCGGCGAGAGCAGCCAGCGCCTCCCTGCGCGCGGGCGGCGGCAGGCGAGTGAACATTCCCATCAAGGAGTCCTGCCGGATCAGGACGTAGCGAATATCGCCATCGTGAATTGCGCCGTGCGCGGCATCGAAGGAGAGGCGATCGCGGAAATCTGGAATGCGGCCCGGGTCGTTCATGCCACGACTCCCGCCGATGCGAGCCGTTCGTAATCGCGTGCGCTGTAGCCCGCCTCCGCCAGAACGCGCGGCGTGTCTTCGCCATATTTGCGCGGAAACGGCATCTCTCGCGCAAAGGCCGCGCGATCAACGGCCGCCGGCTGCATATGGATGACCTTGCCGTCCGGCATTTGTGTTCGTGTGAGCTTCTCGCGCAGTTGCGGCAGCTCGCGGACCTGACGGATATCGAAGATTTTCGTAGCCGGGATGGTCGCCGCCTGCAGGTCAGCCAGGACCTCGTCGGCCGTGGCCCTGATCGTCACCGAGGCCATGTCGCGATGGATCGCTTCACGCTCCTTGTGCCGGCCCTCATTCGTGCGGCGCACCTGATTGGCGACCGGGGCAAATCGCGGCAATTCGGTCAACCGCTTCCATTGTACGTCGCTGCCGATGGCCATGTAGATGAATCCGTCCCGTGCCGGATAGACATTGGTCGGAATGAATTTCCGGTGTTCGTTCCCCGCGCGTGTGATCTCGCTCGTGTCACAGCCGAAATCCACGAGAGGCAGCACCGTGATCAGCCACGAGGCCGCGGCTTGCAGCATCGAAACGTGAATGGCCTTGCCCCGTCCGGTCTCGTTGCGCTCGAGCAGCGCCAGGAGCACATTGGCATACACCTCGTCGCCGGCCTTGAGGTCGATGACGGGCAGGCCCATCACCATCGGGGGCCCTTTGGCGTCGCCGGTCGTCTCCATGTAACCGCACATCGCCTGGATGACGGGATCGTAGCCTGGCGCATTCGGGTAGTCCGGACCCATGGCGGAAATGCCCGCCCAGATGAGGTCCGGCTTCTCCGCCGCCAAGGTCTCGTAATCGATACCGAGCCCCTTGTAGCGCGACGGAACCGTGTTGCAGCAGAACACGTCCGCATCCAGCGCCTTGATCAGCCGCCGCAACACCGCCTGTCCGCGGTCGTCCTTCAAGTTCAGCGCGATCGCCTCTTTTCCCACGTTCGGCGCGATGAAATAGCTTCGCCGGTCGTCATCGGCGATGCGGGTTCCGATGTAGCGGTTCGGATCTCCCGGAAGCCCGCCGCCGGAGGGCGTCGCTTCGATGCGGATCACACGCCAGCCGAGCTGGGCGAAGCGCAGCGTCGCCGAGGGCAGCGACAACGCCTGCTCCAGGCTGAGGATCGTGCGGCGTTTCACAGCTCGGGCCAGACCACAGGTTGCGAGTTCGAGTGCAGCGCGCGGTAGACGTTTTCCGGCGTGAACGGAAGCGCGGTGATGCGCACGCCGGTTGCATTATAAATAGCGTTACCGACCGCGGCGGCGACGCAGATCGCCGGCGCTTCTCCAACACCCTTCGCGCCCTGCGGTCCCTCGCCGTCCATCGTCTCGATGAAAGTCACGTCCATCTCCGGTATTTCGGGCGCGGTGACGAGCTTGTAGTCGCGGAAGTTCGGATTACGAATGACGCCGTTCTCGACGATCAGGTTCTCCGTCAGCGCATAACCCTGACCCATCACGATGCCGCCCTCGACCTGCCCCTCGATGCCGAGCCGGTTGAGCACGCGCCCGACGTCATGCGCGCAGGCGATCTTCAACAGCCGCACGATGCCGGTTTGCGTGTCCACTTCCACCTCGGCGACCTGCGTTCCCCAGGCATAGGCGGCGGACACGTCGCCGCGGTACTTGTCATCTTGGTGCTTGCTCGGCGGCTCGTAATAGTAGCTCGTCATCACGAGTTCGGCCTTGTCGGAAAAGTGCAGGGAGCGGATCAGCTTGTCGATCTGGATCAGTTTCTTGCCCGTCGTTTTGTCGATCACGCAGCCGTCGCGCAGTTCGAGCGTGTCCGCCGGGACGCCGAACCTGCCCGAGGCCGCGGCAAGGATCTTTTCCTTCGCCTTGCGCGCCGCTCCGATGGCCGAATTGCCGGCAATGAAGGTGGTGCGCGAGGCGTGGACGCCGACGTCCCACGGCGTGATGTCGGTGTCGTTGTTGACCACGGTCACCGCCGACATCGGCAGTCCCAGTTCCTCGCACACGAGCTGCGCCAGCACCGTCTCCGAACCCTGTCCGATCTCGGAGGCGCCGGTGAGTAGCGTCACCTGCGCGAAATCGTCCATTTTCAGGATGGTGCCGCAGCCGTCGGATGGATAGATCTTCGCGCCGCCGCCGACATGCAGCATCGACGCCATGCCGACGCCGCGCTTGATCGGACTGCTGTCCTTCCATCGCCGGCGGTTCTCGGTGTGCTTTCGCTGATAATCGCCGCGCTCCGCCGCCGCCGTGAGGCATTCTTTCATGCCGCACGATTTGAAATGCATCCCCTGCGGCGTCGTCTCGCCGGCGTCATGCGCGTTCTTGAGCCGAAATTCAAGCGGGTCCATTCCGATCGCTTCGGCCAGCCGGTCCATATGCGCTTCGACCGCGAAGGTGGCCTGCAGGTTGCCGTAGCCGCGGAACGATCCGGCATAAGGGTTGTTCGAATAGATCGCGCGCGTCTTGTAATCGCAGTTCGGCACGCGATAGAGCGAAGACACGGTTTGCATCATCACGAAGGGCGTCGTGGCGCCCCAGGAGGTATAGGCGCCGTTGTCGTGCAGCGTCTCGACGCGCCGAAAGGTGAGCGTGCCGTCGCGCTTGCAGCCGGAACGCAGCTTCATCAGCACCGGCTGGCGCGTCGGCGAAGCGATGAACTCCTCCTCGCGCGTAAACACGAGCTTCACCGGCCGCCGCGTCGCGCGCGCGAGGAAAATGACGATCGGCTCGAACGGATAGATGTCGAGCTTCGATCCGAACCCGCCGCCGATCGGCGGCTGGATGATGCGGATGCGTGCGGGATCGACACCAATGATCTCCGCGAACTCGCGTTTGTGCAAAAAAGGAACCTGCGTGTTCGAATAGAGGAGCAGGTTGTCGCTCGCGTCGAACTCGGCGATTACGCCGGAGACGCCCATGCAGCAATGCGTGACGTAGTGCAGCGAAAAGACGTCTTCGACGACCGCGTCCGCCTCGCGCTCGCCCTGTGCCATGTCCCCTTGCGCATATTCCATCACCATGGCGGTGTTGTCTTTCGAGGCCGGATGCAGCACTTCCGTGCGCCCGTCGGGTCCCGTCCACACGAGATCCTCGCCGTGCAGGAGCGGCGCGCCGGGTCTCAGCGCCTGTTCTGCGCTCGTCACCACGGGCAGCGGTTCATAGACCACCTTGATCAGCGCCAGCGCTTCTTCCGCGATCTCTTCCGTGTCGGCCGCCACCGCCGCGATTTCGTCGCGCGGGCTGCGCACATGATCCGTCTTCAGCGGCCAGTGGTCCTTCGAGACGCCGATCGGGCGCTGGTAGGGCACGTCTTTCGCGGTGATCACGGCATGCACGCCGCGCAGCGCCTTCGCTGCGCTCGTGTCGATGGATATGATCTTCGCATGGACATGCGCAGAGCGCAGGATCTTGGCATGAAGCTGGCCCGGCAGATTGATGTCGTGGACATATCGCGCCTTGCCGCTCGCCTTTTCTGGGGCATCCTTCTTCGGAATCCGCTTGCCGATGAGCGAGCCGTTTCTGCCGATTTTCTCAATCGCACCCATGTGAGTCTCCTAGGTGACTTCCGTCCCCGCGTCCGCAATCGCCTCGATGATCTTCTTGTAGCCGGTGCAGCGGCAGAGATTGCCTTCAATGCCGCGCTTGATTTGGTCGGCGTCCGCGGCGGGCGTCTTCGCCAGCACGTGCCGCCCTTGCACGACAAACCCCGGAGTGCAGAACCCGCACTGAACCGCGCCATACTCGACGAAACTGTTGCGCAGCTTGTCGCTCAGCGGGTCCGACGCGAGCCCCTCGATCGTCACCACGTCCCGCCCGTCGCAGTCGGCGGCAAACATCAGGCAGGAATTGACGGTGAGCCCGTCGACCTCGATGGTGCATGCGCCGCACTCGCCCTCGCCGCAACCGTACTTCGTCCCGGTGAGGCCGAGGACGTCGCGCAGCATTTCAAGCGCGCTGAGGTGCGCGGGCACGCTGACGCGGCGGCCGACGCCGTTCAGCGTGAATGTGATGTCAAGGCTTGCGGACATGGTGGAGCATCCTTCGAAGAATATTGCGCACAAGCTCGCGCCGATACCAGTCGGACGCGCGCACGTCGCTGATCGGCCGTATCTCGTCATTGGCCGCCGCGAGCGCCGCTTCGACCGCGGCGCCGTCGAGCGGCTTTCCTTCCAGCGCGGCCTCGGTTTTCGGCGCGCGGATCGGCGTCGGTGCGACGGCGCCGAACGCGATGCGGACGTCACGCAGTCGTTCTCCATCCCGCACGGCGCCAAGACCGATTGAAATGGTCGAAATGTCGAGCGCGGGCCGCGTGCCGAATTTGAAGAACTCGCTGAACATGCCGGCAGGCGGGGATGGAATCTCGATCGCGGTCAGGAGTTCGCCGGGCTCCCGTCTTGTCTTGCCGGGTCCGGCAAGGAATCCGGGAAGCGGCGTTCGGCGCGATGTCATCGCTCCGTTCGGCTTGCTCACGAGCACAACCTTGGCGTTGTAGACAAGCAGTGGGACCAAAGTGTCGCCCGCCGGCGACGCATTGCAGATGTTCCCGCCGATTGTACTCGCGTTGCGCAGCTGATCGCTGGCGAAATGGTCGCAGGCCTGCCACAACGCCGCCAGCCGCTTCTCCACGAATGGGCTCGCCAGCAGTTCGGTCATCGTCGTTAATGCGCCGATCCGTACAACGCCATTGGCTTCGCTGAGGCCGCGCAAATCGGGAATGTGGCGAACATTCATCAGCGTCGGCTTGATATCGATTTTCCCCGCGCGCGACTGCGGCATCAGGTCGGTTCCGCCGGCGACGATGGTCACCGGCCCGTTGCGCAGGATCTCAGCCGCTTCGTCCAGCGATTTCGGCGCGACATAATTCTGAATCGAGATCATCGGTGACTCCTAGAAACGAATCGGCTCGCGATAGCGGCCATAAACCGAGACGAGCTCGTTCGTGATCTCGCCGACGCTCGCATAGGCTTTGACCGCCTCGACGATGGCCGGCATCACGTTTTGAGCCCGTTCCGCGGCGCTGCGGATCTGTTCGAGCGCGGCGCCGACCGCGTTCCCGTTCCGCGCCTTGCGCGCCTCATCGAGGCTCGCGATCTGCCGGCGCGTGTCTTCTGCGCTGTAGGGATGCATCTTCACGTCGACCTCTTCGGTCTCCTCGACGCGGTAGCGGTTGACGCCCACCTTTGGAAATTCCCCGGCTTCGATCGCGCGCTGCATCTTGTAGGCCTGTGCGGAGACCTGCGCCTGGATCAGGCCGCTCGCCACAAGCCGCTTGATCCCGCCTTGGCTCTCCACATCGGCCATCGTCTTTTCCATTGTCTGGCGCATCTGGTTCGTCAGCGTTTCGACGTACCAGGACCCACCGAGCGGATCGACGGTTTCAGCCAACCCCATTTCCTCGACGAGCAACTGCATCGTGCGCAGCGAAATGCGTTGCGCGTATTCGGTCGGGATCGTGTAGGCCTCGTCGTAGCAGCAAAGAGCCATCGTCTGCGCGCCGCCGAGCGCGGCGATGAGCGCGTAATAGGCGCCGCGCACGATATTGATTTCCGGCTGCTCGAAGGTGAGCCCGCCGCCGCCGCCGCCCGCGATCATCCGCAGCCAGGCGGAATCCGGCCTCTTCGCCCCGTAATGCTCCTTGACGATCTTCGCCCAAAGTCCGCGGCCCGCGCGGAACTTGCACACCTGCTCGAAGATGTTGCCGAACACGTTGAAGTTGAACGACAGGCGTCCGGCGAACTCGTCGATGTCGAGCCCGCGGGCGAGCACCTCGTCCGCATAGGCCTTGGCGATGCAAAAGGCGAAGGCCATCTCCTGCACCGGGGTCGCGCCGGATTCGCGAATGTGATAGCCGCAGACGGAGACCGGGCTGTATTTCGGCGCATGTTCGGCGCAATACTCGATCGTGTCGCCGACGAGCTTCACCGAGGGCTCGACCGGATAGATCCAGGTGCCGCGCCCGATGAATTCCTTGAGAATGTCGTTCTGCGCCGTCCCGCGAAGCTGCTTCACGTCATAGCCGCGCTTCTCCGCCATCGCGAGATACATAGCGATGAGCTGCGGCGCGGCGCCGTTGATGGTCAGCGACACGGTGATCTTGTCGAGATCGATTCCATCGAAGGCGATCTCGAAGTCTTTCAGCGTATCGACAGCCATGCCGACGCGCCCGACCTCGCCGAAGGACATCGCGTCGTCGGAATCGAAGCCGCACTGCGTCGGCAGATCGAAGGCGACGTTGAGGCCGGTCTGGCCATTGGCGATGAGATACTTGAATCGCTGGTTCGTATCCTGCGGATTCCCGAAGCCGGTATATTGCCGCATCGTGTAGGGACGCTGGCGATACATCATCGGATGAATGCCGCGCACGAAGGGATAGGACCCGGGCTCTCCGATGAAGCCGAACCCGCCGCTCTTTTCGACGTCGTCGGCTGTGTAAAGCGGCCCGATCTCGATCCCGGATTCGTTGACGACCGGCCGTCCGGCGGAACGCTGCCTGTCGCTCATGACACATTCGTCCTGATGAAGTTGACGATATCGTCGAGCTTCGAACTCGACGGGAAAATGCCGGTGAAGCCGAGCTCGCGCAACCGCGGGTGATCCTGCTTCGGCAGGTTGCCGCCGATCAGCCACAGCCGATCGTCGAGCTCGGATTTCAGCAACAGCTCGCGCAGCTTCTCGCAGAACGGAATATGGGAGCCCGCCATGGACGACAGCGCGACGACATCCACATCCTCCTGCTCGGCGATGCGCGCGACCGCCTCCGGCGTTTGCCGCAGTCCGGTGTAGATCACTTCGAACCCCGCATCGAGCATCGCGCGCGCGACGACCTTGGCGCCCTGGTCGTGGCCGTCGAGACCGGGCTTTGCGAGCAGCACCTTGATCGGCGTCGAGCGCGTCATGCCGCCAGCTCCTTGGCGATGACAAGCTTGAGGATCTCGCTTGTGCCGCCGCCGATCAGCGTGAACCGCACGTCACGCAGATAACGCTGCACCGGGTACTCCATGGCGTAGCCATATGAGGCCAACACGCGCGCGGCCTGATCGCATACCCGCGCCGCGGTCTCGCTCGCGAAAAGTTTCGCCATGGCCGCCTCCTTGTGGTGCGGCTTGCCGCAATCGCGCAGCCAGGCCGCGCGGCTGACAAGCTGAGCCGCGGCTTCGAGCTCCGTCCCCATTTCGGCAAGCTTCATTTGAATGGCCTGGTAGCGGTTGATCGGCTTCCCGAACTGCTTGCGCTCGGCTGAATAGCGCAGCGCGGCGTCCAGCGCGGCGCGCGCGACGCCGTTCGCCATCGCCCCCGTGATGATGCGGATTTCCGCAAGCGTCTTGCGCAGATGCTCTTCGCCGTCGCCGTCCTGCCTGGACAGGCGGTGAGTGTCCGGCAGGAAGCAATCGTCGAACGAGAGTTCGGACGTGGGGAGCGCCCAAACGCCCATCTTCTCGATCGCGCGTCCGATCGACAGACCCTTGAAGCCGCGTTCGACGAGAAAGATCGTGAGCTTCCGCTCTTCGCCCGCCTTGGCGAACACCGTGAAGAAATCCGCAACAGGCGCCGAGGTGACCCAGGTCTTCTGCCCGCGCAGCACATAACCGCCGTCCACTTTGCGGGCGCTCGTGGCGATCCCGTCGAGATCGCTTCCGGCATTGGGCTCCGTCATGCAGATCGCGCCGATCGCCTCGCCGCGCAGCGCCGGCTTGAACAGCCGCTCGCGGATGTCCGCATTGCCGAGCATGTGGAGGAATTTCGTGCCCATCAGCGACTGCATGGCGGCGCAGGCGGCAACCGACATCGAGCCGCGCGCAATCTCCTCGAGCGCGAGGCAGAACTCGGTCAGCGCCAGGCCCGATCCGCCGTCCTCCTCGGGATATCGCATGCCAAAAAGACCGAGCTTCGCAAGCTCTTTGAACAGTTCGCGCGGAAAGGCATGCGCCTCGTCGAGCGCGGCCGCCTGCGGCGCGATCCGCTCGTCGGAGAAACGCGCAAACGCGGACTTGATCGCGCGCTGCTGCTCGTTCAGTTCAAAGTCCATACATGCTCCGCGCCGCCTCTTCCGAAATCACGCCGTTTCGGATTTCCTCGAGCAATTTCTCCCGATCGCGACGTTTCGGATCGCCGTAGCCGCCGCCGCCGCCCGCCTGCTGATGATAGCGCGTGCCCTTCGGCACGCCGGCGATCAGGTCCTTGTTGCGCGGCGTCACGACCTTTCCATCCGGATAAGTGAGACGGATAAAGTTCAAAGTGCCGTCGCCGCCGCCGAACAGGCCGAAGGCCGGCTCGAAATCGCCGTCGCCGAAGGTCACGAGCTGCGTATCCTCGGAGCCGATCTCGAAAATGGTCTCCACGCCGAGCCCGCCGCGCCACTCACCGGGCCCGGCGGAATCGGTGAGATACTCGTGCTTGATCAGCCGATGCGGCGTCTGCTGCTCGAACATCTCGTAATCCTGATCGAGCACGCCGCCTGACGCATCGATCATTCCGATGTGGTCGTAGCCGTCGGTGCCCTTCATCGCGCCGGACCCGCCTTTCAGGCCCATGAATCCGATATCGACGTACTTCTCGTTTTTGTGCGGATCGATGCCGGTCGTCAGCGAGCAGAGTAGATTGTTCCACCCGGCGGTGACGCGCTCAGGCATCACCGGCGCGAGCGCGCGCTGGATCGCCTCGGCATTGGGCGGGCAGAGGTGGTTTCCGAACGTCGTCGCTTTCGGGTAGCTCGCGTTGAGGATCGTCCCTTCCGGGATCACGATCTCGATCGGCGCAACCATCCCTTCATTGTGCGGGATGTCGGGGTTGACCATCTGCAGGAGCGTCAGGATCGTCGCTGAAGCGCTGGACGTAAACGTGCCGTTCACAAATCCGTTCGTCTGCGCGTCCGTCTTCGAGTAGTCGAACTTGATCCGCTTGTCCTGCACGGTGATCGTCACGCGGATCGTGAATGTCGATCCCTCATGGCGGCCGTCATAATAGACGCGGCCTTCTCCGGAGTAGCATCCGTTTGGGATCGAGGCGATCTCCGCCTCCATCATCTTCCGCGTCACCTCGAAGAGCGCCTCCTTGTGCGCCTCGAAGCTCTCGCGGCCGTATTTCCTGAGAAGCTCGATCACGCGGCGCTCGCCCACGCGGCAGGCGCCGATCTCGGCTTTCATGTCGTGCTGCACGATGTCGAAGCGGATATTGGCGAAGATCAAGTCCCATACGTCTTTGCGCAGCTTGCCCTTCTCATAGACCTTGACCGGCGGGATGCGCAGCGCCTCCTGCCAGACCTCGACGGCGTTCGGATTGTAGCCTCCAGCCACCGCGCCGCCGATATCCGCCTGATGGCCTTTCACCGCCGTCCAGGCGACGAGCTGGCCTTCGAAGAAGATCGGCCTGTAGACGGCCACGTCGTTGTTCTGATTTCCGAGCGAGAAGACGTCGTTGTGAAAGATGACGTCGCCGTCGTGAAGGTCGTCGCCGAAATAGTTGCGGATGTACTTGCACACCGGCGCGAGCGAGAAGGCGAGGATCGGCAGGTTCTCCGTCTGCTCCAGCATCCGCCCGTCCGCGTCGTAGAGGCCAGTCACGTAATCCTTGGCCTCGCATAAGATCGGCGAGCGCGTCGTCTGCTGCATCGAGATCGACATCTCGTCGGTGATCGCCTTGAAGTTGCGCGCATAGACCGACAGCAGGATGGGGTCGATCGTCATGCCGGCACCGCCTCTTTCTCGGGCGCAAAGCAGTTTGCGACCAGATCCTCACGGCCTTTTCGGTAAAGGGCGAAGGAGCCGTAACCATCGACCACGCAATCGAAACTCGCCGAAACGAAGATCGCGGTCGTCACGGCTTCGATCAGCGCCGGCCCTTCCACCCGGTTGCCGCACTGGAGCTTGCCGGCCTCATAGACCGGAACGGAGGCGAACGAGGAGGTCTCGGGAACATAGGCCATTCGCTTGCGTTTGAACGCCCGGCTCGGATTGGCGCTCTTCGGCGCCTCGCGAGCATAGATCGGCTTCGCTGCGGCACCGATGGCTTGAAGCCGCACATTGATGAGCTCGACCGGCGTCCCCTCGGCCTCCAGCGAATAGCCGTAGAGACGATTATGCTCTTGGTGAAACGCGCGAGCGATCGCCTCGGGGTTGCGCGCCCGGATCGCGGACGCGGGCGCTTCGAACGACACCTCGTGATACTGCTTGTTGTAGCGGCAATCGAACCGGACGACGTGCCGGCGATCCTGCGGCGGAATGCGTTCCTCGGTCAGCATCCGGTCGCCGTCCTCTCGCATCGCCTCGACAATGGCGCCGAGTCGGCTCCAGTCGAGCGCGTCGAGGCGCGCGACGAAGGTGCGTACGAAATCGTGCTTGAGGTCGGACAGCAGCATGCCGAACGCACACAATACTGATGACGAACGCGGCACGATCTGCAGCGGTATTTCGAGCTCGTTGCAGATCAGGCACGAATGCATTGGCCCCGCGCCCCCGGCCGCGATCAGCGGAAATTCGCGCGGATCATAGCCGCGCTTGATCGTCACTTCGCGCACGCCTTGCGCCATGTTGTTGCAGGCCACGCGATACATCCCGGCTGCGGCCTCTTCGACCGACAGGCTCATTGGTTTCGCGATATACTCTTCTATGGCGCGCCGCGCCGCAGAGGCATCCAGCCCCATTTTGCCGCCGGCGAAATAGTCCGGATCGAGATAGCCAAGCACGACATTGGCGTCGGTTGTCGTCGGCAGCGTGCCGCCCTTGCCGTAGCAGGCGGGGCCCGGCGCCGCGCCCGCGCTCTGCGGGCCCATGCGCAGCATGCCGCCTTCATCGAGCCAGCCGATCGATCCGCCGCCTGCTCCGATGGTGTGGATGTCGAGCATCGGAAGCGCGATTTTGTGACGGGCAATCTCGCCGTCGTTCACCGTCGTAGCCGCGCCGAAGGCCACCGACGCCTCGAAGCTGGTGCCGCCCATGTCGGTTGTGATGCAGCGGTCGAGCCCGAGTGCGCGAGCATAGAAGAGGCCGGCGCCTGGTCCGCCGGCCGGTCCGGAAAGCAGCGTAAGGGCGGCCTTCTCACGGGCGAGTGCGGGCGACATCACGCCGCCGTTCGACTGCATGATCAACAGCACGCCGCCAAAGCCGATATCCTTCAGTCGGCTGACCAATCGATCCAGATAGCGATTGAGTTTCGGGCCGACATAGGAATTGAGCGCCGTCGTGCTGACGCGCTCGTAGAAGCGGATGGAGGGGAGAAGTTGCGTCGAGACGGTCAGATAGGCTTCCGGCAGCTCGCGAGCGACCAGTTCGGCCGCCGCGCGCTCATGCTCGGAATTGGCGAAGGCATTCATGAAGCAGATCGACACCGCCTCGACCTGTTCCGCCTGGAACAGCGCGATGGCCTTGCGGATGTCCTCGAGCGACAGCGGCTCGATCTCGGCGCCATTGCGGTCCAGTCGCCCGCCGACGCCGATCCGCAGGTGCCGCGGCACGAGCGGCTTCACATTGGTGTAGCGGTTGTCGTACTGGCGCTCGCGAATGCCACGCCGCATCTCGAGCGCGTCCCGCACGCCCTTGGTCGTCAGCAGGGCCGAGCGCGCTCCGGTATGCGTCAGCGTCGCGTTCGTCGTCACCGTGGTGCCATGGACAATCGTGTCAACCGATCGGACAAACCCGGCGAAATCGGTTGACGCGGATATCAGCGCGGCAAGGTCCCTGAGGCCCTCGACGACGGCGATCGAGGGGTCTTCGGGCGTCGAAAGGACCTTGTGAATGATCGGTTCGGAGCCGTGATCGGCGACAATGAAGTCGGTGAAGGTTCCGCCGACATCGATCCCGATCTTCAGTGTCATGCTCCGCTCCCGTCCTACGCAGCAGCTTCAGCACACAAAAAGGCGTGCAGATCGTCGCGCTTGACCTTGCCGAGCGCGGTTCGCGGCAAGGCTTCGATGAACCGGATTTCTCGGGGCAACTTGTAGCGGGCAAGACGGTTCTGAAAGAGCGCCAGAACGTCCCCCTCGGTCATCTTTGCGCCGGGCCTCAGCGCAATCACCGCGACGACGGCCTCTCCCCATCGCTCGTCCGCTTTGCCGATCACGCAAGCCTCCGCGATCTGCGGGCACTCCAGGAGGATGTTCTCGAGTTCCGCCGGGTAGATATTCTCGCCGCCGGAGATGATCATGTCGTGCTTGCGCGAGACGACGTACAAATAGCCTTCCTCGTCGAAGTGGCCGATATCTCCGGAGTGGTACCAGCCGTCCCTCAGGCTTTGCGCGGTCGTTGTCTCGGCCTTCCAGTAGCCGCGCATCACATTGGGTCCTCGGACAAAAATTTCGCCGTCGACGCTGGGCGCAGCCGGCGCTCCGCTTCGATCGGTCACCTTCACCTGGCAGTGGAGGGCCGGCAGCCCGGCCGAGCCTGCCTTTCGATCAGCATCCTCGCGGCGGAGATATGCGGCGATCGGGCCGGTTTCGGTCGACCCATACACCTGGATCAAGGGCACGCCCCGCTGCTGCACGCGCTGCACGAAGGATTGCGAAACGATCGTCGATCCCGTGGTGATGACACGAAGGCTCGAAAGGTCGGCGCTGACCCAGCGCGGATGGTCCATCATGGCCATCAATTGCGCCGGAACGAAAACGGCGAGCGTGATCCGTTCGCGCTCGATGGCGTCCAGGGCGGCGGCGGCGTCGAATTTCGGATGGAGACGGACGGTGGCGCCGGCGTGCAGCGCGGGGACGGTCTGGATGTTGAGACCGCCGACATGGAACATGGGAAGCGTGGTCAGCACGCGGTCGGCGCTCGTCAAGTCATGCATATGGGCGCTGTTGACCGCGTTCCAGAACAGCGCGTCCTGTGTCAGCACCACCCCTTTCGGAACTCCGGTCGACCCCGACGTGTAGCAAAGGAGCACAGGGTCCCCGAGCGTGCCGGCGTCATCGCCGGTTTCGTGCGGCCGCGTGATCTCTCCCCAACTGACCCAACCCGGCGGCGCGTCCCCGATCAAAACCCATGCCGCTTGAGGGAACACGCCCCGGATCGTCTCGCAGGATTTGGCGAAGCCGCTTTCGACGAATACGGCCTTGGGCGCGGCGTCGGCCAGCACGCGCGCGTGTTCTGCCGGAGCCAGTCGCCAATTGAGCGGCGTCAGGATGGCCCCGCGCCGCGCGCAGGCGAAGAGCAAATAGAGCATCTCGGGCCGGTTCAGTCCGAGATAGGCCACGACGTCGCCGCGTACGATGCCCAGCGACGACAGCAGGCCGCTCGTCCTTGCGATCGCGGCAGCAAAGCTTCGATAGGTGATGTCCTCGCCCTCGAATCGAATCGCCACCTTGTCCGGCGCGAACGCCGCGTGACGTTCGATCCAGGACGCAAGGTTGCTCATGATCCCGAGTTCCTGAGGCTGATCGATTCGCGCAGGATGCGTTTCGCCTCGAGAAGGTGATCCCGCATCGCCGCTGCGGCCGTTTCGCCGTCGCCGGCAGACAGCGCCGCCGCAAGACGTCGCAGTCCTTTCAGAACGACGGCGCGCGCCTCGCGATCGCCGAGCGTCAGCGAGCGGAGATAGCGCACGTGATCGGCATAGAGCTCGATCGCGCGCACAAGCCTTCGGTTCGGCACCAGCGCGATCCAAGCCGTGCGGTATCGGTAATTGGCCTCCATGAACGCCGTTGCATCATTGGCGGTATCCGCCGCTGTCATCACCTGGAGTTCTTCGCGCAGCGGCGCGAACTGTTTGCGATCGCGCACCCGGGTTGCGACCTGCCGCAGCGCCTCCGGCTCGAGCATCAGGCGCAGTTCGTAGATGTCTTCAATATCTGCCTCGGACAGCGTCGGAACCACGAACCCGCGGCCGTCCGAATCGAGAAGGCCTTCGCTGGCCAGCCTGGCCAAGGCTTCGCGCACGGGCGTTCGCGAGACGCCGAGCTGCGCCGCCAAGGCCGACTCCTGCAAAGGCTGTCCGCTGGGGACCCGTTGCATGCGCAAGTAATCGCGCAGCGTCAGATAGACCCTGTCGCCCAGCGACTGAGGACGTTCTAAGACTTTGAGGGACGGGACCACTTTTCCCACCTGGTCGTATCCTGGACCCTGTATACCGTATACGCATGATGGCGTCCAGCGTTCGACATCTAAGGCGACACTGGAGGGCTCGGACCAGTGCTGAGGAGCAGAGTGACCGCGACGTTTTGGCCGCTGGCGTGCGAAATGGGAGGCAGGCATCCCGGCATGCCCCATGGAAACTCATTAGAATGAGACAAGCTGCGTGGAACTGGCGCTCATAGTCCTGCTCCCGCTCCTGGGAGCGGTGATTCCGCCGATCGTGATCCGGTTGGGGCGCAACGTGTGCGCAAGCGCAACGGGCGCAGTGACGGCCTTGTCGCTATTGATCCTCCTTGTCTACGCGCCGGCGGTTTACGCCGGAGACACGCCGCGCTGGAGCGTGGACTGGCTGCCACACGCGGGCCTGGCTTTTTCCTTTTTTCTCGATGGGCTCGGATTTTTTTTCGCCGCGCTGATCCTCGGGATGGGGCTCTTGATCATTCTTTACGCCCGCTACTACCTCGGTCCCGCCGATCCGATGGGGCAGTTCTATTCCTACCTGCTGCTGTTTCAGGGAGCGATGCTGGGCATCGTGCTGAGCGACAATGTCGTGCTCCTTGTGGTGTTCTGGGAACTGACGAGCCTGAGTTCTTTTTTGCTGATCGGATACTGGCGGCATAAGCCGCAGGCCCGCCAAGGCGCCCGCATGGCGTTGGTTGTCACCGCCGCCGGAGGGCTCGCGCTGCTCGCGGGCGTTCTGATCCTCGGACATATCGCGGGAAGCTACGAATTGAGCGAGCTTCTCCGGAACGGGGACCGGATCAAGGCATCGCCGCTTTACGGTCCGGCGCTGCTCCTGATCCTTGGCGGCGCCTTCACCAAGTCGGCGCAATTCCCGTTCCATTTCTGGCTGCCGCATGCAATGGCCGCGCCGACGCCGGTCTCGGCCTATCTCCACTCCGCAACCATGGTGAAGGCAGGCGTCTTCTTGCTGGCGCGTTTGTGGCCGGTGCTCGCCGGAACCGAAACCTGGTTCTTGATCGTGGCGACGACCGGACTTGTCACCTTCCTTGTGGGCGGATGGATCGCGCTCTTCAAGGACGATCTCAAGGCGGTACTGGCCTATTCAACGGTCAGCCACCTTGGCCTCATGACGATGCTGCTCGGCCTCGGCACCCCCATGGCGGTGGTGGTGGCTGCTTTTCACATCCTCAATCATGCGACCTTCAAAGCCGCATTGTTCATGAGCGCCGGCATCGTGGACCATGAGACGGGGACGCGAGACATCCGCCGACTGGGCGGATTGCTCACATTGATGCCGATTACGGCCACGCTCTCGCTGATCGCCGCCGCGTCCATGGCAGGACTTCCCTTTCTCAACGGCTATGTGTCGAAGGAGATGATGCTCGAAGAGGCATGGCGCACGAGTTACCTCGGCCTTGGCTGGCTCTTTCCTTCGGCGGCAATGCTCGGTGCTCTCATTTCGGTGCTCTACTCGGTCCGCTATGCCGCCGACGTTTTCATGGGCGCCAAGCGAGATGGCTTTTCCCGTCTGCCGCATGATCCGCCAGCGGGCCTGTGGCTGCCAGTTGCGATTCTGGTCGTCCCGATACTTGCCATTGGATTCTGGCCGGCGCTCGCGGAGCCGATCGTTCGGCGGACCGCGTCCGCCATAACGGGCGGCGATATACCGGATGTGCGTCTTGCGATCTGGCATGGCCTGACGCCGGCGTTTTTCATGAGCGTTGCAGCGATCATCGGCGGCTTCGTTCTGCTGGCCGGGTATTCGCCCATCAAGTCTGCCGTGCTTGCAATCGCCAGACCGGACGCCAAGCGCATCTACGAGGCCGCCATCGAGCGGCTTGTTTCGTCATCCGGGCGTGTCATTGATCGTTTGCACGCGGGATCGCTGCAGAACCACCTCGCGATCATCATCGGCGCGATTGTCGTTGCCGGCATGTTGGGCTTTGTGTCCAGCGATCATATGCCGGGCCTGCGCGCCGCACTCGCACCGACTTTGCCGGCCATCGTTGTTTGGGCCATTTTGGCCAGCCTATGCGTATACGTGGCGCTCAGACACGAAGATCGCTTGTTGACGCTGATCTTGACGAGCGCGGTGGGCTTGATCGTCTCCCTGATTTTTCTGCAATTCTCGGGCCCTGATCTCGCACTCACCCAGATTTCCGTCGACATCGTGACCACCGTTCTTCTGCTTCTTGCCCTGAACCTGCTCCCGAAAACGACTCCGAAGGAGAGAATGTCCGCCGCCACCATTCGCGACGGTGCGGTCGCCGCCATCGCGGGGTTTGGCGCCGCCGGGCTGGCCTACGCGATGATGAGCCGCGACGTTGCCTCGATCTCCAGTTATCACCTCGCGCAGTCGAAGCCGGGAGGCGGCGGGACCAATGTCGTCAACGTGATCCTGGTGGACATTCGGGGGTTCGACACCTTCGGCGAGATTATCGTGCTGGGTATTGCAGCGGTCGCGATCTACGCACTGCTCGATCCCATCCTAAGGACAGTGTCCGAGCGCCGAAGCGAACGGCGCAAAGCGCCGGAATCCAGGGACGCCCATCCGCTGATCTTGGTGGTAGCGACCCGCGCGCTGCTCCCGCTTGCGCTGACGGTCGGACTTTTTGTTCTGCTTCGCGGTCACAATCTGCCGGGAGGAGGCTTCATTGCCGGACTGGTCGTCGCCATCGCCTTGATCGTTCAATACATGGCGAGCGGTTACGCCTGGGCAGCCAAACGGGCGAAGATCGACCCGGAGTCCATGATTGGCGGCGGGATTGTCATCGCCGGATTGACCGGAATGGCGTCCTGGTTCTTCGCACGCCCTTTCCTCACCAGCACCTTCGGATATTTTAAACTGCCGATTGTCGGTCAATTCGAGTTGGCGTCGGCCATGGCCTTCGACATCGGTGTGTTTCTGACCGTCGTCGGCGTCGTGCTCTTGTCTCTGGCCCACATTTCGCGCGTTGAAGGAATTGTCGACCAGGACCCCTCTGACGACGCAATTGCCCGAATCCGGCCGGAAGGGTCTGCCGCAGAGCGGAGGCATTGAATGGAGTTTCTCGTTGCGAGCGCGATCGGCCTGATGACGTCGGTCGGCGTCTTCCTCGTGCTCCGCGCACGCACCTTTCCCGTGATCATCGGCTTGACGTTTCTCTCCTATGCCGTGAACGTTTTTCTGTTTGCGACAGGCCGGCTCGTGATCGACCAGCCGCCGATCATCGGTGCTGCGGCTCACGGCTATGCGGACCCGTTGCCCCAGGCCTTGGTGCTCACGGCTATCGTCATTTCATTTGGCATGTCGGCGCTGATCGTGGTTCTGGCGCTTCGCGCCTTCCTCGAAACCGGCTCCGATTCGGTTGAGGTCGAAGAAGCGGAGCGGGCCTCCTCGAACGGAGCCAGGCCGGCGGCGGAATCATGACTTTGTGGATCATCATTCCTCTTATCTTGCCCGCGATGGTCGCGGCCTCGATGGTCTTGCTGGTCCGCAACGATCTCCGCAGCCAAAGGCTGGTTTCGCTCGCGGCGTCCTTGCTTCTGCTGTTCACAACGCTCTACCTGCTCGTCCTCTCGCAAGACGGCGTCATCCGGCCCTATCTTCTCGGAAACTGGCCTGCGCCGTTCGGCATCGTCCTGGTTCTCGATCGCTTGTCCGCGATCATGTTGGCCCTAACGGCGCTGCTTGCATGTTTGATCGTCCTCTATGCGATGAACGGATGGGACGAGCGCGGCCGGCACTTCCACACCCTGCTTCATTTCAACGTCTTCGGCGTGAATGGAGCCTTTCTGACCGCAGACATATTCAATCTCTTTGTTTTCTTCGAAGTCATGTTGATAGCGTCGTATGGATTGATGCTTCACGGAGGGGGACCGCAGCGGTTGAAGGCGGGGTTTCAGTATGTGGCGATCAACTTGGTTGCTTCGACGTTGTTCTTGTTTGCGGTCGGGCTGATCTATGCCGTGACCGGCACTCTCAACATGGCGGACCTTGCCCTGAAAGTGCCGAACGTGCCGCATTCGGATCAAGCTCTGCTGACCACCGGAGCGGTATTGCTTTTTGTGGTGTTCGGCATCAAGGCGGCGCTCGCGCCGTTGCATTGGTGGTTGCCCACTGCCTATGCGGCAGCCCCGCCGCTGGCGGCGGCGCATTTCATGATCATGACCAAGGTCGGGGCTTACGCGATCATCCGGGTGTACGGACTCGTGTTTTCGCCTGACGCCGAAGCGGCAAGTTTGCCCGTGGCCCTGCTGATCCCTTTTGCTCTCGTGACGCTCGCAATTGGAAGCCTGGGGGTTCTTGCGAGCGGGACTTTGCGCGGGCTTGCCTGTTTTGCCACGCTCGCATCGATGGGTACGCTGCTGATTGCAGTCGGGCTCTTCAATGAAGCGGGTCTCGCGACAGCGCTCTTTTATCTGCTGCACAGCACGATTGCCGGAGCCGCTTTGTTCTTGCTCGCCGATATTGTCGCGGCACGGCGCGGTGAGGCACAGGATCGGCTGGTCTCCGCCGCTCCCTTTGAAAACCAGGCCGTGCTCGGCTTCCTGTTCCTGGGAGCGGCGATCGCGATGGTGGGGTTACCGCCGCTATCCGGCTTTCTCGGCAAGCTGATGGTCCTTGATGCGACGCGAGACGCCCAACTTGTTTCATGGATATGGTCCGTGGTGCTGATCACGAGCCTTCTGATGCTGATAGGGTTCGCGCGCGCCGGCAGCGTCCTCTTCTGGAAATCAGCCGCCACGCCTGCGACCGCTGTTCGCTCTGACGCGAAAACCGGGCTTCCGCTCGTTGTGGCCGGCCTGCTTGTCTCGTTCGGGGTGGTCTTGTCGGTTTTGGCGGGGCCGATTTTCGCGCATGTTCAAGGCGCGGCCAGGCAGGTCCTCGCGCCCGCCGCTTATATTGAGGCGGTGCTCGGTCGTTCGGCCGCTCTCGACCGTTTCTCGGCCACGCGGGAACCGGTCAGGCCCGAGAAAATGCCGCGAGCACGGGAATCGGGGTCGGGCTTTGATTCAATAAAAACGGGAACCGTTCTGGCAACGCAGGACAGCGTATGGTCACGAAATTGATACCTCATCCGATCTTGACGCTTGTTGTCGCCATGAGCTGGGTCTTGCTGGTGAACGATTTCTCGATCGGCGCCACGCTCCTCGGCCTTGTGCTGGGCGTGGCGATCCCATGGATCACCGGAGCTTACTGGCCGGACCGGCCGCGGATTCGATCGCCGCGGACGATGATCGAGTATCTCTTCATCATTACCTGGGACATTATCGTTTCCAACATCCAGGTAGCGCATTTGATCTTGTTTCGGCGCGGCGATGCATTGCGTTCGAGGTTCGTCTCGGTTCCGCTTCGTCTGAGAACGCCAGAGGCGATTGCCGTCCTTGCCGGCACGATCACGCTGACACCCGGAACGGTAACGGTCGACGTTTGCGCTGATCGCACGGCGCTGCTGGTCCACTGTCTCGAGACGGACGATCCGGAGCAGACGGTGGCCACCATCAAGGAACGCTATGAGGCGCGGCTGATGAGGATCTTCGAATGATCATGATAGCCGCTATGGTCTCGCTCTCGGCTGTCAGCGCGGCCATGCTTCTCAATCTCTACAGGCTTTTTGTCGGTCCCGAAGCGGCCGATCGAATCCTCGCGCTCGACACCCTGGTCATCAACGCCATTGCGGCTATTGTCCTGGGAGGCGTTCTATTCGACTCGAAACTCTACTTCGAAGCGGCGCTCCTTTTCGCCATGGTCGGGTTTGTGACGACGGTCGCCTATTGCAAGTATCTCCTTCGCGGCAACGTTATCGAGTGACAAACATGCGCTTGTTCGCGGAAGTCCTTGTGGCATCCTTGATGGTGATCGGTGCCTTCTTTCTTCTGGTCGGCTCGTACGGCCTTGCCAAGCTTCCGGACTTCATGCGGCGTTTGCATGGCCCCTCGAAAGCGACGACGCTTGGGATCGGAGCCACGCTCCTCTCTTCCATGTTCTATTTTCTGATCGTGAAGCTCGATCTTTCGCTGCACGAGTTGCTGATTGTAGTGTTCTTGTTTCTGACCGCTCCGATCAGCGCGAACATGCTCGGAAAAGTTCATATCCTCGCGCACCACCGCGAGATGGACCTGCCACCGACAGGCGGCGGGTCGGGCTGGGCCACTTTGGCCGAGCCGCGCGAGCCGGATCAGGCCCAGGGTCGCGAAGCAGAACCTCGTACCTGAACCGCCCCTTCAGGTCTGCGCATTTGTGCATCAGCCAGGTGACCGCAGCCCGCACATCGCATGTTTGCTTGGCGGCCGCCCTTGGTCCATGCTCAGATAAAGCAGGCACCAGGGAGAAAGTCATGCAAGAGCACTCTAAGGCCCTCCGTTGCATTGCAGCCGCGTTTTTCGCATTGCTAATCGGCGCGGGCGATGCCGTAGCTCAGGACAAGGTGATCCGCATCGGTGGACTGTTCCCGATGTCGGGTCCCGGCGCCTATTTCGGGGCGCAGGACAAGCAAGGGGTCGAGCTCGCGCTGGAGCAGATCAACAAGACCGGGATCAACGGCTATAAGCTCGAGGTCCAGTATGAAGACTCCGCCTGCAGCCCGCTTCCGGCGACGCAGGCCGCCAAGCGTCTGCTCGAGCAATACAAACCGCACATCGTGATCGGCGAAGAATGTTCGGACGCGACGCTCGCGGTGATGCCGCTGATGGAGCAGGCGAAGGTCCCGCTGCTGAACGCCGGATCCTCCTCGATCAGGGTCACGGACCCGGGCAACCCATGGACGTTTCGTATCATGCCGAATGAAGTGATGCAGGGCGTCGACATTGCGACCAACGCTTACAAGCGTCTGAATGCGCGCCGGGCCGTGCTGCTTTACGAAAACACGAATGCCGGCATCGGCAATGCGAAGGTGTTTGCCGATACATTCAAGCAGCTGGGCGGCGAGATTCTTGCCGAGATCGGCTTCGGACGCGACGTGAATGATTTCACCGCCATTGCGACGCGGGTTGGCGGCCTCGGCAAGGTCGATGTGATACCGACCTACACGCTTGAAGGGCAGGGGCTTCGCATCACGCAGGCGCTCGCGCAGGCGGGCGTGACCAAGGGCGGCGGCGGACAGGCGATTCAGCTCGGCACCATTTGGCTTCCGTTCGGCTTCGAGCAGAAGGCCGGCAAGGCCGCCCTCGGCTATATTCGCATCGTGCAGTTCGATCCAACCGACAAGCGCGAGGTGGTGCAGAACTTCATCAAGGCGTTTCGGGCGAAATACAACCAGGACCCAACCCATATCAACGCCCATGCCTACGATCAGATTCTCCTGATTGCCGATGTCGTCAGACGCGGTGCGAAGGACTCGCAGTCGATCCGCGACATCATGGCTGCGACGAAAGGGTTCTCCGGCGTGACCGGGAGCGTTGAGTTCGACAAGACGAACCAGAACATCAGGATGGATACGATCCACTACATGGAGACGCTGCCGGATCTGTCCTGGAAGGCGCTTGGCTGGAACTGAGACGGCCGATGCTGACCGTCGCCCTCCAACAGGGTATCAACGGCATCGTCTTGGGGAGCCTCTATGTCCTCGTGGCATTGGGGCTCACCCTCATTTACGGCGTGCTGGTCCAGATCAACTTCGCCCATGCCGACATCGTGACCATCGGCGCTTTCGCCGCCTACTTCTTCACCTTCGCTTTCGGCGGCAATTATCTGACGAGCATCGCGGTCGCGCTCATGGTCGGCGCAGCTTTGGGCTGGCTGATCAATGCGGCGATCTTCCAGCCTTTGCGCGAGCGCGGCAGCGAGCTCCTGCCGCTCATTGCCACGATCGGCGTCTCCGTCCTGTTGCAGAACGTGATGCTCTTGTGGTTCGGACCCATTCCCTATGCCTTCGACAGTCCCTACAGCAACGAGGTGGTCCGCTTCGCCGGCACGTTCATAACGTGGCAGAATTTGATCATCATTACGGTCTCCACGCTGACCATCGCGCTGCTTTATGCCTTCATGAAGTTCACTTTTCTCGGCAAGGCGCTGCGCGCGGTCGCGCAGGATCGTGAAACGGCGGGCCTGATGGGGATCAACCCGAACCAGCTGATCATGCTGACCTTCGTGATCGCCTCGGCGCTCGCCGGCATGGGTGGGGCGATGCTCGGTCCCATTCTCGTGCTGACCCCCTTCGCCGGGACGACGGTGATCGTGAAAGCCTTCGCCATCGTCATCATCGGCGGCTTCGGCAATGTGGAGGGTACGATCATTGCCGGGATTCTGGTGGGCCTGATCGAGAGCTACACGACGCAGTTTCTCAACCCGGGACTCATCGACATCGTCGTCTTCACGCTGCTGTTGTTGATGCTGGCGGTACGGCCGACGGGTCTCATCGCCGAGAAGCGGGAAGAGAATGTCTAGCGTCGAAAAGAGCGATCCCGCAGCTCCCCTCCCGATCGCGAAACTGTCTCTCGGCCGTGGCTGGGGGTTGGCCGCAGCCGTGCTCGTCATCATCCTGCTGCCGATTGTCTTCCAGGACTCCTACTGGCGCACGAATCTGATCGTCGCGGCAATCCACGTGATGCTGGCGCTCGGACTCAATTTCATTCTCGGCTATGCGGGCCAACTCAACCTCGGTCACTCGGCGTTCTATGGAATCGGAGCTTACGCTTCGACGCTGTTCATCATGCGGCTCGGCGTGCCGTACTGGATCGCGTTTCTGATCGGAATGGCCCTGTCCGGTCTCGCCGGTGCGGCACTCTCGCTGTTCGCGGTCCGCTTGCGCGGCCACTATCTTGCGATCGCCTCGCTCGGCTTTGCCGTCATCGTGCATCAGATCTTGTTGAACTGGATCAGCCTGACGCAAGGCCCGCTTGGGATCTACGCCATCAAGCCGCCGCCTCCGATCGCGATCCCCGGCTTGTCGGTCGTTTCGTTCGCGAGCACCGTCAATACCTTCTATTTGGTCGCCGGCTTTGCGTTGCTTTTCTATCTCGTGCTGGATCAGTTGGTGCGCTCTCCGATCGGCGAGACGCTCACCGCCATCCGGGAGGACGAGGTCTCCGCAGCCTCACTGGGCATCAACTGCACGGCATGGAAGGTGTTCGCATTCGGCCTCGGCTCCGCGATGGCCGGCGCGGCCGGCGCCTTCTACGCGAGCTTTGTCGGAACGCTGGTGCCCGACGCGTTTTTCATCGTTGAATCCTTCACGATCTTGGCCATGGTCATTGTCGGCGGCATGGGCACCTCGATCGGACCCGTGCTCGGCGCCGTATTGCTCACGATGTTGCCGGAAGTCCTCCGCGAGTTCGGCGACCTGCGGCTGATCCTGTACGGTCTCGCGCTGACGCTGGTCGTCCTGTTCATGCCCGGCGGCCTCGTTCAGGCCGCGCGACTGATCGCTGCGCAGTTCAGGAGCGCGAAACCGGGTGCGGGAGCGGACCGATGAGCTCCGTCGCTCTGCAAAGGAGCTACTCGGCCGCCCCCCAAGCGCCCGTTCTCTTTCGCGCGGACGGATTGCACAAGAGCTTTGGCGGCGTCCGCGCGGTCCGCGATGTGTCGTTCAGCATCGTTGCGGGCGCGGTCTTCGCCATCATCGGGCCGAACGGCGCGGGCAAGTCGACGCTCATCAACCTCATGAGCGGCATCTATCAGCCCGATGCGGGGATGTTGATTTTCGACGATCGCCCGCTCGTCGGCCTGCCGGCGCATCGGCGCGTGCGGCTCGGTCTTGCGCGCACGTTCCAGAAGATCCGCCTGTTCAAGCACCTCTCGGTGCTGGATAACGTGATCGCCGGCTTGCATGTCCATCATCGCATCCCGGCATGGGAATATGTCGTGCACGGGCCGGCGTTCCGGCGCGATCACGCGCGCTCGCGGGAGGAAGCTTTCGAGCTTCTGCGATTTGTCGGGCTGGATCAACGCGCGTCCATCATGGCGTCCTCGCTCGCTTACGGTGAACAACGCATGCTTGAGCTCGCGCGCGCGCTGGCGACGAAGCCGCGTCTTCTCATGGTGGATGAGCCGGCCGCCGGCCTGAACGCTGCGGAGGTCGAGAAGCTTCTCGATCGCATACGACTGGTGCGGAAACGCGGTATTACGGTCGTGATCGTCGAGCACAACATGGATCTCGTCATGAATGTCGCCGATCGCGTGCTGGTGATGGACTACGGCCAGTTCCTGTTCGAGGGCGCGCCGGCCGAGGTTCAGGCGAATCCGGCGGTCATTGCCGCCTATCTCGGAGCGTGACCATGGGGGCACTGCTCGAGGCGAAAGAGCTTGAACTCGCCTATGGCGAGGTTTCCGCTTGCCGCGGCGTTTCGTTTCACGTGGAGGCGGGCGAGATCGTCACGCTCATCGGCGCGAACGGGGCGGGAAAATCGACCACCTTGCGCGCGGTGGCGGGTGTACTCCTGCCCCGAGCGGGAACGATTCACTTCCGTGGACAGGAGATAACGCGCTTGCCCTCTCACGAGCGCACGATGCTCGGGATAGCGCTCGTACCGGAAGGCCGTCGCGTTTTCCCGTTTCTTACGGCGCGCGAGAACCTGGAGCTCGGAGCCTTCAAATATCGGACCGATCGCGCCCGCGTGCGCGGGCTAATCGACAAGGTGTTTGCGATGTTTCCAAGGTTGCGCGAGCGCGCCGGCCAGAATGCCGGAACCCTCTCGGGAGGCGAGCAGCAGATGCTGGCGCTCGGGCGCGCGATGATGTCGGAGCCCGACCTCATCTGTCTTGATGAGCCCTCACTCGGTCTTGCGCCGCTCGTCGTGCAGGACATTTTCAGGACCATCAAGGAAATCAACCACGGCGGCACGAGCGTGCTCCTCGTCGAGCAGAACGCGCGCTATGCGCTGGAAACGGCGAGCCGCGGCTATGTCCTGCAATCGGGCTCCATCATCGCGAGCGGACCCTGCGCGAGTCTTCGTGAAGACGACCGCGTGCGCCAAGCCTATCTTGGCCGCAGCGCCGCCGAGGCCGTGAGGCTGTGAGATGAAGGAGGCGAAGCCGCTTCTGTTTGGCCGCGCGGCGATCGTGACCGGCGCCGCGGGCGGTATCGGTCGCGCGGTTGCGCTCGCCTTTGCGGAAGCGGGCGCGGCGGTCGCGTGCCTCGATATTGACGGCGGCAATGCCGAAACGCTAGCGCACGAGATCGCCGGCAGCCGCACCAGGGCGATCGGCGTGGCCTGCGACGTGAGCGTCGAGGCGGACACGCTGGCGGCCGCAAGAGCGGCGCATGAGGCGTTCGGCGCAATCCACATTCTGGTCAACGCCGCCGCGACCGACGACCCGAACGGCGATGTCCTCGAAATTTCGCCGGCTGACTGGGATCGCGTTTTCGCGGTGAACGTAAGGGGCGCCTATCTGATGAGCAGGGCCGCGCTGCCGATGATGATCGCAGCCGGCGGCGGAAGCATCATCCACCTCGCCTCGCAGCTTGGGCGCGTGGCGGCCCCGAGGCGTGCTGCCTATTGCGCGACCAAGGGCGCATTGATTCAACTCGCCAAGGCCATGGCGACCGATCACGCCGACCAGAATATCCGGGTCAATGCGCTCTCGCCCGGCGCGATTGAAACCGAGCGGCTCGTCCGCCGCTTCGGCTCGATGCAGGAGGCGCGACGCCTGTCCGGTCCGAAGCATCTGCTGCGCCGCCTTGGTCAGCCGGAAGAAATTGCGCAAGCCGCGCTCTTCCTGGCAAGCGACGGGGCCGGTTTCATGACCGGCGCCGACATGCTCGTCGACGGCGGCTACACCGCAACCTGATCCGGCCCGCGACCCCGATCGGACACCAGCTTTTCGGAAAAGATCGCGCGCAAAACTGTCAGAAAGGCCGCTCCACCAAAACGAGCCGCATCCTGCGCTATCGGCCGAGGATCGCCGTCGCCATCGCGCGCGGATCGCGTTTCGGCCAAGCGCCGACATCCACGGCATGGAGGAAGTCGGCGACATGCGTGTTGAACGCCGCCGGCTCCTCGATGTTGATCGTGTGCCCGGTATTGGCCATGATGACGAGACCCGCCGTCGGGATCGTGCGTTTCATCAGAAGGCCGGGTTCGAGACACGGCCAGTCTTCATCGCCGGTGATGACGAGTGTCGGGGCGGTGATTGTCGCCATCTTGTCGACGAGGTCGAACAGCGAAGGCCGACGTTTCTGCACGCCGCGCATGGTCCGCGCCGCGCCTTCGGTCGAATGTCCGGCCAACTGATCGGCGAACTCCTTCCAGCCGCGCGGATCCTTATTCTGAAACTGCACGCGCGTCGGCCCCAGCGCATAGGCTTCCGCCGCTTTCGCCATCCCAATCTCCTCGAAGCGCTTGGCGGCGGCTTCTGACTCCTGCGCAAATTGCTCGCGCTTGTCCGGTGAAGCGCCGTAGCCGCATCCTCCCACGACCAACGAGCGCGTCCGCTCCGGATACGTGAAGCCGAAATGCAGGGTTGCGAAGCCGCCCATCGAAAGGCCGACGATATGCGCCTTGTCGATCCTCAGCGCGTCGAGCACGGAGCGGATGTCGTCGCGCGCGCGATCCTGCGAATACTTCTCGCCCTCCGGCACATCTGACGGCGGGTAGCCGCGCGCATTGTAGGTGATGCAGCGATAACGATGCGAGAAGTGGCGGACCTGCGGTTCCCACGAGCGATGGTCGCCGGCGAATTCGTGCACGAACACGATCGGAATGCCGGTTCCGGTCTCCTCATAATAGAGCTTGACGTTGTCGTCGGTTGTCAGGTGCGGCATTTCATGTTCCTCAGAACGTGCCACCGCGAGCGGAGAGCCCCGCGTCGATGACCATAACGGATCCGCTCGTGTAGCCGGAATGCTCGGAGGCCAGAAAGGCGATCGCGGCGCCGATCTCCTCCGGAGTCGATGCGCGTCCGAACGGCAGCGGCTTGAAAAGCTCGCGCCAGTTCTCCGCGCTGCCGGTGCGATCCTGCGCCTTCTTTTTCATGAGTCCAATCAGCCGTTCGGTGGCCACCGGTCCGGGGCTCATCGCGACCACCCGGATTCCGTCGCGATGGCTCACGCTGCCGAGCGACTGCGAAAAGGCCGTGAGGGCGGAATTCCCCGCGACGCCGCAAATATATTCCGGATCGTGGGTCTGCGCGGCATTGCCGACCACGTTGACGATGACGCCGGCTTTGCGCTGCTTCATCAGCGCATAGAAGGCCCGGCACATATTGATGTATCCGAACACTTTGAGATCCCAGGCGGCCCGCCAGCGCGCCTCGTCGACGTCCAGCAAGGCGCCGCCGGGGATCGCGCCTGCATTGTTCACCAGAATGTCGATATCCGGATAGTCGCGGGCGAGACGATGGACGTTTTTGCTGTCCGAAAGGTCTGCCGCCGCGACGTCGACCCGCACATTGGTACTCTTGATGATGGCCGCCTTCGCGGCATCGAGATCGGCGCTCGTGCGCGACACAAGGATGACGTTGCATCCTTCGGCGGCCATGATCTCAGCCGTGGCGCGCCCGATCCCTTTCGATGCGCCGGTGATCAGCGCCGTCTTTCCCGCAAGTCCAAGGTCCATATGATCGCCCCGTGAGCGGGAACTATGGCGCGGCGAGCGCACACGAGCAATGCTGCTCGTGTTTCGCTATGCGTTTTGTCGCGCGGCGATCATGCGGCGGATGCCCTCGCGGTGATCGATGGTCGGCGCGAAGCCGAAATCGCGGATTGCCGGGGCGATGTCGACCAGGCCGCGCGCGGCCTTTGGTTGGTTCGCATCGATTTCCAACGCCCGGAGTCCGGCTGCAGCGGCCAGCGCCTCGAGCGAGACCTGTTCCGGATAGGCGATGTAGTAGACCAGTTGACGCCGCTGGCTGGACAAGCATGCCGCGATCGCGGCTTCAGCCGCGTCATCAACATAGATATAGGGCCAGTCCGTCATGGCCGGAACGCCCACCGGGCGGTTCTCGATTGCGCCCGCGACAATGTCGTCGATCACGAACCGGGTGCGCCGGCCGGGGCCGTAGATGCCGGTGAAGCGCAGAGAGCAGAGATCGATGGGCGCCGCGCCGTACAATCCGCGCAGGACCATGTCGACGGCGGCCTTCGAGCAGCCATAGGCGGTGGTTGGGCGCAGCGGATAGTCTTCTCCAATGGGTTCCTCCTCGTAATAATCGCCGACCGCCGAGACCGAGGAGCAATAGACGAAGGTTTTCACGCGGGCTTCGATCGCGGCGGAAAGAAGATTGAGGCTGCCGCCCACATTGATGCTCATGACGCGCGCCGGATCATCCGCCATCACCATGGGGCCGGACACGCCGCCGGCATGAATGATGTGCGAAGGCCGATTGTCGAGGAGAAGGCCTCTCAGCCGCCGCGGATCCGACAAATCATCGTCGACGTGCCGGTATTCTGCCTTTGCAGGCCGCGCCGGATCGAGGCCGATCACGTCGTGTCCTCGCGCCAGCAAGCGCTCCGCAATCGCGCCGCCGAGGAACCCACTCGATCCGGTCACCATGACGAGACGCGATGTCATGGTCCATCAGTCCGTTTGAGCCAGCAGGGGATTCGCAAGGTGGAGCTCATGTTCGCGGTCGAGCGGGAAGGGCGGCGTTCCTCCGCCAGCGTCGGCCGATGAACGCGCATGCGAACGTGGCATGTGGGCGAGAGCGACAAGTCGCGGCTACAGAAACGGCTCTGCTCGTTTCATCAAGTCGGCAAGGTTTGGTTCGTTCGGATTGCGTGGTTTCCCCGGATGAATGATGGAAACCTGACAGCTCTCGGCCGCTTCGACGAGCTGCGCATAGGGGCCCCCATCCGCGTTCGCGATATAGGCCTGCTTGTTGTCGTCATACGCGAACATGCGGTTATTGATCTGGATGCACTCGTTGCAGCTCGTGCACCGCATCGTTTCTATATACGGATCGTCGGATGCGCGATCGTGAGGCGCCGTTTCGGTCGCCGGAGCGGAAGCCGCGGGCGCCGACGCGGCTGCGGCCGCAGGCGCGGGAGCGGCGTCGAGACCGGTTTCGGATGCTGGACTCCGGTCCTTCAACCTCGGCGTGCCGGCTGGCTTTGTCGCGGCAAATTCCCGAAGGTAATGCCATGCGTCGCGGCAGCGCCGCGCCGCCGCCATCATCGATTCGTCGACGATCACCCGCTGCATCAGATTGTTCGCATCGGTCATCCAGATGAAGGGCACTTTGTCCGGGAAGTCGCTGGTTGGACTCGCAAGCCATTCCGCCGCCGGGACCGTCGTCGACGATTTGGCCTGGGGCACGCGCGCAAAGTGTCGACCATACCGTTCATCGCAAGCGAGGAAGTCCACGAACGTGAACATGCTGCTTTCGGTGATGCGCTGGTGTTCCGGACCCTCATAGATCAGCGGGTAACTCGTCCAGTCGGAGGCAGGCGCCGGGTTGTTCTCCAACGAGAACCGCGAGGAGAAATCCGAACCGCCGCGGGGATCGTAACTGAAGGCAGGAAACGCGCGCGCCTGCATGGCGCAAGCCGCAGTCAGATAGACGGGCAGGAGACTTGTATCGGTCGCGCCCGAGAACACGTTGATCAGCGTTGCTCCGCGGTAATCGAGCGCGGCCGCCAGCCTGTCGCGCAGTTGGTAGAGATTGGACGCAACGGACTGAAGCACATAAACGTCCCCCAATCCGAGGGCCATGGTGCCCAGGCGCGTTGCGCTCTGTGCAACGGCCCCGTCTCCGATCAACGGCACGCCGAGGATATCGTCGCTTTGGGCCAGCACCTTGATGGGGAGGCCGGAGGTCAGAACCTCCGCAATGCCGGCACCTGCCAGGGGGTCGCGTTGTGTGCCAAGTTGCACGCAGACGAGATAATCGGGAAAACGCGCGAAATCATCGAGACTGAGAGACGTCTCGTCAAAGGCCTCGAAGAACTGATCTTGCTCCGTGCTGATGTAGCGTCCCTCGATCTCGAGCTCGGCAATATTTGTCGCCTTCACGAAATCCAACACGCGCGGCAGCCGGCGCCGAAACGCCTCCAGCGCCGCGCTCGGGTTCTCGAAGACATACTCGTCGAGCACCGAAGAACTGTCGGGGTCCGCCCCGTTCAGGAAAGGTTGCGAGCGCAATACCGAAAGAGCCCATTCGATGCGCGCGCGGCGCTTCTCGGGAAACACGTGCGACGGCGAAGCGCGCGACAGAACACGAGACATCGCATCGAAGTCGAATGCGTCGGTGAAAACCACGCCGACCGAGGCCTTGAGCGCCGCAGCCGAACGCCCCGCTTCCGAGTGGGCGAAATCCGATTGAAGAATGTCGGACAGTTTCAGCGCGAGCCGCGCGACGTTGTCGCGCAACCGATGCAGTTTGCCTGCTTGGGCGACGCGCCAGGCATGGACGACAAGGCGGCTCGGCAGATCGGCGTCGCAAGCCATCATCGTCCCGTCGACTTTCAACGCGGCGCGGGCGCGGCCAATGCTCTCGGTGAAGCCGGCCGTTCCAGCCAGGTTTTGCGCCGCCTTGTCCCAAAGCTGGGTCAGCGAGCCAAAGACGCCGCGCATGCAAAGGGTACGAATCTCCTCTTCCAGGCGCAGCATGTGCCTGCGCATGCGCTCGCCCTCGGCGCCCCGCGGAGCGACCTCGCGCAGAATGTCGTCGACGATGGCTGAAAGCGACTGCACGGAGTCCTCACCCTTCGAGGCGCCGCGCAGAACCACCAGCGGGAAATCGTGCCGGATCTTTGTCAGGTCGCCGAAGCCGGCAAGAAGCGCCGGACGCAGAGCACCGTCGTCGACGGCATCGAGTAGCGGCCCCGTCCTCTTGCTCGTCAGATGAAAGGCGACTTGCGTTCGCAGATCGGCATCCATGACACGTCTTTGCTCGTCTCGGGCGCTGCGGCTAGGCAGATGCCCTCGAATTGGGTTCGGCGTCCGGCCAAACGGTGAACTTGTCGAATTCTGCTTCCAAACCCTTGCGGATCCTGTCCGGTGTGCGCAGTTCGCTCGTGTCGCGCAGTTCCTCGTAGCAAGGCACATCGGGGTTGCGGTAGAGGAGGCCAACCGGAATCGGATCGACGGTGGATGCGATCTCGCGCGCCGCATTGATGTCAGCGGGGTCGTGCACGCGCTGGTTCCGATAAACCTTGGCAAGGTTGTCGCTGACGCGCAGTCCTGCATCATGCGTGAGCAAAAGCGTCTTTTGCGGATCATGCAGCCAGGGTTCGAACAGCTTCGGCAGGAATTCCGGGCAGCGCTGGATGATGCGCACGAAGGAGAAGCCCTTGTGGTGGAACGCCTGCGAGATCACCGAGTAGACGACCTCCGGCAGCCAATCGACGGCCTGCGCCACGAACGACACGTTTTGCACGCCAAGGGTGACGGTCAGCGGGTTGAGGGCGTCGAGATAGGCTCCGTGCGGCGTGGTGTTGCTCTTGAGCCCCTTCGGCGAGGTCGGCGAGACCTGCATCTTGGTCAGGCCATAGACATGGTTGTCGTGCAGCACCACCGTCATGTTCATGTTGTAGCGGATGGCGTGGATCCAGTGCGCCGCGCCGATGCTGCAGCAGTCTCCGTCGCCCATATTGACGAATACGTGAAGGTCCGGCCGCGACAGCCGAATGCCCTCCGCGATCGGCAGCGCCCGGCCATGGATGCCGTGGAAGCCGTAGGTGCGCATATAATGGGGGAAGCGGCTGGCGCAGCCGATGCCGGACACAAAGACCGTCTTTTCCGGGCGCAGTTTTTCGTTGCGGCACAAGCGCTGCACCGCGGCGAGGATGGCGTTGTCGCCGCAGCCATTGCACCAGCGCGGGATGCTGCCCTGGTAGTCCTCGAGGTGATGATCCTCTTCGTACAGCCGCATAAGGCATTGATGGACGGGCATGTTCATGGCTGTCACCTGGCTGCCGCCAGCCTTTCCTTGATCACCCGGTAAATGGTGCTGGGTTTGATCGGCTGGCCGCGCACTTCGCTCCAGCAGTCGACATCGACGAGATAGCGGGCGCGGAGCAGCATCGCCAAAGCCGAATAGCGTCGATTGGTTTCATCGATCACTTGGTCCTCGGGACGATCCGACCAGTTGCTCTCGATCGTCATCACTTTGCGGAAGCGCTGCATGATGTCTTTAATGCCGGCTGGCATTGGCTGCAGGAATCGCAGGTGCATCGCGGACACGCTTTGCCCTTCGCCGCGCAGCTGCTCCACGGCTTCTTCGATCGCGCCGCGGGTGCTGCCCCACCCGACGACCAGAAGATCGCCCTGATCGCCGCCGAACACGGTCGGTGGCTTTAGCGTCTTCTGAAAGGCGGCAAGCTTCAGGCTACGGTGACGCAAGCCCTCCTCGTTGATTTGCGGATCATAGGCGACACGGCTCATGCGATCATGCGCAAGCCCGGTCAAGGTATGCATTCCGTTCGGCTGGCCCGGCACAAAGCGCGACGCGATACCGGTCACCGGATCCCAGTCATACGGCCTCGCGCCGTCCGGCACGGGGCTTTGGTCGATGGGCGGCGCGAGCCATGTCTCGGTGAATGTCGGACGCAAGAAAGGCTGCTGCGAGGTCGCGAGATTGGAGTCGGAAAGGATCACGACCACCATGTTGAAGGTTTCGGCGATCTTTCGCGCCGTGATGATCGAATAGAAGCAATCCTCGATCGTCGACGCCGCCATCACGATCTTCGGTGCGTCGCCGTGGCTTCCGAACATGGCGGCGAACAGATCGCCTTGCTCAGCCTTCGTCGGCTGGCCGGTGCTTGGCCCGCCGCGCTGCACATTGACGATCACCAGCGGAATCTCGCACATGACAGCGAGCCCGATCGCCTCCTGCTTCAGCGAATAGCCGGGGCCCGAGGTGATCGTGACCGCGCATTTTCCGGCATAGGATGCGCCGATCGCGAAGGCGCAGGCGGCGATCTCGTCTTCGGCTTGATGCACGATGCCGCCGACGCGCTCGAACACTTCGCTCAAATAGTGCGACGCAGAGGTGGCCGGCGTGATCGGGTACATGGCGCAGATCTCCATGCCCGAAGCGAGCACGCCGAGTGCCAGCGCCGTGTTCCCGTTCACGACGATCTGCGGCTTGTCCGTCTTCACCGCCGGAATGCGGTACTTGAAATCCAGATTGGCTTCCGCCCAGGCGGCGCCGGCCTCGAGCAATGCGACGTTCGAGCGCACGACGCTGTCGGCTTTCTTGCGGAAGGTGAGTCGAACCTGCTCGCGTGCTAGGCGCAGATCGAGACTATAGACGTTACACAAAAGACCGAGCACAAACATGTTCTTGCCGCGCCGCGGATCGTTGATCAGCGCGCGACACTCTCGCTCGAACGGTACCTCGTAGACGCGGTAGCCGTCCGCAACGAGCTTGTCATGCGTCTCCACATAGGAGGCGACGATCTTCGGATCCGAATGGCTCCGCCACATGCTCTCGAGCAAGATGATGCAGCCGGGCTTTAATTCGCCCGCCCGTAGCCGGCCCAGCAAGACCTGTTCGTTGAAGGCGACGACGAGGTCGGCTTCATCGCCGCCGTTCTTGACCTCCTGTGATCCGACGCGAACGCGATTGCCGCTTGCTCCCGCAATGCTGCGAGCCGGAGGCTGAATCTCGGCGGGGATGATCTCGACGGTCCAAATGCCGTTTCCCATCCGCGCGGCAATCGAGCCGAACGATTGGCCGCAGCGCTGCGCACCTTCGCCGGAATCGCTGACGATCTCGATCACATGCTCTTTCAGCGTGACGGCAGGCTTGACGAAAGGAGCTGCTGACGCCGCAGGCCCCGGGCGGAGCGTGGTGACAGTGTCTTGCATGTCCTTCGTCTCCACCCTCAAGTCACGTGCATGCGCGCAAACCGGCGTTCCGCAAGATCGATGCCGAACATTGTCGGTCGGCTCTCGTCCCGATAGATCGCGTCGGTGTCGCGTATCGAGAGATACGCCTTCATGCTCGCCGCTGCGCGCCGTCCGGCGCCCATCGCCTCGATGACCGTCGCCGCGCCGGTGACGATGTCTCCGCCGGCATAGACCCCGATCAGCGAGGTGGCGAAATTCTCGTCCACCTCGATATAGCCGCGCTTGTTGAGCTTCAGCTTCGATGTCTGCCCGATAATCGGGTTGGCATTGGTGCCGATGGCCACAACGACCATGTCGGTCGCGAACTCGTGTTCGCTGCCCGCGATCGGGACCGGCCGCCGGCGCCCGGACGCGTCGGATTCGCCAAGCTCCATGCGAATGCATCGCATGGCGCGCACGCCGCCCTTGCCGTCATCGAGAACCTCGATTGGCGCGGTAAGCCAATGGAATTCGATACCTTCTTCTTCGGCGTGGTGCACCTCTTCGATCCGCGCGGGCGCTTCCGCGCGCGTGCGGCGGTAGATGCAGTGAACTTCCTCAGCCCCGAGCCGTCGCAGGACGCGCATGGCGTCCATGGCCGTGTTGCCCGCGCCGACGACCGCGACCCGCTTTCCAAGCGGAAGTGGCGTGTCGAAGCCGGCATCCTTGGCCCGCATCATGTTGCATCGGGTCAGGAGTTCGTTCGCCGACAAGACCCCGTTGAGCGAGTCGCCGGGAACCCCGAGAAAGCTCGGATAGCCGGCGCCAGTGCCGATGAACACGGCGTCGAATCCCAGTTCGGTGATCATCTGCTCGATGGTGAACAGGCGGCCGACAAGCGTGTTGCACTCGAATTTCACCCCGAGGCTTTTCAGCTTGTCGATTTCTGCGTCGACCACTTCGTTCGGCAGCCGGAAATCCGGGATTCCGTAGCGCAGGACGCCGCCCGGGACGTGAAAGGCTTCGAAGACGGTGACGTCGCAGCCCGCCTTCGCCATGTCGGCGGCGCAGGCCATTCCTGCGGGCCCCGATCCGACGATGCCGATCTTGAATCCGCTCGGCTCGATATAGGGGATGCTCGTCCAGCCTTGCTCGATCGCCATGTCGCCGACAAACCGCTCGAGCTTGCCGATGGCCACGGGGGCATAGCGCTCGCCGACGATACATGGCCCTTCGCATTGAGTCTCCTGCGGACACACGCGCCCGCAGACTGCCGGCAGGAGATTGGTCTCCGTGATGACGTCATAGGCGCCGCGGTAATCCTTCAGCCCGATCTTCTCGATGAATTTCGGGATGTTGATATTGACGGGACAGCCGGCGACGCATGCCGGATCCGGACACAACAGACATCGGTCGGATTCGTGAAGCGCATCCTCGATCCGATAGCGGTAGGTGACCTCGGAAAAGTTCTTCACGCGCTCCGCGGGCGGCTGCTCGTGCACCGGTGCGCGATCTTGCGGAATGGTGCGGATGGTGCGCTTCTTGGCCATCGGCTCCTCACTGTTTGGCCGTGCCCGCAGCGACCTTTTCGGCTTCCTGGCGGACGCGGCAGCTTTCGGTCCAGCGCTCGAGCGCGGTTTTCTCTTCGTCAGCGAAGCGCTTGAGCCGCATCATCAAGTCGTCGAAATCCACCTTGTGGCCATCAAAGTCGGGGCCGTCGACGCAGGCGAACTTGATCTCTTCACCGACCTTGACTCGGCATCCGCCGCACATGCCCGTGCCGTCCACCATGATCGGATTGAGGCTGACGACGGTCTTGACATGGCGCGGGCGCGAAACTTCGGCGCAGGCTTTCATCATTACCGCAGGACCGATGGCGATCACCTCGTCGACATCGGCGTGCTTGTCCAATGCGCTCTGAAGGCCGGCCGTGACCTGGCCCTTGACGCCGACCGAGCCGTCGTCCGTGCAGACAATGAATTCGTTGCACACGGATCTGAACTTCTTGTCCCAGAACATCAGCGTCTTGTTGCGGAAGCCGACCACGCCGATCACATAGGCGCCGCTCTCTTTGGCGGCGCGCGCTTGCGGGAAGACAGGCGCGACTCCCAGGCCGCCGCCGACGCAGACCACTTTCTTCGCGTCGCCGATATGGCTCGGAACGCCCATCGGTCCGACCAGCGCATGCAGCCGGGTCCCCACCTTGCACTCCCGCTGCATTTCGCGCGTCGTCTTCCCGACCGCTTGAATCACGAGCGTCACGGTTCCCTTGGCCGCGTCGTAATCGGCGATCGTCAGCGGAATCCGTTCGCCGTGCTCATGCAGCATGACGATGACGAACTGGCCGGGCTTTGCAGCACGGGCCATGAGCGGGTGGCGAATTTCGAGCAAATAGGTGGCGTCCGAGAAGTCGTCGCGGGCGACGATCTCAAATCCTTCACTCTCGCGACCGCCGAGCATGGCTCGCGCCCCAATCCAGCGATGAAAGCGTCTCTCAACCTTCCGGAATCCCGGCTAAAGTCGTGCAACTGTGGCCCGCAGGTCGGGGAGCGACATTGACCTAGAGCAAAAGCGAATGCTTTCCACGACCTTGGAGCTTCCAACTTAAGTCGAAACAAATGCGTGACCTGCCTTCGTGTCCGTGATTACATTTGGCGCTCATGGGTGCATGCCATGGATTTCGACGACTACCTGAGAGATCAAGCCACGAAATTCCGCCAGCTTGCAGACAAAGCGGACGACAAATTCATCAAGCAAGAGCTTTTGGAGCTTGCGGTGGTTTGCGAAGAAGTGGCCAACCACATCGAGGACCGGTTGACGGCGGGTTGATGGCAGCCGGACCTCGGGCTGACATTAAACGGGCCGTCGAATCGCCGCCAACTCGGTGCGGCACCGTGACTTTGCCGCCCGAGCCAGACCCAGGAATACCGTTTCCCCTCCTGACCTGCCCGGCAGCCCGGAGAATGTGGCGCTTCGCCGGCGGCTGTTCGCCGGGTCCGCCTAATGCGGTTCGGTAGTCGGTGCCGGTTGCGTCGTACGCCGCTCGCGAGGGGTAGGAAGGAATTCGATCGGCGACTGCGAATGCGCCGGCTGCGGGAACAAATTCATGAGCTCCAATATTTCTTCCGGAATTGCTGTCGCGACGCGCAAGCCGATTTTCTTCGCCTCGTCCGGAAGGATGGGGTAATCATGCGTCCACTGTCCGCTCGAGAGCAGCTTAGCGATATCTCGGGCACGCTCGCGCGGCAGATGTTCAGCCAGAAGGTCGGTCGCAACGTCTTCGATCTGCCGCATGGCTTTGCGGCCGACATCCGCTAGCATCAATGTGCGGTCTTCGACTTCCGCGATCGGCTTCTGTTCGGCGACTCGGATCAGGGAAGCGACAGGCATGCCGTTCACCTGCGGATCGATCGGGCCTAACACCGAATGCTCGCACATGACGATCTCGTCGGCCGCGAGCGCGATCAACGTGCCGCCCGACATGGCCATGTGCGGGACGAAGACGGTGACCTTGCCGCGATGGGTCTTCATGGCGCGCGCAATCTGCGTCGCGGCCAGCACAAGGCCTCCGGGGGTGTGCAGCACGATGTCGATGGGCAGGTCGCGATCGGTCATCTCGATGGCCCGCAGCACCGCCTCGGCATCGTTCATGTCGATATAGCGCATGAGGGGAAAACCCAACAGACGCATCGTCTCCTGGCGATAGATCATGAGGATGACGCGCGAATTCCGCTTGCGCTCGATCTCGGCAATCTTCCGTCGACGCATGGCCTCCAGCATCCGCTGGTGGATCACGGGCTGAACGGCCGCGAGCAGGATGAAAATCAAGAGGACATCGGAGAGGCTGAACACGTCACCTCTTTTCTGGCCTGAAGCCGAGCGCGCCTTCGTCGCCGTAATAGGGACGATAGCAGCTTCGGGACTGACAGATTAGCGGAATGAGGATTACCCCGGCCGCGAACCCGCCGATGTGCGCCCACCAGGCGACTCCCCCCTCGCTTTGCGGAATCCAGACCGAAAGCGCGCCTTGGAACACCTGAAGCAAGAGCCAGAACCCGATATAGATGATTGCCGGCAATGTGAAGAACAGGGGAATGAAAATAATCGGAACAAGCATGACGATGCGTGCAAAGGGAAACAGCCTGACATAGGCGCCAAGCACGCCGGCGATGGCGCCGGATGCGCCTACCACAGGAACCGTCGAGTCCGCATTGGCAAAAGTGTGAGCCAGGCTGGCCGCGAGTCCGCACAGCAGGTAGAAGATGGCAAAGCGCAGATAGCCGAGCCTATCTTCGACCGCCCCGCCAAAGAGCCAGAGCGTCCACATATTGAGGATCAGGTGAAGCCAGCCTCCGTGAAGGAACATGGTGGTCAAAAAAGGAAGATACGAACTCGGGTCAAGACCTGTCCGCAAGGCCCATTCCGGTTGCGTGTAGCGCGCCGGCACCAGTCCATAGAGATAAGCGAATTCGACGCTGCCTTGTGGCGGCAAGGACGTCTGGAAGAGGAATACGAGCAGGTTCGCGCCGACCAGCGCATAGGTCACAAGCGGCGGAAACCGCACGGGAACCGAGTTTTTGATCGGAAACATCGAGAAAGCCGTTAGGACAACCGACGAAGTGTCAATGACCTTCGCTGCCGAGTTGTTCCCGCCGTGGCTCAGGCAGCGCGGGTACCGTGCTCCGCCCTATCGTCGATCACGTGATCTTCGAGCGCGGCCGCGATTGCGTCATCGACCTTTTCGAGCCAGACGAATTCGAGGCGCGCCCGCACGTCTTCCGATATCTCCTCGAGATCCTTGCGGTTGCGCGCCGGCAAGAGCATCCGTGTGATGCCGGCGCGCGCCGCGCCCGCTGCCTTTTCTTTGATTCCGCCGACCGGCAGCACGAGGCCGCGCAAGCTGATCTCGCCGGTCATGGCAGTGTCGCTGCGAACGGTCCGGCGCAGAAGGAGTGAAACCAGAGCTGAGAAGATGGCGACGCCGGCGCTTGGGCCGTCCTTTGGGATCGCGCCCGCCGGCACGTGAATATGGATGTCGCTTTTCTCAAAAGCGGCCGGGTCGATGCCGATCGAGTCGGCGCGGTTCTTGACAAGACTGAGCGCGGCTTGCGCGCTTTCACGCATGACGTCCCCGAGTTGGCCCGTGAGAATCAAATTCCCCTTCCCCGGAATGCGCGTGGCCTCGACGAACAGGATGTCGCCGCCCACGGGTGTCCAGGCGAGGCCGGTCGCCACGCCCGGCACGCTGGTGCGCATCGCCACCTCGTTCTCGAACTGAGCGGGACCAAGGACGCTCGCGAGATCGTTCGCATCGATTCGAATGAGGTTTGAAGTCCCCTCCGCAATTCGGACCGCAGCGTTGCGGAGCGCTTTCCCGATCTCGCGTTCGAGATTCCGCACCCCAGCCTCGCGGGTATAGCGCTGGATGATGACCCTCAAAGCCTCGTCCGTGATGTCGACCTGGTCGGCACGGAGGCCGTTCGCTTCGAGCTGCCGCCGTACCAGATAGCGCCTGGCAATCTCCAGCTTTTCGCTTTCCGTATAGCCGGAGAGCGAGATCACCTCCATTCGATCGCGCAGCGGGCCTGGAATCGTGTCGAGCAAGTTAGCCGTCGTGATGAACACCACCCGGCTCAGGTCGAAAGGAACGGCCAGGTAATTGTCGCGGAACGTGCTGTTCTGCTCGGGATCGAGCACTTCGAGCAGCGCGGCCGACGGATCGCCATGAATGCCGGCCCCAAGCTTGTCGATTTCGTCGAGCATCATGACGCAGTTGCGCGCGCCGGCTTTTCGGATCGCCTGGATGATGTTGCCGGGCAGGGCGCCGACATAAGTGCGCCTGTGCCCGCGGATCTCGGCTTCATCATGAACGCCGCCGAGGCTGACGCGCACGAACTTGCGGTCCATGGCGCGCGCGATTGACTGTCCCAGCGACGTCTTGCCGACCCCTGGAGGTCCGACAAAACAGAGGATCGGCGCCTTTCCGTGCGGAGCCAGCTTGCGCACGGCGAGGTATTCCACGATGCGTCGTTTGATCTTGTCCAGACCGTAATGGTCTTCGTCGAGAATGCGGCGCGCTTCTGTGATGTCGATGGGCTTTTCCTCGGGCAGTGCCCATGGAAGTTCGATCAGCCAGTCGAGATAGGTCCGAACCATCCCATATTCGGCGGCAGCTTCGGGCATGCGTTCAAGCCGACGGAGTTCCTTTCGGGCGCTGTCCTCGACCTCCTTCGGCATCTTGGCCTGGGTGATCGCCTCACCCAATTCCTTGATCTCGGCGCCCTTGCCGTTGCCCTCGCCAAGCTGGCGCTGAATTGCGGCCATCTGCTCGCGCAAGAGCACTTCACGCTGGCGCTCGTCGAGAGAGGCTCTGGTCTGTCGTCCGATCTCCTCGGAAAGCCGCAAGACCTCGATGCGGTTCGCCAGAATGCGTGACACGCGATCGATGCGAGCTGTCACATCGATGGTTTCGAGAATTTCCTGGCGTTCGTCGGCAGTCAGATCGAGATAGGCCGCGACAAGGTCAGCCAATGCGCCGGGCGTGGCGGCGTTCTGCACCGTCGCGATCAGTTCTTGCGGAGCTTGCGGCAAGAGTTGGATGGCTTCGACGGCTTGGCGCTGGAGATTGATGAACCGTGCTTCGATGTCAGGCGTCCGCGTGTCGCTTTCCTCGATGGGCACCGCGCGTGCAGCCATGAACGGCCACCCGGCGAGAAAGTCCGCCACTCTGAAGCGCTGAACGCCTTGGCAAACAAGATGGTGCGTCCCATCGGGGGCCGTCACATAGCGGACGACATTGGCGATCGTACCCACGCGATGGAAATCGAGCGGCGTGGGCGCGGCCAGTTCGGGATCGCGCTGCATCAGAACGCCGACCGGACGCTGCTGGCGGACCGCAAATTGCGCAGCGGCGATCGAACGTTGACGTCCGATCGTGATCGGAAACACGGTCCCGGGGAAAAGCACCATGCTGCGGACCGGCAGAATGACCGTGGCGTCCGGCGGCAGAGCGGGCACTGCATTGCTCGCACCGGCGCCGGCCTCCGATCGGAACGGCATTCCTCGTCAGCCACGAACCATCTCCGATGTCATGGGCTTCATGTAAGCTTGCGCAGCGTAATGAGAAGACAGCCGTGTAACTCGCTCACCGCCGCGCCCTCGTATTGTCCTGCAGGCAAGCGGATCCGCCGCGCAAAGCGGCCTTGCGGCAGTTCAAGCCGATGGATGGCTGCGTTTTGCAGCGCCGGAGGATAGCGCCGTTCTCCCGCAATCAGGAGCTCGTTGTTGTCGATAACGGCCTCGACTTCACGCGGGTCCACCCCTGGCAACGCCACGAGGATCAGCACCTCGCGCTCGGCCTCGAGAATGTCGACAGGCGGTTCCCAGGCCGGCGGCCGCGCTTCGGTGGGCCGAAAGAACTGGCGATGCAGTCCCTCAGCCCGCTCGATCATGGCGACGGCCTGGGACCACATCCATACATTGCGCTCCGATGTCGTCATCGTGAGGCAAGACCTTTCCGATGCCCTTGCTGGCAGGGGGCCGAGGTCGCAACGCTTCACCAACCGATTGGTTCACAACAGTTTCAGGAGCGCCTTCCCGCTGCAGACTGGGCCGAGTTCCCTGCGCGGTTCAGTTCTGCATTGCGTCCTGTTTGCGTATAAGTTCTACTTTGAAGTGGTATTATCAAGATGCTCAAGAACGAATCCCGCCCGCAACGGAGACGTTTCCGGATCGCGGGGCGGCACACCAGGGAGGATGATGATGCAATCACGCGTCTGGGCGACCGTGGTCGGCGGTCTCGCGACTTTCGTCGGGTTTCTAGCCGTATCCGTGACACTTTCGATGGCGCAGCAGGCGCCGCCAGCCCCGGGCTCTGCGTTGTATGGCCGACCCGAGCAGCCTGGAGCGCTGAAACTCGCTCCCATCCCGACCCCGCCCATTCCAACGCCGGCCGATAAACTGCCGATTACGAAGCTGAAAGTTCCAAAGGGCTTCAAGATTGAACTCTATGCCAGCGGAATGGCCAATCCGCGCTCGATGCGGCAGGGCGATGCCGGGACGATTTTCGTCGGCAGCCGCTTCTCCGGCAACGTTTACGCCGTCGTTGACAAAGGCGGAAAGCGCGAGGTCAAGACTATTGCCAAAGGGCTCCATCGCCCCAACGGAATCGCGTTCCACAAAGGGGCACTGTATGTGGCCGAACTCTCGAAGGTCTGGCGCTACGACAATATCGAAGCGAACCTCGACAACCCGCCGAAGCCCGTCTTGATCTACGATCAACTCCCGACAGACGAGCCGCATGGTTGGAAGTTCATCGGCATAGGGCCTGACAACAAGCTGTACATCCCCGTGGGCGCGCCGTGCAATATCTGCAATCCGCCGGATACGCACGCGCAGATACGGCGGATCAATCTGGACGGCAGCGGCATGGAAGTCGTTGCGCGTGGAGTGCGCAATACGGTCGGCTTCGACTGGCATCCTGTCACCAAGGAGCTTTACTTCACCGACAACGGCCGCGACTGGGTGAACGAAGATTTGCCGGAAGAGGAGTTGAACCGCGTCACCAAGGTTGGCCAGCACTTCGGCTTTCCGTTCTGCCACCAAGGCAATTTCACCGACCCGGAATTCGGCTGGGGGCGCTCCTGCAGCGAATTCGTGAAGCCCGCGGTGCTCCTTGGTCCGCATACCGCCGTGCTGGGCATGCGCTTCTACACCGGCACGATGTTCCCGTCCGAATACAAGAACGCCATATTCATTGCGCGCCACGGCGCCTGGAACAGGACGGTCAAGGCGGGAGGCGACGTGATCGTCGTGAAGCTGAACAAGGATGGTGGCGTGCGGTCGGTCGAGCCGTTCCTGACCGGATTTATTGAAAACAACAATTATGTCGGACGGACATCGGACGTGCTCATGCTCAAGGATGGCTCATTGCTGGTTAACGACGACTACAATGGAGCGATCTACCGCGTCACCTATGGCCAGACGCGGGTTTCGACGCGCTGACGGCGGCATGGCGCTGCCAAGCGCCTTGCCCTCCCGTCTGAGGCTTGTTGTCGCGCTGCTGCTCCTGTGCTGCATGCCGCGGGCTCCCTGGGCCCTGAGCATCGAGGCTCGTCTGGAGCAGTGCCTGTCCTGCCACGGAGCGAGCGGGCGATCGGAGAACGCCGAGGTGCCTTCGCTCGGCGGACAGCCGCCGCTGTTTGTCACGATCGAGCTGTTCATGTTCCGGGAAAAGCAGCGGCGCGTCGAGGTGATGAACGAATTCGCCAAGGGTCTCGCCAACGAGGAGATCAGCTGGCTCGCCGAACGGATCTCGCGAATTCCGCCACCCAAGCCGCCATCAGATCCGCCCGATCCGATGCGCTACGAGCGAGGCCGCGAGCTCGCTCGCCTGCACCGCTGCGCATCCTGTCATAATCCCGACTTTTCCGGCCGCGAGCAGATGGCCCGGCTCGTTCATCAGCGGGAGGACTACCTCATAAAGGCCATGCGCGACTACAAGTCGGGCGCCCGCCCCGGTTACGACCCCGCCATGGCCTCCGTGCTCTATCCGCTGCAGGACGCCGACCTGCGCGATCTGGCCCATTACCTCGCCTTCCTGCACTGAACACCTGCGCGTGAGCGTGGGCAAAAGGGGCTTGGCTTGCTCGACGGAAGGCTTTAACTTTACTGACTGCATCCTGGAGGAGTGACCATGCTCTGGACGACCCCTACGCTTGTCGAAATCTGCATCGGCCTCGAGATCAACGGCTATTTGCCGGCAGAATTCTGAGCCGGCAGCATTCTGAAGACGCCTGATGGGGCGTCTATCCGCCATCGTGCTCGGGTCGGCAGCCGGCGGTGGATATCCTCAATGGAATTGCCGGTGCGGGGTCTGCCAGCTTGCCTGGGAGGGTGAGCCGCGCGTGAAGCCTCGCACGCAGACGAGCGTTGCGGTCTCCGGTGACGGGGCGCACTGGGTGCTTCTCAACGCATCGCCCGATTTGCGCGCGCAGATCATCGCGACGCCTGCGCTACATCCCGTCGGCGCGACCCGGTCGAGTCCCATTTCCGATGTGATCCTGACAGGCGGCGAAATCGACCAAATCGCCGGCCTCCTGAGCCTGCGTGAGCGGCAATCCTTCTCGCTGCACGCCACCAGCGAGACGCTCTCGATCCTGGATGACAATCCCGTCTTCCGCGTGCTCGACAGCGAACTTGTAGAGCGGCGGCGCGTGCGGATCGACGAGCCCTTCGGCTTGTCCGGCGGACTGACGGCGACTCTGTTTCCCGTGCCCGGAAAAGTTCCGCTCTTTCTCGAACAAGGCGAGCCAGAAATCGGCGCCGAAGGCGAAGCAACCGTTGGGGTGGAAATCGAATCGGATGCGCCGTCCGGGCGCCTCGTGTTCGTTCCGGGGGCAGCCGCCGTCACGCCGGATCTGCGGCGGCGTCTCGCGCGGGCAGACGTCGTCCTCTTCGATGGCACGCTGTTCAAGGATGACGAGATGATCTGCGCCGGGACGGGCGCCAAGACGGGCCGCCGGATGGGGCATATCCCAATCGAGGGGTCCGCAGGCTCGATGGCCGCTTTGAAGGACGTTTCCGCGCGCCGGATCTATATCCACATCAACAATACCAACCCGATTCTTGTCGACGGTTCTCCCGAATGCGCGACAGTGAAGGCGGCAGGCTGGGAAATCGCGGAAGACGGATTGGAACTCGTGCTGTGAAACTCCTATCGCCCGACGAGTTGGAGCAGGCGCTGCGCGACATCGGCGCCCGCCGCTACCATCGGCTTCACCCCTTTCATCATCTCCTGCACGGCGGCAGGTGCACGAAGGGCCAAGTCCAGGCCTGGGCGCTCAATCGTTACTGTTATCAGGCCGCGATCCCGATGAAGGACGCGAGCCTGATCGCTCGATGCGAGGAACCCGCGATCCGGCGCGAGTGGCGCCGCCGCCTGGTCGATCACGATGGGGAGCGCGAAGGGGAGGGGGGCATCGCGCGCTGGTTGAGGTTGACGGACAGCCTCGAGCTGGATCGCGATGATGTCGTCTCCCAGAAAGGCGCTTTGCCTGCGACCCGCTTTGCAGTCGGCGCCTACATCCGGTTCGTTCGTGAGCGCACGCTCCTCGAAGCCATCGCCTCGTCGCTCACCGAGCTTTTCTCGCCCGCGATCATCAGCGAGCGCGTGGACGGCATGCTGAAGAACTATGCCTTTGTCACGCCCGAGACGTTGGCCTACTTCCAGCAGCGTCCTCCGCAGGCGCAGCGCGATTCCGAATTCGCGCTCGCCTACGTCAAGCGGCACGCTCTCAGCGCGGATGTACAGGAGCAGGTTCTTGCCGCGCTCGAATTCAAGTGCGACGTGCTTTGGTCGATGCTGGATGCGCTCTACCATGCATACGTCTCGCCCGGGCATATCCCCCCGGGCGCGTTCGTGCCGAAGGACTAGGGGCAGTGACCACTCCCGCATCGATCCCGCCCGCTTCGCGTCCGCGTCTGCCGCGCGGCGTCCGCCTCGTGCACAACGAGGCGCAAGGAGGACATGTTTTGCTCGCGCCCGAGCGGATCTTCAAAGCTGATCCGATCGCCGCGGAAATCCTCAAGCGCTGCACCGGCGAGGCGACATTTGATGCGATTGTCGAGGATCTGGCCAGGACCTATTCTGCGCCGCGCGAGCGCATTGAGGCCGATGTGACCGTGTTGCTCCGGCAATTGGCCGAGAAGAAGCTCCTGGAGCTGTGACGTGCCAGCCATCGCGGAACTTCCTCGTCCTATCGGGCTTCTTGCCGAGCTGACGCACCGCTGTCCGCTCGCCTGCCCGTATTGCTCGAATCCGCTCTCGCTCGAGTCGCGCATCGGCGAGCTGTCCGCGGAGGACTGGCGCCGCGTGTTCAATGAAGCCGCAGCGCTCGGCGTGTTGCAGGCGCATTTATCCGGCGGCGAGCCAGCCGCGCGCGGCGACCTTGTCGACATCGTCCGCTCGGCGCAGGAATCCGGCCTGTACACGAACTTGATCACCTCAGGCATCGGGCTTACGCCGGCCAGGCTCGATGCGTTGGCGAATGCCGGCCTGGACCATGTGCAGATTTCGATCCAGGACAGCGAGGCCGCATCGGCGGACCACATTGCGGGCTATTCTGGAGCCTTTGAACGCAAGAAGACGCTTGCTGCCGAGGTGGTCAACCGGAAGATGCCGCTCACCGTCAATTGCGTCGTGCATCGGCTGAACATCGGACGCATCGAGGCGATGGTGGCGCTGGCGTTGCAACTCGGCGCGAGCCGCGTCGAGATCGCCCATGTGCAATACTATGGCTGGGCGCTCGAGAATCGGTCCCGCCTGATGCCGACGCATGCGCAGGCCGAACGCGCGGCAGCAGAGATCGAATCGCTGCGCGCCCGCTACCAGGGTGCGATCGTCATCGACGCGGTGGTTCCCGACTACTATGCCCGACTGCCGAAACCCTGCATGGGCGGGTGGGGCCGCCGTTCGTTGAATGTGACCCCGTCGGGCAAGGTCCTCCCCTGCCATGCGGCCGAATCCATACCGGATCTCGAATTCTGGTCGGTGCGCGAGCACGCGCTTTCCGACATTTGGGAACGGTCGCCTGCCTTCAATGCGTTCCGCGGCACGGCTTGGATGCGCGAACCTTGCGCGAGCTGTGCCCGCCGTGAGTTGGATTTCGGCGGTTGCCGCTGTCAGGCGCTCGCTCTAACCGGCGACGCGCGCGCGACCGATCCCGTGTGTCATCTCTCTCCTGATCACCGAAAAGTTCAGGAACTCGCGGCCTTGCGGGACGACAGCGGATTCACTTATCGCCGGTAGTCCGCCGCCGGGCCGAAGAAGCAGCGCCAGCGGTTCAACTCGGATCGTCGATGAGCCGATCGGGCTTTGCAAGCGCCTCCAGTGCCTTCGGGTCGTGGGCGATGATCTCTCGTCCCGCCACCTCCACCCGGTAGGCCTCGAGGCTGGCGAAATTGCGCGAGAGATTTTCTCGCGTGATGCCCAGCCGGCTGGCGAGCGTTCCCTTCTCGTAGGGAAGGACAATTTTCAGAACGCCGTCGCTTTCCACGCCGCGCCGGAGAATCCAGGCCGCCAGCCGCTCGAGGCTCGTGCGCAGCTTTTGGTTCTTGAGTTCTCGAACAATGTCGCGGTAGCGCAGCGCCAATTCGGCCACAACGGCCCGCGCGAACCCGGCATCGCGCGCAAAGACGTCCCGGATCGCTTCTGCCGGGATCATCAGAATGCGGGACGCGGCCACGGTTCGCGCCGATTTGAGATACGGCTTGTCAGTGACGACCGCGGCAAGAATGAAGGTGGAGACCGGCTCGATAAAGCCGATCGTGGTCTCGCGGCTGGCGTGGGTGGCGTATAGCTCGACCATTCCATCCACCACGACATGCAGAAAATCGGCCGGCTCTCCCTCATTGATCAACGTCACATGCGCGGGAAAGCGCTGGAGGAACGCTCCCTGCATCAAGGACTCGAACTCGGAGTCGCAGGTCTCGCCGAAGAGAGGCAGCTTTCGCACAAGGGCAAGATCAGAATCGCGCATGGTGTCAGCTTTAAGTGAGTCCAGAATCTAGAATCGTGACATTTATCAAATTGCTTGAAGGCATTGCTCAATCACCTCTTTGCCGGATGCTGTTACTACACTGGTACATTTCGCGCTGCACATTTATTTCGGCGCTGCACCGCGAACTACTTGACCTCGATCAACGAAATGCCGGCCCGCGTGAAGAAAGTCACGTGAATTTCGCTGGCATCAGGTGCGCAGCCGCAGGAGCCTAAGAATGATTACCACAACGCAGGCGGTCTCCTCTTCGGACCAGTCGAGGGCCATGTGGCTGTCGACGATAGCCTTCACGGTCTGCTTTGCAGTCTGGACGATTTTTTCGATCATCGGGGTCCAGATCAAGAAGGACTTGGGTCTGAACGACACCCAGTTCGGACTGCTTGTGGGCACGCCGATCCTCACCGGCAGCCTGGTCCGCCTCATGCTCGGGGTGTGGACCGACCAATACGGGGGCCGAATCGTCTATGTCCTGGTGATGTTGTCCGCGGCTGTCGCGACCTGGCTGCTCACTTTCGCGTACGACTACACGACTTTTCTCATTGCGGCGTTGGGGGTGGGCATCGCCGGGGGATCCTTCGCGGTCGGGATCGCCTATGTCTCCCGTTGGTTCCCGATCGAGAAGCAAGGCACAGCCCTGGGCATTTTCGGGGCGGGCAATGTCGGCGCCGCCGTGACCAAGTTCTTGGCTCCAATGGTCATGGTGGCCTTCGGGTGGAAAGCCGTCGCCCAGATCTGGGCGCTCGGCCTCGTCGTCATGGCGATTGTTTTCTGGTTCAGCACCAAGGACGATCCGCAGCTTGCTGCGCGCCGAAAAGCCGGGCTGAAGCCGGAACCGATATCGGCGATGCTCGTGCCGCTGAAGAACCTGCAGGTCTGGCGGTTCTCACTCTATTACTTCTTCGTCTTCGGCGGCTTTGTCGCGCTCGCGCTGTGGCTGCCGCGCTATTACGTCGGCGTGTACGGTCTCGACATTGTCACGGCCGGCTGGCTCGGCGCGCTGTACTCGATCCCCGGTTCGATCTTCCGCATTCTCGGCGGCACGCTTTCCGACAAGTTCGGCGCGCGGAAGGTCATGTACTGGACCTTTCTCGGCTCGGTCGTCTGCACCTTCTTCCTGAGCTACCCGGCGACGCGATACGTAGTAGAAGGGATTCGCGGACCCATCGAGTTCACGATGGCGCTGGGCTTCATCCCCTTCACTATCCTGACCTTTGCGCTCGGCTTCTTCATGAGCCTGGGCAAGGCGGCCGTCTACAAGCACATCCCCGTCTACTACCCAAAGCATGTCGGCTCGGTCGGCGGCGTCGTGGGGCTGATCGGAGGGCTCGGAGGCTTCATCCTGCCGATCATGTTCGGCGCGGCGAACGACCTGATCGGCGTGTGGACCTCCTGCTTCATGCTCCTCTTCGTTGTCGTCGCCGTCAGCCTCGCGTGGATGCACTTCTCGATCATCTACATGGAGAAGCGGCGCAATCCCGAACTCGGCAAGCCGCAGTTCTTCCCCGAAGCCGACGCGCTTGGCCGGGTGCTGCCGACGCCCGGCGCACCGGCGCCCGCGGCGACCGACAAACGATCAAGGCCGGCGGGCGGCGCGATGCCCGCAGGCGCCCCGGCCAAGTGACGTCACGGAGCCGTTTCCTCAACACGAACAAGAGACAACGATCATGACAACGCTCGACACCGCCGCTCCGCGATCGGCCCGCACCTGGATCGCGAGCTGGACGCCAGAAGACGAAACGTTCTGGAAGCAGACGGGAAGCAAGATCGCCTGGCGCACGCTGACAATCACTACGGCGAACCTGATCATGGCGTTCATCGTCTGGTTTGTGGTGTCGGCACTCGTCGTCCGGCTGCCGCAGATCGGCTTCAAGCTGTCGACCACGCAACTGTTCTGGCTTGCGGCCATGCCGGGACTTGCGGGCGGCTCTTTGCGGCTCGTCCATATGTTCCTGACGCCGATCTACGGGACGCGCCACGTGGTGGCCTGGTCGACGCTTTCTCTGCTGGTGCCGGCCCTCGGTTGGATCTGGGCCGTGCAGGATCCCACGACGCCTTATTGGATCCTGATGACTCTCGCGTTTCTTGCCGGCCTCGGCGGCGGCAATTTCTCCTCCTTCATGCCTTCGACGAGTCTGTTCTTCCCGAAGCGGTTGCAGGGAACCGCGTTAGCAATCCAGGCCGGCATCGGCAACTTCGGCGTATCGGTCGTGCAGTTCGTGACGCCGTGGGTCATTGGCTTTGCTCTCGCCGGCTCATTGCTCGGCGATCCGCAGACCTTCACGCGTGGCACGACCACGAGCCCGATCTGGCTGCAGAACGCGACCGCGATTTACATCCCATTCATTCTCGTCTTCGGCATTGCCGCTTGGGCACTCCTCAAGAGTGTGCCGATCAAAGCCAATTTCAGCGAACAGTTCGACATCTTCCGCTCGCGCCACACCTGGTCGATGACGTCGCTCTACATCATGACCTTCGGCTCGTTCTCGGGGCTGTCGGCGACGTTCCCGCTCTTGATCAAGCAATGCTACGGCACGCTGCCCGGCGCGCCTGATCCGCTTGCCTACGCCTTCTATGGCCCACTGGTCGGCTCCATCTCGCGCATCATCGCCGGACCATTTTGCGACCGTCTCGGCGGCGCGCGTGTGACCCACTGGTCGGGCATCGGCATGCTGGTCTGCGCCTTGCTCGTCACGCTCTATACCGCGCCGACCTCGATGGACTCGTTCCCGGTCTTCGTCGCCGCGATGCTCGGTCTTTTCTTCTTCGCAGGCGTCGGCAACGCCTCGACCTTCAAGCAGATGCCGATGATTTTCCCGCCGCGGCAAGCCGGCGGTGTGATCGGGTTCACGGCTGCCGTCGCCGCCTACGGCCCGTTCTTCTTCGGCATGCTGTTCGCGTGGTCGTTTGCCGTGACCAAGAGCCCGAATGCGGTGCTCGTGGGTCTCGCGATCTTCTTCGCCCTCAATGTCGCAATGAACTGGTGGATGTATGCCCGGCGCGGCGCGCCGACGCCTTGCTGAAATCGCCCGAAAAGAATCTCGACCGGAGATAACAATGAGTCACTTCCTCGACCGCCTCACCTTCTTCAACAAGGTCGTCGGCGATTTTTCGAATGGCCACGGAATCACCACGCGCGAAGACCGCACCTGGGAAGAAGGCTATCGCAAGCGTTGGCAGCACGACAAAGTGGTCCGCTCCACCCATGGCGCGAACTGCACCGGCTCCTGCTCGTGGAAGATCTACGTCAAGGGCGGGATCGTCACCTGGGAAACGCAGCAGACGGATTATCCGCGCACGCGGCCGGAGCTGCCGAACCACGAGCCGCGCGGCTGCTCACGCGGAGCCTCCTACAGCTGGTATCTCTATTCCGGCAACCGGGTGAAATATCCGCTCGTGCGCTCGCGTCTGCTCAAGCTCTGGCGCGAGGCGCGCGCGCTGCGCACACCGGTCGCCGCCTGGGCCACGATCGTTGAAAACCCCGAGAAGCGCAGAAGCTACACGCGCCGCCGCGGCCACGGCGGCTTCGTGCGCGCGACCTGGGACGAGGTCACCGAAATCATCGCTGCGGCGAATGCCTACACGGCGAAGAAATGGGGCCCCGATCGTGTCATCGGATTCTCGCCGATTCCGGCGATGTCGATGGTCTCCTACGCCGCCGGCTCGCGCTATCTCTCTCTGCTCGGCGGCGTCTGCATGTCCTTCTACGACTGGTACTGCGATCTGCCGCCGGCCTCGCCGCAGACCTGGGGCGAGCAGACCGACGTTCCGGAGTCGGCGGACTGGTACAATGCCGGCTTCCTGATTCTGTGGGGGTCGAACGTGCCACAGACGCGCACGCCCGACGCGCATTTCTATACCGAGGTGCGCTATCGCGGCGCGAAGTCGGCGGTGATCTGCCCGGATTATTCGGAAGCGTCGAAATTTGCCGACATGTGGCTGTCGGTGAAGCAGGGCACCGATGCCGCGCTCGCTATGGCCATGGGCCACGTGATCCTGAAGGAGTTCTACGTCTCGCGTCAGGCGAAGTACTTTCAGGATTATGCCCGAAAGTACACCGACATGCCGATGCTGGTTCGTCTCGTCCAGAAGGACGGCAAGATGGTCCCGGATCGCTTGCTGCGAGCCTCGGAGTTCGAAGGTGCGCTGGGAGAGGCCAATAATCCCGAGTGGAAACCCGTCGCCTTCGACGAGACCACGGGAGACATCGCGGTTCCGCAGGGCTCGGTCGGCTTCCGTTGGGGCGAGCAGGGCAAGTGGAATCTCGAGGAGAAGGATTCCAAAGGCCACAACACGAATCTGCGCCTGACGCTGGCCGCATCCAAAGACACGATGGCGCAGGTGGCATTCCCTTATTTCGGCAACCGCGAGCATGATTTTTTCCAGGGCACCGATCATCCCTCCGTGCTCGTGCGCAACGTGCCGGCGAAGAAGGTCAAGCTGAAGGACGGCGAAGCGCTGGTCGCGACTGTCTACGACTTGTTCCTTGCGAACTATGGCGTCGATCGCGGCTTCGGCGGCGACTATGTCGCAAAATCCTTCGACGAGATGACGCCCTACACGCCGGCCTGGGCGGAAAAGATTACCGGCGTGCCGCGCGATCAGATCATTACGGTTGCGCGCGAGTTCGCGCTCAACGCCGAGAAGACCAATGGCCGCTCCATGGTCATCATCGGCGCTGCGATGAATCACTGGTACCACATGGACATGAACTACCGGGGAGTGATCAACCTCCTCGTCATGTGCGGCTGCGTCGGCCAATCCGGCGGCGGTTGGTCGCATTATGTGGGCCAGGAGAAGCTGCGGCCGCAATCCGGCTGGGCGCCGCTGGCCTTCGCGCTCGATTGGGGCCGTCCGCCGCGCCAGCAGAACTCGACATCGTTCTGGTACGCGCACACGGACCAATGGCGCTACGAGATGCTGGGCGTCGACGAAATCCTCTCGCCGACGGCACCTCCGGGGCCGTGGGACGGTGCGCTCATCGACTACAATCTTCGATCCGTGCGCATGGGCTGGCTGCCGGCCTATCCGACGCTGATGCAGAACCCGCTCGAGATCGCCAAGAAAGCGCAAGCCGCGGGCCTCGAGCCGAAGGACTATGTCGCAAAGGCGGTCAAGACGGGCGAACTGCAATTCGCCTGGGACGACCCCGATGCCGAGAAGGCCTGGCCGCGCAATCTGTTCGTGTGGCGCTCGAACCTGCTTGGTTCGTCCGGCAAAGGGCACGAGTATTTCCTCAAGCACCTGCTTGGCACGCAGCACGGCGTTCAGGGCAAGGACTTGGGCGAACTCGGCGCGCAGAAGCCGAAGGAAGTCGTCTGGCACGAAGAGGCGCCGGAAGGGAAGCTGGATCTCCTTGTCACGCTCGACTTCCGCATGTCGACCACCTGCGTCTATTCCGACATCGTTCTGCCGACGGCCACCTGGTACGAGAAGAACGACCTCAACACCTCCGACATGCACCCCTTCATCCACCCGCTCACCGCGGCCGTGGACCCGATCTGGGAATCACGATCGGATTGGGAGATCTATCGCGGCATTGCCAAGAAATTCTCCGAGGTCGCCCCCGAGGTTCTCGGCGTCGAGAAGGACGTGGTGCTCACGCCCATCATGCACGACACGCCGGGCGAGATCGCGCAACCCTTCGACGTGAAGGACTGGAAGAAAGGCGAGTGCGAGCCGATTCCCGGCAAGACCATGCCGACGGTCACGGTGGTCGAGCGAGACTATCCGAACCTCTACAAGCGTTTCACGGCGCTCGGCCCGCTCATGGCGAAAGCCGGCAATGGCGGCAAGGGCATGGCCTGGAATACCGAGCATGAGGTCGAACTCCTCAAGGCGCTCAACGGCGCGGTGACCGAAGAAGGCCCGACCAAGGGAATGGCGAAGATCGACACCGACATCGACGCCAGCGAGGTCATCCTCATGCTCGCGCCCGAGACCAACGGCGAAGTGGCGGTCAAGGCGTGGGAGGCGCTGGGTAAGGCCACGGGACGCGATCACAAGCATCTCGCCTTGCCCAAGGAAGACGAGAAGATCCGTTTCCGCGACGTCGTCGCGCAGCCGCGCAAGATCATCTCCTCGCCGATCTGGTCGGGATTGGAGAGCGAGAAGGTCTGCTACAACGCGGGCTATACCAACGTGCACGAACTGATCCCCTGGCGCACGCTCACGGGGCGCCAGCAGCTCTACCAGGACCACTTGTGGATGCGCGCCTTCGGCGAAGGTTTTTGCGTCTATCGCCCGCCAGTCGACCTGAAGACGATCAAGCCGATCATCGATAGAAAGCCGAACGGCGAAAAGCAAGTCGTGCTGAACTTCATCACGCCGCATCAGAAGTGGGGCATCCACTCGACCTATACCGACAATCTTCTGATGCTCACGCTAAGCCGCGGCGGACCGATCGTGTGGATGTCAGAGGTCGACGCCAAGAAGGCCGGCATCGAGGACAACGACTGGATCGAGGCCTACAACACCAACGGTGCGCTGGTGGCGCGCGCCGTCGTCTCCCAGCGCGTGAAGGAAGGCATGGTGATGATGTATCATGCGCAGGAGAAGATCACGAATGTGCCCGGCTCCGAGATCACCGGCCAGCGCGGCGGCATTCATAACTCGGTGACGCGCGCGATCGTGAAGCCGACGCATATGATCGGCGGCTACGCTCAACTGTCCTACGGCTTCAACTATTACGGGACGGTTGGCGCCAATCGCGACGAGTTCGTGATCATCCGCAAGATGTCGAAGATCGATTGGCTCGAGCGCCCCTTTGACGAGCGAGCTGCGGGTCTCAGCGCACCCGTGCGCGTCGCTGCCGAGTGAAAGGAAGAAGACGATGAAGATTCGCGCACAAATCGCAATGGTGCTGAACCTCGACAAATGCATCGGGTGCCACACCTGTTCCGTCACCTGCAAGAATGTGTGGACCAACCGCGAAGGCATGGAATACGCCTGGTTCAACAACGTCGAGACCAAGCCCGGCATCGGTTATCCCAAGGAGTGGGAGAACCAGAAGCGTTGGAACGGCGGATGGAATCGCAAGAAGAATGGCTCGCTCGAGCCGAAGATCGGGTCGAAGTGGCGGGTGCTTGCGAACATCTTCGCCAATCCGGACCTGCCGGAGATCGACGACTACTACGAGCCGTTCACTTTCGACTATGAGCACCTGCAGAAGGCGCCGGAACTCGAGGCCTTTCCGACCGCGCGCCCGCGCTCGCTCATCACCGGCGAGCGGATGGAGAAGATCGAGTGGGGCCCGAACTGGGAAGAGATTTTGGGCGGCGAGTTCTCAAAGCGCTCGAAGGACGTGAACTTCGAAGGCGTGCAGAAGGACATCTATGGCGCGTTTGAAAACACGTTCATGATGTACCTGCCGCGTCTGTGCGAGCATTGCCTGAACCCGACTTGTGTCGCCGCCTGTCCCTCCGGCGCGATCTACAAGCGCGAAGAGGACGGCATCGTCCTCATCGATCAGGACAAGTGCCGCGGCTGGCGCATGTGCGTGTCCGGCTGTCCTTACAAGAAGATCTATTTCAACTGGTCGACGGGCAAGTCCGAAAAATGCATTTTCTGCTACCCACGGATCGAAGCCGGCCAGCCGACGGTTTGCTCGGAGACTTGCGTCGGACGCATTCGCTATCTCGGCGTCGTGCTCTATGACGCCGACGGCATCGAGAGCGCCGCCTCCGCCGTAAAGGAAGAAGACCTCTACGAGGCTCAGCTCAAGATCTTCCTCGATCCGAACGATCCGCGCGTGATCGAACAGGCTCGCGCCGACGGCATTGCGGAGAACTGGCTGGACGCGGCGAAGAAGTCGCCGATCTGGAAGATGGCGATGGAGTGGAAGGTCGCCTTCCCGCTGCACCCCGAATACCGCACGCTCCCGATGGTTTGGTATGTGCCGCCGCTCTCCCCGATCCAGTCGGCCGCCGAGGCAGGCAAGATGGGCGTGAACGGGGGCATGCCCGACGTGCGCTCGCTTCGCATCCCGCTCAAGTATCTCGCGAACCTCCTGACCGGCGGCAAGGAAGAGCCGGTCGCGCGCGCCCTCGAACGGATGCTCGCGATGCGCGGCTACATGCGCGCGAAGACCATCGACGGGGTGATTGACGAGGCGATCGCCAAGCGTGTCGGCCTTACCGGCGGGCAGATCGAGGAGATGTACCACATCATGGCGATCGCCAATTATGAGGACCGCTTCGTCATTCCGACGACGCATCGCGAATGGAGTGAGGACGCCTACGATATTCGCGGCTCCTGCGGCTTCTCTTTCGGCAACGGGTGTTCCGACGGAGAATCGAAGCCTCGTCTCTTCGGCGGGCCGAAGAAGGCGCGAAATCCGGTGGAGGTGGCGTGATGAAGACGTTCAAGGTGCTCTCCGCGATCCTCTCCTACCCATCGGCTGAGCTTGTTGCCGCGGCAGGCGATCTCGCCGCTGCGCTGGATACGGAAAATTTGCTTCCGCGCTCCCAGCGTCGCGCCCTCGATACGTTTCTCCGCGAGCTTGGGGAGGTGGACCTGTACGAGCTGCAGGAGCGTTACGTGATCCTGTTTGACCGCTCCCGTTCCCTGTCGCTCCATCTGTTTGAGCATGTGCATGGGGAAAGCCGCGATCGCGGTCAGGCGATGATCGATCTCAAGAGCCTGTACGAGACCAACGGGCTCGGCATCACCGCGACCGAACTGCCTGATTATCTGCCGTTGTTCCTGGAATTCCTGTCCACGCGGCCGATGGCGGAGGCAACCGAACTGCTCGGCCAAACCGTGCACATTCTCACGACGCTCGCCGAGCGGCTGCACAAGCGGCAGTCGAGCTATTCCGCCGTGCTTCATGCCCTCATTGCGCTGTCACGCGCGACGCCGAAGGCGGACGAGCTCGCGGCGGTTCTTCCCGACGAGGGCGTCGACCCGGACGATCTCGAGGCGCTCGATGCGGCCTGGGAGGAGGAACCGGTCACGTTCGGCCCATCGGCTGCGGCATCCTGCGGCAAGGACGGGCTGATCGCCAAATTGCGCGCGGCGCGTCGGCCCGCTGGCGCTGACACCAACAACTTGTCTTGAGGAACCCGCCATGCGCGACACCCTCTTCCACATCTTCTTCGTCTGGTACCCCTATGTGTGCCTAACGGTATTCCTGATCGGAAGCCTGATTCGCTTCGATCGCGAGCAGTACACATGGCGTGCGAGCTCGAGCCAAATGCTGCGCGCGAAGCAACTGCGATGGGGATCGAATCTCTTCCACATCGGAATTCTGATGCTGTTCGTCGGTCACTTCGTCGGGCTGCTCACACCGAAGGCCATCTACACCACGGTGATGACAGTGCCGCAAAAGCAGATGCTCGCGATCGTAATGGGCAGCATTTTCGGGGTCATCTGCTTCATCGGCCTCACGATGTTGCTGCACCGGCGGTTATTTGATCCCCGCATCCGAAAAAACAGCACCTTCATGGATAACGCGGTGCTGATCATCCTCTGGGTGCAGCTTGTCATCGGCCTCGCGACCATACCGTTCTCGCTCAGTCACTCTGACGGTCTGGTGATGACGAAACTGTCGGCTTGGGTGCAGGGCATCGTCACGCTCCGGCCCGTCGCCTACGAAACGCTGCAGGGCATCGAATGGCACTACCTCGCGCACTTGTTGCTCGGGATGACGATCTTCCTGATCTTCCCGTTCACGCGTCTCGTGCACGTGTGGTCCGCGCCCGTCTGGTACCTCGGACGACGAGGCTATCAGATCGTCCGCACGCGTCGTTCAGTGCAGCCTGCGTCGGCTCCTGCGCCCGCTGCCGCGCGTAAACCGATGGGCCGCCCGGCGCAGCCCGTTCAGCAACCCGCGGAATAGCGAGAGCAGCGATGTCCACGTGTTCAGTCAAAAGCGCGATGGCGTCCGGACCGCAGACGCCGATCACGGTCAATGGCGTGAAGATCGCGCGCGACCTGATTTCGCGCGAAGCGCAGAATCATCCGTCCGCGACGCCGATCGATGCGTGGAAGACCGCGGCGCAATCGCTGGTCGTCCGGGAACTCCTGATTCAGGAAGCCAGGCGGAAGAACATCGGCGCCGTTCCCGAAACGGACGACGAAGGACGGCGGGAGACCGAAGACGAAGCGAAGGTGCGGGTGCTGATCGAAACTGAGGTCGTCACCCCCGAACCCGATGCAGCGAGCTGCCGCCGCTACTACGAGATGAATCGCGCGAAGTTTCGCTCAGCCGATCTGATCGAGGCCTCCCATATCTTGGTTGCCGCAAGTCCGGCAGATCAAGCCTCGTGGCACCGCGCCAAGCGAACTGCACACGCTGTGCTCGCCATGCTGGCGGACCAGCCTGATGGGTTCGCGGAGTTCGCATCCAGCCATTCGGACTGCCCATCAAAATCGGCAGGCGGCAATCTCGGCCAACTCACCGCCGGCTCGACGGTTCCGGAATTCGAGGCCGCATTGAAGCGGTTGGCCGAGGGCGAGACGACGCGCGAGCCGGTCGCAAGCCGCTATGGCTGGCATATCATTCGGCTCGACCGCCGGATCCGAGGGCGTGAGCTCCCTTACGAGTTGGTCGCCGAGCGGATTGCAGCCTATCTGAAACAAAGCGTGCAACGGCGCGCAGCGGCCCAATACGTCGCTCGGCTTGTGTCGGCTGCCGAGATCAAAGGCTTTGAGATGCCCGGCGCGGACGAGCATCGAGTGCACTGAGGATCATATGTTGCTCGGTGAAATTATTGCACGGCTGGAGGACGAAGGCGTCGCCGATGCGGCGCTTGCGTCGCTGGACGACTTGAAGCTCGCCGCCAGCATTACGGACTGCGCGGCGGCCGAGGGGGTGACTCCGGGAGCCTATGCAGCGAGTGCCGTCGCGCTTTTTGCGGAAACCGCAAGTGACGAAGACTGGGTCAGCCTCATGGGGGCGCTCGGACATTCTGCTGATCCCGGCACGACGTTCCTGAAGATAGCGCTGTCGCGCGGGTCCCTTCGTTCCGGCGGGGAGTAGGCTCATGTCCGACTTTCCAGAGTTGACGACCAAAGCCGCCGAAGACGGTGCCGAGAGTCTCGATCACAGGCTGATTGCCGAGCCGCTGGATTACATTCTGGCGGAGCATCACCGCCAGCGTACGCTCTGCCAGTGGGTCGACCGGCTCGCGGCCGAGCCGGCGTTGGACCGGCGGCTCGCAAGGCTTGTCGCTCAGCACATTGCACGCGAAATGACGCTTCACGTCATCGACGAAGAAGAGGACCTTTTCCCGCTCCTTCGCCGCCGTGCTTTGCCGGAGGACCAGATCGACAAGGTCCTTGGCCTGTTGTCGGGCGAACATGCGGCCGAAGGAAGGCTCGGGCGCGAAGCGGTCGATGGGCTGCTCGACGCGTTGGAACGGGGAGATGTGCTGCTGTCCGAAGAGTTCCGTCATAAGCTCCGCACCTTTTCCGCCGGCCAGCGGCGGCATCTGGCGGTCGAGAATGCCGTCGTGATGCCCATTGCGGAGCGGCGCCTGACGCGCAAAGATCGGGAGGGATTGGCGCGGCGCATGGCGGCGCGCCGCGGCATCTCTCTTCGAGGCGCGACTTGTGATTGAGGATCTGTTTGAGAATAATGTCCGCTGGTCGATCGCGAAAACCAAATCCGAACCAACTTACTTTCGGCGGTTAGCAGCGCAACAAGCTCCTGAGTATCTGTGGATTGGTTGTTCTGACAGCCGCGTTCCCGCCAACGAGATCGTCGGCCTCGACCCCGGCGAACTTTTCGTGCATCGCAACGTCGCCAATGTGATGCACACAGGCGATCTGAATCTGCTGAGCGTCTTGGAATACTCGGTCCAGGTGCTCAGCACCGCGCACATCATCATCTGCGGCCACTACGGGTGCGGGGGCATCGTTCGCGCGCTTCAGGGCGGAAGCGGAGCCCTCGTCGATCATTGGCTCGCGCCGGTCGTCGACCTCTATCATCGCCATCGCCCGCGCTTCGACGCCGTCAAGGACGAAGAGATCCGCGCGAACCTTCTTTGTGAAATGAATGTGGAGATGCAGGTCACCCGCGTCGCCGCCACGCCGATCGTACAAAAGGCCTGGCGCGACGGCCGCCAGCTCGCTGTGCATGGCTGGGTCTACGGCCTGAAGGATGGCCTGATTCGAGACCTGGGCGTCAGCATATCGGGTCCTTCGCAATTGGATGAGGCGTCGGTCGCGGCCGCGCGGCCGCGCGCGGGGGATCCGGACGCTTTGCTCGGGGAAGCCTGGCTTCGCATCGTCGAGGCAAAAAAGCGCAAGTCAAAAGACTCTTGCTGCGATCATGAAACAGCAGGCCGAGACGGCGTTCCCGATTGAACGTGTCCACGCGATGCGGTCTGCTCTTCCGCTCGGCTATCCAAATCTCCCGGTGATGTAGTCCTGGGTCCGCCGATCGGTCGGGGTCGTGAACATCGTCGATGTCGGACCCTCCTCGACGAGCTGGCCGAGGTGGAAGAACGCGGTCCGCTGTGAGACGCGGGCGGCTTGCTGCATTGAATGAGTCACGATGACGATCGTGTAGTTTTCGCGCAATTCGTCCATCAACTCCTCGATCTTTGCCGTTGCGATCGGATCGAGGGCCGAGCAGGGCTCATCCATCAGGATGATGTCCGGGGAGACGGCGATGGCGCGGGCAATGCAGAGCCGCTGCTGCTGCCCGCCCGACAGGCTTGTGCCGGGATCGTTCAGCCGGTCCTTGACCTCCTCGAAAAGACCTGCCCGCCGCAGCGACCTCACGACGATCTCGTCGAGCTCGGCCCGGGACTGGGCCATGCCATGAATGCGCGGACCATAGGCGACATTCTCGAATACCGATTTCGGAAATGGATTGGGCTTCTGAAACACCATGCCCACCCGGGCGCGCAACTGCACCACATCGAGCGCCGGATCGTAGATATCCTGCCCATCGATTTCGATCCGGCCGGTCACGCGGGCCGTCGGAATCGTATCGTTCATGCGATTGATGCATCGAATGAAGGTCGACTTTCCGCAACCGGACGGGCCAATCAAGGCGGTCACCGCCCGCTCGGCAACGTCGAGATCAACATCGATGAGGGCCTGCTTATCGCCATAGAAGACGTTCACGTCCCGTGCGATGATCTTGACGGGCTGCTCCGGCGGGAACGGTTCCCGCTTTGAACGGCGGCTTTCCACCAACGCATCCATATTTGTCTCCAAGGCGTTCACCAACGCCGCTCGAAGCGCCTGCGCAGGAATATCGCAAGGCCGTTCATGATGAACAGAAAAACTAACAGCACGATGATCGCAGCCGCCGTCTTCGCCTGAAAACCGACTTCGGGCAGATCGGACCAGAGGAATATCTGGACCGGCAGTGCGGTCGCGGCATCGGTGATCGAGCCTGGCGCTTCTACGATAAAGGCCACCATGCCGATCATCAGCAGCGGAGCTGTTTCACCCAAGGCATGCGCCATGCCGATAATGGTGCCGGTCATGATGCCGGGCATCGCCAAGGGTAGCACATGATGAAAGATTGCCTGTTGTTGGGAAGCGCCGACCCCGAGCGCCGCTTCCTTGATGGAGGGAGGCACGGCCTTGAGCGCTGCACGGGCGGCGATGATGATGGTCGGCAGCACGAGCAGAGCGAGCACCAGCCCTCCCACCAGGGGAGCCGAGCGCGGCAAGCCGAAGAAGTTGAGAAACACGGCGAGCCCGAGCAGCCCGAAGACGATTGAGGGAACGGCCGCAAGATTGTTGATGTTGACTTCGATGATTTCCGTGATTCGGTTTTTCGCGGCGAACTCCTCGAGGTAGATCGCCGCAGCGACGCCGATGGGCAAGCACAGAACAAGCGTCACGAGGAGAGTCAGAGCCGAGCCGAAAAGCGCGCCTTTGATGCCTGCGAGCTCGGGCTCGCGGCTGTCTCCTGAGCTAAAGAACGCCCAATTGAAGGAGGGCTGGACCAGGCCGCGCTGCTGCAGCTGCTCGAGCCACGCAACCGAACGGTCGTTCAGCCGTCTGCCTGATTCAGGAACCGTGTAAGTGACCAGCTGCCACGTGCCTTCCGCGGCGGGCTCGGTTGATTTCAGCGGAAGCAGAACCTCGCCCCGCGCGCGGTCGCGCTCAATTTCCGTGAGTTTGATCAGGCCGCCATTGATGCTGACCAAGAGGCTTGGCATCGCCGCACTCAAAACTTCTGGCGACGCCGCATTCTCAACGCGAGCCAGAAGCTCAGCGGCTCGCGCGCTAAGGTCTCGAACATGTTGTTCGAGCTCTTCCCGCTGTCCCGCACGGTCGGGTGGAAGCGTTAGCGCGATACTCCGAAGTCGTTCAGCCTCGGCGCCTTGCTCCCGCGCGGACGCAGCCAGCGCGCTTTTCACGCGCGCAAGCTCGGGACCAAACACACTGGTCGAAGTGGCGATTGCGACTTCCCCGGTCGTCCCGCTCACGGTCGCCGTTCCGCGCTCCGTGCGCTGCTGAATCCGCGTGCCTACACCTTTGTAGTAGAGGTCGGCATCGGCAGACAAAAGTACCGGCATCGTGATGCTCTGACCGATGAGGGTCGGGTCGGAGACCACGCGATTAAGGAGAACATCGGCGCCTCCGTTCGACAGGATCGCATCCAGATGACGGCGGTTTGCCCGGTCGCGCACGTCCGGGAACTGTGCCCGCAACGCATTCCTTGCAAGCGCGCTGAAATCAGCCGCCCGGATCGTTTCCGGGTCACGCGTATTCTGCGGATCAACCTCCGACCGCTCGATCGGTATGGTCAGCACCAGTCGGTGCTGCACGAACGCCGGCAATCCCTTCACCAGAATATCGGCAAGCAGCGCAAACAGGAACAGGCAGGTCAGACCGATCGCGATCAGCCCATAGGCGCGAAACCGGGATTCACGTCGATAGCGCGCCCGCAACTTCGCCTGAGATGCATCGGATGCTGCACGGACGCGCGGAACGGGAAAAGCCAAGTCAGTCATATTGCTCTCGATAGCGCTTGACGGTCTGCAGCGCGATGATGTTGAGAGTCAGCGTGAAAAAGAACAGCACCAATCCAAGCGCGAAGGCCGACAAGGTCTTCGCGCTGTCGAATTCCTGGTCGCCAACGAGGATGGTCTTGATTTGAACGGTGAACGTGGTCACCGCCTCGAGCGGGTTGAATGTCAAATTGGCCGCCAGTCCCGCCGCCATGACGACGATCATGGTTTCGCCGACTGCGCGGCTGATCGCAAGCATGAAGGACGATACGATCCCGGCGAAGGCGGCAGGCAGAACCACCTTCTTGATGGTTTCTGATCGTGTCGCGCCCATCGCATAGGACCCGTCCCGTAGCGACTGCGGGACGGCGTTGATCACGTCGTCTGACAACGAGGACACGAAGGGAATGATCATCATTCCCATGACCAGTCCTGCGGCGAGCGCGCTCTCGGAGGCGACATTCAATCCGGCCCATTGTCCAATTTCGCGAACCCACGGCGCGACACTCAAGGCGGCGAAGAAGCCGAGCACGACGGTCGGAATTCCGGCGAGGATCTCGAGGATCGGCTTTGCGATCGAGCGGAAACGGGGGGAGGCATATTCGGCCATATAGATCGCCGAGAGCAGGCCGATGGGGGCGGCGATCGACATCGCAACCACCGTGATGAGCAGCGTGCCGGTGACGAGAGGCACGATGCCGAAAGCTCCGGACGACCCGCCTTGGTCCGCTCGGATTGCCGTTTGCGGGCTCCAGTGCAGGCCAAACAAGAATTCCGACGGCGAGATGCGTTCAAAAAAACGGATCGATTCGAACAGAACTGAAAACACAATTCCGATCGTTGTCAGAACCGCTGCGGACGCGCACAGAAAAAGGGCAATCTTGACCGCGTGCTCGACGTGGTTTCGGGCGCGAAATCCCGCCGCAATGCTGCGAAGTCCCAGAGCGATCCCGAGAAACCCGAGCACGAGCCCCCCGCCGAGCAGCATGTTGTTGGTCCACTGGCGGGCTGATGCGTAGGCTTCGGCGCCGCGTGTGAGTGCCGGGCTCGGGCTGCCCGCGTATTGGCCGGTTGCAAGTGCGACGATGTCGCGCAAAACGGCGCCGCGCCGAAGAGTGTCGTCGAGTACCGCAGGGTCGAAGGCGCTCAGTGCGCCGTGCTCCACGCTTCGGTTGGCAATCGGTGCACCGACGGCAAAGAACGCCAGCATCGGCACAAGGACCAGCACGACAATGAATGCACCGTGGTAACTGGGCCGCGAGTGCAGGTGACTCTTTCGTGAAGCAGCCAACGCCCGCGATCGGCCCGAGAGATATCCCGCGACCACGAGGACGACGAGCAGGCCGAAATACAGGAGCCACATGATCGGTTTCTTGCGGGTCGCTCCGGGACTTTTTCCCGGAAGCAAGACAGCCGCGCCTTCGGGCGCGGCTGTCTCAAGCTGTCTTAGTTGGTCAGCGGATCGATGGTCATCGGGACCATTCCAAGCACCGACTTGCGTTTGGCTTCGATCTCCGCCTTCGGCAGCGGGATCAGCCCTTTGCGGGCGAGGTAGCCGTCCTCGCCGATCGCCCGCGCGGACACATACTCGGCCGCGAACTTGTCGAGGCCAGGAATCACGCCAACATGGGCCTTTTTCACATAGACATACATCCGGCGGGCGCCCTTGTACTTGCCCGAGGTGATGTTCTCGAACTCCGGCGCTACGCCGTCGATGGACACGCCACGCAACTTGGCTGCGTTCTCTTCCAGGAACGAAAATCCGAAAATGCCGAAGGCGTTTCGGTTCGCCTCCAGTTTTTGCACGATGAGGTTGTCGTTCTCGCCGGCCTCGACATAGGCGCCGTCTTCCCGCAGCGTCTTCCACGCGCGATCGAAGGCCTTCGCGTCGCTTTTCTTCAGAGCGGCGAGCGCCGGAATTTGCTCGGCGCCCTTCTCCAAGAAGAGTTCATGCAGCGAGTCGCGCGTGCCTGAGGTTGGCGGCGGACCGAGCACTTCGATGCGGGTGGCAGGAAGCGACCTGTCGATGTCGGCCCAGGTCCGGTGCGGATTGGCAACGAGCTTGCCGTCGGGTCCGGGCACTTCCTTGGCGATGGCCAAGAACAATTGCGCCAGCGTGAGATTCATCGGAGACGCTTGCTTCGACTGCGCCATGGTCAGGCCGTCGAAGCCGATATTGATCTCGATGATCTCGCTGACGCCGTTTTTCTGACAGAGCTCGAACTCGCCTTTCTTCATCCGGCGCGAGGCATTGGTCGCGTCCGGGAAGTTCACGCCCACGCCTTCGCAGAACATCTTCATGCCGCCGCCCGTACCGGTGGACTCGACGACGGGTGTCTTGGGTCCGCCCTTGCCGAACTGTTCGGCAACGGCTGTCGTGAACGGATACACCGTCGAAGAGCCGACGATGCGGATTTGGTCGCGGGCCTCGGAGGCCCCGGCGGCCAGGATGCCGGCCGTGGCGAGCGCGAATGCGCTGCTCAACGCTTTGAGTTTCAAGGGTCTCTCCTGTCTATTGGGTTTGCGAACGCCTTGCGGCGAACGGCGGGCTTATGGTGACGCGCCATCGCCCGTGCTGGTGCTTACGGAGGGCTTATTGTGCCCAGATGACAGTTCTATGAAGCTTTTATGACATCATGGCTGTCGGTCTCAGCTCTGGTGCTGTTGGAAGAGGCCCGGATCAGCCTTGCCACGCGCAGCCGTGGCTCGGGATGCGAGGGTCAGCCGCGCCTTACGGCCTGCAGGCCGGATCGCGCCATTCTCGCACCGGCGTCCTTTAGCGGGTGCGGCTCCTCGCCGCGCCAGGTGAAGCTCCTGCCAAACCATCCGCATGTCCACAGCCCGACAAGCAGCACATCCCGCCCGACCCAGAGAACGGGCGACCGAAGCCGCAGAGGCGAGCCGGAGGTCCAGGCAAGCGCGGCCTCGGCAGCATAAACCAGGACCAGAAAGACCGCTGCGGTGCTGAGCGCGGATACTCCGAGAACGGGGCCGGCCAGCGCAGCCGAAACGAGGGGTACGACGCCTGGCGAGAAGATCTCGAGCGCATATAACAACGGAAACGTCGCGCGCCGGAGCCTTGCCCAACGTAGCTGACGATTCCAGACCGCGAGGAACGACCGTGATCCGAGAGGTTGCTCGAAGGGCCGGTTGACCAATCGAACCCGTGCGCCGAAGCTGCGCACGAGCTTCGTCGCGGCCGCGTCCTCCGCCGGTTCAGCCGCGAGTGCGCGAATCCCGCCCCAGTTCTCGAGGTCGTGTCGACGCCAGAGCATAGTCTTGCCTTGCGCAAACCCGAGGCCAAGCGTGTCTGCGAAATACTGGTAGCGAGCCTGGTAGTTGTTGAGGAACACGCTTTCGAGTTCAGCCCAAAGGCCTTCAGCGCGGCTTGCGAATGGCGGCGAACAGACAAGCCCCGTATCGGCCTGCCAAGCCGCAAGAAGATGCTCGAGATAATCGCTTGGCATCAGCACATTGCTGTCGGCCATGGCGATCCATTCGTATCGCGCCTGCTCCCAGCCCTTCACCAGATTGTTGAGCTTTGGATTTGAGCCGATCCGCTCGTCGCCGATGAGAAGCCTGGAGGGGACATGCGGATTCGCGGCGATCAGGCGCTCGACAAGCGGAACGACAGGGTCTGAGCCGCGGGCGACGCAAAATACGATCTCGTATCGCCTGTGATCGAGCCGGAATGTGCTGGATAGAGTTTCTTCAATGAAGTTCTCAAGTCCGCAAACTGGGCGAAGGATTGTCACCGGAATCGAGGAATAGCGCTCCTTTTTCGCGATGGCCGTGTTTCTCCAGCGTGCCGCCGCAATAATGACGCTGGCCAGATGAGCCGCGAGGAAAAGCCCGCAGGACGCCACGATGGCCAGTCCCGCCAGCCCCAGGTTTCCTTGAGCCGTACTGAATGCGTGCATTGATTGCTCCAGCGCCTTGCCCGATGCCAAGACAGGTTGTTATGCGTGTTCCACCTTGCTCCGGTCTGCCTGTGCCGGCGCGGTTGGGCGGGAAACATCCGACCAGTCTTCGGTCGTCTCCGTCCACGTGATGATCTCAAGCCGCCCGTCGAAGTGTTCGACAACGGCCGTGCAGCTTTCCACCCAGTCGCCGCAATTGACGTAACGAAATCCCGCGTCGTCGCGTATGGCTGCGTGGTGGATATGGCCGCAAATCACACCATCGACGTCGTGGCGTCGCGCTTCGCTCGCAAGCGTTCGCTCGAACTCTCCGATGAAGCTGACGGCGTTCTTGACTTTGAGCTTCACCCATTGCGACAGCGACCAGTAAGGTAGGCCAAACAGTCGCCTGAGGTGATTGAAATGCGTGTTTGCCCAGATCGCGGCGTCGTAGGCTTTGTCGCCGAGCAAAGCGAGCCAGCGCGCGTGGCGGATCACGACGTCGAACAGATCGCCATGGATCACGAGATAGCGCCGGCCGTCCGCGCCGGTGTGAACGGCGTTGCTCACGACCTCGACTCCGCCGAAATGCGTACCGTAGTATTCGCGCAGAAGCTCGTCGTGGTTGCCGGGAATATAGATGATGCGGGCCCCTTTGCGCGCCTTGCGCAATAGTTTCTGCACGACATCATTGTGGCCCTGAGGCCAATACCAAGCTGATTTGAGCTGCCAGCCGTCCACGATATCGCCGACGAGATAGAAGGTTTGGGCGTCGTGGTTGCGCAGAAAGCCGAGAAGCTTCTCGGCTTGGCAGCCGCGCGTGCCAAGGTGAACATCGGACAGGAATATTGTGCGGTAGCGCCTTGGGCTATCGGCCCACACGATCATCGGCTCGCGCGATATGGATCATGAGGCCTCTGTGCGCGATTTGTATTGCATTTCGATGACGCCGCCGCTCCCGCCAGGGGCGCGCGGGAATGTCCCTGTTAACCTAAGCTAGCCTAAGTCGATGGTCCTCTCGATCACGTGGTTGAGCGGCGCGTTGTCGGCCGTGAGCGTCATGCGCAACTTGAGCGTGCGCCCTTGCACGTGGCCGTCGCGAACGACGTTCTCGATTTCGCGCTGCGAGGTGACGCCGACCTCCTTCAGGAACTTCCGGATGGCCATGTTGAATTGGTCGTCGTCCATCGGGTCCTCCTTCTCGTCCCCCATCATACACGCGATCCCGGTCGAAGCCGACCCCGGAAACCGGGTCCGACAGAAGGCCGGGGTTGGCGTCGCCCCCGAAATGATGTCGAATAGGGCCGTGCCAACGCCAAGTTTGGCGGCAACGGGGAGAAGCGGAATGCCGGAAGTTTACGTCAACATGGTCGAGGGGCGATCGCTCGAGCAAAAGCGCGCCTTGGTAAAATCGATCACCGAAGCCGTGGTGCGCCATTGCGATGTCCATCCCGAGCAGGTGCTCGTGCAGATCAATGAATCGCCCAAGGACGCCAAAGCGAAGGGGGGGTTCCTGTTCAGCGACCGCCCGCCACCGCGCCCGGCGGCCTGAACGCGGGTGCCATCCCGGCTTTGCCGCGCCGCGTTGAGCGATCACGGTTCCATAAGCGCAACATCGTACCGACATCGGGGAACAGAATGACTATCGGCGCGACCGCCGCCGACCTTGTCGAACAGCAACGGTGCGGCGCGATCAGCGCGCGCGCGATCGTCGAAGGGCACCTGAGCCATATCCGGGCTTGGAATGGGAAGCTGCACGCCCTCACGGAGGTCACGGAGGACGAGGCGCTGGCGAACGCCGATGCCGCCGATGCCACGCTTCGCGCCGGCCGCCTCCTGGGTCCCCTGCACGGTGTGCCGCTCGTCGTGAAAGACATCATCGACGTGGCCGGGTGGCCCACCCGCGGCGGATCGCAGGCGCGCGCGGGCGTGCCTGCAGCAGCGGCGGACGCGCATGTGGTAGCAAGGCTGCGGGCCGCTGGTGCGATTGTGATTGGCAAGGCGCACACGGTCGAGTTCGCTTTCGGCGGTTGGGGCACCAACGTCACCATGGGAACCCCGTGGAATCCTCATGATCTCGCGCGCCATCGTGTCCCCGGCGGTTCCTCGAGCGGTTCCGGCGTGGCGGTAGCAAGCGGCATGGCCCCGCTTGCGCTCGGGACGGACACCGGCGGGTCGGTCCGCAATCCGGCATCTTTTTGCGGCATTGTCGGACTGAAGACATCGTTCGGCCTCGTCGGCCGCGGCGGGGTGATGCCCCTGTCCGGCATGCTCGACACGGTGGGGCCGATGACCCGCTCGGTGCGGGACGCCGCCATCATGCTGGATGTGATCGCCGGACCCGACCCCGACGATCCTGACAGCATCGCAGCTTCGCCTCCCTCCCTGCGCGATCTGGACCGCGGCGTGCGCGGCTTGCGCATCGGCCTGGTCGACTGGGATCAGGACATCGCAATCGACGCTGACACGCGGCGCTGTTTCGAACAGGCGGTCGACACCTTGCAGCAGCTCGGCGCGCACATCGAGAAGCTGTCTTTGCCCGAACCTCTCGCAGTCCATGCCCAAAAGTGCGCGGACCTGTTCACGATCGAAGCCTATCACCGGTACGGCGCATTGGCTGAGGATGACGCGGCTCATGTCGGCCGCCCCGTGCGCGAGCGGATCCTCGCGGGCCGCGACATGCCCGCGCATCGTCTCATTGGATTACTGGAGTCGCGCCGGCGCGAAATTAGAGCTTTTGCGCGGCGCATCGAGACCCTTGATGCCCTTGTCACGCCCTCCACGCCATCCCCCGCCCTCCCGCTCGACGAGGTGGATGAACAGAAATCACCCGGCGTCTTTTCGCGGTTTGCCAATTACCTCGAACTTGCGGCGCTCTCCCTTCCTGTTGGCTTTTCGCGTGAGGGGCTTCCTATAGGCTTCCAAGTCGTGGTCCGCCGATTGCATGATGGTTTGGCCTTGCGGATTGGGGCGGCGCTCGAGCGTGCACTGGGCGGAACAGTGTCGATTCCGGAGGCATTTCGGACGTTAAGATGATCATGAACTAGACACGGACTGCGATCACGGGCCGACAACAAGGCCCCCAAGGTGGAGGTTGTCAGATGAGAAAGATTACTTGCCTGAATTGGCGTGCTGCCGCGGCATCGGTTGTTGTGATGCTTGCGTCCGCAATCGGGGCTCTGGCGCAGGAAAAGGTGCTGCGTATCGGCATGACGGCGGCCGATATCCCGCGAACCCATGGTCAGCCGGACCAGGGTTTCGAGGGCAACCGCTTTACGGGAATCCCCGTCTATGACGGCCTGACGCAATGGGATCTCTCGAAAGGCGACGCCCCGAGCGTCCTGATCCCCGGGCTCGCGACCGAGTGGTCCGTCGACGCCAACGACAAGACGAAGTGGGTGTTCAAGCTGCGCCCGGGCGTGAAATTCCACGACGGCTCGGATTTCAAAGCCGATGCCGTTGTTTGGAACGTGCAGAAAGTGCTCGACAAATCGGCGCCGCACTTCGATCCGAGCCAGGTCGGCGTGACCGCATCGCGCATGCCGACGCTCCGTTCCGCGCGCAAGATCGACGATCTGTCGGTGGAACTGACGACATCGGAGCCGGACTCGTTCCTGCCGATCAACCTGACCAACCTGTTCATGGCGTCGCCGGCGCATTGGAATGCGAAGCTGGCGGCGGTTCCTGCTTCGGTCACCGATCCGCTCGAGCGCGCGAAGCAGGCCTGGGCGGCTTTTGCGGCGGATCCGTCCGGCACGGGTCCGTTCCGCGCCGCCCGCTTTGTGTCTCGCGAGCGCTTCGAGATCGTCAAGAACCCCGCTTATTGGGACGAGAAACGCCGCCCGAAGATCGATCGCGTCGTGATGCTGCCGCTTCCCGAAGCCAACGCGCGGACGGCGGCTTTGCTATCCGGTCAGGTCGATTGGATTGAGGCGCCTGCGCCCGACGCGCTGCCCCAGATCAAGAGCCGCGGCTTCACCATCTATTCGAACCCGCAGCCGCATGTCTGGCCTTGGCAATTTTCCTTCCTCGACGGCTCGCCCTGGCTCGACAAGCGGGTTCGCCATGCGGCGAACCTCTGCGTGAATCGCGACGAAATGAAGGAACTCCTCGGCGGTCTGATGGGTGTTCCGAAAGGCACCGTTCCGCCCGGCCATCCCTGGTGGGGCAATCCGAGCTTCGACATCAAATATGATCTTGCCGCCGCACGGAAACTGATGAGCGATGCCGGCTACTCGCCGCAGAAGCGCCTGAAGGTGAAGGTCCTGACGTCGGCCTCCGGCTCCGGGCAAATGCAGCCGCTGCCGATGAACGAGTTCATGCAACAGGCTCTGAAGGAGTGCTACTTCGACGTCGAACTTGACGTGATCGAATGGAACGCGCTGTTCACCAACTGGCGGGAAGGCGCCAAGCACCCGAACGCCCGCGGCGCGCATGCCATCAACGTCACCTTTGCCGCCATGGATCCCTTCTTTGCCATGGTGCGGTTCGTCTCGTCCGGTGCAGTGCCTCCCACATCGAACAATTGGGGCTTCTTCATCAGTCAGGAGATGGACGATCTTGTGCGCACGGCACGCAATACCTTCGAGGATAAGGCGCGCGATGCGGCCCTCGCCAATCTGCACAAGCGCATTGTCGAGGAGGCGCCGTTCCTCTGGGTTGCTCATGATGTCGGTCCGCGCGCGATGTCGCCGAAGGTGAAGAACGTCGTGCAGCCACGAAGCTGGTTCATCGACATTGCGACAATGACGATCGACTGAACCGAAAGGAGGCGCGGCGCCGCTCACTGGCACCGCGCGTTCATCCCCGTGCTCGCCTATATCGGCAAACGACTCGTTTACACGATCCCGATCGTGCTCGGCGTATCGCTGGTGTGCTTCATGCTGGTGCACATCGCGCCTGCCGACCCGCTCGTCTCGGTGCTGCCGCCGGATGCCTCCGAAGACCTCAAGCGGATGCTGATGATCGCGTATGGCTTCGACCGCCCCTACTGGGAACAGTTTGCAAAGTGGATTTGGCGCGCCGCGAATGGCGATCTCGGCGTGTCCATCGCGACCAATCGCCCGGTGATCGATGAAGTTGCGAAGGCGGTGGGCAATACCCTCGTCTTGTCCGCGGTCGCGACCGTCATCGGTTTCGCCTTCGGAATGCTGTTCGGGTTTGTCGCCGGTTACTTCCGCGACAGCGCTCTCGACCGGACGGCGTCCTTTGTTTCCATTATCGGCGTGTCGGTGCCGCACTACTGGCTGGGCATGGTGCTCGTCATCGTTTTTTCCGTCCAGCTGGGATGGCTGCCGCCCACCGGGGCGGGGCCGGGCGGCTCGACCGATTGGTCGTGGGACTGGGTCCATGTGCGCCATTTGATTTTGCCGGCCGTGACCATGTCCGTCATCCCGATGGGCATTGTGGCACGCACGGTCCGCGCGCTGGTTGCCGACATCCTGAGCCAGGATTTCGTGCCGGCGCTCCGCGCCAAGGGCCTCGGCGAATGGGGCGTCTTCAAGCATGTGGTCAAGAATGCCGCACCGACCGCGCTCGCCGTGATGGGATTGCAACTCGGCTATCTGATGGGCGGCTCGATCCTGATCGAAACCGTATTCTCCTGGCCCGGCACCGGCTTTCTTTTAAACTCGGCCATTTTCCAGCGGGACCTTCCATTGCTGCAGGGCACGATTCTCGTGCTCGCCCTGTTTTTTGTCGGCCTCAACTTGCTTGTCGACGTGGTGCAAACCGCGATCGACCCGCGTATTCAGCGGAGTTGACCGATGGCTCTGATGATAGACGCGGTTGCCACGGTTCGGCCGATCGAAGGTTCGGAAGGCTATTGGATCTCTGTCCTCCGCCGTTTTGCCAAGAACAAGGTGGCCGTGTTGGCGGGTCTCGTGATTTTGGCGTTACTTCTCATGGCGATTTTCGCGCCTGTGATCGCTCCCGCCGATCCCTATCGCGGCATGACGCTTCGCCGCCTGCGTCCGATTGGCACCGATGGCTTTCCGCTCGGCACGGACGAACTGGGGCGAGACATGCTCTCTCGGTTGATCTTCGGTGCCCGCATGTCCCTGCAGATGGGCGTGACGCCGGTGCTGATGGCATTCGGCATCGGCTCCGTCATCGGCATCGTCGCCGGCTATATCGGAGGAAAGACCAATACGGTGACGATGCGGACGATCGACGTATTCTATGCCTTTCCCTCGGTGCTGCTGGCCGTAGCACTTTCCGGTGCACTCGGCGCGGGCCTGACCAATGCGCTTGTTTCACTGACGGTCGTCTTCGTGCCGCCCATCGCGCGCGTCGCCGAGGCGGTGACGACCCAGGTGCGCACGCGCGACTACGTCGAGGCCGCGCGCGCCTCTGGCGCTGGCGCCCTGACCATCATTCGCGTCCATGTGCTCGGAAACGTGCTTGGACCGATCTTCGTTTACGCCACAAGTCTGATCTCGGTCTCGATGATCCTGGCGTCTGGCCTCTCATTCCTCGGTCTCGGAGTTCGCCCGCCCGAACCGGAATGGGGATTGATGCTGAACACGCTGCGCACCGCCATTTACGTGCAGCCATGGGTCGCGGCGCTTCCGGGGGCGATGATCTTCATCACCTCGATCGCGTTCAATCTCTTATCCGATGGTTTGCGCTCCGCTATGGATGTCAAACAATGAGCGTCGCGGGGTCGAAATCGGCAGTAGCGCCGCTTCTCTCCGTTCGCGGATTGACCAAGCATTTCGCATTGTCGCACGGCCTCTTTGGCCGTGGCGGCGCCGTCGTCCGCGCGGTCGACGGGATCGACTTCGACGTTTTCGCGGGCGAGACGCTCGGCATCGTCGGCGAATCCGGATGCGGCAAGTCGACGGCGGCGCGGCTGATCATGCATCTCATCGCGCCGACTGCGGGCACTCTCACCTTCGGCGGCGCCACCGTGGGGACGAAGGACTTGCCGTTTCGCAGCTACCACCGTCAGGTGCAGCTGGTATTTCAGGATTCCTACTCCTCGCTCAATCCGCGGCTCACGATCGAAACCTCCGTCGCCTTTGGTCCTCGCGTGCATGGCACGCCCTTGCGAGAGGCGATCGCGAGGGCGCATGATCTGCTTGTGCGCGTCGGCCTCGATCCCGCGCGGTTTGCTGCCCGCTATCCGCACGAATTGTCCGGCGGCCAACGCCAGCGGGTGAACATTGCTCGCGCGCTGGCTCTCGAGCCGCGCGTGCTCATCCTTGATGAAGCAGTGTCCGCGCTCGACAAATCGATCGAGGCGCAAGTCCTCAATCTTCTGCTCGACCTGAAGGAGGCATTTGGCCTCACCTACATCTTCATTTCGCACGACCTGAACGTGGTCCGCTTCATGTCCGATCGCGTGATGGTGATGTATCTCGGCAAAGTCGCCGAGGTTGGGCCCTCGGAGACGGTATTCGGCGATGCACGGCATCCCTACACCCGGGCGCTGGTCCGTTCGATGCCGTCCATGGACCCCGACCATCGCACCAAGTCGCCGCCGATCACGGGCGATCTGCCGAATCCGATCAATCCGCCGTCCGGGTGCCGCTTCCACACGCGCTGCGAGTTTGCCGAACGGGTCTGCGCTGAACGTGAGCCGCTGCTCGCGAGCGTCGCTGCGGAGCATGCGACGGCGTGCCTGATGAACGAGCCTGGCTCGGGACATTCCCGATCCGCGCAAGTTGCGAGGGCCGCGGAATGACCGAGGCAAGCCTGGTCGAGATCGACAATCTGTCGGTGACGTTCACCGGTAGCGGGAAGCCGGTCCGTGCGGTCAATCACCTGGACCTGTCGCTTCGCCGCGGCGAGGTGCTGGCCCTCCTCGGCGAGTCGGGCTCGGGCAAGAGCGTGACGCTTCGCGCCTTGTTGCGCCTGAACCCGGAGAACAAGAGCCGCACCGAAGGTTTGATCCGTGTGGCCGGACAGGACGTGCTGACGCTCAGCCGCGCCAGGCTGAAAGCATTTCGGGGAAGCGTCGTTGCGATGGTCTTCCAGGAACCCGCGCTCGCGCTCGATCCGGTTTACACCCTGGGACAGCAGATCGCGGAGGCCGTCATCGAGCACGAGAACTGCTCGCGGGAGGCGGCGCGCAAGCGCGCGCTCGAACTGTTCGAGCGCGTACAGATCCCCTCGCCCGAACGCCGGCTCGACGCCTATCCGCATGAAATGTCCGGCGGCATGCGCCAACGCGCGATGATCGCGCTTGCTCTGGCCTGCCGGCCGAAGTTGCTGCTTGCCGACGAGCCGACGACGGCGCTCGATGCGACGGTTCAGATTCAGATCCTGCTGCTGCTCCGCGAACTGCAGCGTGAACTGGGACTCGCGGTTATATTTGTCACCCACGATATCGGCGTGGCCGTCGAGATCGCCGACCGCATCGCGGTCATGTATGCCGGCCGGATTGTCGAGCAGGGACCAGTGCGCGAACTCATCCGCAATCCGCGTCACCCCTACACGATCGGGCTGATGCGCTCGCGCGCGCATGGTGCGCTGAAGAAAGGCACACGCCTGGAGACCATCCCCGGCGCCCCGCCGGACCTGTCGAATCTGCCGGAGGGTTGTCCATTCACGCCGCGCTGCCGCTTTGCAGAAACTGTCTGCAAGAGCAGCTACCCGCCGGCCGTGGATGTCGGGACCGGCCATTTCGCGCGCTGTTTCCGCACCGAAGCGACCGCGCCTGCTTCGCAATCGCTCGACCTCGCTGCTCCGGCTTGAGCACCGCCTGCAAGCCATGCGCATCCTCGTCATCAACCCGAACACGAGCCCGGAGATCACGGACAGGGTCGCCGAGGTGATGCGGCCTCTGTTGCCTGCCGAAGCGACGATGATCTGCGCGACGGGCCGCTTCGGGGCCCGCTACATCACCAATCGTGTTGGTGCCGCAATCGCCGCGCACGCCGCGCTCGATGCGTTTGCGGAGCATGCCAGCGGGTGTGACGCCGTCTTTCTCGCCTGCTTCGGGGATCCCGGCCTCTTCGCGTTGAAAGAGCTCTCGCCGGTGCCGGTCGTGGGCATGGCGGAGGCGTCGTGTCATCAGGCGTTGAAGCATGGAAACCGCTTCTCGATCGTCACCGGCGGCGAGCGCTGGAAGCCGATGCTGGAAGAGTTCGCGGCCGGCTTGGGTCTTGCGAACCGCCTGGCGAGCATCCGGACGATCAATCCAAGCGGGGGCGACGTCGCTCGTGATCCGGCAGGCGCGCTTCCGCTCCTGGCCGAGGAGTGCCGTCGCGCCATTCACGACGGCGCAGAGGCCGTCATTCTCGGCGGCGCGGGCCTTGCCGGACTTGCGCCCCTCGTCCAGAACGAGGTTGCGCGGCCCGTGCTGTGCTCGGTCGAAGCCGGCGTGCGGACGGTTCTCGAAACCGCTAGACTGGGGAAGCCGCCAGGGTCCGAGCGGACGCCGCCCACCGACGCCGTTAGTCTCTCCCCCTATCTCCAATCCATGTTGAACCGCCCACCGAATTAGATGTCCCCACCGAAGGCCTCGACCGCCCTGTCTCACCTCCGCGTGCTGGATCTGACGCGCGTGCGCGCGGGACCGACCTGTTGTCGCATCCTCGCCGATTTCGGCGCTGACGTGATCAAGATCGAAGCCCCGCCCGGCATCGACCCGAATGAAGGCATGAGCGGCCCCCGCGAGGGGTTCGACATGCTCAACCTCCACCGCAACAAGCGCTCGCTGACGCTGAACCTCAAGACTCCTCACGGGCTCGAGGTCTTCATGCGGCTGGTGAAGGCGGCGGACGTCGTCGTGGAGAATTTCCGGCCCGACGTAAAGGACCGCCTGGGCATCGGCTACGAGGCGCTCGCCGCGGTCAATCCGCGCATCATCCTGGCGTCCATTTCTGGCTTCGGCCAGACCGGCCCCTATCGCACCCGCCCCGGTTTCGATCAGATCGCGCAAGGGATGGGCGGCCTGATGTGGGTGACCGGACACCCAGGGCAGGGTCCGATGCGCGTCGGCATCGCCGTGGCGGATTCTGCGGCCGGCATTTACGCCGCGACCGGCATTCTTGTTGCGCTGGCCGAACGCGAGCAGTCGGGCAGGGGGCAGTGGGTTCATACCTCGCTCCTTCAGGCGCAGATCGCGATGATGGATTTCCAGGCCGCTCGCTACCTTGTGGATGGTGTCGTGCCGCCGCAGGCAGGGAACGACCACCCGCATACGACGCCGACCGGCGTGTTCACGACCAAGGATGGGTTCATCAATATCGGCGTCGCTGGCGACGGCCAATGGCGCGCACTATGCAAGGCGCTTGGGCGGCCGGAGCTGGCAGCCGATCCTGACTACGCGACGCAACCCGACCGCCTCCGCAATCGCCCCAAGCTCAAGCGCGACATGGAAACGGCGCTTTGCGAACGCACGTCCGCGGAATGGCTGGCGCTCTTTGAGGAGCACGGAGTCCCGGCCGGGCCGATCTACAAGGTGGATGAGGTTTTCGCCGATCCGCATGTGCAGCAGCTCGGCATCGCGGTCGAGGCCGAGCACAAGCGGCGCGGCAAGGTCCGCGTGGTCGGAGAGCCCGTCGTTTTGTCCCGCACGCCGGCAAGCGTCGTATCCATGGTGCCGGACATCGGTGAACACACGGACGAGATCCTGCGGGAGGCCGGCTATTCCGACGCAGAGATTGCCAAGCTGCGGGAGTCAAAGGTCGTCTGACCTCGCGAGAGCTCAACTTGCCTGGGCGGACCGTTTGCCGGCACAATGGCAACGAAAAAAGCCGGAGCGAAGAGAGGGCAGCCGTGAAGATCCGCGCCGCGATCCTTGAGGAAATGGGCCGCAGCCCGCCCTATGCCAGATCAAAGCCGCTGGTGATCGACGAGGTGGACCTGGCGGGTCCGGGCCCGGGCGAAGTGCTGGTGCGCATGGCGGCTGCCGGGCTTTGCCATTCCGATCTTTCCGTCATCGACGGCAACCGTCCGCGCCCGACACCGATGGCGCTGGGCCACGAAGCCGCCGGCGTCGTCGAGGAACTGGGCCCCGAGGTCACCGATTTGTCGGTGGGCGACCACGTCGTGCTCGTCTTCGTCCCAAGTTGCGGCCATTGCGAACCCTGCGCGATCGGGCGGCCGGCTTTGTGCGAGCCGGCTGCGGCCGCTAACGGGGCCGGCACCCTGCTGTCGGGTGCGCGCCGCATCAGCCGCAACGGCGCGCCGGTCCATCATCATCTCGGCGTTTCCGCCTTCGCGCAATACGCCACCGTCTCCCGCCGCTCCCTCGTCAAGATCGATCGCGATATCGACCTCGACTACGCGGCCCTGTTCGGCTGCGCCGTGCTGACCGGCGTGGGCGCCGTGGTCAACACGGCGAAGGTGAGCGCGGGGTCCACGGTGGCGGTTGTCGGGCTCGGCGGCGTCGGCCTTGCCTCCGTGCTGGGGGCGGTGCTGGCCGGCGCGGAGCGCGTTATTGCCGTCGATTTGTCTCCCGAAAAGCTCGCTTTGGCAAAGTCGCTCGGAGCGACAGACTGCGTTCAGGCCGGGCAGGGCGATGCCATCAAGGAGGTCCGGGAGCTGACGCGCGGCGGCGTGGACTATGCGCTGGAAATGGCAGGCTCCGTGCAGGCGCTCGATCTTGCGTATCGGGTGACGCGGCGCGGCGGCACGACGGTGACCGCGGGGCTACCGCCGCCCTCGGCGACGCTTGCGCTGTCGCCGGTCAATCTGGTCGCCGAAGAGAGGACGCTCAAAGGCAGCTATATCGGGACGTGCGTGCCCTCGCGCGACCTTCCGCGCTACCTGGAATTGTTCAAGCGCGGCCGCCTTGCTGTCGATCGCCTGTTGACCGGCCGTCTGAAGCTTGAAGACATCAATGAAGGCTTCGATCGGCTGAGCGAAGGAAAGGCCGTTCGGCAGATTATTGCCTTTCATTAACTTCAGCCCAGCGGCGAAAACTTAAGGGAATTGTAAGCGGGATCGGCTCTGATTGGCCGGTTGCGATGGACACCGGCCATGAACGAGCGGCGTATTTCCCAGCGGCAAAAATCCTTTTTGAAGGGCGTGATCCTCTTCAACAAGCGCACCTCCAGCGTCGACTGCACCGTTCGCGATCTGTCGCCGGGTGGGGCTCGCGTCGTGATCGCGCCTGGGGTTACAATTCCGGAATTCTTCGAGTTTCACATTCCGAGCAAGGATCAGTACTTGGATGCTCGCCAGGTTTGGCGAACGCCGAACGAACTTGGCCTTGCCTTCGGGCGCGAGACTGAATCGCCTGCCTTGGCTGCGGAGCACCCGCCTGAAGATCTCGCCTCGCGCGTGGGCCACCTTGAGGCGGAGGTCGACAAGCTGCGGCGCGGCCTGCTGAAACTCAGAAGCGATTTTCAGCGCAACCTGGGCGACCGGGAACTGGCCGGGGACTAGCCGCATGATCCGGCGAGAGCCGGTTCGCGAGAAGATCGCTTGCAAACGCAAATGGCCAGGACCAAAAAACGTAGTTCTACCTAAGTAAATCCCACGACAAACCTCCCCGAGCAATGCAGCGCGCCGCACCGCGTCAATATTGCCGACGCGCAATTCGGTGCTTAAGTCATGGCGAGCGAGGCTCGCAATGGCACTCAAGGACGGCGCAACCATCAGCAAAGCGAAGGCAGGTCCCCGTTCGACCGAAGCCGACAAAGCGGTCGATATGGTCCTCTCGTCAGTGGAGAGTTCTCTTGTCCCGCCTGGTCAGGAAGCCGCTGCTCAGTCACCTGCGGCCGAGGATCGCGATTCCTTCTCGGTGACGGCGCTGTCCGACGTCGTGGATCGCACGACGCATGCCGCAATGGCGCGGTTCACGAACGGGATATCGCCGGCCGCTCTCGGGGCGGCTTATCTCGATTGGGCGACCCATCTCGTGTTCTCGCCGGGCAAGCAGATGCGTCTCGCTGATAAGGCCTTTCGCAAGTGGGTGCGCCTGACGAATTACGCCATGAAATGCGCGATGGCCGGCGGGCACTCCGAAGACTGCATTGCACCGCTGCCTCAAGACAAACGCTTCGTGGATGAGCGCTGGCGCGCGCCCCCTTTCAATGTCATGCATCAGGCTTTCCTGCTCACTCAGCAGTGGTGGCACAACGCGACAACGGGTGTGCCCGGCGTCACCGCCCAGCACGAAAAGATGGTCGAGTTCGGGTCACGCCAACTGCTCGACCTAGTCTCGCCTTCGAATTATATCCTGACCAATCCGGAAGTCATGGCACAGACCGCTGCATCGGGCGGCATGAACCTCGTCAAAGGATGGCAAAATTTTCTCGACGATTGGGAGCGGTCCGCAAGCGGAAAGAAGCCCGCCGGAACGGAAGCGTTTCGCGTCGGTCAAGAGGTTGCGGCAACGCCGGGCAAGGTCGTCTTCCGTAATCGTCTCATCGAACTGATCCAGTATGCGCCTGCAACGGACAAGGTGCGCCCCGAGCCGATCCTGATCGTGCCCGCCTGGATCATGAAATATTATATTCTCGATCTGTCTCCTACGAATTCGCTGGTGAAGTATCTCGTCGCGCAAGGCTACACGGTCTTCATGATCTCCTGGAAGAATCCGGGTCCGGAGGATCGTGACCTCGGGATGGAGGAATACCGCAAGCTTGGGATCATGGACGCCTTGGAGGCGGTTGCGGCAATCGTGCCGGACCAGAAAGTGCATGCGGTCGGCTACTGCATCGGCGGCACATTGTTGTCGATCGCAGCGGCCGCCATGGCGCGGGATGGCGACGAGCGGATTGGAACGCTCACGTTCTTTGCGGCACAGACCGATTTCCGCGAAGCCGGCGAATTGATGCTCTTCATCAATGAGAGCCAGCTCCACTTCCTGGAAGACATGATGTGGGAGCAAGGATTCCTCGATACCGGACAGATGGCCGGCGCATTCCGCATGCTGCGGTCGAACGACCTCGTCTGGTCCTACATGGTTCGCAACTACCTGATGGGCGAACGCGAACCGATGATCGACTTGATGGCTTGGAACGCCGATGCGACGCGGATGCCCTATCGCATGCACACCGAGTATTTGCGCAATCTGTTCCTGAACAATGATCTTGCCGAAGGACGTTTGCGTGCGGATGGCCGGCCTGTCGCTCTCACGGACATTCGCGCGCCTGTGTTTTCGGTCGGGACCGAGACCGATCACGTTGCGCCGTGGCGCTCGACCTACAAGATCCACCTCTTGAGCGATACCGACGTCACGTATGTACTGACCAAAGGCGGGCACAATGCCGGCATCGTGTCGGAGCCTGGACGCGCCCACCGCAGCTACCAGGTCAGAACCAAGATGCACGACGATCTCTACGAAGATCCCGAGACATGGCGTACACGCGCGCCATGGAAAGAAGGATCGTGGTGGGTGGAATGGGTGGCCTGGCTCGACGAACGCTCTGGAAGGCCGCAGCGCCCGCCGAAAATGGGCGGGAAGTTCAAGCCGATTGCGGATGCGCCTGGAACCTACGTTCGCATGACCTAGAGCATTTTCCGGCCAAGTGGGTACCGGTTGGCCGAAAGAAAATGCGACAAACCAATAGGCTTAGAGCCTGGTTCTATCCGATCGGATCAGGTTCTAGCGCCCGATCCCTTTCCAGGGCATTTCAGTTCGAGGCCTCCCCGCGGGCTGCAACGATGGATGGGCTGGATTCCGCGAGCAGGCGCATCGCCGCCCGATAACCGTGCAGCGTGCCTACATCGACATAGGCGTGACCGGCCTTGACTCCGATCGCGCGCCCGCCGCCCGCCAGGTAGGCGTTGACCAACGTTCCGATGTATTCGTCTTGGCGTTCCCGTGCGACCCACAGCTCGCGGAGCTCGTGGAAAACGCGTCCCGGCATTTTGAACGCGCCCCAGATCCAATGCGAATCGGCTCGCCGCCGTTTCACCTGGATTTCTCGAACGCCGTCCGCTCCATCGAGAACGACCGCGTCGAAGAGGTCAGGCCGTTCAACCGGAAACAGCAAGAACGACAATGGTCCCTCCGGTAAGGCAGCCAGCGCATTCTCCGGAAACCAGACGGTATCGGGAAGGCCGACCAGGATGCCTTCATCCTGTTGGACGAGCGGGTGCGCCGCGAAGATCGCGTCACACAGGCCGGCAGGCTGCGGCTGCACGACATAGGCAAACGGCGTGCCCGCGACACCGGCGCCGAAATATTCGATGATATCCGTCTTGCCGGCTGAAATGACGAAGCAGATCTTGTCCGCTCCGCCGAGGATCATCCGGTTAATAAGATACTCGCTCACGGCGCGAGGCCGTTCGACTCCGTCGCAGACATGGCTCCCGACCGGAAGCAGTTCCTTGGAGAAGGCCAGCGGCTGGATCCGGGTCCCGCGACCTGCTGCTGGAACGATGCCCCACATCGCTTTAGGCCTCCGTCGGCTCCCGCTCCGACGTCTACTCGTCGAGCGTCCGCGGGCGTCTTCGCCGCGCGATACGTTCGCCTTTCCCGCCGCTGAGATCGAGCGCGTTCGCAACGCCGCCGCCGGAATCAGCCACGATGCCACAGCCCGCGAAGCCGATCACCACGATCTTCATGCGGCGGCCGCTTCGTTCAGCGCCAGGATGTCGGCCTGATCGACGCCAAGCCGCAGAACGGTGACGCTTGCAGGACTGATCTCGATACGGTCGTAAGCCTCGAGCGGAAGCCCGAGGTGATAGAGGAGGGCGGCGCGGATGATTTCCGCATGCGTGACGAGGACGATGCGCTGATGCGGTTGACGCACGGACAGCCGGTGGAGATGGTCGACCACGCGCGATTGAACGTCGAGCATGCTCTCGCCCCCAGGGGCTTGCGCTTGACTGCGACGCCGGTTCCAGAACTGCCATCGCGGATCTGATTTGAGGCGCTTGAAAGAGAGCCCGTTCCATTCTCCGAAGTCGACCTCGTCAAGCGAAGGCGTGATGTCGAGCGGGACGCCGGTTGCTTGCGAAATCGGCAAGGCCGTTTCAAGGGCCCGCTCGCGAGGACTGCTTTGCACCGAGGTGATGTTCGATAGCAGGAAGCGCCGGGCCAGTCTCTTGGCCTGCTCCCGTCCGCCTGGCGCCAGATGGATGCTTGGCGTGCGGCCAACCAGAACGTCATTCACCAGAGCGTGTTCGGCGTGCCTTACCAGGAAAAATGTCGTCACGGCCGTGCTCCGATTTTGGCAGACGCCGCAAATGGACAAACTGCCCGAACGCAGTCTGTTAGGCCGAAACGCCGAAAACGTAAGTTCGTTCCGAATGTTGAAGCTGTGGTTCAGTCCTGGGCCACGGGTCCTGCCTGCAGCGTGGCCATGACCCCAGCCATGACACCATCCCAGTCGCCATACTGCCGCTGGCGGAACAGCCGCATCGTCGGGTACCAAGGCGTATCGCTGCGGTTGCGCATCCAGCGCCAATCGCAATCGGCATGGAGCAAGGTCCAAGTCGGGCAGCCGAGCGCGCCTGCAAGATGCGCGACCATGGTATCCACCGATAGGATCAGGTCCAGCCGCCGCATGCGGGCGGCAGTCTCTTCGATGTCATCGGTGCTGATGTCGGTCGCGCCGATCAACGCCGCTTGCATCTTCGCGGGACCGCGCTGAAGGGAAAACAGCGACACTCCGGGCAGCGCGGACAGCGGCTTGAACAGCGAGGCCGGAACCGATCGCCTCGGGTCCCAGTCGCCCGATTGCCAAACGATGCCGATCTTCCGCCCTCGAGCGGTGTTGAACGGCGGCGTATCGCGGGTCGGAGCCAGGTAGGGAACGTGCGCAGGCAGCGTTTGCAATGTCGTTCGTAGTGCGTGCGGCACTTCCATGAGTTCGATATCGACATCGAACTCTGCTTCAACGACCCCCTCGTGCAGCGGAATGGCACGGTCGACGCCGCGCGCGCGCGCAACGAGGGGCAGAAGCTCAGGCTGCACCCAAACCGTGACATCGCGGGCGATACGCCGCAGCGGCGCGGCAAAGCGGATGAACTGTATCGTGTCGCCGAGCCCATGATAGCAGCGCACCAGCACGCGGTTGCCGGCAAGCCGATCCCCTCGCCAGACAAACTGCTGGTGTCGTGGCAGATGCCAGCACACCTGCCCTGACCGGATTAGGTTCCGAAGGACGGCGTCGCTCACCGCCCATGCAGATTCGAAATCTCCGGATCGCATGGCCTCGATCCAAGCATCGTTCTTCGGGTATGGGCCGTGCTCAGCCGGTTGTCGCAAGACAGTGGTCAAGACTCCTCCGCTGCGATGAGGCAGCCGGGTCTTCGTGACAATTCACGTTTGCGAACGATTGTTCCGCGAAGCGCGCATCATGCGGCGGCGGCCGAAAGAACGCTTCTAGCCCTTCTGGCTCAATTCCGCCGTGACCTGGTCGAAGATCCGGTTGGCGCCGCTGCCGCCCGACGGCCTGCCCTCTTTTTTCTTGATCACGAAATCGTACCTCACCTCATAGAAAGGGGTATCCATCATTTCCCCGTTGGGCGCCTTGCCGCCTGTTTTGCGCAAGAAGTCGACAATGAGCGGTTCCTTCACCCCGAACACCACGTCGCTATCGATGTGGTCGCAGCCGCGCTGGAACAAATGCGTGATCACCTCGTGGTATCCCGGCGCTTTCACGTCGAAATGGATATGGGCGGGGCGGAAATGGCTGATCGTCGTCCTTCGCATCACCTCTCCCACGGTTCCGTCCATCGGAATCGTGTAGCTGATGGGGGCCACCGTGCGGATCAAATAGGCGCCGTCCGCTCCGGTGCGGTAGATCGCGCGCATCCAGGGTCCGTGGACATCGTCGCGCTGCGCTTCGTAGAGACCGTCTCCGTCGGTTTGCCACACGTCCAGCGTGGCTCCGTTCACCGGGCGCCCCTCCGTGTCGCGCACCGTGCCGCTCACAAAGCAAGGCTCGCCAGGAGCGCCATCCGCCATGTTGGCCCCGCTGGCCAGTTCCGGAGCGCCTTGCACGTGAAACGGGCCCTCGACCGTCGTCGGCGTCGCTCCGCCCGGCAGGCGGTTATTGATGGCATCGACGAGCATGCTCACGCCCAGCACGTCCGAGAACAGGATGAATTCCTGACGTTTTTCGCTGCACATCTTTCCTGTGCGGGTGAGCCAATCGACCGCCGTGAGCCATTCATCACGCGTCGGCTCGACGTCGCGCACGAAGGCGTGCAAGTGCTTGACCAGCGACGTCATGATCTCGCGCAACCGCGGATCCGGGATGTTGCTCCAGCGCTCGATGGCAAGATCGGTCAGATTCTCTTCCGTGACGTAGCGCATCTGTCAGTCCTGTGAGTCCAGTCAGCTGTTGCGGAATCACCGCGGCTCAATTCTGCAGCCGCGCGCCGGCGGCATCGACCGCTTTGGCCCAGCGGGCGATTTCGGATTGCATGAGGCGCATAAGATCTTCGGCTGAGCCGTTGACCGGGTCGATGCCCTGGGCGAGAAGGCTCGCGCGCACTTCTGCTGAATTGATGATCGCCGAGATGTCGGCGTGGAGCCGTTTGATGACGGGCGCGGGAGTGTTCGCCGGCGCGTAGACTGCAAACCAGGCGGAGACTTCGAAATCGTCCATGCCGGCCTCTTTCATCACCGGCAGGTGCGGCAGGGCGTCGATCCGGGTGGCGCTTGTGATCGCCAGGGGCCGCAATGCGCCTTCGCGGATATGCGCAAGCAGCGGAAGGTAATGATAGAACATGAAAGAGATTTCACCGCGCAAGAGATCGGTGATCGCCTGCGCGCCGCCGCGATAGGGAACATGCAGCGCCTTCAAGTTCTCGCGGGCCGCAAACAATGCTCCCGACAAGTGGTTCGATGTGCCGATGCCGGAGGACGAATAGTTCACCTGTCCGGGGCGCTCGCGCACATAGGCGATGAGTTCTTTGACCGTTTTCGCCGGCACTGAAGGATGCACGACGAGGACATTGGGGGCAGTGCCGAACTGAATGATCGGGCTGAAATCCTTGACCGGATCGTAGGGCAGTTTCGGATAGACGCTGGGATTGATCGCGTGCGTTCCGATGGTCCCCATCAAGATCGTGTGGCCGTCCGGCGGTGCCCTCGCGACGGTCTCGGTGCCGACCACGCCTCCGGCGCCGCCGCGATTGTCGATGACGACCTGCTGTTCGAGCCGCTCGGTAAGCTTCGGGGCCAGCACCCTGGCGACCAGATCGGTCGTGCTCCCGGGCGGGAAGGGAACGACGAGCGTCACGGTTCGTGACGGATAGGTGTCGGCCTGCGCGCCATGAAATCCGGTAGCCACCGCCAGCGCGGCAAGAAGAACCAGTGTGGCAAACCGGAACATGCTGAATCCTCCGAACGGGCCTGCTCGCGTGGGTCCTCGCTTGCTCGAGGGCTGCGGATCGTGGGGGCAAGCCGCAGCCCTGTCAAATTGGCCGACGCCGCCAAGCCCTGGACTCCCTTCCGCCGGCCGATCCGGGTGCTATTCTGCGCCCTGAGCCGCCTTTCGATGAAGAAAATCCCGCCCGCATTATCCGCTGATGCCAGCCAACATCTCGCCCGACGCTCCCCCGCTCACCGGCATCCGCGTGGTCGACCTGACGACGGTGATGATGGGGCCGTTCGCCACACAGATCCTCGCCGATTACGGCGCTGACGTCATCAAGGTCGAGCCGCCCGCCGGCGACATCATGCGTCTTGCGGGCCCGCTCAAGAGCCCGGCGATGGGCCCGATGTATCTGCAGGCCAACCGCAACAAGCGCTCGATCGCGCTTGATTTGAAGAAGCCGGGCGCCCGCGAAGCGTTGCTCAAATTATGCGAGCACACCGACGTTTTCGTCAGCAATGTACGGCCCGCCGCGATGCGCCGCTTGGCGCTCGGACCCGACGACGTGCGCGCCGTCAATCCGCGTCTGACTTATTTGAGCCTGATCGGTTATGGCGAGAGCGGGCCATATGCGGGCCGCCCGGCCTATGACGATCTCATCCAGGGCATGACGGGCTTTGCGGCTCTCATCGGGCAAAGCAGCGGGCGTCCGCAATACGTGCCCGTTACCATTGCCGACCGCATCGTCGGGCTCAACGCCGTTCATGCCATCCTGGCTGCGTTGATCCATCGTGAGCGCACCGGTCAGGGTCAGGCGATCGAGGTGCCGATGTTCGAGACCATGGCGCAATTTGTGCTTGGCGACCATATGGGCGGGCGCGCCTTCGACCCCGCCATCGGTCCGCCTGGCTATAATCGCCTGCTCGCGCCCGACCGTCGTCCGTACCGGACCATGGACGGATTCATCTGCACCCTCGTGTATACGGACAAGCATTGGTCGTCTTTCTTCTCCGCGATCGGTCGTGCCGATGAGTTCAAGTCCGACCCGCGCTTCGTGAGCCAGGAGGCGCGCACGACGCGCTACGCCGAGATTTATGGTGTGCTGGCCGACATTTTGCAGACGCGCACGACAGAGGAATGGATGGTGCTGCTGCAGAAGGCTGATATTCCCTGCGTGCCGCTCTACGACTTGGATGAGTTGATCGATGATCCGCATCTCGCTGCCGTTGGTTTTTTCCAACGGATGGATCATCCGACCGAGGGGCCGATCAAGCTGACGGGCATTCCGGCGCATTGGAGCCGTTCACGAATGACGATCACGCGTCATGCTCCCCTCATCGGGGAGCAGAGCGTGGAGATTCTCCGCGAGGCGGGCTTTGACGACGCGCAGATCAGGCAACTCTGCGCCGAGGGAACCGTGGTCGACGGCCGGCCGTCGCGTCCGCGCGAGGAATCGTCTAGCTGACGGTGTCGGCCATCGCCGCGCCGCGGCGCCCCATCGGTTGCTTTTGCCCGGTCGTGGTGTCCTGTGCGGTCTGATGCTCCATCTCGGCATTGAGCTCCGCACCCAGCAGCACCACGATGGCCGTGAGCCACAGCCAGATCATCATGCCGATCACAGCGCCAAGCGACCCATAGACGGCGTTGTAGTCGGCGAAACTGCGCAAGTACCACGAGAAGAGACCGGATGCGAGGATCCAGAGCACGGCCGCAAGCATGCTGCCCACGCTGAGCCACTGCCATCGCGCTCCGTCCCGGCTCGGTCCGAAACGATAGAGAACCCCAAGCCAGAGAATCAGAACCAGAATGAGCGCCGGCCAGCGCAAGATACTGATCAGCGTCTGCGCCGCTTCGCCGAGACTCAGAAATTCCACAAGCCAGGGGACGACGCCGATGGTGACGATGGCGACCGTGATAAAGACCAGCGATCCCAAGGTGAAGGCGAGCGAAACAAGATTGAGACGGATGAAGCCTCGCTTCTCCTGTTCATCGTAGATGACGTTGAGCGCATCGAACACGGCTTTGGTGCCGGCATTGGCGCTCCAGAGCGCAACCAACAAGCCCGTCACGAATGCAAAACTCAACCCCCCGGTCTGTGCGCCCACGATCCGCTGCACTTGATCTCCGAAGATCCCGAGAACGTCTTCTGGGACAAACCCTTGAAGTGCGTTGATCTGCTGCGTGACCTCTTGCGGGTCAGCCACCAGGCCAAAAATGGAGATGAAGGCGGTCAAGGCCGGAAACAGTGCCAATAGACCATAGAAAACAACCCCGGCCGCAACGGCGAGCAGCCGGTCTTCATTAAACTGGCGGTATGTGCGGAGCAGAATCTCTTTCCAGCCTGGCCACGGAATTTGCGCGGGCGTCTCTGCATCACGGCCGCGCGCGCCGGAGCCGCCGTCCTGGCGCTCCGTCGCCTGCGCTTCGTCGATGCGCTGCCGCCATGCGGCAACGGCCGCGACGGCGGCGGCCGTTGCGATCAGCGAGGTGAGGGATGGCCTTCGGTCTTTGTTCATTGGGCTGCCACTGAGAGAGGCAAAACGCGCCAAGCCGGCGCAAGTTGCGTCGCAAGCGGCCGGCGCCGGAGGCGGGCGCTGCGGTTTAATCGACCACGGCGTCGATCTGAGCCAAGCTCGGTGCGTCGCCCCGCGGCCGGCCGTCCTCTCCGAGATGTCCCTCGACATAGAGACGCAAGACCAGCACTCTTAGCGCCGCGATGAGCGGTGTGGCGAGCGCCACGCCAGCCGTGCCGAACAGGGTTCCGAAAACCATAAGCCCGGATAGCGTGAGGACGGGCGGCAGGTCTGCCGCCTGCTTTTGAATGACGGGCGTCAGTCCGTAACCCTCAACGAGTTGGGCGAGCACAAAAATCCCCATCGCCCACATCAACATCTCGGTCCCTTGTGGGAGCGCGACGAGAACGATCGGCAGCGCTCCGATGAAGGGTCCAAGATAGGGGATGAAGTTGAACAGCGCGGCCTGGATCGCAAGAATGAGGGCCGAGGGCATGCCGATAGCCAAGAACGCCAGCCAAAGCGTCACGCCAAGCACAGCCATGGCCACGACTTGCCCGATCAGCCATCGCTTCAGATTGTCCGCCGTCTCGTCGAGGACAAGCCCGAACCTGGCGCGCCGCTCAGCCGGCATGAAGACCAAGGCGCCGCGCCGGTAAGCATCCGGGTCGTAGGCGACGAAGATCCCCATGAGCACAATGACGACTGCGCTGCCAAAGCCGCCAAACGCCGTGAAGACGGCGCTCTGAGCGTGACCGAAGAGCTGCTCCGGATCCGGCAGCAGGATCTGCGCCAAGGTCCGCGGGTCTCCGTCTGGCCTCAGGCCGAGACTCTCGATCTCCCCTCGAAGCGTACGCAATTGCTGATTGAGGGTTCGGATCAGTTCGTCGAGTTGGTTCACCAGCGCGTATCCGCTCCAAACGATCAGGCCCGAAACCACGAGCGCGAGCAGCAACGATGCGACCAACAGCGACCAGCCCCGCGATATGGGCAAGACTGCGCGGATGCCCTGCATCAGTGAGTCAAGCAGGACCCCGAACAGAAGCCCGGCAAAAATCAACAGGAGTGTCCCGGCGGCTTGCCAGGCAAGGAAAAGACCGGCCGCTGCACCCGCGCTCACGGCAACCAAATACGACGCTTGCGCGCGCGACATTGTTGGGCTCATTCTGCGCGCCCCGCGGTTCTAACGTGTGCCGTGATGGGGCGGTTCCCTGGACGCGCTTACAGGCGGCGTCGTTGGCGGTGCGTCCTACGCAAAGAGTTCAGGACGACGCAGCCGCAAGGTCTGCACAAGCACAAGCGTCTTCATGTCGGTCAGGGTTCCGTCATCGGCCATGTGCGCCAGCTCGCGCAGCGGGATCTCGACCATCTCGATGTTCTCATGCTCGTCGGCGTGTCCGCCGCCCGGTCCCGTACGGTCCGCCGGCGTGAACTCGCCGAGAAACAGATGCATGCGCTCGGTCGACAGGCCCGGCATCGACCATGCCGCGCCGACCGGCTCGATAGCCCTCAGCGCAACGCCGACCTCCTCGACCGCTTCACGTCGTGCCGCGGATTCAGGCGCCTCGTCATCGACAAGTCCCGCGATTGCTTCGAGGATATTCGTCGGCTCGCCCGCGACCACGAGCGGAACCCGCAACTGCTTGACGAGAAGGGCGACGCGGCGAACCGGATCGAAGGCAAGCACGGCAGCCGCATGTCCGTGATCTTCGACCTCCCGGCGGATATCGTGTCCGTCCAGGCGGATCGTGGCGACCATGAAGCGGGCCCAGCCCTCGTGGACCGTTTGGAGTGCCTTGATTTCCATTGTCAGCTACTGGCCGCCACCTTCTGTTTCGCCATGGCCGCATTCACGGCCGGAAGAACTTTCTCTGCAAGGAGAATCATTGAGCGGCGGCCGAGTTCCTGATCCGCCCAGTCCTTTCCGGCATAGAGCAGGGTTCCGAAGTCACCTATTTTTTCGCGAAATGCAAGAATCTCATCGACCACCTTGTTCGGGGAACCGTGGATGATCAGTTCGTCGCAGACTCCGTCCAGCGTCACCTCGCTGTCCGGCTGATCGCGTCTCGTTTTGAAGAGCTCGATCCGGCCGTTCTTCACAAGCTTGGTGTAGAGCTGGCTGTAATAGTAGCGATAGGGGCCGCGCGCGTCGGTGGCGTAAGCCCGCGCGGTCTTGTCGTTCTCGGCCACGAAGATGCTTTTCGCCACGCGCCAATTGGCGGGGTCGGCCGGGCGGCCCGCGCGCTCGCAGCCTTCGACATATCTTGGCCAATGGCTCTTGACCCAGGCGGGCATGAGGAAGTTCGCCGAGATCGGATCCCAGCCGCGCGCCGCGGCTTCCGTCACGCCCTTCGAGAAGGGGGCGACGGCTGTCACCACAATCGGGGGATGCGGCTTCTGCAAGGGTTTCGGCAGGAATCCCTGACCGATCTCCGGCATCAATTGCCGCTCCACGGCGATGTTCCAGAATTGGCCTTTGAGATTGTAGGGCGGCTCGCCCGCCCAGATCGCAAGCACATGGTTGATCGCTTCCAGAAACATTGCATTTCGGTCGGCGTCGAGATTGCCGAAAACCTCGGCGTCGGAGAGAAGCCCGCCCGGGCTGATGCCGAAGATGAAACGCCCATCGAGCAGGTGGTCGAGCATCGCGATCTGCGCGGCGACCGCTGCGGGATGCGCGTTCGGCATGTTGACCGTGCCCGTGCCGAGCTTGATCTTTTTGGTCGCGTCGATCAGCGTCGCGATGAACATTGCGCATGAGGTGATGTTCTCGGCCTTGTCTGTCGCATGTTCGCCGACATAGCCCTCGGCAAAACCGAGCTCATCAGCGAGGATGAACGCTTCGCGATCTTCCCGCAGCGACTGCCGCCAATCCTTCTCGATCGGGTGGATCGGCATGGTGAAGAAGCCAAGCTTCATGTCACTGCTCCTGGAGTCCGAACTGAAAGGGCGGCGCCTTGCGCCTCATACGTCGCGCCAGGCGCCCTGCGCCGCCGCGGAATTGAAGACGGCCTCGAGCGCGGCGACGGTGTGGATGATGTCGTCGTCGCTGATGTGGTAGCGGCCGCGCCCAAGCGCGGCCGAGGCAAAGGAATCGATATTCATGCCGATATGGTTGTGGTCGGGAAACTCGAAACGCTCGACGTCGCCGCCGGCTTTGCGGAATGCGAGCCCCGTTTCGCTGGTGCTTTCGGCCCAGCCATCGGCGCCGTAGACCGCAAGCCGCCAAATATAGGCGGTCTGCAAAGTGGTTCCGAGGCTCCCTGTCGCCCCGTTTTCGAACGCAACGAAAGCCATCGTCGTATCCCCGCTCGGCAAAGGCAGCGTGCGGCGCATCGAGATCGCGCTGATGCGCCGCATCGGCCCGACGAGGTGACTGAACCCGTCCAGCAGATGAATTCCCATGCCGGTCATTCCGCCGGCCTTGGTTTCCTCCGGCGCCGACCGCCAATTGTCGGCCGGCTGCTTGGCGAGCCAATCGTGGCTGTAATTGCCTTCGGCCATCATGATGGTGCCGAGCTCGCCGCTCGAGACGAGCTTTTTGAGCTGAGCCATCGACGGCCAGAGTCTCCGGTTGTGTCCGACGCCGAGCGCGACGCCGGCGCGGCGGCATGCGCCGAGCGCGGCCTCGGCGTCGGCTTTTGTGAGGGCGAAAGGCTTCTCACAGTAGACGTGCTTTCCTTGGGCCGCCGCCGCTTCGACCTGCGCGCGGTGCCTGGTATGCGGCGTCGCCAGGACCACCGCGTCGATCGACGGATCGGCGAGCACGTCCTCGTAGGAGACGCCGATGGCAAGGCCATTTTCGCCCGCGAAGGCGCGCGCTTCGTCGGGCTCGAGCGTGACCCCGCGGCTGAATCGGATGAGTTCGCTCTTGTGCTGGACGGAGCGGACAAGCTCTTTGCCCCACCAGCCGAGGCCGACGATTGCCGCATTCAGCATGGCGCGTTCCGTCCGGAGCATTGTCCGGCCAAGCGAGACCCGGTGGCCGGAGAAAATGGGACAAGGATCTCGCTAGTGGAGGGGCCCACTGGCGCCTGATCCCGTTGGATCTGGCCGCACGTGACGCACGCGCGGACGCATATTCTCGCAACCGCTCGGCGCGAAGACAAGCGTTTCGGACGAACTCGATTTTCGCTAATCGAAAGTCAGGTCTCGAGAAGCCCGCGCTTTTCCAAGAGCGCATCCACGGCCGGCATACGTCCGCGGAAGGCTCGATACGCCTCGTCTGGGTCCTGCGAATACCCCGCCGAGTAGATGAAGTCATGCAGCCGCTTTGCCGTATCGGCGTCGAACACGTCCCCGGTCTCTTCGAAGGCGCGAAACGCATCGGCGTCCATCACCTCCGACCACATATAGCTGTAATAGCCGGCCGAATAGGCCTCGCCCGAGAAGACATGCGCGAAGTGCGGCGTGCGATGGCGCATAACGATCTCATCGGGCATGCCGATCCTCTCCAACGCCGCCCGCTCGAACGCTCGGATGTCGAGATTATCGGCCGAACGCAAGGCGTGCAGATCGAGATCGACAAGCGCGGAGGCGACGTATTCGACGGTTGCGAATCCCTGGTTGAAATTGCGCGCTGCGCGCAATCGATTCAACAGGTGATCGGGCAGCGGCTCGCCGGTCTTGTGGTGGACGGCGAAGCGCGAGAGGACCTCCGGCTGCTCCAGCCAATGCTCGTAGAGTTGCGACGGCAGCTCGACGAAATCGCGCGCGACATTGGTCCCAGCGATCATCGCATAGGTGACGTCCGACAATAGCGCATGCAGGGCATGGCCGAATTCGTGAAAAAGCGTCCGTGCGTCGTCGAAGCTCAGGAGAGCCGGATCGCCTTTGGAAAAGTTCATCACGTTCACGACGATCGGCCGCACCTCGCCGTCCAGCTTCTCCTGACCGCGAAAGCCGGAACACCATGCGCCCGAGCGTTTCGAGGGCCGCGCAAAGTAATCCCCCATGAAGACGCCGACATGTCGCCCGCTGCGCGTTGCTTCCCACACGCGCACCTCCGGGTGGTAAGCCGGCACATCGGCTCGCTCATGGAAATCGAGGCCGAACAATCGGCGCGCCACGTCGAAAGCTGCTTCGATCATCTTGTCGAGCTGGAGATAGGGCTTGATGGCGCTCTCGTCCAAAACGAACTCGGCTTTGCGGACTTTCTCCGCATAATGCCGCCAGTCCCAGGGTGCTACTCGAAAATTCCGGCCCTCTTCGCTGACCCGGGCCTGCAGGGCGTCCCGTTCGCGCAAGGCGCGCTTGCGCGCCGGCTCCCAAACGCGGTGCAGCAGATCAGCCGCCGCGTCCGGCGTCTTCGCCATCGAGTCGTCGAGTTTGTACGCGGCGAAGTTCGCAAAACCGAGCAGTCTCGCGCGCTCCGCCCGCAGCGCCACCGTCTCGGCGATGATCGCCTTGTTGTCGGTCGCGCCGTCGGTGTCGCCGCGGGCCGTCCATGCTCTGAAGGCGCGCTCGCGCAGGTCGCGCCGTTCCGAGAATTGCAGGAATGGCTCGATGGAAGAGCGCGCAAGCGTGATCGCATGCTTGCCCTGCAAGCCGCGTTCGAGCGCCGCGCGGGCGGCCGCCTCACGCACGAAATCGGGAAGCCCGGCAAGGTCCTGCTCGTCCTCGAGCACGAGCGCATAGGCTTGCTCGTCGGCGAGGAGGTTTTGCGAAAAGGCCGTGCCGAGCGCCGCCAGCCGCTCGGTAATCGCGGCGAGCCGGTTTTTTGCGCCTTCGTCCAATCCGGCACCCGCACGCACGAACATCGTGTGGTAGCGGCTGAGGACTTGCATCGGCTCAGGCGCAAGTCCGAGCTTGTCCCGGCGCTCATAGACTGCCTTCACTCGGTCAAACAGCCGCGCATTCATCAGGATTGCGCTGCGATGGCGGGCAAGTCTCGGCGCCATGTCGCGCTCGATGGCCTGCAGCGCATCGTTCGTGTGCGCGCCCGTCAGATTGAAAAACACAGCCGAGACGCGCCTGAGCAGGCGGCCGCTCCGCTCCATCGCCGCGATGACGTTTTCGAACGTCGCAGGCTGGTCGGATTGAGCGACACGCTCGATCTCGGCCATCTGCTCGGCCATGGCTCGGTCGAAAGCGGGCGGAAAATGCGCCGGCTCGATCCGATCGAGCGGAGGGGTGTCGAACGGATCCGTCCAGGGCTTCAGCAGAGGATTGGCGTCAGGCATGTGAATTCCATTCTATGATGCAGGCGGCGGCGCGCGCACGTTCTCTTGGCTCGCTCCTCAATATAGGATTGCCGCGATGAGATGGGGGACCCATGAGCAATTTGTCGATCGATGCCGAGCGGCTGTGGGCCGATCTGCTGGAGACTGCTCATATCGGCGGCACGCCGAAGGGCGGCATTTGCCGGTTAACGCTGACGGATCTCGACCGCCAGGTGCGCGATTGGTTCAAGGCCAAAACCGCGGCGCTCGGTTGCGCCGTCACGGTCGATGACATGGGGACCATGTTTGCGCGCCGGCCCGGCGCGCGCTCGGATGTGCCTCCGATAGCCATGGGCAGCCATCTCGACACGCAGCCCACCGGCGGGAAATTCGACGGCGTTCTCGGCGTGCTCGGCGCGCTCGAGGCACTGCGGACGCTGCACGAGGCCGGTTACGAGACCTTCGCTCCCATCGAGGTGGTGAACTGGACCAACGAAGAAGGTTCGCGATTCGCGCCGGCGATGACAGCGTCCGGCGTATTTGCCGGCGTATTCACCCGCGAGTGGGCTGCCTCGCGAAGGGATCGGGAGGGTGTTGCGCTGGGCGAGGCGCTGGACATCATCGGCTACCGCGGGCCGCAGCGATGCGGAGCGCACCCGCTCTCGGCCTTTTTTGAGCTGCACATCGAGCAGGGGCCGATCCTTGAAGCGGAAGGCAGCGATATCGGCGTCGTCACCGGGGTGCAAGGCATGCGCTGGTACGAGATCACGGTGACGGGGCAGGACGCGCACACGGGCGCGACCCCCATGCGGCTGCGCAAAGACGCGCTACGCGGCGCCGCGCGCATCATCGAGCGCGTGGGCGCCATCGCCGAGGCGCACGCGCCGGCAGCCGTCGGCACCGTCGGCATGATCGAGAACAAGCCGAACTCCCGCAATGTCGTGCCCGGAGAGGTTTTCCTGACCGTCGACTTGCGTCATCCCGACGATGCCGTGCTGGAGAAGATGGAGCGAGAGCTTGACGCAACATTGCCGACGATCTGCGGGCCGCTTGGCCTTGCGTTCGCGATTGCCCGCATTTGGGACCAGCTGGCCGTTCGGTTCGATCCGGATTGCATCGGTTCGGTCCGCCGTGCTGCAGCGCTGTCCGGATTCTCGACGCGGGACATGATCTCCGGCGCAGGGCACGACGCCGCCTATATTTCGCGCGTTGCGCCGACTGCGATGATCTTCGTCCCGTGCAAAGGCGGAATCAGCCACAATGAGGCGGAGTTCACATCGAAGGAGCAATGCGCGGCCGGCGCACAGGTGCTGCTACAGGCTGTCCTCGACTTTGACCGCGGATTGGCCGAGCGTTTGTCGGCCAATCCAGTTAGGACGACACCGGAGCGCTCGTGACCGAGCGGCACCACCGGATCACGCCATCAAAATCGGGCGCCAGCTCGCTGGCGAGACCGCTTTGAAACTCCCGCCAGGCTTCGTCATAGGGCGGCCGCACGGCAGTCAGAACCGGCACGCCGGCTTCGATTGCGTAAGCGAGCACGGACCGCAGTCCGCCGCCCTCCGCTTCCGCCCGGCCGAACTTGTTGAGAATGAAGATATCGACACCGCGGTCGATCGCCGCGAACAGCGTCCCTTCGATTTCGACCAGACCTTGAGGATCGAGCCGGCAACCACGGGAGTCGACCCCGAGATCCTGCGAGATCTTGAAACGCCCCCCGCTCTGCAGATCGATGACGGTCATCGTGGCGCAGCACGAGCCGTCATCGCGCGGCCGCTCCAGGTTTTCCTGGACTGCCCCGCCGACGCGCAAGCCTTCCGCTGCGAGCGCACGCGCCGCGCGTATGATCAGCTCATCGATCGGAAACCGCGCCTCGTAGGCGATGGCGGCAAGACTAGGATTGTCGCTCATTGTCCCTCATCGAAGGATACGAGCCGTGCTCGCACGGCTCGTCCGGAGCGTCCTTGAGCTTGATCAAGCCCTTCACGCCCCGAGCGGCCGAAATGCGGAGAACCGCGACCGGACACCGGCACTCCACTTGGCAGATCGCTCGGAAAAGTTCGCCATCAGCATCAATGCCGCGGGAGTGACGATCAGTGTGAGCACGGTGGCGAAACCGAGCCCGAAGACGATTGCGGTGGAAAGCTGGATCCACCACTGCGTTGCCGGCGCGCCGATCGCGATCTCGCGATTGATGAACTCCACGTTGATCCCGAATGCGATTGGCAGCACGCCAAGGATCGCCGTGACGGCGGTCAGGACGACCGGTCGCGCACGTTCCCGGCACGTTGCCATGATTGCGTCATAGGCTTGCCAGCCTTCCCGCCGCAGTCGGTCATAGGTGTCGATCAGCACGATGTTGTTGTTCACGATCACGCCCGCATTGGCGATCACGCCGATGCCGGTCATGACGACGCCGAACGCCTGGCCCATGATCAACAGGCCGAGCAGCACCCCGATGGTCGAGAGCACCACGGCCGAGAGCACAAGTGCCACCGAGCTGAACCGGTTGAATTGCGCGAGCAGGATCGCAAAGATCAGGAACAAGGCCGTGCCGAAAGCCTTCAAGAGGAACGCCGACGCCTTCTCGCGCTCTTCGTCCTCCCCTTTCAGCTTCCAGAGCACGCTAGGGCCCAGGTCGGTTCTTCTCAACTCGGCATCGATCTCCTGCTGCACCTTCGCGCTCTGAACGCCCTCGGCGACGTTGGCCGAGACCGTCATCACGCGGTTGGCGGCAACGCGATTGATGTAGCCGACTCGCGGAGCGGGAACGCGCTCGACGAAATTCCCGATCGGAACATGGCCGGAGCTCGTTTGCACGCGCAACTCGTCGATCTGGTCGAGGCTGCGGCGATCCCTGGGAAAGCGCACGATGATGTCCACGGCCTTGTCTGTTTCGCTCGGGCGGTATTCGGTGATCTTCAGCCCATTGGTTACGAGCTGAACCGCATTGCCGACCGTTCCGACTCCCGCGCCGTATTTGGCGGCCTCGGCCTTGTTGACCTGCAGCGTCCAGTCGATGCCGGGCAAAGGCAGGCCATCATCGAGATCGCGAATATCGGTCCGCGCGGCCAGGATGCCGGCGACCTTCTTGGCCGCGGCCGGCAGCACGTCGGGATCAAGCGCCGACAGTTGCACCTGGATGGGCTTGCCTGTCGGAGGGCCGGCGCGCGGCGCGGTGACTTCCACAAGCACGCCTGGAATGTCGCTCGTCCGGGCGCGAATCTCGTCCATGATCTCGCGCGCGGGACGGCGCGTCTGCCAGTCGGCGAACTCGAATTGAATGACGCCGATGGTGTCTTCGGACAGTTCGTTCGATCCGCGCGGCTGTTCCCCTGCTCGCGTGTAAACCGTCGACAGCCCGTCGAATTTCAGTACGCGCTCTTCGACGGCGCGAATGGCTCTGTCCTTTTCCTCGAGCGAAATGTTGCCTCGCCCATGAATGATGACCTGGCCAAAGTCGGGCTCGACATCGGGGAAGAACTCGACACCGTTGCCGAACTTGGCATAAGCCGTCTGCACAGCGACGAGCAGAACGAGCACAAGGCCGATCGTGGCGCCGGGATGACGCAAAGCAAGCCGAACCGTGCGCATATAGGGGCCTCCGGCCGCTGCGCGCTCATCATGCGGCGTCGACGAGGCCTTGCCGAGCAAGGCGCCAAGCGTCGGCGTGAAGAACAGCGCAACCGCAAGCGAGGCCGACAGCGTCGCGATCAACGTAATCGGCAGGTATTTCATGAACTCGCCGACGATGCCCGGCCAGAATAACAGCGGCGAGAACGCCGCCACGCGCGTGGCGGTCGCCGCGATGACCGGTCCGGCCATTCGCTGGGCCGCCTGCACGTAAGCTTCTTTCGGCGGCGTTCCTTCGGACATCCTTCGCTCGGCATATTCCGAGACGATGATCGCGTCGTCCACCAGCATGCCGACGGCGAGAATGAGCGAGAACAGCACGACGATATTGACGGTCAGCCCCGCAAGCTGCAGGCCCAGCACACCGGCAAGGAAGGAGGCCGGGATGGCGATGCCGATGAACAGCGATGCACGGAAGCCGAGGGCGAACAGGATGATCACAGCCACCAAAAGAACCGCGGTGATCACCGAGTTCTGCAGATCCGCGAGCATGGTCCGAATGACTTTGGACTTGTCCTGCGTATAGGCGACCTGCACGCCCTGAGGCCAGGTGGTTTTCAGCCGTTCGACCGTTGCCTTCACCGCATCGACGGTCTCGATCAGATTGGCGCCCGTGCGCTTGGAAACCTCGATCGTCATGGCCGGCCGGCCATTGATGCGCGTGATCGAGGTCGCGTCCTTGAATGTCGGCTTCACCTGCGCCACGTCGCCGAGCGTCACGGCGGCGCCCGAGGAGGCGGCGATAGGAATGCGCAGCACGTCTTCCGGTCGCTCGATCAGCGCCGGCACTTTCACGGCGAAACGGCCCGACTCGCCCTCCAGCGCGCCGGCCGCAACCAGGCTGTTGGAGGCCTGTGTGGCGGCGATGAGCTGATCGAGCGAAACGCCATAGCTCTTCATCAACATCGGCTCGGCGATGACTTCGACCGCCTCTTCGCGGGCGCCGCGCAATTCGGCGGAGAGCACGCCGGGAACCTGCTCCACGATGTTCTTCGCGTTGCGCGCAATGCGCAGCAGCGTGCGTTCCGGCACTTCGCCCGACAAAGCGACGACCAGCACCGGATAGAGCGAAAGGTTCACCTCCTGCACGTTCGGCTCTTCCGCGTCGCGCGGAAGGTCGCGTTTGGCGTCGTCGACTTTGGCGCGCACGTCGGCCAGCGCAGCCTTCGAATCGAAGCCGGCTTCGAATTCAAGCAGCACGTAACCGCCGCCTTCAAAGGCGGTGGAGCGCATTTCCTTGACGTTGCCGACGGACTTCAGCTTCGTCTCGATGGGGCGCAGCAGCAGCCGCTCGGAATCTTCCGGGCTGATGCCGCGTTGCGTGAGCTGCACGTAGATGATCGGTATCTTGACGTCGGGCTCGGCCTCTTTCGGGATCGTCACATAGGCGACGAGCCCGGCGGCAAGCAGGAACAGGAGCGTCGCGATCGTCAGGCGCGCGTGGCTGACGGCATACTCGATGAGACGTGACATTGATATGCACCTGGTCGCGATCTGGCCGCGCGGCCTGAAGCTGTCTTGCGATTGAGGCCGCGCCTAGCGCGCGGCAGCCTTGATGTCCCGTGCGGGCGTCGCGTTCACCTGCTGGCCTTCGCGAACGAAGTCCTGCCCCTGCACGATCACGCGAGCACCGTCGGGAACCCCCGAAACCCACATGAACTGTTGTTCGTCTTCGACCAGTTCGACGGGCACGAAGGCCACCTTTCCGCCCTCGCTGACGATCCGCACGCCAAGGTCCCCGCCTGACGAGAAGGTCAGCGCCGAGCGCGGCACGCGCGTCGCCGGCAGCGGGGCGAGCGCGATCGAAACTTCGGCCGAGATTCCGTCGGGGATCGTGCCGTTTGGATTTGCAACCTCGACATCGACCCGGTAGGTGCGCGTCGTGGGACTGGCGGTCCTCGAAACGAATCGCACGCGTCCCCTCGCCGTATCGCCGGTCACCAGGCGAATATCAGCCGCGTCGCCGACGCGGATCCCGCCGACCCGCCGTTCAGCCACCTCGGCCACGGCCAGCATCGGGTCGAGTGCGATAATGTGCGCGATCTCCTTGCCAGGCGAGAGCGCTTGCCCGACCTCGGCCGGCACCTCGTTGACGATGCCGGACCAGGGCGCCCGCACGAAGCCGCGATCGAGCTCGGCCTCCGCGGCCGCCAGGGCCGCCTCCGCCGTCCTGAATTGGGACTCCAGATTCCCGAGTTCGAGCTTGGGCAGCGTCCCCTGCGCCACCAGCCGGCTCCGCGCTTCGAACTCGGCCTTGCGTTGCGCTACGAGTGCGCGCGCCTGCGCGACTTGCGCTTCGCGCGCTTCGTCCGAAAGAACGGCGATGACCTCGCCTTCCTGGATCGATTGACCGCGACGCACCCGGATCTCCCGGACAATGCCCGACGTGCGCGCCGTCGCGATCACCTTACGGTCGGCCTCGGTGCGCCCGGACAGCGCGAGCTTGCGGCTGTGCGGGACGACATGCGTTTCCACAACCCCGACATTGAACGGCTTCTCGGCCGCCGTCGCTGTCGGGGAGGCGCGGCTCTGCGCGCTTTCATGCGGCATGAGGTAGCCCGAGGCGATCCACAGGCCGGCGGCCACGACCAGGCCGACGGCGGCAATGCGACTACCCTTCATGGGAACCTCCCCGGCGCGCACTGAGCGCGCAGTGAACCATTTTCAGGACCAGCGGCAGCGCGGCCTCTGCGCTGAAATCCGGATCGACCGCCCGCCGCCACGAAATTCCGTCGGCAAGGGCCATGAGCACGACGGCGACGCTTTCGAAGTCGAGGTCGCGGGCGACTTCACCGCGTTCCGCCGCCTTTCTGAGCATCGCAACGAGCCGGGCCTTCACCTCGGTTTCAACGTCTTGGTAGATGCGCGCAATACCCGGATTACGTCGGCTCTCAGCCATGATCTCGGCGCAGAGCGCGACCTCATCGTGCGGCCGCTCGACGAGGTGATGGCGGGCGAGCTCGGCCAGGGCGGCAAAGAAGTCCGGCGCGTTCTCGACGGCAGCAAATTGCTCGGCCGCGTCCGCACGGTCGCGCTCCGCGATCCCGGCAATGACGGCTTCCTTGCCGGCGAAATAGCGATACAGATTGCCCGGGCTCATATTCGCCTCGGCGCAGATCTCCTGCATCGAGGTCTGGTGGAAGCCGGCGCGGGCGAAGCATCGCTGGGCCGCTTCCAGGATCTCGTCCCGGCGGTCAGATTGAAGCTGGGCATTAACGCGTCGCATCGCTCTGTCTTGCCTTCATGATAATGAGAATGAACGTTCACTCTCAATTACGCTGGCAAGGCCTGAAGGTCAAGACCGTTGGGTAGAAATAGGGGCATCGGGGGACAAGGAGCCCGGTCAGCAACGGCGCATCTGGCGCGGCCAAATGCGCCCGCGCTCGCTCAAGGCCGGGAGCGTGCGGCCTCTCCGGCCTGGAAACCGAAGCAGACACGCAGGTTTTCCAGGCGCAACGTCGATCTTCAGGAACGGGGTTAAGCCGCGAATTCGAGATCGGGCCTATTGCGAAACGCGCAGGTTGGCGAGGTTCTGTGCGATGGACGTGAACACGCCATAGAGTTGGCTCGCCTGCTGCACGTCGTAATACATGTCGGGCCGTGTCGCGCAGTTCTTGAGCAGGGCCGCATTCCCGTCAATGACGCGGACCGTGTAGATCTTGATATTCGCCGCCTTGATATTGGCGCAGGCCGCTTGCGTACGGGCGTCGATCGACGACGTCCTTGTCGTCCAGCGGTTACGCGTGTTCTCGCCGTCGGTCAGAAGGATGATGACCTTGTCGAGGTCGGGTTTCGGGGCCTCTGCTTCCGTCAGCGGCAAGAACCCGGTGAGCGCGTGCCAACCCCACACGAGCCCGATCGTGGTGTTGGTGCTGCCGGCCGCTGTCATGGCATCGATTTTGCTGTGCAGCGCCGTCCAGTTTTCATTGAGCGGCATCAGCATCGTCAGCGAACCGCAATCCTTTGCCGGGTAAAGGGTGCGCTGATTGATGACCGCAGGTGGGATGGTCGGCACGACGTCCGTCACGTCGTAGTCTTGCGTGCGATCGGCAACGCAGCCTTCCCACGTGTTCGGGTTGATGTCATAGACCGACCAGTCGAACATCGGCACGGCTTTGGCATTGGGCCCGACATTCACGGTCGTGTCGAAAGGAATGATGGCAACTTTCACATCCCCCGGATTCTTCGCAGCGGCTTTCAGCGTATCGATCAGATTGTGCGCAGCGGCTTTCAGGGCGGCGAGCTTGCCATTGCTGGCCATCGAGCCGGTATTGTCGAGCACGAGCGCGAGTTCGAGCCGCTTCACGCCCCACTTCACCTCGGCGGACATGCCGATGTCGATCTGGTCACGATAGCTGCCGAGGATCGGATCGAATTTGCCAAAGACCGTGTCCACTTTCGCGCTGCCGGTCACCCGAAGGATGAAGCTGCCCTGCTGCGGGCTTTGAAAGCTCGTGCTGAGGATGACGTCCTTCGCTCCCGTCCAATCGAACAGGCTGGTGAAGTAGGCATGCGCCTTGGGGGTGATCTCGGCGGGCGTGAGGCTCTGGATTTCTTTCGAGAGCATCAGGGCCGTCGAGTCCAGCGCTGCCTGCATCGAGGTGCGCATGGCGTTCGCCCGGCTGTAATCGACAGCCGTGCCGATTGTCCAGAAGATCGGCACCATCGAGAGCGCAAAAAGCGGCATCACGACTGCGCGGCGGTCGCGGGCAAAACGGCGGACGAAGCTCATGAAAGACATCACGTGATCCATGCGAATCCCGCCTGCATCATGGTCACTGCAGCTTGAAATAGTGTCGCCGCGCGCACGGCGTTTTGTCGAAAATTGTCGCTTCGCACCTGGTTCTGATGCGGTTAAGCGGGCATGCACAGGGTAATGGCAGCACAGGATGCGGAAGGATTTGTTGATCCTTCTCCGACAAGTCGAGGCGTCTCCTTAACGCTCCATAAGGCATCGAGCTTCACCCGCGATTCAATATGATCGCAGGGCTTTTCGCCGCTTCAGAAAGGATTCAACACTGGAGCCCAACGTGCATTCCGGACGAGGAATAATCGTTCTGGGGTGATTATCCGTGCGTACCAGTACAGTCCTGATGGCGGTCTTTGCTGTCGTATTCGGCCTGCTCGCGATGTTCGTCGCGCAGTCATGGCTTGGCAGCCAAACCGCAAAGCACGCGAAGACGCAGCCCGAAAGGCCCGCAGCGGCAACGCGGACCGTGGTCATTGCGACGACGCCTCTGCGTTATGGCACGCAACTCACGCCGCAATCTCTGCGTGAGGTGGACTGGCCCGAGGGTGCAGTGCCTGCCGGCACGTTCGCCTCCGTCAATGAGCTTCTCTCGGGCGGCAAGCGCATGGTGCTTGCTTCCATCGCGACGAACGAACCGATTCTTGCGGCGAAGGTCACGGGTGCGGGACAACGTGCGACGCTGTCAGCTGTGATCCAGCCCGGCATGCGCGCCATGACCGTGCGCGTGAACGACGTCGAGGGCGTTGCTGGCTTCGTGCTTCCCGGCGACCACGTCGACGTTCTTCTGACGCGGCAGTTGGACAAGGATAAAGGCACGACCGACATCGTGCTGCAGCATACGCGTGTGCTCGCAGTAGATCAGTTGGCGGATGACAGCGTGGATAAACCCTCGGTCGTGAAAGCGGTCACCCTCGAGGTTGACGCGGTCGCGGCGCAAAAGCTCTCGCTCGCCGGATCGGTCGGCAGCCTTTCTTTGGCGCTGCGCAAGGCAGGCGAGACGCGGGTCGAGAGCACACGGCGCATCGGCCTTGGCGACCTCGGAAATCCTGAGACGCGATCGAACGAGTCAAACCGGTTTGCGACGGTATCGGTCACGCGAAAAGACAAGAAGCAGGAATACAACGTCCCTGCCGAACAACATTCATCGGAGACGTCGGGCACGAGCGGTAACGGGACCCGCTGATACTCGAACACGGAAAAGACTGGGGGCCAACGTGAATCGGTCAGCACATCGAAGCGAGACATCGGTAAACCCGATGCGCGTCAGTGCCTGCTGCTTGAAGGGCGCATCGAGTGCCGTCAAGCGCATCGTGCTGTCGCTTGTTCTTTTGACCGGCGCTGCGCTTGTTGCGCCGCTCGATCATGACGCGGCCGCACAGCCCCGCTATATCGAGATCAGAAACAGCGCCGACACCGCGAGCATTCGTGTCTCCAATGGAAAATCGGAGAACGTGCGCACCGACGCGACCTTCTCGGAAATTGTCGTGGCTGACCCCGAGATCGCCGACGTTGTGCCGCTCACGGATCGCTCGCTCTCGATCCTGGGCAAGAAGATCGGCTCGACCCGCGTTTCCGCCTATGCCGAAGGCAAGCGGCTTGTCGGCGTGTTCGACGTGGAGGTCTCCTACGACACGGCGCGGCTCGGCGCCGAGCTCGCGCGGCGTTTTCCCCACGCGCGCTTCAAGGTCTCATCGGTGAACGGCCGGATCCTGCTGTCCGGAGCCTCCCCGGATGCCGTCACGGTCGACAAGGCAGTGATCATCGCCAAGCAATTCGGCCAGGATGTCATCAACTCGGTCGCGGTGACCCAGCCCCAACAGGTGTTGCTCGAAGTCCGTTTTGTTGAGGCTTCGCGCACCGCCGGACGCGAGCTCGGCGTGCGCTGGGACGTGGTGGGGGATCGGTTCGCGGCCGCGGTCGGAACTGCGGGGATTCTATCGGGCAACGCGCCGTTCGGGACGGTGGTCGCCAATCTCCTTCGCGGCGGCACCGAAGCGGACGTGATCATCCGTGCTCTGGAAGAGCGCGGTCTCGCCCGCCGCCTCGCCGAGCCGAACCTCGTGGCCCTGTCCGGCGACACGGCAAGCTTCCTCGCCGGCGGCGAGTTTCCGTTCCCCGTGCAATCGTCCATGGGTCAGATCTCGGTGGAGTTCAAGCGGTTCGGCGTCGGCCTGGCATTCACCCCCACCGTGCTCGGCGACGGTCTCATCAATCTCAAGATCGAACCGGAGGTCAGCCAGCTCGACCCGACGAACGTGGTCCGCGTTGGCGGAATCGACATCCCGAGCCTGATCGTGCGGCGGGCCAACACGACGATCGAATTGCGCGACGGCCAGAGCTTCGCCATTGCCGGCCTGCTGCAGAGCGTCGGCACCACCTCGCAGCAACAGCTGCCATGGGTGAGCGATGTTCCGGTGCTCGGCGCATTGTTCCGTAGCGCCTCCTATCAGAAGAAAGAAACCGATCTTGCGATCATCGTAACCCCGCGCCTCGTGCGTCCAAGCCGTCCGGGCGACATGCTCAAGACGCCGCTGGACAACACGGTTGCGGCCAATGACGGGGACTTCTTCCTGTTCGGCATCTCCGAACTCACACCCAACAAGGTGCGTCAGGACATCCAGCGCTCGGTCGAGCCGCCGATGTCAGGCCACATTCTCGATATCCGCAAGGGAGCAAGCCATGTTGCCGCAAGCTACTGATCGCGCCGTGCGTATCTTCGCCACGGTCGCCGCTGTCGGCGTGCTTCTGGCCGGTTGCTCGGACATCTACTTCGACCGCCGCGAGGCGCTGTCGTTTCACGCCGGCGACGCGGTGGCGACGAACATTGCGGTGCAGACGATCGATCCGTGGCCCAAGAGCGCAGGCAACCGCAACATTGCATATGACGGAAGCCGCATGCAGAAGGCCGCCGAGCGCTACCGCACGGGGAAGACGACGCCGCTGGCGACAACAAGCACGAGCTCGGTCCAGTATCAGCCGGTCATGGCGCCGTCTGCGCCGGCCGCGCCCGGCGGAACGCAATAGCGAAAACATCCATGTGAATTGGTGTCATGTCCAAGGGAGCGCGAGAAGCAAACGGGAAAGCGTCGGTCGTGGTTCTCACGGCCGACGCCGAGTTTGAGCAGCTTGCGCGCGAAACGTTCGGCAGCGCGAGCGAACTCGAGCTCCGCCTCCTGGCCGGTCCGTTGAGCCGAGCTGTCGAAGCCCCTGAAATCGAGGGGGGGTCCGTCCTGATTGTCGACATCGAATCGGCCGCGCAGGATGGCCGCGCGATGGTCGCGCTGGAGAGGCTCATTGCGCGCCTCAACGGCGCATCGCCGGTGGTCGTCGTCGTCCGCAGCATCACCGAGGCGGTCGCAAGGCTCCTGATCCAGATTCGCGTCTCGGACTTCCTCGTGAAGCCTGTTGCTTCCATCGACCTGGTCCGCGCCTGTGCCAAGGCTACGCAGACGCCTGCCGAAAAGCGGCCGCTCGAAGCTGAAATATACACGTTCCTCCCCGCGGCGGGAGGCGTTGGCGTAACGACGCTTGCCATTCAGACCGCGATGCAGCTGATGAAGAGCGGCACGCGAGCGAGCGCCGCGACCTGCCTCGTCGATCTCGACTTCCAGCAAGGCGCCTGCGCGGACTATCTCGACATCGAGCCTCGGCTTGATCTCAACGAGATCGAACCGCGGCCGGAACGTCTTGACCGCCATCTCCTTGAAGTGATGCTGTCTCGACATGCCTCGGGGCTCTCGGTGATCGCAGCGCCGAACCGCCCCGCAGAGATGCGATCCTTCGACCCGGACATGGTCACGCGCCTGCTCGACCTCGTGTCGACGCACTTTGAATATGTCGTGATCGACATGCCGCGAACGTGGTTCTCGTGGACCGATAGCGTCCTCCTGGGGACCAACAAGCTCTACATCGTGACCGAGATGACCGTGCCCGGATTGCGCCATGCGAAGCAGCTCGTCACCGCCATTGGCGAACGGCTCGGCGAAGGGCCGAAACCGAAAGTGATCGTCAATCGTTTCGAGCAGCGTCTCTTCGACACCGGACTCCGGCGCGCCGACATCGAGCAGGCGCTCGGCGGCGCCTTCATCGGCACGATCCCCAACAATTATCGTCTCGTGCGCGAGGCGATCGACCGCGGCGTTCCGCTCGACGAGGTAAAGCCCGGGAACAACGTCTCGGGAGCGCTCAAGAAGCTGATCAGCTTGTCGGCTGCCGCGCCGGCCGGCTCGGAGCCGGTCACCCAAGCGCGTAGCCTGGCGTGGACCCGCTGAGCGCAGTGAGCCGTTGAGGACCCAGATGCTTGGCCGTTTCACCGCTCAACGTCCTGCGACCGCGCATGAAAGCGCTCCCGCCGCGGAGACGCCCACACCGTCTTTTCTCGAACAGTCCATCGTGGCCGCGCCCGAACTCGCGCCCGAACCCCCGCGCACGAACCCGCTTCTGAGCGAGAAGCTTCTGGACGCCAAAGTTCGTCTGCATCGCAAACTCATCGAAGAGATCAATCTGTCCGCGCTCGAGAAGATGCCGGAAGAGGAGATGAAACGGCACATCTCGGGTCTCGTCTCCCAGTACACGATTGCGGAACGTCTGGCGCTCAACGCCAAGGAACTCGAGGATTTCGTTGCCGAGATCCTCGATGAGATGACGGGCCTGGGTCCCATCGAGCCGCTTCTGAAAGACCCGAGCATCAACGACATCCTCATCAACGGTCACGAATGTGTCTATGTCGAGCGCGCGGGCATTCTCGAGCCGACGCCTGTTCGCTTCAAAGACGAGCCGCATCTTCTGCGCATTTTGAGCAAGATCGTCTCCGCGGTCGGGCGTCGTGTTGACGAGTCACAGCCCCTTTGCGACGCGCGTTTGCTCGACGGATCGCGCATCAACATCGCGGTACGTCCGATTGCCGTGGACGGTCCGCTCGTCTCGATTCGTAAATTCTCCAAGAAGCCGTTCAGCCTGAAGAAGCTCGTCGACATCGGTGCGATCAAACCGCAGATGGCGGAGGTTCTCGCGGCAGCGGTGAGCGCGCGCGTGACGCTGATCATTTCCGGCGGCACCGGGTCCGGCAAGACGACCATGCTCAATGCCTTGTCGGCCTTCATTTCCGACAAGGAGCGTCTGGTGACCATCGAAGACGCCGCCGAACTGCAGCTTCAGCAGCCGCATGTGGGCAGGATGGAAACCCGGCCGCCCAACATCGAGGGCAAGGGTGAAATCCGCCAGCGTGAACTCGTCAAGAACGCTCTGCGCATGCGCCCGGACCGCATCATTCTCGGCGAATGCCGTGGTGAGGAAGCGTTCGACATGCTGCAGGCGATGAATACGGGGCACGAGGGATCGATGGCCACGGTTCACGCGAACACGCCGCGTGATGCGATCTCCCGGCTCGAGCAAATGATCGGCATGGCCGGCATGCCGATGACGATTGCCAGCGTGCGAGGCCAGATCGCCGCCGCCATTCGCGTCATCGTGCAGCTCCAGCGCCTCTCCGACGGCAAGCGTCGCATCACCTCCATATCCGAAATCACCGGTATGGAAGGCGACATCATCCAGATGCAGGAGATCTACAAGTACGTGCGCACCGGCACGGCCGAGGACGGTTCCGTGCAGGGCCATTTCCAGGCGACCGGCGTGCGTCCGCGATTTCTGGGCGACCTTGCCGCGCGCGGCATCAACGTCCCGGGTGCCTATTTCGACCCGTCCAAGCCCCTGTGACCGTGATGCCGTTCGAACTGGACCAATCGCATCTCTTCATGCTGTTCGCCGCGGCATCGGTCGTGCTGTTTGTCGAGACGCTCTACCTGCTGCTGTTCTCGACGACATCATACCGCAAGAACGTGAACCGTCGGATGCGGCTGATGAAGGACGAGCCGGACCGGGAAAACATCCTGGTGCAGCTTCGTCGCGAGCGCGGCCTCACCAGCGGCGGCTTCTACAGTCTTCCGCTCGTGTCCTTGAACAGGCTCGTGCTTCAGTCCGGCGTGACGGTGACGCTTGCCAAGCTTGGGATCTTCGCTGTGCTTGCGGCCGCGGCGGTCGGCATCGGCATCCTGTGGTGGACGGAAAGCATGCTGCAGGCGCTTGTCGCCTTCGCCGTGTCAACCTGTCTCGCGCCGTATCTTTGGCTGGTCGCAAAGCGCAAGCGGCGGTTGCGCCGATTTGGCGAACAATTCCCCGACGCGATCGACATCATCGTGCGCTCGATTCGCGCCGGGCATCCGGTTCCTGTCGCGATCAGCATGGTGGCGCGTGAAATGCCGGACCCGATCGGCACCGAGTTCGGCATTGCGGCCGACGAAATCACTTACGGCGCCGAGCTCGAAGCGGCCATGCGGAACCTCTATTTCCGCGTCGGCCAGGAGGACCTCCCGTTGTTCGTGACGGCTGTCGCCATCCAAGGATCGACGGGAGGCAACCTGACGGAGATTCTGAGCAGCCTCTCGCACGTCATTCGCCTGCGCTTCAAGCTGCGGCGCAAAGTGCGCGCGCTGGCGTCCGAGGGCCGGTTCTCAGCGTTTTTCCTCTCGGGCCTGCCTGTCGCCATTCTCTTGCTGCTGCGCTTTGCCGCGCCCGACTTCTACTCCAGCGTCTGGCATTTCGATCTGACGAAGATCGGTTTGGCCGCGGCCGGCGCATGGATGCTTGTCGGCAATTACGTCATGTATCGGCTCGTGAATTTCAGGATCTGATCGGTGCGTTTTGACATGGGCCAGATGATCGACAACCCGGCCATGATGCTGAGCCTGTTCGTGTTTCTCGGCAGCACGACGCTGGCTTTCGCGCTCATGCTGGCTTTTCGGGCGCGCGGGGCGGTGAAGCGGCGAGCTGCCGGCGTTGCCGCGAGTGGAGGCACGCCAGCCGACGACCGCTCGCTCCGTCATGCAAGCATCCAGACGGCGGAACGCCTGGTGGACTATACGAGCCGGCATTTCTCGATCGAAGAGGCAAATGCGCGCGAGTTGCGGCGGAAACTGGTTCAGGCCGGGTTTCTCGACAGTCGCGCCGTCGCCTTCTTCCTCCTTGCGCGTGTCGTGCTGGCCGTCGGGCTTGCGGGATTGATCTTCGTGTCCGCGCCTATGATGCCTCCCGAACTGGGCGAGTGGATGTGGGGCCTTGTCTGCGTGTTTGGGCTGGGCGGATATTTTGCGCCCAACATCTACCTCAACAGGCGCATTTCACGACGAAGGGAAGAGCACCGCTCCGGCTTTCCAGATTTCATGGATCTTTTGGTTGTTTGCGCCGAAGCGGGGTTGAGCATGGAAGCGGCCCTCGACCGGGTCGGGCGCGAGCTTACGGATTCCTATCCCTCGCTGAGCGCGAACATCTACATGGCCACGCTGGAAATCCGCGCGGGGCGCAAGTTGAGCGAGGCGTTGGAGCACCTCGGCGACCGGCTCGGATTGGACGAGGCGCGCTCTTTTGCGACCCTTCTGCAGCAGTCCGAGGAACTGGGATCGAGTCTCACCGACGCGCTCCGCGTCTATTCGGACGACATGCGTCACAAGCGCCTCTCCTCGGCGGAGGAGAAGGCGTACAGCCTCCCGGCCAAGATGTCCGTCCCGCTCATCATGTTCATCTTTCCCGTGATCATCGTCGTGATCATGCTGCCCGTCATCGTTCGCTTCAAAATGGGCGCGTTCTGACCGGCCCCGCTCGCTCCGGCGACAAATTCTTAACCATCATTCTCTACTCTGGCCCCGGCTTGGCGTGGGGGCGTGCGGGCGGGCGTTTGCCGGTGTCGCCCGGAGTATTCGAATGCGTGTGTTTGGTACCCGCGTTGTCGCTGCCGTCGCGTGCCTCGCCCTGCTCTCGGGATGCGAGACGCTGAAGGAGCGGCTTGCGAGCTTGCACCAGCCGGCCGGCGAACCTGAAACCACGGGATCGACCGGCTCCCTCCAGGGCGAACCCGTCACCAACGGCCAGATCACGGTCGATCAGTCGGGTCTGACCGGCCAGCCGATCGGGGCCGACCCCAATGACGATGTCGAACTCGGCAAGCGCCATTTCCGCGAGCAGAATTATGGATTGGCAGAGAAGCATTTCCGTCGAGCCGCCGAGAAGTCTCCGGGACCCGCCGAGCGCGACACGGAAGCCTGGTTGGGCCTTGCCGCCTCATATGATCGCCTTAAACGGTTCGAGCTTGCCGACCGCGCCTATGCGCAGGCGATCAAGATTGCGGGTCCCACGGCGGAAATCCTGAACAATCAGGGCTATTCCTACATGATGCGGGGCGACTATCGCCGCGCCCGGGCGAAGCTCGCACAGGCCAAGAGCCGCGACCCCGAAAACCAGTATATCCAGAACAACATCGAACTGTTGGAGCGGCATACGAGCCGCCGCTGACCGGAGCATTTTCCGGCCAAGTGGGTACCGGTTGGCCGAAAGAAAATGCGACAAACAATAGTATTGGAGCTTGACCAATTCTATCCGATCGGATCAGGCTCGAGCGCATTTTCCGGCCAAGTGGGTACCGGTTGGCCGAAAGAAAATGCGACGAAACTAATCAGACCCTAGCGCACGCCGAGATGCGATTTGAGCATCTCCGGGTTCCTGAGCATGTCCTTTGCAATGCCCTCGTGCACGATCCGGCCGGTCTCCAGGATATAGACGCGGTCAGCCACGTCGAGCGCGCTGTAGAGATTTTGCTCGACCAGCAAGATCGACAGCTTCGCGCGCTTCAGTTCCAGCACGACCTCCTCGAGCAGCTGCACCATGACCGGGGCCAGCCCCTCCGAGGGCTCGTCCATGAGGATCAGCTCGGGATCGATGATCAGCGCCCGCGCCACCGCGAGCATCTGCCGCTCGCCGCCGGAGAGCTGACTGCCGCGGTGGTTGCGGCGTTCGCCGAGCCGCGGAAAAAGATTCAGCACCCGCTCGACCGTCCAGCCCACGCTGCTGCGCGGGCTTTTCAACATGGTCAGATGCTCGGTGACGGTGAGCGACGCGAAGAGCCTCCGTCCCTGCGGCACGATGGCGATGCGCCGCTGGGCGATTTCGTGCGGCGGCAACCCGATCAGACTTCGCCCGCGCCAGCTGATGCTGCCGCTGCGCACCTGCGGCGGCGAAAGCCCCATGATCGAACGGATCAGCGTCGTCTTGCCCATGCCGTTGCGGCCGAGCAGGGCCACCACTTCGCCCGCGCCGACCGTGAGTGAAGCGCCCTGGACCACATGCGCCGCCCCGTAGAAGCTGTGGACATTCGTGACCTCAAGCATGGCGCGGCTTGCCCAGATAGACTTCCTGCACCTGCTCGTTCTTGCGGATGGCATCCGGCGCCGCTTCGACCAGCACGCGCCCTTCATGCAGACAGGTGACGTATTCCGCGAGTCCGAGGGCGAGATCCATGTCGTGCTCGATCAGCACGATCGTCAGTTCCCGCGGCAGGGCGCGAATGATGTCGGCGACAAGCCCGCGCTCGGCGGGCGACAGTCCGGCCGCCGGCTCATCGAGCAGAAGGAGGCGCGGTTCGGCCGCGATCGCAAGCGCCATCTCGAGTTGCCGCTGTTCGCCGTAGGACAGCTCCTTGACAAGGATCGATCGCCGATCGCCGAGGCGCGACATCGAAAGCGCCCGCTCGGCGCGCTTGCGCTCGTCTTCGTCGAGGTCGGGACTGCCGAACAGCGAGAACTTTCGCGATTTCAGCCCGCGCAAGGAAAGGATCAGATTGTCCTCGACGCTGAGCGTTGGAAACAGGTTGGTGATCTGGAACGTGCGCGCGATGCCGAGCCCCGCCCTGGCATGCGGAGGATCGCGCGTGATGGTACGGCCTTCGAACGTGATCGCTCCCGACGTTGGCGGGAGAACGCCGGTGACGGCATTGAACAGCGTCGTCTTGCCGGCTCCGTTCGGCCCGATGATCGCGCGCCGCTCGCCGCGCGCGACGGACAGGCTGACGCCATCGACTGCGCGCAGCGCGCCGAAGGCGACCACAACATTGGAGAGGACAAGGACGGGTTCGGGCACGGTGGACTGGAAAAAGGAGACAGCTTTGCGATCGCCATGCCCGCGCTCATGCCGGCCATCCAGGTCTTGTGATTTCAGGCGACACATGGATGGCCGGGCCGAGCCCGACATGACGCGTTATCGAGTCGTCAGAGTGCCGCTCACCCCTTCTTGATCCCCTGGAAATCGCGCGAGTAGGGCGGCTGCTTCATGTATGTCTCGGGATCATATTTCCAGAACTGCGAGACATTTTCGTAAGAGGCGATCGGCACGTTCCAGAACTTGCCGTCCTCGCGCTTCATGACCCGCCGGATCTGGATGTCGTAGATCGGGTTGCCGTATTTATCCAGCCGCACCGGCCGTCCGAGCGGGGATCCAGCCAGTTCGGAGTTCAAGACGGCGTTCAGAAGCGCGTCCCGATCCTCGACCTTGCCGCCGATCTTCTCGATCGCGTTACACACCCACATCACGCCGGAATACATCGAGAAACCGTACAGCGAGGGGATGCGGCCGTATTTGTCAGTGTGCTCCTTCACGAATTTCTGCGTGATCGGCACCGGCGACCCTTCCGCGAAATGCGCCGCCGATACGATTCCTTCGCATTCGGGACCGAGCGTGCGGATGACCGACTGGTCGGTGGCGTTCATCGCGCCGAGCATCGGAGTTTTCCCTTTCAAGCCGAAGCTCGCATACTGCTGAATAAAGCGCGTCGCGTCCGCCCCGGTTTCCATCGCGAACACCGCATCGATCTTCATGTTCGCCAGTTGACCCAGATAGGGGCTGAAGTCAGCGGTATTCAGCGGGTGCCAGAACTGCTGCACGATTTCGCCGCCGCCTTCGGTGAAGGTCTGCGCGAAGCCGCCGCACTGCTCGTGACCGAAGGTATAATCCTGCGAGATCGTCGCGACCCGCTTGTAGCCCTGTTTGAGCGCCCAGTCTGCCATCGGCCGCGTAGTCTGGCTGGCCGAATAGCCGGCGACGCGGATGACGTTGCGGATGCGTTGGCGCTGCGTGAGATCGTCAGCGGCGATGATCGGAATGAAGTAGGGCGTGCCGGTCCCCTTGACGTAGTTCGCTACGGCAAGTCCCGTATTGGCGAGCAGGTTGCCGACGAGGAAATGCACATTGCCCTGTTCGACGAGGCGTCGCGCCTTTTGCAGCGCCGTGTCCGGGTTGGATCCGTCATCCTCGACCGTGATCTCGACCTTGCGGCCGGCGACGACATTCTTGATCGACTCGAACCAGAAGTTCACGCCATCGACCATCTCGCGTCCGCCTGAGGCGACGACGCCGGTCAGCGGAGCCATCAGCCCGATCCGAATCGGCCCTGCTTGCGCGCTGGCCCTGGACCAAGGGCGAATGCCGAGTCCTGCGGTTGCGAGCGTGAGTCCCGTGGTTTTCAGAAGCTGTCTGCGATCCATAGTGAGTCCCCTGTCTGGTAGGAAGCGAAGTTCAAGGCTTTCCTCGCTGAACGAGCTCGCGGACTTTGCCGACGATTCCTTCAGGAGCGAAGATCATGATCAGGATGAAGGCGAGGCCGAGCACCATCTGCCATCGCTCGGTATAGGATGAGACGAAGTTTTCGACCGCAATCACGGCGGTGGCGCCGACAAATGCGCCATAGAGGCTTCCGACGCCGCCGACGATGATCATCAAGAGGCCTTCGACCGACTGGCGCAGCTCGACCGTGGACGGGCTGACGAAGTTGTTGAAGAAGGCATAGAGCGCGCCGGCCACTCCGGCAAAAAAGCCGGATACGGTAAAGCCGATGAACAAGTGAAGCGACACATTATAGCCGAGGCTGCGCATGCGGCTTTCGCTGTCGCGAATGCCGCGCAGTGTCATTCCAAAGGGCGAGCGCACAAAGCGCCACATGGCCAGGGTCAGCACCAGCGTGACGGCGAGCGTGAGCCAGTAGAAATTGGCATGCGCCGCCAGGAACGCGGGGCGAATATCGCCACGCAGTCCGTTCTCGCCTCCGGTCACGGCTGTCCAGCGCAGGCAGATGCCCCACACGACCATGCCCAGCGCAAGTGTCAGCAGCAGGAAATAGACGCCCGAGGTGCGGATCGCGAGCACGGCGAATACGGCGGCGACGCCGGTAGCGGCGATCACGCCAAGCAGAAAAGCGGGCAGGGGCGCTAGGCCCGATTTGGTCATCGTATAGACCACCACATAGGTCGCGACCCCGAAAATTGCGCCATGCCCGAGCGAGGTGCGTCCGGCAAAACCGGCCAGAATGTCGATCGACATGGCGAGCACGGCGAAAATCAGGATCTCCGTGGCGATGCTCACCTGATAGGTGGAGAGCACCAACGGCAAAACCGCAGCCGCCGCCACGATCATGGCGACGACAGCAATCGCGCCCGGCTTCGCGCCCAAGGAGGAGAAGGCCAGACGGCCCGAGGACTGCATCTTGGTTGTCATGCGGCCCGCCCGAATAGTCCAAGAGGTCGAAACGCGAGTAACAGCGCCATTGGTCCAAAGATGACGAAATAGGCGAGCTCGGGGAAGAGGACCTGCCCCAAGGTGTTGAACAACCCAACAAAGACGGCCCCGACCGCGGCCCCAACGAGGCTGCCGCGTCCGCCGATGATGACAATGGCCAGGCTGAACACAAGGATTTCGGCGTCGGCAGAGGGATAGAGGGCGAGGAATGCGCCACCCATCAGCCCGCCGAGGCCCGCGAGCGCCGAGCCGAGCAGGAAGGTGGCGAGGAACACGCGGCGGATATTCACCCCCGAGGCCTCCACCATCTCCGCGTCGTCGACGCCGGCGCGGATGAGAGCGCCAAGCCGCGTGTAGTTGAGCAGGATCCACAGCGCGACGAACACGGTCACGCCGACCAGCAACACAAAGAGCCGGTACTTCGGATAAAAAATGCCGAAGATCGGCATCGCGCCCTGCAGCGCCTGCGGGATCGGAACGGTAAAGCTGTCGCCGCCCCAGATTACGAGCGCGAGGTCGTTGAGCACGAAAGCGACGCCGAGTGTGAGCAGCACCTGCCGCAACTCGAATCCGCGCACGAAGCGGAGCAGTCCTTGATCGAGCGCAAGCCCGATCATGGCCGCCGCACCCATGGCCGCGATGCCTGCCAGGGCGTAATAGCCGGTCTTCACCGCCACCGTGAATCCGATATAGCCGGCGAAAAGGTAAAGCGCGCCGTGCGCCAGATTCACGATGCGGAGCAGGCCGAAAATCAGGGTGAAGCCGCTTGCGACCACGAAGAGGAGCGCCGCAAAGGTCAGGCCGTTGAGGAGCTGAAAGGTATTCATCGTGGCGCCGCGCTCGCTGACACGACCCGACATATCCCCGGCGGGGAGAGGGAAAGAACGGCGCGGGCCGACCTCTGGATCATCCAGATCACCGCGCCTTCGGTCCGGCCTTGAGATACCAGTCGAGGATTTGCTCGCCGGTCCAGAACAGCACCCCCCGTTTCTTTCGGATTTTTGCGAAGATGTTGCGGAAGTATTTCAGCCGGTGCGGCGCGCCCATGATGTAGGGATGCACGACGAGCGCCATGACGCGCGCCGAGTTTTTCGCGTCCCCGTAGATCTCGTCGAATTGGTCGATCGCCCGATCGTAATACTCGCTCGCCTTGTGATGCTGGATCAGCATCATGGCCACATCGTTGCATTCCTGCGTGTAAGGCACGTTGACGATGGGCTTTGTGCGCGTCTTCAGCCAAACCGGTTGATCGTCAAGGACCCAGTCGCAGACATACTCGTAACCGTTTTCGACGAGCGCCTCCGGCGTCTCCCATGTTTCGGTGAGCCCGGGACCGAGCCATCCGCGCGGACGCTTGCCGGCAGCGCGCTGGATCGCCTCGGTGGTCTTCCTGATATCCTCGCGTTCATCGGCGACCTTCTGCATGTTCCGCTGCGTGAAGCCGTGGCCCATGAACTCCCACTTGCGCTCGAGCGCGGCCTCCACGATCGGCGGGTAAGCGTCGATCGCCGAACCGTTGATCGCCAGCACGCCCGGCAGCTTGAACTCGTCGAACACGTCCAGCATGCGCCAGAAGCCGACCCGGTTGCCGTATTCGTGCCAGGCCCAGTTCGGTACGTCCGGCGAAGGCGATCCGCCCGCAGGGGGCGTCAGGATCGTGCGCGGCATCGGTTGCAGCGGGTCCCATTCCTCGACATTGACGATCACCCATACGACCATGCGCGCCCCGTCGGGAAGCTTCAGGGGCTTGCGCTGGGCGATCGCCGAATAATCGATGCGCTCCGTGGGCAGCATGCCGACATTGGGCTTTGCCGGCGGGTTCTGGACGTTCATGCCGCCGCTCCCAGTTTTTGCCCGCTCGTTTTCAAATACCAGTCGAGAATCTGCTCGCCGTTCCAGTGCACGACTCCGTCCCGGTTCACGTAGTCGTAGATCGCTTCGAGATACTTGATGCGGTGCGGCTGACCGGAGATGTAGGGATGGATCGCAAGCGCGAGGATCTTCGCGCGGTGCTTTCCTTCCTCATACAAGCGGTCGAACTGGTCGATCGTGCGCTTGTAGAGATAGTCGCTCTCGTGATGCTGCACGATCATCATCGGAATGTCGTTCAGCTCGACGGTGTAGGGAAGGGTGACGAGCGGGCCCTTGGCGGTCTTGATGACCGTCGGCTCGTCGTCGTAAACCCAGTCGCCGATGTATTTTACGCCGGCGGCGACGAGGTTTTCGGGGGTCTCGTAGGTTTGCGTGAGCCCCGGTCCAAGCCAGCCGACCGGCCGCTTGCCGGTAAATTTTTCCAGGATGTCCATCGAGCGGTTGATCATGCCTGCCTGATCGTCCTGCTTGTGGATCGGCATCTGATCATAGGCGTGGCCCATGAACTCCCAGCCGTCGCGCTTCGCCTGCTCGGCGACGCGCGGGTAATCCTCGCACACGCGCGCATTGATCGAGAGCGTGGGCTTGATCTTCCATTTGGAATAGAGATCGAAGAAGCGCCAGACGCCGACGCGCATCCCGTATTCGTGCCAGCTCCAGTTGGGCACGTCAGGCAGGAGCGGCTGGCCGGTCGGCGCCGGGATCACCTGCCGCGCCATGGGACGCGAAATGTCCCATACCTCCAGATTGACGATGGACCAGAACACGAGCCGCGCATTATTGGGCAGCTTGAGCGGCGGCCGGTCGACGATCGCCGAATACTCGCATCGCTCGCGCGGGATCATGGGATTGCTCATGCGTGCACCACTTGTCTCATGAGGATCAAAGGAAGGGATTCCAGGATGTGCGCAGCAGCCTGCGCTGATCGATTCCGAACAGATCCGCGAGCCAGTCGGCGATCAGTTCCTGGCCGATGGTGGGGTTGTCGTGCTGGCAGTGCTCAGCGCCGGTTTCGTCCGGCTCGACGATGCGCATGGTGACGTTGACGCCTTTCGCCTTGGCGTAATCATAAGCCTTTCGCGCCGCCGAGACCGTCAGCACGTCGTGTCCGCCATGAACGATGAAAAAAGGGCAGCTCATGTGATCGAGATGACCCTCGAGTGTGAAGGCTTTCGCCTTCTCCATTGCCTCCTTCATGGTCGGCTTACCGAACACCCATTTGATGTGCATGGCGAGTCCGAAATCCTCGCCCTTGTTGCCCCACATCTCGTGCACGGACCAGATTGCGCCATGTGAAATCGCGGCCGCAAGCCGCTTCTCGTAGCAGCCCGCCCGCGCGGCGTAATAGCCGCCGAGGCTCGAGCCGCAGACGGCGATGCGTCTCGGGTCAACGTCGGCGCGCCGCTCCAGCCAGTCGATGCAGCGGCCGATCGGCACCTCGGTGTCGTGCCGATTGACGACGCGATGCCGCCGCAGCGTGCCGCCTTGTCCCGGCCCGTCGATCATCAGCACGGAAATCCCGCGTTGCAGGCAGCCACGCGCCTGCATGAACCACATCTCGTCCTTGATCGAGTCGAGCCCGCCCATGCAGATCATCACCGGCAGCCGCTCGCCGGGAAAGGGCGCTCGCGCGAAATAGCCGCAGAGCGAAACCCCGTTCTCATAGGGGATGTCGACGATTTCGCCGGGCGGGTTCAGATAGGAGAGAAATTTGTGGCTGCATGCCTCCATCTTTTCGAAGGTCGGCAGCCGCCGCGGGTCGTCGGGCTGCAGGTGGAATTCGGCCTGCCGGTAATAGTCCGCCGCGCGGAGGAAACAGTTCATCGCCGTGCGAATGTGTCCGGCCTTTTCTTCGGCCATCCCGCGCTGCCAGTTGCGGTCGGCGATGCGCTTCCATTCGGCATGCCAGCTTTCGAGATCGCCGGGGATCATCCGGGACGCCGCCTGAAACACCTCGCTGACGGCGCCACCGCCCTCCTGCGTTTCGCCGAGACCCCGCCTGAACTGATAGGAGAGCCAGGGATGCTCGGGCCAATGATGCCAGCCCATCGGCTCGTAGTGCGGGCCGCGCTCGGCGGTGATCGCCTCGATGGCGTTATCTTCGGCGAGCGCCGCCATGCGAAAAGTCCTCCATCTTCATGCCAAGGCTGGCAAATCCTGCGGTCCGCGTGGAGTTGAGTCAATCGCGGGCGGTGGCTCATGGGCCTTTTCGCCGCATAAGCGGCATGCAATATGCGCCACAGAGTTGTGCCGACTCCGACCAGCAGGAATGCCGCCATGACCGAAACCGACAAGATGCTGTCCCGCAAGGAGGGCCATGTCGGCCACATGATCTTCAACAATCCGGAGCGCCACAACGCGGTGTCGCTCGCGATGTGGGAAGCGATGGTGCGCATTCTGGCCGAGTTCGAAAAGGACAAGGATGTGCGGGTCGTCGTGCTGTCCGGCGCCGGCACGAAGGCCTTCGTGTCGGGTGCCGATATTTCCAAGTTCGACAGTGAGCGCGCCAGCAAGGACGCGATCGCCAAGTACAACGAAACCGTCGAACAGGCTTCCGCCGCGCTGCACTCGTTCCCCAAACCGACCATGGCCATGATTCAAGGCGTCTGCATCGGCGGCGGCCTTGCGATCGCGCTCAACTGCGACATCCGCATCGCCTCCGAGAACGCCCGCTTTGCTTTGCCTGCGGCAAAGCTCGGGCTCGGCTACGACTATCCCGGCATCAAGCGTTTCGTCGACGTCGTCGGCCCAGCCTTTGCCAAGGAGATCTTCTTCACCGCACGTCAGTTCGACGCCGAGGAGGCACGCGTGATGGGGCTTGTCAATCGCGTGGTCGCCAACGAGCAACTGGAGGCTTATGTCAAGAATTATGCCGATGCGATCGGCGCCAATGCGCCGCTCACGCTGCAGGCGGCGAAGTTCACGATCGGCGAGGCTTTGAAGGACGAGAGCAAGCGCGACCTCGCGCGCGTGAAAGAGCTTGTGCTCGGCTGTTTCGAAAGCCGCGATTACGAGGAAGGCCGCCGCGCCTTCATGGAGAAGCGCAAGCCGATCTTCGAGGGAAGATGATCATTTTCCCATTTCGAATTCATGACGTTGCCTTTTCCCCCAACCCGACCTTCTTCCGCCAATCGCTGCGCGATGCCGCGCTCCACAGGTTGAAGGCGAGCACGGCGGCGCCGATGCCGAGCATCGTCGCGGCGATCGGCCGCTCCAGGAACACCAGATAGCTTCCTCCTGACAGTGCGAGCGATTGCCGCAGACTGAGCTCGAGCATCGGGGCGATGATGACTCCGAGCACGATCGGCGCCACCTCGAAGCCGAGCTTGCGCAACCCGTATCCCATCACGCCCGCAACGATCATGATCCAGACGTCGACGACGCTTTGATTGACGGCATAGACGCCGAGCACGCAGAACACCGCGATCGTCGGATACAGGTAGGTGTAGGGCACGCGCAGAAGATTCACGAACAAGCCCACCATGGGCAGGTTGAGGATAAGCAGCACGACGTTGCCGACATACATGCTGGCGATGAAGCCCCAGAACAGAGATGGATGTTCGACGATCAGCCGCGGCCCCGGAGCCACCCCGTGCACCATGAGCGCAGCCAGCATGACCGCGGGAATCGGACCCGATGGTACCCCCAGCGCCAGCATGGGCACGAAGGCGCCGCAGGCGGCGGAGTTGTTGGCGGCCTCGGGGCCGGCGACGCCCTCGATTGCGCCCTTGCCGAAGCGCGACCGGTCGCGCGCGAGCGCTCGCTCCGTCGCGTAGGACACGAAGGACGAGAGGATGTGCGCGGAGCCGGGCACGATGCCGATGAAAAAACCCATGAACGTGCCGCGCCCGATCGGCGCAACCGATGCGCGCAGCTCCTCGCGTGACGGCAAGAGCTCGCTGAGCCTGGGCCGCGCAATCCGGGTCGGCGCCGTCTTCGCGGTCGTGGTCATGATTTCGGACAAGCCGAACAGGCCGACCGCAAGCGGCACGATCCCGAGCCCATCCGACAGTTCGCGCACGCCATAGGTGAAGCGGAGGAAACCGGACATGGTGTCGATGCCGATCATGCCGAGCAGGAGGCCCAGCACGGCCATGGCCAGCGTCTTGGTCATCGAGCCGCCGGACAGATAGCCGAGCACGATCAGTCCGAGACAGAGGAGCGCGGTGTATTCCGCGGGTCCGAATTTCAGCGCGACGCTCGCAAGCGGCGGCGCGAGCAACATTAGCAGGATAATGCTGAGCGTGCCGGCGGTGAACGAGCCGATCGCCGCGATGGCGAGTGCCGGTCCCGCGCGGCCTTGGCGCGTCATTTCATAGCCGTCGATCGCCGTCATCACGGAGGCGGCTTCGCCCGGAATGCGCATCAGGATCGAGGTTGTCGAACCGCCATACATGGCGCCGTAATAGATGCCGGCCAGCAGCACGATGGCGCGCGTCGGGTCGAGACCGAACGTGATCGGGAGCAGAATGCTGATCCCCGCGAGCGGCCCAAGTCCCGGCAGCATTCCGACCAGCGTGCCGACGACGCATCCGATCACGGCATAGGCGAACACGTCAGGCGAGAGCGCGACGGAGAATCCAAGCCAGAGGTTTTGCAGGGTGTCGGTCATGTTCGGTCCGGAGCGCCATGGCCGCCGCTCGGAGCGGCGGAGCCGGCCCCTGGCGTCGGGCATGACGGGCGAGTGTCCGTCATATCCCCCACGGCCCGGTCGGGAGCGGAACGCGCAGCAGCGTCGCGAACAGGTAATGTGACAGGAATGAGAAGGCGACTGCGACTGACAAAGTGGCGGCAAGCGAACGCCGCTCCACGACGCCAAGAAAGAACAGGAGCAATGCGAGCGTCGTAAGGCGGTAGCCCAAGGGCTCGAGCGCCAGCACCGCGAAGACGACGCCTCCTGTCACCCGCGCGGCATGCGGCAGTTCCGCCCAGCCGCGCGCGCCGAGAGGCGGGGACTCCGCCCCGCTCCCCGTGATGATGGCGCCGAGCGCGGCAAGCAGCGCGCCCAGGATCACCGGCGCATAGCCTGGCCCGGGGTCGGCCAAGGATCCGAGCGGCAGCCGCAGCAGGGCCTCGGCGAGCGTCGCAACGCCAAGAGCCGCAAGCAATCCCCCGGCGATACGGTCACTGCGAAGAAGCACGCGAGATGACCTAAGTAAGATCACTTCTTCTCTTCGACTTTGCCCACGCGCTTCACCGCCTCCGCCATGCGCTTGGCGTCCGCGTCCCAGAACTTCTTGAACTCGGGCGCGTCCATGTAGACCACCGGCGTCTGGAGCTTTTCCATCGTTGCGATGAAGTCCGGATCCTTCACGACTTTGCCGGCGGTGTCGCGCAGAGTTTTCATCGTCGGCTCAGGCACGCCGGCCGGCGCGAAGAGACCGGCCCAGATATAGAACTCGACATCCTTGTAGCCGAGCTCCTTGAACGTCGGCACGTCCGGCAAGGCCTTCAGCCGCTCGTTTCCCCAACTCGCCAGCACGCGCAGCTTGCCCTCTTTGATGTGCGGCAGGACCGGCCCCGGTCCGGACGCCAGCGCCTGCACGTGTCCGCCAAGCAGCGCGGTGAGCGCCGGCCCCGCGCCGGTGAAGGGCACGTGCCGCAGCTCGATGCCGGCGGCATGCGCGAACATCGCCATGGCCATGTGCAGCGTGCCGTAGATGCCGGACGAGGAATAGGCGATCTGGTTCGGCCGCTTCTTCGCATCTTCGACGAACTCTTTCACCGTCTTCCAGGGGCTGTCCGCCGGCACGACGAGCACGGTCGGATCGGCGGTGAACAGCGCGATCGGCGCGAGCTGCTCCATCTGATAGGCTGGTTGCCGCCCGAACAGCTTGTCCGCTTCCGGAATGATCGAAATCGAGGACAGCGCGGTCATGATCGTATAGCCGTCGGGCTTGGCGTTTGCCGCCGCCGCCATGCCGACGGCGCCGCCCGCGCCCTGGCGGTTGGAGACGACCACCGGCTGCTTCAGGATTCTTTCCATCGCCGCAGCGACGGGACGGCCGGTCTGGTCGGCCACTCCGCCGGGCGGAAACGGGACGATCATGGTAATCGGCCGGTCCGGAAAAGTCTGCCCGTGCGAGGGCGCGGCGGCGAACAAGGTGAGCGCCGCGAGCGCGGCGGCAATGAGCGGACGTTTCATGGTTCCTCCCGGAATTTGACCACTTGCGGGGCAGGGCGGTTGCAGCTTAGCGCATCGGGGGTCGACGATCACCGGGTTCGCCGCTCCCGGTCGAGGGAGGCGGCGAAGCCGACGCGATCCCAAACACCGTCTTGGCAAAATGCGGATAGGGGTCTGCAAGCTGCGGCGCGACAATCTCCCGAATGATGCGAAGCGTATCCTGGCTCGGCGCCGGCGTGGCCGGCACGCGCGCGGGCCGATCGAACGGAAAGCCGGTATGCTCGGCCACCTCCTCGACCGTATGTCCGGGGTGGACGCTGGCAAGACAAAAGCGCCGCCTCGCGCGGTCGAATGAAAACAGGCACCGGTTGGTGAGGAGCGCGATCGGCCCGCCGGGCCGGTGCACATTGGCCGCGCTTCCGCCTGGAGCGCTGATGAAATCGACGCGCGGCACGAGCGTGCGGGTCGTGTGCTCGAGCCGGAACAGGATCACGCGCGGCACGACATAATAGAGATAGGCCGAGCCGAACGACCCGGGAAATCGCGCCTTCGGTTGCACATGATCGCCGATGCTGACGAGATTGATATTGCCTTCGCCGTCGATCTGTCCGCCGGAGAGGAAGAACACGTCGATCCGCCCTTGGCCGGCGCAATCGAACAGCTCGCGCCCGCCATCAGTGAAGAAGCTGTCACGCCGGCTGTGCAGGAGCGTGATGCGCGGGGTGCCGCCCCCGCGTTCGCGCGCCAGCAAGGCCGCAGTGGCCGGGATCGGCGAGGCATTGCCGACCGCCACATGCTTGGCATCCGCGATCAGCCCCGCGATGACGTCCGCGAGCAGTTCCTCTTCGCGGTAGTCAGGCGGCGCGTCGCGCATGGACGTGCTCGTCAAGGTAACGCGAAAAACCCTCCGCTGTCGCTGCGAGCCGCGCATACTCCGCCATGTGCGCATCGTCGGCGGGATAGAAATCGGGGAGCGTCAGCGGCCACGCGCCGCGTGGAACGACGGCGATGTGTGAGACGTAAAGGTTCGACAGCGCACCCGCCGCGAGGATGGGGTCGTCGAAAAAGACGCCGTCGTGAATCCGCTCCACCGTGACCACGGTCCGCCGCGCCGCGTGCGCCATCAGCGCGAGTTCGCGCTGCCTTCCGATCCACACGTTTCCATCGCGGTCGGCCATGGGCGCGTGAAACGCCGCAACGTCGGGGCTTATCGCCGGCAGGAGCACGATCGGGTCCTGGCTGGCGAACGGGTTGTCGATCACGCGCCACTCGTTCCGATGCCTGAGCACGTCCGACCCGATCAAGCCGCGCATCGGCATGAAGGGAACGCCCTTTTCCGCAGCCTGCAGCGCCGTATAGATCGCCGGACAAGTGGCGTCCTGCACCGCAACCGTCCCGGAAAGGACCGCCGCTGTGAACCGCGGCGCCGGTCCGAACTCGCCGAGACTAATGGCCGAAGTGTATACGCTCGCGACGCATCCGGCGCCGATCAGCAGGTCCGCTTGCAGGCTCGAAGTCGGCACGCCGATCAGGTGCAACCCCTTGACCCCGTGCCGGATCAGCGCGCGCGTGGCCTCCATCGCGACGCCGGCCATGCCGTGCGGGATGGCGAGCACGCAGCCGTCGCCGATCGGCGCGAGCACTTCGTCAAGGGCTGCGGCCAAGGGGCTCAAATTTCCGCCTTGATGTTGTTCTCGCGCACCACGTCGCCCCAGATCTTCATCTGCTCGCGCACGAAGGCGCGCAATTCGTTGGCGCCGCCGAGCCGCAGCGTCATCTGCTGATTTTCAGTGAGCTGCTTTATGACGCGCTCCTCGCGGATCGAGGCGACCAACTCGTCACGGAATCGGTCGACGATCGCCTTCGGCGTTCCGCCCGGGGCGAACACGCCCCACCAGGCATAGGATTCGAAGCCCGGGAATCCGCTCTCGATCACGGTCGGCAGATTCGGATATTGCGGCAATCGCACCGCGCCGGTCTGCACCAGGGCGCGCAGCGAGCCAGCCTGGATCTGCGGACTGACCAAGGCCGCCGAGGCCATGATCATGTCGACGTGGCCCGCCACCGCGTCGTTCAGCGCGGGCCCGCCGCCGCGATAGGGGACATGCACCATCCGGATCCCGGCGCGCTTGGACAGCAGCACGCCGGTCAGGTGACCAAGGCTGCCGTTGCCGATCGACGCATAGGTCAGCGTGTCCGGCTTTGCCTTCGCCGCGTCCATGACGTCCTTGAGCGAGCGGTAAGGCCGCGTGTGATGGCAGCAGAAAATATGCGGCGCCGTCCCGACGAGCAGGACCGGATCGAGATCCTTCTCCGTGTCGAACGGCATGTTGGGGATGAGCGTCGGATTCACCGCATGGGTGTCGAAGACGACGACCCAGGTATTGCCGTCGGGGGGCGCCTTCGCGGCGGCGGCTGTCCCGGTCGAGCCCATGGCGCCGGGCCGGTTCTCGACAATGACCGTAACGCCAAGCCGCTGCTGCAGTCCGGGCTGAACCAGGCGCGAGAACGCATCGACGGTCCCACCGGCCGGAAAGGGCGCGACGATCCGGATCGTTCCGGATGGCCAGCTTTGTCCGCGGGAGAGGGCTGGTGTAAGGACTGCGCCTGCCGCCCCGGCAAGCAGCGTGCGCCGCGAAAGTCGAGCCATAAAATCCTCCCATATTGCTTTGAAGGCAGATTGCCCCGCCGGGCGGCGCGCCGCAACTGAGCCAGTCTCCCCAATCTGGGACAGGCCAGCTAGGATGGTCGAAACTCCGGGAGGACGCTCATGACCGGCCGCGCTGTTCTCGCCATCCTTGCGGCGCTTTTCTGGACCGTGTTCGATGCTGCCGCGCAGGATTACCCGAGCCGGATGGTGACGATTATCGTCCCTTACCCGCCGGGCGGCGGCACCGACCTGATCGCGCGCACGCTCGGGCAGAAACTGTCCGAGCGCTTGGGCAAGCCCGTCGTGATCGAGAACCGGCCGGGCGCCGCGACGACGATTGCGGCGGCGGCGGTCGCAAAAAGCGCGCCGGACGGCCACACGCTTCTGATGGCGACCAGCACGACGCTTGCCATCAACCCAAGCCTCTACAAGCAACTCTCCTATGACCCGCTCAAGGACTTCTCGCACATCGCACTCGTCGTGAATGTCCCCTTCGTCCTGGTGGTCAATTCGTCGCTCGGCGTGAATTCGGTGGCCGATCTCGTCAAGCTCGCAAAAAGCAAGCCGGCGGAGATGAACTACGCCTCGGGCGGCGTCGGCTCGCCGCATCATCTCTACATGGAACTGCTCAAGTCGATGACCGGCATCGAGGCCAAGCACATCCAATATCGCGGCAGCCTTCCGGGCCTGAACGACGTCGTCGCGGGCCATGTGCCAATGATGTTTTCTGACCTCGCGCCAGCGCTGGCACTGATCGCCAGCGGCCGGGTGCGCGCGCTTGGCGTGTCGTCCGCCGCGCGTGTTCCTGCCGCTCCCGACATCCCGCCGCTCGCGGAAGCCGGCGTGCCGGGCTACGAGGCGGTCGCCTGGCAGGGTTTGATCGCCGCTGCCGGCACGCCGAAGCCGATCGTTGACAAGCTCAATGCGGAGATCAGGGCCGTCATGGCCATGCCCGACGTCCGGCAGATCTTCGTCAATGCGGGCCTCGAGTTGCGCGAGGTCGGCGCGCCGGATGTCTTCACGTCCTATGTGCGCACCGAGATCGGGCGCTGGGCGCAAGTCGTGCAGAAAGCCGGCGTCGTCCCGGAATAGCCGGTCAGATCGGAGCGCGCATGTCCGTTATCGATGTCCATACGCATATGCTGACGCTCGATTACCTCGAGCTTCTGCGTGCGCACGGTGGAGACAGATACGCGCTGAAGAAGACGAAAGCCGGTCAGGACGCGATCCATCTCGACGGCGCTCCCTTCATGACTCTCACGCCCGGCATGTGGGATTACGATCTCCGCATCCGGCGCATGGACGAGGCGAAAGTGGATGTCGCCATCGTCTCCCTCACTTGTCCGAACGTGTATTGGGGCGACCGCGCCACGAGCCTGCGGGCCGCGCGACTCGTCAATGACTCGATGGCCGAACAGCAGCGCGCCAAGCCCGACCGGATTCGCTGGTTCGCCTCGCTGCCCTGGCAGTTCGCCGACGACGCCGTGGCCGAGCTCAAGCGCTCGCGCGAGGGCGGAGCAGTCGGGGTCATGGTCCTCGCCAACATCGACGGGCGGGATCTGACCGACCCGGCTTTTACGCCCGTGTGGCAGGCGATCAATGATCTGGGCCTCCCCGTCCTCGTACACCCAACCGCCCCGCAGGGCATCCGCCACATGCACATGGACGAGTTCGGCCTCGTTCCTCCGATCGGGTTCATGATTGACACGACGCTTGCCTTTGCGCGCATGATCCTGTCCGGCTTCATCGACCGCTTTGCGAACGTGAAACTGATCGCCGCGCACGGCGGCGCCACGCTGCCTTACCTCGCGGGGCGGCTCGACCGTTGCCACGAGATGATCCCGGCCTGCGCGGAAGCCGTCAAAGAGAAGCCGAGCGTCTATCTGCAGCGGATCTACTACGACACCGTCGTCTACGATCAACGCGCGCTCGAGCTGTGCATCTCGGTCGCCGGCTCGCCCGAGCGCCTGCTCTACGGTTCGGACTATCCGCACAATATCGGCGACATGGCCGGCTGCCTTGCGCGCGTGAACGCCCTGCCGCCGGACCAGGCGAAGCGGATCGCGGGCAGGAACGCGGAGCGGGCGTTTGGATTGTAGCTATTCCGCCGCCTTGCGCGCCGGCCCCGCGGCTTGCGCCGTAAGGTAGTCCATGGCCGCCTGCACGCCGCCGGACTTGTGCGGAACGCCGGCGAGCTTCAGCCCCATCTCCACGCCGGCGAGCGCGCCGAGGATCGTGAGGTCGTTGGTGTCGCCGAGGTGACCGATGCGAAACACCTTGCCGGCAAGCTTTGAGAGTCCCGTGCCGAGCGAAATGTCGAAATGCGCGAGCGCGGTCTTGCGGAGCGCGTCGGCGTCATGGCCTGGCGGCATCGTCACCGCCGTGAGGGAGGACGAATAGTGCTTCGGCTCGCGGCAGAGGATTTCGAGTCCCCAGGCGCGCACCGCGCGGCGGGTCGCCTCGGCATGGCGGTCGTGCCGCGCAAAAACATTGTCCAGCCCCTCTTCGTGCAGCATGTCGATGGCTTCCGCCAGCGCGTAGAGCATGTTCGTCGCCGGCGTGTAGGGGAAGAACCCGGTCTTGTTCGAGGCGATCATCTCATCCCAGCCCCAGAACGACTTCGGCAGCTTGGCCGATCTGGATGCGTTCATCGCCTTGTCGCCGACGGCGTTGAACGAAAGTCCGGGCGGCAGCATCAGCCCCTTTTGCGAGCCGCCGACCGTGACATCGACGCCCCATTCGTCGTGGCGATAATCGATGGAGCCGAGCGAGGAGATCGTATCGGCCATGAGCAGCGCCGGATGCGAGGCGCGGTCGATGGCGCGACGCACCTCGCCGACGAGCGTCACGCAGCCGGTCGAGGTTTCGTTGTGCACGACGCACACGGCCTTGATGTCACGTCCTTTGTCCTCGCGCAGCCGCGCCTCGATGGCACCCGGGTCGGCGCCCGCACGCCAGTCGGTGGCGATGAATTCCGGCTGCAGCCCGAGCTTGACCGCCATGCTCTTCCACAGGGTGGCGAAATGTCCCGTCTCGACCATCAGCACGCGGTCGCCGGGCGAGAGCGTGTTGACCAGCGCAGCCTCCCACGCGCCCGTTCCCGAGGAGGGATAGATCACGACCGGCCCTGCGGTCTTGAAGATCGTCTTGATGCCGTCGAGCACGCGCCGCCCAAGCCGCCCGAAATCCGGCCCGCGGTGGTCGATGACCGGCATGTCCATCGCCCGCAGGATGCGGTCGGGGACCGGCGTGGGTCCGGGAATCTGCAGGAAATGGCGGCCGGCCGTGCGCGCGGAGTTCTGGGGCATGATGGGGATTCCTTTGGACCCGATGGCCGCTATGATAAAGTCCTTCACATGACGAAGCTACTTGAACAAGCCATTGCCAAGGTCCGGGAACTGCCCGAGTCCGAGCAGGATGAGGTCGCCGAACTCCTCCTTGATCTTGCAACAAACGAGCCCGAAAGGCTCGATGCGCAAACCCGAGCGGCCATACTGGAAGGCCTTGCTCAGGCAGAACGAGGCGAGTTCGTCAGTGATGAAAAAATGGCGGAATTCTTCAGAAAACGTGGCGCATGACGGTTCGGTACACGCCTCGAGCCGAGGCCGACCTTGACCGCATTTACGAGTACCTGAAGAGACGATCGCCTTATACGGCCATAGCAGTTTTGAAGGCTGTCCGGGAACAAGTGGGTTATCTGTCTGACCACCCTGCAAAGGCTGCCGAAACTGAAATGCCGGGCATTCGCAGTCTGACGATCAGGCGTTACCCGCTCAAGATCTATCATCGAATCATTGGAGGCGAGATCATTATCTTGCACGTCCGCGACGCCCGGCGTGTGCCTTGGAAGGGCGGCGAATAGTGCCTGCATCGATAGCTCCCGCCCTTGAACGCCGACTGCGCGCCGAGCTGAAAGGCGACGTCCTCTTCGGACGCTTCGACCGCGGCCGTTATGCGACCGACGCCTCGCATTACCAGATGATGCCGCTGGGCGTCGTCGCCCCGCGCACGATGGATGAGGCCGAGCGGGCGATCGCGATCGCGCGCGCGGAAAAGGTCAGCGTGCTCGCGCGCGGCGGCGGCACCTCGCAGGCCGGCCAGACCGTCAACGAATCGCTCGTCATCGACTGCTCCAAACATCTGACGCGGATTCTCGATCTCGATGTCGCGGCGCGGCGCTGCGTCGTCGAGCCCGGCATCGTGCTGGATGACCTCAATCGCCAGCTCAAACAACACGGCCTCTGGTTTCCCGTTGACGTGTCGACCGCCTCGCGCGCCACCATCGGCGGCATGGCGGCGAACAATTCCTGCGGCGGCCGCTCGCTCCGCTACGGCACGATGCGCGACAATGTCTTGAGCGTCGACGCCGTGTTCGCCGATGGCCAACGCGGGCATTTCGGTCCCGTCAAGGCGGGGCTCGCCGATCTGTCGGCCGCGGCGCCGACGCGGGCGATCGCGGAAGACCTGCTCGCCATCGGCCTGCGCGAAGCCGACGAGATCGAGGCAAAGTTTCCGAAAGTGCAGCGCCGCGTCGGCGGCTACAATCTCGATGCGTTCGCTCCGAATGCGCCGGCGCACAATTTGGCGCATATCCTGGTCGGCTCCGAAGGCACGCTCGCCTTCTCGACGGCGATCGAACTGAAGCTCTCGCCCGTGCTCGGCAGGCGCGCGCTCGGCGTCTGTCACTTCGGCCGCTTCTACGAGGCGATGGCCTCGGCGCAGCACCTCGTCAGGCTCGGGCCGATCGCAGTCGAGCTTGTCGATCGCACCATGATCACGCTCGCACGCGACATCGAGATGTTTCGTCCGACGCTCGAGTCTTTCGTGCGCGGCGATCCCGATGCGCTCCTGCTCGTCGAGTTCGACGACGGCGAGGAGGCGAACGCGCGCAAGCTGCGCGAGCTGCACGCCGTCATGGGCGATCTCGGCTTTGCCTGGGACAGATCGGGCGCGCAATGGGGCGGCGTCGTGGATGTGCTCGACCCCGGTTTGCAGTCCGCAATCGCGGATGTCCGCACCTCCGGCCTCAACATCATGATGTCGATGAAGGAGCAGGGCAAGCCGATCTCCTTCGTCGAGGATTGCGCCGTGCCGCTCGAGCATCTCGCCGACTACACCGCCCGCCTCACCGATATCTTCGAACGCCACGGCACACGCGGCACCTGGTATGCGCACGCCTCGGTCGGCTGCCTGCATGTGCGGCCGGTGCTCAATCTGCGCCTCGACAAGGATGTGCGCGCGATGCGCGCCATCGCCGAGGAAGCGTTTGCCATGGTGCGCGAGTACAAGGGCTCGCATTCCGGCGAGCACGGCGATGGACTGGTGCGCTCGGAATTTCATGAGAGCATGTTCGGCGCGCGCCTCGTGCGCGCCTTCGAGGAGGTCAAGGACCGCTTCGATCCGCGCGGCCTGTTCAATCCGGGCAAGATTGTGCGCGCGCCTAAATTCGACGACCGCCGCAACTTCCGCTACCCGCCCGGCTATCGCGGCGTCGACGTCAAGACGCAACTCGACTGGTCCGCCTATATCGGTACCGGCGGCGGCTTTCAGGGCGCGGTCGAGATGTGCAACAACAACGGCGCCTGCCGCAAGCTCGCGGGCGGCGTCATGTGTCCGTCCTATCGCGTGACGCGCGATGAGCGAGACACGACGCGCGGGCGCGCCAACACGCTGCGCCTCGCCATCACCGGCCAGCTCGGAGCGGATGCCCTCACTTCGGACGAGATGGTCGAGACGCTGAAACTGTGCGTCTCCTGCAAAGCCTGCCGGCTCGAATGCCCGACCGGCGTCGACATGGCGCGCATGAAGATCGAGGTGCTCGCCGCGCGTGCCGAGAAGCATGGACTTTCGTTGCACGATCGGATCGTGGGCTATCTCCCGCGCTACGCTCCGCTCGCCGCGCGGCTGCCGTGGCTGCTCAATCTGCGCGACCGCCTGCCCGGCGCGGCAAAATTGTCCGAAGCCCTGGCCGGTTTCTCGGCTCGCCGCTCATTGCCGAAATGGCGCCGCGACTGGTTCCGCGACGATGAACAGTTCCCTCGTGCTGCAAAGGAGAGGATGGCCGCGCGTGGGGGCCGGGCGGAAGTCGTCCTTTTCCCCGACACCTTCAACCGCTATTTCGAGCCGGAGAACATCCGCGCCGCGCGCGACGTTCTGGCTGAGGCGGGCTACGCCGTCCACGTCGCCGTTCCCGCCGACGGTCGTGCCCGGCCGCTCTGCTGCGGCCGCACGTTCCTCTCGGTCGGCAAGGTGGATGAGGCGCGGCGGGAAGCCGCGCGGACGGTCAAATCTCTCGCGCCGTTTCTCGATCGCGGCGTTCCCGTCCTTGGCCTTGAGCCGAGTTGTCTGTTCAGTTTCCGCGACGAGGTCCCGGCTCTGATCAAGTCCGCGGACGTGCGGCGCTTATCCGAGCAATCCCTCCTGTTCGAGGAGTTTCTCGTTCGGGAAGCCGATGCAGGCCGTCTCGCGCTGCCGCTTGCGCCGGTGGCCGAACGCGCGCTTTTGCACGGCCACTGCCATCAGAAATCCTTCGGCGCGATGGGAGCGGTAGAACGCACGCTCAAACTCGTCCCCGGCCTGCATGTGGAGACGGTGGATTCGAGCTGCTGCGGCATGGCGGGCTCGTTCGGCTATGACGCCGATACGATCGACGCATCGCTCGCCATGGGCGAGCTGTCGTTGCTGCCCGCCGTGCGCACAGCCGGGGCCGGCACATTGATCGTCGCCGACGGCACGTCCTGCCGGCACCAGATCCACGACAGCGCTGGACGCGATGCCATGCATGTCGCCCGCGTGTTGGCGATGAGCCTTGACGCGGGCGCCCCGGACGGTGCCGCCGGATCCGCCTGATCAGGTTGCGCGGCAGACCAGCGCCGTCACACGCCCCCGACGCAGACGTATTTGACGCTCACATACTCGTCGACGCCGTATTTCGAGCCCTCGCGTCCGATACCGGATTCCTTCACGCCGCCGAAGGGAGCGACCTCCGTGGTGATGACGCCGGCATTGACCCCGACCTGGCCATATTCCAGGGCTTCGGAGACGCGGAACGCGCGCCCAAGATCGCGCGTGAAGAAGTAGCACGCGAGTCCGTACTCGGTGGCGTTCGCCATGCGGACGGCTTCCTCTTCCGCCTTGAACTTGAACAGCGGCGCGACCGGCCCGAAGGTCTCCTCGCGGGCGACCGCCATCTCCGGCGTGACGTTCGCGATCACGGTCGGCTCATAGAAGGTGCCGCCGAGCGAATGACGCTTGCCGCCGAGCACGACGCGGCCGCCCTTCTTCACGGCGTCCGCCACATGCGCCTCGACCTTGGCGAGCGCCTGCTGGTCGATCAGCGGCCCTTGCTGAACGTCGGCGTCAAAGCCGCGGCCGACTTTCAGCTTGCGCGTGGCCGCCGCCAGTTTTTCGGCAAAGGCGTCATACACGCCGTCCTGTACGATGAATCGATTGGCGCACACGCAGGTCTGCCCGGTGTTGCGGTATTTCGAGGCCATCGCGCCCTCGACCGCCGCATCGAGATCGGCGTCGTCGAAGACGATGAAGGGCGCGTTGCCGCCGAGCTCCATCGACATTCGCTTCATGGTCGATGCCGATTGCGCCACCAGCAGCTTGCCGACTTCGGTCGAGCCCGTGAAGGTGATCTTCTTCACCAGCGGGTTTCCGGTCAGTTCCTTGCCGATCTCGACCGGATCGCCGGTGATGATATTCACGACGCCCGGCGGGATGCCGGCCTTTTCGCACAAGGCGCCCCAGGCGAGGCCCGAATAGGGCGTCTGCTCGGCCGGCTTGATGACGATGGTGCAGCCCACCGCGATCGCGGCGCCGAGCTTGCGGGCGATCATCGAGGAGGGGAAATTCCAGGGCGTGATGGCGCCCACGACGCCGATCGGCTCCTTGGTCACGAGAATGCGCCGGCCCTGCCACGGGGAGGGGATCACGTCGCCGTAGACGCGGCGCGCTTCCTCGGCGAACCACAGCACGTAAGCCGCGCTCATGCCGACCTCGCCGCGCGCCTCCGCCATTGGCTTGCCCTGTTCGGTCGTGAGGAGCATCGCGAGCTCCTCCTTGTTCTGCTCGATCAAGGCTGCGAGCCGCCGCAAGGCTTCGGCACGCTCCGACGCTAGTTTTGCGCGCCAGGCTGGAAAGGCCGCATGCGCCGCTTCGATCGCACGCTTCGTCTCGGCGCGGCCGCAGTTCGGAACGGTGCCGATCACCTCGCCGCTTGAGGGGTCTTTGACCTCGAGGGTCTTGCGGGAATCGGCACCGATCCACTCGCCGCCGATGAGGTTGGTTTCGCGCTTGAATTCGAGTTTTTGCAGCATCGTTTCCTCCTGAAAACGGCGTCACAGGTTAATTTCGTTAACCTGCGCCGGCCGGGCTCCTGCTGGCAAGCATTGAGGTGAAAGGCATTCTACGCCACCGACCCGGCCTTCGGCCAATGAGGAGACGCAATCGGGCTTTGAACCTTCCGCAGGGCTGCCGCGACCAATGGGCACAGGGCCAGCGTGGCCCACAGGAACCCAAAGGGGATAAGCCATGACCAAGCTCACGAAATACGCTGCGGCCGCGCTTGCCGCCCTCACCCTCACTGCCGCCGTCTCCACCTCCGAAGCGCAGGCCCGCCCGCGCTGGGGCTATGTGGGAGCGGGCATCGCGATCGGCGCTCTGGCCGGCGCCGCCATTGCCTCCTCGGCCTATGCCGGTCCGGGCTATTACGAGCCGGCCTATGTGGCGGGTCCCCACCGGCGCTGCGGCTTTGTCGAGCAGTACGACCGCTGGGGCAACTACATCGGCACGCGCCGGGTCTGCAATTGGTACTGATGTCCTCCTGATCCCGGACCCTGGCCCGGACAAGATCAGGCGCGGATCAGGGAAATGATCGGCGTAATCGCCCCTTCCACCCTGCGCCGATCAAAGACCCGCCCGGTCGTCCCCGTCCGGGCGGGTCGATCTATTCGGCGGCCACCGCAAGCGGCGCCTGCCGCTCGAACTCCGCGAGGCTTCGGGCAAGGCTCTCGCCATCAGGATCGAGCAGCGCCGCCGTCCGCGCGCTGGCGATGGCGTCGACCGCGCGCGCCACGGGAATCGTCCCGGCAAGTGCAGGACGGATCAGCCGCGTTTCGATGATGGCGAAGTTGGCGCTGCCGCGCGTATGCGTGTCGCCGTATCCTTTGATCAGGCGTGCGCACTCGGCGATCTCGAGCGCAAGCTCGCTCGAACGCTTCGATGCGTGAGCGATCGACCCGAGCCAGCCCTCGATGCTCATCTGCTCTTCCAGGTAGCGATAGGTGGAGCGCCGCACGCGCCGCAGTTTGGCCAGCATCCAGAAGCGCAGATAGCCGAGCACCGAGGTGCTCTTCACATGCATGCCGAAATAGGCTCGCCCGCGCCAGCCGCGCCGCTCGGCGTAGCCGAGCACGCGTGTCGCCAGCGATGGCGGCAGCACCTGGCAGATTTCGTCGAATCCGGGTTTCAGGAAATCGATGACCATGAACGGCTCGTCGGGCCCGATCTTCTTCTCTTCGACAATACGGGCGAAGCGGGCAGGGTCGGCTTTCGCCTGCGCGACGCGGATGACGTCCTCGTACGACATGCGAACGGCGAGGTGCCGCGCGACCTCCGTCAGCAGCCGCGCATCCCCGGCGCGGAACGGCTGCAGCCGATCGAGATAGAGCCGCGCGTAAGCGACATCCTGATAGGCGGCAAGCCGCCGCACGCCTTCGATTGCGACATCGCGCGCCGCCGCGGGCCAGGCCGCGACTTCGGCCTCCAGCGATTCCGCGGTGTCGACCCGGCGGCCCGGCCGTTTGCGGTCGGGCACGACGGCGGCGGACTGGCGCCGGCGCACGGCTTCGAGTCCTGCCCGGAAGCCGCGCGCATTGGCATCGGCGGCTTTTCCCTCGTCGCGGATGGCGGCCTCGAAGGCCTCGAGCGGTATCGGCAACACGCCCGAGCCGGCGATGGCGCCGAGCATGACCGAGTTGATCATTGCGCCATTGTCGCGCGCAAGCGCATCCATGTCGAAGGCCACCCGCTCTTTTGCATTCTTTTCGATGGCCTTGAGCATCTTGCCGGAATCGAGCCGGCCGTCGCCCATCGCCATCTTTTCCGGCATCGTGTACATCCGGCTGGTCGACGTGATGACGAGCGTGCGATCGCGCGTGACGAAGCCATTGGCCACCGCGCGGCTTGCCTCCAACAGCTCGCTCGCGATCATCAGGTCGATATCGCCGATGCCCGGAACGAGGGCGAGCACAGGCTTTCGCGGGAGCTCGCGCGCGGGCGTGGGCACGATTTCGATATAGTAGGTCGTCGATCCGGTCCGCTGCGCGACTCCGGGAATCGAGGTCGATTGCGCGGGGAAGCCCTGCCTGGCCGCCGCGGCGATGATCCAGTTCGTGAGTACGCCGCCGCCTTCGCCGCCGAGGGCGGAAATGAGGGCGGTGATCGGTCGCGTGGGCGAGCTCATGCGGCAGCCTTCACGCGCCCGCCGAGCCAGCCGATCACGCGCCGGCGCAGACGATGTGCAACACGGTCCCAGGCGCTCGGGTTGCGGATGATTTCCGCGCGGTAGAACGAGGGACACAGCACGGCCGCATGCGCGACTTCCCCGCACAGTCCGCAGCCGACACAGGATTCGATCACGCTTGCGACCGGATCGGAGCGCAGCGGATCGGGGCTCGGCTTCACGGTCAGTGACGGACAGCCGGAGAGACGGATGCAGGAATGATCGCCCGTGCAGATCTCGTCATCGACGCCGTAGCGCACCCGCACCACGCGCTCGCCGCGTGAGAGCATCTGCGCTTCTTCGGCACGCAGGCGGCGCTGTCGCGCAAGCTGGCATTCGCCATCCGCAATGATGACCTTGAGCCCGCGCTCGGTGGAGCGCATGGCCTCGATCAAGGTGTCGCGCACCTTGGCGACGCCGTAGGTTCGCACAGTCCGCAGCCACTTCACGCCCAGCGAACGCAAGGTCCTGGCGATATCCATGCCCGTCGCGCCGCCATCGCGCGCCTGCGCGCTTGAAGGCATGAACTGCTGGCCGGTTGCGGATGTATAACCGTTCTGCATGATGATCAGAACGCCGTCGCCTTTGTTGAAGAGATTGCTGGCGACGCCGGTGATCACGCCGTTGTGCCAGAATCCGCCATCGCCCATGATCGCGATCGGCTTGTTCTTCATATTGGGACCGACCGCCGCCGCGCTGGCGAGACTCATGCCGTAGCCGAGGATCGAATTGCCGACGCTGAAGGGCGGCAGGGTCGCAAACGAGTGGCAACCGATGTCCGCCGAAATGTGGATGGGCCCGAGCTCGCGCTCGGCGAGCTTGATGGCGCTGAAGACGGGACGCTCCGGGCAGCCCGTGCAGAACGTCGGCGGACGGGTCGGCAGTTCGCCCACCGATTGCGCCGCCGCCTCGCGGTGGCCGGTCATCTGCTGCACGAGCGCACCGGCTGCGTCGGCATCGAAGCCGCCGGGACGCGTTTCTTTCAGGAACGCCGCCAGCCCTTTCAGCAGCACCTCGGAGGTGTATTCGCCGGCATTCGGTAACGGACCCTTGCCATAAATGCGCGTCTGGATGTCGGCGCGGCGAAGCTCGGTGTTGATCGCCTGCTCGATATAGTCGGGATAGCCCTCCTCGACGATCAGGATGGCACGCTTGCCGGCGCAGAACGATGTCACTTCCTCCGGGACGAGCGGGTAGGTGACGTTGAGCACGTAGATCGGCACGCGGGTGCCGCCGTAAAGATCGCCGAGGCCGATGCGTGTGAGCGCGCGCTGCACGCTGTTGTAAAGCCCGCCTTGCACGATGATGCCGATCTCGCCGAGGTCGCCGCCAAAAACCTCGTTCAGCCCGTGCTCGCGGATGAACTGCTGCGCGGCCGGCATGCGCTCCTCGACCTTCAGCCGCTCGTGGATGAAGGTCGAGGGCGGATGCGAGATGCGGCTGTAATCGAAGCGCGCCGGGCTCTGCAGCGGGTTGAGCGCGGAATACTTGCCGGCCCGGTTCGCCTTCGCCTCGAACTCTCCGGTGACGTGGCAGGCGCGAATGCGCAGCTCGAGCATCACGGGCGAATGGCTTGTCTCCGAGAGCTCGAAGCCTTTCTCCACGGTGCGTACGATTGTCGGAAGATCGGGCCGGGGATCGAGCAGCCAGATCGCGGATTTCATCGCATAGGCGTGGCTGCGTTCCTGAATGATGCTGGCGCCCTCGCCATAGTCCTCGCCGATGATGATCATGGCCCCGCCGACGACGCCGGGCGAGGCCAGATTCGAAAGCGCGTCGGCGGCGACATTGGTGCCGACGATCGACTTCCAGGTCACCGCGCCGCGCAAGGGATAGTTGATCGATGCGCCGAGCATCGCGGCCGCGGAAGCCTCGTTCGTGCAGGTTTCCAGATGCACGCCGAGGTCGGCCATGATGTCCTCGGCCTCCACCAGCACGTCGACGAGGTGGGACACCGGCGCGCCCTGATAGCCCCCGACATAGCTGACGCCGGATTGCAGCAGGGCTTTCGTGACCGCGAGGATGCCTTCGCCGCGAAAGGTCTCGCCGTCCCCCAGCTTGAGCGCTTGGACTTCCTTTTTGAACGATCGTTCCATCTTCACGTCCCGGTGGATTCATCCTTGAGAAGCCCGAGCGGAAGCAAGGGCAACTCGAAGAGGAGGGACCAATTCTAATTCATTTGCGAGGGCAGCAACAACGAGATCTCCGGATATGCGGCCAAAAGGAACAGTCGCACGAAATCGACCAGGATGAAGGGAGTCACGCCCTTGTAGATGTCCCAGAGCGGGACGTCGCGCGCAATCGAGTTGATGACGAACACGTTCATGCCGATCGGCGGCATGATCATGCCAAGGCAAACGACCATGACGACGATGACACCGAACCAGATCGGATCGAAGCCGAGCTGGGTGATGACGGGAAAGATGATGGGAATGGTCAGGAGGACCATGGCCAGTTCGTCCATGACCGCGCCAAGGAGGATATACATCACGATGATGAGCGCCAGCACGCCATAGGGTCCGATCGGCAAGGTCAGGAGATAGCCCGCGACCGCCTGGGTCGTCTGCGTGATGACCAGGAAATAGCCGAAGAGAAAGGCGCCGATCACAATGGTGAAAATGGCCGCCGTCGTGCGCACGCTCTCGACCAGGCATTCGCGGATTGCCGCCATGGAAAGCCGCCCCCGGGCGAGCCCGATCAGGAATGCCCCGGCCGCCCCTGTTCCGGCCGCCTCCGTCGCCGTGAACAGTCCCCCATACATGCCACCGATGACAAAGACGAAAAGAAGCGCTGTCGCCCAGATGTCCTTGAGCGAGGCGACCCGCTCCCGCCAGGGCGTCCGGAAGCCGCGCGGCATCAGCTTCGGCCGGAAGTAGCCGACCGTCTGCACGGCGAGCAAGTAGAACGCCGTTCCGAGCAGGCCGGGGAGGATGCCTGCGACGAGCAGCTTCGAAATATCCTGCTCCGTCAGGATGCCGTAGAGCACGAACATGACCGATGGCGGAATCATGATCCCGAGCGTTCCGCCTGCGGCGATGACCCCGGTCGCAATCCCCGGCTGGTAGCCCGCGCGACGCATCTCGGGCAGCGCGATGCTGGTCATGGTGGCGGCGGTTGCGACCGAGGAGCCGTTGATGGCGGCGAATCCCGCGCAGGCCGTCACCGTTGCCATCGCCAGTCCGCCCCGGCGGTGTCCGAGCCAGGCATTGCTGACGTGGAACAGCTCGCGGCTCATGCCGGACGCGGTGGCGAACGCGCCCATGAGGATGAACATGGGAATGACGGCGAGATCCCAGTCGGTCGAGACGCGGATCGGCGAATGCGTCAGCAGATTGAGGGCGGGGTTCATCGCCGACAGGAAGCCGAAACCTGCAACCCCGACAATGGCCATGGCGATGCCGATCGGCACGCGAAGCGCCATCAAACCGAAAAGCGCAACAAACCCGAGAATGGCGACGGTGCTCTGGGTCATCGGCGTTCCGCCTCGTTCACGAGCCGAAAGAGTCGGATCACCAGCAGAACCGTTGCGAACAGGACGCCGAGTGCCGCCAGCAGGTGAAACGGCCAGACCGGCAGCCGCAAGTCGAATGTCGCCTCATTGCTGCGGAACGTGCTCAGCACCTTGATGGCAAGCATCCACGTAAACAGTGCGGTGAAGGCGAGGGTCACGGTGGCGGCGAAGATGTCGATGGCGCGCTTCATTCCTGGGCCGGCCGCTTCCCAGAGAATATCCACCTGGATGTGCTGATTGCGATAGCTGGTCGAGGCGATCCCCCAGAAAACGGTGATGGCCAGCATGAGCCTTGACACGTCGTATCCGTCGGGAATGGCGAACCCGAAAAAGCCTCGCAGCATCACGCTGGCGAAAGTGATCAACGCAATGGCGGCGAGGAACGCCCCCGCCGCCAACTCCGTCAGATCGATCAGCCGGTCGATCCGGCTCCGTTCCACGGCACGCTCCGTCAATATGCCGCCTGATACTTGGCGAGACTGCCTTTCAGCTCTTTGAGGACGGCGTCGGGATCGAGGCCCGCCTTGCGCACGCCGTCGGCCCAGGTCTTCTCCAGCGGCTGCGTGGCTTTGCGCCACTGCTCCAGTTGCTGCGGCGTGATCTGATAGACCTCGTGTCCCGCCGCGCTGCGGAGCTTGTCGCGGCCGGCGGCTTCATAGTCGGCCCAAGGTCCCGCGACCCGGCCGGCCCATTCCGTCGTGCAGTGGTCGTCGATGACTTTCTTCTGCGCGGCCGACATGCCGTCGTATTTCGCCTTGTTCATCACCCACGCGAACGTGGTCGCGTAGAGCGGCACGTCCATGTGGAACTTGACGGACTTGTCGAGCCCGAAGAGCAGCACCGATCCCCATGGGAACGTGACGGCGTCGGCCACGCCGCGCTCCAGCACTTCGCGCACTTCCGGGGCGGAAGCCTGCACATTGGTCCCGCCGAGCTGCGTGACCATGGCGGCGATGGTCGCGTGCGCCGGGCGGATCTTCATGCCCTTGATCTCGTCGGGCGTGACCACCTTCTTCTTCGAATGCAGCGCGCCCGGATCGTGGAAGAACGCCAGGCAGAACTTCACGTCCTTCATCTCGCTGCCGGCATACTTGCGGTACCAGGCGTCGAAGGCCTGCGAGCCGCCTTTTGCATTGCTCATGAGAAACGGCAATTCGCCCGCGCCGACCACCGGGAAGCGGCCGGGCTGATAGCCGGGATTGATGTAGGTGACATCCGCGATTCCATCCCGCGCCATGTCGTAATGGTCGAACGCCTTGCCGAGTTGCTGCGCCGGGAAGACGTTGAAGGTGATGGAGCCGCCCGAGGCCTTCTGCACCGAAGCGCCCCAGTCCTCCATCGCCTTCTGCAGCGGATGGGCGGGCGGCACCCAATGCGAAAGCTTCAGATGCACCGGCTTGTCTTGGGCGTTGGCGGATGCGACGCCGCAAAGCAGGACAGCCGCAACGAGCGACGGTAAACGAGCCTTCATCGGCAACTCCTCCCTGGAGCGTTGTTGTTTCTCGCGGCAGTACGCCACGGGGGGTCCGGGCCGTCAATCGTCGGCCTGCATCCTCTCGATGATTTCGCGGGGTACCGGCTGCGACCTGATATGCGCGGGGTTATCCGGATCCGCGACGACCCAGACGCGCGTTTCAAATCCTTCGGCGGCGAGCTTGTCGCCTTTGAGCATGCGGTGATGCACATCGAAGCTCGAGCGGCGGAACGCCGTCACCCTGGATTCGATATCGACGAACTCGCCGTAACGTGAGGGGATGTAGAACTTGGCGCGGATGTCGACCATCGGGATGCCCACCATGTCGAACTTCTGGCGCATCTCATACTTCTCGAAACCGGCGCGGCGGAAAAGCTCGTGCGTGCAATTGTCGAACCAGGCCACGTAGCGCGGGAAATAGACGATGCCGGCGGGATCGCAGTCGCCCCACTCGATCAGCACCGTGCGAAACGCCGTGAGCATGGCCGCCGTCCGCAGACCACTAGCGCGGCTGCATGCGCAGCGCGCCGTCGAGGCGAACGACTTCGCCGTTCAGATAGCGGTTCTGCACCATGTGCATGACGAGGTCCGCAAACTGCTCGGGCGCGCCGAGCACCTTCGGGAACGGGACCGAGGCGGCGAGGCTTTTCTGCACGTCGTCCGGAAGCGTCTTCAGCATCGGGGTGAGAAAGATGCCCGGCGCAATGGCGAGCACGCGCACGCCGATTTGCGCAAATTCGCGGGCCGCCGGAAGCGTCAGGGCGACGATGCCGCCTTTCGACGCCGAGTACGCGGCTTGCCCGATCTGCCCCTCATAGGCCGCAACCGAGGCGGTCGAGATGATCACCCCCCGCTCGCCGTCCTGCAGCGGCTCGGCCGAGCCGAGATCGGCCGCGACCAGCCGCATCAGGTTGAACGACCCGATCAGGTTGATCTTGATCACGCGTTCGAAATCGGCCAGCGGCATGGGGCCGTCGCGTCCGACAATGCGCTTGGCGGGTCCAATGCCCGCGCAGTTCACGAGGACTCGCGCCGCGCCTTGCTTCTGGCGCGCTTCGGCGACTGCGGCCGCCGCATTGTCGGAATCTGCGACGTCGCACTTGATGGCTATCCCGCCGATCTTTCCGGCCACCTCCCGCGCGCCCTCGAAATTCACGTCGAGAACGGAAACTTTGGCTCCCGCGTTTGCGAGTGCGACAGCCGTCGCCGCTCCCAGTCCCGAGCCGCCTCCGGTTACGATTGCGGCATGCCCCTTGACGTCCATGGCGAAAATCCTTCGGCGATTGTCACAAGGCCGGTTTGCCGGCCGGCTTTCGTTGTGGCCTTGTCCGTCGCATCTCTGCGCTATGGGGTCAAGAATGAGGAGGACATGGTCAAATCACTTCAAAAACGTCGAGCCGGACGGCGTTTGGCTCACGCGCGCCTCGCGCGACGGCAAGGATGCGATTGAGCCAGTTGAGCTCGGGCGCGCTCGTTTCAAACCGCATGGCAGTGCGAAAATAATAGCTGTCGGCATCGGCCGGCTCGCCGCGCGCAAGCCGCGCCATCACCTCGGGCGGCCCGTGGCGAAGCCCTTCGCTGTTGACCAGGATGCGTGACCCGCCCTCCGCCTCGATCGTGTAGCGGGCCTGGATGTCGGCGACCCCGTCGGCTCGGATGATCTGCCAGTCTGCGCCGCCAGGCAGGATGACCCCCTTCAGCCGTCCGCCCTCGACCGACCCGCCCAGGATGCTGATGATCCGCCGCTCGCCATAGGGCGTCTGTCCAAGGTTCATGATTCCCGCAAGGCGGGCATGCACTTGGAATAGGGGCTCTTGTGCAATCATCCTGCGTCCTGTTCATTGCTGCGCGGGTCATTGATGTTTTGCGTTGCGCGCAGCGCAAGAAATCCGGAGGGCGAATATGCGAATTGATGCTTTTAATCATTTTTTTCCGAAAAAGTACTTCGAGAAATTCGATGAGCTCGCAGGCGATCTCAAGGACATGGGAATGCGCGTGCGCAAGATCCCCTCCATTCACGATCTGGATGAGCGCTTTCGCGTCATCGACATGTTTCCCGATTACGTGCAGGTTCTCTCCTTGCCGCAGCCGCCGCTCGAGACCTTGGCCAAAGGCAATCCAAAACTGGCGGTTGAGTTCGCCAAGGTCGGCAATGACGGCATGGCCGAGCTCGTGGCCAAATATCCCGACCGCTTTCCCGCTTTCATCGCGCAAGCCCCGCTGACCGCGCCGGACGCCGGCGTTGCCGAAACCGAGCGCGCCATCAAAGAGCTTGGCGCCATCGGCGTGCAGATCTTTTCCAATGTCGACGGCAAGCCGCTTGACCGCCCGGAGTTCGAGCCGTTCTTTGCCGCCATGCACCGCCTCGACAAGCCGGTCTGGCTTCATCCGACGCGCGCTGCGAATTTTCCCGACTATCTCGACGAGAAGAAATCGCTCTACGAGATCTGGTGGACCTTCGGCTGGCCCTACGAGACCAGCGTTGCCATGGCGCGCCTGGTTTTTTCGAAATACTTCGACAAGTATCCGGGCTTGAAAATCATTGCCCATCACCTCGGCGCCATGGTGCCCTACTTCGAGGGACGCGTCGGACCGGGGTGGGATCAGCTTGGCGCGCGCACGACTGACGAAGATTACGTTGCCTTACGAAAGAGTCTGCGCAAGCGCCCGCTCGACTATTTCAAGGATTTCTATGCCGACAGCGCGACCTTCGGTTCGCGCCCGGCGACGGTGTGCGGGCTCGATTTCTATGGCGTCGATCATGTGGTCTTCGCCTCCGATTGTCCTTTCGATCCCGAGAAAGGCCCCGGCTATATTCGCGAGACGATCAAGATCATCGACTCGCTCGATATCTCGAAAGGCGATCGCGACAAGATCTATTTCGGCAATCTGGAGAAGCTCGTCGGGCGAAAGCTGCGGAAGTGATCAGGGGCTGACGGCGCTGTCCGGCGCGTCTCATTTCAGCATCTGCAAGTCGCCGTCGATGGCCAGCGCCTGCCCGGAAATCGTGCGCCCGCGCGGCGAGCAGATGAAGAGGACGGCGTCGGCGAGCTGCTCCGGGGTGACCATGGTTTTCATGGACACGGCCGCCAGCATCTCGTCCTGCATCTGATCGAAGCTGACGCCGAGCGCCTTGGCCTTGGCATCGATGACCCGTTGGATCCGCTCGCCTTCGACGACACCGGGCAGGATGGCGTTGACGCGGATGCCGAGTTCGCCCAGTTCGATGGACAGCGATTTGGTGAAGCCGATCACGCCCCATTTCGACGCCGCATAGGGCGTGCGCAGCGGGAATCCGAAGCGGCCCGCCGCCGACGACAGGTTCACGATCGACGCGTTCCGGCTCTGCCGCAAATGCGGCACGGCAAGCCGCGCGCAATTGAATTGGCCCGTGATGTTGATCGCCAGCGTGCGGTCCCACTCTTCCGGCGAAATATCCTCCACCTTGCCCGTCGGCCCGGCGATTCCGGCATTGTTGACGAGCACGTCGAGCCCGCCGAGCGCCCGCAAAGCCTCGTCGAACAGACGCTGCACCTGCGCCCGATCGGCCACGTCGGCCCGCGTCTGCGTCACGGCGGGATCGCTTTTCGCGAGCGCACGCAACGCGTCAACATCGACGTCGCAGGCGTGGACTTTCGCGCCTTCGGCCACAAAGGCGCGCGCGACCGCAAGCCCGATTCCACCGGCGCCCGCCGTCACCAGCACCCGCAAACCGGCAATTCCGAGCTCCATCAGGCCTCCTCGATCGCGGAAAATCCGCTGGACTTTCAACGGACGCCGCGCGACCGTAATAGCCATCAAGGACCGCGGCAAGCGCGCCATTGCTGGCCGGAGAGATCATGGGAGGACTTTCAATGACGCAGACAAGGCTTTCGCGACGCACGCTGATCAAAGGCGCGGCAGGGACGGCTCTTTTGGCCGGCGTCGGCATGCCCGCCATTTCGCGCGGCCAGGCCGACGTGATCCGCATCGGCCATTTGACGCCGCGCACCGGCTTCCTCGGCCCGCTCGGCGAATATGCGGTTCTTGGGATTCAGCTTGCGGCCGAAGAGATCAACGCGGCGGGCGGCGTGATGGGCCGCAAGATCGAGCTTGTGCTGGAAGATTCGGTGAACCCGCAAACGGCCTCCGCCAAAGCCGAACGCCTGATCGAGCGCGACAAGGTCGCGATGCTGATCGGCGAAATCTCCTCGGCCTCGGGCCTTGCGATCGGCCAGGTGGCGCAGCGGACGCGAACCGTGTTCATCAATACGGGCTGCAATTCGGACGCCATGCGCGGGGCGTCGTGCAACCGCTACATGTTCCACATCGAGGCGGCAAACTCGATGTATGTGCAGGGCGTCGGCCAGTACCTCCTCAAGGAGAACCTGGTGAAGGGCAAGAAGTGGTTCTCGCTGACCGCCGATTACGCCTTCGGCCACGATCTTCTCCGCGTCGCCAAGCTGTTCATGGAAAAGAACGGCGGGCAGTTCGCCGCCGATGAATTGATCCCGACCGACCTGACCGATTTCTCGCCCTTCCTCTTGAAGATCCGCCAGGCGCGGCCCGACCTCGTCGTCTCAAACCTCGCCGGCAACCAGATCACCAATTTCCTCAAACAGTATTCGGAGTTCGGCCTGCAATTCCCGGTCGCCGGTTTCGGATTCGATACGGCCGTGGCCTGGGGCGCGGGCAAGGGCAACTTCTTCGGCATCTGGCCGCTGGTGTGGCACCATCTCGTCGATACGCCGTCGTCGAAAGCCTACGTCGCCAGTTTTTCGAAGAAGTACGGCAAGCTGCCTGAGAACCAGTCCTGGGGCGACTACAACTCCTTGAAGATCGTTGCCCGGGCGATGACCGAAACCAAATCCACCGAGTCGCAGAAGCTTGCCGAGCATCTCGCCAAAGGCGCCAAGTTCGACATCATGAAGACCCGCGAGGGCTACTTCCGCGCCTACGACAACCAGATGGTCATGGAGATGTACGCGGTGCGCGCGAAGGAGCCCGCGCAGATGAAGGACCAGTGGGACATCTACACGCCGCTCGGCTCCGTGCCGGAAACCAACCAGGAGCTTGAAATCATTGCTCCGCCGAAGGACGGCGCTTGCAAGATGGCGTGAGCATAGTCGTGTCCCGGACGCGGCGCGCCGCTGATCCGGGACTGCTAGAGGCGCAATAGCTTCAGGCGGTTCCGGGTCTGCATCGCGCCACTCCGCGCCGCGATCCGCCCGGGATGCACCAACAGGTCCTCCTCCCCGTGGAACTCGTCTTCATTCTCGAGCAGGTGCTGAACGGTCTTCTCGTTGGCGCCTATTATCTTCTGCTCGCGCTTGGCCTTTCGCTGATCTTCAGCCTGGGCGGGATCGTGAATCTCGCCCATGGCGCCTTCTACGCCATCGGGGCCTATCTCACGGTCGTGTTGACGGAATATGTCGGCTTCGGCGGCAGTTTCGTTGCGGCGCCGGTCGCGGTCGGGCTTATTGGCGTCGTCATTGAACGATTTCTCTTTCGCCGCTTCTATCGCTCCGATCCGATCCTCTCTTTGCTGCTCACCTTCGGCCTCGCCATGGTGGCCGAACAGAGCCTGCGCATGATCTTCGGCGCCCCGCCGATCCCCTATGCGATACCGACCGCCTTGCGCGGCCAACTGTTTCTTGGAGACTTCATCTATTCGAGGTATCGGCTGGTGATGTTGGGCGTCGCCGCGACCGCGGTGTTTCTCACTTGGCTTCTCATCCATCGCACGCCTTTCGGCCGCGTCGTGCGCGCCGGCGTGCAAAATCCGGAGATGGTTGGCGCGCTCGGCATCTCGCTGCAGCCTTATATGACCGCGATTGCGGCGCTCGGCATCGGGCTCGCCGGCCTCGCCGGCGTCTTGATGGCGCCGATTGCCGGCGTGCATCCTGCCATGGGTGCGGAGATTCTGGTGGCCGCTTTCGTCGTCGTGGTGATCGGCGGTCTCGGATCGTTCTGGGGCGTCGTCGTTGCAGCGCTGCTTGTCGGCGTCGTCCGCGGGGTGACGATCTATTTCTTTCCTCCCGCGGGCGAGGCGTCCATGTATCTCTTGATGGCGCTGGTGCTGATCTTCCGCCCACGCGGGCTCTTCGGTGAACGCATCGAGAAATTCGAATGACGCCGGCCGTCCGCGCCTATGGTGCCTTGGTTGTTGCGGCGATGGCGCTGCTTGTTCTCCCGCACGCGCTGTTTGCGGCCGGACTGACGCTGACGATCGCAACCGACGTCGTGATCTTTGCCATCGCCGGCATGGGGCTGAACATCCTGGTCGGCCATACCGGTCTTGTCTCCTTCGGCCATGGCGCGTTCTTTGGCCTCGGCGCTTACGCGGCTGCGCTGTCGCAGCGGCATTGGTTCCCCGGGGACATCGTGCTGCCGGCGATCTTCTCGGTCGTGTTCGTGGCGGGCGTGAGCGTGCTCGCCGGACTGCTCATCCTGCGCCGGCGGGGCGTCTATTTTTCGTTGTTGACGCTGGCTTTCACGGCAATGCTGTTCGCCGTCGCGTTTCGCTGGACGCATTTCACCGGCGGCGAAAGCGGACTGGGCGGCGTTGTGCGGCCTGCCGTGCTCGGGCTCGATCTCGGCCGGCCCTGGGTCTATTACTGGACGGTCGCTGCGATCGGCTTTGCGGTCGTGTATGTGCTCTGGCGGTTTCATCGATCACCGGTCGGCAGCGTGCTCGTCGCCATCCGCGAGAACGAGCAGCGCGCCCGCTTCGTCGGTTATCCGACCGACCGCTACAAGCTGATCGCGTTTACGATCTCGGCGACCATCACCGCGGTCGCGGGAACGCTCTCGGTTTTCCATCACCGCTTTGCCTCCGCCGATCCTCTTTCCGTTCCGTTCTCCGGCGAACTTCTGGCGATGGTCGTGATCGGCGGGATGCGGAGCTTCCTCGGGCCCGCGCTCGGCGCGCTGTTTTTCATTCTTTTCCGTGAATTCCTCTCGATCTGGACGCCGCATTGGCTGTTCTGGTTCGGGCTGCTCTTCATCGGGTTTATCGTCTTCTCCCCCACCGGGCTGGTCGGCGTCGCGCAGCAGCTGGTTGCGCCGTTCCGCAAACGCGTCGAGGAAGCGGCGGCCATGGCAGGACGTCAGGCGGCGCAAGTCCACCCCTTGCCGGCAAGCTTTCCGCGCCATGCGAGCGCGCTGGCCGAGCCCGTGCTCGCCGCCAAGGGCCTGGTGAAAACCTTTGGCGGCATTCGCGCCGTGCACGGCATGGATATCGCCGTCGCCGACCGCACCCTGCATGCCCTGATCGGTCCCAACGGCGCCGGCAAGACCACCGCGTTCAATCTGCTGTCGGGACTTTATCCGCCCGATCAAGGCGCCATCGCGCTGAGCGGGCGGGACATCACCGGACTGAAACCTGAGGACATCACGCGCGCCGGCGTCGGCCGCTCGTTCCAGATCACGAACCTGTTCGGCGGATTGAGCGTGGAAGAGAATATTCGCCTCGCGGTGCAGGCGCGGCACGCGCGGCGTTTTGCCGTTTGGCCGTCGACATCGTCGCTCGCGGACATCAACGCCGAAACGGCCGAGTTCCTGCGCTATCTCGGCCTCGCCGGCATCGAGCGCGCCGAGGCGGGCGCGCTGTCTTACGGCGGACAGCGGCTTCTCGACCTGGGCCTGGCGCTCGCGACGGCGCCGCGCATCCTTCTGCTGGATGAGCCGCTCGCGGGCCTCGCCGCGGCGGAGCGCGTGCGCATCGCCAATCTGGTCAAATCGATCTCGCAGGACATCCCGGTCCTGCTCGTCGAGCATGACATCGATCGGGTCTTTCAGATCGCCGACCGCGTCACGGTGATGAACAATGGCGAAGTCATCGTGGACGGCACGGTCGAGGACGCCCGCAACGACAAACAGGTGCGCGAGGTCTATATCGGCTCCGGCTCCGCGGCGCTGACGGCCAAGGCGCGCGCCTCCGCCGCCGGCGCCGAGCCGCTGGTCGTCATGGAGCGGGTGAACGCCTATTACGGCAAGAGCCACATCCTCCACGACGTTTCGCTCGACGTGCATGAGCGCGAGATCGTCGCGCTGCTCGGGCGCAACGGCGCTGGGAAGTCGACCCTGCTGAAGACGCTGATAGGCATCGTCTCGCCGGAGACGGGCTCTGTCCGCCTCGGACGCCAGGAAATCGGCAGACTCTCATCGGCCGAAATCGCGCGCCGCGGCATCGGCTACGTGCCGCAGGGCAGGGGGCTTTTCGCCGGCATGAGCGTCGCCGACAATCTCGCTCTCGGCCGACTGAAGCGGCTCACCGGCGCCGGAATCCATTGGGAAGACGATCGCATTCTCGCGTTCTTCCCGCGCCTGAAGGAGCGCTGGCGAACCCCCGCCGATTATCTGTCCGGCGGCGAACAGCAAATGGTCGCGGTCGCCCGCTCGCTCGCCGGCGACGTTCGCCTGCTTCTGCTCGATGAGCCGTTCGAGGGCTTGTCGCCCATGATCACCGAAGAACTGTTCGACGCCTTCGACAAGTTGCGCCAGGAGATTGCGATGGTCATCGTCGATCATCACCTCGATCTCGCTTTGGCGCTGTCCGACCGCACCTTCGCGCTCGAGCGCGGGTCGGTGACGTGGTCCGGCGCCTCCCTTGAGCTGCGCGACGACCTCGAACTGCGAAGAAAAGTGCTTTGGCTCTGACGCATGCCTGCGCCAGCCGATAACCGGAGACACTCGCGATGCCCAGTGCTGCAATCGTCGGATCGGGGCTGATCGGCCGTTCCTGGGCCATCGTGTTCGCCAATGCCGGCTGGAACGTCGCGCTCCATGATGCCGTGCCGGGCGTGACCGACCCGGCGCGTGCGCTGATTCTCGCCGGACTCGAAGAGCTCGCGCAGCACGGTCTCGTATCCGATGCGCAGGCGGCGCTGTCGAGAATCCGCGTCGCCGCGAGTCTCGCCGATGCGCTCGAGGGCGCAAGCTTCGTGCAGGAGAACGTTCCGGAGACGCTGGAGGCCAAACGCGCGATCTTCCCCGAGCTCGATCGTCTCGCCGACAAGAACGCGATTCTGGCTTCGTCCACCTCCGCGATTGTTGCGAGCCTGTTCACGGAGGATCTGCAAGGCCGGCATCGCTGCCTCGTCGCGCACCCGGTGAACCCGCCGCATCTTGTTCCCATCGTCGAGCTTGTCGGCGCGCCGTGGACGTCGCCGGACACGATCTCCCGGGCGAAAGAGGTGTATGAGTCGATTGGGCAGGTGCCGATCGTCGTGTTGAAGGAGATCGAGGGCTTCATCCTCAACCGCTTGCAGGGCGCCCTGTTGGCGGAAGCGTTCCGGCTCGTGGGGGAGGGCTACGTCTCGCCGCAGGACCTCGACAAGACGATCAAGGACGGCCTCGGCCTGCGTTGGTCGTTCATCGGCCCGTTTGAGACCATCGAGCTGAACGCGCCGGGCGGCATTCCGGACTATTGCGCCCGCTACACCGGCTTCTACAAACGGCTGCAGTCGGGCCCGGCGACGCCGCAGGTCTACGAGCCGGGCAATGTCGACCGCATCCTGAAACAGTGGACCGCTCCCGCGACGCCCGAGCGCATCGCCGCTCGCACCCGCTGGCGCGACGCGCGTCTGGCCGCGCTCAAGGCGCACAAACGGGCGCAGCCCGGCGAATAGCCGAAGCGAGCGGCAGCCCATTGCCAATCGCGACCGGAGTCCTCCAATAGGATACGGATTTCGCGAGGTTCGATGACGGCGCTCGATACTCTCAGCTTGACGGTCTTGTTCGGCGGGCTCCTGGTTTTGACGGGAATTCTGTCGAGCCTCGTCGCGCTTCGTTTCGGCGCGCCGCTCTTGCTCGTCTTCTTGTTGATCGGGCTCCTTGCGGGCGAATCGGGACCCGGTGGTCTGACATTCGACGACGTGCGTTTGACCTACATGGTCGGCTCGGTTGCGCTGGCGCTGATCCTGTTCGACGGCGGCTTGCGCACGCGCTTCCAGACGTTCCGAAGCGTGCTGACCCCGGCCGTTGTTCTTGCAACTGTCGGCGTGCTGCTTACCGCGGCCATAACGGCGCCCTTTGCAAAATTCCTTTTGGGCATCGGATGGACCGAGGCGCTTCTTCTCGGGGCCGTTGTCGCATCGACAGACGCTGCCGCGGTGTTTCTGCTGCTCCATACGCGCGGTCTGCGCCTGCGCCCACGGGTATCCGCCACATTGGAGATCGAATCCGGGACCAATGATCCCTTCGCCATCTTTCTCGCCATCATGCTGGTCGAGTTCCTGCTGCTTGGTGAGCAGCCCTGGCTCAAAGTGGCGGCCTCTTTGGCCCAACAGGGGATCCTTGGCACGGTTCTCGGCTTCGCTGCCGGGCATGGCATTGTGTTCGCGCTCAACCGCTTGAATCTGGCACAGGGGCTTCACGCGCCCTTCGTCACGACGAGCGTGCTTGTCCTGTTCGGGCTTGCGCAGTCCGCGCACGGCTCGGGCTTTCTCGCCGTCTATCTGGCCGGACTGATTGTCGGCAACAGGCCGACCCGCGCGCACAACACGGTGATCGTGTTTCTCGACGCCGCGACCTGGCTTGCGCAGATCGTGATGTTCGTTCTTCTGGGATTGCTCGTTTGGCCCGGCCGCCTGCCGCAAACGCTCTTGCCGGCTCTTGTGATCGCCTTTGCGCTGATATTCGTGGCGCGGCCTCTCACGGTCTTTGTCTGCCTTTCACTGTTCCGCTATTCATTGCGCGAAAAGCTGTTCATCTCCTGGGTGGGCTTGCGCGGAGCGGTGAGCATTTTTCTCGCCTCGATTCCTTTGCTGGTCGGACTGCCGAACGCGCAGATCTATTTCGATGTCGGTTTCGTCGTGGTGCTCATGTCGCTGCTCGTGCAGGGCTGGACCATAGCGCCTGCCGCGCGCCGGCTCGGGCTTGCCCTGCCGGGCGTCGATGAGAGCGCACGGCGCGTTGAGCTCGATCTGCCGGGGCAGCTCTCGCAGGAATTGGTGGGCTATCCGGTAACGGCGAACAGCGCGTTCCTGCGCCGGGGATTTCTTCCGCCCTGGGCCAAGCTCACGCTCGTGATCCGCGATGAACGCGTGCTGACGCTTGCCGAAGCGGGCCATGTACGCGAGGGCGACTACGCCTATTTCCTGGCGCCGCCGGAAAAAGCGCAAGCCTTGGATCGCTTTTTTGTGCGAATGCCCGCGCCGACGAAGCCCGACCGCCGCCTCCTCGGAGATTTCTTCGTGCCGGGCGAGGTCACCCTCGGGGCGCTGGCGGAAATCTACGGCTTGAAGGTCTCGAGCGCCGATCTCGAAACCAGGCTCTCGGATGTATTCTCGGCCAGGCTGCATCGGCCGGCCCGGGTCGGCGACGCGATTGCGGTCGGGCCCATCGTGCTCTTGGCGCACGAGGTCGTCGGCGGCGAGGTCAAGACCGTGGGGCTTCAGCTCGCCGAGCCCGACGCCCAGGCCTCGCGCGCAATCTCCTGGCGACGCATTCTTGACCGTCTGCGGCTCGGATCGAGATAATCCGGCTCAAAGCGGGCGCCTCGGCAGCGGAATGCGTCCGAACTCGGTGGTGACGAACGTCACATCCAAACCGAACACGCGCGCGATGATATCGGGCGAAAGCGCCGTCTCGGCCGGACCATCGCTCGCCAATCGGCCATGCTCCATGACAATCACCCGGTCGGCGAAGCGCGCGGCCAGCGAGAGATCGTGCAGGATGGCCAGAACGGCGGCGCCCTTGCGGGTCATGGCAAGGAGCAACTCCATCACCAGCAACTGATGCCGCGGATCGAGTGAGGCTGTCGGTTCATCGGCAAGCAGAATCGAAGCCTCCGTCGCAAGCACGCGGGCGAGCGCGACGCGCGCGCGTTCGCCGCCCGACAGCGTTGCAACCGCACGCTGGGCGAAGTCCAGCGTGCCGGTCGCCGCAAGCGCGCGTTGCACGGCTGCTCGATCGGTCTCCGTCGCCGGAGAGAACGGATCGGCATGCGGGTAGCGCCCGAGCGCCACAATGTCGGCGACCGGCATCGGCCAGTGGAACACATGGCCTTGCGGCAGATAGGCGATGCGGCGCGCGCGCTGGCGCGGCGAGTGATCGTGCAGCGGGCCGCCATCGAGGAGCACGTCGCCGTACGACGGAATAAGACCCGCGAGCGCCCGCACCAGCGTCGTCTTGCCCGCCCCATTCGGCCCGACCAAAGCGACGAGTTCGCCTTGGCGCAGGTCGAGGGAGACGTCGTCCACCACGCGCCTCCCGCCGAGCCTGACGGAGATGTTCTTGGCGCTCAGCAGCAAGCCCCTGTCGCTCGGCTGCCTCATGTCGGCGCTCCCTCGAGCATCCGCCGCTCGCTGAAGATCATGGCGAGAAAGAACGGCACGCCGATCAGCGCCGTTACGACGCCCACCTTGATCTCGACCGCTCCAGGCACGAGCCGCACGGCGATGTCGGCGGCCAAGAGCAGCGCCGCGCCGGCGAGCGCCGCGGGCGCCATCACGCGGGCCGGATCGGAGCCGACCAGGCGCCGGACGAGATGCGGCGCGACAAGTCCGACAAAACCGATCGAGCCGGCGACGGACACGGCGGCCCCGACGCCGAGCGCAACTCCCACGACGACCGCAATCCGCGTACGCACGATGTCGACGCCGAGCGAAGCCGCGGCGTCTTCGCCAAGCGTCAAGGCGCGGAAGGCGGGTGCGTGCAGGCCGAGAATGATCCAGCTTACGAAAACGAACGGCGCCGCAAGAAGCACATGATCGAGGCTGCGATCCTGCAGCGAGCCGAGGAGCCAGAACGCGATCTCGAGCGCGATATAGGGATTGGGGGCGAGATTGAGCACGAGGGCGGTCGCCGCCCCCGCAAAGCTCGCAAGCGCAAGCCCGGCCAGCAGGACGACGGTGAGGCTGGCGCGCCGTCCCGCGATCGCAACCAGTCCGCCGATTGAGATCAGCGCGCCGGCGATGCCGGCCAGCGGCACGGCGATGGACGTGACCCCGAAGAGACCGAACGCGATGACCGCCGACGCCGCGGCGGCTGCGGCTTGCGGCGCGCCGAAGAGAGCCGGCTCCGCCAACGGATTGCGCAAGAGACCCTGCAGCGCGGCGCCGGACAGCCCGAGCGTCGCGCCGATCAGCGCCGCGAGCAGCGTGCGCGGCAGCCGGATCTCCTGCACGATGACGCCCGCCGGTCCCTCGCCCGTGATGAGCGCGCGCAGCGCCGCTTCCGGCGACAGGCCCGCCGGTCCGATCATCAGCGACAGCAGGACAAGCGCGAGGACGAGGGCGGCAAGCCCCGCGGAAAGCGTCGATCCGGGTCGTCCCAACGCGGTCATTGAATGACTCCTGATGCCGGCCTTTTGGCAGGGCAGGTGCTTGCGGTCCAACGAAAAAGCGGTGCAGATGCGGCATGTCCTATCGGCAGGCCGGCTTGTCGCGTCGGATCGCGACTGCGTTCTTGGGAGCTCTGTGCCTGCTGGCTCCAACGCCGGCGCAGGCGGCTGACGGCGGCCCGCGCCGCGTGGTTTCCTTCAATCTCTGCGCCGACCAGTTGGCCTTGTCGCTGGCCGATCCCGAGCAGATCGCCGGTTTGTCCCCCTATGCCGCCGATCCCGAAATGTCCGTGATGGCGGACCGCGCGCGCGCATTTCCTCGTCTCGATTGGCAGGCTGAAACGACGATCGCGCTCGCGCCCGATCTTGTCCTTGTCGGGCCGATCGATCGCGGCGCGACGCGCCGCATGCTGGAGGCGCAGAAGGTGCGGGTGGTCGAGATCGAACTCGTCACCGACCTCGATGCCGCGCGCCGGCAGATGCTGACCATCGCGGCGCTGCTTGGCCATCCCGAGCGCGGCGCGCGCATGGCGCAGAGGCTCGACGAAGGGCGGGCGCGTCTGGCGAAGCTGCGCCCAGCCAGGCCGCAAACGGCGCTTGCGATCGAGCGCAACGGCTACGCGGCGGGACCCTCCAGTCTGACGGCGTCTCTCTTGGCCGAGGCCGGGTTGGAGCCGCCGCCGGGCGCGCCTGCGGGTTACGGCGGCTTTCTCTCGCTTGAACAACTCGTCGTGCTGCGTCCGGACTTTGTCGTTCTGGATTCAGCCGTTGCCCGCGCCACCGACCAGGGCGCGCTGTATGTCACCCATCCGGCGCTTGCAAAACTGTCGGAGGGCATGCGCAAGATCGTCTTCCCGCGGAAATATGCGCTTTGCGGCGGCCCGTCCGTCATTGCCGCTCTTGAGCATTTGGCCGACCTCATCTCCCGGGGCCTGAAACCATAGCGCGTGATCCCGAAAAGTGGACGCCGGTTTTCGGAACCGATCACGCGCAAACAAAATAGCGCCTGATTCCGAAAAGTGGACGCCGGTTTTCGGAACCGATCACGCGCAAACGAAATATCGCGTGATCCCGAAAAGTGGACGCCGGTTTTCGGAACCGATCACGCGCAAACGAAATATCGCGTGATCCCGAAAAGTGGACGCCGGTTTTCGGAACCGATCACGCGCAAACGAAATATCGCCTGATTCCGAAAAGTGGACGCCGGTTTTCGGAAGCGATCACGCGCAAACAAAATAATGCGTGATCTCGATGCGGCGATCACGCCGCGCGCGGCTCCTCGAGCGGCATCAGGTGGATTCCTTCGGCAAGCAGCGACACGGTCGCGGTCACGCCGACGGCGATGCCGTTGCGCCTCGCCACATGCAGCGGCACCGAAAAGAACAAGGGCTGGGCTTCCGCGTGACGCGCGCGCAGCACGATATGCGCGGTCTGCCCGACGGCAAGCGATGCCTCGACGACGCCCTCGACCGGGTTCTCATGCTCGCCCCGAGACGGCCGGTCACGGCGATGCAGCACGACGAAGCCGTCGGGAATGACCCAGCTCGCGCGTTGGCCGACCTCGAAACCTGGTTGCAGCGCGCATTCGAGGCGCTGTCCTCCCCAGTCGATAAGCATCCTGTTTCGCGCGGCATCGAGCGCAATGACGACGGCCCTGAAAATGTTGCGCAGGCCGATCAGTCTTGCGACGTCGGCAGAGACCGGACGCATCGTCACGTCGTCGGGCGAGCCCGACTGCAAGGTGCGCCCGCGATGCAGCACGCAGATGCGATCTGCGAGCATGACGGCTTCATCAAGATCGTGGGTCACCAGCACGACCGGCATGCGGAGCTCCAGGCGCAGCTCCGCGAGTTCGAGATAAAGACGCTGCCGCGTCGCACGGTCAACGGCTGAGAACGGCTCATCGAGAAGAAGAACGGCGGGATCGCGCGCCAGCGCGCGCGCCACGGCCACACGCTGCTGCTGGCCGCCCGACAACTCGGCCGGCTTTCGCGCCTCGAGACCGCCGAGATGCACGAGCCCGAGCAGTTCCTGCGCGCGCGCGCGGCCTTCGGCGGGCGGACGATGATCGAGTGCGGCGGCCACATTGTCGAGCGCGGACATGTGCGGAAACAATGCGTAGTTCTGGAAGACAAGACCGGCCTGGCGACGGTGGGGCGCCAGCGCGCGGCCGCTCTTGGTGTCGAGCCATACGGCGCCGTTCACCGCCACGTGTCCGTCACGCGGGGTGTAGAGCCCTGCGATCGTCCGCAAAATCGTCGATTTCCCGCTGCCCGATGGTCCGACCAGCGCGAGCATCTCGCCGGGCGCGCAGTCGAAGAACGCCGCCAGGGGGATCGGCCTGTCCTGGCTGAGCGACACGGACAGTCCGGCGTTCATCCAAGCCTCCGCCCGACCCTGCGCGAGAGCGCAAAGGTGAGCGCAATGGCAACCAGCGAAATGCCGAGCAGAAGCGCCGACATGCGGGCCGCCGCGCCTTCATCGAAGGCCTGCACGCGGTCGTAGATCGCGATCGCGACCGTCTTCGTCTCGCCGGGAATGGAGCCGCCCACCATCAGCACCACGCCGAACTCGCCGAGCGTATGCGCGAAGCTGAGCACGAGCGCGGTTATGATTCCCGGCCAGGCCAGCGGCAGTTCGACGCGCATGAAGGCCCGCCATGGCGTCATCCCGCAGGACGCGGCGGCGTCGCGTACGTCGCGCGGGATCGCTTCGAACCCGCGCTGCATGGGCTGGACGGCGAAAGGCAGGTTGAAAATGATCGACGCGATGAGCAGCCCTGCGAAGGTGAACACGAGCGGACTGCCGAACAGGCTTTGCCAGATCTGCCCAAGCGGCGATGCGCCGCCGAATGCGACGAGCAAGTAGTAGCCGAGAACGGTTGGCGGCAAGACAAGCGGCAGGGCGACCAAGCTCTCGACGGCGGCCTTGCCGGTGAAATTGCGGTAGGCCAGCCAGCGCCCGAGCGCCAAGCCGATGGGCAAGAGAAACACAACGGTCCAAACGCCGAGTTGGAGCGAAAGCCGCAGTGCAGGCCAATCCATCGGGTGTTCCTCGCGCGCGCTCTCGGTTCACTCGCCCGGAACAACGAACCCAAACCGGGTGAGGACGGCGCGGGCATCCGGCGTTTGCAGATAGGCGAAAAATCGCTCGGCGACGGGCCCGGCATTCTTGACCAACGCCATGCTTTGGCGCAACGGCGAGTGCCATTCCTGCGGGATCAGATCGTAGGCGCCGAGCGCCGCCACTTTCGGCGCCAGCGCGAGCGAGTAGGCGATGATTCCGCCTTGCGTCGAGGCGGACGTCGCGAATTGCGCCGCTTGCGACACGTTCTCGCCCACGACGAGCCGCAGTCTGACGGCCTCCCAAAGGCCGCGGTGGCGCAAGGCCTCTTCCGCGCGCTTGCCATAGGGCGCGTGCTCCGGATTGGCGATCGCGAATTTCTGCACGCGGCCGTCATTCAGCGCCGCACGGAGATCGTCGAGCGTGCCGTCCGCCTTGAGCGGCGATCCGCGCGGAACCATGATGACGATGCGGCCGACGCCGTACAGGACGGGCTTCGCCTTGAGGAATCCGTCGCGCTCGAGCCCGATGATGTATTCCTCGTCGGCGGACAGAAACGCCTGAAACGGCGCGCCTTGACGGATCTGCCGCGCGAAATTGCCGGACGAGCCGAAGGCAAGCCGCACGCTCTGGCCGGTGTCGCGCGCAAACGCGCTCGCGATGTCCTCGAGCGCAAACTGCAGATCTGATGCCGCGGCGATGACCGGCGCCTCGCTGGCCCGCGCATGGTGAAGGCCGGATGGCAGCAGGGCGGCCGCCATCGCAGACGCGGCCCCCAGGATGAAACGGCGGCGGCTCGCTTGCATCATCGTGCTCCATGGCGCATGGCGAGCCGTGGGGCCCGGCCAGATCGGTAATGGTTTGCTGGGGTGACCGGGAACCGCCGTTCCGGGTCTTTGCCCGCGCTTACGGCGCGGTTACTGGCAGGTTAGCAATCCGGTGCGTCGCTGCCAAGGCGACGGGTTTTGGCGAGCCTTTGGCGTGGTTGTCAGCGGCCGCGGGGCCATCCACACTGGATCATCCGCGGGGGAAGTCATGCGCATCGCGTCAGCTTCGGAAGAGTATGACTACATCGTCGTGGGCGCCGGCTCTGCCGGTTGCGTGCTCGCCAACCGCCTCTCGGCCGATCCGAAGAACCGGGTTCTGCTGCTCGAGGGCGGCGGCCGGGACAATTGGATCTGGTTTCATGTTCCCGTCGGCTACCTTTTCGCGATCGGCAATCCGCGAGCCGACTGGTGTTTCCGGACCGAAGCCGAGCCCGGGCTCAACGGCCGCAGCCTGCTCTACCCGCGAGGAAAGGTCATCGGCGGATCGTCGGCGATCAACGCCATGATCTACATGCGAGGGCAGGCAGCCGACTACGATCACTGGCGCCAGTTGGGCCTTTCCGGCTGGGGCTGGGATGACGTGCTGCCCTATTTCCGAAAGCCGCTCGATCACTTCCTGGGCGAGAGCGCGGCGCATGCGGTCGGCGGCGAGTGGCGCGTCGAGGCGCCGCGCGTGCGATGGGATCTGCTCGACACCCTCCGCGAAGCCGCGGCTGAGACGGGGATCAGATCGATCGACGACTTCAACACGGGAGACAACGAGGGCTGCTGTTATTTCCACGTGAACCAGAAAAAGGGCCTGCGCTGGTCGTCTGCGCGCGGTTTTCTCAAGCCGGCGCTGCATCGGCGGAACTTGCGGCTGGAAACGGAATGTCTTGTCGAAAACCTGGTCGTCGATGACGGCCGCGCGAGCGGCGTTCGGTATCGCCGAAACGGGGTGCAGCACGTGGCCCGCTGCCGCGGCGAGGTGATCCTCTCAGCCGGATCGATCGGTTCCGTGCAGATCCTGCTGCATTCCGGCATCGGCCCGGGCCGGCATCTCCGCGATCTCGGCATCCCGGTCCGGCTGGAGAAGCCAGGTGTCGGCGAAAACCTGCACGACCATCTCCAGCTTCGCATGATCTTCAAGGTCTCGGGCGTGAAGACGTTGAACGAGACCTATCATTCGCTGTTGGGCCGCTTGGGCATCGGCCTCGAATATCTGTTGTTCCGGCGCGGCCCGCTGACCATGGCGCCGTCGCAACTGGGCATCTTCACGCGATCCGATCCGGGGCGCGAACGCGCCAATATCGAATTTCACATCCAGCCGCTTTCGCTCGACAAGTTCGGCGATCCACTGCACCCGTTTCCGGCCGTCACGGTGAGCGTCTGCAATTTGCAGCCGACCAGCCGGGGGCATGTGCGGCTGCGCTCCACCGACCCGCAGGACAAGCCGATCATTAGACCGAACTACCTTGCCACCGCAGAGGACCGTACGGTGGCCGCGAATTCGATCCGCGTCGCGCGCAGGATCGTCGCGGCTCCGGCCCTCAAGAAATTCAAGCCGGCGGAATATCTGCCCGGACCTTCGGTCGGAAACGATGAAGCTTCGCTGGCGAAAGCCGCCGGCGAGATCGGAACGACGATTTTTCATCCGGTGGGCACCGCCAAGATGGGCCGCGCGACGGATCCGACAGCCGTGGTCGACGAGAGGCTTCGCTTCATCGGCTTGTCCGGGCTGCGCGTGATCGATGCGTCGGTGATGCCGACGATTACGTCCGGAAACACGGCCGCCCCGGTCATGATGATCGCCGAGAAAGGGGCGGACATGGTTCTCCAGGACCGCAGGAACCACTGACGGGGGCGTTCTGTCCGCGTGACATTGCCACATTGGCGCGTGACAATGCGGCGAGTCGCCGGTCCGGGAGATCCTTCGGACGGCTGCAAAACGGGGAGGGGTTCATGGAACTGGTTCAGCAGTCAAGCCTGGTTGAACGCGTGAAAGCGATTATGCTCACGCCGAAGACCGAGTGGCCGGTGATCGAGCGCGAACCGGGCGATATGGTCGATCTGTTCCGCAACTACGTGGCCATTCTTGCCGCCATTCCGGCGGTCTGCGGCTTTGTCGGGACGGCTTTGGTTGGATTTTCCGTGCCCGTCGTCGGCACCGTGCGCGCGCCGATCGGTGCGGCGCTTGTCTCCGCCATCATCGGCTACGTTTTGTCTTTCGTCATGGTGTATGTTCTGGCCTACATCATTGACGCGCTCGCGCCGGCCTTTGGCGGGCAGAAGAACTTCGGCAATGCGCTCAAGACGGCCGTCTACTCGTTTACGCCGGGCTGGCTCGTCGGCGTTTTCATGCTGATCCCGGCCCTTGGATTTCTCGGCATCCTCGCCCTGTACGGAATTTATCTCGTGTGGACGGGCCTGCCGGTGATGATGCGCTCGCCCCAGGAGAAGACGCTCGGCTACACAGGCGCCGTCGTTGCCGTGGCGCTCGTGGTCGGCCTGGTTTTTGGAATGGTGCAAGCGGCCGCCTTCCGCGTCTAGCGGCGCCCGAACGGTTTGATTTGCGGGGCGAGGCGGCGGCGTGGTCGCATGCCGTCCGGCCTGCCGGTGGTATTTGGCGTGCGTAGGCGGGGAGCATGACCGAAGACTTCCTCTTGCTTGCCGCGATCGGGTTCTTGGCGCAATTGGTCGATGGCGCGCTCGGAATGGCGTTCGGGGTGATCTCGACCACGGCGATGTTGTCACTTGGGATCGCGCCTGCGCAGGCGAGCGCCATCGTTCACACCGCCGAAGTCTTCACGACTGCGGCCTCGGCGGCCTCACATATCTATTATCGCAATGTTGATTGGCGCCTGGTCGCCAGGCTCGGAATTTCCGGCGTCCTCGGCGCGATGCTTGGCGCATGGCTCGTCTCGAGCATCGATGCCAAGGTCGTGCGCCCCTTCGTCTCGGCCTATCTGCTCGCCCTTGGCATCTTCATTCTCTACAAGGCCATCAAAGGGGTCCGTGAGCGCCGCGATGCCTCGCTGACCTACGCGCCCTCGCTGGGGCTCGCTGGTGGCTTTCTCGATGCGAGCGGCGGCGGAGGTTGGGGTCCTTTCGTGACATCCACTTTGATCGGCACCGGCCACGCGCCGCGCACGGTCGTAGGCTCGACCATCGCGACTGAATTCTTCGTGTCGGCGGCGGCGACCGCCACCTTCATCGTCGCGCTCGACGACTGGTCGCTCGGCCATGCGATCGCTCTGGTGCTGGGCGGGCTGATTGCGGCACCCTTCGGAGGGATCATCGCAAAACACGTGCCCGCGCGGCCGCTGATGACGGCCGTCGGAGGACTCGTCATCCTCCTCACATCATGGCAGTTGATCCGGTTTTTCGGCTGGTTCTGAGGTCAGGGCGCCATCAGCACCTGCCGACAGGCAGCCGGCAGGTCCGCCATCTTGAGAGGCGGCTTCGGTTTTGGCGGCTCGGCCGGCGGCTTCGGATTGAGCACCGCTTCCGTGAACCACCAATCGAGGTCCTTTCCGCACCCGTCGCCGTCCGGCGTCGGGTCCTGCGGCCGACAATCGCGGCTGTCCTTGGGACAGCGCAGACGGATGTGGAAGTGATAGTTGTGCCCGTAATACGGACGCACTTTCTGCAACCAGCCGCGTTCGCTCCCCGCGTCCCGGCACAGCGCCTTCTTGATCGCGGCGTTGACCAGGATGCGCTCGACTTCCGGCTCTTTCGCCGCCGCCTTGATGACGGCGGTGTGATCGCGCGTCCAAACGGACTTGTTCACATCGCGACGGTCTTCGCGAACCATATCGACTGCCGACATCTCCTCCCGTTCCGCGCGGGACAATTCACGCCTCGGCATGGGCGTCAGCCATACATCCGCATCGAGCCCGACCTGGTGGCTCGTGTGTCCGGTCAGCATGGGGCCGCCCCGCGCCTGCGCAAGGTCGCCGACGAGCAAGCCCGGCCAGTTCGAGACTTTCGGGACCTTCGACGCGAAGCGTTCCATGAAGCTGACGAGATCCGGGTGGCCCCACATCCGGTTTCGTGACAGACGCATGACCTGCCACGTTTCGCCATTGACCGGGAGCGCGACCGCTCCCGCAAGGCAGCCTTTCGCATAGAAGCCGATCGCGCGCGCTTCCATGCGCGCCGGCTGCGGCCTGCGTGCAAAGAGTTCCTTTGCAGCGGTAGCGGGATCGCTCGGGTTCGCCAGGGGCGGAAGCGGAAGCGGGTCGACCGTTCCCTTTTGCTGCGCCGTGGCGCTTGAGCCCGCCAGCGCGATCATGAATGCAAGGCCGAGCTGCAGCGTTCGATTCATCGTCCGGGTTGTCGGTAATTCCGTGTGCCGCAGCTTATGCCAAGGCGCGGCACCGAGAGCAAGCGTCTCCGGTGCGAGGCGGAGGTCTGAAGGCCAATGGTCGCGGCCGACCGATCAGCTCCAGTTCACCCGCCAGATCGCCTCCAGCGATGCGATGCCGCTCACCGCGGCGGCGGCGCTGGCCACGGCGGCGATCGCAGCTTGCGGCAAGCTTCGGTTGACAAGTGCGGCGCCGGCGATCGCAAGCGCGGGCAAGACGACGACGAAGTACCGCCCCTGCACGCCCCACACATATTGAACGTGGACCGGCGTCCAGGTGATGAACAGGATCAGGAAGACTGCTGCGACATAGGCAACGATCGCCAGGACGGAGAAGCCGGCGATGCGCAGCCGCGTCTGCGCATCGAGCTCAATCGCGTCCAGAATGGTAACCAGGAATGCGAGGCTGAGCACCGGATAGGCCCACCACGCGAGCGGCACGTCGAGCCAGCCAAGAATGCCGATGAGCTGCATCCACAAGTCGGCTGAATGATCGCGAAAGGCTGCGACGACGAGTGACGGGAAATGCAGCGGGTTGTCGATCATGAAGCCGAGCTTCCACCCCAGTCGGAACTGCTCCGGATCCAGACCGCCCATGACGCGCCAGGCGGCCACATCGGCGCCGACGGCGATGACCCAGATCGGAGCGGCGACAAGTCCGGGCACCACGATCGCGGCCAGAGAGCGCCATTGTCGAGCGGCCTGAGACAACGGGCGTGTCATCCCTTCGAGCAGCAGGAAGGCGATCTGAGGCGGTTTCGCAAGCACGCAGAGCAGCATCCACAGCGCGCGTTCGCCCACCCGTGAGCCGGCGCCCTCATGGGCGGCACGCAGGCAAAGCGCGGCGACGATCATGGCGCATGCCAATGAACCGCCATCGGCGCTGACGATGGAGCGCCCGTAAAGCGCGGCCGGCAGCATGCCGACGAGGAAGAAGGCCCACTTCAACTGCGGCGTGAGCGCAATGGCGCCGGCGGTCAGCAGGCTGAGCAGGACAAGCCCGGTCAGCCGCATCAGGCGCAGGCTGCTGACGAAATCGAGCGCGAGCAGGTCTGCGACGGCAGCCGCCGGGAGATAGGGAATATAGGCGACCGGCGCGTAACCTTCGGATCCGCCATAATGCGTAAACACGGGCGGCCTTGGGGCCGGATCGCGCTCGCGGAGACGTTTCTCATACGTCGCGAACGCTTGACGGAAATCGAAGACATCTTTCCCGGCGAAGACCTGGTCGAGAAAGAGGACAAAATCGTCATGCAATGGCGCGGGAATGAAAAGCCCCTTGCGGCCGTCCTGGTCGGCCTCCGCAAAGAGCTCGCCGCGGGCCAGCCCGTAGACCCGCAGAAAATGCGCCGATTCGTCGTGTCCGCGCAGCGGCGGATCGATGAACGCGATGATCGTTCCGAACGCGATCGAGAGCACCGCAAAGAGAAGCCCAGGGTTGCGGATAAGGCGCGCCGCCGCGCCGACAGTGTCGGCGGGCAAAGCTTTCTCTCCGCCATGCGCCGCGATCTGGTCGGACAGCGCCATCGCTCAGGCGGCGGCAATGACGAGGAGCCCCGCAACGATCAGCCCGAGACCCGCCATTTGTCCGAGCGCGAGGCGCTCGCCAAAGATCAGCCAACTGGCGATGGCGACGAGGACGAAGCTGAGCGCCATGTAGGGGTAAAGCCGGCTCAGGGGCGCCGTCTGCAAGAGCGCAATCCAGACCAAAGTGGCCAAGGCATAGAGCAGCAGCGCCGCGGTGATGATCGAGATCACGCCAAGGTCGAAGAATGTGCCGGCGCTGCTGAGCGTCCGCGCTGCGTACTTGAACAGCACCTGCCCAATCGCGATCACGGTCACGCAAAGCAAGGCGAAGATATGGACGGACGCGTTCACGGGCGGCTCACGCCTTCCTGACGTGACAGAGGTAGAACAGGTTGAGATCGCTCGCCGGCACGCGAAGCGGATACCAGCTCTCTTCCAGGTTTTCGAAGTAGTAGCGGATGAACACCACGAGATTGTTCACCGGGTTCACGTGTTCGCGCGCCATCCAGTAATCATAATCGATGCCGGCCCGCTGGGCGTTTGCGCGCGGCCCGAGCATGCGCCCCAGCCGCCACGTCAATCCTGGATCGCAAGGAATGAGAATAGACATGTCGCCGCCGCGCTTGAGCACGCGATACCATTCCCGCAGCACCTCATGCGGGCGATAGAGGTGCTCGAGAATGTGGGTGGCGACAAGCCGATCGACGCTGGCATCTGCAAGCGAGAGCCTGGTTGCGTCTTCGCGCCCGATCCGGACCTTGGCCTGCAGCTCGCGCTGGAGCGCGCGGCGGGCATGTTCCAGCCGCGCGTCGTTCCAGTCGGTCATCAGGTACTCGTCGAAGCTGTGACGGACGTAGCCGAGATGCTCCCCCGCGCCGGCGCCGACTTCGACCACCTTGCTGAAGTGCCGATCCGGGCCGAACGGCGCCTCCAGGATTTCGTGCCCCCTTCGCATGAAGTAGGCGGATAGGGAACGCCCGTAGTTCAGGCCCTGATAAGCCCGCGTCAGCCGCTCATTGTAGACTTCGCTGTCCGGCTCTGCGCGCATGTCAACGTGGGCGAGGTTGGACTCGAGGAGCGCGGAGCAGTCGAGGGTGCAAGGCGCTCATCGGTGCGGACTGCACATCGTAGGATACGAAAGCGAGCAAGAGCTGCATGCCCAAGATCACCGGCAAGCCGGCCAGCATGACGGTGCCGGCGCTCGCCGGGCTCGTGCTGCTCCAGTGCGAAAGTCCGAACCAGAGGCCGAATACGAGCAGGGCTATTCCGATCACCAGCTCCAGCGACGCGACGCTGAAGTCGCGGAGGAAGTAATTGTAGCCGATGCGCTTGATGAAATTGCGCAGATGGCCGAAGGCGAAGGGCGCGATCACGCGCGAGACTCTGAGGTTGCTTCTCTCGCTGCCATAGGTCGCCGGCATCGGAATGTCGACGACGCGCGCCTGCAGGATGTTCAGGCGAAAGAGGACGTCGGTTTCGAAAAAGTAGCGTTTGCTGATTTTTTCGAATGGAAGCCTGCGTGCAACCTCGGCATGAATTGCGACGTAGCCGTTTGTCGGGTCGAACGACTGCCAATACCCCGTGGACAATTTCGCCAGAAACGACAGGGCGGCATTGCCGGCGACGCGCAATCGCGGCATCGTCGCGAGCCCATCGGGATCGTAGAAGCGGTTGCCCTTGGCGTAATCAGCCTGCCCGCTTCTGATTGCTTCGATGAAGACCGGAAGCAGCCGCGGGTCCATCTGCCCGTCGCCGTCGAGCTTGACGATGATGTCCGCGCCGTCCGCGATCGCGCGCTTCATCCCCTCGATCGTCGCGCCGCCGACGCCGAGATTCGTCTCGTTTCGAATGACGCGGACGCGGGGATCGCGATTGTCGCGTTCCACCAGCAGTCCGGTCTGTTCGGGACAGCGATCGTCGACCACATAGATCAGGTCGACGTCGCCGCCGATATCGGCAAGCACGTGAAGAACGTGTTTCGAAACGCGGAAGCAGGGAATCACAACAGCGACGAGAAGGCCTTGTGCTGCGAGGCCGACGGCGTCCGGGCTTTCGGGCGCGAGGGGCACTCCCGGATGATAAACGATATTGCGCATTCCCCTGCCCGCAGGCCGCTAAAACCCAGCCATCAACAAACGTTCTTGGGGCGCGATTGTTCCCTCGGCTTGCCTGCGGGGGCTCCGGGCAGGTCGGCGCAAAAATGAAAAGACGTTCAGAAAACGACGACGGCTTGACGCTGCCGGCTACACATCGACTTTCAGCGCGGCGATGAACGCCTCCTGCGGGATCTCGACCTTGCCGAACTGGCGCATGCGCTTCTTGCCTTCCTTCTGTTTCTCCAGAAGCTTGCGCTTGCGCGTGATGTCGCCGCCGTAGCACTTGGCCGTCACGTCCTTCCGGAGTGCGCGCACGGTCTCCCGCGCGATGATCTTTGCCCCGATGGCGGCCTGGATCGGTATCTGGAAAAGGTGCGGTGGAATGAGCTCCTTCAGCTTCTCGACCATGGCGCGGCCGCGCGACTCCGCCCGCGTCCGATGCACGAGCATCGACAGCGCATCGACCGGCTCGGCGTTCACCAGGATCGACATCTTGACGAGATCCGCCGGCCGGTACTCGGTCAAGTGATAGTCGAACGAGGCATAGCCCTTGGACACCGATTTCAGGCGATCGTAGAAATCGAACACCACTTCGTTCAGCGGCAGCTCATACTTCACCATCGCGCGATTGCCGACATAGGTGAGCTCTTTCTGCACCCCGCGCCGGTCCTGGCAGAGCTTGAGCACGGAGCCGAGATACTCGTCCGGCGTGAGAATGGTCGCCTCGATCCACGGCTCCTGGATCTCTCCGATCTTCACCACGTCCGGCATGTCGACCGGGTTGTGGATTTCGAGCTCCTGTCCGCTGGTCAGGCGGATCCTGTAGATCACCGACGGCGCGGTGGCGATCAGGTCGAGATCGAACTCGCGCGCCAGCCGCTCCTGGATGATTTCGAGGTGGAGGAGGCCCAAAAAGCCGCATCGGAAGCCGAAGCCGAGCGCGGCGGACGTCTCCATCTCGTAGGTGAAGCTCGCATCGTTGAGCCGCAGCCTGCCCATCGCCGCGCGCAGCGTTTCGAACTGCGCCGCGTCCACCGGGAACAGGCCGCAGAACACGACCGGCACGGCCGGGCGGAAACCCTCCAGCGGTTCAGCAACGGGCTTGCGGTCATCCGTGATCGTGTCGCCGACGCGGGTGTCCGCGACCTCTTTGATGGAGCCGGTGAGGAATCCGATTTCGCCCGGTCCGAGCATCTCGGCTTCTTGCATCTTCGGCCGGAAGACGCCGACGCGGTCGACGTCGTAGGCGGCGCGGGTGCCCATCAGCCGGATGCGCATGCCCTTTTTCAGCGCACCGTCCACGATCCGGAAGAGGACGATGACGCCGAGATAGGCGTCATACCAGGAATCGACGAGCAGCGCCTTCAAGGGCGCGGCGGGATCGCCTTGCGGCGGCGGCAGGCGCGTGACGATCGCCTCCAGCACGTCCGGCACGTTCAGGCCGGTTTTCGCCGAGATCTCGATGGCATTCGAGGCATCGAGCCCGATCACATCCTCGATTTGCTGCTTGACCTTGTCCGGCTCGGCCGCCGGCAGATCGATCTTGTTCAGGACCGGCACGATCTCGTGATTGTTGTCGATCGCCTGGTAGACGTTCGCCAGCGTTTGCGCTTCAACGCCCTGGCTCGCGTCGACGACGAGCAGCGACCCTTCGCAGGCGGCGAGCGAGCGGTTGACCTCATAGGCGAAGTCCACGTGACCGGGCGTGTCGATCAGGTTGAGGACGTAATCCCTTCCGTCGCGCGCGCGGTAGTCGAGGCGCACGGTCTGCGCCTTGATGGTGATTCCGCGCTCGCGCTCGATCTCCATCGAATCGAGCACCTGTTCCACCATGTCGCGCTCGGACACCGCGCCGGTGAGCTGGATCAGCCGGTCGGCGAGGGTCGATTTGCCATGATCGATATGGGCGATGATGGAAAAGTTGCGGATATTGTTGATGGGACCTGAGGTCATGCGGGGGAGGTAGCATCCGCGCTGCGGTGCGGCAAGCCGACGGTGCCGGAGCGTTCTGACAGGTGTGCAGACGATGCACGCTTGCGCCAACCGTGCCTTGCGACTCCTGGCAATGTTGGCGATATGCGTATTCGCCACGCCGCCATGCGAGAGGGCGGCGACAGCGGCAAAGAAGCGCCCTCTCCCGAAGTGAGAGGGCGGCCCCCTCTAATACCTGTAATGCTCCGGCTTATACGGGCCATCGACCGGCACGCCGATATAGGTCGACTGCTTCTCGTTCATCTTGGTGAGTCTGGCGCCGATCTTGTCGAGATGCAGCCGTGCGACCTTTTCGTCGAGGTGCTTGGGAAGCGTGTAGACGCGGCGCTCGTACTTGCCCGGGTTTGTCCAGAGCTCGATCTGCGCCAGCGTCTGGTTGGTGAAGGAGGCCGACATCACGAAGCTCGGATGCCCCATGGCGTTGCCAAGGTTCACGAGCCGTCCTTCGGACAAGAGGATGATCCGTTTTCCGTCGGGGAATTCGACCTCGTCCACCTGCGGCTTGACGTTGTGCCAGCGGAAATTTTTCAGCGCCGCGATTTGAATCTCTGAATCGAAATGGCCGATATTGCAGACGATGGCCCGGTCTTTCATCCGGCGCATGTGGTCGACGGTGATGACGTCGACATTGCCGGTGGCGGTGACGAAAATGTCGGCGCGCGTCGCGGCGTCGTCCATTGTCGTGACCTCATAGCCCTCCATCGCCGCCTGCAGCGCGCAGATCGGGTCGACCTCGGAGACGAGCACGCGGCATCCGGCTTGGCGCAGCGAGGCCGCCGAGCCCTTGCCGACATCGCCGAAGCCGGCAACCATCGCCACCTTGCCGGCCATCATCACGTCGGTGCCGCGCCGGATGCCGTCGACGAGCGACTCGCGGCACCCGTAAAGATTGTCGAATTTCGACTTCGTCACGGCATCGTTGACGTTGATGGCGGGCCAGAGCAGCCGGCCTTCGCGTTCCATGATGTAGAGCCGATGCACGCCGGTGGTCGTCTCCTCGGTCACGCCGCGAATATTCTTGCCGAGCAGCGAGTACCAGCCGGGCTTGTCCTTCAGCCGCTTTTTGATCGCGGCGAACAGCACCTCTTCTTCCTCGTTCGTCGGATGGCTCAGCACGGCGGGGTTCTGCTCGGCTTGGACTCCAAGATGGACGAGCAGCGTCGCGTCGCCTCCGTCGTCGAGGATCATGTTCGGCGTTCCGCCGTCGCTCCACTCGAAGATTCGGTGCGTGTAGTCCCAATAGTCTTCGAGCGACTCGCCCTTGATGGCGAACACGGGAATCCCGCGCTCGGCGATGGCAGCCGCCGCGTGGTCCTGGGTCGAGTAGATGTTGCAGGAGGCCCAGCGGATGTCGGCTCCGAGCGCAGCCAGCGTCTCGATCAGCACGGCGGTCTGGATCGTCATGTGCAGCGATCCGGCGATGCGCGCGCCGCGCAGGGGCTGCCTCGGTCCGAACTCCTCCCGCGTCGCCATCAGGCCGGGCATTTCCGTCTCCGCGATGGCGATCTCCTTTCGCCCCCAGGAGGCGAGCGAAATATCCCGGACGGCGTAGTCCGCGCGCGTGGCTTTCTTGGCGGAAGCAGTCATCGATGGTCCTGTTATGATCTGAAAGGGCAGCCGGCCTGCCCAGGCCGCGGACGCTATAACAGCAGGGCGGCCAGTGGGCAATCACCATATAAAGATTTCTTTATATAACGTTTCGGGTCCGTGAACGAACTCGGAAGGCATATCGTTCTCAAATACCACCGGGTGAGAACAGGTCATGTCCGCCGAGATCACATCGCTGGCGCAGCTCCGGGCCGCCGAGGCGGCGTGCACGCGCTGCCCGCTGTACCAGGACGCAACGCAGGTCGTGCCCGGGGAGGGCGCGGCGGGCGCCCGCATCATGCTGGTCGGCGAACAGCCCGGCGACCAGGAGGATCTGCAGGGCCATCCCTTCGTCGGCCCGGCCGGGCGCGTCCTCGACCGTGCGTTAGGGGATGCCGGGATTGCCCGTGCGGAGACCTTCGTCACCAATGCGGTCCGGCATTTCAAGTTCGAGCAGCGCGGCAAGCGGCGGCTGCACAAGAAGCCGAACGCCTACGAGATCGAGCGTTGCAAATGGTGGCTCGACATCGAGCGCGCGCTGGTGAAGCCGCAGGTCGTTGTCGCCATGGGCGCGACAGCCGCGCGAAGCCTGCTCGGCCGCACGGTCACGATTGCAAGCATGCGCGGCGAAACATTTCCGCTCGGCGATCACGCGAGGCTTGCCGTCACCATCCACCCCTCGGCGTTGCTGCGCATCCGCGACGCCGATGATCGCGAGCGCCAATACGAGGGCTTCGTCGCCGACCTGCGGCGGGCGGCGAAGCTCGCGCACGCGGCGTGATCTTTACTCGTCCTCGTCGAAGCGCCCGGCGACCAGCTTCTCCAGCGCCGCCATGACGTCCGCTGCCTGGGGCCCGCTCGCCTCCACGGTGATGGTGGTGCCGGGAGCAGCGGACAACATCATGAGTCCCATGATCGAGGTGCCGCCGACCGTCTCGCCACAGCGCGTCACGCGCACCGTGGCGTCGAACTTCTCGACCGTGAGAACGAATTTCGCGGAGGCGCGCGCATGCAGCCCCTTTTGATTGACGATATTCAACACGCGCACGATGGAGCCCGGCCGCGCCGTCACGGTGTCCGGTGGACAGTCATCCGAAGAGATCGAATCAGTCATTTGCCGGCGAGAACCCGGCTGGCGATGGTGATGTATTTGCGGCCGGCTTCCTGAGCGGCAACCACGGCGTCGCCCAGCGGAACTTCGTCACGCACCTTGGCGAGCTTGATCAGCATCGGCAGATTGATTCCGGCAAGCACTTCCACATGCGGCCGCGCCATGCAGGCAATCGACAGATTGGATGGGGTGCCGCCGAACATATCCGTCAGAATGACCGCGCCGTCTCCCCGGTCAACCCGTTTGACGGCTTCGACGATGTCGTGACGCGCCTGCTCGGCGTCGTCTTCGGGACCGATCGTGATCGTTTCGATCTGCTTTTGCGGGCCGACCACATGCTCCAGCGCCGCTCGAAACTCGATGGCCAGCCGCCCGTGCGTGACAAGGACGATGCCGATCATAGATGTGAAAACTCCACGGCGTTCGTTCGCCGTTAACCGGGGCGGAATTCATGGCCTTGGTCGAAGCACCACGCAAGGGCTAACGCCGGCCTATGGTGCAGCGCACACTACCAGAAAAGATGCTGCTGTTAATAGGCAACTTCCTTAGTTCGCAATGCAGCAAATAGGATGGATAAGCTTTCGGTTCCAGCGGGGATTGCCAGGCGCGGCAAGGTGACGCCCTCAAGCTCGGCCAGGCGCGATTCGGGGGCCGGCAACCGGGCCGAATCGGCCGCTTGCAGATCGATGACCATGCCCAGAACGGCCAGCGGCTCGTATTCGAGCCGGCGCAACCCAAGTCCCCGAACTTCGATAAGCCCCTCGAGTGCCTTTGCCGGACGCACGAGCAGCCGTGAATGGGCCGCCTCGATCGTGACGCGGTCATCCCCCACAAGCCGCGCAAATGGGAATCGCCCCTCGGCTGCGGCCTCGATCAAGGCCAAGGCCAGCCAGGATTTGCCGGACCCCGAGGGCCCTCGGATGAGGATCGCGCGGGCGCCGGTCAGAACGGCGGACCCATGCACCGTCCGGGTGCGGTCGGACGCCATCAGGCGGCCGCGGGAAGCCGGATCGTGAAGCGTGCCCCGAGTATGCTGCGCTCGCCATCCGGGCCGGGAACTCCGAGGCGGTTCTCGGCGCGGATCGAGCCGCCAAGGGCCTCGATGATCTGCTTGGAGATGGAAAGTCCCAGCCCCGAGTTCTGGCCGAAACCCTGCTCGGGCCGGTCGGTGTAGAACCGGTCGAAAATCTTCTCGAACGCATCCGGCCGGATCCCCGGTCCATCGTCATCCACCGCGATTTCGACGTCATGCCGCAGTCGCGTGCAAGTGACGCGCACCGTGCCCCCTCGCGGCGAGAAAGAGCGCGCATTGTCGATCAGGTTGTTGATGACGCGACTGATTCGCGAATCGTGTCCGCAGACGATAAAGGCTCCGGCCCCGCCGCGTTCGAATGCGAGCGAGACGGTGACGCCGTCGTCACGCCGAACTTCGTTGGAGACCTTCACGACAGTGGTCAGCGCTTTCATCAGATCGACGGGCACGACTTCCTGACGCTGCAGCTCCGCGTCCAGCCGGCTTGCATCGGATACGTCGGAAATTAGCCGGTCGAGACGCCTCACGTCATGCTCGATGACGGCCAGCAGTCGCGCACGGCTTGCCTCGGTTTTCGCCAGCGGCAGCGTTTCGACGGCGGAGCGCAGCGACGTGAGCGGATTTTTGAGCTCATGGGCGACATCGGCTGCGAAACTCTCGATCGCCTCGATCCGCCGATACAGCGCATTTGTCATGTCGCGCAGCGCGCCGGAGAGATGCCCGATCTCGTCGCGGCGCTGCGTAAAGTCCGGGATCTCGACGCGCGACTTGATACGCCGGCGCACGCTTTCGGCGCCGTCGGCCAGCCGCCGGACCGGTCCGGCGATCGTGCTCGCGAGCAGGAACGAGAGGACGACCATCACCGATGCCGCGATCAGAAACACCTTGAAAATCGCCAGCCGCTCCGCCTGTACCGCCTGATCGATGTCGCTGCCCTGGGTCGAAAGAAGAAGAGCGCCGCGTACCGCGCGGAAACGCTGCACCGGCACCGCGACGGAGACGATCACCTCTGCGCGGTCGTTGATCCGCACAATGCTGGCATTTGCGCCGGTCAGCGCCTGCGTCACTTCCGGGTAGCCCTTGCCGTTCTCGGGTCCGAGTTCCCGATAGAGCGGCAGGTCGCCCCGGCCGAGCCATTTTTTGACCGAGATCCACTGCTTCTCGAAGAAGCCGGGTTTTTCCGCGGTCGGCGAGGGCAGGTCGAAGCGGAGCACGTCTCCGCGCCCAAACAGGCTCCTGGAGTCCACAAGCAGCACGCCGTCATGATCGTAGATGCGCGCGCGCGTCTTGGTCGGCGACACCAGCCGCCTCAACACCGGCGCGACCCGCTCCGGATTGACCGGGAATTCCAATGAGGATTGCACCTCATCGGCCGGCGCATAGGTCTCCCCCGCCTGCAGTTCGAGCAGGCGCTCCGGATCGAGTGTTATGGTGTTGGTCTCGATCGTCGCCGAGCCCGCAATGGCGCCGGCAATGATCTCGCCTTGCACGAGCAGGCTCTGGATGCGGGCGTCGATCAGCCCGGCGCGAAACTGCGACAGATAGAGAATCCCGACGACCAGCGCCAAGAGTCCGGCAATGTTGAGAACGACGATTCGTCGGGTCAGGCTCGACAGGCTTTGCCGGACGAAGAACTGCAAGGCGCGCCGCGCCCAGCCGGCGCGGGCTTTCTGGTCGAGGCCCTCGCCCGTCATGATGTCGGGCAAGGAAACCAGGCGCGCCACGCGCGACTCTATTTTTGCAGTTCGATCGAGCACCAGTCCGATCCGCTCGCTATCCGCACGGCATAAAGCCGTGCCCGGGTACCTCGTGGTCCGATTCAAACCACTCCACTAGTGGTCCGATTCTAACATTCGCATCCCGTGTCGGCAGTCGGGGTCGCGAAGGCGAATCCACTCCACGGGCGCAACACGCGTGTGTTCGTCAGGTTTCCTTAAAGCGGTATCCCACGCCATAGAGCGTTTCGATCATATCGAAATCGTCGTCGGCCGACTTGAATTTCTTTCGCAGCCGCTTGATGTGGCTGTCGATGGTGCGGTCATCCACATAGACCTGGTCGTCATAGGCCGCATCCATGAGGGCATTGCGGCTCTTGACGACTCCCGGCCGCGTTGCGAGCGCTTGCAGGATCAGGAATTCCGTGACCGTGAGGGTCACCGGATCGTTTCTCCATGTGCAGGTGTGGCGCTCCGGATCCATCCGCAACGCGCCGCGCTCGAGCACTTTCGCCGAGTCCACTTCTTTGACGGGCGCGCCGTCCTTCGGCGTCGCGCGGCGAAGCACGGCCTTCACGCGTTCGACGAGCAGGCGCTGTGAGAAAGGCTTGCGGATGAAATCGTCCGCGCCCATTTTCAACCCGAACAGCTCGTCGATTTCCTCGTCCTTCGAGGTGAGAAAGATGACCGGCATGTCCGATTTCTGCCGAAGCCGCCGCAGCAGCTCCATCCCATCCATGCGCGGCATCTTGATATCGAGAATGGCAAGGTCCGGCGGGCTCGACCGAAAGCCTTCGAGAGCGGAGGCGCCATCCGTATAGGTGTTGATGCGATAGCCCTCGGATTCGAGCGCGATCGAGACGGACGTCAGAATATTGCGGTCGTCGTCAACCAGAGCGATGGTCGGCATACTGATTACTTGCCCCTTCGGTCACGGTGTGCGCTCAATGGCGCCGTTGGCCGGACTGATGCGAATACGCGTTCGTTTCGATTCGCGTTTCCGCAGAAGGGCCCCATCACAGGGGCCAAATTGTGACGTGTCGCGGCCGATTTCGAAGGCCTTATGGCAATAAGAGGCGGCCAAGGCAAGCTGGAATGCCATAATCGAGGCTGCATATGAGCATGAATGAGGCTGATCCGCGCGCGATCACAGACATGAAGCTCGAGCTTCCGGCCGGCGCCGCGCGCGAGTTCGATGCGGTCGGCATGTCGAGGGAACTTTTGCGTGCGACGCGCGCGGGCGCGCTCGCCACCAATGATCCCGCCAGCGGCTTTCCTCTCGCCACGCTCGTCAATGTCGCCACCGACGCGGACGGGGCGCCGCTGCTCTTGCTCTCCGACCTCTCCTTGCACACGCGCAATCTGAGAGCGGACGGCCGTTGTTCGCTTTTGCTCGCAGAGCAGGGAAAAGGCGATCCGCTCGCGCATCCTCGGCTCACGCTTGTCGGAACCTGTGCCGTGACGGAAGCGCCGCGCGCGCGCCGCCGGTTCCTGTCGAAGCATCCGAAATCGCAGCTCTATGTCGATTTGCCCGATTTCACATTCTGGCGCATGAGCGTGAGCGACCTCCACCTGAATGGCGGCTTTGCCCGCGCGGCGACGCTCACGCCGCGCGATGTGCTGACCGACATTTCCGATGCGGCGGCGCTGGTCGACGCAGAAGAAGGCGCGCTCGCCCATATGAACGCGGATCATGCGGATGGGATCCGCCTTTACGCGACCAGGCTCGGCGGCGGCAAGGACGGTCCCTGGACCATGACCGGATGCGATCCCGACGGGATGGATCTGGCGCTCGGAGACGAAACGCTGCGCATTCCCTTTGCACGCCGCGTCACCGATCCCGCCGCGCTGCGCAAGACGCTGGCGGAGCTTGCCGAACGCGCGCGCGCCAAGCGGTAGTCTGTGCTCCACAAGTTGGACGATGCCGCCTGCACATAAACATTGCCGCTCGGTATTGGCACGGATATGGATCGCGAGCTAAGGTTCCTGCGTTGTCGGCTGGAGCGCGCACTGCATGGCCGCCGCGCCGGGGAGATTTCGCTCTCATCAGCGCCGCATGTTCGGAGGTCATTTACGTGAAAGAGACTGGCGTAAGAAATGCCGCATTCGGCGCTGATAAATTCGGCTTTCAGAACCTCGCTGCCGTTCACTGGAACCCGTTGGAGCCCGCGCTTTACGAGCACGCGATCGGCCGGGGCGAGGCGCAGCTTGCTTATGGCGGCGCCATCGTGGCCGACACCGGCGTGCACACCGGCCGCTCGCCGAAGGACAAATTCACCGTTCGCGATGCCTCGACCGAGCAGACGATCTGGTGGGACAACAACAACGCGATTACCCCAGCACAATTCGAAACGCTCTACCGCGATTTCATTGCCCACGCGAAAGGCAAGGAACTCTACGCGCAGGATCTCTTCGGTGGCGCCGATCCGCGCTATCGCATCAAGGCCCGCGTCTATACGGAACTTGCCTGGCACTCGCTGTTCATCCGGACGCTGCTGATCCGGCCGGAGCGCCGCGAATTGACGAATTTCGCCCCGGATCTGACGATCGTCGATCTCCCCTCGTTCAAAGCCGATCCGCAGCGGCACGGCGTTCGATCCGAGACGGTCATCGCCATCGACTTCAGCCGCAAGATCGTGCTGATCGGCGGCACGTCTTACGCGGGCGAGATGAAGAAGTCCGTGTTCACGACGCTCAACTACTACCTGCCGCAAGAAAGCGTCATGCCGATGCATTGTTCGGCCAATGTCGGTCCGGACGGCGATGCCGCGCTGTTCTTCGGCCTGTCCGGGACGGGAAAGACGACGCTCTCGGCCGACCCCTCGCGCACGCTCCTCGGAGACGACGAGCACGGCTGGGGACCGCAGGGCATCTTCAACTTCGAAGGCGGCTGCTACGCGAAAACGATAAGGCTGTCGGCTGAAGCCGAACCGGAGATTTACGCAACCACCCGCCGTTTCGGCACCATCATGGAAAACGTCGTCATCGATCCGGATACGCGGATGCCGGATTTCGACGACGGCTCCAAGACCGAAAACACGCGCTGCGCCTATCCGCTCGACTTCATTCCGAACGCCTCAAAGACGGGACGGGCCGGACATCCGAAAAACATCATCATGCTGACGGCGGATGCGTTCGGCGTGATGCCGCCGATCGCCAGGCTGACCTCGGCGCAAGCGATGTACCATTTCCTCTCCGGCTACACCGCCAAGGTCGCCGGCACCGAGAAGGGCGTGAAAGACCCCGAGGCGACATTCTCGACCTGCTTCGGCGCGCCGTTCACGCCCCGTCACCCCTCCGTTTACGGCAATCTCCTTCGCGAGCTCATCGCCGCGCATGGCGTCGATTGCTGGCTCGTCAACACCGGCTGGACCGGGGGCAAGTTCGGCATTGGCCGCCGGATGCCGATCAAGGTCACGCGGACACTGTTGTCGGCGGCGCTCGACGGATCGCTCAAGTCGGCAAACTTCCGCACCGATCCCTATTTCGGCTTCTCGGTGCCGACCGCCGTGCCCGGCATCGAGCCGCACCTGCTCTATCCGTTCAAGACCTGGCAGAACAAGTCGGATTTTGACGAGACCGCGCGCCGGCTGGTGCGCATGTTCCAGGAGAATTTCACGCGTTTCGAGCGGCACGTCGACGCCGAGATCAAGGCGGCTGCGCCGGAGGTTCGCATCGCGGCGGAGTGAGCATCCGCCTTTCGGCATCACGCGCTATTCCCGAAACCGGACCGTTACGCCTTTCCGGCCGGTGAGATCCACGGTTGCGAATCCGGTGGCGTTCAGCCCGCGGCCGAGGCAGTCGGTGTGATCGCCGATCTCGAATCGGACGTTGCGCGTGCAGAAGGGCTTGGTCCCGCCCCAGACGAGGGTTTTCTCCGGCCGCTTGAACGCTTCCCCCTCGACGCCGAGCACTTCGGCAAAGCTGTAGAGGCGCTCGGGCCGGCCGATCATTTCCGGCTTCATGCATTGGCCGGGCTCGACGCGATACCATCCCCGCGTCGTCACCGCGCCCTGTTCCTCGACGCCCAGCGCGGCCATCACGACATGTCGCGTTTCATTGCACCATGAAAAGCCGACTCCCTCCGCCGACTTGACCCAGTCGGCGAGGACGCTCAAAAAGTCCGCGCGCTTTGTCGCCTCTGCAGAGAGACTGGCTTCCTTGAGAAACTGGGCAAGCGCGGCGTCCGTCTTCTTGCCTTCCAGCCCGTCGATCGGATTGGCGTCATACCCGCCGAGCACCAGCAGCCGCTGGATCGCCGCAAGCCGCGCCTGATCAAGGGAATAGTCCGCCTCCTCGGCGAAATTGGCGACAAGGCCCTGCTCGGTCTGCGCCGGTTTGATCGCCGTGAAACGGACGAGCCGCTGTCCGGAGCGTGCGCGGCATGTTCGGGCGGCGGCGATGACGAAGTTGCCGTCGGCGACGCAAAGCTCGGCGTGACCCGTCTGCGCGAGAGGCGACGCGCCATAGACGGGCAGGGAGCGCGCGTGCACGTAAAGTGCGTCCGCTTCGATTGCGCCTTGAAGCACGGCGCGGCACTGGCCGGGCTCGGCGCGAAACCACCCGCGGGTCGCCACCGCGCTCTTGTCTTCAAGCGCCAGCGCGAAGTCGAGCACATAGCTCGTCTTGTTGCAGAGATGCAGGTCGGCGCGCGCGGGATTGTTCATGAAAAGCGCAACGAGGCCGCCGCCCAGGAGCGCGCAAAGCCCTCGCCCGCCCATCCTGCGGGCGACGGCCGGGGAGCAGATTGTCTGATGAGGCCGTGCACCCACGCTCGCCAATCCGAATCAGGTGGCGAATGATAGCTCAGGGGCGCATAGGGTGGTCTAACGTTTGATCAGCGTGCCGGCGCCGTGGTCGGTGAGCAGCTCGAGCAGCACCGCGTGCTCCACCTTTCCGTCCAGGATCACGACGCCTTCGACGCCCTGGTCGAGCGCGTAGATGCAGGTCTCGACTTTCGGAATCATCCCCCCGGTAATCGTGCCGTCCGCGATCAGCCGCCGCGCCTCGTCAACCGACAACTCGCTGATGAGCTGCTTCGATTTGTCGAGTACGCCCGCCACGTCGGTGAGGAGCAGCAGCCGCTTGGCCTTCAGCGCACCGGCGATCGCGCCGGCAAACGTGTCGGCGTTCACATTGTAGGTGACGCCGTTCGTCGAGGTCGCGATCGGCGCCAGCACGGGAATGAGCTCGCGCCCAAGAATCTGGTTGAGCACCGTCATATCCACCTTGTCTGGCTCGCCGACGAAGCCGAGGTCGACCACCTTGTCAGTCTTGTCGGACGTGACCTGCCGGTTGACTTTGCGGGCCGTGACCATGTTGCCGTCCTTGCCCGACAGCCCGATGGCCTTGCCGCCCGCCTCGTTGATGAAGCCCACGATCTGCTTGTTGATCGAGCCGGCCAGCACCATCTCGACCACCTCGATCGTCTCGGCGTCGGTCACGCGCAACCCGCCGGCAAATTCCGACTTGATGCCGAGCCGCGACAGCATTGCTTGGATTTGCGGTCCGCCCCCGTGCACGACAACCGGGTTTATCGCCGTCTGCTCGAGCAGGACGATATCGCGGGCGAAGCTTCGCGCTCCCGCCTCTTCGCCCATGGCGTGTCCGCCATATTTCACCACCACGATCTCCTCGTCGTAGCGCTGCATGTGCGGCAGCGCTTCGGACAGGACGCGGGCGATGTCGAAAGGCGTCGCAGTCATGAGGACCTCGCGCTGGCGGGGGGAAGCGGTCGCCTTGTAACGGGATAGCGGAGGGCGCGAAAGGGTGAATTCAGCGCGAGGCGAGCGTCACCAGGCCTGAAATCGCGACCGCCAGCCAGCTGAACAGCAGAATGAACCCCCCGGCCGGCGCAGCACCGGGGAAGAGGCGGACGCCCATATAGGCGCGCATGGCGAGGTCGCCCGCGAATAGGCTTGCGCCCAGCACCAGCCCGCCCGAGGCCAAGAGCGCCAGCGGACGAAACGGAATCCCATGCGCGACGACCGCCACAAGGCCGATCACAGCCGCGGCATGGATCAGCAGCATGCTGCCCGCGACCTCCAGATTGAGCCCCGGCCGCGCATGCGCCGAGGCGGCGGCAAGCCAGATGCCGGCCGCGCCCATCAGTCCGGCAAGAACGATCAACATCGGCATCAGCGGGCTCCAGGCTCTCCAGACCGAACGGCAAGACCAACTGCTCTATTGCCCGCGCTCCGCAAGCAGCCGCGCGATCGCCGCGCGCAGCTCTGCGATCCCCGCGCCCTTGCGCGACGACGTTGCCAGCACTTCCGGATACGCGGCGGGACGTTTGAGGATGGCAGCGGCTGTCTTCTCGATCAAGGTCTGAAGCTCGGCATCGCTCGCCTGGTCCGCCTTGGTGAGCACGATCTGGTAGCTTACCGCCGCGTCGTCCAGCGTTTTGAGCACGCTCTCGTCGGCGGCCTTCAATCCGTGCCGCGCATCGACGAGCACATAGACGCGTGCGAGCGCGGGACGGCCTGCGAGGTAGGCGTGGATCAGCTCCGTCCACGCCTCCACCTTCGCCTTCGGCGCTTCGGCAAAGCCGTATCCCGGCATGTCGACGATGAAAAACGGCCCGCCGCCGCTGAAGAACACCAGTTCCTGCGTGCGTCCCGGCGTGTGCGAGGTGCGCGCCAGCGCCTTGCGGTTGGTCAGCGCATTGATCAGCGATGATTTGCCGACATTCGACCGCCCGGCAAAGGCGATTTCGACCCCCTGCATCCGCGGGAGGGCATCGACCGATCCGGCGGCGGCGACGAAGTCCCATTCAGCGGCGAAAATCTGCCGGCCGGCCGACATTTCCCGGGAGGTGAAGGGCCCGCGCATTCGTTTTTCTCCCGCCTGAACGCGCCGTCCGCTTCGAAGACGCTACTCGGTCTTCTTCTTGCCGAGGAACTGCTCCTTCAGATTATCCCACAGCTCGATCTTCGCGCCGTGCTTGCGCATGATCACGCTCTGCTGGACGATCGACAGGAAGTTGTTCCAGGCCCAGTAGATCACGAGCCCGGCCGAGAAGCTCGCCAGCATGAAGGTGAAGATGATCGGCATCCAGTCGAAGATCATCTTCTGGGTCGGGTCCGGCGGCGCCGGATTGAGCTTCATTTGAATCCACATCGTGATGCCCATGATGATCGGCCACACGCCGAGCATCAGGAACGGCCCGAGCACCGGCACCACCGAGGGATCCCACGGGATCAGTCCGAACAGGTTGAAGATCGTCGTCGGGTCGGGCGCGGAGAGATCGCGGATCCAGCCGAAGAACGGCGCGTGCCGCATTTCGATCGTGACGAACAGCACCTTGTACAGCGCGAAGAACACCGGGATCTGGATGATGATCGGCAGGCAGCCCGCGAGCGGATTGATCTTCTCGCGCTTGTAGAGCTCCATCAGCTCCTGCTGCTGCTTCATCTTGTCGTCGGCATAGCGGTCGCGAAGCGCCATCATCTGCGGCTGCACGGCTTTCATCTTCGCCATCGACGCGTAGGATTTGTTCGCCAGCGGGAAGAAGACGATCTTGATCAGAACGGTCACGATCAGGATGGCGACGCCGAAATTGCCCACCCAGCGGTAGATCCAGTCCATCAGGAGGAAGAGCGGCTTGGTGATGAAATAGAACCAGCCCCAGTCGATCAGGAGTTCGAACCGGTTCAGTCCCAGTTGCCGGTCGTACAGGTCGACGGCGTCGACCTCCTTGGCGCCTGCGAACAGGTGGGTGGTTGTCGATGTGCTGGCGCCCGGCGCAAGCGCGCGCGCTTCCCCAAGGTAATCGGTTTGATAGGTCTTCAGCGTGCCCGCCTGGCCATAGGAGAACCGCGTCTTCAGCGGCGCCTTGGGATCGGGGAGCAGCGTCGCCGCCCAATACTTGTCGGTGATCCCGAGCCAGGCATTCGTCACGTCGAAGGTGACCGTCTTCTGGTCTTCGATGTTCTTGTAGGTGTATTCCTGCAGCCCTTTCTCACCCATCACGCCGATCAGGCCTTCGTGCAGGATGTAGAAGCCTTCCACTTTCGGGGTGCCGTGCCGTGACACGAGACCGAACGGAAACAGCGTGACGGTCGCGCCGCCTTGATTGGTCACGTCGTCTCTGACGGAGAACAGATACCGGTCGTCGAGCGAGATGGTGCGCCGGAAAACGAGTCCTTGGCCGTTGTCCCACGCGAGCGTCACCGCCCGGCCGATCCCCAGCGTGCCGGCGCCCTCCTGCCGCCACGACGTGTCGGGGCCGGGAAGCCGGAGATCGGCGCCGGCCTGGGAGACCCAGCCAAATTCGGCATAGAACGGATTGGGGCTTCCCGAAGGGGAGAGCAGCACGATCGGGGGCGACGTCGGATTGACGGTCTCGCGGTACTGGACGAGCGAGAGATCGTCGATCCGTGCACCCGTGAGATTGACCGAGCCGCGCAGGCGCGGCGTGTCGATCGCGATCCGCGATGTATTGGCCACTACCGCTTGTCGTGAAAGGGGCTGGGAAGGGACCACCCCCGGCTGGGCCGGCGCTTGCGCCGTTCCAGGCTGGGGAGTGGCTTGGGGGGCAGGGCGTCCATCAGCGGTCGGCGGAGCCTGCTGCGTTTGCTGCTGAGGCTGGGCCTGCCGCTGCTTGTCCACCATTGGCTGGCCGAAGAAATACTGCCACACGACCAAGACGAGCGCCGATAACGCGATGGCGAGGAGTGTGTTTTTTTGATCGGTCATTATCCGGCTTTCATCCGCCCCGATCGGTCCCTCGGGGCCTCGCGCGATCCCTGCGCCCCGCCTTACGAAAAACCATCGCGAACTCGGTCATCAAATCCTCGAACGGCACCGCCAGCGCAGCGCGGCGTCCGATCAGCACATAGTCGTACCCGGCCTGCCAGCAGCACGCGTCCGAGCGTCGCACGGCCTCGCGGAGGCGCCGCCGGACCCTGTTCCGCTCCACCGCCGTGCCGATCCTTTTCGACACGGTGAACCCGACCCGGGGCGGCCCGAGGTCGCCTCGCGAGCGCGCCTGAAGGACGAAGGAATTGCCCGCAATCTTCAATCCGGACCCGGCGGCAACGAAGTCGGCTCGTCGTCTGAGACGGTCCACCGGCGCCCGACGCTCAGGCGCTGAGCCGCTTACGTCCCCGACTGCGGCGCGCATTGACGACCTTGCGGCCACCGGTGGTGGCCATGCGGGTCCGAAACCCATGGCGGCGCTTGCGCACCAGCTTGCTCGGTTGATAGGTCCGCTTCACGGTGGTGTCTCCGCTCGTCGCCGAAGCATCGGATAAGGATGACGCCGCATCTGGTCCGCATGCGGACACCCGAGCGAAAACGTTCGGCCGGCGCGAGGTCGCGCGCTTATACGAGAGGGGCCGCCGCCTCGTCAATGCGCCAGTGCCGGCGATCATGAGACTTCTCACAAGGCGGTGACACGCCGCGCGCCGGCCGCGGGCTCGTGTATAGCTGACGTCGGCCCTCTGGACTCTCGACGCATGCATGACCCCCACGTCTGAACGCACAAGCATGAGCCATCGCCATTCTCGCGGCCGCAATCTCGCGCGGTACATCCCCGTGGTGATCATTGGTCTCGCCATGGTCGGCGTCCTGGCGATGGGATGGCATCGGCATCTCTCGCTCGAGAGCCTGGTGAAGCACCGGTCCGCCCTCGAGGAATTCGTCAGTTCGCACGCGCTCGGCGCGCTTTCGGCATTTATCGGGATCTACATCGTGGCGGTCGCGCTTTCGATGCCCGGGGCTGTGTTCCTGACCATCGCGGGAGGCTTTCTCTTTGGCTGGCTCGTGGGCGGGGGGATGGCGCTGATTGGGGCCTCCATCGGGGCCGGCGCGATCTTTCTCATCGCCTCGAGCGCGTTCGGCGGCGTCCTGATGCGCCGCCCCAACCCCTTGGTTGCGAGAGTAGCCGAAGGGTTTCACGCCAACGCCTTCAGCTATCTCCTGTTTTTGCGTTTGGTTCCGGTCTTTCCGTTTTGGCTGGTGAATCTCGCGGCGGCGCTTGTCGGAATCCGCCTGTCCACCTTCATGGCCGCAACGGTGATCGGCATTATTCCCGGCACGTTCGCCTACGCATCCCTGGGGGCGGGTCTGGACAGCGTGATCGCCGCGCAGGAAGCCGCATTCCGCCAGTGCGTGAATGCCGGGCGCGCCGATTGCCGCCTCGATTTCGATCTCGGTGCGGCCTTCACGCCGCAAATGATCGGAGCGCTCGTCGCGTTGGGATTTGTGGGGCTGGTCCCGATCGCTCTGAAACGGTTGCGGAAGACCCCCTCGGATTTGGCGCCTTGAGAACGGAGGGAGAGGGATGGAAACGCTGACGCCCGATCTCTGTGTGATCGGCGCGGGATCGGGCGGTTTATCGGTCGCGGCGGCGGCCGCCGCCATGGGCGTGCCCGTCGTGCTGATCGAGAAAGGCAAGATGGGGGGCGATTGCCTGAACTATGGCTGCGTCCCCTCCAAGGCCCTGCTCGCGGCCGCCAAGCGCGCCGCTGCGTTTTCCGCCGAAGGCTTCGGCATTGCGCCGCATCGGCCGGACATCGATTTTGCCGAGGTGCACGCCCATGTGCATCGCGTGATTGCGGCCATCGCGCCCACCGATTCCAGGGAGCGTTTCGCCGCTCTTGGCGTGCGGGTGATCGAAGGCGCGGCGCGCTTCGCCGACGCGGCAACGGTCGCGGTCGGCGACGGCATCGAAGTCAAAGCCCGTCGTTTCGTCATCGCGACAGGTTCCGCCCCCGCCGTGCCGCCGATCGCCGGTCTTGCCGGGACGCGCTATCTCACCAACGAGACGATCTTCGAACTCACGCAATGTCCCGATCATCTCATCGTCATCGGCGCGGGCCCGATCGGCTTGGAGATGGCGCAAGCCTTCCGCCGGCTCGGCGCCGCGGTGACGGTGCTCGAGGCCATGCAGCCGCTCGCCAAGGACGATCCGGAATGCGCGGCCGTCGTGCTCGACCGCCTCGCGCGCGAAGGCGTCGTCATTCATGCGGGCGTGAAGGTTGTGCGCGTCGAGGCAGCCGGTCCGAACCTTCGCGTCCTCGTCGAGCGCGAAGGGAAAGCGGACACGATCGAGGGCAGTCACCTGCTGGTTGCCGCCGGCCGCAGACCGGCGATCGAGGGCCTTGATCTCGAAAAGGCGGGAATCGAATTCACCCGCCAAGGCGTGGTCGTGGACAAGCGGCTGCGCACGACCAACAGGAGAGTTTACGCCATCGGCGACGTGGCCGGCGGGCTTCAGTTCACCCACGCCGCCAACTATCATGCGGGCCTCGTGATCCGGAACGCATTGTTCCGCCTGCCCGTGAAGGTGGACAACGCCAACATTCCCTGGGTCACCTATACCGATCCCGAACTCGCCCAGATCGGCCTGACCGAGGCCGAGGCGCGCAAGAAGCATAGCGAGATACGCCTCTTGCGCTGGCCCTTTCACGAAAACGACCGCGCGCAGGCCGAACGCGAGACGCACGGCCATATCAAAGTTGTGACACGAAGGAATGGGACCATCCTGGGCGCGACGATCGTCGGGGCGAATGCCGGGGAACTGATCGCGCCATGGGCCTTGGCGATGAATCAGGGGCTGAACATCCGGGCGTTCGCTGGTATGGTTCTGCCCTATCCGACGCTTTCGGAGGTGAGCAAACGCGCCGCCATCACGTTCCTCCTGCCGAGCTTGGCCAATCCGTGGCTGCCGCGCATCCTGTCATGGCTGCGGCGGCTGGGGTGAGGGCGCGTGCCGATGAGTGATCCCCGCTCTGAAAGCCTGGCGTCCCTCGCGGATCGCGCGCCGATGGGTCTGTCCGCCAAGCTGCTGGTGCTCACGGTCGCCTTCGTGATGCTGGCCGAAATCCTGATTTACGTGCCTTCCATCGCCAATTTCCGCCTGAATTGGCTGCGCGACAAGCTGGCCTCCGCGCACACCGCCGCCCTCGTTCTCGATGCCGCTCCGAGCGGAATGGTTCCGGAGAACCTAACGCGCGAAATCCTCGACAGCATTGGCGCCAAATTCGTCGCCATGAAGATCGGCCAGCAGCGCCGGCTGCTCGCGGTCTCCGAATTCCCGCTTGCGATCCACCAGGATGTGGATGTGCGCACGGTGACCTGGTGGCGCGCCATCTTCGATGCGTTCGCAACCTTTGCGCGGGAGGACGAGCACCTCATCCGCGCGGTCGGTCCGGCGCCGATGGGCGGCGACTTCGTGGAAATCGTCGTCGAGGCGGGACCTTTGCGCAAGGCGCTGCTCACCTATTCGCGCAACATCCTTCTCCTGTCGGTCGTCATCTCGGCTTTCAGCGCCGCGCTCGTCTATCTGGCGCTGCATTATCTGTTCGTGCGGCCGATGCGGCGCGTCACCGAAAACATGATATCGTTCAGGCAGGATCCCGAGGACGCGAGCAAGGTCATCGCGCCGTCCGCGCGGCGGGACGAGATCGGCATCGCCGAGCGCGAGCTCGCGCAGATGCAGAACGACATCGCCTCGATGCTGCATCAGAGGAGCCGGCTGGCCGCGCTCGGGCTCGCGGTGTCGAAGATCAATCATGATCTGCGCAATCTCCTCGCGTCCGCGCAGCTCTTCTCCGATCGCCTTGCCAGCATCACCGATCCGCAGGTGCAGCGTTTCGCGCCGAAGCTGATGCATGCGCTGCAGCGGGCGATCGCGCTGTGTCAGTCGACCCTCTCCTACGGGCAGGCGAAGGAGCCGCCGCCGGAACGGCGGCCGTTGCAGGTGGAAACCCTCGTCTCCGAGGTGCGCGACACGCTCGGGCTTGCATCGGAAGGCCCGGTGAGCTGGGTCAGCGCCATCGAGCGCGGCTTGAGCATCGACGCCGATCCCGACCAGCTCTTCCGCGTGCTGCTCAATCTCGCGCGCAATTCATTGCAGGCGCTCGAGAGCCGCGGCGCCGGCGATCCGAACCGCGACCAGATCCGCGTGACCGGGCGGCGTGAGGGCTCGGTCACGGTGATCGAGCTCTCCGACACCGGCCCAGGCCTGACGCCGAAGGCGCGCGAGCACCTCTTCGAAGCGTTTCAAAGCTCGACGCGGCCCGGCGGCGCCGGGCTTGGGCTCGCCATCGCGTCCGAACTCGTGCGCGCGCATGGCGGCGAGATCGTGCTCGTCGAGGGCACGATCGGCGCGACGTTCCGGATTTCGGTTCCCGATCGCGCGGTGAATCTCGCCAGCCGCCGCACCGAGCGCGTGCGGGCGTGAACTTGCCAAGCGAAAAGGAAGCCTATAGCTATCTGCCGCGATCCCAACAAAGCGCCCGTAGCTCAGCTGGATAGAGCACCAGACTACGAATCTGGGGGTCAGGAGTTCGAATCTCTTCGGGCGCGCCAAATCTAAGCCGTAAGTTGCCGTCTCTATGATCCCGTCGCCTTGGTTGCGACGCCGTGAAGCTGAAGATCCGCCGTTTCATAGTCAAGGCGATGAGAGGCGGCGCTGATGTTCGAATCGTGCCCGCCAACTATGACTCCAGCATTCGCTGGATCACGTGCATCGGCAGCACTAGGCGGAGCGAGTCCGGCAGGCGCACGAATCCGTTTCCTTCATAGAAGGCAGCGGCACGCTCATTGAGCGCGTCTACAACCAGCATTGATGAGCCGACCGTGTCCGCACTCCGATAAGCGCGGCGCACCGCGTCGGCGATAAGCATCGCGCCCAGCCGCTCGCCCTGCCGGGCTTCCGAAACCGCAAGACGTCCGATGAGCGTGGCACTGACGAGCGGATAACGCGGGATGTGCTTACGGGCGGCGGCAGGAACGTCGCCCTGCGGTAGTCCCGTAGCACACAGTGTATAGTAGCCGAGAATGACGTTTGGCTTCTCTGGTTCGACGAGGATGAAAACACCGTTTGCCTTACGCCGGACATCCTGGCTCGCCTGTGTCCATAGGTAACGATCGAGGCTATCGACGCCACAGGAAAAACCGTTCCTTCCATGGTGTGACGCAAGCGCTTCGATCCTCAAATCCGACCGAGTTGCCGCCATGATTAGGACGCAACGCGGCGCTTGTGCTCCGCCAGCGCGCGCACAAGCCGCTCGCTCGGCTCGGGCGGATTAATGAGCGCGTCAAAAAATGCTTTGCGGTCACGATCAGACAGCACAAGGGTCTCATGCTCGGCGATCGTCCGGCGCGCCGTGTCAGTGAGCGCGGTCACGCAGAAATCGCTAACCTTACGCCGCGACAGATATGCGGCCTGTTCGATAAGGTCCTTCGTCTCTTCATCAAGCCGGAATCCGAGACGCTCGACGCGACCCGGCATCTCCCGTTCGGTCTTGGCCTGCTTGCGCGGCATCCGGGCTACTCCTGGTGGGACATCTACTATGTTAACAATGTACGTCATATAGACTAACAAGTCAAGGTAGCGCTTAGCGGCCTATGGTGTGCCGAATTCAGCCGTCGCTTTCCAAGTCCGGCAGGCCATCCGAGGCGATTGCGCCAGACGGAACGTCCGCGATCCGCTTCAGAATCAAGCACCCCTGTTGATAGGCCACAACTCTTGGACGCGGTGGTTTCTTCCTACCAACAGGCGGGGTATCGCCAAGCCCGCCGTAGTGTCGCCAGTCGAACAGCTTGCCGTTGAGATCGGATGTGTCCAGCGCAATCACGTCGGCAACAGCGAATTGCCGATTTTTGCAGTCGGCGTCGATTGACCACACGGGCCGCAGCATGTGGTGGCTGAAGGCGTTTCGGATCATGCGCGCAATCTGGTAAGCCGATACGAAATCCGGGCTTATATGCTCGCGCGGTTTTTCGAAGCACTCGGCAAATGCTTGCCGGATCGCCGACGTTATCGCGAAGGTCGAGACGAACTCCAACGCAGCCGCCGCATAGTCCGCTTGATCCTCGCGCAGCCCGAACTCTTGATAGGTCGTGCGGTGCTTGCCGAAGGTCCATTCAATCCGGAACATCCAAGCTTAAGCCGTCTGTCGCAACAGCGAAGCTGACGGTACAAGCCATACGAAATTGTTGTTCGGCAAGCTTGAGAAGTTGAATGTGTTCGTCAACAGAAAGTTTGTCGGCCATCACTCGATCCCGCGGCTAGCACAGTTGAATGATTCTAATCATAGCAAGAAAGCGAGCCAAACGGTGGTAAGCGGCGGTTTTAGCGAACTGGAACGCCACTCTGGGCGAGTGGTATAGCGAAGACATAGTTCTCAGTTTCGTCTACGCTGGCGCGCCAGTTCCATTCGGTCCGTTCCGGATGTCCGTACCGAGGACATGGGTAACAGTTTAGTCCGGGAAACATGGGTGACACTTTTGCTCCGAAGGGTGTAGGCGCCGGCTGCTTGGAGGGAGCGTTTCCGCGTCCACGAGAAGGTCTCTGGTCTGTGTCCCCTGCCATCCCGCGCCTTGTCCCGACGCGCCGCATCGCCGGCCATCTCGGCTGCACCATTGCCGCTACTCCTCCGACTCGAAGCTGCGGTTTTCGCGGCAGTGCCAGAGGCGCAGGATGAAAATGGTCGCGGCCGCGATTTCGTAGCGCATCTCGTAATTGCCGACGATGATCCGGCGAACCTCGCGCGGCTCATAGGCTTCCAGCTTCTCGCCGATCCTCGGATAATCAAGCAGCCGATCCGGTGCGTGGGCGAGCTGCTGGACGACGCGCGCCGCCGCCTCCGGCGCGACAGGGCTGAGATGCTGGTGCAGACGCACAAGGTCCGACGACGCCTTGCTGGTCCACTGGATCGTCACTTGACCGGCGAGGGCAGCGGCTTGTCCGTCCCGAGGCTGTCGGCCCATGCCCGGATCGCCTGATGGTCGATCACCCGGCCTGCATCGACATCCTCCAGGGCTTCGAGCGTCATCCGGTGCCGCTCCTCCTCCTGATCCACCCAGGCCGCGAGCGCCTGCTTCATCACCCAGCCGCGCGAGCGTTCGAGGCGGGAGGCCATCGCTTCAACCTTCTCCGCGAGTCCCAGCGGGACGTGGGCGGTCAACACCTTCGTCTCGGTAACCATGTTTATCACCTTTTATCAACTCGATTAAAATATAATCGACACGGTCGAAAGAAGCAAGTTGGGGTAGATGGATGTGATCAAGGGGAGAGCATCGTGGAGCGGTAAGCTGACCACTTTTTGAACCAAGATTGCCGACTTGCGATGATCGATGACCAATAGGCCGCGGAGCGGTGACATGAATAGGAGCGGTGAGATGAATCAACGCTCAGGCACAAAGAGGCTGCCGTGTTACGCTGCTCTCCTGCGCAGCAACAGGATGCTCACGACGGCGAACCAGGCTGCCGGCGGGAAGTTGGCGATCAGCGCAGGCACGAAGCCACCCACATTGTAGCTGCGCGACGTGTCGACCGCTCCTGCGAACATCGTCGGCGCACCGGCCAGGCAGAGCAGAGCGCCGATGAGAGCGAGCCAGCCGGTCCAGGCCGGCAGGACGCGCGCGGCGAGCGTGGCGAAACCGGCGGCGCCCAAGAACAGCGCCGTCATCACGAACGCCGTCGAGCCGTTGTAGATGAGCAGCGTGCCGAGGATGAGCGAACGTGTGACCGAAGGATCGGGCCGGGCGCTGATCGCATCGAGCACGGCGCCGCCCGCGAGGCCATCAGCAACCAAGGTGACCGCAAGCCAGACCGCCGCCGCCCCGAACAGGAGCGTTCCCAGCCATTCACAGTCGGGACTCGCTTGGCGAATGAGGTGACGAAACCCGGCCGCGAACGCCATCATGCTGACATAGACGCCCTGATCGAGGAGGATGCGCGTGAAAGCGATGGTGTGGATGGATCTGAGGTGATCGGCGTACGCGCCGCCGTCATAGACCGAGGGCGCGGGGCCCACCATGTAGAGCGGAAACTGGACCAGCCAGAACGCGACCGTCGCGAGCCCGAAGACGCCCGTCCAACGAGAAATGCTGTGATCGCTCATAGGGCGCGCCCTGCCATGGCGAAGACGCCGACTTGCATAAGCGCCAGCGCGCCAAAGGCATTGATCTAAGTCCGCGTTATGGGGTTGCCGGCGAGCCGTACACGATCGGGCAGGGCTAATCCTTTCGGGCGACGGCGGGATATCTTTGGCAGGCCTCTGCGAAGAGGTAGCTGTCTTTCGCCTGCCCGCGCGCCGACAGTGTCTGACCAGCTCCCTGGCCGACGCCCGCTTGCGCCGGCAAGACCGCAGGGCATTGCACCATGGCCGACGGGTCTGAGCAGAATCTGACGATCGAGCAGGGCGCCGACATCGACCTCGATGCCGAAGTCTATGTCGATCTCGATAGCGATGGCTCCGATGACGACGACGTCGATCTTGACCTCGACCAGGACAGCGACGTTGACCAGGACGGCGATGTCGAGATCGATAATGACAGCGATGCTGCCGACAACGATGACGATGACGTGGACATTGATGCCAGTCAGGATTCAGAGATCGATTCCGACGCCGGGGTCGACGTGTCGATCGTCGGTGCCCGGCCAATCGTCGTCGACCTGAACGTCCGCATCGATGAAGAGACCGAGATCGACCAGCATGCCGACATCGAGGTTGAGGCGAGCGATGGCGACAACGAGGACGACGAGGATAATGAGGACGACATCGAGGTGTCCGGAGAGCAATTCGTCGACGTCGAGTCGCGGACCGATATCTCGATCGACATAGAGGACGATGACGGCACGACGGAGATCGAAATCGATATCGAGGTCGATACCGATATCGAGATCGAGGACTATCTCGATATCGATGTCGAGGAGGATGAGATCGGCGACATCGATGCCGAGCTTGAACAGGAAACCCGTATCGAGCAGGATGACGATCAAGAGATTCGCGTCGACGATGATGTCGACGCCACGGTTGATCTCGATGTGGACAATGACGTGGATGTCTCGCTCGACGGCGATCTCGACATTGATGTGGACGACGACGGCGTTGAGATCGATGCCGACCTCGACGAGGACGTCGACGTTGACGTCGACATCGAGTTGACGATCGTCGTGTCGTGATCGCGGTTGTTACAGCGATCCTCGGCCGTCCAGCGACCTAAATTTTACTCGGATTTGCCGCCGATGGCGCTCGCGGCGTGGTGTGTCCTTAGCCGGGGGGCGAGCCGGCGATCCGCTCAAGCGCGCGCACGGCGTCCCACAGGTCGGGGCATCGGGCTTCTCTCTCCGGTTCGAGGCACCAGGACAGGACGTCCTCGAATGCAGGAAATTCCGGCGCCCCCAAATCCTTGAACGAGCACCGCTGGCTGGAGGCGACGATCGAGAACCTCTCGTCCCAGGAGAGGCTTCGGATGTTGTCGATTTTGCCGAATGCCGGCGCTTTGCCCGTGTACATCCGGAACGCGACCGCCGCGGCCGAATAGATTTCCGACAGCTTGTCGATCTTGATCTTTTTTTCGCCGGCAAGCTTGGCGCGCGCGGTTTCCGGCGCGACGTATTCGGCCGGCGACCCGCGATAGAGATTGTCTCCCGCCGACTGCCGGCCGGAAAGGGCGAAATCGATCAGCCGCAGGCGCTTCGATGGTTCGATCAGGAAATGCGCCGCTTGAAGATCGCCGTGCACGAAGTCGCGGTCATGCAGTTTCGCCACTTGCTTGAAGACGGCAGCGGTCAGCCGCAGCATCTTGTCCCGCCTGGCGTCCGGGCTGTCCGTGTCCCTGATCCGCTTGCTGAGCGCCTGCGCGGTCCGTCCCTCGATCCAGCGCATCAGGAGCCACTTTCGGCCGGCGTGCTCGCCGTGGGCGACGTAGATCTTGCCGGTATATGTGAACAGGCGCCGCAAGGCGTGCCGTTCCCGGTCGACCGCCATGTTGGCGATGTCGGTCCTGTTGCGGCTCTGGCTCGGCGGATCGGCGATTTTCAGTGCGTAGCGGCCGCTCTCCCCGCTCATCTTGAGGACGGCGCAGCCGCGGCGCGCCGTCAGGATCTTGTTCAGCGACAGGCCGAGCTCGCGGATTTTGTCGATCTCGTTGACGAAGCTCCAGTCCGCCACGGTCTCGGCGTTCGTCGTTTCGCGCTCGGGGGCGGGACGATCGAGCATGGCGGCATCATAGTCTCTCGCTGCCGGCGCGCGAATGGTCATTTTTGGTGAATCCCGGTCAGGCGTCCTATCGCATCGACGTTTCGGTTGAGACAGCTCGGCGCAGGCATTCGCGGCTTCTCGCTCGGCGATCCGGCGGCTGACTCTTATAGGCGAAACCTATCGGCCTGCATCGGGCACAGCCGAAAGTGTCATGCGTGACAGTTACACCAAGGAGTCCACGGCCGCCTTAACTCCTATCGGTGCAGACCCGATTTGGCAGCTTTTTCCGGAGGTTGAACAAGCGGAGGGTGCTTTGTCGGCCCATCTGCGCGCGCTCCTAAAAAAAGCGCGCGCGAAGAAGCCGGCATCTCGTGCCGAATTCGGCGCGGGCGAGTGCAGCCAAACCCGAGCAGGGAGTGCCAACTCATGTCTCATTCCGAAGACAACAACGTCGACGTATGGCTTGACCAGGACGACGACACCAATCAATACGACGATACCGACGTCGATATCGACGATAGCGATGACAACGACGTCGACGTCGACGTCGACCAGGACTCCGAGGTCGACCAGGACAACGACGCCGACGTCAGCATCGACGACAGCGATGACAACGACGTTCATGTCCACGATTACCAAGAGTCGGACGTCGATCAGGATTCCGACGTCGATGTCGACATAGAAGACGATGCCGATTACAACGACGTTGACGTAGACGTCGATCAGGATTCCGACGTCGATCAAGACATCGACACCGATGTGGACATCAACGACGACTCGGACGACAACTACGTCGACACCCACACCAATCAGGACGTCGACAACGATCAAGAATCCGATGTTGACGTGGATATCAACGACGGCAGCGAAGACAACGACGTTGACGTTGACGTCGATCAGGACATCGACACCGACCAGGAGACGGACACCGACGTTGATCTTGATGACGACGCCGAAGACAATGATGTCGACATCGACATCGACCAGAGCGCGGATACCGATCAGGATGTCGACATCGACATCGATATCACCTGATCGCAATCCCAAGTCGGGGGGAGGGCGCAAGCCCTCCTCCTCCGTTCGCGTGCCGCGCGCGACGCGTGGCGTGCGCAATCGAGGCGGATGATTCAAACGGAATTGTTACGCGATGTCGTTCTTCCGGCGCATGTCCCGTCCGAAGACTGAGGTGGAGCGGGCCTTCCAGGCCTGCCGCGCCTCGCTCGTGATGATTTTCGCCCTTAGTTTCTTCATCAACGTCCTGGCGCTGACGGTGCCGATCTACCTGTTGCAGGTCTACGATCACGTCCTCTCCAGCCGCAGCTTCGACACGCTGACGATGCTGACGCTGATCGTCATAGCGGCGCTCGCCGTCCACAGCGGGCTCGAGGCGCTGCGCCGCGAAATGCTGGCGCGCATCGGCTCCTGGCTGGATGATCGGCTGCAGCCGAGCGTCATCACCGCCGCCGTGCAGACCGCCCTGCGCAACGATCCGACCGCGGCGGCGCAGGCCTGGCGCGACGTCAGCAACATGCGCTCGTTCTTCGCCGGCAGCGCGGTCACGGCGCTGTTCGACCTGCCCTGGACGCCGATTTTCATCCTGGTGATGCTGCTCGTGCATCCGCTGCTTGGCATCATCGGGTTGATCGGCTGCGTCGTGCTCTTCGGCTTTGCCCTGACCAACGAGATGATCACGCGCCAGCCGTTATCGCGCGCGAGCGCGGCCTGGGCCTCGAGCCAACACCGCCTCGAGTCGCTGTTGCGCAACGCCGAGGTGATCAGCGCCATGGGGATGCTGCCCGGCGTCGCGCGTTTGCTCCACAACGAGCAGTCCGAGGCCAAGCAGGCCCAGCTCTCCGCCGGGCTGCGCGCCTCCGTCGTCCAGTCGATCGCGCGCTTCGTCCGGCTCATGACGCAAGTTTTGGTGATGGGATCGGCGGCCTGGCTCGTCATCACGCGCGACATCAGCCCGGCAGCCATCTTCGCCTGCTCGATCCTGCTTGGCCGCGCCCTCGGGCCGGTGGAAAACGCGATCGGCACGTGGAAGGCGGTGACTGCCGTTCGCCTCGCCTATGGCCGCATGCTGAAGCTCATGAGTGCTGCGCCTCCCGCTCCGAAAGGCATGCGTCTGCCGCGGCCGAACGGGGCGCTGTCGATCGAGCAGGTGACCTTCTTCCAGCCCGGCGCCGATTCTCCGACGCTGCGGCGGCTGAGCTTCGACATCAATCCCGGAGAGGTGCTCGGCATTGTCGGTCCCTCCGGCGCCGGCAAGTCGACGCTCGGGCGTCTGATTGCCGGCACCATCCGGCCGACCTCCGGCCATGTCCGCCTGGACGGCGCGGACATCGCGATCTGGCTTTCCTCCGGCGGCTACCGTTATCTCGGCTATCTGCCGCAGGACGTGGAACTGTTCGGCAGCACCGTGAAGGACAACATCGCGCGCCTCGAGGACGCCGAGCCGGACGACGTGATCGGCGCGGCCGCGCTGGTCGGCCTGCATGAGACCATCATGCGGCTGCCGCAGGGATACGACACCAATATCGGCGAGGGCGGCCGGCTTCTCTCGGGCGGCCAGCGCCAGCGGCTCGGACTTGCGCGCGCGTTCTTCGGCGAACCGCGGCTCGTCGTGCTCGACGAGCCGAACGCAAGCCTCGACCCCGAGGGCGAGGAAGCGTTGCGCCAGGCGGTGGAGCATATGCGCGCCAAGGGAGCGACCGTCGTCATCATTGCCCAGCGCCTCGGCATCCTCAGCGCTTCGGACAAGATCCTCGTGCTCGACAACGGCATGATCAATGCCTTCGGCAACCGTCGCGAGATCTTCGAGCAGATCAAGAACGGCCGCACGGTGATCCCGGTTCGCAGGCGCGTGGCGGAAGGCGGGCGGCGCCTTCGCGGCGTTGAAGCCGACAATGACGGACCGTCGCTGCCCTCGGCCGCAGCCCTGCCGGAGCTTGTGACCTCGCGGGCGGCGTCATGAGCAAGAAAACGCAAGCGGTCCCCGACCTCGCGAACGTGCTGCCGGCGACACAGGTCACGCCGTTCTCGCGGCTGCGCTCGCTTACCCTCGCATCCTTCCTGATCGTGCTGGTGTTCATCGTCGGATTCGGCGTTTGGGCGACGCAGGCGCCGCTGGAAAGCGCGGCGATCGCCGGCGGCTCGATCGAGGCCGAGTCGAGCCGAAAGACCATCCAGCATCTTGAGGGCGGGATCATTGCCCAGATCCTCGTCAAGGATGGCGACACGGTGAGCGCGGGTCAGCCAGTGCTGCGGCTCGACGACACCAAGGCGCGCACTGCGCTGCAGGTTTTGCAAGGACAGCTCTGGGACGCGCAGGCGCGCGAAGCGCGCCTGATGGCCGAGCGCGACGAACGCGACGAGGTGACCTTCTCCGCCGCGTTGACGGCTGCGAGCCAAGCCGATCCGGCGGTCGCCGAAATCGTCGCCGGACAGCGGAAGATCCACGACACGCGGCGGCGGTTCTATCATTCGCGCATCGGCGTGGTGAAACAGCGCATGGCGCAAACCGAACGGGAAATCGTCGGGCTTCGCGCTCAGGAAGCCGCGGCCATCAGGCGGCTCGAGATCATCAAGCAGGAGATCGCGGCAATCACGCCCCTGGTTGAGAAAGGATTGCAGACCCGCCCGCGGCTGCTGCAGCTCGAGCGCGAAGAGGCCGAGATCGAGGGGCGCCGCGGCGAGAAGGAAGCGCAGATTTCCCGCGCCCAGCAGGCGCTGGGCGAATCCGAGGCGCTGATTCTCCGGCTGCAGAGCGACAGCCAGAACGAGATCGCGCAGAGCCTGCGCGAGACGCAGACGCAGATCTTCCAGCTGCTCGAGAAAATCCAGGCGGCGACCGACGTGCTGGCCCGCATCGAGGTGCGGGCGCCTGAAGCCGGCGCCATCACCGATCTGCGCATCCATACGCCGGGCGGCGTGATCGCGGCCGGGGAGCCGTTGATGGATCTCGTGCCGCAGCAGGATCGGCTGATCGTGCGCGCGCAGGTGCGGCCAGAGGACATCGATCTCGTCCGCGCCGGCCTGCCTGCTTCGATCCGGCTTTTGCCCTACAAGCAGCGCCGCGTGCCGCCGATTGACGGCCTTCTGGTGCACGTCTCCGCCGATCGGCTTGTCGACAAGCAAACGCAGCAGCCCTATTACCTTGCGCGGCTGCGCATCGACGAGGCCATGCTGCGCAGGCTCGACGGCGTGGAGATCATCCCGGGAATGCCGGTCGAGGTGTTGATCAAGACCGGCAAGTTCACCGTCGCGCGTTACGCCTTGTCGCCCATTCTCGACAGCTTCAACCGCGCCTTCCGCGAGAACTAGGCTCGCACCGCCTCATGGACGGCGTCGCCCTTGTCCTCGCGGACGGAGGGCGCGGGCTGGAGCGTAAGCCGCTGAGCCATGAGAACGGCTTCCGTCCTGTTGGTGGCTCGCAATTTTCGCATGATGCGGCGAATATAAACTTTGACGGTATTCTCCGATAAGCCCAGTTCGCCGGCAATCCGCTTGTTCGATCGCCCTTGCTGAAGCACCTTGAGAACTTGCACTTCTCGCGTGGTGAATCCCGCCATGGCCTCGCCGTTCACAGGACACAGCGGCGACGCGGACGACGCCATCATTTGAAGCATCGGAGATTTAAGCACGAGCGGTTGCGGATGCTTTCCATTGGCGTCGATTTCACACAACGGCGGCGCGGGCGCGTTGTGCGGAGGGGCTGCGTGATCCTTCACGGGATCCGGCGTTCTGTCGCTCGGGTGGTCGTCGCTTTGTTTCGTCTGGGGGAAATAGGTTCCGCCGGCAAGGATCAGTCGGAGGGCCGCGACGCCGACGCTGAGCGAGTTGGGATCGGTGATGATTCCCTTGACCCCGCAGGCGAGCGCGTGTCGGATCGCCATCTCGTCGCAATTGCCGGCGAGCAGCGCAATCGGCACGCCGTCGAAGGACCGCTTGAGGTGCCCCATTTCGGCCAGCAGATCCGGCTCGGTCGGACTGCGATCTCCCGCATTCACGACAACGAGGCCGACCTGCAGCCCGGCCACGACGTCGAGGTTGTGCGTCGTCGTGGCGCCGAAAACGTGGAACTCCGGGAACTCGTGCCGAAGAACTTCGGCGATGCAGTGCAAAGTGAAAACGCGATTGTCGATGACGACGATCGCGGCCTGGATTGAAATCTCGGGATGACGACGGGGGGATTGGGGAGAGTGGGGGGGGCGAGCAACAAACATGACCGTCTCCACAATTAAGACATCACTACCGTATCGCTATGCCTGCGGGACGCTATGCATTTACGGATGGATGCCCGTCTCCCCAAAAGGGCAACCGTGGCGGGACATTACAGCACGGTTGCATAACGCTGGATACAGACTCTTTTGTGTTACTTTGTTTCGAGGCTCGGACGATCCGGCTGCGTCTAACTTACTATTGCGCAAAGCTATTTGGAACTGAAGCCTGGCTTTGCTTTTCGCGCGCCGTATCGGGAGTCTTCCTTCATCTGAATCGGATCTGTAATGCCAAAGTATTCGCGCTGCGAACTCCCCTAGCACAGTCCGATGCGTGCATATCTTTGATGCAGTCTTCGAATTGGTCATTGGTGTCTGGCCCCTAGTCGGAGCAGACTGTGCAACGGTCAGAACCGCCACCTAGCCGCGTAACCTCGATGGTGTTCCCTGGCCAAGCGCGCCGACAGGCGGAAAGAGAATTTCATGCTGCCGATCGACAGGGGCACACGGGAGCTGTTTCCGCTGATCGATTTCGATCCGCAGGAACTGGCGGACCTGCTCGAATGGCTCCGCGCGCGCGCGGCTGCATCCGAGACCGAGGCGGAAGGACGTGTTCTGCACGCGCAGGCGCCGGACGTGCCGGGTGCGGCGCCGGCTTCGCTTCTTGTCTCGGCGCCGTTCACGATCAAGCCGGCGAATCCTGATGGCGCCAAGCCGCAAGCCGAGTACGATGTCAGGCCATCCGCGTTCGAAGACGGGTCGTCGGACATCGATTTGACGCGGATGTTGTATGGCGGCGGGCCTCTCGCCGTGCGCGCAGGGGGCCAGGCGTCGGGCGGGCATGCCGGACAAGCGCGCGATCAGGACGCAGCGAAGGGCGATCAGGCTAATGAAGACGAGCCCGATGTCCTCGTCCGGCAGACCGTCGGCATCGAACAGGATGTCGATGTCGATATCGCTCTGAAAGGCGACGGCGACGAGGTCGACGTCAAGATCGAGACGAACGCCGACATCGACCAGAACGCGGATGTCGACATCGCCTATGGCGATCTCGAGCTCGACGACGGCTGGAACGTCGCGACCGATCTCGACGACAGCCTGACGATTGATCAGGATGCGCAGGTCGAAGTGCGCGGCTACGGCGGCAAGGTCGTCACCCGCATCCGCGCCGAGCAAAGCGTCGTCACCGATCAGGACGCCGATGTCGCGATCGAAACCGATGACGACGGCAAGTTCGCCGTCAGATTGAATCAGAATATCTGGATCGAACAGGACACCGACCTCGACATCGACCTGGTCGAGGAGGAGGGCGTGCTCTATGTCGATCTTTGGATGCGCGACCGGATCGACGCCGATCAGAACACGGCGGTCGAGATCGACTCCGAGTCGGAAGGACCCGTGACGGTCCACGTGTTTCAAAATGCGGGCATCGATCAGGATGTCGATATCGACATCGACATCGAGGACGATCTCGAGGACCGCTACCTCATTAAGATCGCGGTCGACGTTCGTCGGGATATGGACATCGACCAGGACGCGGATGTCGGGGTCGTGGCGAACGGCGTCAACGCCGAGATCGCCGTCGACGCCGATCAGACGATCGCCATCGACCAGGATCTGTTCGTCAGGATCGATTTCTCGCTGACGTGACCGTCAGTTCAGCGCGGAGACGGCGCCGCGCGCCGCGCCGGCCTGCACCACGCAGCCCACCCAGCGATGCGGGCCGAAATTCATCCGCGCCTCCGCGCGCACGCCGTCGAGCCAGATGCCGCGGCCTGCATAGCGATAGCCGAGCCCCATGGGCACGAGCCGCACATGCACCGCGCGCCGCGGCGCGGTGTAGAGCCGCGCGGTGACGATCTCGCCGGCGCTGCTCACGGCGATGGGCCGCAGGGGATAGCTCCGCCCGTTCTCGCAGGTGGCCACGTACTCGCCGACCAGCGCCTGCGCATGGCTTGGCGTGCCTGCCAGGAAAAGCATTAAGCTTGTGAAAGCGACGGCGAACGATCTGCCCATCATGGCCCCTCTCCCTTGAGTCGTTAATCTTTGTACGGGACCGCCCGATGCCGCACAAGCTCGCGCGGCATCGCAGCCGCGGCGAGCGTTCGGCCAAGCCGGCAACAGGCTGAGGCATCTCGATAAACGGAAGCTAGAAAACCGAAAGTCCTCGTGAAATCGGGGCAGCCTTTGCTTGGCTTTACCAAGCCACTCGAAGTGTTGCGGCCTTTTGACAAAGCTATTGAGGTGGCGAAGGGTTAAAAATACTCTAACAAAACGGCTAAAGATCGATCAGCCGGAGGGCTGACGCCCTCTTGCAGCACGAGTAGGTCCATGAACGTTCCGTTCCAGGTCGCCCAGTTGAGTCCGCAGGGCGGCAAGCCGGCGAAGATCGTCAAGCTGCAGAAGCCGGCGAATGGACAGGCGCAGACGGTCCAGCTTGCCTATGACGGCTCGGTCGGCGTCGACCTCTCGGCGATCGCCAATGAGAAGATCACGCTCGTGCATGCCGGCGAGCGGCTGGTCATCCTGTTCGACAACCAGTCGACGCTGACGCTCGATCCGTTTTTCGATTCGAACGGCGCGCCGCGGCCCGGCCTCAACATCCAGCTCGGCGGCGGGCGCTTCGTCACCGGCCATGAATTCGCGACGCTCTTTCCGATCACCGAGGATCAATCCGTGCTGCCGGCCGCCGGCCCGGGGCAGGCGCAGGGCGCGAATTTCCGCGGCGCCGTGGTGGACGATCTCGCCGCGCCCCCGCTCAACGCGCTGATGCCGCAGGAGGAGCTGACCGGCCTCGAGTTCGCGCAGGAGAGGGCGCCGCTGAACGAACCGCCGCCGCTTCGCGCGTCGGGATCGGCCTTGAATGGCGTGGTCGAAGAGGAGCATCTGAGGTTTCAGATCCGCTCCGAGTTCGACAACAGCGGCGTCCCGCAGCGTTCTGAAGGCAACGAGGATCCTGACGACAAGAACGATCTCGATGACGATACTGAAAACCCGGCCGACTTCGACAACGTCACGCATGAGATCGCCGGCAATCTCTCGCCATTGGTGACCGGCGGCGCCGGTCCGCTGACGTGGAAACTCGTCAACGCGACGGGCAGCCCGGTTCTGAACGGCGAGGGCAGCTTCGTCCATTCGCAGGGCTATCAGGTTTTCTACGCCGAGTTCGACGCCGGCGTCGCCGGCCAGGTCACACTCATTGCCAAGGCGGCGAGCGGAGACGAGAGCGAGGGTCTCGACCGCATCATCTTCACGATCACCGTCAAGGCGAACGGCAATTTCGTTTTCACGCTCTACGACCAGATCGATCATCCCGACGCCGCGCCGGGCGCGATGAATGAGGAATTTCTCGACATCGACCTCTCGCAGCTCATCCAGGTGAGCGATCTGCTCACGACGCTCACCTTCGGCGGCAAGGTCTTCACCATCAGCGTGATCGACGACACGCCGCTCGTGAACCAGGTCCAGGTGATCGACTTCGACGACATCGCGCTTGCCGGGGGAGCGGAGGCGCCGCTCAATACGCTCTTCCCCGCGGGCTACCAAGGCTTCGTGTGGGGACAGACGGGCGTTTTCGATCCCGACACGAGCATCTTTCCGAACCTCCATTACGCGGCGCATTCGGAGGAGAACGTCGCTTTCTTCGGCGAGGCGTCGGGCCCGCCGCTCGACATTCCCGGCTATCCGGCCCCCGCCGGCTCGCCCATCGTCATCACGCACACGAGCGGAGCCGACTTCGCCTTTCTCGGCGCCTGGTTCATGTCGGCCTTCGACGACAACCTCCTGGTCACCGCGGAAGCATGGAACGACAACACGCTTCTTAAGACCTACAGCTTCACGGTCGACCGCGACGGTCCCTTCTTCGTCGACTTCTCCGGCCTCGCCGAGTTCCGCTTCATCGACGAACTGCGCTTCGACGCCCCGAACTATTTTGGCTTCGACAATTTCACCTATGTCCTCGATCCGCAATACGACACGCGCGACATTCCGCTCGTCGTCGTCGACGAGGACGACATTGCCGGAGTCGGCAACAACGACAGCCGACCGCGCGACGACGCCCAACTGAACGCCGACGGCACGCACTTTCTCGGCTTCAAGATCGGCGCCGACGAACCGGCCAGCATCGATTTCGCCTCGATGCACCTTCTCAACGTCAATATCGTGAACACGCCGACGCAGGTGACCTCGGGCGGGCTCGGCCTAAAATGGTATTGGAACGCGGCCGCGAACACGCTTTACGCGACCACGAACACGACGAACGTCGGTGCTGCAGCCGCGAACGCCGCCTTCCAGATCGCGCTCATCGACCCCTCAACCGGCCGGTTCTCGGTCGACATGCTGAAGAAGATCGACCATCCGGCGACCGAGGATCCGTCTCCGGGCACGCAGGGCTCCTTCGAGGACAATATCGATATCGACGTCACCTACACGGTGACAGATGCCGACGGCGATTCCGCGACCGGCGTGCTGCATCTGTTGATCGACGACGACGCGCCGGTTGCGAACGATGACGGCGAACGCTCGGTCGCAGAGGACGCCGCTGCGATCTCCGGCAACGTCATGACGAACGACCATGCGGGCGCCGACGGGGCGACGCTGACGCATGTGAACCCGGGCGCGGGGTTTGTGACGCTTGGGTCGGGCGCGCTGCAGTCCGGCGGCGTCTATGACGGCTATCGCAAGTTCACGACGGCGAAGGGCGACTACTACGTCAAGGCCGACGGCTCCTGGGCTTTCGATCCGGCGCTGGACCAGGGTCCGCATCTCATCGATGCCTCCTTCTTCTATCGCCTGACCGACGGCGACGGCGACGCCGACGAGGCCAGGCAGCCGATCGTGGTCGAGGACGGTGCCGATCCGCAGGGCGGCGGCGCGCTCGCGCTGAGCGTCGAGGAATCCGACCTCGATCCGATCCTCGACCCGCGGTCGCCGGCGGGCCCGGCCGATCTTGCCGCGGCCTCCGCCACCGGCACGACGCCGTCGGGCGACGACGAGACGAAAGCAGGCACGCTGTCCTTCACGGCCGGATCCGACAGCATTGCGTCGGTCACGTTCGCCGACCCCAACTTGACCGGCAATGCGGTCGCGATCGATTCCGGCGTCGAGCCGGGAACGGTCATCGTGTGGTCGCTTTCCAACTCCGATCGAACGCTGACCGGCAAGATCGGCGGCGTCGATGCGATCATTCTCCAGTTGTCCGGCCCGCAGACGGCGGCGCCGGGCGCGTCCGTGAGCCCGACGATAACCGTCACGCTGACCGATGATTTCCCGCATGAGGACGGCCCGCCCGATGCGGCGCAGCTTGTCCTCTCGAACATCAAGGTCGTTGCGGCGGAAGCCGACGGCAACTCGGCGGTCGGCACCGTCAGCGTCACCGTCGTCGACGACGAACCGGTGGTCAACCAGGTCCGGATTCTCACTTTCGACGACGGCATCGTGCTCTCCGACGGCGGCGAGGCGCCGCTGAACGCGATCTCTACCAATTACGGCGGCTTCACCTGGGCGCAGACCGGCGTCTACAATCCCGTCCCCTCAAATCTCGGCTACGCCACGCATTCGGAGCCGAATCTGGCTTTCATCGGCGAGAAGGGCGGCGGGACTGTCGACGGCTATCCCGGCAATCCGGGCGATCCGATCGTCATTGAGCGGCCTGACGAGGTGAACTTCACCTTCCTCGGCGCCTGGTTCTCGGCCGTGAACTCGGACGATCTCCCGATCACCGTCACCGGCTTCGACGACCTGGGCGCGGTCGTCGCGACGCAAACCGTCATCGTCGATCGGGACGGTCCGACCTTCTTCTCCTTCACCGGCTTCGACAATCTCGACAAGCTGACGTTCCAGACCTCGAATGCGACGACCGGAAACTATTTCGGCTTCGACAACTTCACGTATGTGCTGAACGCGCAATACGCGACGGGCGATATCCCGCTCGTCGTCGTCGACGAGGACGACATTGCGGGAGTCGGCAACAACGACAGCCGGCCGCGCGACGACGCCCAACTGAACGCCGACGGCACGTACTTTCTCGGCTTCAAGATCGGCGCCGACGAACCGGCCAGCATCGATTTCGCTTCGATGCACCTTCTCAACGTCAATATCGTGAACACGCCGACGCAGGTGACCTCGGGCGGGCTTGGCCTGAAATGGTATTGGAACGCGGGCACGCACACGCTGTACGCGACGACGACCACGGCGAACGCAGGCGCTGCAGCCGCGAACGCCGCCTTCAAGATCGTGCTCATCGACCCGGCGACCGGCCGGTTCTCGGTCGACATGCTGAAGAAGATCGACCATCCGGCGACCGAGGATCCCTCGCTCGGCACGCAGGGCTCCTTCGAGGACAACGTCGACATCGACGTCACCTACACGGTGACAGATGCCGACGGCGATTCCGCGGCCGGCGTGCTGCATCTGTCGGTCGACGACGACATTCCGGTCGTGGATTTCGCCGGTCCGGCGAACATCAACGAAGGGCAGACGGCGACCGGCGGCACTTACACGCTCAAGCCCGGCGCCGACGGGCTCGCAAGCGGGACGCTGAAGTTCTTCGTCGGCTCAACGCAAGTCGGCGCCGTCAATGCAGGCTCGCTTCTCGATGGCGAAACGATCACGCTCTCGGGCGGCCTCGGGACCGTGACCGTGAACGCGCCCGTGGGTGGCGTCGGCAGTTGGAGTCTTGCCGCCGGCAGCGTCACAGCCAACACGACGATACGGGCCGTCCTCACTGCCGCCGACGGCGACGGCGATACGGCCTCGGCTTCGCACGAGATCACGATTTTGGCGGTGAACGATCCGCTGATCGTCACGTCAGGACCGGCTGCGACGACGATCTTGGAAGACGCCTCCTTCACGCCGGCGCTCGAACTGATCGCCAATGGCGGTTTCGAGACTTTTGCATCGCTCGGCAACCACACGGATGCATTCGGCGGCACGCGCGAAAAATACGGCTTCGCGGGCTGGACGGTCGCGGGGGACCCGCGAATTTCCATCGCCGCGACCTCCGCCGAGCATTCGGGCGACACGGCGGCCGTGATCGGCATCAACAATTTGCTGCCGGACCTCGTTCTCAGCCAGACGGTGACGACCGAGCTGTACAAGAGCTATCAGCTGAGCTTTGCGCTCGCGAACTCGTTTTTCAACGTCAACGACTTCACGGCGTCGTGGAACGGGCAGGCGATCGTGTCTCTCCTGAACGTGGCGCCTCTCAACGCCAGTGCCCCGAATCCAAGCCAGTTCACGGTTTTCGACCGGGTCCTGGACGGCACGGGGGCGCCCGCGCAGCTCGCCTTCGCGTTCGATAACGATCGGGCCTATTGGTTCTTCGACTCGGTCTCGTTCAAGGAACAGATCACGCCCGGCCAGCAAGTCCGCTCGGGCCTGATCACCTTCACCGATCCCGATGTCTTGGACTCCTACACGGTCAGCGTGAATGTCGGCGGCTCCGGCTATCTCGGCACGTTCAACACGGCGCTGACCAATCCAAGCGGCGGCAATCCGGGGCGCGTGAACTGGAGCTACACCGTCAACGAGGCGGACCTGCAGTTCCTCGGCGCGGGCGCAAACCTCGTGCAGACCTACACGGTCCGGATCAGCGACGCGACTTTCTCCGCTTTTCAGAACGTCACCATCACGCTGCAAGGCGTGAACGACGCGCCGACCGACATCGCCTTGACCAATGCGAGCATCGCCGAGAACAATGCGGCGAACGCGATTATCGGCACGCTGTCCTCCGTCGATCCTGACAGCGCGAGCTTCACCTACGGCATCGTCGGCGGCACCGGGCAAGGCCTGTTCAATATCTCCGGCAACCAGCTCCGGGCGAATGCGCCGCTCGACTTCGAGACCGCGCCCTCGCTGGGCGGCGGCCTGCGCGGCTGGACGGTCGACATCCGCACGACGGACGATTTCGGCGCGGCGCGCACCGAAACCTTCACCGTTACCGTCAGCGATGTGGCGAATGAGCCGCCGGCCGCGGGGCTGGGTCCGTTCGGCATCGGGCGCGGCTATAACGCTCACTCTGCCTTCAGTCCGCATGCCAATCAGACGATTGATCTCGCAGCGCTCGGAGTCATCACCGATCCAGAGAGCCAGCCGCTGACTTGGTCCTCGGCCAATTTGCCGAGCCAGTTCTGGACGCTGACCAGCAGCGGGCTGCTGACCTTCAACAACAATGTTGTCCCCGGCATCTACAGCATGACCGTCAGTGCTTTTGACGGCACCGGCTCGGCGTCGCGCGCGATTGAGGTCTGGGTGGCAGGGTCGGCCACGACGCGGCATCTCATTGGAAGTCCGAGCCAACCGGCGATCGGAAATGGCAACGACACCATCATCGGAAATGGCAACTCCAATAACATCAATGCCCAGGGCGGCGATGATTTCATCGACAGCGCCGGTCAGAACGATCAGGTGAATGGAGGTGCTGGAAACGACGTCATCTACGGAGGAAACAACGGCGGGATTCTCGACGATTTCTTCAATCCTGAAACGCTGAACGGCGGCGACGGGCGCGATTACCTGAACGGCGAGGCAGGGACCGACATCATCAACGGCGGCAATGACGGGGATTATCTCGTCGGCGGGGGCGGCGACGATTTCCTGCGCGGCGATGCCGGAAACGACGTCCTGCTCGGCGGCACGGGCGCTGATGAGCTGCGCGGCGGATCGGGACTCGACACCCTCATCGGCGGTACGGGCGCGGACGATTTCCGGTTCGACGCAACGGCCGAGGGCCGCGACCTGATCCTCGATTTCGCGAGCGGCGACGAGCTATTGTTCGACGACGCCGCCTTCGGCGCGGGCCTGTCGGTGAACGATGGCGGCAGCGCGAATACCGGCCAGCTCGACGCCAACCGCTTCGTCGCCAATGCCTCCGGCTTCACCGACGCTGCGCAGCGCTTCTGGTTCAACACCGGCAACGGCGTGCTCACCTATGACGCCGATGGCAGCGGAGGCGCGCAGGCTGCGGTCGAGATGGCCAGGCTCGAGAACGGCTATGCGCTGACGGCCGGCGACATCCGCCTCTTTTGACCGCCTGCCGGCACCGGCGGGGCGAACCGATTCCTCATCTGCCGCGCACGCTCAGTCCGGCGGCGCCGCGCAGGACCCCAAGCCTTCGGAACAAACAGGGGCAGAGTTGCTCCGGCGCCCCGGATCGCCGGTGTCAGGGCACCAGTCCGAAGGCGGCACACCCGCCGCGGTCTCCGCCATCAGCGGGGAAAATAAGCCCCCAAAACCGCCGCAAACGCGAACCTCCGCGAGCAGCAATTCGCCCACGCTATCGCTCTTATTGGGCGCTGTTGCAGCTTTACCATGGTTATGAATTTGTTGAAATTTGGCCGAAGTTTGGTTGCGATTTGGCAACGTTAAAAATAGGCTAAGGTACAAAGGTTCCGGCCCCCCGAAGGCCGGCCGATTCTCATGCACAGGGTAGGGCCATGAACGCTCCGTTCCAGGTTGCGCAACTGGGCTCGCAGGGCGCCAAGCCGGCGAAGATCGTCAAGTTGCAGAAGCCCGCAAGCGGCCAGGCGCAGACGGTGCAGCTCGCCTACGACGGCTCGATCGGCGTCGATCTCTCGGCCATCACCAATGAGAAGATCACGCTCGTGCATGTCGGCGAGCGGCTGATCATCCTGTTCGACAACCAGGCGACGCTCACCCTCGATCCGTTTTTCGATTCGACCGGCGCGCCGCTGCGCGGCCTCAACATCCAGATCGGCGACGGGCGCTTTGTCACCGGCCAGGAATTCGCGACGCTCTTTCCGGTCACCGAGGATCAATCCGTGTTGCCGGCCGCCGGCCCCGGCGGCAACGCGCAGGGCGCGAATTTCCGCCCGGCCTTCGTCGACGAGCTCGTCGGCCCGCCGCTCAACGATCTGATGCCGCAGGAGGAACTGCCCGGCCTCGAATTCCAGATCGAGACGCGGCCGCTGGTGGAGATCGAGCAAGAGGAAGGGCTCCCGCCGCTCGTGCAGGTGGGCTCGCTCAGCGACATCGTCGAGGAGGAGCAAAATCCGCGTTCGATTATCACCGAAGGTCGCCTGCAGATTTCCGAATTTGAGCCCGACTCGTGCTCGGACTGCGATACGGACGGCATCGAGGATGGCACGGACTTCACCGACTCCCTCGGCGGGACGGAGCTCGACAAGGATACCGAAGGCGACTTCAACCAGACGACGCACCAGGTCCTCAACGGATCGCTGGCCGGCCTCGTCGGCGGCGGCCTGCCGCCCTACGCGTTCACGATCGTCGATCTCACCGGCCAGGAAGTACAGGACACGACCGGCGCGACGCTCAAGTCGCATGGCGACATCGTCGAGTTCCGCATCGACGCCGGCAACCCGACCATCATGGAGGGTTGGACTCAAGGCGAGGACGGCTGCGATCCGCGCCTGATCTTCCGCCTCGCGCTCAACACCGACGGCACGTTCGATTTCACGCTGTTCGACCGCATCGACCATCCCTCGCTCGACGGCCTGACGGGCGACGATCTCGAAAACATCCTCAATATTGACCTGACGCCGCTGGTCCTCGTCACCGACGGCGCCGGCCAGACGCTCACCTTCTCCGACGATTCGATCGCCATCACCGTGATCGACGACGTGCCGGAGGCCGCCGACGAGCACACGACGCCGGTTCCCATCGGCAGCGGCTCGGCCACGATCGGCGACGTGCTCGACGACGAGGATACGACCGACGACGGCAACCAGGGCACGGACGACGTCGGCGACGACGGACATGGCACACAACTCACTGGCCAGCTCGACATCGCCTTCGGCCGTGACGGCCCGTCGGAATTCGAAGGAACGTACAGCGAAGACTATCAATACGGGCAATTCGAGATCATCAGCGGCACCAATCCGCTCGTGTTCTCCGCCGACATCAATGATGTGAGCGTCGTCGATGAGAACGGCGACGAGCAGCCGTTCAAGGCCATGTATGTGGACTGCGACGGCAACGGCTCGCCGCGCAATGTGCTCCTCAAGTGGCAGGACGCCCCGGGCGGCGGCGGCGTCTTGATCGGCTACGCGCTGATCGACGAAAGCGGCGATGCCGAATACGACGCCGATGACGACAATCAGTTCCCGGTCTTCACGCTCACGGTCGACGACTGCGGCAACTACTCCTTCAATCTGCTCGCTCCCCTCTGGCATCCGCTGCAAAGCGCGCCGGAAGAAGAGCCCGGACCTGCGGTCGCCGCGGCCGAGAACGAAGTCTGCCCGCCTGACGCCAGCGAATACGAGGACAATCTCCGCATCACGTTCAAGTACACGATCACCGATTTCGACGGCGACCAGAAGACGGCCGACTTCATCATCGAAGTCGACGACGATACGCCCGATGTGTACGTCAGCGGGAGCGGGTCGACTCACGAGTATGATTTCGACGACGGCACGATCACGAGCCCGGTGCCGCTCCTCAATCTCGACGAGACGGTCGGTCCGGACGAGGACGACCGCGACGGCGACGACACGTTCAACGCGGCCGAGGGGGAGGAGGAATCCGAAGACAGCGTCGAGTCCGATCCAGATCCGTCCAACGGCGATCTCGACGACGTCGATCCCGAGGGGTCGCCCAATCAGGTCTACAACCGCGATCCCGATCCGACCGGCACGAACCCGATTGGCCGGCTGGCCACGCAAGCGGCCGAGTACGAGGGCGATGACAAGACCGATTCCGGCCACGTCGAATCGCTGTTCTTTGTCTGGGCCAACCCCGGCGCCGACGGCCTGAAATCGCTCACCCACCACTTGGCCTTCCGGCTCGATGACGACAATCAGGGCTCGTACTACGACATCGAAGAGAATCTGGTCGATTTCAGCGACGGCGTGGCGACGACGCTCCAGGTCACGGCGCCCGCCGAAGGCGGCAATCCGTCCGAGTATCCCGACGAAAGCGCGGTCGATTACAGTGACCGCGCGATCTACCTCTTCCAGGTCAGCGAGACGGAAATCTGGGGCGTCGTCGGCAACGACTATGAGGAAGATGTCGACGGCAATCCGATCCTCAACGAATTCGGCTTCGCCATTCCGACCGGCGCCGTCGCGCTGAAGATCAAGCTTGTCAGCTCCGACGAGAGCGACGGTGATCTTTGCGCTCTGATCGATCTCGGCCACGCGCAGATCGTGGTCGAGCAATACATGGCCATCGATCATGATGGCGACTACGACCAGTTCGACACGCAACTGGCTCTGTTGATTGGCGAAGGAGAGGGCGACCTCCAACTTGCCATGACGCCGACCATCACCGACGGCGACGACGACTCTCAGTCCACCTTCGAGCCAGCCATCGTCACCCTGATCGACGATTATGACACCACCTTCGTCGCCTTCGACGACGACGGGCCGCGGATCATCTCGATCGGCACGAACGAAGAGGGATTGAGCGCGTTCAATCTCAACCTCGACGAGACGATCGGAGAGGTGTCCGGCACGGTCGAAGACCGCTACAACGGCAGCGAGACGGAGTCGCAGGACAACGATCTGTCGACGCCGCCGACGCCGTCCAATGGCGATCTCGACGACACCGGCTATGATCAGCCGGTCTATTTCACCGACCTGAGCGCTGCCGAAGCGGACGAGAATTTCGGCGAGCTTTCCACCGATGTCGACGGCGGCTTGTCCACCCTCTTCGGCGACGTCACGGTCGATTACGGCACGGACGGCAAGGGTGGAGAAATCAGGTCCAAGCTCAGCCTCGTCCTGACCGGGCCGAACAGCCCGACTCGGATCAAGACCAATCTTGTGGTTTCGGAGACGGAACACTCACCTGTCGAAGACTACTCGCCCGACAGCCGGACCGTCTGGCTGAAAGAGGACGGCGGCAAGATCGTCGGCTACATCGGCCGGCTGGCGAACGGCGACGATGACCCGGCTGCCGAGGATTTCATCGCCTTCACCATCGAGATCGACTCGAACGGCCAGCTCCTCGTCAAGCAGTACCTGCCGATCGACCACGACGCCTCCGACATCGACCCGCTTGCGGTCGAGCCGACGTCGCTGTTCGACGAAGAAGTCCCGCTGCTTGCGGCGATCGAGGGTCAGGGCGTCGGCGTGAAGCTCACGGTGACGGCGACGGACGGCGACACGGACGAGGTGACCGGTTCGGCCATCGTCGATCTCATCACGAGCGACCAATCCATCGTCTCCTTCGACGACGACGGGCCGGTGATTACCGACGGCACGGGGTCTGTCACGCATGACGAGACGGACGGCGTGCAGGAGGACGGCGGCAAGGACGACTGGCCGCTGGATATGCTTGCTGGCGGAGATCCCGCCGACCAGTTGCCGGACATCGACACGATGTTCGACGGAAACTCGGATTTCGAAGATTTGCCGCTTCCGCTCGGCCTCGCGAAGAGCGACGCCGGCGAAGTGGCCTTCGACTTCGGCACGGACGGCCCCGGCACGGTGTCGCTGACCAACGCGTCCGGAGAGGTTTTCGACGGCGTAAGCAGCGGGCTGTATACGACCGACGGCCAGAAAGAAATTTGGCTCTTCGCCGATACGGTGACGCCGAGTTTGCTGTGGGGCCTCACGGTCGACATTCTGGACGATGCGACGCCTGACGACGTCGCCTTCGCCGTCTACCTCGATCCGGCCGACGGCACGCTCTATCTCGTGCAGTGGCAGGCGATCTACCACGATGGCGCCAACTCCCCGGCATTTGACGGCGACGGCAACGATCACGACTCCATCGCGGCGCTGGCCGCGGGGCTCATCCACGTTACGATCACGGACGCCGACGGCGACACGATCACCTCCAGCGCCAGCCTCACGATCGAGTTCGCCGACGACGGGCCGAGTGCGCCTGTCGTGAGCGCGAACACGTCGGGATCGGTGACGCATGACGAGACGGCGGGCGTGCAGAATGCGACGCCGATCAACAACGACCCGCTCAACAACGGGGACGGCAACGACGTTTCCGGCAGCCAGACCGTCACCTTCGACGGGGCGTCCACGACGGTTGCGGCGCTGTTCTCAAGCATCACGACGGCGAACGGCGCGACGCCGGGCAACGATCCGGATGTGACGCCGCTCGATCCGACCGATCCGATCGGCTATGCGCGCGGCGCGACCGCGATCGTGACGCTGTCGGGCGGGGGTTTTGGCTCGGATGGGCCGGCGGCGTCCGGCTCGGTGAACTATGAATTTGTGCTGTCGTCCTCGACCGGCGTCTTGTCCGGCGTGAAGACAACGAGCGGGACGGACATTGTCCTGTTCGCGGGCGCGGACGCGACGGCGGGCCTGATTCTGGGCCGGGTGGGCGGCGCGAGCGGCGACGTGGCCTTTGCGCTGCGGATCGATCCCTCGAACGGGACGGTTTACGTGGTGCAGTATCTGTCGCTGCAGCACGGCAGCTTCCCGACGACTTATGACGAGCCGGTTTCGCTGACCGAAGGCGCGCTGCAGGTGAAGGTGACCTACACCGACGGCGACAGCGACACGGCGACGTCCAGCACTATCAATGTCGGCCATCTCGTCAGCTTCGAGGACGACGGGCCGACGATTTCGGTGACGGCGGATTACACATCAGATGAATTCGCTGCGCTAGCGGTCAATCTCGACGAGAGCTATTTGCCGCTCGCTCCCGCCGGCGAGGATCGCACCACGTCGTTCGATACGCCCGACGGCAACGGCGACCTGGACGACAGCGCGAACGGACCCTTCCTATTCGGCGATCTGTCGCAAGATTCGACCTTGGTCAATCAGCACATTGGAAGCCTCGCGACCGGAACCGGCGAACTCGCGGCACTGTTCAACGTGCCAAACCCGCCCGCTTTCGGGGCGGACGGCCCGGGCGCAAATCCGGTCGATTACGACTTCGGGCTCGTGCTGAAGAATGCACAGGGCAATCCGCTCTCACAGGGCCAGGGCCTCAAGACCTCGCTGCGGGTCACCCCGGTGCCGAACACCCCGCTCGCCGGCTACACCGCTGACGACCGCACGATCTGGTTGTTCATCGAGCAGGGGAAGCTCGTCGGGCGGTTTGGAATTGCAAACGACTCCACGCCGACGGATCCCCCCGGCGGCTTTCTTCCGACGCCTGATTACATCGCGCTGATCATCGAGCTCGAGAACGGAACCGACATCGCGAGCGCGGCGGGCCTCGACAACGCGAAACTGCTCGTAAAGCAATACGCTCCCATCGAGCATGATGATCTCACGAAGCACGACGAGTCGCTTGACCTCCTGATCAGCGAGCTCGGCGGCAGCGTCGCGCTGACGCTGACCGGCTCGCTCACCGACGGCGACGGCGACAAGGTCGTCTCCACGGCGGAAGTGGCGCTGATTACCGCCAACACGACATTCGTCTCGATCGACGACGACGGGCCGGACGTGTCCGTGAGCGCTACGGTCTCGCCGATCGCGGTGCTCGACGAGACGATCGTCGATGAGAGCGAAGGCGAAACGGTAGGCTCCGACGGCAACGCGGCCGACGACGACACCGCCTTTGAAGAGATCGACGGGACGAATCCCTTCGGCGAGACCACGATTTCGAGCGGCACGATCCGGGCGCTGTTTTCCTTCAGCGCCGGCACCGACGGCGAGAAGTCGAGGAGCTTCGGCCTCGTGCTCAAGAACGCCTTGGGATCCGCGGTCGACGTGGGCGTCGGCGTCGAGACGACGCTGCAGGTCACCCAGCCCGCGCCCGACGGCAATCCGGACTCGGACTCCGACTCGAGCAATGGCAAGTTCACGCCTTATGCGAACCCCACCATCTTCCTCGTGCGGGTGGATTCCGACACCATCGAGGGCCGCGTCGGCAGCGCCACGGGCGACCTCGCGCTGCGCATCGAGATCGCGGCGAACGGCGCGGTGACGGTCCAGCAATTCCTCGCGATTGCGCACGATACGGATGGCGCGCCGGGGACAGCGCATGACGATTCCAAGACGCTGGGAATTTTCGGCGGCTCGTCGGGCGGCATTTTCGTCTCCGCGACGCTGACCGACGGCGACAACGACACGGACACGGAGATCGCGGCTGTCCCCCTCACCGTCAACATCGAGGATGACGGCATCACCGCCGACAACGCCACCGGCACGCTCTATGTCGACGAGGATGGGCTCTCGGGTGGCGCCGATGACAGCGCATCCGGCGACTTTGCCGTTCCGGACACGGATTTGGATGACAATGAAGCCACCAACATCGGGTCGATCGAGTCGCTCGTGAACATCGGCTCCGACGGGCTCGGTGACGCCGAAATCGTGGTGGACAACGGCGCGGCGGTCATGGTGACCAAAGAAGCCGGCGGCGACATCGCGCTCAAGTCCGACGACGCCCCGGTCTACTACTACTGGGACGGTGCGAGCCACACGCTCTACGGCTCGACCAACGTGTCCGGGATTGACGAAGCGGCCAAGCTGTTGAACGCCGTCAGCACAGCCGTCTTCAAGGTCGAGCTCCTGTCCGACAGCGACGGCCTCACCGGCGAGTACAAGGTCACGCTGCTGCAAAACGTCGACCACCCCGACGTCACGAAGGAAGACGACCTCTCGCTGACGCTCACCTACAAGGTCTACGACAACGACGGCGACTTCGACACCGGCACGGTCACGTTCACGATCGACGACGACGGCATCGACGCGCAGGATTCGGCGCCGGTGACCTCAGGCGTAGTTCCGACGCCGTACTCGGTCCCCACGGTCCTCGACGACGAGCGGATGAATGAGTTCGGAATCCAGTCTCCCGACGGAGCCCTGGGCGACGAGAACGCTCCCCCGGCCGGCTCGGGCGAGGCGCGGGTCTCGGCGACCGGCACGCTCAACATCACGGCCGGCGCGGACGGGCTCGAATCCGTCGCCTTCACGAACGCATCGGGCGCGGTCGTGCTCAAGGCGTTCAACGAGCTGTCGACCGAGCTCTCGTCGTTGAAGTGGCTGCTGGTCGATCCCACGACGCGGCAAGGCGTGCAAAAGGACATCGCAGTCACCTGGCACCCCAATCTCGACTCCGACCTTTCGACGCCGCTGCCGGGCGGCGGCACGCTGTACGGCAAGGGCATCGGGGATGAAGCCGGCATTTTCGTCTTTAGGCTGCGCGTGGAGGCCGACGGCGATTACACCTTCACGCTCTTTCGTCCGCTCGCGCACGATCTCGAGGACGCGCCCGTCACCACGTCCACTGTGGAGACCGAGTACGAGGACAATCTCTCGCTCCTCATCACCTATCTGGCGAAGGACGGCGACGGCGACACCGACACCGCCACGCTGACCATCCAGGTCGACGACGACGCGCCGGACCTCGGGACGATTCTGGCGGCCTCGATCGTCAACAGCCCGTCCAATCCGAACGCGACGGAGACCAACGCGCTCAACTTCGCGCCCGGCGCCGACGGCTGGAAGGGCGCCGATCTCTCCGGCAACACGCCGCCTGCGGACCTGACGGTCGGCGGCAGCCCGGTGAAGTATTATGTCTCCACCACGAATCCGTCCGTGCTCATCGGCTATATCGGGACAACCGTCCCGAATTCCGGCCCTCCGCCGGCCGACACGGACAAGGTCTTCACCCTCACGGTGAACCCGGGCGCGAGCACGAGCGGCGAATACACCTTCACGCTGCATAAGCCGCTCGACGGCGAGACAACCGAGGACGTCGAAGTCGGCGGCGCGTTCGGCGCCGGCCCGACCTCTTGGCAGATCATCACCACCGACGTGAACACCGAGCATCTTGCCGTCGTGTCGGCATGGAACACGCTCGGCGGCGGGTTCCTTCTCGCCAACTGGAAAACCGGCGACGACACCGGCGTCGTCGTCGACGAGGTCAACGGCGGCACCAACGGCTGGGGCGTCGACAATCAGAACTTCAACGCAAACGAAATCCTCCGCTTCGATTTCGGAGCGCAGGTCGATTTCGACGAGGGCGGCGCCTACGTGCCGCCGGCGATCTTCACCGGCGGCAACGTCAGCAAAGCCACCTTTGATTTCGACCTGTTCGGCGACACCGACACCATCCACTGGGTGGCGCATTACTCCGTCGGCGGGCCCGTCTCCGGCCAATTCGATGTCGGCGACTTGCCGGCAGGCACCGGCGCTTTCTCCTCGTTCCGCAACGTATTCATCCACTCCGCTCCCGCCGGCGCGTTCCTGAACTACATCGAGTTCTACACGGCGGAGAACGCAAACGGTGCCGGCAAGGTCAACCTGCTCGCCGTCTCCATCGTTGAAACCACGGTCGATATCAACCTGAACTTCAACGTCGCCCTGACCGATGGCGACGACGATGCCGAGTTCGGCACGATCTCGGTCAACGTGGCCGACGAGAGCCCGGTCGCAAACAGCGTGACTGATCCGGACATTCTGGATGACGAGGCGCAGGCGTTTGGAATCGCGACCAATGACGGCGAAGGAACCGCCGCGCTCGGCGATGTGGACTCGCCGGAAGCCTCCGGCTCGACCGGCGGCACGCTGCTGATCACGCCCGGCACCGGCGGCGTCGGCGCGCAGACGATCGCCTTCTTGGAAGGCGCGGTCGTCACCTTCGAGGATTCGAGCACCGGCCCGCTGCAGGTCGTGGTCGTGAATCCGGTCACGAAACTGGCCACGCTCGAGACCGTGACCTATGATTGGGTCTCGAACGGCTCGGGCGGCGGCACGCTCTATGGCCTGAGCACGACCTACTCGACGACGGGCAACCCCGTGTTCACGCTCGCGGTGACCAACGCCGGCGTCTACACGTTCACCGCTCTCAAGCCGCTCGCGCACAGCCTGGAGGACAATCCGGGCACCGGAACGGTCGAGACCGAATATGAAGACGACCTGACGGTGAGCTTCACCTATACGGTGACCGACAGCGACGGCGGCACCGACAATGCGACGCTCTCGATCGTCGTCGACGACGACACGCCGGATGCGCTCAACGATTTGGCGACCGTGACGGAAGGCGGCTCGGGCACTGCCGATATCGTGTTCATCGTCGACGTGTCGGGAAGCATGGACGACACGCCTCCTTCGCCGTCTGTTCCCGGCTTCAGCGACGACAAGATCGGGCTCGCGCGCTATTCCATGCAGCAACTGCTGACAAATCACACGGAGATCCAGAACGTTCAGTTCGTCAAGTTCTCGGACGGCGTCTCGAGTACCGTCTGGCTGAGCCGCGCGGCTGCTCTCACATACGTCAACAACGATGGGAACTGGAACGTCGGCGGCAACACCAACTACGACATCGCGCTACAGGAGGCGATCGACGAGTACGCGACGAGCACGCGGCCGCTGGGACAAGCCGATCAGACGCTGGTCTATTTCCTGTCGGACGGGGCGCCCAACGAGCCCGATGCAGCTGATGGCGGCGATAACGGCATCAATCCCGGGCCGGGCGGCCCTGCCGACGTCACGCTTGAGGAATGGGAAGCGTTCCTCACTAATCCGGCGAACGATATCTCGCAGGTCTTCGCCATCGGCATCGGCACGGGTGGCGGCTCCGCCAGCGTCGCCAATCTGGAGCCGATCGCTTATCCCAACACCGACGCCGCGCCTCCGATTGGAGACGAGGACAACGTCATTCTCATCGACGACGCGAACCTGACGAACCTGACGCAGACGCTCGACGATCTGCTCGCGGGTGCGACGGCCGTCACTGGCAACGTCATCGACGGGGTCGTCGACGACGCCTTCGGTGCCGACGGCGGACGGGTTCTGTCGATCACGATCGGCGCGATCACCTATGTCTGGGACGGCGCGACGACCATCGACCCAAGTTCCGGAGCCAACATCAGCGGCTCCGTCCTCAACAACATCACGACTCCGGGCAACGGCAAGCTGACGTTCAACTTCGCGACCGGCGCATGGAGCTACGCGCCGCCCACGAGCATCACCTCCGACCAGGTCGAGAATTTCGCCTACGTCATCGTCGACGGCGACGGCGACCAGGATTCGGCGACGCTGACGATTACGGTGCAGAACGTGAATCAGGCCCCGTCGGGAGCCAACAACACGATCACCTTCAATGAGGATACGAGCTACGTCTTCACGCAGGCAGATTTCGGTTTCACCGATCCGGACGGCAACGCCTTGCTGGCGGTCAAGATCACCTCGCTTCCGGCTGCAGGCACCCTTTTCTTTGACGCGGATGGTGCAGGCAGCAACCCGCCGGTTCCGGTGACGCTAAACCAGTTCATCAGCGCCGCAGACATTACTGCCGGCAAGCTGTTCTTCACGCCTGCGCCGAATGCGAACGGCAACACCTACGCGAGCTTCGGTTTTGCCGTTCAGGATAATGGCGGTGCGCCCGGCGTCGATCTCGACCCCACGCCGAACACCATTACGTTCAATGTGAGCCCGGTGCCTGACGCGCCGGAAACCGTCGCCGATACCGTCATCACCAACGTCGGACCGAGCGCTTCGGTCACGATACCAGAGGCGTGGCTGCTGGCGAATGATACCGACGCAGACGGCAATACGCTGGACGTGACCGGCGTCGGTGGGGCCTCAGGAGGAAGCGTCTCCCACAGCGCAGGCAGCGGCAGCGGCGGCACCGTGACATTCACGGATGACGCGACGCTCGATGGCGCGTTTACTTATCGGGCGACCGATGGAACTCCTGGGCCTCTTGCGATCGTGACGATCGACAATAACGCCACGTCCACGACGCTGCTCGTCGGTGGCGCGGGATCGCAGATCATCATCGGCGGCTCGACTGACGATACGATCCGCGGCGGCGCCGGCGACGATTTCATAAACGGTGGAAGCGGGACCGATCTGCTGGATTTCTCGGATGCGGCTGCAGGAATTAACTTTACGCTGGTTCAGAGCAGCAGCGACACGGTCGTCAACCTGTCTGCAGCAAACCTTGGCACCGACACCTACCGGAACATGGAAGGTGTGATCGGATCAACCCTTGCTGACACCTTGACCGGCAGCTCTTCCGCAGACACGCTCGTCGGCGGACAGGGCGCCGACTCTCTGAGTGGCCTCGGCGGCAACGACACCTACCGGTACGGGGCAGGGGATGCCGTCAGCGGGGAGAACATCGTAGAAGCGACAAACAACGGAACTGACACGATTCGCACGACCGCCAGCGCGGACTTGAGCTCGTTGACTGTCAATGGGTCTTCGGACCTTGAAGGGGGAGGCACCAATCGAGGTATCGAGCAAATCTTGATCCAGGTTGGCACCACGGCAACCTTCAGCGGAAGCCAGTTGACCGGGAACGATATCGCGATCAACGAGTCGGCCAATACTGGAATCACGAACCTCGTGATCAACGTCGCCTCGGGCCAAACGAACAGTTTCGCCAACCTGACTTTCGGCGCATTCACGGGCGGTGACGCGTTCGATAACGGGGCGGACACGATAACCATCAACGGTGCAGGTGGCTCCGAAACCATCACCGGCACGGACTTCAACGACATCATCAACGGCGGCGCGGGCGCTTTGGTGGCGGACAGCCTGTTCGGCGGCGACGGCGACGACATTCTGTTCTGGGGCGCCAACGATCAGATCGACGGCGGATCGAATGCCAGCAACAACCTGTTGACCGCGTCGAACCGGGGCGACGTCATGGTGATGACCAATGCTACGGTCGATTTCACGGCCCTCGGCGACATCTACCAGGACATCGAAACGATCTCGATGCGAAACAGTGACGGAGCTAGTGGCAACCTCACAATCTCGCTCAACATCACCGACGTTCTTGACATGGCTGATTCCGGGGAAGCCAATCCTTCCGGCGCCACCTTCAGCAACCAGGAGGCGCTTCGAATAGATGGCGATGTGGGCGGAGATACCGTCAATCTGGTGAATGGCGGCGGCACGTGGGTAGCGGTATCGGCGCTGGCAATGCCGGATGCTCCATCCGGATACACGGCATATTCCTTCGAGACGTCCGGAACCACTGCCGGTGCGAACGAGACCGCCTATCTCTTCATTACGACCGGCTTGACCGTAAATATCGTCTGAAGCCCCGTAGCCCGGTCGAAGCAGAGCGGAGACCCGGGGACCGCCGGTCCCGGATTTCGCTCCCGCTCAATCCGGGCTACGCGAGCCCCGCCTGGTCGAAGTCCCGTAGCCCGAGTCGACGCGCAGCGGAGACCCGGGGACCGGCCGGTCCCGGATTTCGCTCCCGCTCAATCCGGGCTACATGCGTTGTGTTAATCGCTACGTTTCTCTTGCGTGCGGTCTCGACGTTGTGCTAGGAGCGACACACCTCGTCCGCTACGGGGCGCGCTCATGAGGCGCTCTAAAAGCACGAGCGGGGCGGAGGCGGAAAGCCGCGATCGGGCTTTCCGTTTTCGAGGAGCGCCGGGAGGCGCCGGGCCCTTGCGCACAAGGGCTCGCACGCCTCCGTCAATGGCGTGCGGCGGGTCCTCGCAAGATCCGCCAAAAGGGGGCCTCGCAAGCTCCCTGGGCGCCTCCCGGCGCTCCTTGCCCGCCTTCGTCCGGCGGGCGTCGTCCAAAGCCTCGGGGGCGCGCCGCCTCGCGAGGATGCCCCCGTTCGTCTTTGGATGAGATCACGCGTAGCCCGGATTGAGCGGCAGCGAAATCCGGGGACATCATTCCGGGTCTTGCTGCGCGCGACCCCGAAAAGTGGCTTCCGGTTTTCGGATCAGGTCGCGCGCAAATGAAACGCGGCGACCCGGGCTACATCCTCACGTCTCCGGCTTCGCTGCGTCGCCCGCCTTCGCCCCGTTCCCGCCCGCGCGCGGCTTTGCGATCTGGCCCACGCGGATGCGCGGGCCCGGACGCCGCGCGTCGGAAAAGCGCGCGCGAAAATGATATGGCCCGACATGCGTGATCGTCTGGTCGGCGCCGGCCCAGATCTCGCCGCCGCATTGGCGCCAGCGGTGGCAGAACGAATAGTCGTCCGAAAGCCGCGCGCCGTCCACGGTGAGAAAGTCGAACGCGCGGATCATGCGCGCAAGGTCGCGCGAGAAGGGCGAGCCGCGCCCGCTCTGCCTGTGGCTCAGCTCGGGCATCTTTTGCAGCATCGTCTCGATGCAGTCGCGCCGGATCAGCATCAGCCCGGTGCCGCAGGCCTCGACCTCGACGAAGCCCTTGTCGCGCCGCGCCGTCCGCCCGCGGATCGGCCGCTGGATGAACTCGTGCGCGCTGGCGATCGCGCGCTCCGCGTTCTCGCCCTGCGCCGCGAGCGCCGCCAATCGCCCAAGATCGATCTGCCGCTTCGGATAGATCACGCCGGCCAGGGGCTTGTTGAGGGCGAGCATCTGCACCACCGCCTGCGGATCGAAGCCCATGTCGGCGTCGATGAACAAAAGATGCGTCGCGTCCGTCTTGTCGAACCAGCGCGTGAGCAGATAGTTGCGGCTCTCGCAGATGTCGAAATAGGCGACGGTGGCGAAATTCGAATCCCAGCCGCTCTTGTCGATGACCTTCTGCAGCCGCACGAGGCTCTGCACATAGGGCGCGTAGAAGACTTCGCCATGCGCCGGCGTCGCGATGAAGATCTTCGTCATGGGTTTCCTCCCGGCGGGCCGCGTGCACGATAGCGGGTTTCTTGACGGCCGTCCGCTGCCCGCCGATCAGGCCGAAGACTGCACGGCGCGCGTCATCGGCAGGTTCGGGATCACCTTCGGGGTGCGCGCCGCATAGGCCGCATAGTCCGCAAACGCGGCGCGCAGCACGCGCTCCTCGTTGCTCATGCGCCGCAGCTGGAACATCCACTGCACGGCGACGACAAGGACGGCGCCCGGCGAAAGGCACATCAGCAGGAGGCCGACCACCGCGATCTCCTCGCAGACATAGAGCGGATGCCGCACGATGGCGTAGGGCCCGCTCGTCACCAGCCGGCGCGCCTGCGCGGTGATGCTGAAGGAGCGGCCGAGCCGCAGCAGCACCCAGGTCGACAGCAGCATTCCGGTCGCAACGAGCGCAATCGAGAGCATGCGCCATAAGGGCCCCGCCTGAACGGGCTCGAAGGCGACCAGCGCGATGCTGAAGAACGTCCCAAGCAGCGCCGTGAGCCGCGGCTCGAGCCCTTCCGCGCTGCGCATCGGCTTCAGCCGGACGGCCGTCACCGCCAGGATGAGAAGCAGAAACGCCAGTCCCGCGGCCTGCGCCGCGAGATCGAGCAGCCTCTCGAGGTCGATCCGCTCCGCTTCGGCGACCATGCTGCGGATGCGCAGCGCCTTGATGGTCGCGAACAGCCCAAACACGGTGATGAGCCCCGTGCGGCCGGCGAGATCGGCCAGTTCGAGGATCGTTGGCGAAGATCGGCTCCGTCCGGGTCCGGCATACATGATGGGGGCCTGACAAATTTCCTTAAAGGTCCCGCATCCTTATCCGCCGGTCGTTAAGGCTCTGCTACGGCGCGCATCGCCAGCCGAAAGGGATGATCCGCTCGCCGCCCGGCGCCGGCGGCTAATCGGCCGCGTCCCGGCGCGGCATCAGCCCCGCATAGGGCGCGGCGAACAGCTTCACGCCGTCATGGTCGAGCGCGAACAGCGGCTGGTAGTGCTTGAGCCGCTCGTCCTCGATCAGGAGCGAGTTGAGATTGTCGAGCACGAGCCAGCGCTCGCCCTCGCGCACGGCGAGCACGGCGTGGTCCTGCCGCAGCGTCCTGTCGCGCACCAGCAGAAGGCGCATGTCGGCGGCCGGCGTTCCCGCCTCGCGCAGCGCGACATATTTGGCGATCGCATAATCCTCGCAATCGCCGGCCGCCCCGGCGAGCGTCGCGAGCGGCGCGCTCCAGCGGTCCGCCATCCCGTGCAGCGCGGCGTCGCTCACATAGCGGACGGCGTCATTGACGGCGCGATTGACCTCGTCATAGCGCGCGCGGCCCTCGCGCGCCTTCGCCGCCTCGACGATCGAGACGAAGCGCGCCGCGCCGGGCGCGCAGCGATCGGGCTGCGCGCGGCAGGCGGCCACGCTCGCGAGCTCGGATGTGATCTCGGCTTCGACGCCCCGCCATTTCGTCCAGAGAATCCCCTCCGGCGCGCGGAAGGTGAACAACCCGAACGGCTCCGCGCCGTGCAGGCGGGCGGCGCGCGCCCGCGGCGCCGCATCGTTCAGCGTGTCGCTCGGGCCGAGCGAGGCGAGCCGGAGCGGCCAGTCCTCGATCGCGGCGAGCGGCCGGGCCGCGATTGCGGAATCGCGCTTGGCCAGCACCTGGTTGATGGTGAAGAAACGCACCGGCGCAGGGGCTGGCGGCAAAGCCGTCCGTTCCGCCGCGGCGCCTGCCGCGCCCGGTTTCGCGCGCGCCGTGGCCTCGCCGGCCGCGCCGGCCAGCAAGGCGACGGCAAGCAGCCCGACAAGAGTCCCGTGACGATCCGCCATGTCCAACGTCCCTGTCGTCCGGGACCTTGGCGCGCGATTCCGCAGCGTCCGTCCCGGATCGTTGGGGACGAGGCTACGGGCGGCGTGCTGCAAACCGGGTTAAACGGGGCGGCAATCGGCCGCGTATCGCGCCTGCTGGTGAAGGCGCCGCGAAGCCGGGGGCGTAAACAAGAGATGAATTTGCTGAAAATGCCGATCCAAATCGATTCAAATTTGAACGATTACGCCGCGTCGCGCTGGATTCGGTAGGGTGGGGCAAAGGCGCGCTTGCGCGACGATTACGCCGCGTCGTGCGGGGGGATTCGGTAGGGTGGGCAAAGGCGCGCTTGCGCCGTGCCCACGCAAGGAGAAGAATCACCGCTCCCGCAGCGCCTCGTCGCGCAGCATGCGCGCGGGCTTGATCAGGTAGTCGAGCACGGATTTCGAGCCGGTCAGGATTTCCACCGTCGCCACCATGCCGGGAATGATGGGAAGCGGGGTTTCCACGGTGCCGAGATGGTTTCTGTCGGTCCGCACCATCACGCGATAGAACGGCTCCGGGCGCTGTCCCTGTTCGCCTTTGTCGTCGACGATCGCGTCGGCGCTGATGCGCTCCACCTTGCCTTTCAACGATCCGTAGACGGTGGAATCGTAGGCCGTGATCTTGACCACGGCGTCCTGGTCCGGGCGGATGAAGGCGATATCCTGCGGACGGACGCGGCCCTCGACCAAGAGCGAGTCGTCGAGCGGCACGATGTCCATGATCAGGGCGCCGGGCTGCACCACCGCGCCCACGGTCGTGACGTTGATTTTGTTCACGATGCCGTAGACCGGCGAGCGCAGCTCGGTGCGGCGCACGCGATCCTTCGCCGATTTGATGTTCTCGTCGAGCACCGCGAGGTCCCCGCGCGACTTGGCGAGGTCTTCGTCCGCCTGCGAGCGGAACGCGGCCTTGATGTTCATCATGCGCGACTGCGCCTCGGCGAGCTGGCCGCGCAACTCGCTGGCCTGCCGCTCCAGCCGAAGCATCTCGATTTCCGGCACCACCTTTTGCGCATGCAGCCGCCGCGTGAGCTCGAGTTCCCGGTTGAGGATGTTCAGCGTCTCGGTGAGGCGGGTCTCAGCCTGCGCCACCACGTCGATATCCTGGGTCAGCTTGCGCGCGCGCGCCTCGAACACGCTGAGCTCGGAAGCGACCACGCGCGGCGCGATGCTGCGCAGCTCGTCCGGGAAGGCGGGCGTCGGCCGGCCGGTCGCCTCCGCCTCGAGCCGCGCCACCCGCGCCGCCATGGCCGCGCTCCGCTCCCGCACCTCGCCGAACTCGGAGGCGAACTTGGTGTCGTCGATGCGCATCAGGGGCGCACCCTTCTGCACGATGGCGCCTTCCTGCACCATGATGGCTTCGACGATGCCGCCCTCCAGCGTCTGCACCACCTGCATCTGTTGCGAAGGAACGACGCGCCCGTTGCCGCGCTTGACCTCTTCGAGGACGGCGAAGTTTGCCCACAGGAGCCCGGCCGCGAGCATCGCCAGGCACGCGATCAGCAGCATGCGCGAGGTCTTGGGCGTCCGCAGCTCGACGGCGGCGCGGATGTCGTTGGCGAAAGCGAAATCGGTGTGCTGCATGGGATCTACGCCGACTGACGCGTGCCGGGTTCGGGCGCGCGCTTGGCCCCGCTCTGCAGCATGGCGATGACGTTGTCGCGCGGTCCGTCGGCGACGAGCCTGCCCCTGTCGAACAAGAGGAGCCGGTCGACCATCGAGAGCAGCGACAGGCGATGCGTCGAGACGATGATCGTCATCTTGCCGTCGGCGAGCGTTTTCAGCCGCTCGGTGAATTCGGCCTCGCTGCGCACGTCGAAATGCGCGGTCGGCTCGTCGAGGAACAGGATCTTCGGTTTGCGGATCAGCGTGCGCGCAAGCCCGATCGCCTGCTTCTGCCCGCCGGACAGGCTTCGGCCGCCTTCTGCGATCGGCATGTCGTAGCCGAGCGGATGGCCGGCGATGAAGCCCTCGACGCCCGACAAGCGCGCTGCCGCGAGGATCTCTTCGTCGGTGGCGGCCGGCTTGCCGAGCGCGATGTTGTCGCGCAGCTTGCCGAAGAACAGGTCGGTGTCCTGCAGCACGAAGCCGATCCCCGCGCGCAGGTCGGCCGGATCGTATTGCCGAATGTCCACGCCGTCGACCAGGATGCGGCCGTCCTGCGGCTCATAGAAGCCCACGAGCAGCCGCCCGACGGTGGTCTTGCCCGAACCGACGCGGCCGATGATGCCGATGCGCTCGCCGGGCGCGATGCGGAACGAGACCTTGTCGAGGGCGTTCTCGGCGGCGGCGGGATAGCGGAAGGTGATGTTGTCGAAGGCGATGCGGCCGTCCTCGATTTTTCGCGAGACATAGCTGCGCTCCGGCGGGCGCTCCCGCTCGAGCGACATCACCCGGTCGATCGCTTTCAGCGCGGACAAGGTCTGCGTCCCGCGCGTGATGACGGCGGCGATGCCGGCGATCGGCGCGAGCACGCGCCCCCCGAGCATGGTCGCGGCGACCAGCGCGCCGACCGAGAGCTTGCCGTCGAGGATCAGGAAGACGCCGACGATCACCATGGCCAGCGTCGTGAGCTGCTGCGCCGTGTTGGCGCTGGTCAGCGCCAGCGAGGCCCAGAAATGCACGTCTTCGCCGGATCGGGCGGTTGCGGCGACCGATCGCTCCCAGGCCGTTTGCATGCGCGCTTCGGCGCCGACCGCGCGGACGGTTTCGATCCCCGCCAGCGACTCGACGAGCACGCCGTGGCGCGCCGCCGATTCGGCTTGCAGCCGCTTCATCGCCTTGTCGAGCGGCCGCTGCAAGACGAGCCCCAGAATGACCATCAGCGGCAACATGATGACAGGAATCCAGGCCAAGGGCCCGGCGATCATGAACAGGACGGCGATGAAGATCAGCGCGAAGATGAGGTCGGTTGCGGAGACGACGCTGCCCGAGGTGAAGAATTCACGCACCGAATCGAAGTCCCGCATCTGATTGGCGAGGATGCCGACGGAGGTGGGCCGCTGGGCCATCTTGGTCGACAGCACATGCTCGAAAATGTTCGACGCGAGCACGACATCGACCTTCTTTCCGGTCATGTCGATGATGCGGCTGCGCACGGTGCGCAGGACGAAATCGAAGACGACCGCGATGGTCAGCCCGATGGCCAGGGCGATCAGCGAGGCGATGGCGCCGTTCGGGACCACGCGGTCATACACGTTCATGATGAACAGCGGGCTCGCCAGCGCGAGCACGTTGACGATCAGCGCCGCGATCGCGATGTGCGTGTAGTTCGGCCAGAAGCGCTGCACTACCGACCAGAACCAGTGGGTGCGGGGCAGGTCGCCGGCGGCCACCGCCCGCGCATCCGCCGCCGCGGCCGGACGCACGAGAAACGCATAGCCGAGGTAGCCCGTCTCGAGCTGCGCAAAAGTCAGCGTGGCTGGGTCACCCCGCACGCTCGGATCGAGCACGAGCGCGGATTTCTTCTTGTGATCGATCTTCAGGAGAATCAGCGTGCTTCCGTCGCGGAGAATCAGCACGGCAGGCAGCACGAGCGCGGCGATGTCTTTCAGGTCGCGCTTGACCGGCTCGGTCTCGAGACCCGCGCGTTGCGCCGCCCGGCCGAACAGACCGACGCTCAGCCGGCCGTCGACGATCGGCAGGCCGGCGAGGAGGGCCTCGCGACTCAAGGCCCGTCCGTGATGGGCTGCCAGGTACAGCAAGGCATCGGACAGAGCGTCCGGCGCGGCCTGTCGGGGCGGCTCGGCGCTGCGCCCGCTGCCCGTTGCAGCTGGTCTTGCCAGGAGGCTCAAATCGGCACTTCCCCCTTGTTTCGGGAAGGCGCGCGTCGGCGCGTCCGCTCCCGAAATCATGACTTTAACGGGTTGATATTACCAAATTTAGCCCGCGGGACTCGGTCCATCGCCGGGACAGGTAAACAGAGCCATTGCAGAAGAACCCGCGGCCGGCCGAGCCTTAACCAGGACAGGCAGCCGCCTTAATTGGCCTTGCCCCGTTTGATCGGCCACACCGGGACCTGCATCAGGTCGGACGCGAACGACAGGACCGAACCGGGCTTCATCACCGAGCCGCCCTCAGGTCTACCGGTGCTCGCAGCCTGCGCGCCGGGCATCCATCGGTCGGTCACCGACGGGTCGGCTGCCAGCTGCCACTGCGGCCAACGCTCGGACATGCGGACTGCGCCGGGCGGCGGCGGGAGCGGTTCGCCCTTCGGCGGAATCCCAACGACGTTCAGCGGCTCCGGCCCGGAAGGCTCAGGCAGCGTCAGGATGATCGGGGCCAGCCGGACGGGAAAAGGTCCCAAGGGGCGCGCGTCGAGCGGCTCGGCCTCGGGAGGCGGCGCCGTCTTGAGATAGGTCAGCAAGTGCCCCATGGCGGCCAGGAGCTGATAGTCCGCGAACACGGCAACACCGCGCGTGGAGATCAGCGCAACCGAAGCCGTGAAGAGCTGGTTTTGCGCATTGAGCAGGTCGATCAGCGAGCGTTGTCCGAGTTCGTACTCCTTGGCATAGGCGCCGATCACCCGGCGATCGGCCTCCACCTGGCGCGTCAGCGCCGCCGCGCGATCGTTGGTGACGGTGCGAGCTGCCCATGCCTTGTCGAGCGCCTCGAAAGCGGCGCGCTGAAGCCGGGCATGGCGCATCGTCGATTCGGTGTAGCGCTCAGCCAACTCGGCACGGCGCCAGCTGTCTTGCCCGCCGCGGAACACGTCCCAGCTGATCACGACCTTGCCCGTGACCTCGTCGCGCTTGCCGAGGATGAAATCTGAATCGTCGCCGCGCGACGCCCGCCCTTCGAGCGCCACGTTCGGCACGAAGGCTCCGGCCGTCGCATGGAATCCGTACTTGGCCGCGGTGGCGTCGGCTTGCGCCGCCCGGATCGTGGGATTGTGCTGAAGCGCAACCGCCAGCGATTCGTCCTTGGAACCAGGCAAGCCGCGCAGGCGCCCGGGAAAGCGGACATTGTAGGGCTCAAGGCCAACGGCATTACGATATTTTGCCCGCGATTCATCGAGGCGGAGCCGGAATTCGGCCAGCGCGGCCTCTGAGGCTGCCACACGCTCGCGGGCCTGCTGCATGTCGCCTTCGCCCGCGCGGCCGCCTGTAAAGCGCGCTTCCACATTGGCAAGAATGCGGCGGTGGGCAGCAACGTTTTCCTGGGCAATGCTGACGATGCGCAGATAGCGCACGACGTCGATATAGGCTTCCGCCGCATCGAGCGCGATCAGTTCCGTGCGCTCGTGAACACGGCTGGCCGCAGCATCGACCCTCGCCGCCTGGCGCCATATCTCGTTGATCGAGGAGAATCCGTCGAAAACGAGTTGGCGGACGATCACCGAGCTCTTGTATCCCGTGTGCCAAGCGTTATTGCCGGCTTGGGGAAGGACGGTGCGGTCCTGCTTTTCGTCGCCGTATTCGGTCTGGAGCCGCACCTGCGGCAGAAGTGTGCCCTGAACTTGGCGAAGCTCGCTCTCGGTGGCGCGACGATTCGCAGAGGCTTCTCCAACCGCCGGGTTGGTGGCCACCGCCTGGTTGATCGCGTCGCTGATCGTAAAACCCTCGGCAGCCGCAGCAATTCCGCTGCAGAGGCAACATGTGAACAGCGCCAAACTGATCCGCCGCATACGCCCCCCAGGTCTCGCAACGACGCGAGTCTTGTCTCCAGTCACAATGACTACCAATTCCCGCCAATATCGGCAATGTCGCGGCAGGGCCGGGACAGCCCATCTACAAAGAACGTAAAGGACTGTTGCCTGGAATCCACATGGGAATGAAGGCACTATGGCACCGGAGGGCGCCTGGCAGGGGAAATCCCAAGAGCCCCACCGCACGTCACCTCTCCCAACCGGATGCCCGCGAGGGTGCCGGCGAGGCCGGCACGGAACCAGTCGTGCAACAGAGGCGTCATCTGTGTGAGTTCAAATGGCGATCTCGCGCCGCCCACTGAGTTCTGGTAGTTGGACGGCCACAGACCTTGACACCGCGCAGAGCGGCTCGTCGGGACGCTTCTTGGGAGCTTTTGAATGTTTGCAAGGCTCCGCGCCCTGGCGCGGTATTTGGACGAGGAGATCGGGTGGAATCGAATAGGCTTCGCGCTTAGCGTCACCGTCATCGGTATCGCGCTCGTTGTCTTGTACCGCACGTTGCAAGACATCGAGGTGCAAGAAGTAGTGGTTGCGCTGCGGTCAACCCAACTCTCTAGTTTCCTCGTGGCGGCCCTGTTTGTGGCCGCAGCCTATTTCACCCTGACATTCTACGATCTCTTTGCGCTGCGCACGATCGGCAAGGACAAGGTGCCGTATCGGATTGCGGCCTTTGCAGGGTTCACGAGCTACTCGGTCGGGCACAATGTCGGAGCTAGCGTCTTTACCGGCGGTGCCGTCCGCTACCGCATCTATTCCGCATGGGGCCTAAGCGCGATCGACGTCGCGAAAGTCTGCTTCGTTGCCGGCCTGACATTCTGGCTCGGCAATATTGCCGTGCTGGGGCTTGGAATCTCCTACGAGCCCGAGGCGGCCAGCGGGCTGACCTATCTCCCCCATTGGATCAACCGCGCTTTGGCACTCATAACGCTTGCAGCACTGACTGCTTATGTTGCGTGGGTCTGGGTCAAGCCGCGCGACATTGGTCGGAACAACTGGACGGTGACGCTCCCTCGCGGACCTCTGACGCTCGTGCAGATCATGATCGGCATTGTCGATCTCGGACTCTGCGCGGGGGCGATGTATATGCTCATTCCGGCGACGCCCCATATCGATCTGGTGGCTTTGGCAGTGGTGTTCGTGTCGGCGACCCTGTTGGGCTTTGCAAGCCATTCGCCCGGCGGCCTGGGTGTTTTCGACGCCGCGATGCTCCTGGCCTTGCCTCAGTTCGATAAGGAGGATCTGCTTGCGGCCCTGCTTCTTTTCCGGCTGCTCTACTACATCACCCCGTTTGTCCTGGCACTGGTGATGCTGGGGATTCGAGAATTGTGGATCAGCATGATGCCGAATTTGCGGCCCGACCCAGCCAAGCTGCATGAAGTGCACGAGCAAGCGGCGGCCTTTCAGCCTCAAGCGCGCCAGAAACACTAGCGCTTGACCCGGGACAACCCGGAGCGAGTTGGCGGACTGGTCGGCGGGATATACGATTTCAGCCAGGAATCGAGTCGAAGCTCGTCGACCGAGGCAGGAGGCGACAGCACCCGTTGCCCGTGGATTGGTCCGGCCGTATCGCGAGATCGCGCCATGTGCTCGCGGCGAGCGCGGGGCTCGTCGCCCTGTTTTTGTTCACCGGGGTGCTCGATCTCTGGCAGTCCTTGGTGACCCTCGTCGTCATCGCTCTCGCAGCCTTGATCGGTGACGCTCGCTCCGGTCCGGTAAAGCTGCCGCAAGTTGACGCTGCCGAGCAGCACCGAGAGGTCGACCGCGCAATCGGCGCCGTAGTGGGTGCGTTTCCCGACGCCGTGATTCTGCTCGATGCCGCCGATCGCGTGCTTGCTTCGAATCCGGCGGCGCGCGAGATCGCCCCCGCTCTCGCCGTGGACCAGCCCGTAACCCTGGCCTTGCGCATTCCCGAGGTGCATCAGGCTGTCAGGCAGGCCCGAGCAGCTGGAGCGCGGCAGCGCGCCGAGTTCGTGACGCGCGTGCCGATCGAGCGTTGGTTCGAATTGATCGTGGCGCCGCTCCCGCCCAGCGACGTTGAACCGGCATCGCACCGCGGCCGGCTGATCCTTGTATTCCACGACATGACGCCGATGCGCCGGGTCGAGGAGATGCGCGTCGATTTTGTCGCCAACGCCAGCCATGAACTTCGGACACCGCTGGCCTCGCTTTCGGGCTTCATCGAAACCTTGCAAGGTTCGGCGCGCGACGATCCGGCAGCCAACGCGCGCTTCCTGCAAATCATGAAGACGCAGGCCGACCGCATGGCCCGACTGATCGACGATCTCTTGTCGCTTTCGCGAGTGGAACTGGTGGAGCACGTCGCGCCGACCGAACCGCTCGATCTCGTTTCGGCCGTGCGTCAGGTGGTCGACGGACTGCAGATGCTGGCTCGTGACCGCGAAGTATCCGTATCGTTCAATCTGCCGGCGGCTCCGTTGACCGTGCTCGGCGACCGCGATGAGTTGATCCGGGTATTCGAAAATCTGATCGAGAATGCGATGAAATATGGCGGTTCAGGGAAACGATTGATCATATCGATGTCGCAGGACATGACGGCCGACGGATCGCCTGAAGCAGTCGCCTCGGTGCGGGATTTCGGCCCGGGCATCGCGCCGGAACACCTGCCGCGGCTGACCGAGCGGTTTTACCGGGTCGACATGGCCTCCAGCCGCGCGGAAGGTGGGACCGGGCTCGGCCTATCCCTCGTCAAGCATATCGTTAATCGTCACCGTGGCCGCCTCCAAATCGAGAGCGAGCTTGGAAAAGGCGCGACTTTCACCGTTCGATTGCCCTTGGTCGGGGCCCCAGCCGGAGCCGCCAAAAGCCCATCCGGGTGACCATCGAGCATCGTCATCGTACTGTCATGCGATCTTCATAGACGGGCAGCACCTGGGAGAAGGCGACGATAATGACCGAGCACACCACGAAGGCGTTTGATACCGAGCTGCAGACGCTCGCTCGCCAGCTTGCGGAAATGGGCGGGTTGGCAGAAAAGCAGATCGGCGACGCCGTCGAGGCTCTGGTGAGGCGCGATGTCCGTCTTGCGCAGCGCGTCGTAGCGCTTGATACGGCAATCGACAACCTGCAGCGCGAAGTCGAAGAGCAGGCGGTGCTTACGCTCGCCCGCCGCCAGCCGATGGCGGTCGATCTTCGCGAGATCGTCGGGGCACTCCGGATCTGCAACAATCTCGAGCGGATCGGCGATTACGCCAAGAACATCGCCAAACGCGCCATGGCGCTTGGCGCGGAGTATCAGCCTGGCAAGGTCGTCCGTGGAGTCGAACACATGGCCGACCTTGTGCTGACGCAACTCCGTCGGGTCCTCGACAGCTACGTGCGGCATGACGTTGCCGAGGCCATCGCTGTTTGGAAGGGCGACGAAGAGGTCGATGCCGTGAATACATCGCTCTTTCGCGAACTCCTCACCTACATGATGGAAGACCCGCGAAACATCACGTTCTGCACGCAGCTTCTGTTCTGCACGAAGAACCTGGAGCGCATGGGAGATCACGCAACCAATATCGCCGAGACGGTCTACTATATCGTCGAGGGCCGTCCTCTGACGGATGAGCGCCCGAAAGGCGATCTGTCCAGCCTTGCCGCCGTTGCAAGCGGTGCGAAAGGTTAGGCGTGAGTATCGCCCGAATTCTGGTTGTGGAAGACGAGGAGCCGCTGACCGAGCTTCTGCGCTACAATTTGGAATCGGAAGGTTATTCGGTTGAGTCGGTCGGGCGCGGCGACGAAGCGGAGCTTCGTCTCAAGGAAGCGCCGCCGGACTTGGTCGTGCTGGATTGGATGCTGCCTGGCCTTTCGGGCATCGAGCTGTGCCGCAGGCTGCGGGCGCAGCGAGACACGCAAACGCTTCCTGTGATCATGCTCACGGCCCGCGGCGAGGAAGCCGAGCGCATCCGCGGACTTGCGACCGGCGCCGACGACTACATCGTCAAGCCGTTCTCGGTCCCGGAATTCCTGGCTCGCGTGCGGGCCTTGCTCCGCCGCTCGCATCCGACGCGTCTTGCGACCGTGCTCTCCTTCGGTGACATCGAACTTGATCGCGAGAGAAAGCGCGTCTTGCGCAGCGGCCTCGAGCTGCATCTCGGTCCGACCGAGTTCCGACTATTGGAATTCCTCATGCAGAACCCCGGTCGCGTCTATTCGCGCGAGCAGCTCCTGGACAGCGTCTGGGGACGGGAGACCTATATCGACGAGCGTACCGTCGACGTCCATATCGGCCGTTTGCGGCGCGAGCTGAATCGCAGCTACAAGTCTGACCCCATCCGCACGGTGCGAGGCTCGGGCTATTCTTTCGACGAACGTTTCGGCAAGGACGGTTAGCTTCAATTCGCAGAACCGTCTGCCGAGACGGATACGAATGCTAGGATCGGACAGAGGCAGTGCCTAACCCCGCGCAACCCGTTTCTCCCGCCGCCTGTCGGCAACCGGCTGATAGGCGATCCGGCAGTGATAGGCGCAATAGGGAAGGCTCGAGATGGTCTTGCCGCCGCAGAAGAAGAAGTCCGGCTGCCCCGGATCGCCGATCGGCCAATGGCATTTCTCATCGTTGAGGTCGATGATGGAGCATCGCTGTCCGATCGGGATGACGTTCTCGATCAGTTCGGGCTCCGGTTCCGGCGCGAGCTCATAGGCTGCTTCGAAGTGCGCCGCCAAGGCGGTATTGCCGCGGGTGGCCGGACGGACGGAGCGGAACATTTGTGCCGGAGCCCGCGGTTTTCGCTGCCTTGGGACTGAGGAGCTTGGGGCCTTGGCCCGCCCGGACAGGCCGAGGCGGTGGACCTTTCCGATCACCGCATTGCGGGTGATGCCACCCAGTTCAGCCGCGATTTGACTGGCCGAAAGCCCATCATTCCAGAGCTTCTTCAGGCGCTCCACTCGTTCATCCGTCCACATGGGCATCTCCCGTTCCGGAAGCACGATCTCGTGAGAGGTTGCGGACGGAATCCGACCCCGTCGCCCGGCGCCTGTTTCGGCCGCCCTGCGCACTCGGACACAACAAAAAGCGTTAGATACCAGCCCGCCGCACGAGATGTCGTACCTGATGAGCCGAAACGTACAATATGGGCTGACTCGGGCGCAAGAGTCCGGAGCCTCGCCGAAGGACCTTTGTCCCCAAGCGTTCGGGCTCAAACCGGCCTTTTCCCCAGAAATGGCATAAGTCCGGCCCTGCGGTCGGCATTCGGTCGATCCGGAGCAAGTTGACAGCGAGCGCCTCCCCAATAGAATGTTGATCGTGCCGCCCGGAAAGGCGGCACATTTCATTTTGCGCAAAGATACAGGAGGCCCTGGGGCCTCGGGCGAGCGCGCCGTGACCTCTTATCTGACCTCGCACGTGTTGCCGACCTATGCCCGCTATGACCTCGCTTTTGAGCGGGGAGAGGGGGCTTGGCTGATCGCGACGGATGGCGCGCGATACCTTGATTTCACGAGCGGCGTTGCGGTCAGCGCCTTGGGCCATGCGCATCCCCGGTTGCTCGCCGCTCTGACCGACCAGGCCGGCAAGGTCTGGCACGTCTCGAATTATTTTCGCATCCCCGAAGGCGAGCGCCTCGCCGAACGGCTCTGCAGCCTGACCTTCGCCGATCGGGTGTTCTTCTGCAATTCCGGAGCGGAAGCGATCGAGTGCGCGATCAAGACGGCGCGCAAGTACCACGCCGCGGCCGGGCGGCCGGAGCGTTTCCGCGTCATCACCTTCGAGGGCGCCTTCCATGGCCGAACGCTTGCGGCGCTGGCGGCGGGGGGGCAGAAGAAATACCTTGAAGGTTTCGGCCCTGTGGTTGAGGGGTTCGATCAGGTCCCCTTCGGCGATCTCGAAGCTACGAAGCGCGCCATCGGGCCGGACACGGGGGCCATTCTGGTGGAGCCGCTCCAAGGCGAAGGCGGCGTGCACATGCCGCCGATTCATTTCCTCCGGGGGCTTCGCAAGCTGTGCGACGAGCGCGGCATGCTGCTTGTGCTGGACGAGATCCAGACCGGCTTCGGGCGCACCGGGGAGCTTTTCGCCTATCAGCGCACGGGGATTGCGCCGGACATCATGGCCGTTGCCAAGGCCCTTGGCGCCGGCTTTCCGATGGGCGCGTGCCTAGCGACCGAACAGGCGGCGAAGGGCATGACCGCCGGCACGCATGGCTCGACTTTCGGCGGCAATCCGCTGGCGATGGCGGTCGGCAACGCCGTCCTCGACGTCGTGCAGGAGCCGGACTTCCTCGATCACGTGAAGAAGGTCGCGGCGCTGTTCAAGCAGCGTCTCGCCGAGATCAAGGATCGGTATCCGACGGTCATCGGCGAAGTGCGCGGGGAAGGCTTGATGCTCGGCATCCGCGCGGTCGTGCCCAACGCCGATCTGATCGACGCGCTGCGGGCCGAGAAGCTGCTGGCCATTCCCGCCGGCGACAACGTCGTGCGCCTTTATCCGCCGCTCATCGTGAGCGAGGCGGAGATCAGCGACGGAGTTCAGCGGCTCGCGCGCGCCTGCGCCGCGATTGCACAACGGGAGCCGCGCACTGCGCAGGCCGCCCAATGACTGCCATGCGGCACTTCCTCGACCTGACGGAGATTCCGCCCGCCGATCTGGCCGGCATTATTGCCGCCAGTCGCACGATGAAAGCGCGTCTTAAGGCCCGGCAGGCCGGCGCGGGCGACCGGCCGCTTGCCGGCAAGACTCTGGCGATGATCTTCGAGAAGCCCTCGACGCGCACGCGCGTGTCCTTCGACGTCGCAATGCGCCAGCTCGGCGGCGATTCGATCATGTTGACAGGGCAGGAGATGCAGCTCGGCCGCGGTGAAACCATCGCGGACACGGCGCGTGTCCTTTCGCGTTATGTCGATGCGATCATGATCCGCATTCTCGACCACGCCGCCTTGATGGAATTGGCGCGGCACGCGACCGTCCCGGTGATCAACGGTTTGACGCGTCTGTCGCATCCTTGTCAGGTGATGGCTGATGTCTTGACCTTCGAGGAGCACCGCGGACCGATCCGCGGGCGTAAGGTGGCCTGGACGGGCGACTCCAACAACGTTCTTGCATCATGGATGCATGCCGCCGAACGGTTTCAGTTCGAGCTGCGCGTTGCGACGCCTCCGGAACTCGCTCCCGACAAACAGTTGCTGTCCTGGATCAGACAGTCCGGCGCCCCGATTGTTCTGGGCAACGACCCCGAAAGGGCCGTGGACAGCGCCGATTGCGTCGTCACGGATACCTGGATGTCGATGGGGGACCGCAACTCCAAGAAGCGACACAATCTCTTGCGGCCCTATCAGGTGAATGCGCGGCTGATGGCGAGGGCGAAGCCCGATGCCTTGTTCATGCATTGCCTGCCCGCCCACCGCGGGGAGGAGGTTGTCGACGAGGTTATCGACGGTCCCCAATCGGTGGTTTTCGACGAGGCCGAGAATCGGCTCCACGCGCAGAAGGGCATTCTGGCTTGGTGCCTTGAAGCTCCGGGAAGATAACCGATATTCCGGTCCATATGACCGATGATCCCACTCCCTCCCGCGCGCCCGTGAAGCGCTCGGCCGACGATACGATCTTGCCCTTCGAGGTGAACGCGCTCGATTTGCGCGGGCGCGTCGTTCGCCTTGGCCCCTCCGTGGACGAAATTCTCGGCCGCCACGATTATCCGCCGCCGGTGGCCAAGCTGCTCGGCGAGGCGGTGGCGCTTGGCACATTGCTCGGCTCGGCGCTGAAATTCGAGGGCCGTTTCATCCTGCAGACGCAGAGCGACGGTCCGGTGCGGATGCTCGTCGTGGACTTCGTTTCTCCCGACCGCGTACGTGCCTGCGCGCAATTCGACGCGGATCGTGTCGCCGCGGCGATCAACCAGGGCCGGACCTCCGGTGGTGAACTTCTGGGCCGTGGTCATCTGGCCATGACCATCGACCAGGGTCCGCAAATGAACCGATATCAGGGCCTCGTCGCGCTGGACGGAGAAGGACTCGAGGCGGCCGCGCACGAGTATTTTTTCCGTTCCGAACAGATCCCTACGCGCGTGCGGCTGGCCGTGGCCGAGGAATATAAGGCCGGCAGCGATGGTCCCACCCACCGCTGGCGGGCGGGAGGAATTCTGCTGCAGTTCTTGCCGCGAGGACCCGAGCGCCGGCGCTTTGCCGATCTCGATCCCGGGGATGTCCCGGAAGGGGCGGTTATTCACACCGTTGCCGAAGACGACGCCTGGGTCGAAGGCCGCACCATGATCGAGACCGTCGAGGATCTTGAATTGATAGACCCGGCCCTCTCCAGCGAGCAACTCGTCTACCGGCTTTTCCACGAGCGCGGCGTGCGTGTGTTTCGCGATGCTCCGATCCGCGCCGAATGCTCGTGCTCGCGCGACGGCGTGGAAACCATGCTGCGCAGCTTTCTGCCGGAGGACCGGGAGGACATGGTGGAGAACGGCGTCATTTCGGTAACCTGCGAGTTTTGCAACCGCAACTACGTGTTCGAGCCCGATAAGCTCGCCGAGGGGAATTGACGATGGCCGCCAAGCGGCAACTGGCGAGACGGCGAGGATGTTGGTCACGACAAGAGGGGTGCGTTTGACATTCGCGACCCATTTAGCGGCGGACCCGCAGCGCGAATGTCTACTCCATCGGACCACTAATTGATGGTTCGCGCTTCGGTCGGGCTGTCCAGCGAAAAGGTCGGGATGGCAATTTCGAACGGCTCGCCCCCGATGGTCTCCATGCCATAGCTTCCCGTCATGAAGCCGGATGCCGTCGGCAGCGGCACCCCGCTCGTGTACTGAAAGACCTGCCCGGGACGCAGCACCGGCTGTTCGCCGACCACTCCCGCTCCACGCACCTCCTGCATCCGGCCGACGGCATCGGTGATCCGCCAATGACGCGTCTTGAGCCGGACGGTCTCATCGCCGAGATTGGCGATCTCGATGGTGTACGCCCAGAAGTATTGGCCATCTTCCGGTGACGACCGCTCCGGATGAAAGCGGGGCGTCACCGTCACCTGGATATCGCGGGTCGTGGCCTTGTACATGCCGGCAGGAATCCGATCTGGTATGACCACAATTGCGGCCTATTGAATCCCGTCCGCGCTTACGATGCAACGCCAAGTCATGCCAAACGGCCGCTCCAGCCGATAGAAGTGCCTCCGATGCCCCCTGCGATGTCCGCTGAACGCGATCTTAGGCTCGATCTGTTTCGCGGGCTCGCGCTCTGGTTGATTTTCCTCGATCACATCCCGTCCAACATCGTCAGCTGGATCACCATCCGCAACTACGGATTCAGCGACGCCACCGAGATCTTCGTATTCATATCGGGTTATACCGCCGCTTTCGTCTATGCCCGCGCGCTGCGCGAGCGCGGCCTCATCGTCGCGAGCGCAAAAATCTGGCGTCGCGCGTGGCAGGTGTATGTGGCGCACATCTTTTTGTTCGTGATCTTTCTTGCCCAGATTTCCTACGTCACGGCGAGCTTCGACAACCCGCTCTATGCGGAAGAAATGAACGTGCTGGAATTTCTCCGTCAGCCGGACATCATGCTCATCCAGGCTTTGTTGTTGAAGTTCAAGCCGGTAAACATGGATGTACTGCCGCTCTACATCGTCCTCCTGCTTGGTTTTCCCCCGCTGCTTTGGATGCTGGTCAATCATCCGCTGGTGGCGTTGGCAGGCTCCGCGGCCCTCTACAGTCTGGCCTGGAATTTTCACTTGAATCTGCCCGCGTACCCGAGCGGGGTGTGGGTTTTCAATCCGCTCGCCTGGCAGCTCCTGTTCGTATTCGGCGCGTGGTGCGCGCTGGATGGCGCGGACCGACTTTATCGAATAACGCGCTCGCCCGTGACCATCGCAGTCGCGGCAGCCTATCTCGCCTTTGCATTCGCCGTCGTGATGACCTGGCACTTTCCCCGTTACGGCTATCTTGTGCCGAAGTGGTTGAGCGAATGGATGTATCCGATCGACAAGATCAACCTGGACGTCCTCCGTTTCGCGCATTTCCTCGCGCTTGCGGTGGTGACGATCAAGTTCGTCCCCTATGGCTGGGGCGGCCTGAAATCGCCGATCTTCAGGCCGGCGATTCTCTGCGGGCAGCATTCGCTCGAAGTCTTCTGCCTGGGGGTCTTTCTTTCCTTCGGCGCGCATTTCATTCTGAGCGAGTTTTCTGGCGGTGCGATAATGCAGGCTGTTTTGAGTGCGTTAGGCATTCTCATTATGATTTGCGTGGCTTGGCAGCTGAACTGGTATAAAACCGTCGAAGAACGCGCTCCAGGTTCGCGCAAGAAGAGCCGGGACGCAGACCTCGCTGGAGGCGAGGCATGATGAGAGTCGTCGGGGCGGCGCTGATTCTGATCGTCACCACGGGAACGGCGCCTGCCGGGCCGGGCGCTTGCGCGGGCGCGGAATTCATCGCCAAGCCCGATTCCCCCTTGCCGCGGGTCGCGGAAGCCGTGAAGAACGGCCGGCTCGGCATTGCCGTCGTCGGCTCGGGCTCGTCGACGCTTGGCGCCCCCGCGGGACCCAAGGGAGCGTACCCGGCGCGCCTTCAGGCTGCGCTTGCCGACAAGCTGTCCGGAGTGGAAATAACGGTCAACGCGCATGTGAAACGCGGGCAAACCGCGGCCGAAATGGGTCAGGAGTTCGAGCGAATTCTCCAGGAGGAGAAACCCGCCCTCGTCATCTGGCAAGCCGGCACGGCCGATGCGATGAAGGGCGTCGACGCGGAGGACTTTCGCGCCACGCTCGAAGCCGGAGTTGAGACGCTCCATGAGGGCGGTGCGGACGCGGTGTTCGTCAATATGCAATATAGCCCGCGGACTGAGTCTATGATTGCGGACGATGTCTATGGCGATAACATGCGCTGGGTGGCGCTGCATCAGCAGGTGCCGCTTTTCGATCGTTTCGCGATCATGAAGCAATGGAGCGAACTCGGCGTGTTCGATCTGAATACCGGCGCCAAGGACTTCGCGCAGGCGCAGCGTGTCCATGACTGTCTCGGCCGGCTGCTCGCGGATTTCATCGTCGAGGCAGCCAATCCGGGCACGCAAGGCGCTGGGCTGAAGGACCTCCGCTGATATGTACGGTTCGCCGCGATTCATCGTTCCGATCGTTCTAACGATCATGATGTCATCGGCGGGGTTCTTGCGCGCCCAAGAGGTGGAACTGCTGGCGCCGTGTACGGCTCCGGTGGAAGTGAATTGGCTTGGACAATCGCTCCCCCGGCTCGCCAACCGGCTCGCTCGGAGCGAGGCGGTCACGATTGTGGCCGTGGGCTCCTCGTCGACGGCGGGCGCCGGCGCGAGTTCCCCCGCACAGTCTTATCCGAGCCAGCTTCAGGAGGAATTGAGGACGCGCTTTCCGGGCCGCGCGATCACCGTGCTCAATCGTGGTGTGAACGGCGAGGAGGCGGCCGAAATGCTGGCGCGTTTCGATGCCGGCGTGATCGCCGCGAAGCCGGATCTGGTGCTCTGGCAGGTCGCCACCAATGCCGTGTTGCGCGATCATGCCGTGGATGAGCAGGCGCCGCTGATCCGCGAAGGAATCCGGCGGCTCAAGGCCGGGGGCGCGGACGTGGTTATCGTCAACCCGCAGTTCGCGCCAAAGGTGATCGAGAAGTTCGACGTGCTGCGCATGGTCGACCTCGTCGGGTCGACGGCCAAGTCGGAAGGAGCGGGGCTTTTTCACCGCTTCGCGCTGATGCGCTATTGGATCGAAGCCGAGCGCATGGGCTTCGAAGAGTTTCTGTCGCCGGACGGCCTGCACATGAATGACTGGAGTTATGCCTGCGTCGCCAAGGTGCTGGCCGGGGCGATCGAAGACGCCGCCAAACGCGCGGGCGTCAACTCCGATCTTTCCGTTGTCCGCAAGCAGTGATCCTTACGCCGCTTCAAGCGCGTTCAGCAAATCCTCGCAGACGTCATCCGGATGTTCGAGTCCGGCGGAAAACCGCACGAGTCCGTCGGTGATGCCGATCTCGGCCCGCTGCTCGGGCCTGAGGCGCTGATGCGTCGTCGTCGCGGGATGCGTGATCAGGCTTTTTGCATCGCCGAGATTGTTGCTGATGCGGATGAGTTTGAGCGCATTCAGAAATCGGAACGCCGCCGCTTTGCCGCCAGCGACCTCGAAAGCCACCAAAGTCGAGCCGCCGCGCATCTGCTTGCGCGCGATCTTGGCCTGCGGGTGATCGGGCCGCCCGGGATAGATCATGCGGACGATCTTCGGATGTTCGACGAGCGCAACCGAAACGGTCGCCGCCGTGTCGGTCTGCCGGCGCACACGCACATGCAGCGTCTCCAGTCCTTTCAACAACACCCAAGCATTGAAGGGCGAGATCGACGGACCTGTCTGCCGCAGCAGGTTGTGGATATGCGCCTGAATGAATTCGTTCGATGCGAGGATGATTCCGCCAAGACAGCGGCCCTGTCCATCGATGTGCTTGGTGCCGGAATAGACGACGCAGTCCGCGCCGAGCGCGAGCGGGCTCTGCCAGAGCGGTGTCGCGAACACGTTATCGACAACAAGCGTTGCACCCGCGCTGTGCGCGATCTCCGCGACCGCACGAATGTCGATGATCTCGAGCGTCGGATTGGTCGGGCTTTCGAGAAAGAAGGTGCGCGTGTTCGGCCGCACGGCCTTGTGCCAGGCGTCGAGATCGATGCCGTCGACCAGCGTCGACGCCACCCCGAAACGGGGCAACAGATCCTCGACGATGTAGCGGCAGGATCCGAACAGCGCCCGCGCCGCCACCACATGGTCGCCGGCCTTCAACTGCCCCATGAGCGAAGCGGTGACCGCGGCCATGCCGCTCGCCGTCGCGCGCGCGGCCTCGGCACCCTCGTAGGCGGCCATCCGCTCTTCGAGCATCGCAACCGTCGGATTGGAAAATCGCGAGTAGAGAAATCCCGGCTCGTCGCCGGAAAAGCGCGCTGCGCATTCCTCGGCGCTCTCATAGATGAATCCCTGCGTCAGGAAGAGCGCCTCGGAGGTTTCCCCGAACTCGGTGCGCATCTGTCCCGCATGAACGAGGCGCGTTTCGGGGCGGTAAGGGCGCTGGGGCGCGGACATGCGGGCCTCCTTCGGCCAATAAAAAACCCGGCCATGACAAGCCGGGTTCGCGTGCGCCCCCGGCCCTTTAGCGACTTCTTTTACGTGGCTGCAAGCCGGCCGGCCCAAATGACCACGGGATAACGATGCTGTTTACGGGCGCTCCTCCTTTCCGTCAAGGCGCGCTTGGGCTAGAGGGGCGCTGAAGGGAGTTGCGATGCCGATTGCCTTCAGCGCCGAGAAGGGCATCCTGCCGGATCGCATGATCGCCGAGCTGGTCAAGGCCGGCATGATCATCCCGGCCTATGACCTCGTGTCCGGCCAGGTGCAGCCCGCAAGCCTCGATCTGCGGCTTGGCGAGACCGCCTACCGGGTGCGGGCGAGTTTCCTCCCCGGCCCGCGCGCGCGTGTCGCCGATCGGATCGAGAAGTTCAAGCTGCACGAGTTCTCCATCGCCGACGGCGCCGTGCTGGAGACCGGCTGCGTCTACATCGTGCCGCTCCTGGAAAGTCTCGCGCTGCCGCCTGACCTTGCGGCAGCGACGAACCCGAAAAGCTCGACCGGCCGCCTCGATGTTTTCACCCGCGTGATCGCGGATAATGCCCGAAGTTTCGACCAGATCGAGGCGGGCTATCATGGTCCGCTCTACGCGGAGATTTCACCGCGCACGTTTCCGGTGCTCGTGCGGGAAGGATCGCGGCTGTCACAAATTCGCTTTCGACGCGGCCACACGACCCTCGACACCGAAGCGCTCACGGCGCTTCATGCGCGCGAGAAACTCGTCGATGCGCCGGACGCAGATTGCGCCGGCGGCGTTGCGTTGAGCGTCGATCTCTCGCCGCATTTCCATCCGGGGCCTCAAGGAGGCGAGCCGAAAGGGGCGGGCATCGTCGGCTATCGTGCCAAGCGCCACACCGGCGTGGTGGATGTGGATCGGCGCTCCGGCTACGCCGTGCACGATTTCTGGGAACCGCTGGCTGCGCGCGAGGACCGGAGCCTCATTCTCGATCCGAACGAATTTTACATACTCGCCTCGAAGGAAGCCGTGCAGGTCCCGCCGGATTTCGCTGCGGAGATGGTGCCGTTCGATCCGCTCGTCGGCGAATTCCGTGTTCATTATGCGGGATTTTTCGACCCTGGCTTCGGCCACGCAGGCGCGGGCGGCAAAGGCTCGCGCGCCGTCCTCGAGGTGCGCTCGCGCGAAGTGCCGTTCATCCTGGAGCACAGCCAGATCGTCGGCCGCCTCGTCTATGAGCGCATGATGGCGCGTCCTACAAAGGTCTATGGTGAGGCGATCGGGTCCACCTACCAGGCGCAGGGCCTGAAGCTCTCGAAGCATTTCAAGAGTTGACGCTCGTCATCCGGCGCCCTGTGAACGGCGGCTGATTTCCGTTCGAAGCGCTGTCACGTCCGCTCGCAAGGCCTTGATCTCAGCGACCAGCGGCTCGGTTTCCTCTTCGATCAAGGCACGCTCGGCTTCGCGCTCCTCCGCCTCTTCCTTCGCGTGCTCGGCTTGCATTGCGTTGACGACGACGCCGATGAAAAGGTTCAGCACCATGAAGGTCGTCACGATGATGAACGTGATGAAGAAGAGCCAGGCATAGGGAAACTTCTCCATCACCGGCCGGGTGACGCCGTCGACCCATCCCTCCAGCGTCATCACGGTGAAGAGCGTGAACAGGGATGTGCCGATCGAGCCGAAGAGCTGCGGATAGTCGGCGCCGTAGAGCTTCGTCGCGATCACCGCAAAGACGTAGTAGATGAGCGCAATCAACAGCACGATCGATCCCATCCCGGGCAAGGCGCCGATGAAGCCCGTCACCACGCGCCGCAGCGATGGCACCACCGTGATCAGCCGCAGCACGCGGAGGATACGCAAGGCGCGGAAGACGGAAAACGCCTCCGTTGTCGGCACAAGGGCAATGGCGACCACGCTGAAATCGAACAAATTCCAGGGATCGCGCCAGAAGCGAAAGCCCTGCACGACCATGCGCGTGCCGATTTCCAGCACGAACACCGCGAGGATCAGCCGGTCGATGGCGTAAAGCCACTCGCCAAAGCGCTCCATGACGGCGGGATTCGTCTCCAGCCCGAGCGTGACGGCATTGATCAGGATGAGCGCGGTGACGACCCGCTCGGTTCGCCGGTCCTCGATCACCTGACGCATCGTCTCGATCACGTCGACCCCTCCGACCTCGTGCAACGGAGAGCTTACTTACCCCCAAGGTCCCTTCCATCCAAGGGCGCTCTTGCCGCGTCCGGGCGGCCTCCGTATGTTTGAAGTGCCGCGGGCGTAGTTCAGTGGTAGAACGACAGCTTCCCAAGCTGTATGTCGTGGGTTCGATTCCCATCGCCCGCTCCAACATCTCATGTCCGCACAAATGAGCCGAAGCCCGCATGTTGCGTTCGGAGTGCTTCGGCTGAAGCCTGCCGGGGGAATCGAGCACCAGGCCTTGCGCCTTGCGGAAGTGCTTGCGGCCCGCGGGCTCGCGGTCACAATCTTCACCACCAAGCCTCCGGAAGAGACGCCCCCGGGCGTGTCAATCGCGCTCTTGAAACGCCGCGGCCTGACGAACCATGCGCGCATGACGTCGTTCTCGGATGATTTCACGGCGGCGGCGCGCAAGCGCGCCGATCTTGTCGTCGGTTTTCAGAAGCTGCGCGGGCTCGACATGCTCGTCTGCGGAGACTGGTGCTTTGTCGACCGGCAGGCCTCATGGTGGAAGCGCCTCATGCCGCGCTATCGCGTCATGGCCGCGTTGGAGCGCGCCTGCTTCGATCCCTCGTCCGCGACTCATATCCTGGCCATGGCGCGCCCGCAGCTCGACGCCTATGTCGCCGCCTATTGCACGTCGGCCGCGCGCACGACCGTGCTGCCGCCGACGCTCGATCCGCGTTTTCGCGCAACCACAATTGATTCCACGCGGCGCTCATCGGCTCGCGCGCGCTACGGTCTATCCGAGGGCACCGTGGCTTGGCTTTGGGTCGGCCTGCAGCCGCATGTGAAGGGGCTCGACCGCGTGTTCGATGCCCTCGCCGCGCGGCCCGAGGCGATGCTTTTCATCTGCGGCGTCGATGCAAAGCACCGCATGCTCGCGCCGCTTCTGGCGAATTCGCGCCGCCGCGGCTATGCCGACCGCATCCGGATCGTGGGGCTCCTCGCCCCGGACCAGGTGGCCGAACTCTTTGCCGCCGGCGACCTCCTCGTTCATCCCGCGCGGCTGGAAGTGGCCGGTCTGGTCATCCTCGAGGCTCTCGCGAGCGGCCTGCCGGTCATCACGACTGCCAATTGCGGCTTCGCCGAGCATGTCGAGAAAGCCGGAGCCGGCGTCGTGCTCGCCACGCCGTACGACCCCACACAACTCGCCGCGGCGCTTCGCACGGCCGACGAGCGACAGCGGCGGGAATGGTCGCGCCACGCGCTCGCCTACGGCTCGAAGCCGGAACTCTATTCCGGGATGGACCAAGCGGCCGATATCCTGGAGGCCGCCGCGCGCCGGGCTGCGTCGCCGGAGCAGGTTGCGGGTTCAGCCCGGTCGGCTTATGTCGATGGAAATGGCTGAACCCACGAATCCAACCCTAACCGTCGCCGCGCGTCCGGCCTTGATCATCGCGGGCGGGGTCGGTCTGTTGCTCGGAGGCACGCTGGCGCTCTGGGCCTACTATGGCAGCGCGGTCTTTTTCGCGATGATTGCGGCCGGGATCGCCGCCTGCTTTTGACGTCAGCCATGCCTCCCCGCGCTTTCCGCATTGTCGTAATCGCCGCAGCGTTCCTGGCCGGGCTCCTGGCCGCGATGGCGGTCGTGGTGCTGGTCGTGGGACCGAACCGGGGCGTGGTGTCGACGGGGATCGCAAGCGTTGGCGGCCCGTTCCGACTCCTCGACCACAATGGCCGCTCGATGACCGAAGCGGACCTGAAAGGTCGCCCGTTCCTGGTTTTCTTCGGTTTCACGCATTGTCCCGACGTCTGCCCGACCAAGCTTTTCGAAGTCTCGGAGGTGCTTGGCAAGCTCGGCCCGGAGGCGAAGAAAATCAGCGCGCTGTTTGTCACCGTCGATCCCGAGCGGGACACGCCCGAGAAGATGAAGGAGTACCTCTCGAGCTTTAATCCGCAGCTCGTGGGATTGACCGGCGACCTCGATGCGATTGCCGCTATGGCGAAGGCCTACCGCGTTTATTTCAAGAAGATGCCGCTTGAGGCCGGCGGCTACACGATGGATCACACGGCGATCGTGTACCTGATGAACAAGAACGGCGAGTTCGTCGCGCCCTTCAATCTCAACCGTTCCCCAGAACAGGCGGCGGCGGACCTGCGCCGTTATCTGTGAACGGGGCCGTTCAAGCTGGCTTGATCTCGCGCCGATCCCGATAGCGATAGAGGGCGAGCATGAGAGGAGCGAAGCGGCGGATCACTCCGTGCAAGGGCAGGGGCGTCGGCTCGCCGAAAGGGATCGCCAAGTCCCTGTCAGGCGTCCCTTGCGCCGCGCGTGCCAGTTCGCGGCCGATACCAAATGCCAGCGCGACCGCCCGGCCATTGCAGCCCGCCCAAGCATAGGCATCGGGTCCGATCCGGTGAAAGCGCGGCAGGTAATCTGGGGTCATGGCGATAAGCCCGTTCCAGACATAGTCGAACGAGACCTCGCCCAATTGAGGAAACAGCCGCTTGAGCCGTGTCCCGATCTGGTTTTTCAGCCGGCTGACGGAATTGAGGGGCAGCATCAGCGCACCGCCGGTGACGAGCCTGTCGCGGGCGTCGATGCGCGCGAAGTAAAGCTCGCCATGGGTATCGGACATGGCCTGGCGTCCTGGGATGATGGTTCGACGCACGGCGCCGGTCAGGGGCGTCGTCGCCATCTGCCAGGACATGACAGGGACGAATTCGTGGGCGACATCGGGCATCAGCTTGGGCGCGAACGCATCCGTATAGGCATTGGTCGCGAAAATGATCGCCCGTGCGGAGACGCTGCCCTGCGGCGTCGTGAGCACCCAGCGTCCTTCGCGCCGTTCGAACCGCGTGACCGGCGAGCGACCGTAAAGCGAGCTGCCCGCCTGCAACAGCACCCGAGCCAGCCCACGCGCCAAGGCAAGCGGGTTGATGTGCCCCCCGCTGCGGTTCCAGAACCCACCATACCAGGCCGTTGAGCCGAGCATGTCGCGCACCTGCTCGCGCGAGAGAAGCTCGACGGGTGCATTCCATTTCCGCCATTGCGTGACGCGCCGCTCGGCGATCTTGATCCGGCCCGGCGAGTGAACCGGTTGAATCCAGCCGGTCTGTTCAGCCTCGGCCGCGATGCCTTTGGCTCGCGCCAGGTCGAACAGCATCGATGCGCTGTCGCGCACGAGTGGGACAAATCGTTCTCCCGACTCGCCAAACCGCGCGACGATTTCATCCGGATCGACGCGCGAAAGAGTAGGAATGACCTGCCCGTTGTTGCGGCCGGCCGCCCCGAAACCCGGTTCCACGGCTTCGATCACCGCAACGTCGACGCCTGCATCGCGCAAATGGAGTGCGGCCGAAAGTCCGACAAAGCCGGCGCCGACAATGGCGACGTCGGCGCGTCTCTCGCCCTGCAAGGTGGGAAGCGCCGGCCCGGGCGGCGTCACGCTTTCCCATAGCGAAAGCGGCGGATCGAAGCAGCGCGTTTGCATTGCTGTATCCTGCCTTGCAGGTGGCGTGCCATGCAAGATCGCGACCTCATGGCGATTGCGTCGCAGCGAGGGTTGGGCTCAACTGCAAGCCATTGAGGACCTTGATTGATGGACTGCGCTCATGGGGTTTCCGACGCTTGCCGGCCTTGATCATGTGATGATCGTCGTGCGCGACCTCGACCAGGCCGCCGCGAACTGGCGCCGGCTCGGGTTCACGCTCTCGCCGATGGGCGTTCATAGCGCGCATCTGGGATCGGCGAACTACACAATCATGCTTGCTGACGATTACCTTGAGCTTCTCGGTGTGATCGCGGAGACGCCGAATAACGCATCCGTGCGCGCGGCTCTGCAAAAGCGCGAGGGCATTCATCGCGCTGCGTTCAAAACGACCGATGCGGCCAAAGGAGCGTCCGCCCTGAAAGCGCGGGGGCTCGAACCGAACGGGCCGATCGAGTTCAGCCGTCCTGTCGAACTGCCGAACGGAGGCAAGTCGGAAGCGCGTTTCCGCGTATTCCGCTGGCCGGAGACCGAGCGGCCCGGCGATCTCGGGATTTTTGCTTGCGAGCACCTGACCCCGAATGCGGTGTGGATTCCGGAATTGCAGCATCACGCCAATACGGCACGGCGTATTGTTCGGATCGAGATTGTGTCGCTTTCCCCGCGCAAGCATGCCGATCACATGGCGCAGCTCATTGATGCCGCTCCGTCGGAAGAAGCCGATGGCGCGTGGCGCGTGCCGAGTGGCGGTGGGCGCGCCGATTTTGTTTTTCTCGATCGCCAGCTGTTGCTCCAGCGACATCCGGCCGCCGCGGCCGGCGATCTGCCCGAAGAGGGACCGGTCGCAATCATTCTTGCGGCCGCCGATCTTGAGGCTGCGCACCGCTCTGTCGGTGCCCGCGGCGTTGCCGGGTCAAACCAGGTCGATGTCCCGCTTAAGAACGCAAGCGGCGCTCTGCTGAGTTTCGTCGCCGAGAAATGAACCCTGACGTGCGACACGATCTTTCCGAGCCGAGGAGCGTTTGATGAGATTGACCCGCCGTGAAGCGCTGACCTCCGCAGCCGCATTAGCGGCGTCGACCGCTCTGCCTGATGCGGCGCTGACACAGGATCAACCGCGCCGCGGCGGGATCGTCACCGTGCATCTGTCGAGCGAGCAGCGCGTCCTCAATCCGGCGCTTCGCGCCTCGACCGGAGTCTATGTGATCACGTCGAAGATGATGGAGCCCCTTGTCGATCTCGATGCCAACGGCCAGCCGGAGCCGATGCTGGCGACGAACTGGGAGACGACGCCTGACGGAAAGACGATCACCTTCAAGCTTCGGCCCAATGTGACCTGGCATGACGGCAAGCCATTTACCGCGGCGGACGTGCAGTTCACGGCCATGGAAATGTGGAAGAAGCATTTGAACTACGGAAGCACGCTCCAGCTCTATCTCGACGCCGTCGATACGCCGGATCCGCTGACCGCGATTTTCCGCTACTCGCGTCCGATGCCGCTCGATCTCCTGCTCCGGGCCATTCCCGACCTCGGCTATATCGCGCCGAAGCACGTTTTCGAGGGGACCAACATCCTGGAGAATCCGGCGAACACGGCTCCGGTCGGCACGGGCCCGTTCAAGTTCGTCGAGTATCAGCGCGGCCAATACATCATCGCGGAACGCAACCCCAACTATTGGCGCGCGGGACTTCCCTATCTCGACCGTCTGGTCTGGCGTTTCATCACCGACAAGTCGGCCGCGACCGCAGCGATGGAAGCGGGACAGGTGCACTTGAGCCCCTACTCGGCGCTTCCGCTCGCCGACATGGACCGGCTGAAGAAAGACGCACGGTTCGTCGTCAGCACGAAAGGCAATGAAGGAAACGCGGTTCACAATACGCTCGAGTTCAATCATCGCCGCGCGGAGCTCGCCGACATCCGGGTCAGGCGCGCGATCGCGCATGCGCTGGACATCGATTTCTTCTGCGACAATTTCCTTTATGGCTTCGGCAAGCGCGCCACCGGGCCGATCCCCACCTCCTCGCCGGCCTTCCACCCGACCGGCGCGCCGCAATATCCGTTCGATCGCAAGCGGGCTGATGCCTTGCTTGACGAAGCCGGCCACCGCAGGAAAGCCGACGGCTCGCGTTTCTCGATCCGGCTGCTGCCGGCGCCTTGGGGCGAGGACATCGCCTTGTGGGCCACTTTCATTCAGCAATCGCTGTCTGATCTCGGCATCAGGGTTGAGGTGGTGCGCAACGACGCTGCCGGATATCTGACGAGCGTCTATCGTGACTGGAATTTCGATATTGCGACCGGTTGGCATCAATATCGCAACGATCCGGCGGTCTCGACAACGGTGTGGTATCGGTCCGGCAGCCCGAAAGGCTCGCCCTGGACGAACCAGTGGGGCTGGCAATCAGAGGCGGTCGACAAGGTGATCGATGACGCCGCGAGCGAACTCGATCCGGTGAAGCGCAAGGCGCTCTATGCCGAATTTGTGCGGCTCGTGAATACCGAAATCCCGATCTGGATGGCGATCGAGCGGCAATTCGTGACCGTGACCAATGCGCGGCTCCGCAATCATCACAACAACCCACGATGGCCGTCGAGCCATTGGGCCGATCTTTGGATCTCATGAGCCGATGAGACTGCTTGCGCTCGCGGGGCGTCGTCTTGCGATCTCGATCCCGACGCTGATCATCATTCTTGTCGGGCTGTTTCTGCTGCTTCAGTTTGCGCCGGGCGACACGGTGGATGCGCTCGTCGCGCAGATGGGCGGCGGCGACGCCGCCATGATCGAACAACTGCGGAGATATTACGGCCTGGACGCCTCGGTCTCCGTGCGGCTTGCCGAATACCTGTGGCGTCTGGTTCGTCTCGATCTCGGCTTTTCGGCCATCTACGGAAAGCCCGTCGCCACGGTCATTTTTGAACGGCTTCCGGCGACCATTCTGCTGATGGCCTCCGCGCTGTCCTTTGCATTTGCGGCCGGTCTGGTCCTCGGAGTCCTTGCGGCACGGCGCGTAAACCAGTGGCCCGATACGCTCATCTCGACCATCGGGCTCGTATTCTATGCGACGCCGTCATTTTGGTTTGGGCTCATGGGAATCGTCGTTTTCGCGGTTTGGCTGGCCTGGCTTCCGCCCGGCGGTTTTGAAGAAGTCGGTGCCGGCTATTCCGGCCTCGCACGGATCCTCGATATCGCACGCCATATGATTCTTCCCACCCTCACGCTGGCGCTTATCTTTCTCGCCATCTACTTGCGCATCATGCGCGCATCCATGCTCGATGTGCTGAATCTGGATTTCGTCCGCACGGCGCGCGCCAAGGGGCTGAACGAGACCACCGTCGTTGTTCGGCATGTCATGCGCAACGCCCTGCTCCCGATGGTCACGCTGATCGGGCTGCAAGCAGGAACGATGCTCGGTGGATCGGTCGTGGTCGAGAGCGTGTTCGCATTGCCCGGCCTTGGCCGGCTGGCCTACGAATCGGTGGTCCAGCGCGACCTCAACACATTGCTCGGCATTGTCTTTGTTTCGGCGCTGCTCGTGATTGCGGTCAATTTCGTCGTCGACGTCTTGTATGCGGTGCTTGATCCGCGCATCGGCGCGACGTCGTAACCTCACATGGATACGCTCAGCCGATATTTCAGGAGTCCTGCTGCGATCATTGGTTTGGCGCTGCTCGCGCTCGTCTTGACGATGGCGGCGACTGCCGGCGTTCTCTTCCCGCGCGACCCGCTCGGACTTGCGGGCCGGCCGCTGCAATGGCCGTTCGAGAACCAACGGTTCTTCTTGGGAACCGACAGTTCCGGCCGCGACATCGCGGCGCAGATTTTTCACGGCGCGCGCGTTTCCCTGATGATCGGATTTGTCGCGACGTCGGTCGCCATCCTCATCGGCGTTCTGATCGGAGCGCTGGCCGGCTATTACGGCGGCGTCGTTGATGACCTCTTGATGCGATTGACGGAGGCGTTCCAGACCTTGCCGAACTTCCTGCTGCTGCTCGTCCTCGTCGCGGTGTTCGGCTCCAATATCGTGATGGTGACGCTCGCGATCGGGATTGTCTCCTGGCCGGCCCCCGCGCGGCTCACGCGGGCCGAGTTCCTGACGCTGCGCAATCGCGAATTCGTCCAGGCCTGTCGCACGCTCGGTCTTGGCGACGCCCAGATCATCTTTCGCGAAATCCTGCCCAATGCCTTGCCGCCGATCATCGTCTACGCGAGCGTGGTCATGGCGGTGGCCATTCTGCTGGAAAGCGCGCTGGCTTTCTTGAATCTGTCTGATCCCAATGTCGCATCCTGGGGCAACCTGATTGGGCAGGGGCGAAATGTGCTGCGGACGCAATGGTACGTCTCGGCCATTCCGGGGCTCGCGATCCTCCTCACGGTTCTTGCGATCTCGCTTGTTGGGCAGGGATTGAACGATGCGCTGAACCCGCGCCTGAAAGGCCGCACCTGAATGGCCCCGCTGCTCTCAATCGAAAAGCTCGTCGTTCGTCTGCCCTCCGGCGCCGATCGCGCCTACGCCCTCAAGGACGTTTCGCTCGAATTGTCAGCCAACGAAATCCTCTGCGTGGTCGGCGAATCCGGTTCGGGCAAATCCGTCCTGGCGGCCGCGATCATGGGGCTGCTGCCTCCCGAGGTCCGCGTGGAGGAGGGTCGGATCGTATTCGAGGATCAGGATATCATTCGTCTTCCCGGAGACCTTCAACGCCGTATTCGCGGCGCCAGGATCGCGATGATCTTCCAGGAGCCGATGACCGCGCTCAACCCGCTGCATCGGATCGGCGATCAGATCGGCGAGATGTTTCGCGCGCATACGCGAATGTCGGCGGGCGATATTGAGAGAAAGGTGCTCGCTCTGCTGGACGAAGTGTTGATCCCCGATCCTTGGAGTGCGGCGCGCGCCTATCCCCACGAACTCTCGGGCGGCCAGCGCCAGCGGGCGATGATCGCCATGGCGCTGGCGCTCGAACCGAAAATACTGATCGCCGATGAGCCCACGACGGCCCTGGACGTCACGACCCAGGCCCAGATCCTGAACCTGATTTGCGGGCTCCAGCGGCGCAAAGGAATGGCTGTCCTGTTCATCACCCACGACTTCGGAGTGGTGGCTGAGGTCGCCAACCGCGTGGCGGTAATGAGGAACGGCCTGTTGGTCGAACAGGGGCCGGCCGAGAAGATCCTCAACGCGCCGTCCGAGCCCTATACGAAGGCGCTGATTTCGGCCGTGCCGTCACTCAAGCCGCCGCCCCCGCGTCCGGTGTCGCCCCATCCCATTCTGCGCATCGATGGACTGACCAAGGTTTATAGCCAGCGCAGTCCTTTCGCCGGCCGCCGCGTCACGCACGCGCTGAACGATGTGACCCTTGAGGTTGCCGAGGGAAGCACGCTTGGGATCGTCGGCGAGTCCGGCTCGGGAAAGTCGACGCTTGCGCGGTGCATCGTTGGCCTCCTCAAGCCCGATGCCGGCGCAATCCATCTCGGCCCGCTTAACATGACAGCCCTTTCGCGCGCCGAGCGCCGGCGCGAGTCGCATCGGGTCCAGATCGTGTTTCAGGATCCCTACGGCTCGCTGAATCCACGCCGCCGCGCGGGCGACCTGGTCGCACAAGGACCGATCGCGCATGGGGTGCCTGCGCGCGAGGCGCGTGACCGTGCGCGCAGGCTTTTCGCGCTGGTCGGGTTGGACCCGGCATCGGCCGACCGCTTTCCGCACGAGTTTTCAGGCGGACAACGTCAGCGCATTGGACTGGCTCGCGCGCTCGCGCTCGAGCCCGAACTGCTGGTGGCCGATGAACCCGTGTCCGCGCTCGATGTTTCGGTCCAGGCGCAGGTGCTCAAGCTGCTTGCCGATCTTCGCAAGCAGTTGGGGCTGTCGATGGTCTTCATCACGCATGACCTGCGTGTCGCGGCGCAGATCTGCGATCATATCGTCGTAATGAAGGACGGTTTCGTTGTGGAAAGCGGCTCTGCCAACGACGTGTTGGGTGCCCCGCAACAGGAATACACACAGCTCTTGGTCCGATCGATCCCCGGACAAGATCGGCTGGTCACGGCCAACTGACTCTCCGAGGGCGCCCTCGCGGCTCCCGAGGCCGACCGGACCTGCTTGGCGCGCTGTGAATTCGCCTTCGAACCCCGGACGCAACGCTGTTTGCCGCCGCCATTTCGTTTATAAGACGGGCCTTAAAAGCAGCGCCCAAGACTTTCGCTGGAACCGCCATGCACCGGGCAGAGACCCTCACACCATCAGGCCTGAAGCGTCGCCCCTTGATTTTGTTGGCGCTCGTTGTGCTGACCGCCGCGGACTCCGGAAATGTCAGGATGGCCCATGCGCAAGCCTCGCCCGACGCTGCAAGCGTCGGCGTGCCTGGTTTCTGGGACCCGCGCCGGCGCCCGGAACGTCCGGATACGTCGCGCATCAACTTGATCCGGTTCATGACGGAGTACGATTATCCGCCGTTCAACTATGCAGGGCCCGACGGCAATCCGACCGGCTTCAACGTGGAGCTTGCGCGGCTGATCTGCGAAGAGCTCAAGATCCCGTGCACCATGCAAATGCGCCGCTTCGATACGCTCGTCGATGCGCTCGCGCAGAATCGAGGCGATGCCATCATCGCCTCGATCGTGCCGACGCCCGAATTGCGGCAGCGCGTTGACTTCACCAATCCTTATTACCGCGCGAGCGCCCGTTTCGTAGCGCGGCGTGACTCCGAGCCGGTCCAGGCACTTCCAGAGCAGCTCGAGGCGCGCAGGGTCGCGGTCGTGGCCGGAACCTCGCACGAAGCCTTTCTGAAGAACTTCTTCACTGAGGCCGACATGCGTCCTTACCCAACGCCGGAAGCCGCGCGCGAGGCGTTGCGGAAGGGCGAGGTCGATTATCTGTTTGGCGACGGCGTGCAGCTTGCGCTTTGGCTGAACGGCACCGATTCTGCCGGTTGCTGCGTGTTCCGCGGCGGGCCCTATACGGAAAGTAGCTATTTCGGCGAAGGGATCGGCATTGCGGTCCGGCGCGGCAACGACACCCTGCGCCTGGCCCTCAACTGGGCACTGTTCCGACTCTGGGAAAAAGGCCGCTTTACCGATCTCTGGCTTCGCTATTTCCCGATCAGCCCTTTCTAAACGCACTGGATTTCCCGCCCGTGACCGAATTCGAAACTGCTGCGTCCGACCTGCGAAACCTCGCCGAGCAATCCAACGCTTGGCCTTTCGAAGAGGCGCGCAAGATCGTGGCCCGGCTCAAGCGCAAGCCGAAGGACGAGGTGATCTTCGAGACCGGCTATGGCCCATCGGGCTTGCCGCATATCGGCACCTTCGGCGAAGTCGCGCGTACCACCATGGTGCGGCACGCGTTCCACGTGCTCACCGAAAACAGGATCAGGACACGGCTGATCGCCTTTTCCGACGACATGGACGGGCTGCGCAAGGTGCCGGATAACATTCCGAACAAGGTTCTGATCTCGGCGCATTTGGGCAAGCCGCTCACGCGCGTTCCCGATCCCTTCGGCACGCATCCTTCCTTTGGCGAGCACAACAATGCGCGGTTGCGTGCTTTCCTCGATCAGTTCGGATTTGATTACGAGTTTATGTCGTCAACCGCCTGCTATGCGTCGGGCCGCTTCGACGAGGCGCTGTTGAAGGTGCTCGCGCGCTTCGATGAGGTGATGGCGATCATGCTCCCGTCGCTGCGCGAAGAGCGCGCCCAAAGCTATTCGCCGTTCTTGCCCATCTGCCCCCGCACGGGCACCGTGCTGCAGGTGCCGATTGTCGGGCGCGACGCGAAGGCCGGCACGATCGCCTACGACGATCCCGAAACCGGCGAGCGCATGGTGACCCCCGTCACCGGCGGGCGTTGCAAGCTGCAATGGAAGCCCGACTGGGCGATGCGTTGGGTTGCGCTCGGCGTCGATTACGAGATGGCTGGCAAGGACCTGATCGATTCAGTGAAGCTCTCGGGCGAGATTTGCCGGGCGCTCGGCGGACTGCCGCCGGAGGGGTTCAATTACGAGCTCTTCCTCGACGAGAAGGGGCAGAAGATATCGAAGTCGAAGGGCAATGGCCTCACCATCGACGAGTGGCTTCGCTACGCGTCGCCTGAAAGCCTGTCGCTTTTCATGTACCGCGAACCGAAAGCGGCGAAGCGTCTCTACTTCGACGTGATCCCCCGCCATGTCGACGAGTATCAGCAATTCCTCGAAGGCTATCAGCGCCAGGACTCCAAGCAGCGTCTGGCCAATCCCGTCTGGCACATCCATTCCGGCCATCCGCCGAAGCTGGAAATCCCGCTTCCGTTCTCAATGCTGCTCAATCTCGTCTCGGCGTCGAACGCCGAAAACGCGGAAACCCTGTGGGGCTTCATCGGCCGCTACTGGCCGGGCGTCACCCCGCAAACGCACCCGAAGCTTCATCAGCTTGTCGAATACGCGATCCACTACTATCGCGACTTCGTGCTGCCGGCAAAGACGTTCCGGGAGCCGACGCCCGCCGAGCGGCAGGCGCTCATGGATTTGCGCGACGCGCTTTCGCAGCTGCCGCCGGACACGAGTGCTGAGAAAATCCAGGAGGTCGTCTACGAGGTTGGACGCCGCGAGCCGTTTCTCGACAAGACCGGCAAGATCAAGACCAAGGACGGCAAGCCCGGCGTGTCGCTCGACTGGTTCAACATGCTCTACCAAGTGTTGCTCGGCCAAGAGAAGGGTCCGCGTTTCGGCTCTTTCGTTGCGATCTACGGAGTCGAGAACGCCGTCGGCATGATCGACGGCGCACTGGCGCGGTCGGCATGAACCGATCAACGGTCAGCTGTCATTCCAATTGGGCCGAGCGCAGCCAAACGCGAAACGCCCGCATGGGAGGTTACTGGCTCGCCCAGACGATGCGCGCGATCCACTCCACGTCCGGCGCCGCGAGCGCGCGGTCCTTATGAGCCGGATTGAGCGATTTCAGCTCCACCGATTTTGCAGACCGGCGCTTCAACTCTTTTGCCAGCACTTCGCCGCTTCGCGTTTTCACGACGACCCGGTCCCCTTTCCGAATCGGTGCGGCCGGCGAGACGACAATGATGTCGCCGTCGCGATACACGGGATCCATCGAACTGCCCGATATTTCGAGGGCATAGGCATGTTCGTCATTGATGACTGGGAGGGCAATCTCCTCCCAACCCTTGCCGATCGGAAGGCCGCCATCGTCGAAATAGCCCCCGCTGCCTGCCTTCGCGAAGCCGATCAGCGGTACGGCATGGGTTGACACCGGGCTGCCTTCGGTCGTGAGCGTCACGAACGTGTCGAAGCGTGTGCCTGTTGCCGCGAGGGCTTTGGCTACGGACTCCGTCGAGGGCCAGCGGGGGCGCCCGTCCCGGGTGATCCGCTTCGATTTGTTGAAAGTCGTGGGGTCCAGGCCGGACTTCTTAGCTAGGCCGGAAGCCGACAGCCCGGCCCGCGCGGCCAGGCGGTCGAGAGCATTCCAGATTTGTCCGTGCGTGAGCATGGCGCGTCCCTGCGGGCCCGAAACCGGCCGCATGAAAATTATCCGTGGATAGGAATGTAACCTCTGCCGGCCCGAGTCCAGCAGGAACTACTTAGTGGCAGGACAATCGATCGTTAAAGATACCGCGTCCGGTCTCCCTCAACGGGTCAGCCATGATCGTATTCAAGATTTGCTCCGGCGCGGATTGGGCTGCCGCCGAAAAGGAGGGGGTTTTCCGCGGCGCCCCCGTCGACCTCAGGGACGGCTTCATTCACCTGTCTACGGCCGGGCAGGTGGCCGAAACAGCGGGGAAGCACTTTGCTGGCCAGAACAACCTGGTTCTGGTTGCCGTCGAGGCGGATGTGCTGGGCAAGGCTCTTCGATGGGAGCCCTCAAGGGGCGGCGCGCTGTTTCCCCACCTTTACGCCGCCCTGCCGGTCGCGGCGGTCCGGTGGACCAGGCCTTTGCCACTTGGCCCTGACGGGCGGCACATCGTCCCGTCCGTGGAGGAGGATTAGCGCCGGACCACGTTCATCAGCCGCATGAGCAGCCAGATGGGCACCACCAGGACCGCCCCGAGCAGGAAATAGCGCCACAAGGTCTCCACGGCATCCCAGCCCATCTCCCAAATGTTGAAGATGAACCGCCGCAGGCTACGGACGATGTTCCACGGATCGAGCCCGATGGCAGCCAGGATCACGCCCACAAGCACCGAGATGAGGACGAGCCGCGCGACGACGGCGAGCGGTGAGCCCCCGAAAACCCGGTTCAGTGTTTCGCTGGCCATCGCCGGTTTCCCCACACGAACGTTCAAACTAGCCCATGAAGCCGGATCATGACCGATTCGCGGCGCTTTTCTGCAACAATGCTTCGAGCGTCTCCAACCGGTCCGCCTCTCCCGGTGGCTTGTCCCAGCGTAGCCGGTTGATCCGCGGGAAACGCATGGCAAGCCCCGACCGGTGGCGGCTCGACCGCTGCAGCCCTTCGAAGGCGACCTCCAACACAAGTCCCTTGTGAGGCTCGTGCGCCACCTCGCGCACCGGTCCGAAACGGTTGATCGTGTGGTTGCGCACAAAGCGGTCGATCTGGCGGAGTTCGTCATCGGTGAAGCCAAAATACGCTTTCCCCACCGGCACGAGCGTCTCGCCGTCCTCGCCATTGGTCCACACACCGAATGTGTAATCCGAATAGTAGGACGAGCGTTTGCCGCTGCCGCGCTGGGCATACATCAACACGGCGTCGACCGTGAACGGATCGCGCTTCCACTTCCACCAAAGCCCCTTTGGCCGCCCCGGCACGTAGGGCGAATCGCGGCGCTTGAGCATGATGCCTTCGACCGCTTCGGCATTATCGCCCGCGCCCGCCGCGAGCGGATTGAGCCGCGCCGCGGCAAGCTCGTTCCAGGAATCGAACCGCACGAGCGTCGAAAGATCGACGCGCGGTAGCCGATGTCTTGCGAGGAACGCTTCGAGGCGCGCGCGCCGCTCGAAGAAGGGAAGCGCGCGCAAGTCCTCGCCCGCTTCGATCAGCAGATCATAAGCGCGAAGATGCGCCGGAAATTCCTGCATCAGCCTGTCGCTGACGCCTTTGCGGTTCAGCCGCTGTTGCAGCGCATTGAAAGATTCGACGCGTCCTTCTCGCATGACGAGAAGCTCGCCGTCGATGGCGCCGGAAAAATCGAGCCCCCGCGCGAGATCCGGAAAGCTGTGCGAGATGTCTTCGCCCGTGCGCGAATAAAGTCGCGTCACGCGTCGACCGGTTGCGTCGTGTCCTGACGCGGCCTGCACGCGGATCCCGTCCCATTTCCATTCCGCGACGTAATCGGCCGGATCGAGCGCGGAGAAATCCGTCTCTTCGATGGCGTGCGCGAGCATGATGGGTCGAAACGGCGCCGGATCGCCGGTGACCGGCTTGTCCCCCCGGCCCTCGATCCAGGCGAACAGCTCCACATAGGGTGGGGCGAGCCCTGGCCAGATCAACTCCACGTCATCGGCCTCCTTGCCGCCGAGCGAGGCGAGTGCGGTCTTCGCCAAGCGCGCCGAGACGCCGACGCGCAGCGCGCCGGTGACCAGCTTGAGCAGCGCCCAACGCCCGGTTTCGTCCAGCGTGTCGAGCCAGCGCGCGAGCTGTCCCGGCAGTTCCGCCTTGCCGAGCGAGGCGAGCGTCGTGACGATTTCGCTGAGCGTCGGTGCGTGCTCTGCGGCGGCCGTATCGCGAACGGGCGACGGCCACATCAGCGCGACGGTCTCCGACGTGTCGCCGACGTAGTCGCGCGACATTTGAAACAGCACGGGGTCGGTGCGCTCGGCGATCAGGGCACGAATGATTCCGGGTTTGGCGTGCTGGAATGACAGCGAGCCCGTGAGGGCGGCCAGCGCGTAGCCGCGCTCCGGGTCGGGGACCTTGCGAAAATACTCCGCCATCAGTCGCAGTTTGGCGTTGCGCGAATGCTCAAAGGCGAGCCGGTCTAGGAGCGACGCGAAACCGTTCAGGTCAGTACCAATTTGCGCGCTGCCCGCCGTACCTTCGATCTCCCCCCTCTCTCCTTGCAGGGGCGGTGCGGAAAGGAGCGTCGACGAAGGACTCACGCCGCCACCTCCTCGGCCGCGGCCTCATCGTCCTCATCACCGTAACCGGCGATGTGCAGCGGCCGCGCCCGTATGCCCTGGGTGCCGCACCAATGGACGAGCGCGTCTTCCTCTCCATGCGTGACCCATACGGTCGGCGCCCCGGTCGCCCGGATCGCTGCGCGCAAGCCGTCCCAGTCGGCATGATCAGAAATGACCAACGGCAGCTCGACGCCATGCTGGCGCGCACGGGCGCGCACACGCATCCAGCCGGACGCGAAAGCCGTTACCGGATCGGGAAACCGCCGCGCCCAGAGGTCTTTCAGCACATGCGGGGGCGCGAGCACGATGGCGCCCGCAAGCTCCGGTTTCTGCGCCTCCCGCGCAAGCCGAATGTCCCCCAGCGAGATACCGCGTGAGGCGTAGTAGCGCGTGATCGGGGCGAGCGCGCCATGGAGGTAGATCGGCGGCTCGTATCCGGCCTGACGGATCAGCGCGATGACCCGCTGGGCCTTGCCGAGCGAATAGGCGCCGACGAGATGTACGCGTTCGGGGAAGAGCGCCACGGAATGCAGGAGCTTGGCAACTTCCGTCTCGGCATCGGGATGGCGAAAAACCGGCAAGCTGAACGTCGCCTCCGAAATGAACACGTCGCAGGCGATCGGTTCGAACGGCGCGCAGGTCGGATCCTCCACGTCCTTGTAGTCGCCGGACGCGACGATCCGGCAACTCCCGCTTTCCACGCAGATTTGCGCCGAGCCAAGAACATGGCCGGCCGGATGAAACGTCGCCGTGACGGTTCCGAACCGGACCGTCTCGCCGTAATGAATTTCCTGCGTCGAGCCCGCGAAATCCGGCCCGTAGCGCACGCGCATGAGGTCGAGCGTTTCGCGCGTCGCAAGCACGGCACCATGGCCGGCCCGTGCATGGTCCGAATGAGCATGCGTGATCAGCGCGCGCGTGACCGGCCGCACCGGGTCGATATAGAAATCGCCGTCAGGACAGCACAGTCCATCGGGCATCGGCTTGAGCAGGTCTTCCGCGCGCATGGCCTTGAGATAGGTGCTAAGCATCGGTTCACAAAGGAACTTATGACAACGCCCGTCTTCCTCTCCTCCGGCAATCTCATCGCCGACCGCCGCTACGCCTTCGCACGCGAGCTGACCGCCCGCGGCGATGTTGCCGCCGCCGCGGACCTGCTGGCGCAAACGTTGGAACTGGCGCCGCGTTTCACGGCGGCCTGGTTTGCGCTCGGCAAAGCGCGTGAGCTGCTGGATGACCGCGAAGGGGCGTTGGCGGCGTTTCGCAAGGCGCTTGCTGGTGATCCCGAGGATCGTCACGGCGCGGCGCTCCGTCTCGCCCGTCTTGGCGGGCTTGACCCGGCGGGGGCGATGTCGCCGGCATATGTGCAGAGTCTCTTCGATCAGTACGCGTCGCGTTTCGACGGGGAGCTGACAAAGAGGCTGAACTACCGCGCGCCGGCGCTTCTGCGCTGCGCCCTGATGCAGGCCGCCGAGGCGCAAGGCCGGCCATTGCGCTTTCGCCGTGCGCTCGATCTCGGCTGCGGCACCGGGCTGATGGGCGAAGCGCTGCACGACATTTGCGATACACTTGTCGGCGTCGATCTGTCCCCGGCCATGATCGAGCAGGCGCGCCGCAAGAGCCTGTATGCGAAACTGGCCATCGGCGACCTCAAGGAATTCCTGGCGCGCGATGATGTCAACGGCTTCGATCTCGTGGTCGCCGCCGACGTGCTCGTCTATGTGGCGGATCTGGCGCCGGTCTTCGCCGGCGTCTCGCGCAGGCTCGAGCCGGAGGGTTCGTTCGCCTTCACACTCGAGACGCATGCGGGGGAGGGCGTCGTCCTCGGCGAAAAGCTGCGCTACGCTCACGCGGCCCCCTACCTGCGCGAGCAAACGGCGCGCTGGGGATTTTCACTTGTCGCGCTGGCGCAAACGTCCTCTCGCACCGAAAATGGAGTCCCTGTTCCCGGACTCCTTGCTGTGGCCAGGCGCGGCTGAACCTTTGCCTCGAAGCCGCCGAACAGAATCGTTAGATTCCACAAGTGAGCATTATCGAGGCCGATAGCGCTGCCCCCTTGCAGCTGCCCGAACCGTTCCGGCGCTGGTTCGCCTCGCGGGGCTGGACGCCGCGCGCCCATCAATTGGAGCTCTTGGCAAAGGCGCGCGTCAGCCGCTCCACGCTTCTGATCGCACCGACCGGCGCCGGCAAGACGCTTGCCGGATTTCTGCCAATGCTTGTGGAGCTGAGCGGAATTGGTTTCGAACCCGTCCTGCAGGGGACGGCTCTCCACACCCTCTACGTTTCTCCGCTGAAGGCGCTCGCAGTCGATGTCGCCCGCAATCTGGAACGGCCTGTCGCCGAGATGGGACTGCCCATCCGGATCGAGACGCGCACGGGAGACACGCCCGTTTCGAGGCGCCAGCGCCAGCGCCGCTACCCGCCCGACATTCTGATGACGACGCCGGAGCAGCTTGCGCTGCTGCTCGCCTCCCCCGACGGTCCGTTTCTTTTCGGCGGTCTTCGCCGCGTCGTCCTTGACGAGCTCCATGCCCTGGTGACGTCCAAGCGCGGCGATCTGCTATCGCTAAATCTGTCGCGCCTGTTCACGCTGGCGCCGAACCTCGTCAGTGTCGGACTGTCCGCAACCGTCGCCGAACCGCTCGAGCTTGCGCGTTTCCTCGTGCCACAGCCCGCAGGCGCCACCGCTCGCGCCGATCTGGTCATAGCCGAGGGCGGCGCGCCGGCGCAGGTCGCCATGCTCGACACTCGAGAGCAGCTTCCCTGGGCCGGTCACTCGGCACGCCACGCGCTTCCCGAGATTTATGATCTGATCGCGCGCCATCGCACGACCCTGGTCTTCGTCAATACGCGGAGCCAGGCGGAGATGCTGTTTCAGGAGCTGTGGCGGATGAACGATGACGGTCTCGCCATCGCGCTCCACCATGGCTCGCTCGACGTGACGCAGCGCCGCAAGGTCGAAGCGGCGATGTCTGCCGGCAGCTTGCGCGCGGTCGTCTGCACCTCTTCTCTCGATCTCGGCATTGACTGGGGCGACATCGATCTCGTCGTCAATGTCGGCGCGCCCAAAGGGGCCTCACGCATCACCCAGCGCATCGGTCGCGCCAACCACCGTCTGGACGAGCCGTCCTGCGCGGTGCTGATCCCGGCAAACCGATTCGAAGTTCTCGAGTGCCATGCGGCCATCGACGCCATCGCCGAAGGTGCGCAGGACACGCCGCCCCTGCGCACCGGGTCGCTCGACGTGTTGGCGCAGCACGTGCTCGGCACGGCTTGCGGCGATCCATTCGACGCGGACGCGCTCTATGCGGAAGTGAGGAGCGCAGTGCCCTATGCCGAGCTTGCGAGAAAAGACTTCGACGATGTCATCGACTTTGTCGCAACCGGCGGCTATGCGCTGCAAAGCTACGAACGCTTCGCCAAGATCAAGCTCGATAAGAACGGCCGCTGGCGGATCACGCATCCGCGCGTCGCCCAGCGTTACCGGCTGAACGTCGGCACGATCGTCGAAGCGTCGATGCTCAAGGTCCGACTTGTGCGCTCGCGTGGCCGAAGCACGGGACCCGCCGGGCTGATCGCTCGCGGGGGGCGCATTCTCGGTGAGATCGAAGAGGGCTTCATCGAAGGCCTGCTGATCGGTGACACCTTCGTCTTTGCCGGCGAAATCCTCAAATACGAGGCGCTGGTGGAAGACGAAGTTTATGTTTCGCGGACAACGGCCACCGATCCGAAAGTCCCCTCCTATGCCGGCGGAAAGTTTCCGCTTTCGACCTATCTTGCCGAGCGGGTGCGGGCGCTTCTTGCCGACCCGCAAAGCTGGCGTGGATTGCCGGAACAGGTCTGTGAGTGGCTCGATCTTCAGGCCGACCGTTCGTGCGTTCCTGCGCGCCACGAATTGTTGGTCGAGACCTTTCCGCGCGCGGCAAAGCATTTTCTCGTTTGCTACCCCTTTGAAGGCCGGCTCGCGCACCAGACGCTAGGCATGCTGCTGACCCGGCGGCTCGAGCGCGCGCGTTGCCGACCGCTCGGCTTTGTCGCCAATGAATATGCGCTGGCTGTTTGGGGCCTTGCTGATCTCAGCCGCGGGATCGGGCGCGGCGAGCTGTCGCTCGCGGAGCTCTTCGATGAAGACATGCTGGGCGACGATCTCGAAGCCTGGCTCGCGGAATCCGCGCTCATGAAACGCACGTTTCGCCAATGCGCGATGATCGCCGGGCTGATCGAGCGCCGCTTTCCCGGCAAAGAGAAATCACGACGTCAGATGACGGTCTCGACCGATCTCGTCTACGACGTGCTCCGCAAGCATCAGCCTGATCACGTGCTGCTTCGCGCCGCCCGCCTCGACACCGCGGCAGGACTCCTCGACATTCGCCGTCTCGCCGCAATGCTCTCGCGCATCAAGGGGCGAATCGTCCATAACCCGCTCGATCGGGTGTCACCGATGGCCGTGCCTGTCATGCTCGAAATCGGCATTGAGCCTGTTTACGGCGAGGCTCACGACGTGCTTCTTGCGGAAGCTGCGGCGGATTTGGTGAAGGAGGCGCTGGGTGGACGGGAGCGAGTGGACGCAGGTATCGGGTGACGCCCGCCATCCGCAGCCGAGAGGCGAGTCTTTCCGCATCGCCGAGGCCGAACTCCTGGCCGATCCTGCAGGTATATTGTTTTGGCCGCACGAGCGCACGCTGATCGTCTCCGATCTGCATTTGGAGAAAGGCTCGAGCTTCGCCACGCGGGGCACGCTGCTGCCGCCCTACGATACGGCTGCGACGCTGGCGCGACTCGCAGCCGTCATCGCCCGCTATGCTCCTCGCGCGGTCGTCGCGCTCGGCGACAATTTTCACGACGGCGGTGGACCGGCGCGGCTCGTTAATTCCGATCGCGCCGCGATTGCATCGCTCCAGCAGGGGCGGGATTGGATCTGGATCACCGGAAATCACGATCCCGAGCCAGCCGACGGAATTGGCGGCTGCTTTGCCGATACCTTGACCTTGGGCCCGCTCGTGTTCCGCCACAGGGCGAGCGCACGAAATCCCGAGGGCGAAATTGCGGGGCACCTGCATCCGGTGGCGCGGGTTAGCCATCGCGGGCGCACCGTGTCCCGGCGTTGCTTTGTCGGCGACGGACGCCGCGCGGTGATGCCTGCCTTTGGGGCCTACACGGGCGGTCTGTGCATCCGTCACCGCGCCTTCGCGGAACTGTTTGGCTCTCTGAGTTACACGGCGCACATGCTGGGCTCGCACCAGATCTATGCGATTGCGGCTGCGCGCTGTTTGGCCGCGTGAACGGCGCGCCGATCAGCCGCGCTAATCCCGCCGGAACATGAACGCCGCGAGCCACCCGGTCGCAAGCGCCATGGCGACGGTCGCAAGCCCGTAGAGAAGCCCATGCTCGCGGGCGGCGGTGGCGACGAACTGCTCGAACCCGACCTTGACGATCTCAATGGCGGTGGTCTCGCGCGCCAGCAACGCCCCGTCGGCAAAAAGCTTCACGTCGACCTCATAGAGGCCGTCCGGCACATTGGCCGGCAGCGTCACGGACGTTCGAAACAAGGACGGGGTGAGGAAGGTCACCGCGTTCAGGTCCTCGCGGAAAAGCCCCTGTTCACGCATCAGGCGCAGAAACGATGAGCGAAACGGATCCTCCGGCCCGACATCGGCGACGTCTCCTTCGATCTGCTGCGGAAGAACGATGTTGGACAAGCCGAGTTGCAATCGGCGGCGCGTCAGCCGGTCTGCGATCTGTTCCACCGGGCGGTTACCGAGCACGGCCAGATAGCCCGGAGTGTCGACGAACGTGCGCGAATCCACGTTTACCCACACGCCGAGCACGCGCGCCTTGCGCCGGGTGACCAGCGTGCTGCCCGGACCGCGCACTGTCACGACAATGTCGTAGCCGCCCGCGCGTGACACCGTGGCCGCATCACGTTCCACGCTGCCGAAAAGCAGCAGCTCCGCGCCGGTGAAGTTGGACGTGATCTGCACGAGATGCGTGGAGAGCGAAACGATCAGGCGTTCGGCAAAAACGTTCGTGGGGGTCAAAACGAACGCGGCAATCGCAATCGCCCGAGCGTGCCATCGTATCACTGGCGCTCCTCCATCCGCACGGAAAAGAGATCGGGTGGACGCACGACGAGGTCGAAAGCAAACCGCAGGCCCACCGCAAGCACCAGCAATCCAAGCAGAAGACGAAGCTGCTCCGCCCGCATGCGCTGTCCCGCGCGCGCCCCGAACTGCGCTCCGGTCACACCCCCGATCATCAAAATCAGTGCGAGAACGGCATCCACCAGATGGTTTGTCGCCGCATGCATGAGCGTCGCAAAGGCCATGGTGACGAGGGTCAGCACCATGGAGGTCCCGATCACGACATTGGTTGGCACACGCATCAGATAGATAAGCGCCGGAACGAGCAGGAAGCCGCCGCCGATCCCCATCAGGGCGCCGAGAAATCCGATCACGAGCCCGATGCCCCAGACCGGGATGACCGACACGTAGATCTTCGATTGCTTGAATCGGAATTTGAGCGGCAGGCCATGAAACCAGGTATGCGAACCTGGACGGCGCGACGCCGCCGGGGTCCCGCGCCAGTTGCGGAACATCGCGCGCAGGCCCTCGCTGATCATCAGCACACCAACGATGCTGAGCAGCGTCACGTAAGACAGACCGATGGCGAGATCGAGCTGACCAAGCTGCCGAAGCACCGTGAATAGCCAGACTCCGAGCGTCGTTCCGACCAACCCCCCGACCAGCAGCATCGCCGCAAGGGCAGGATCGAGCGCCCGCCGCCTCCAATAGTTGAGCGCGCCTGAAAATGACGACGCGGCGATATGCGTCGTGACGCTTGCGACCGCCACCGCCGGCGCGATGCCGACAAAGATCAGGAGCGGCGTCATCAAGAACCCGCCGCCCACGCCGAACATGCCTGAGATGAACCCAACGGCGAGCCCCATCGCCAGCACGAGCAGCACATTGACTGAGAGTTCAGCGATGGGCAGATAAACTTGCACGAACCGTTCCGATTGTGCGTGGCGGTGTGATCCGCGGCGGGCGGGACAGGCTCAGCATAACGCGATTTCTGCCGACACGGACACACAGAAACGCGTGAACCGAAGCATTGCTCTGCGGCTGCGGCTTCTTAGGTGGTCCCGGTTTTGCGCGACCCGGATGCCCCCGGTCGGCCCTTGGCGGGGCTGGCGTTCGGCCGGTCGTGGCCTCCACCCGGAGCTCGGACGATGATGGCTGCCTCGGGTTGTGGCTGGGCCGTCCACGTCTGCACGGCCAGGCGGGCTGCCACCAGTGACTGCGGATCGATGCGCTGGGCGACGTCGTCGCGCTTCCTGCCGGCGTCCTGATCGCCCTGCTTGGCGGCAAGCGCGAACCATTTGTAGGACTCAGCCAGGTTCTGCTCGACTCCGATGCCGCGCGCATAGAGGATTCCGAGATTGTATTGGCTGTCGGCAATGCCGTGCTCGGCGGCGCGGCGGAACCACTGCGCGGCCAACCGATAGTCGGGCTTGCCCTCGATCCCTTCGGCATAGAGGACGGCGAGATTGTGCATGGCCTTCGCGTGGCCCTTCTCGCTTGCGGCGGTGTAGAGCCGCCGCGCCATCTGGACATCCTTTTTCGTGCCTTGGCCTTTTTCGTAGTGGCTGCCGAGCCGATATTGCGCTGGCGCAAGACCCTGGTTCGCCGCGCGCTCGAGCCAGCGCACCGCCTCCTCGAGGTTCTGTGCCACGCCACGCCCTTCGGCATAGCGCGCCCCGATTTCGTATTCTGCCGCAGGATCGCCGCCGACGGCGGCGTCGCGCAGCGTCTGCGAGCCGATTGAAACGGGAAGTCGGTCTGCCGTGCTCGAGCCTTGCACGGCATTGACCTGCGGCGGGCTTCGGGAAGGATCGGAGTCTTGCGGCGGGACTGGCAGGATCGAGCCGGTGAAATCGGGAGCATTCCCGCGCGGGGCCAGTCCTGGCGCAGGCCGGATCTCGCGGCTTGGCTCGGTGACGCCCGATGGAGGCAGCGCCGTGATGGCCGGGGGTGGGGCAGAACCTTGGCGCTCGCTCGGTCGCGGTTCGTTCGGGTCGGCCGGGGGGACGAGGAAATCGCCATCCTCGCGCCGGATGCTCGGTCCTGGTGTGGACTCGCCTTCGCCTCGCGTTATCGCGGGCGATATGCGTTCCTGCAGTTCGGCCCGCCACCCGTCGCCTCCGTTGAAAAGAGTCGCGGCGAAATACATTGTCCCGACGGCCATCAGGATGATGGCGGCCGCGAGAGCAAGGCGCCGCCCTGCGGGCTTGGCTTCGCCCGGTGCTTGATAGCGCCTGTCGCGCTCGGATGCCTTGGCATGGGCCAGCGAAGCGCTCTCGGCCTGCGCCGCCTGCGCGGCTCGGCGGGCGGCGGCAATGAAGTTCGTCCGGTTCCCGGCCTCCGGCATGCCGTTGAGCTGTACTTGCGGGGCGGCTTCGGAGGCTCCGATGCGCTCGGCGGCCGAAACGCGTCCGCGAGGCGAAACCGAACCAGGCTCGAGCGGCGTATCGGCGGGCAAAGTTGGGTCGATCGGCCGTGGTTCGCGTGTGGCGCGCGCCGGGGACTTTGGAGCGGACACGGCGGTCGATCCGCCTGCGACCGAGCGCGAGGAGGTTGGCGCAAGCGCACCCGAATCGTCGCGCAACTCGCTTTCCAGCGTTGCGATCCGCTCGACCAGTTTCTCCAGCGTGCGATGGACGGCTTCGAGCGCAGCCTGGGTCTGGTTGTCGCTCGCGCTCTGAACGATCCGGAGTTCCGAAAGATCCCGCCTGAGCGCAAAGGTCTCCGCGCTCGAACTGCCACCGCTGCCCATCTCGCGCACGACCGCCCGCGCTGCGCGCTCAGCTGCCTCGACCGCGCTGACTCGCACTTCACCGATTTGAACCGTCAGCGTCTCGAGCGTGCGCTCGATCGCATCGAGATGCTGGAGCCGTGCGCCGGACGCGTCGATCTTTTCGATAAGGCGCGCGATCTGCGCTTCCAGATCGTCGGAATGCCATCCAGGCGCGGACTCGCGTTGCTCCAATCTCTTCATGAGCGCTTCGATGCGCCCGGATAGCGCACCGAGGCCGTCATCCTGTCTTGCCGCGAGCAACCGCTCGACCTTGGCCGAAATCCCGGCGACTTCAGCGGAGAGCGCGGCCAGCGCCTCTCCGGACGCAGCAACGGCTGCAACGTCACGCAGCTTGGAGATCGCAAGCTCGATGTGTCGCAGCGCTGTCTCGTCGCCGCCGCCGGACGCCAGCCCGTCGATCTTGAGGGCGAGCGTCTTGACCAGTTCCTGCACGCCTCCCAGGCTTTCCGCCGGTCGGAGCGTCTTCAACGCCTCGCGGATATCGTCGATTCCGCGCTCGAGACCGGCGGCGGTCGAGGCATCCACGCCAGCGTAACGGCTGGCGCCGATCCTATCGGAGAGAGCCCGCATCTCGGCTTCCAGTGAAACGAGTGCGCTGCGCGGTGCGACGTCGGCGAGCGTCCGATAGATAGTCGTCAGTTCGGCTCGCAGCGCACCCACCGCGTCTTCGACGCCGCATGGACGGCGCAGCGCTTCGATCTTCTCGGTGATGAGGCGAAGCTGCCGCTCGAGGCCTGGCGACTCGATGCCGGAACTGCTCGGCGCTTCGACAAACTCGCTGTCCAGCATCCGCTGCCGGGCCGCGATTTCTGCAACCGCCTGTTCGATGTCGCTTGCTGAGGGTGTTTGCGACAGCTGCGGATCAGGCACTCGGGGGAGAGACAAGCGATCCAGCCGCGCCGCCAACTCGTCGAGCCGTGTGGTAAGCGACTCGAAAGCGGCGGCGTCCGATCGCGCCGCGTAGCCTCGGCTCTGCTGTTGTGAGACGTCGTGGATGACCGAGTCGATCCAGGTGCCGACTGAAACGCCGGCGCGGCGCGCGGCGTCTCTGGCGCTATCCAGGGCCTCCGGCCGGGCGCCGCTCCAGTTGCCCGTAATGCCTGATTTCATACTCGGCCCGCATCCCTGAGCAGCACGGCCCGGGGCGACAGCCCGAGGCCCCGCGAGAGCCGGATCCGCCGCTCGCGCCACCCCTGACTTTTCCTTCTTACGGTAAATACCTGGTTAAGCAGGTTGAAATTCTGCTGCAATGCGCCGGGACGTCGGCCCGCGCGGAGCGCAAGTTTCTCGCCCAGGAACTTTACGTTTACGTAAACTGCTGATATGGTCCGACCGTCGCACACCCCCGGACCTCATTGCGTTGGAGCCCATGAGAACGGATCGGATCGAACGCGAACCGCCGGTTCCTGATCTTGTCGCAGGCTTCGATCACGGGGCAGCGAACGATCAGAACGTTTTCACAATCCACGATCTCACCCGCGAATTCGGCGTCAGCGCGCGCACGCTTCGCTTCTACGAGGAAAAGGGGCTGCTGGACCCGAAACGCAAGGGCGAACAGCGCCTTTACAGTCGCCGCGACCGCGCCCGGCTTAAATATGTCCTGATGGGCAAGTGTGTCGGCTTTTCGCTCCAGGAAGTTCGCGAGATGCTGGATCTGTACGATCTGGGCGACGGCGGCGTCACGCAGCTCACGGTCGCGCTTTCGAAGTTCCAGGAAAGGATCGGGCGGCTCGAGCGTCAGAAAGCCGATATCGAAAACGCCATCGGTGAGCTCACCCGCGCCAGCATCGCCATCGCCACCATGCTCGCAGCGCGCACCCCAGTGAACGCGATGTCGCCTTTCCCGGTTGGAAAAGGCGACTAAGCCTACGGAGCAATGTCATGCCGACCTACAAGGCCCCCGTCGAAGACGTGATGTTTCTGCTGAACGATGTGTTCGGCATCGAGCGTTACGGAAACCTGCCCGGCTTTTCCGATCTGTCCCCGGACACGCTGGAAGCGATCCTGAGCGAGGCCGCCAAGCTGTGCGAGGAGGTGCTCCAGCCTCTCAACCGCGTCGGCGATCTCGAAGGGTGCAAGCGCCACGAGGACGGTCGCGTGACGACCCCCAAGGGGTTCAAGGAAGCCTACGAGGCCTATCGCTCTGGAGGCTGGATGGGCCTGTCCGTGCCCGAGGAGTATGGCGGACAAAATCTCCCGGCGACGATCAATGCCGTGATGCAGGAATTCGTCTCCGCCGCGAACTTGTCCTTCGGCATGTATCCGGGGCTGACGCAGGGTGCGGTCGCCGCGATTCTTGTGCACGGTTCGAACGAAATCAAACAGAAGTTCTTGCCGAAGATGATCGAGGGCGCCTGGTCGGGCACCATGAATCTGACCGAGCCCCATTGCGGGACCGATCTCGGTCTGCTGAAGACAAAAGCCGTTCCGCAAGGCGATGGCAGCTACAAGATCAGCGGCACAAAGATTTTCATCTCGGCGGGAGAGCACGATCTCACGGAGAACATCGTGCATCTCGTCCTCGCGCGCATCGAAGGCGCGCCGCAGGGCACGAAGGGCATCTCGCTGTTCGTCGTTCCGAAGCTGAAGGTGAATGCGGACGGCTCGCTCGGCGGCCCGAATGGAGTCTCATGCGGCTCGATCGAGCACAAGATGGGAATCCACGGCAATTCCACGTGCGTCATGAACTATGACGACGCGACAGGCTATTTGATCGGTGAAGCCAACAAGGGCCTCAACGCCATGTTCGTGATGATGAACGAGGCGCGGCTCGCGGTCGGCATTCAAGGTCTCGGTCTCTCGGAAGTCGCCTACCAGAACGCGGCCGTTTACGCGAAGGACCGGCTTCAGGGGCGCGCGCTAACCGGCACAAAATTTCCCGACAAGCCGGCCGATCCCATTATCGTGCATCCGGACATTCGGCGCATCTTGTTGTCCGTCAAGTCGTTCAACGAGGCGGCGCGCGCGCTCGTGCTTTGGACTGCCTTGCGTGCCGACGTTTTGCATCGTTCGGGCGACGCCAAAGCGCGGCAGACCTCCGACGATCACCTCGGCCTGATGACGCCCGTCATCAAGGGCGTTCTGACCGACAAAGGATTTGAGAACGCCGTCATGGCGCAGCAAGTCTATGGTGGGCACGGCTATATTGCCGAATGGGGGATGGAGCAGTTCGTGCGCGACGCCCGCATCGCCATGATCTACGAGGGTGCAAACGGCATCCAGGCGCTCGACCTTGTCGGACGCAAGCTGCCGCGCGACGGCGGGCGCGCGGTGATGGCCTTTTTCAGCGAAGTCGAAGGCTTTCTGAAGGAGCACGCCAGCGACGAGGCGATGAAGCCTTATGTCGCGCCCCTCAAGACCGCATTCGGCCATCTTCAGCAGGCCACCATGTGGTTCATGCAGAATGCGATGGGCAAACCCGACAATGCCGGCGCTGGTTCCGCCGATTACATGCATCTCTTCGGACTGGTGGCGCTTGGCTACATGTGGGCTTTGATGGCGAAATCGGCGCAAGCCAAGCTTGCAGCCGCTGCAAATGGGGCAGAAGATCGCCTCAAGACCAAGCTTCTCACCGGCCGTTTTTTCATGGAACGGATGCTGCCTGAAAGCGCGGCGCACCTTGCGCGCATCTCGTCTGGCGCCGCGACCATGATGGATGTGCCCATGGAGTCCTTCTGAGGTGACCGAGGGCGGGCGATATTCCGGCGGCTGCCAGTGCGGCGCGGTGCGTTACGAGTGGCTCGAGCCGCCGCGCTACGCGAGCGTGTGTTACTGCCGCATGTGCCAAAAAGCGTCCGGCCAGCCCTTCATGGCGTTCACTGGCGGGAAGAAGGAACACCTGCGCTGGACGCGCGGCGAGCCCACGATTTTCAGGAGCTCTAATCTGGCCGAGCGCGGGTTCTGCAGTCAGTGCGGCACTCCGCTGACCTACGCGTTCTCCGGCACCGGCCGCATGAGCGTCACCATCAATAGTTTGGATGATCCTGAGGCCATGCCTCCAACCAGCCAATACGGCACCGAGAGCAAGGTGTCCTGGTTCGACAGCATCCTCGGGCTGCCCGCGCAGAAGACCGAAGATTGGATGCGGCCGGAGGTGCGTTCGCAACTGGTCAGCCATCAGCAGGCAGACGCCGCCGGGTCAGCCCCGAACCGAGCGGGGAACAGGCGATGATCGATCTCGCGCGGTTGCGGCCAGGGTTGCGCGGCAGCGCCGAGCTCGTCGTGGGGGAAGCGCACACGGCGCCGCGGGTCGGCTCAGGCCGCGTGCATGTGCTGGCGACGCCGGTGATGATCAACCTGATGGAAGCCGCCGCGCTGGATGCGGCGGAAAAGCTTCTCCCCTCGGGTCATCAAAGCCTCGGCATTCGCCTGGATGTCAGCCATCATGCGGCGACGCCAGTCGGGATGCGCGTGACCGCATTGGCCGAACTGCTCAGTGTCGAGGGCCGCACGCTTCATTTTCGTGTTGAAGCGGAAGACGAGAAGGAGCGGATCGGCGAGGGCGCGCATGAGCGCGTCGTCGTCAATGTTGCGCGGTTTGACGAGCGCGTGCGGCGCAAGCTCGGCGAACCGCGCAGGGAGGACCACGCTCCCCGCCTGAATGCGAGGCCGGCAAAGTAGTTTCGGAGTCACCATGGAAGCCATCAATGTTCCGCGCCCGACCTGGATGACCGAGGATCTCGTGCTGCTCGAGGAGCAGACGCGGCGCTACCTGGAATCCGAGTTCGTTCCACACATCGATCGCTGGAACGAGCAGGGCATCATGGATCGTAACGTCTGGACCAAGATGGGGGAGGCGGGCCTCCTCTGCGCCGCCATTCCCGAGGAATATGGCGGGGCGGGCGGCACCTTTGCGCATGAGACGGTGATCAACAAGGAGATCGCGCTCGCCGGCCTCGACTCCTCCGGAGCGCCGCTGCATTCCGGCATCGTCGCGCCCTATATCCTCCATTACGGCACGGAAGAGCAGAAGCGGCGATGGCTGCCGAAGATGGCGACGGGCGAACTCGTCGGCGCCATCGCGATGACCGAACCCGGCACCGGGTCCGACCTGCAGGGCGTTCGCACGACCGCGAAGCGATCGGGCAACGGCTATGTCTTGAGCGGGTCGAAAACTTTCATCACCAACGGTCAGCATGCGAACCTCATCGTCGTGGTCGCCAAGACCGACCCGAAGGCGGGCGCCAAGGGCGTGTCGCTGATGGTGGTCGAGACTGACGATGCGCCCGGTTTCCGCCGCGGCCGCAAGCTGAAAAAGCTCGGCATGGAAGCCGCCGATACCTCCGAATTGTTCTTCGAGGACACGCAACTTCCGGCCGAAAGCCTGCTCGGCACCGAGGAAGGCCAGGGGTTCTATCAATTGATGAAAGAGCTTCCGCAGGAACGGCTGCTGGTATCGACCGCAGCCGTCGGGATGATCGAGCGGGCGCTGCGGCTCACCATCGAATATGTGAAGGACCGCAAGGCCTTCGGTCAGCGCATCATCGATTTCCAGAATACCCAGTTCGAGCTTGCGGAATGCAAATCCGAAGCGACGATCGGCCGCGTCTTTCACGACCACTGCGTCGAGCGCCACATCAGGGGCGAACTCGACACAGTGACCGCTTCCATGGCCAAGTACTGGCTGACGGATTTGCAGAACAAGATCGTCGACCGCTGCCTTCAACTGTTCGGCGGCTATGGTTACATGGAGGAATACCCGATCTCGCGCATGTATCGCGACGCGCGCGTGCAGCGCATCTATGCCGGGACGAACGAGATCATGAAGCTGTTGATTGCGAGGAGCTTGTAAGTCGCAGCCGGCGCCGAAATTCCTCTCCGGAGAGAGGATCAAGGAGAAGACGAATGACCGACGCATTCATCTACGACCATGTCCGCACGCCACGCGGTCGCGGCAAGCAGGATGGTTCGCTGCATGAAGTCACTGCGCTCGGCCTTGGCACATCCGTGCTCAAGGCGATCAAGGAACGCAATGCCCTCGACCCGATGCTTGTCGACGACGTGGTGTTCGGCTGCGTTGATCCGGTAGGCGAAGCGGGCGGGGACATCGCCCGCGCCGCGGCGCTGAATGCCGACTACGGCAAGGAGGTGCCGGGGGTCCAGATCAATCGCTTCTGCGCCTCCGGTCTTGACGCCGTGAACTTTGCGGCGGCGCAAGTCATGGCCGGTCAGCAGGACATGGCGATTGGCGGCGGGGTCGAATCCATGAGCCGCGTCGGCATGGGCTCGTCGGGCGGCGCTTGGCCGGTCGATCCTCAGCTTGCGATAAAAGCTTATTTCATGCCGCAAGGCATCTCTGCCGATCTCATCGCGACGCGCTGGGGTTTCACGCGCGATGATTGCGACGCCTATGCGGTCGAGAGCCAGAAGCGCGCGGCGAAGTCGTGGGAGGAAGGCCGTTTCAAGCACTCCGTCATTCCGGTGAGGGACGTGAACGGCCTCACCATTCTTGCCAAGGACGAGCACATGCGCCCGACGACGACGATGCAGTCGCTGGCGCAATTGCAGCCCTCCTTCGTGCAGATCGGCGAAATGGCGGGTTTCGACGCGGTCGCGATCCAGTCGCATCCGGAGGTCGAAGCGGTGAACCACGTGCATCACGCCGGCAATTCGTCGGGCATCGTGGATGGCGCCGCCGCCGTGCTGATCGGCAACAAGAAAGCCGGCCGGCGCGCCGGGCTGAAGCCGCGCGCAAAGATTCGCGCGTTCGCCAATATCGGCTCCGAGCCCGCGATGATGCTCACCGGGCCGATCGACGTCACGCGCAAAGTCTTGAAGCGCGCCGGCATGACCATGAACGACATCGATCTGGTCGAGATCAACGAGGCCTTCGCCTCGGTTGTCCTGCGCTTCATGCAGGCGATGGAGCTCGATCCCGAGAAGGTGAACGTGAATGGCGGCGCCATTGCCATGGGGCACCCGCTCGGCGCTACCGGTGCGATGATTCTCGGCACGGTAATCGACGAGCTTGAGCGGCGCGACCTCAACACCGCGCTGGTCACGCTCTGCATCGGCGCCGGCATGGGCACGGCGACGATTATTGAGCGAGTGTGAAGCAACGCGTCATCCACGAGACTCGACCTGCGCGATCGCGATCGAGGATGACGTCACCAGTGATCGCGGGAGAAGCCAATGAACCTCACCAACTTCAAGTTCGACGTTGATGCCGACGGCATCGCGGCTGTGACCTGGGACATGCCGGGCCGCTCGATGAACGTGATCGACCTCAAGGTTATCGAAGAGCTGTCCGCGATCGTCGACAAGGTCAAGGACGATCCCGCCATCAAGGGCGCAGTGGTCACCTCGGCGAAAGACTCGTTCTCCGCCGGCGCGGATCTGGAAATGCTCGATGGTCTTGCGAAAGTCTTTGGCGAGATGGCGGCAGGACAGGGAGAGGAGGCCGCAGTCGCGCGCTTGTTCGAGGATTCACGCCAGTTGTCTCTGCTTTACCGGCGTCTCGAGACGAGCGGCAAACCGTGGGTCGCCGCCATCAATGGCACGGCGCTGGGCGGCGGGTTCGAGCTGGCGCTCGCTTGTCACCATCGCGTCGCATCCGACAATCCCAAGACCCGCGTCGGCTTGCCCGAGGTGAAGGTCGGTCTTTTCCCCGGTGCGGGCGGCACGACCCGCATCTCGCGCATGATGCCGCCGACGGATGCCCTCCAGCTTCTTTTGAAAGGCGATCAACTCCGCGTCGATCGCGCCAAGGCGATGAAGCTGATCGACAACGTCGTGCCTGCCGAGAATCTCCTCCAGGCAGCGAAAGACTGGATCAAGGCTGGCAACAAAGGCGTCGCGCCCTGGGATCAGCCGAACTACAAGCTGCCGGTGAAAGTGTATTCGCCCGCCGGAATGCAGGTCTTCCCGGCCGCCAACGCGATTTATCGCCGAGAGACCTACGACAATTATCCGGCCATCCGCGCCATGCTGCAGACCGTGTATGAAGGGCTGCAGCTTCCGATGGACTTGGCGTTGCGCGTCGAGTCGCGATACTTCACGAAAGTGATCCGCTCGCCGGAAGCGGCGGCCATGATCCGCTCCCTCTTCGTGTCTATGCAGGAGTTGAACAAGGGCGCACGCCGGCCCGAAGGCCTTCCGCCGGCAAGCTTGAAGAAAGTCGGCGTCATCGGCGCCGGCTTCATGGGTGCGGGCATCGCCTATGTGACCGCGCAAGCCGGCATCGACGTCGTCCTTATCGACCGCGATCAGGAATCCGCCGACAAAGGCAAGGCCTATTCGCACAAGCTGGTAACCAACCAGATCAACAAGGGCCGCGCGAAGACGGCAGACCGGGACGAATTGCTTGCGCGCATTACGCCGACCGCCGACTACGGCGCGCTGCAAGGGTGCGATCTCGTCATCGAGGCCGTTTTCGAGGACCGTAAGGTGAAGGCCGAGGCGATTGCAAAGGCCGAAGCCGTGATCAGCGACAAGATCGTGTTTGGCTCGAACACCTCGACTCTTCCTATTACATCGCTCGCAAACGAGTCGAAACGCCCCAAGAACTTCATCGGCGTCCACTTCTTCTCGCCGGTCGAGAAAATGATGCTGGTCGAAATCATCATGGGCAAGAAGACGAGCAATGCGGCGCTCGCTGTGGCGCTCGACTACGTGCGCGCGATCAGGAAGACGCCGATCGTCGTGAACGATTCGCGTGGTTTCTATACCTCGCGCGTGGTCGGTACCTATATTCGCGAAGGTCATTTGATGCTCGCCGAAGGCGTGCCGCCGGCGATGATCGAGAATGTGGGCCGCATGGCGGGCATGCCGGTGGGACCGCTGTCGCTGAATGACGAAGTGGCCGTCGATCTTGCTTGGAAGATTCTGAAAGCCACGGAAGCCGATCTCGGCCCCGAAGCGGTTGATCCACGGCAGAAGGCGTTGCTCGAAGAAATGGTCGAGAAACGCGGCCGCTACGGCCGCAAGAACGCGAAGGGCTTCTACGATTACCCGGAAAAGGGACCGAAGAAGCTCTGGCCCGGGCTCGAGGACTTGCAGAAAACAAAACTCGATCCCGACACCATCGACGTGAACGAAATCAAGCATCGTCTGCTTGCGATCCAGGCGCTCGAGACGGCGCGCATTTTTGATGAGGGCGTGCTCACCGACGTACGCGAGGCCGATGTCGGCTCGATCCTCGGCTTCGGCTTTGCGCCCTATTCCGGGGGCACGCTCTCATATATCGATATGATGGGCACGAAACGCTTCGTCGAACTGTGCAAGACGCTGGAGAAGAAATACGGTCCGCGCTTCAAGCCTTCGAGGTTACTGCTCGAAATGGCGAAGCGCAACGAGACCTTTTATTCCCGCTTTGCCCCGGCGCGCCGGCGCGAAGCGGCCTGAACGCATCGCTGCGAGTGCTTGCCAGTTCGGGTGGGGTAACACTCACCCGGACTGGCTTTGTTCGCTGAACCCTTGAAGGGGAGGGATGAAGCGATGATGGGCACTGCTTCCAAGAATCCCCTCCTCCGCCTCCGCGAAATTCCGGCCGGCATCTGGGCCATCGGTCTCGTTTCGGCCTTGATGGACATCTCCTCTGAGATGATCCATGCGCTTCTGCCGCTCTACCTGGTCAGCGTGCTCGGCGTCTCGATGCTGACGGTGGGTCTCATCGAGGGCGTCGCCGAGTCCATCGCACAGATCGTCAAGATCTTTTCCGGCGCGCTCAGCGACCGTTTGGGAAAGCGCAAGCTGCTCGCCGTAATCGGTTACGGTCTCGCCGCGCTGACAAAGCCCATTTTCCCGCTTGCGGCAAACATCGGTTGGATCGTCGCCGCCCGCTTCATCGATCGCATTGGAAAAGGCATCCGCGGCGCGCCGCGCGATGCGCTCGTCGCCGATATCACGCCGGCGCATCTGCGCGGTGCGAGCTTCGGCCTGCGCCAATCACTCGATACGATCGGCGCGTTTCTCGGTCCGCTTCTCGCGATGGCTTTGATGGCCGCAACCGCGAGCAATTTCACCGCGGTCTTTTGGGTTGCCGTGCTGCCGGCCGTTCTTTCCGTCGTGGTTCTGATGGTGGCGGTACGCGAACCGCCGCGTCCACCCGAGATCAAGCCCGTGCGCGCGCCGCTCTCCCGCGCGGAACTCGGCAGGCTCGGCTCGCCCTTTTGGCTCGTCGTGGCCGTTGCGACCGTCTTCACGCTGGCCCGCTTCAGCGAAGCCTTCCTGCTGCTGCGCGCGCAAGCGGGCGGCCTTCCGCTTGCGCTGGTCCCGGCCGTGCTGGTGGTGATGAACGTGGTTTATGCGCTCTCCTCCTATCCGGCCGGCGTGCTATCGGACCGTTTCGGCCGCTACCCGCTCGCCTTGGCCGGTCTGTCGATGCTGATCCTGGCTGATCTCTTGCTTGCATTCGGCGATAGCCTGGCCGTGATCGGCATGGGCGTAGCGCTTTGGGGGTTGCACATGGGCCTGACGCAAGGGCTGCTCTCCGCGCTCGTGGCCGATACCGCGCCGCCCGCCTTGCGTGGCACCGCCTTCGGCCTGTTCAATCTGGTCACCGGCCTCGCGACCCTCGCCGCAAGCGTGATTGCGGGCGCGCTTTGGGACGCGGTCGGTCCGGCCGGGACCTTTATCGCCGGCGCGATTTTCTCCGCCGTGGCACTGGTTGCATTGCCTCTGGTGCGAGCGCGGATCGGGACGGCAAGGCCCCGCTAAATCGTTTCTCCTCCTGGAAGGCTGCATTGCCCTTGCGCGCGCCGGACGTATAAAGTCCCGGCCCTTTCTGCCCGGAACCCGCATGGCCCGAGACCAGATCGACATGACGCCGATCGAAACGCGCGACGAACTCGTCGCGTGGCTCGAGGCGGGCTGCAAGCCGAAATCCGACTGGCGCATCGGCACCGAGCACGAGAAGTTCGCCTTCGCCGTCGGCCGTCACGAACCCGTGCCCTATCAGGGGCCGCGCGGAATTCGCGCGCTGCTCGACGGCATGCGGATGCTGCTGGGCTGGGAGCCGATCACCGAGGGACCGAACATTATCGGGCTGTTCGATGTCACCGGCGGCGGCGCGATCTCGCTGGAGCCGGGCGGGCAATTCGAACTCTCCGGCGCGCCGGTCGAAACCGTGCACCAGACCTATACCGAACTGCAGGCGCATCTGGCTCAGTTGCGCGAGGTCGCCGCCCCGCTCGACATCGGCTTCCTCGGCCTCGGAATGAGCCCAAAATGGACACGTGCCGAGACCCCGCAGATGCCGAAAGGCCGCTACAAGATCATGACGGCCTACATGCCGAAGGTCGGCAAGCTCGGACTCGACATGATGTATCGCACCTGCACGGTGCAGACGAACCTCGATTTCGTGAGCGAGGCCGACATGGTGAAGAAGTTGCGCGTGTCGCTGGCGCTGCAACCGGTCGCAACGGCGCTCTTCGCAAATTCGCCTTTCACGGAAGGCAAGCCCAACGGCTTTCTCTCGTTTCGCTCGGAGATCTGGCGCGACACCGATCCGGACCGCTCCGGCATGCTGCCCTGGACTTTCGAGCCCGGCATGAGCTTCGAGCGATGGGTCGATTATGCGCTGGACGTTCCGATGTATTTCGTCAAGCGCGGCGACGCCTATATCGATGTTGCCGGCTCGTCATTTCGCGACCTGCTTGCGGGCAAGCATCCGGCGCTCCCCGGTGAGCGCGCGACGATGTCGGATTGGGCCAATCATCTGACGACGATTTTCCCCGAAGTGCGCCTGAAGCGTTACCTCGAGATGCGCGGCGCCGACTCGGGGCCTTGGCGCCGGTTGCCGGCGCTGCCGGCCTTTTGGGTCGGGCTCCTCTATGACGAGCCATCGCTCGATGCGGCATGGAGCCTCGTCAAGGACTGGAGCGCCGAGGAACGGCAGAAGCTGCGCGATGACGTGCCGAAGCTCGGCTTCAAGGCGTCGATCCGCTCGCGCACCGTTCTCGAACTCGCGAAGGAATGCATGGCGCTGGCGCAACGGGGCCTCGCTCGGCGCGATCGCGTCGATGCCACGGGCTGCGACGAGACCCGCTATCTCGATCCCTTGCGGGACTATGTCGAGCGCGGCATCACGCCGGCCGAGGAGCTGCTGCAGAAATTCCATGGACCCTGGAAGGAGTCCGTGGAGCCCGCGTTCGCTGAATATGCCTACTGACCAATGGCCAAGGCGACACCCGCGACCGTCGCGTTGACCAAATCCGGCGTTCCTTTCGCGCTGCACGAATACGACTACGACCCGGACGCGCCGCGCATCGGCATGCAAGCTGCGGAAGCGCTCGCCGTCTCGCCGCAGTGCCTCCTGAAAACCCTGATGGCGAAGGCCGGCGGTGCAATTGTCTGCGTGCTGATTCCAAGCGACCGGGAAGTGAGTTTGAAAAAACTCGCCGCGGCTGCGGGCGCAAAAGACGCCGCTATGCTTCCGCCCGCGGACGCCGAGCGCGTCAGCGGCTATCACGTCGGCGGCATTTCGCCCTTTGGGCAAAAGAAACGCGTGAAGGTCTTCATCGAAGCCGATGCGCTCAGGCACGCGACCGTCATCGTCAATGGTGGCCGGCGCGGCTTGCAGATCGAGACCTCGCCGCAGGACCTCATCCGGGTCCTCGACGCGGTTTCGGCGCCGCTGAGCTGATCCTTGGGTCGCATTCGCTTGTGGCGCGCATGGCGGCCATGTGACGCCATCCGTTGCGGTTCACGGCGTCGTCACGCTTATGGTTCGTATGTCCGAAATGGCCCCCGGCGCGTCCGTCCCCCAGAAGAAAGCTGCGCGATGCCGCCCGACCTGGGCGCCGCTCGATTTCGCGCTTTATGCCGGCGCGGTACTGGCCTGGGGTTTTTCCTGGATCGCATTAAGCTCTCAGGTCAGCGCGGTTGCGCCGGAAGTGTCGGTGGTGTGGCGTTTTGCGCTTGCAGCGCCGCTGATGATGGCTATTGCGCTCGCGCGCAGCGAAAGCCTTCGTTTCCCCAAGACCGATCACCTGCGGTTCGCCGCCCTGGGCGCTACGATTTTTTCCACCAATTTCACCCTGTTCTATTACGGGGCGCAGGTTCTGACGTCGGGGCTTCTTTCAGTGGTCTTTTCGCTGGCGTCGATCATCAATGTCGGGCTCGGCGCGCTCGTGCTGGGCGCGCCGATCGACCGCCGCGTTGCGCTTGGCGCGCTCTTTGGCGGCGCCGGCGTCGCGCTGATGTTCTATCCCGAGATCGCCTCGGCCGGTTTCGACAAGAACGCGGCCATGGGGCTTGTCTATTGCTTGGCCGGGACGCTGTCCTTCTGCTTCGGGAACATGATCTCGGCGGGACTGCAGCGGCGCGCAATTCCGGTCTTTGCCGCAAGCGCCTGGGGCATGCTCTATGGCGCCATCCTATTGGCCTTCTTTGCTGCCTTCCGCGGGCGCGCCTTCGTCATCGAACCGACTCCGGTCTATATCGGCGGCCTCGTGTTTCTTGCGGTGGTTGCGTCCGTCGGAGCCTTCGCCTTCTATTTGACTTTGCTGGGACGAATCGGAGCCGACCGCGCCGCCTACGCCACGGTCATGATCCCGATTGTTGCGCTCGGGGTGTCCACGGTGGCCGAGGCCTATGTCTGGACCTGGCCCGCGGCGCTCGGGCTGCTCGCGGTGATCACCGGCAATGTGCTGGTGTTGAAGCCGCGCCGGCAGCACGTGATCCCGTAAAAAGGGACACCGGTGTTCGGAAAAGATCCCCAATAACGAATAAAATGTCGTCTCGATTCCGAACTTCGTACGTGGTCGCGGTCATCTCTTGAATTCCGCTCCACAGCCGCCGTTCACTCCGCCGCCCGCGCCTCCGACATGTTGTCGAGAGAGGAGATGATATGTCCGGCAAGCGCCTCGGTCAGCGTCGAGCTTTCATGCTTGCTTCGCAACAACCCGATCTGGCAAGCCGGCAATTCCGGAAAGCCCTCGCTGGTGCTCAGGATGCGCATCCCGGGCCGCAAACCGGATTCGGGCAAGACCGAGACCGCAAGTCCCGTCAGCACGGCGGCGGACAGCGCGCCCGCATTCGAGCTCGAATAGAGCAGCCGATGCGGCCGGCCGATGGTTTCAAGGCGCTCCAGCGCGGTCTTTCGCCACGCGCAGGTTTGTCGCCCAAGCGCTAGCGGCAGCGGCGCTTCGGTGTGCGTCGGATGGCGCGCAGACGTGACCCACAAGAGTCTTTCCCGCCGGAAAATTTCCGCCGGACGCACAAGCTCGCAATTCGTCACGATCGCAAGATCGAGCTCGTTCGCATCGATGCGCTCAACGAGATCCACCGAAGGCTCGCACAAGACGCTCAGTTCAACGCCCGGATAGATGCGGGAGAACCGCGCCATGATTTCCGGCAGATAGCGGTCGGCATAGTCGTCCGGCACGCCGAGCCGGGCTCTTCCGCTGAACGCGTCGTCGGAGAAGGCGGTGACCGCCTCCACATTCAGCTTGACGATGCGGCGCGCATAATCGAGCAGGCGCTCGCCATCTTCGGTCAGCCGCGAGTTGCGCCCGTCGCGCACGAAAATCTCGCGCTCGAGCCTTTCCTCGAGTCGTTTCATTTGCATCGAGACGGCGGACTGCGTCTTGTGGACGATCTCCGCGGCTTTGGTGAAGCTGCCGGTCTCTGCGATGGCGATGAAGGTGCGGAGCTGATCCACATCAAGGAGGGCAGTCATGTACGCTCCTGTGGCCATCAATGATGATGATGGGTTAGATTAGAAACATTCGTTTCACTTATCAATTCGTTTCTGAGAGTCTCGCCGTCCCAGGCAAATCGGGTGGCCAATTCGGGTGGGCGCGGCAGAGCGGGCGCGCACGATGGCCGCCCTGTGCCTCGAGACCGGAGACGATCATGTTGACCCTGACCCCAGCCAGGCCGCTTCCCTCATTCGTGCAGGCGATCGCCGCGCTCGTTCGCTCGGGTCATGCGCGCGTTCGCCGGTTTGCCCAGGCGCTAAAACACCGGCGCGAGGCGGCGATGCTCGTCGAGCTCGATGATCGCATGCTGCGCGATATCGGCCTGAACCGGAGCGACCTGCGCGACGCGATTTCCGAGCCGATGTGGCGCGACCCGACCGCGATCTTGGCGAGCCGCGCCGCCGAGCGGCGCATCAATCGGCCGGTGAGTTCGCCGCCGCTCCAGCCAAGTCTCCACGGCTATGCGGCGCCAAGCGCGCCGTCCTTTGTTCGCTACTACTGATCTCCGGCCCGACCTCCCAAGCCGGACCGCATCCGACTCCCAAGTTTCCCTCGGGAGCGGAAGCAGAACGCCCGCCGCAGTCCTCCGGCGGGCGTTTCCCTGCGGCTGGATTTTAAGATCCTTTGCGCGGCTGATCGGGAAAGAATGCGTCGACCACGCGCTGCATGTTGTCGATATAGGACTGCTGCACGTTGCGTCCCGTCTCGAACATGTAAGTCAGAAGCTTTTTGTTTTCTTCGCCCAGGCGCTCGAAGTTCTTCGCCAGTGCGGCCACGTCGGCCGGCGCTGTGCCGGCGCCGGGCACAGTCAGTCCAGCGGCCGCGCCGGTCATTTGATCCATCATCTGGCGGAACATCTCGGCCGGCCCGCCACGCTGACTTGTCATGGAATGAAAAAGTCCGCCCATCAGCATCGAGGCCATGGCTGGCATCATCTGCTGCAGCACGCCCGGTCCAAGCCCCGAAAATTGCGCGGCCTGGCTTGCCACCATGCGGCTGATGTCGGCTGAGCCAAACAGCTTCATCAGCGCATCCTGTCCGGCCTGCATGCCGGGTGGCCCAAACGCCGTCGCCGGATTGTCGAACATCGTATGATAGTTCGGCTGCGCCATCATTTTCATAAGGGCGGCCAGTCCCTCCGGCGTCGAGGCCATTTGCTTGAAAGCCAGCGAGAACGCAGGCAGCAGTGCTTCCACTGCAGTTTCCGTCTGCTCGGGCGTGAGCCCAAAATGGCGCGCCAGAGCGTGAACGGCCGCGCCAGCCTGAGCATGCGCCATGATGTCGTAGAGATTGAGCATCGTCCGACTGTCTCCAGCAAGAAGACTCTTACAGCCCCCCGTCTGCCTTGAACATCACATTTGGGTCAGGGCGGCCTTCCGAGGCGAGCGATGACGGTTGAAGCCGGCGGATTGGGTCCGCTCAGGACGAGAACTCCGTCTCGTGGCCCAGGATGTCTTCAGCTTCCGGGTTCAGAGGCTTTGCCGCATGCTCGGGGCGGGTCAAGGGGACCGGCCGCACCGCCGGCCGATGGAGCACGTCGACCCCCGCCATCAGCCCGCCCGCTTGCTGCAACGCAAGGCGCTCGAGATCGCGTTTGCGCACGTCCTCTTCCACCTCCCGCGCGCGATCGGGCGATAGACCCAGACCTTCGAGCGCTCGGCGCCCAAGCATCATTGCAGATTCGAAGGTTTCGCGGATTTCATAATCGACGCCTTGGCCGATCAGTTCGAGCGTATGCGGGCGGTCGTAGGACCGCGCATAGATCTTGGTGCCGGGAAATTGGGTTTTGACGAGATCGACGATCTTCGTCGCGCTTTCGCGGCCATCCACGCAAACGGCGATCAGCCGCGCCGGAGCGGCCCCCGCGGCGCGCAACACGTCGAGGCGCGTGCCGTCGCCGTAATAGATCTTGAAGCCGAACTCGGCCGCATTGCGGATGCGCTCCGCATTGTTGTCGATCGTCGTGATATCGATGCCTTCGGCGAGCAGAATCTGCGAGACGATCTGCCCGAAGCGGCCGAAGCCGATGACGAGCACCGATCCTCTCGCGTCACCGAAATCGTCGGCGTCTTTGGAAGGGCGTCGACTGACGCGTCGCAGCGCCAGATCCGTGATCATCGCCGTCGGCGGGCCGAGCAGCATCGTGACGGCGGCGATCGCGGAGAGCACGCTGCCTTGTTCGCGGCTCAGCACGGCAACGGAAATGCCGAGCGGGATGAGCACGAAAGCAAATTCGCCGGCAGCGGTAAGCACGGAGCCGGCCCGCAGCGCTTCCGCATCGCGCGCACAGGTGCCGCGAAAGAGGACCCACACGATGGCAAGCTTCAGCGCCGTGATGATCAGAGCCGCAATGACGATCAGCAGGAGATTGGTCCACACCGCATTCATGTCGATCACCATGCCCACGCCCATGAAGAACAAGGCGAGCAGAAGACCACGGAAGGGCTCGATGTCGGCTTCCAGTTCATGCCGGTAGCTCGACTCGGCAAGCAGCACACCCGCGAGAAAGGCGCCGAGGGCCATCGACATGCCGGCCGCCTGCATCAAAAGCGCCGTGCCCAAAACGAGCAGCAGAGCGGCGGCAGTCATGACCTCGCGCGCGCCGGTATTGGCGAGCAGACGGAAGCCAGGATTCAGGAGATAGCGTCCGGCAAGGACCACCGTACCGATCGCGCCGCCGATCTTCGCCACCGCCCAGAGTGCGTCCGAAAGGCTCGTTTGCGCGCCTGCGAATGGTGCGAGCAGCGGCAAGAGTGCGAGCAGGGGCACAATCGACATGTCTTGAAAGAGCAGAACGGCAAAGGCACGCTGGCCATAGACCTGCTGCAGGTCGCCCCGCTCTTCGAGCAGCCGCAAGGCGATGGACGTGGCCGACATCGCAAGCGCAAGCCCGGCGACGATCGCGCCGCGCCATTCGAGCAAGCCGAGAAGGAAGGCGAGGCTTCCGATGACCAGCGCGGTCAGCACAAGCTGGGCTGCACCGAAGCCGAATATGTCGCGTCGCATCTCCAACAGGCGCGAAAACTCGAGTTCGAGGCCGATCACGAACAGCAGCAGCACGACTCCCAGTTCGGCGAAGAACAGAACCGTCTGTGGGTTGCTGAAAACCCCAAGCCCGTGCGGCCCGATGGCGATGCCCGCGCCGATATAGGCCACGATGGCCGACAGCCGGAGCCAGCGTGCGAGCGGAACGCTGACCACGGCCGCCACCAGCAACACCAGTATCAGCACCAACAGGCCGACTTCATCGGAATGGGAATTGTTCATTGCTCAGGTTCCATTTTCGCCGCAAACGGGGGGCGCCGGAAGAACACGCCAGGTCAGGAGGGATGCGCCATGGACTCCGGGGCCCGCGAGCGGCAAGTTGGCCCGGTCTCGAATCGCAATCAACCTGCGGCGGCTATGCGGCCTTCTCTCGTCTTGCGTCTCATTGTGTGCCTTGGGCTGCCGCTGGGGGCGGTCCCCGCGGCCGCCCAGTGGGGGGTTGACCGACCGGGCGGCGACTACGCCCATGCTATCGTGCGCTCTGGTGACCCGGCATCCTGCTCGGTCCGGTGCGAGCGCGACCCCCGCTGCCGGGCCTGGAGCTTCTCGTTTCCGACGACTCAGCTTCCGGCGGTCTGTTGGCTGAAATCGCAAGTGACACCGCGCGTGCCGAACCCGTGCTGCGTGTCGGGCGTGAAAGGCGCTGCGGTGCTCGAGCCGCGCGAGCCGACCTTCGAGATGTCGATCGATCGGCCGGGCGGCGATTATCGTCACTTCGACATCCCGCCCGATCCGGCCGGCAAGGTCTGTGCCGATGCCTGTCAGAACGATCCGCGCTGCCGCGCCTGGACTTATGCTCGCCCGGGCTATCTCGGTGCAGGCGCAGCACGCTGCTATCTGAAGGACCGCATTACGCCGCCGCGCCGCAGCCCCTGCTGCGTCTCCGGCGTGGTGCGGTGAACCTTCCCGCCAAGCTGCTGCCGGATTCAGCCAGTCCCGCCGACCGTGATCCGATCCATGCGGAGCGTCGGTTGCCCGACGCCCACGGGAACGCCTTGACCACTCTTGCCGCAGGTGCCGATTCCGGGATCGAGCGAGAGGTCGTTGCCCACCATGCTGACCCGATGAAGGTCGGTCGGGCCATTGCCGATCAGCATGGCACCCTTTAGCGGCGCCCCGAGCTTGCCGTCCTCGATCCGGTAGGCCTCGGTGCATTGGAAAACATACTTGCCGGACGTGATGTCCACCTGGCCCCCGCCGAAACTCGCGGCGTAAATGCCGCTTTTCACCGAAGCGATGATCTCCCGCGGATCGTGCGAGCCCGCCAGCATGTAGGTATTGGTCATCCGCGGCATGGGCACATGCGCATAGCTTTCGCGCCGGCCATTGCCGGTCGGACGCATATTCATGAGCCTCGCGTTCTGCCTATCCTGCATATAGCCGACGAGGACACCGTCCTCGATCAGTAAGGTGCGGTTGGTGGGCGTTCCCTCGTCATCGATGGAGAGGGACCCGCGCCGCCTGGCGATGGTGCCGTCGTCCACCACGGTGACGCCTTTCGCGGCGACGCGCTGCCCCATAAGGCCGGCGAAAGCGGAAGTCCTCTTGCGGTTGAAATCACCCTCGAGGCCATGTCCTACCGCCTCGTGCAGCATCACGCCGGGCCAGCCCGGCCCGAGCACGACATCCATTTCGCCTGCCGGCGCCGGAATCGATTGGAGGTTCACCAGGGCCTGCCGCACGGCTTCATCGGCTGCGCCCTGCCAAGCCCCTGTTGCGATGAACGCCGCGTAGCCCTCACGCCCCCCGAAGCCGTGGCTCCCGGTCTCCTGGCGCCCGCCCTCCCCAGCGACGACAGACACGTTCACGCGCACGAGCGGCCGTACATCGCGATAAATCGCCCCGTCGGCCCGCACGATTTCGACTGCCTGCCACGATGCCCCGAAGGTGACCGAAACCTGCCGCACGCGCGGATCTTTCGTCCGCGCATAGGCATCGATTTCCTGCAGGAGCTTCACCTTCGCTTCAAAGCCGGGCTCGCCGAGCGGATTGTCTTCGCGGTAGAGGCGGACATTGGAGCGCGGCGGCGGCTCGGCATAGCTCCCGGAGTAGCCGCCTTGCACCGCGCGCACGGCATCGGCGGCGCGCGTGAGCGCCTGCTCCGAGACGTCTGAGGCATGAGCATAGCCGACGGCTTCGCCCTTCACTGCGCGCAAGCCGAATCCTTGCGCCGTGTCATAGTTCGCCTGCTTCAAGCGGCCATTGTCGAAAACGAGAGCCTCGGACTGCCTGTATTCAAGAAAAAGTTCGCCATCGTCTGCTCCGTCGAGACCGTGGGCGATTTGGCGCTCGACGGCCGCGCGGTCGAGCCCGGCGCGGTCGAGAACGGAGGTTGGGGCAGCTTCTGACATGGCGGTGTTCCTTGTGCTGCCTTCAAGATAGGCCGGGAGAACCTGGTTGCGAGAGGGCCCTCTCAGGGCAGCTTGTCGAACCCCTCGCCGAAGCCCTTCAGGCTCATCGGGATGCCGATCCCCTCTTCCGGAGTCTGGAAGATGATGAAAGTGGCTTGCTGGCCCATGCGCATCTGCTTCATCAGGTTCTCGTCCATGATGACTTCGGCGACGCAGCCGTTCGGCAGGCATCGCACGAAGCCTGCTTTCCCGATGTCGGCCTGATCGATTTTGAGACCCAGGCCGGATGGCAGCAGCACGCCAAGAGGACCGAGCACACGCATGAGCCGGCTCTTTTGATCGGCGGTCTTCAGCACGATCACAGTCAAGCCGACATTCGGCCGGTCTTCCGCGGTGACGCTCTGGATCAAGGCGCATTGTTCGCCTTGTGCGCCGGGCGGGGTATCGCAACGCACTTGCCAGTCGCCATGCACGGATTTCACTGCGCCTTGCGCGAAAGCAGCCGTGGCTTGAGCGAGATGACCCAGGACAATCCCGCCGAGCAGCGTTGCCAAGGCAAACAGTCTTAGGCTGTGCGTGTTGAACCGAAGTCGTTGCATCATACGATCCTGAATGACGTTGCGGCCGGCCCCAAAGCTAAGCCGAATCGAAGCGTCGCTGAGCCTCGCGCTGGCCGAGGTCTTGCGTACATCGCAAGCCCGCGCTGTCAAGCCGACCTGACCGTCATGTCCGATGGCTCGGGACGGAGCGGCATCGCCGGCCCGGTGCGACATCGCCCCCGCGCACCCGCGCTGGAATTGCACAAGGCACGTTGCGACTGGGGCGGATTTGTGGTTTGAGAACCCCGCCGATGATCTGTCCGCTGGACCGGGTGGTTTCCATCATCTCAGGAAGCGCGAACGCAGGCTCTTTCACATTCGTAACGCTGAATGTATGAAAGGCGGCCGGAGCGAACGAATGTTCCGACGAGATAGGAGCTAGAGACGACGATGCAGGTGCTCTTGCGGTTGAACCGTGTCCTGATTGCGCTGGCCCTGATCGGCGTGACGGCAGGAGAGGCTCTTGCGGGCCTTGGCCAGCCCTCGCCCTGGCAGCTTGGAATGCAGCAATCCGCCGCCCCGGTGATGGACGAAATCATCTGGTTCCATAATTTTCTGCTCTGGATCATCACCGCCATCACGCTGTTCGTGCTGGCCCTCCTTGTTTACGTGATGATCCGCTTCAACGCGCGCTCAAATCCCGTGCCGACCCGCACGAGCCACAATGCGGCCATTGAGGTGGCCTGGACCGTACTGCCGGTGCTGATTCTCGTAGCGATCGCCGTCCCCTCCTTTCGTATCCTGTTCCACCAGCTGACGATCCCTCCCGCCGATGTCACCGTGAAGGCGACTGGAAAGCAGTGGTTCTGGACCTATGCCTACCCCGACCAGAAATTCGAATTCGATTCCCTTATGGTGGCTGAGAAGGACTTGAAGCCCGGACAGCCGCGCCTGCTTGCGGTGGATAACGAGGTCGTTGTGCCGGTCAACAAGGTGGTCCGCGTGCAGGTAACCGCGGCGGATGTTGCGCATGCCTTTGCCCTGCCGTCCTTCGGCCTCAAGATCGACGGTTATCCCGGCCGGCTGAATGAGACCTGGTTTCGGGCGACGAAGGAGGGGGTCTATTACGGCCAGTGCTCCGAGCTCTGCGGCAAGGATCACGCTTTCATGCCAATTGCAGTTCGCGTCGTCAGCGAGCGGGACTACGCCGCCTGGCTCGAACAGGCCAAGAAGCGCTGGGCGATCAATGATGATGGAGACGCCGCGAAGATCGCGGCCTCCAGCGAGCGCGCAACGCAATAGACAGATAACAGCAACAAGAACGAACTCACGAGGATTCTTCGATCATGGCGACGGCGGCGACGGTTCACGGTCACCACGACGACCACCCGCGCGGGTGGAGGCGATACGTTTATTCCACCAATCACAAAGACATCGGCACGATGTACATCGTGTTCGGTCTCTTTGCCGGTTTGATCGGCGCGATCCTCTCCGTCGCAATGCGGATGGAGCTGCAGAATCCGGGAATGCAGATTTTCTCCGATCCGCATGTGTACAACGTGTTCACGACCGCGCATGGGCTGATCATGATCTTCTTCATGGTCATGCCGGTGCTGATCGGCGGCTTCGGGAATTGGATGGTTCCGCTCATGATCGGCGCGCCCGACATGGCGTTTCCGCGCATGAACAACATCTCGTTCTGGCTCCTGCCGGCGTCCTTCGCGCTGCTTTTGATGTCGCTGTTTGTGGAAGGGCCGCCCGGCGGCCTTGGCGTTGGCGGCGGCTGGACGATCTATCCTCCGCTGTCGACCAGCGGACAGCCTGGACCGGCCATGGATTTCGCCATCCTGTCGCTCCACATCGCAGGCGCCTCCTCCATTCTCGGCGCCATCAACTTCATCACCACGATCTTCAACATGCGCGCGCCTGGCATGACGCTGCACAAGATGCCGCTGTTCGTCTGGTCGATCCTGGTGACGGTGTTTCTGCTGCTGCTTTCGCTGCCGGTGCTGGCCGGCGCCATCACGATGCTGCTGACGGATCGTAACTTTAACACCACCTTTTTTGCGGCCGAGGGCGGCGGCGATCCGATCCTCTTCCAGCACCTGTTCTGGTTCTTCGGCCATCCGGAGGTCTACATTCTCATCCTTCCGGGCTTCGGCATCGTAAGCCAGGTTGTCTCGACCTTCAGCCGCAAGCCTGTGTTCGGCTATCTCGGCATGGCTTATGCGATGGTGGCCATCGGCGGCATCGGCTTCGTCGTCTGGGCGCATCACATGTACACCGTCGGCATGAACGCAAGTGCGCAGGCCTATTTCGTCGCCGCGACCATGGTGATCGCCGTGCCGACCGGTATCAAGATCTTCTCCTGGATCGCCACGATGTGGGGCGGCTCGATCGAGTTCAGGACGCCCATGCTATGGGCCATCGGCATGATCTTCCTGTTCACGGTCGGGGGTGTCACGGGCGTGGTCTTGGCCAATGCCAGCGTCGACCGCTCCCTGCACGACACCTATTACGTGGTCGCACACTTCCATTACGTGCTGTCGATGGGCGCCGTGTTCGCGATCTTCGCAGGGTTCTATTATTGGTTCCCGAAGATGACGGGCTATACGCTCAGCGAGACGCTCGGCAAAGTGCACTTCTGGGTCACATTCATCGGCGTCAATTTGCTGTTCTTCCCGCAACACTTTCTTGGTCTTGCCGGCATGCCGCGACGCTATGTGGACTATCCCGACGCCTATGCCGGCTGGAACGAGATTTCCTCATGGGGATCTTACATCTCGTTCGTCGGATTCCTGATCTTCCTCTACGCCCTTGCGCAAGCTTTCATGCGCAAGGAAAAGGCTGTAGCGAACCCCTGGGGGGCGGGGGCGACGACGCTCGAATGGACGCTTCCGTCGCCGCCGCCATTCCACCAATATGAGGTTCTGCCTCACATCAAGTGAGGCCTTGGACCTCGCAGGATGCGGCGTCGTGAGCCGCATCAGCTTCCAGTGAACCAGGACGCGGAACGACTGTTCTATGTCAGTGATCAGCGAAGGCGGTTTCTCTCATGTGACGCCGGCAAAGGTGAGCGCCAAGCCCAGCATTGCGACGGCTTCGGATTTCTTTGCCTTGATGAAGCCGCGCGTCATGTCGCTCGTGGTCTTTACCGCGCTCGTCGGCCTGATCATGGCGCCGGCGTCAGTTCACCCGGTGATCGGCTTCACGGCGCTGCTTTGCATCGCAGTCGGCGCCGGCGCGTCCGGCGCGCTGAACATGTGGTACGACGCCGACATCGATGCGGTGATGATGCGCACGGCGCGCCGCCCGATCCCAGCAGGCCGGGTGCTGCCCGGCGAAGCCCTGGTATTCGGCGCGACGCTGGCGGTCGGCTCGGTCGCGGTACTCGGTCTTCTGGTGAATTGGGCCGCAGCCGCGCTGCTTGGCTTCACGATCTTCTTTTACATCGTGATCTACACGATGGGCTTGAAGCGCTCGACGCCTCAGAACATCGTCATTGGCGGCGCAGCCGGAGCATTCCCGCCGATGATAGGCTGGGCGGCGGTGACCGGCGATGTCGTCCATCCTGTTCCACTCGTTCTCTTTTGCATCATTTTCTTTTGGACACCGCCGCACTTCTGGGCGCTGTCGCTGTATCGCGCCGATGATTACGCCCGCGCCGGAGTTCCGATGCTTCCCGTGGTCGCCGGCGAAGAGGAGACCCGTCGTCAGATATCGATCTATTCGCTCGTCTTGGCGCCGATCGGTGTTGCGCCTTGGCTGCTTGGCTTCGCGGGGCCCGCTTATGGCGCGATCTCGGCGCTGCTTGGCGCCTTGCTCGTCGGGTTTGCCTTCAAGCTACGGCGGGATCGCACCGATCAGGCGGCCAAACATCTCTTCGCTTTTTCCATTCTCTATCTTTTCCTGCTCTACGCTGCGCTTCTCGTCGAATATGGGTTTGGCGGACGCAGCCTCGTCGAGTTCGGGTTGCATGGATGAGCGGCGCGACGATAACGGTATCGTGCTTACGGAGGAGCAGCTCCGCCGTCGGCGGGCCCGCTCGATTGCGATTGCCATGGTGCTGGGAGCGCTTGTCTTGCTGTTCTATGTGGTGACTGTCGTGAAGCTCGGACCCGGGGTCCTCAATCGGCCGCTATGACCTGACATCATGAATCAACACGCTTCCATGCTCGCCCACCGCAAGGCGCAGCGACGCGACCTCGTCGTGGCAAGCCTCGCCGGGGCCTTTGTCGCGCTCATGGTCGGGCTCTCATATGCCGCTGTCCCGCTTTACGACTGGTTCTGCCGCACCACCGGTTTTGGCGGCACGACGCAGGTGTCGACCGGCGCGCCGGGCCGCGTGCTTGACCGCGTCATGACGGTGCGCTTCGACGCCAATGTCGCACCCGGTCTGCCGTGGCGGCTTGTCCCCGAGCGCAACACGATCGACGTCAAAATCGGTGAAGTGGTCACCGTGCATTATACCGCGATTAACCAGTCGGCGCGCGAGATCGCCGGCATTGCGTCCTACAACGTCACACCGCTGCAATCGGGCGGCTACTTCCACAAGATCAACTGCTTTTGCTTCACCGAGCAAACGCTGAAACCCGGCGAGCGGCGGGAATGGGCGGTGGTGTTCTATATCGATCCGTCACTGGCGGACGATGCGGAGCATAACGGACTCACCAGCATGACACTGTCCTATACAGTATTTGCGGTGCGCCAACCGGAGCCGCCCGTGGCCGACAGGCGCCCGGCACCAGGACGATCGTAATCGGGACAGGGGAGCGCGCTGGATACGCGCGAACGGAGAGCGACATGGCCGACGCACACGCGAAGAAGCACGATTATCACCTGGTCGATCCGAGCCCTTGGCCGGCGATTGGCGCTGTCTCGGCCTTTATCCTCGCAGTCGGGTTGATCGCATGGATGCATAAGATGTTCGCTGGCGCGGCGTTCGTCTTCGCCATCGGCGTGCTCGGCATCGTCTATACGATGATTGGCTGGTGGCGCGACGTGATCCGCGAGGCCGAATACGAAGGCCATCACACGCGTGTGGTGCAGCTTCACCACCGCTACGGCATGATCTTGTTCATTGCTTCCGAGGTGATGTTCTTCGTCGCCTGGTTCTGGGCCTATTTCAACGTCGCGCTTTTCCCTGTCGACGTGCACCAGGTTGCACGCACGGATCTGCTGGGCGGCGCCTGGCCTCCGAAGGGAATCGAGACCTTCGATCCCTGGCACCTGCCGCTCCTGAATACGTTGATCCTCTTGACCTCGGGCACGACAGTGACCTGGGCGCACCACGCGCTCCTGCACAACGATCGCCAAGGCCTCAAGTGGGGACTGATCTGCACGATCATCCTCGGCGTACTTTTTACCATCGTGCAGGCCTACGAATACGGCCACGCTGCTTTCAAATTCTCCGGCCACATCTACGGCGCGACCTTTTTCATGGCGACCGGCTTCCACGGTGCTCACGTCATCATCGGGACGATCTTCCTGATCGTGACGCTCGTGCGCGCATTACGCGGTCACTTCACGCCCAAACAACATTTGGGCTTCGAGTTTGCGGCGTGGTATTGGCACTTCGTGGACGTCGTATGGCTGTTTCTGTTCGCCGCCATTTACGTGTGGGGTGCGGGTTCAGCCGCGGCGCACTGAGTTTCAGAGATACTGAATTTCTCGAGACAGAGTTCAGGGATTGATGTGCAGGGATAGTGGGGGAAGGGGGCGGCCTTCATTGGCCGCCCCTTTCGTTTCAGTCATGGACTGTGTCGATCCGATCGAGGCCCTTCATGACTGCGACACCTAAGACCGGGCGGAGGCACCTCGCCGTCCCGCTGATGGTGACGATCGCCGTGCTCCTCACGCTGCTTGCGCTCGGCTTCTGGCAACTCGAACGCAAGCACTGGAAGGAAACACTGATCGCAACCTTGCATCAACGCTTGTCGCAACTGCCTGTACCGCTCCCCGCGCCCGCGGAATGGCCGCGTCTCGACCGTCAATCCGCCGAGTTCCAGCGGGTCAGCTTCACCGCACAATTTCCGGGGGATGAGGCGCTTGTGTACACGCCTGGGTCCCGGCTATCCGGCATTGCGGGCGCCGGCTATTGGGTGCTTTCACCCGCGCGTCTAGCCAATGGCGGCACTGTCGTCGTCAGCCGCGGATTCGTGCCCGACGGCCAGCAAAGCAAGGCCCCTGAGCGCGCGCTCACTGGACCGCTCACGGGGACAGGCGTCCTGCGCTGGCCGGAAGAGCGCTCGATTTTCATGCCTGCCGATAATCCAGCCAAGAACCTGTTTTACACCCGCGATCCCGAGGCTATCGCGGCGGCGAAAAACTGGGGTCCCGTCGCCCCATTCTATGTCGAGCTTCAAAGCCCCGCGCCGGTATTGGGCCAGCCGCGCATCGGGCGGCTCGACCCGCAGCTTCCAAATAACCATCTGCAGTATGCCTTGACCTGGTTTGGTCTGGCCGTCGGCTTGGTGATCGTCTTCCTGGTTTACGCCCGCGGCCGCTCACGACCGGAAGTTTAGCGCCGCAAACCAAATCTGCGTCGTTTCCTTGTGCGGCACGGCCGGTTTCGACTACTGTCCGCCCGCCAAAGAGGGTAGCTGTGCAGTACGTTTCGACCCGGGGCGAAGCGCCTCCACTGGATTTCGTTGACGTGATGCTCGCGGGGCTTGCCCGCGATGGTGGTCTCTATGTCCCTGAAATATCGCCTGTTTTAACGTCAGACCGGATCGCAAATTTGGCCGGACGCCCCTATGCGGAGGTGGCTTGCGAAGTGGTCGGGCCCTTTGTCGGCGAGGCTTTTTCTACCTCCGACCTGGGGCGCTTCGCCCGCGAAGCTTATGGTGCGTTCCGGCATCCTGGGGTTGCACCACTCGTACAGCTCAATCCGAGCACTTTCTTGCTGGAACTGTTTCATGGTCCGACGCTCGCCTTCAAGGACCTCGCCATGCAACTCCTGTCCCGCATGATGGACGAGGTGCTGCGCCGCCGGGGCCGGCGCCTGACCATTGTTGGCGCAACCTCGGGCGATACGGGCGGGGCCGCAGTCGAAGCATTTCGCGGGCGCGAGCAGGTGGACGTTTTTGTGCTGTTCCCCAAGGGGCGCATCTCGGATGTGCAACGCCGCATGATGACGACGGCTGACGAGCCGAACGTTCACGCGGTCGCTATTGAAGGCACCTTTGATGATTGCCAGGCGCTGGTGAAGGGACTGTTCAATCATCATGCCTTCCGCGACCGCGTTGCGCTCTCCGGCGTCAATTCGATCAACTGGGCGCGCATCGTGGCGCAGGTCGTCTACTATTTCACGTCTGCGGTTGCGATCGGGGCGCCGCACAGGAAAGTCGCCTTTACCGTTCCGACCGGCAATTTTGGGGATGTCTTTGCCGGCTACGTCGCCGCGCGCATGGGCCTTCCGATCGACCGCCTGGTTGTCGCAACGAACGTCAACGACATTCTCGTGCGGACACTCGCGACCGGGACCTATGAAATCCGGAATGTGATCCCGACGGCGTCGCCTTCCATGGATATCCAGGTCTCATCGAACTTCGAACGCCTTCTGTTCGAGGCCTATCGCCGCGACGCTGCGCCCGTGCGCGCGCTCATGGGCTCGCTCTCGCAATCGCGCCGCTTCACGATGTCCAAGGATGCGCTTGCACATATCCGCTCGCTGTTTACCGCCGACCGTGCCGACGAAGATGAGACCGCCGCAACCATTCGCACGGTCCGCCGTGAAACAGGCCATCTCCTCGATCCCCACACCGCGGTTGGCCTCGCCGTCGCCGAAAAGGAGCATCCCGATCCGCACACGCCGATGATCGCGCTCGCAACCGCGCATCCGGCCAAGTTCCCTGACGCCGTGGAGGCGGCCTGCGGCGTCCGCCCGCCCTTGCCGGAATGGCTCGGCGACATCATGCAACGGAAGGAGCACATGACCATTCTGCCCAACGACCAGGGTGCGCTCGAACGTTTCATTCTCGCGCATGCTCGCGCGGCCAAGGAAGGAGCGGTCGCATGACAGTCGAAGTCACGCGTTTGTCGTCAGGACTGACTGTCGTCACCGACGACATGCCGCATCTCAAGACGGCGTCGCTCGGCGTCTGGGTCGCAGCGGGAAGCCGCGATGAGGAGCCGGACGAGCACGGCATCTCGCATCTGCTCGAGCACATGGCCTTCAAAGGTACGACCCGCCGCACCGCGCGCCAGATCGCCGAGGAGATCGAAGCCGTAGGCGGCGACCTGAATGCCGCCACCGGCATCGAGCAGACAGCCTATTACGCGCGTGTGCTGGAAGCCGACGTGCCGCTCGCGCTGGACGTGCTCTCGGACATTCTCGCCGATCCGTCCTTCGATGCCGAGGAACTGTCGCGCGAGCAGAATGTCATCGTGCAGGAAATCGGTGCGAGCGAAGACACGCCGGACGACATCGTCTTCGACTATTTGCAATCGACGGCCTTCCCCAACCAGCCGATCGGCCGCTCAGTGCTTGGCACACGCGACACCGTCCGCGCGATCAACTCCAAGCGGCTGCGCTCCTATCTCGCGCGCAATTACCGCGCGCCGGACATGGTGATTTCGGCGGCAGGCGCGGTAAACCACCGGGCGATCGTATCGGAGGTAGAACGCCGCTTCACAGCTTTCACCGGCCCCGCTGCGCCAAAGCCGCATTCTGCGCACTTCGCCGGCGGTGCGCGCATCGAGTCGCGCGATCTTGAACAGGTGCATATTGCGCTGGCGATGGAAGGCGTTTCGCTGACCGATCCGTCGCTCTACAGCTTGCAGGTTTTCACCAACGTCCTCGGGGGCGGCATGTCCTCGCGATTGTTTCAGGAAATTCGTGAGATTCGCGGCCTGTGCTATGCGATCTATACCTACCACGCGCCTTATGCCGACACCGGCATGTTCGGCCTCTATGCAGGGACCGATGCGTCCGATGTGAACGAGTTGATGAACATCGTGGTCGACGAGATCCATCGTGCCGCGGACACGGTGAACGAGATGGAGCTTGCGCGCGCGAAGGCGCAGATGAAGGCGGGACTTCTGATGGCGCTGGAAAGCTCGGGTGCGCGCGCCGAGCAGCTTGCCCGGCACATGCTGGCCTATGGGCGGCCGATTCCCGTTGAAGAGATCGTCGCCAAGGTGGAGGCCGTAACGGTCGAATCCGTACGCGCGGCCGGCTCGATGCTGATTGCGCGCAGCCGCCCGGCAGTTGCCGCTTTGGGGCCGGGTCGTGGGCTCGACAGCGTCGCGATCATCGCGGAGGGGCTGGCGCGACAGGCCGTCTGAGGCCATCTTGAAGCAGACTTGAAGCCTCGAGGTCCTGGCCTGCCGCAACGATGGCCTTCTTCCGTACCACCGGCTATCTGGAACCCTTTCCCTCGATCCGGGGCGAGGGTGTTTTCCTTCGCGTCCCCAATCAGAGCGATTACGTCGAATGGGCGGAACTGCGCGGAGCAAGCCGCGAGTTCCTGGTGCCTTGGGAACCGATCTGGCCGCTCGACGATCTCACGAAGGCATCTTTCCGAAGACGGCTACGGCGGTATGCCGAAGAACTGCGTGCCGATCAGTCCTACGCCTTCTTTGTCTGCCGCACAGATGACGGGGCGCTGGTCGGCGGGCTGACGCTTGCAAACATCCGGCGCGGTGTCGCGCAATCAGCCACACTCGGCTATTGGATGGGCGCGCCCTATGCGGGGCAGGGCTATATGACGAAGGCCGTCCGAGCGCTTATTCCCTTCTCATTCGAGACGCTGCGACTGCACCGCCTCGAAGCGGCCTGCATTCCAACCAATGAGGCCTCAATTCGCTTGTTGCGGAAATGCGGATTCGTGCAGGAGGGCTATGCCAAGCAGTATCTCTGCATCAACGGCGTCTGGCAGGATCATCTTCTGTTTGCCCGCGTGAACGCCGCGGAATAGGTCGCATTTGGTTTTGGCCCGAGGCGGCTGCGCTGATATAGCTGATGTAAGTGCGGCTGAAGGGGAGGATCACGAGATGGGCGTGTCGGCGGTGCGCCTTGTGGGAGTGCTTGCCGTGCTGGCGGTTGTCTCATCGGCCTGCACCTCGACCGAGGGAATTGGCGCTTCGCCTTCGGGCGGAGGCGCCTTTCGCGACCGCATGGCCTCGCTCTTCAGCAATTCGAACAGCAGCGCTTCAGCCGCAACAGCCACGACGCCCCCATCCACCGACTTTGATTGCCCCTCCATCAGCATTCGCAGCGGTGCCTCCACGCTGATGGCGCATGTGCCCAACCAGGAGCCATCGGCAACCAACCTCCGCTACCAGGTCAGCATTGGCCAGACTGCGCGCGAGTGCGCGGCGCTCGGCGCCACCATGACGATCAAAGTCGGCCTGCAGGGCCGGGTGATCGTCGGGCCGGCTGGCGCAAGCGGGCAGGTCGAAGTGCCGATCCGCATGGCCCTGGTGCGGGAAGGGCCGGAGCCGAAGACGGTCTGGACCAAGCTCTACCGCATCCCGGTCAGCATTCCGCCGAATCAGCCGACCACGACGTTCCTGCATGTTGAAGAAGACCTCACATTTCCGCTTCCGAGCGCAGGCGAGCTCGATGCCTACATCATCTATCTCGGCTTCGATCCCGACGGAGCGAGGGAACAACAGCGCCGCCCGCAGAAGCAGCAGCAGAAACAGCCCAAGCAGCCGAAGCAGGCGCGGCTGAACTGAGCCGCCGGCATCACCGCACCCGGTTATGGATGGTGGCGAGCGGTGGAAGTTCTTTCCCTCATTGCACTCCGAGTTCCGATCGGGCAAAGTCCGCCGCGATCAGACGAGTCCTGCGGGAGAGACCGGCCAAGCCGGCGCCGAAGGCGCAACCGCCCCGGAAACGCTCAGGCAAAAGGACCGCAGGCGGATGATCCTCTGGAAAGAAGCTGCGTGCGGGAGAACTCGCATGGCCGCTCACCGAAGGGGTAAGCCGGGTCGACGCACCGGCGAAATCTCTCAGGTTCCGCGACAGAGGGGGCTCTCGCTGGGCATCGTGCCTGGCGGAGTTCGCATGCGGGATCCTGGATGACTGACGCGCCGTCTCTCTCCGCCCAATCGCAAAACGCAGGACTTGCGCACACGCCGCTTGCTGCGCTGCATGCCACGCGCGGCGCGCGCATGGTGCCCTTCGCCGGTTACGAGATGCCGGTTCAATATCAGGGAATCATCGCCGAGCACCAGCACACGCGCGAAGCCGCCGGCCTCTTCGACGTTTCGCATATGGGCCAGGCCTTTCTGCTCGGCCCCGATCACGGGACGACCGCCCTGGCTCTGGAAGCGCTGGTACCGGCCGACATCGTGAACCTCTCGCCCGGGCGCCAGCGCTATACCCAGCTGCTCAATGCGGAAGGCGGCATCCTCGACGACCTGATGGTCACGCGTTCGGCGGATGCCGCGGAGGACGGCGCACTGATGCTCATCGTCAATGCCTCGACAAAGGAAGCCGACTACGCGCATATCTCGGAGCATCTTCCGGCCAACGTGAAACTGATGCGCGCCGATCACCGCGCGCTGCTTGCATTGCAAGGCCCGAAAGCTGTGGATGTGCTCATGCGCCTCGCGCCGGAGGTTGCCGACATGACATTCATGTCGGCGCGGTCGCTGCGCATCGGCGGCATCGAATGCCACGTTAGCCGCACCGGCTACACGGGCGAGGACGGATTCGAGATTTCGCTGAATGCCACGAAAGCGCAGTTGCTGGCCGAGCGTCTGCTGGCGCAATCCGAAGTGAAGCTGGTCGGCCTCGGCGCGCGTGATTCGTTGCGTCTCGAAGCCGGTCTCTGCCTCTATGGCCACGACATCGACGCGACGACCTCGCCGATCGAGGCAGGCCTTGCCTGGTCGATCCAGAAGCGCCGGCGGGAGGAGGGCGGCTTTCCCGGCGAGGAACGCGTGCGGCGCGAATTGCGCGACGGCCCCTCGCGTCTGCGCGTCGGCCTGCTGCCGGAAGGCCGCGCTCCCGCCCGCGAAGGCACCGATATCCGTGCAACAGACGGTGCGCCGATCGGCAAAGTGACGTCCGGCGGCTTCGGCCCGACCGTCGGCGGCCCGATCGCGATGGGTTACGTCAACCGGCGCTTTTCCGAAGCAGGTTCACCCGTTGTGCTTGTCGTGCGCGGCAAAGACCTTGTCGCGAAAGTCGTGCCTCTGCCGTTTGTGCCGCATCGCTATCACCGCGCAAGAACCTGATTAGAGCGAAAGGACATCCCATGCCCACCGTTCGCTACACCAAGGATCACGAGTGGATTCGCCTGGACGGCGATATGGCCGAAGTCGGGATCACGACCTACGCGCAGTCGCAGTTGGGCGACGTTGTCTATGTCGAGTTGCCTGAGATCGGCAAGTCGCTCACCAAGGGCAGCGAAGCCGCGGTGGTCGAATCGGTCAAGGCTGCGAGCGATGTCTACGCGCCTGCGACCGGTGAGGTCGTCGCCGTGAACCAAGCGCTCGAAGGCGCGCCCGCAACCGTGAACGAAGACGCCGAAGGCAAAGGCTGGTTCCTGAAAATGAAAGTCGCCAATCCCGCCGAGCTCGACGAATTGATGAGTGCCGAACAATACAAGGATTACCTCGCAGGCCTGGTGCACTGAAAGGAGATACTGGTGCGCTATCTCCCGCTCACCGATGAAGACCGCGCGCTGATGCTCCACCGTGTCGGCGTGCGCGAGATTGACGAGCTGTTTGCCGACGTTCCTGTCGACAAGCGTCTACGCGAGCTACCCGACCTTCCGCGTCGAAAAACCGAGTTCGAGGTCGAGCGCCTGCTGTCTTCGATGGCGGGCAGGAATCTCCCGGCAGGATCGGCGCCGTTCTTCGTCGGCTGCGGCGCCTACAAGCACCACATTCCGGCGAGCGTGGATCACCTGATCCAACGCTCCGAATTCCTCACCTCCTATACGCCCTATCAGCCGGAGATCGCGCAGGGAACCCTGCAGTATCTCTTCGAATTCCAGACGCAGGTCGCGCGGCTCACCGGCATGGACGTCGCGAACGCCTCCATGTATGACGGCTCGACCGCCGCTGCCGAAGCCGTCTTGATGGCGCATCGCCTGACCAGGCGCGGCCGCGCTGTACTTTCTGGCAATCTGCATCCGCATTATCGGGCGACGATCGAAACGGTGTCCGCTCTCTCCGATCACGCGGTCGTTTTGTTTGCACCGAAGCCCGATGGCCGCGAAGACATCCTCGCCTCGATCGACAAGGATACGAGTTGCGTCGTCGTGCAGACGCCCGATGTGTTCGGTCACTTGCATGATCTCAAACCCATCGCCGAAAAAGCGCATGCGGTCGGGGCATTGCTCGTCGCCGTCGTGACCGAAGCGGTGTCCTTCGGCGCCGTCGCGTCGCCGGGCGAGATGGATGCCGACATCGTCGCTGCCGAAGGCCAATCGATCGGCAACGCGCTCTCGTTTGGCGGGCCCTATGTCGGCCTGCTCGCTACACGCCAGAAATTTGTCAGGCAGATGCCGGGCCGTCTCGCCGGTGAAACGCTCGATGCCGAGGGCCGCCGCAGCTTCGTGCTGACCTTATCGACGCGCGAGCAGCATATTCGCCGCGAGAAGGCAACCTCGAACATCTGCACCAATTCTGGTCTCTGCGCGCTTGCCTTCACCATTCACATGACATTGCTCGGCGAAACCGGCCTGCGCCGTCTTGCGCGCGTCAATCACGCAAATGCGGTGAAGCTTGCCGGCGCGCTCGCCGCCATCCGCGGCGTGCAAGTCGTGAACGAGACGTTCTTCAACGAATTCGCAATCCGCGTGCCCGGCCGCGCCGACAGCATAATCGAACGCCTCGCCGAGAAGGGCGTGCTCGCAGGCGTGCCCTATAGCCGTCTCGATCCGAACGCCGGCCTCGACGATTTCATCATTGTCGCTTCGACGGAAGTAAACACCGGCGACGATCGCGCAACCTATGTGCGCGCGCTGCAGGAGGTGCTCCGATGAATATCGCGACGTTCGAAAGCCAGGAAACGACAGCGGAGACATTCACCGGCAACCGCGCGCTTGCCATCGAGGAGCCGTTGATCTTCGAGATCGGCCGCAGTGACACGACGGGCGTGGATGTCGACGAGCCGGAAGCGTTCACCCCGCGGCTCGGCGCTCTGGAACGCAAGTCGTCGATCGGTCTGCCGGGTTTAAGCGAGCCGGAGACCATGCGACATTACGTTCGCCTGTCGCAAAAGAATTACGGCATCGACACCGGCATGTTTCCGCTCGGCTCCTGCACAATGAAGCACAACCCGCGCCTGAACGAGAAGATGGCGCGCCTGCCCGGCCTAGGCGACATCCATCCGCTGCAACCGCTCTCCACTGTGCCGGGGGCGCTCGAGTTGATCGCCGAGCTGTCGCGCTGGCTCCTCGAGCTCACCGGAATGAGTGCGGTGGCGATGTTGCCGAAGGCCGGCGCGCACGGAGAATTGTGCGGCATGATGGCGATCAAGGCGGCACTTGCGGCGCGCGGTGAGCCGCGTACCGTCGTGCTCGTGCCCGAATCCGCCCACGGCACCAATCCGGCAACGGCCGCGCTGCTCGGTTATCGCGTCGAGCCGGTGCCGGCGCGCGGCGACGGCACCGTCGATGCCGTGGAGGTGCAAAAGCGTCTCACGGCCGACGTCGCCGCCATCATGTTGACCAATCCGAACACCTGCGGCTTGTTCGAACGCGATATTGTCGCCATCGCTGATGCTGTGCACGCGGCGGGCGCCTATTTCTATGCGGATGGTGCGAACTTCAACGCCATTGTCGGCAAAGTACGTCCGGGGGATCTCGGTATCGACGCGATGCACATCAATCTGCACAAGACGTTTTCGACCCCGCATGGCGGCGGCGGTCCCGGAGCGGGCCCGGTGGTGTTTTCCGATGCGCTTGCACCTTTCGCGCCGCTACCCTTGGTCCTTGCCGACAAGGAGGGCCACCGCCTTGCCGAACATGCGAGCGAGGCTCCGCAGACAGCGCGGCCCTTCGGCCGGCTTTCTGCTTTCCATGGCCAAATGGGCATGTTCGTCCGCGCGCTGAGCTACATGCTCTCGCACGGCGCGGACGGCCTGCGGCAGGTTGCGCATGACGCGGTGCTCAACGCCAATTACATCCGCGCTTCGCTCAAGGATGTTATGTCGCTCCCTTATCCGGACCGCCCTTGCATGCACGAGGTGCTGTTCGACGATCATTGGCTCGAAGGCACGGGCATCACGACGCTCGATCTTGCCAAGGCGCTGATCGACGAAGGTTACCACCCGATGACGGTCTATTTCCCGCTCGTCGTGCATGGCGCGATTCTGATCGAGCCCACCGAGTCGGAAAGCAAGGCCTCCCTCGATCTTTTCATTGCGGCCTTGCGCGATCTGGCCATGGCTGCAAAGCGCGGAGATCGCGCGCGTTTCACTGGCGCGCCCTATTATGCCCCGCGCCGCCGGCTGGACGAGACGCGTGCCGCGCGCACGCCGGTATTGCGTTGGACGCCGCTCAAGCCGCAAAGAGAGGCAGCGGAGTAGGGCTCAACTCGCAACTGCAATCAATTGAGCTACAATTCGACAATCTTGCGGTGGCCGGACACCCGAGTGACCGTCCGGTTTCGGTTCGCCTTCACCTAGCCGAGCCGCCCTCACTTGCGCCCGAATGCATGCATAGATGAGGTGGAAACCCCAATCGCCGGAGACGCGGCCATGCTCATCCCAGTTGCCCTACTGCTCGCCGTCCTCACAACGCCCGCGCTCGCGCAGATCCCGGCGATGCCCTCGAGCGAGAACGGGCGCTTCACCTTCCACCAGACCGCCGATGGAATGCTGCGGCTGGACACACGCACCGGGCAGGTCTCCGTCTGCCGCGAGAGCATCGGCGATTGGGCCTGCCGAATTGTTCCCGACGAGCGCACGGCGCTCGAGAACGAGATCGTCCGGCTGCAGAATGAGAACGTCACCCTCAAGCGCGAGCTGCTTGCGCGCGGCACCCCGCTCCCCGGCACGGGCAAGAACGAGACCACGCAAGCCCCGCGCGAGCCGATGCTCCGCATGCCGACTGACGCCGACCTCGACCGCATGATGTCCTTCCTCGAAAAGATGTGGCGCCGCCTCGTTGAGACGATGCAGAACGTGCAGCGCGACATCCAGAAGGATGCGGAGAAAAAGGGATGAGGTCATGCATGGCGTGTCCGGCGAGTGTAGCGAAGCAGAGCACGAACAGAAGGCCTCGACCGAAGAAATCGAACGCAACGTGGCCGAAGCCGCGATCGGCGCGCAGTTGATTTCGTCGAATGTCGTGACCGTGACGAAGCAGGCCGCCGAGGCGACCGGCGAGGCAAGCGACTTGAAAAGCACCTCCCTCGACCTCAACCGTCAGGTCGAGACGCTGCGCGATGAAGTCGGCCGCTGCATCCAGGAAATCCGAGCGGCGTAAGATCGGTCCGTGCTCGGAATCACCATGCCAGAAACGAGAAGATCAGCGCCAGCACCCAGAGCACGATGGCGATGGCAGACGTCCACATTGCAAAGGTGAGATAAGTGTCGCGCAACACGGTCGAGCTCGCCCATTGCGCGTAAGCCTCGGGCGGGCGGAAGTCCTTTGGCAGATAAAGCCACATTTCGGTCCGGCGATAATCCTTAGTCAGCGCCTCGCGGGCCTTGAGGATCAGTACCAGCGCCATGAGGGTTGTGAGAATGCCGCCAGCCTGAAAGGCAGCGCGCGCGTTGAAGGACAGACCGGCCATCAGGCAGAAAATTGCAAGCGAAGCGAAGCCGCAGGCGCGAAGCACCGTTTCGAAGGCGACCCGCCGCATCATCTCCATGCAAGCTACCGTGCATCCCGGCTCGTGATTGGCTCTGGACGGCGATTCTGGACGAAGGGCGGCAGCAAACGAAGTCACAAGCCTGTGTTCGCCCAGGCCCCACCTGCACTTTGCGACGGCTGCTTCGCAGCCTCCTCAGGATGAGAGCGAACTGATTCCGAGATGAGGAACCGCGCTTCTCGAGCACTTTTCGGCCAAATGGGTACTTCAGCTTCCGCGGTCAGGGCCGGAAGGACAACCTGTTGAAAGCTCAATTCTAGAAGCCGATGCGGAAGAAGTTCCCGATCGCGGGAAGCGTCCACAAGGCCGTTGCGGTAAGCCAAATCCAGAGCGAGGTCTCGGTCGAATCCTTCGCGCCGATCGCCCGCTCGTAGACCGCAGCGGGAATTCCGCCAAGAATGACAGTCGCCGTTGCTGTCAAAAGCGAAGCGAACATGAAGGTGAGCGGAAGCGAGCCGAACAGGATCGTCGGCGACAAGAGGTTAACATGCACGAAGGCGAAGGTGAGCCAGCTCGAATTGAACAGCCCGTTGATGGTGCCGAAGATCGCGATACCGATGAAAAAGAGATGGCGCGGCATGACGTTCACCCGAGCTTCGGCGCAATGCCACCGAGCGCAAAACCGAAATAGAGCAGCATGCGCAGCCAAAAGAGCCAAGTGATCGCGAAAAGCCAAAGGACCAAAGGCGCAACCGCAATCGGGGTGACGACCGCGACGACCGCGACGATCGGACTGGTCAGGCGGCAGAAGAAGCGCCAGATGTAGTTCTCGGAATCCTCATCCACCACGAGCGAGAGCAGGACGCGCCCGAGCAGTGTATACATGAACACGGCGAGAATGAAGTTCGGGATATGGAAGTACCAATATTCCGCGACCGAACTGGCGGCGTCCAATTCCGTTCTCCTTCGTCCTGCGGCCTGTTTTGCGCATGCGCGCCGTCCTATGCCCGACTGCTTCGCTCGCGCCGAATGAAAAAGCGGGGCCGCGGCCCCGCTTTTCCGATTTGCTGAGGGTCAGCTCGCCTTTTCCTGCATGACGGTCTGTCCGCGCGGCCTACGTATTTCGTCGATGAAGGCCTGCATTTCGCGCGAAGGCTCCTTGGTCATGAGCGAGACGACGATCATGACCAGCCACCCGACCGGCAGCCCGAACAGGGCAGCTGAGATGTTGCGCACGCCCCACCAATTGGCGACGGATTGCGCATGGGTGTCGAAGGCGCGGAAAGCCGCTTCCTTCGCCGGGCCTACGGCCGCGTTCATCCAGGCCGCCTTCAGGTCGACATAGCGCTTCGCGGCCGCTTCGGTGGCGTTCGACAGAAAGCCCCACGTCTCATAGAACGATGGCGCGTAGTAGCGCGTGCCCACGAGATAGTAGAGCGTGATGCCGAAGCCGACGATCAGGCCGGCGACGGCGCCAGCCGTCGTCGTCCGCTTCCACCAGATGCCCATGACCAGCGCCGGGAAGAACCCGGCAGCTGCAAGCGAGAAGGCCCAGGCCACCATGGCGACAATGTCCGCCGGCCGGAACGAGGCCGTATAGGCGGCGAGCACGGCCACCGCGATCAGGAGCACGCGAGCCACGGTGAGACGCCGCGATGTCGGCGCGTTCTTGTCGATCATCTTGTAGTAGATGTCGTGCGAGAGCGCGTTGGCGATCGCGAGCAGCAGGCCGTCGGCGGTCGAGAGCGCCGCAGCGAGACCGCCGGCCGCGACGAGGCCGGAGATCACATAGGGCAGGCCGGCGATTTCCGGGGTCGAGATGACGATCGCATCGGCTTCGATGCGAAGGTCGCCGAAACGCAGGATGCCTGCATGGTTCGCGAGCTTCTTACAGGCTTCCGCCACTGTTGCGGCATCCATCGCTTGGACGCCGCAGACATTGATCAAACCCACTTTGCCGTAGGCGTAGATCCAGCCCGGGAGGTTGGCGATGTTTTGGCCGATGACGTCTTGATAGACCTCGAGCTTCGCGAAGGCGGCATAGGCCGGCGCCGTGAAGTAAAGAATAAAGATGAAGAGCAGCGACCAGGCGACCGACACGCGCGCTTCACGCACAGACGGCGTCGTGAAGTATCGCATAAGGACGTGCGGCAAGGACGCCGTTCCCACCATCAAGCAGAAGATCAACCCGAAGAAGTTGAGCGGATCGTAAGTCAGGAACGGCGCGACATGCGCGCGGATCTGTCCCGCCGCCGCAAGGCCCTGCTGCACCATGCCCTGCTCGCGCGCCGCGATTTCCTGCAAGACGCGCCCATAGGTGAGCTGCGGCAGCGGGATGCCGTATTTCTGTGCGGAGAGGATCACCACCGGCACGAGATAGGCGATGATGAGCACGATGTACTGGGCGACCTGTGTCCACGTCACCGCGCGCATGCCGCCGAGCATCGAACAGACGAGAATGCCAGCAAGGCCGACATAGACGGCGACGGTGAAGTCCATGTTGAGGAGCCGTGCGCCGATAAGGCCGGTGCCGACGATCTGCGCTACCACATAGGTGAAGGAGCAGCTCATGAGCACGAGGATGGAGAGCACACGCGCCAGATCTCCACCGTAGCGGAAGGCCATGAAGTCCGGCACTGTGTAGCAGCCGAACTTGCGCAGGTACGGTCCGACCAGGATCGCGACGAGCACGTAGCCGCCCGTCCAGCCGAGGATGAAGGCGAGCCCGTCATAGCCCAGAATGTAGAGCGAGCCGGCCATGCCGATGAAGGAGGCGGCCGACATCCAGTCCGCGCCCGTCGCCATGCCGTTGTAGAAGGCCGGAACGCGCCGTCCCGCCACGTAATATTCAGAAATCTGCATCGTCCGCGACATGATGCCGATCAGCGCGTAGATGCCGATCGTGAACGCGACGAACAGATAGCCGATGATGCGGGGGGGAACTCCGACCTGCTCGAGCACCGCGAGCAGAATCACAAAGCCGAGGAACCCGCCAGTATAGATTGTATAGACGCGGCCGAGATTCGACGTGAAGTCGACGCCTTCGCCGCTGCGTGTGGTTGTCGCCATGGTGGTTCTCCTCAGTCCTCTTCCGCCACGCCGTGCTCGCGGTCGATCTTGTCCTGCGCTTTCGCGAACCAGAACAACATCGCGACGAAGGCGATGAGCGAGCCTTGCGCGGCCATATAGAAGCCGAGCGGGAAGCCCAGAATGACGATCTTGTTCAGCGTATGCACGAACATGTGGATGATGAAGGAGAAGAAGATCCACATTCCGAGCATCACGAACATGAGATTGCGCGTTCGGACCCAATGGGCCGTTTCGTTCTCGTTTTGCATATCTTTGCGTACCTCCCTGATGCGGCGATGAGCGTGCCGGCGCTGTTGCCACGGTGTACGAGTAGAAGGGGACGCGGTGCGCGCCGCGCCCGTGCCCCCCAGTTCACGCTTCCACGCCGGACTTGCCGCCGACTAGAGAAAGCCGCAGCGATCCTACAGGCTGAGAACGATTGTTCTTATAAGACTTTCGGCGGGGGCGCTGTTGAGAACAAGTTGAGAATGCAGAAGCGCGCCGGCTGCTGTGCTGCATTGCAAAATAAAATCCCCCAAGCAGCGGCGAAGAGGCGGGGCTTGCACAAGCGGGCCTGTAGTCGGACAATTGAGGAGGAAGCGCCCAAGATCATGCCATCGATTTCCGCGTCCAAGCATCGTCTCGTCATCGCCGACGATCACCCGCTGTTTCGCGGCGCCTTGCGCGAGGCTGTCTCCGGTGTGTTCGAAGGCGAGCTTTATGAAGCGGGCTCCTTCGATGAGGTCACGCGCATCCTCGAGCGCGGAAACGACATCGACCTCATCCTGCTCGATCTCACGATGCCGGGCGTCCGCGGCTTCTCCGGCCTGATGTATCTGCGCGCGCAATATCCGAGCGTGCCGGTGGTGGTCGTCTCCGCCAATGACGATCCCGCCGTGATTCGCCGCTGCATGGAGTTTGGCGCGTCGGGCTTCATCCCGAAGACACTCGGTATCGAAGACATGCGCAAGGCGATCTCCCGCATCTTCGATGGCGGGGTGTGGACTCCACCCGATGTGGACATCGAAGGCAGCGACGCTGAGACGGCCGAACTTGTGCAGCGCCTCTCCACGCTCACCCCGCAGCAGGTGCGCGTCTTGATGATGCTCTCGGAAGGATTGCTCAACAAGCAGATCGCCTACGAGCTCTCCGTCTCCGAGGCGACGGTAAAGGCACACGTCTCCGCCATTTTGCAAAAGCTCGGCGTCGATAGCCGCACGCAGGCCGTCATCGCCGCCTCGAAGATCGAGCTTGGCCAATGGCACCCCATGCAGGCGAGTTAGCGCTCGGGAGGGAGTTCAAGCGCCACGCGACGTTCGCCAAATCGCTTGCGGCTGTACCCCAAAATACCTCCTAGATCGCGACAGCACGATTTGTGCAAGCAACCTTCATCGGCGCCAAACGTCCGGAAAGCCGCTTCAACCTCCTCGTGGTTGCAGCATTTCACACAGCGGTCGCTCGGCGAATTCCAACGGCGCGCCGTCGGAAGGAAGATCAAAGCGGCTACTCCGCCGCCACCCTTTGCACGCGCCATTGCATGAGCAGGGCCCGCAGCGCGGCGGGCTTTACCGGCTTGTTCAAGACCTGCACGTCCGCCGCACCCGCTCGGATGCGCACCTGCGGACTGCGATCCGCGGTGATCAAAATGGCCGGCGTCTCCGCCTGCAGCCGCTTGCGCAGCTCCCCGATCGCCTCCATGCCGTTGCTTTCGTCGAGGTGATAGTCGACGAGCAGCCCTGCGATGATCGGCGCATCCTTGAGCATCGCGAGCGCATCGCGCAGCCCCGGAGCCTTCAGCACACGGCAACCCCAACCCGACAAAAGCGCCTCCATGCCGTCAAGAATCTTCGGCTCGTTGTCGATGCAGAGCACGACCATGCCGCCGAGCTGCACCGTTTCGTGCCGCTGCGCCACGCCTTGCGTGGGCATCTCGGCACGCGTTGCCGACAAGGGCACCGTGACCGAAAAATGCGATCCGCGCTTTGCCGCCGAATCGACGCGCAGCTCGTGCCCGAGCACCCGTGCAATGCGGTCGACGATCGAAAGGCCAAGCCCGAGCCCGCGCGCCACACGCGCGCCTTCCTCGAGCCGATGAAATTCCGTGAAAATCGCGCGCTGCTGCGTGAACGGAATACCGATGCCGGTATCGTAGACGTCGATGCGCAGATTGCCGCCGCGCCTTCGGCAACCGACCAGCACGCGCCCGGACGGCGTATACTTGATCGCATTCGACACGAGGTTTTGCAAGAGCCGCCGCAAGAGCCGCCGGTCGGAGCGCACGGTGAGCGAGCAGGTTACGATGGCGAGCTCGAGTTTCTTCTCGAGCGCAAGCGGATCGAATTCGACCTCGATCTGCCGCAAGAGTTCGTTCACGGAAAATGACGAGACTTCCGGCCTGAGCGCGCCGGTGTCGAGCCGCGAAATGTCGAGCAGCGCGCTCAGAATTTCCTCGACCGCCTCGAGTGACGCGTCGATGTTCGATGCAAGCCGCCCGTATTCGCCGCTCCCCTGCCGCTCGACCAGGCTCGTCACATAGAGCCGCGCGGCATTCAGGGGCTGAAGAATGTCGTGGCTCGCGGCTGCAAGAAAACGCGTCTTCGATATGTTCGCGTCTTCCGCTTCCGCCCTCGCGTGTTCGAGCGCGACGTTCAGATGCGTCAGCTCCTGCGTTCGCTCGGCGACACGCCGTTCCAGCGTCAGATTGGCGCGCTCCAATTCCTCTGCGGCCTTCACGCTTGGCGATATATCAGTGAAGGTCGTGACGATGCCGCCATCAGGCATGCGGTTCGAGCGCACCTCAACTACGAGACCTCGATCCTCGAAGCGCTCCTGCAGCGGCTCCGCACCTACGTAGCGGCGCAGCCGCTCGTGCACGAGATCGTAGACATTGCCTCTGCCGAGCGCGCCGCGCTCCGCATTGTAGCGGAGAATTCCATCGAGCCCGATACCGACGCGCACGAAGTCCGGCGGCAGATCAAGAATCTCGCCGAACTGCCGGTTCCAGCAGACGAGCTGTAAATCCTTGTCGAACACCGCGATGCCCTGGCGCACGTGATCCAGCGCCGTCTGCAAAATCTCGCGATTGTATTGAATTGCGGCACTCGCATCGTCCAGCAGCCTTAGAGCGGATGTTGTCGAGACGGTACGCTTGCGGATGAGCAGCGACAGCACGAGCCGCGAGGACGCCGCCCCGATCGCAGATGCGAGCAGGTGCTCTGCATGCCGTAAGAGGTGGAAGTCCGCCTCCGCTTGCGGGGCCAAGCTCACGCGCCGCGTCGAGGCGAAGGTCTCGAAGGCCTGCCGCGTCCGCTCTTCGCCGAGATAGCGCGCGACCGTCGAGGTCAATTCGTCGACCGTAACGGAGGAGCGCCAGCGCCGGAAGCCCGGCGACATCGGCGCAAGCTCGCTTGGCACGAACACGTTGGCCTGCAGACGCTCGATTTCCGTCTCCGCCCGTTGCATCGACAATGCGACATAGGCGAGCACATTGACGCCAAGACTCCACAGCACCCCGTGCACGAGCGGCGGCAGATCGATCCCGAACAGCGCTTGCGGCCGCAAGGTCTCGATGCCCAAGGGGCCCGCAGTCAGCAGCGCAGCGCTTACCAGTCCTGAATCGGCGAGGCTTGGGAGCAACAGTGTATAAGCCCACACCGCCATGCCGCAGATCATACCGGCCATCGCGCCGCGCCCAGTCGCGCGCCGCCACACAAGACCGCCAAAAAAGGCAGGCGCGAGTTGCGCTATTGCCGCGAAGGCCAGGAGGCCGATTGAGGCCAGCTGCGCCGTGCCGGCGGAGCGGTAGTACACATAGGCGAGCAGCAGGATGACGAAAATCGCCGCCCGCCGGATCACGAGGAGCAGCGCGCCCATATCGCCGCGAGAGACCAGGCTCTCGCGCCGCTTCACGATGGCCGGCACGACGATGTCGTTCGACACCATGATCGCGAGCGCAACCGTCTCGACGATCACCATCGCGGTTGCGGCCGACAAGCCGCCGATGAAGGCGATGACGGCCAGGATCTCGTTGCCGCTCGAGAGCGGCAGCGCGAGCACGAACATGTCACTGTCGACCGAATCGCGCGGGAAAGTCAACAATCCGGCAAGCGTAATCGGAAGAACGAATAGGTTGATGAGTACGAGATAAAGCGGAAACAGCCACGCCGCGCGGCGGATGTCGCCTTCGCTCTTGTTCTCGACCACTGTGACATGGAACTGCCGCGGCAGTAGCACAATTGCGACGAGCGACAGCAGCGTCATTATCAAGAGCGTGCTCATCGACAGATCGTGCACCAGTACATTCGCCGTATCCGGCCGCTTGAGCGCGCGGGTGAAGATGTCCTCGAATCCGTCGAACATAAAATAGGTTACGAAAATGCCGACGGCGAGAAACGCCACGAGCTTGATGATCGACTCCGCCGCGATTGCCAGCATCAATCCGTTCTGATGCTCGGTCGCGTCGATATGGCGGGTGCCGAACAGGATCGTGAACACCGCCATCGCGAGCGCGATCAGAAGCGAGATGTCGCCGAGCACCGGCTGCGCGATGATCGGCGAAACGCTCACATGCGTGAGGATAGTGCCGAGCGAAGCCGACACCGCCTTGAGCTGCAGCGCGATGTAGGGAATCGTGCCGATGATCGCGATCACGGCGACGGTCGCGGCGACTGCTTGGCTTTTGCCGTAGCGCGAGGCGATAAAATCTGCGATCGAGGTGATGTTGTGCGTCTTCGCCAACCGCACGATGCGGATGATGAGCGGCGCGCCGATCCCGATCATCAGGATCGGCCCGACATAGATCGTCAGGAAGTCGTAGCCCGTGCGCGACGCAAGCCCGACGGAGCCGAAGAAAGTCCACGACGTGCAGTAGACCGCGAGCGATAGCGGATAGATGAAAATTCGCCAGCCGCGCGTGCGCTCGCCCGTCGCGCGGTCGCCGTAGCTCGCGACCACGAAGAGAAGCCCGATATAGGCCAGGGCAACGAGAACAACGACCCAGCCTTGCAGCATGACGCCTCCTGGACCACTCTGGGGCGCTTGAGACGGTAGTGAGACGGCGGCCCGCATGGGTGGGCAGCGGAATGCGGGGCAGCCGCTCCCGGTTTGCTCAACTCCAGCCGGGCTACGGCCCACAACGGTAGCCTGCATTGAGCGAAGCAGGCTACACGTCACACGCGCCCAAAAGGCTGGCGACAACTCACCACGATCGGGCCGTAATGTCCAACTTGAACACTTCGAGGAAGTATCGAAGAAGTCGGAACTCAGCCGCGACTTCCTCGCCCGGACTGCGGACCGAGGAGTGAGCAGCCGAAAGCGAGACGGCGCCGAGGTTGCGCCAAGCAAGCGGCGAGGCCGGAACGAACGAGCCGCTTCGCGGAGGGAGTAATGAATTTCTTCGGACTGTTTCGGCGGCGTCCCCCGATCCGTGATCTCGCGGCGCTCGCGCAGTTCATCGACGAGAACGCGGCCTTCCTCGTGCAGAAGGGCATCTACGAATATGCCCGCGCGCGCGCCGGCCGCCAATCGCACCTCTTGTTCAGGGAACAAGCTTTCTTGGAGTTGGTGGAGAAATCGCGCTGGCAGGCCTATCCGCTTGGCTTGGCCATGGTCGGTGAGATGATCCAAGGCATTCTGGAAGGTCCAGAGCGTGGACGTGCATCGACACTCAACCCACTTAAGTCTTTGATTCTAGAAGTGTTCGACCGGTATCCCGCGCCGGTGGCCTTAGGGCTTCCCGCCTGGAACGAGCTGCGGCGGAACCTCGATAACCGGCTCAATCTGATCGCAATCCATCCCCCCAAGCTGGTCAAGGACATCCCGGAACCGTTTGCAGAGACTTACTTTTCTTTGATGCCGATCCACAAGAGCCTGCGTGGCCACGACTTCCCGGCCATGCGCAATCACCTGAAAGCGTCTCTGTGCAACATCCACGATGAGCTGACCCAGCGCCTCGACCGGGACGCGGTGGTCTTGCAGCTTGTCTCAAAAAAAATGATACAGCGTGAAAAAATGGCTGTCTCGAACGCCACGCCGCTCCTTGCGCTCGACCTTGTCGCACTCGATACCGAGACGACGGCGCTCGATCCGAATGCCGCGCGTATCCTCGAAATCGGTGCCGTCCGCATGCGCGGGCCGCAGATCGATGCGGCTAACCCTTTCCGCTGCCTTGTAAATCCCGGAGTTTCGATCCCGACCGCCTCCACCTGCGTGCACAAAATCGACGATGCGGCCGTGGCGCAGGCGCCAGGCTTCCCAGCGGTTTGGCCGGAATTAATTGATTTCATCGGTGAAAGCGTCGTCATCGGCCATACCTTTGGCTTCGACCTTGCCGTCCTCAAACGCGAATGCCAGCGCGCCGGCTTGCCGTGGGAGCAGCCGCGCACGCTTGATACGCGGCTCCTCGCGGAAGTCGCCGAACCGCACCTTGCCGGATATTCCCTCGAAGGATTGGCCGCTTGGCTCAACATCGCCGTGACCGGCCGCCATTCCGCACTGGGCGACGCGATCACGACGGCAAGGATTTTCGCCGGGCTGATCCCAAAGCTGCGCGAGCGCGGCATCCGCACGCTGGCCGAAGCGGAGCAGGCCTGTCGCGGTCTCTCATCGCTATTGGATGATCAGCACCGCGCCGGCTGGGTCGAACCGGTTGCGCCCCCCAGCCGCGCCGATTCGGAGCGCACGCTCAAGAAGATAGACAGCTACCCGTATCGCCACCGCATTAAGGACGCGATGAGCAGCCCGGTCAGGCGGATCGATCCCGGCGAGACGATCTCTACCGCGCTGGAGCGCATGACCCGCGAACGCGTGTCCTCGATCGTCGTGGTGCCCAACGACGTCCTGCGTTTGCGCCCAGAAGATACCGGGATTGTGACGGAGCGTGACATCATGCGCGCGCTTGCGAGCTACGGCGCCGGGGCACTGACGCTTCCCTGCGGCAAGATCATGAATAAGCCGCTGGCGGTAGTGCCGCAGGATGCCTTCATCTATCGCGCAATCGGCCGAATGGGGCGGTTGCGTATTCGCCATCTCGGCACCGTGGATGACGACGGCTTTGTGGTGGGCGCGCTCTCCGCCCGTGATCTCTTGAGGCTGCGTGCACAAGATGCCGTGCAGCTCGGCGACGAAATCGACGATGCAGCCGATGTTCCATCCCTCGCGCGCGCCTGGGCGAAGCTAAGCCAGGTGGCACGCGCCCTGATCGACGAAGGCGTGTCCAGCCGAGATATCGCCGCGGTGATCTCACGGGAGCTTGGAGCCTTGACGCGCCGCACGGCCATCCTCGCGGAACGGCACATGGCGGACATCGGACGCGGAGCGTCCCCCTGTCCCTATGCCTTTGCGATACTTGGGTCGGCCGGTCGCGGCGAGAGCCTGCTGGCGATGGATCAGGACAACGCGCTCGTTTTTGCTGAAGGCCAGCCCGGGGGGCTGGAGGACCGCTGGTTTGCCGAACTTGCGACCCATGTCGCCGATTATCTCCATCAGGTTGGCGTGCCGTATTGTGCAGGCGGCGTCATGGCGAAGAACCCGCAATGGCGCGGCTCCGTCGCCACTTGGGAGCGCCGGGTTGCCGAGTGGATCGGTCGGTCCAATCCCTGCGATCTGCTGTCCGTGGACATCTTCTTCGACCTGCGCGCAGTGCATGGCGACGCGACTTTGGCCAACGCGGTCTGGCGTCACGGATACGACGCGGCCGATGGTCAGGCGGCCTTTGCAAAGCTCCTCGCCGAAGTGGCGGGATCGGTCGAGCCGGGCCTTGGCATGTTCGGCGGTTTTCGCACCGACAAAGGCCGTATCGACCTCAAGAAGACCGGGCTTTTCGGAATTGTGACGGCGGCGCGGGTTTTGACGATACGCCACCACATCGTGGAGCGGTCCACCGCGGCGCGTCTAGCGGGACTCAAAACTCTCGGACTTGGCGCCGCGCAGGACCTGGAGGCCCTTGATCAAGCCCATCTGACCTTCCTGAGCTTCATCCTCGATCAGCAGATTGACGACGTCGAACGAGGCCGGCCGGCCAGCAATACCGTTCAGGTTCGGCGTTTGCGAGAGTCCGACAAGGCACGGCTGCGCACAGCGTTTCGCTCGGTGCAGCATCTCGACGGGTTGACCCGGGACCTGCTGTTCAAGCCCTGAGCAAGGATGGAATCAACCATGCCCACCTCTGCGCTGATCGCTGGTCTGCGGGCCGAGGCGCGTGCTGCGCCCGAGAGCGGCATTGTCGAGGTCATGAACTACGGCCGGCAGCACCAGGGCGTCATGCCGCTTTGGGCGGGAGAGGGGGATCTCGCAACGCCGGCCTTCATCTGCGAAGCCGCGACGCGTTCCCTGGCGGCCGGCGAGACATTCTACACCTGGCAACGCGGAATTCCCGAACTGCGGCAATCGCTCGCCCGCTATCACGAGCGTCTCTACGCACGCGCTTTCTCGCCCGAGGAGTTTTTTGTCACAGGTTCGGGAATGCAGGCCATTCAGATTGCCATTGCGATGACCTCAGGCAATGGCGATGAGATCGTCATCCCGACCCCCTCCTGGCCGAACGCCGCGGCGGCAACGGGCATTATCGGCGCGCGTCCGGTCGAGGTGGAGATGGTTTTCGGCAATCGCGGCTGGTCGCTCGATTTCGAACGTGTCTCATCGGCCATCAACCCTCGGACTCGCGCAATGTTCGTGGTCTCGCCTTCGAATCCGACCGGTTGGACCGCTACTCCGGATGATCTGCGCGCTCTCCTCCAGTTGTCGCGCAAGCACGGGCTCTGGCTCATTGCTGACGAAACCTATGCGCGATTTTGGTACGGGGAGGGCGAGCGCGCCCCATCGTTCTTGGATGTGATGGAGGCCGAAGACCGTATCCTCTTCGTCAACACGTTTTCGAAGAACTGGGCGATGACAGGCTGGCGCATCGGCTGGATTTCCGCCCACCCCTCGCTCGGCCAGGTGATCGAAAATCTGATCCAGTATTCGACATCGGGTGTCGCCCCGTTCGTGCAGCGTGCGGCGGTCGCGGCCTTGGAGCGGGGCGAAAGCTTCTTTGCGCATCTGCTTGATCGCACCAGGAGGGGCCGGAAGATCGTGTGCGAGGGCCTGGCGGCCACCGGCCGCTGCCGTTTTGTGGCGCCGGACGGCGCTTTCTATCTTTTCTTTCAAGTTGAAGATGAGACAGATACGCGCCACCTCGCCTTGCGGTTGGTCGACGAGGCGAAGGTCGGATTGGCGCCCGGAACGGCGTTCGGCCGTGGCGGCGAGCCGTTCCTGAGGCTCTGCTTTGCCCGAGATTCAAACCAGCTGGCAACCGCGCTGGATCGGCTCTCGGCCATCTTGTCGCGTTAGGTTGTCTGCTTCAAGCTGCTGTTTTGCTTGTGTTATCGTCTCAGGCGTCGCACGTTGGAGATCATGAATCTCGAAGTGAAAGACATTCCGACGAACCCGCCGAACGCGCCGCCCTCGGTTTCCGAGGCGCGGCTCCTTAGCGTGCTGGATACTGCCGTCGACGGGATTATTGTGATCGATGAGCAGGCACGCGTGCTTGTTTTCAACAAAGCCTGCGAGCGCCTTTTCGGCGTGAGTGCGGCTGAAATGCTCGGCCGCAACGTCAAGTCGATCATGCCGCCTGAATACGCTGAGGAGCATGACGCCTATCTGGGCAACTATATCCGCACCGGAGTGCGAAAGATCATCGGCATTGGCCGCGAAGTGCGCGGCCTGCACCGGGATGGAACCGTGTTTCCGCTCGAACTGTCGGTCGGAGAGGCGATGACGCCCGACGGGCGCCAGTTCATCGGGATTATTCGCGATCTTCGCCCGCGCAAGGAAGCGGAACAACGGTTGAGTCAATTGCAAGGCGAGCTTCTGCATCTCGCACGCGTTTCCGCGATGGACGAAATGGGTGCGGCCCTGGCCCATGAGCTGAATCAGCCCCTGACGGCGTTGATGCTTTATCTTCAGGCGGTGACCCGCACGGTGAACAAGCAAGGCGCGAGTGCCCCTTTGTCAGACCAGGTCGGCGGCATTCTCGACAAGGCGGTGCGCGAAGCCGAGCGGGCGGGAAACATCATTCAGCGGATGCGGCACTTCATCGAGAAGCGCGATCCGCAACGGCGGCTGGTCGATCTTCTTCCACTGATCGAGGACGCGGTCGAACTGACTCTCCTGGGCAGCAAGCGAGGGTTCCGCGTTGTCCGTGAGATCTACCCTGACCTTCCCAAGGTCATGGTGGATGCTGTGCAGATTCAGCAGATCGTGGTCAATCTCGTCCGCAACGCGCTCGAGGCGGTGAAAGACCAGGAAGGGCCGGAGGTTCACCTCATTGCCAGGCCCGTCAGCGACGGGGTGGTCGTCGCGGTGCAGGACAATGGCCCGGGCATTTCGAAGGAGGCTATTCCCAGTCTCTTTAGGGCGTTTTCGACGTCCAAACGGCGCGGCTTGGGACTTGGGCTTGCCATTTCCCGGACGATTGCGCAAAACCACGGAGGCGACTTGACCGTCGATCCGGGCGGAAACGGCCGGGGAGCATGCTTCACCTTGCATCTTCCCTTGCCTACCGAAACGACGGACTCGTCGGAAACAGAGCATTGTTGAGACGAGGACGTATCGCCGATGAGTGGCACGAGCGGTGAAATCTTCATCGTCGATGACGATGCAGCTGTGCGCGACGCCCTCTCAGTCGTCCTCTCGTTGGAAGGCTATCATGTCTCGGGTTTTGCCGAGGGGGGATCGTTTCTGGCTGCCGCGCGCGCCCGGATCCCGATCTGCATCCTGCTCGACGTCCATATGCCGGGCCGATCCGGGCTGGACATCCTCAAGGAACTCAACGCCCAGCACTATCCGGCCCCCATTTTCATCATCTCTGGCCAAGGCGATATTCCAATGGCGGTCGAGGCGATTAAGAACGGCGCGCTGGATTTCATCGAAAAGCCATTCGACGCCGAGACGGTTGTTGCGCGGATCCGCGAAGCAGTTGACGCCAGGACTCGCCGAAGCGGGATGGATCCTTCGTTCTCTTCCGGCATTTTGTCATCCCAGTTCCCAGGCCACGATTTGTTGACCCCGCGCGAGCGCGAGGTGCTGGCCGAGATCGCGGCGGGGGCTTCGAATAAGGAGGCGGGCCGCCACCTGGGCATCAGCCCGCGAACGATCGAAGTTCACCGCGCCCGCATCATGGAGAAAATCGGCGCCAAGAACGCGGCCGATCTGGTTCGAATCGTGCTGAGCGAGAACCGGTGACGAGGGTTGGTCTGGTGGGCTTAGGCAAGACCGCAAAACCTGGGATTAGTACGAATATCAAGTCGAGCACTGGCAGGAGAACAATTCCTCGGCGGATTTTGCAAACCGAGGCGGCTGCGCGTGATCATTCACGTCATTGAAGATGATCCGGGTGTAAGCGATTCATTGATGGTGCTGTTGCACAACAACAGCTTCACGGTGAAAGCCTATCCGAGTGCGGAGGCCTTCTTTCGCGAGAACCCACCGGAGCCAGGCGACGCCGTGCTGGTTGATCTCCGGCTGCCCGGCATTGACGGCGCGTCGGTGATTCGGTGGTTGCAGCGGCTGGAAAAGCCGCCTCGCATCCTCGTCATTTCAGGCCAAACCCAAGCCGAGATCGAGAGCCAACTGCGCGGAATCAAGGTCGCGCATGTGTTGCGCAAGCCGCTCTCCGGGGACGTGCTGACGAAGCATCTGGGAGCCTGAATGTTGCGATACCTCCATTTCGGTCCGTATTGAAGCAAAACGAAATCCTCTCTCATACGAGATTCCCACTACGGGACCGTCCCGATTACTCGAAGCCGAAGAATGAGTACGGTTTGACTTGGATCAAGTTTGATCTTTGTCAGCCGAAGCCGGCACGGCGAAAGGGCCCCCCATGAAACAAATGATCGAAGACCGCATTTCCCCGCGCTCCAGCCCCTGTCGTGACCTCGGCCACCGGCCCGAGGCGCCAGCCCGGCCCTCCATGGCGCCGCAGCCCGAGCAGGGCCACCGGGCCCGGCTGGCGCAGCACAGCCACATCTTCCGCGAGGGTGATTCCTCTGACCGGATCTATCAGGTCATCGAGGGCGCCGTGATGCTTTACAAATTGTTGCCCGACGGACGGCGCCAGGTCGTTGAACTGCTCGGGCCGGGCGATGTCTTCGGCCTTACGGATTCGCCCCAGCATGAATGCTCGGCGGAAACATTGGTTGCGGGTTGCGTGCGCGTCTTCGATCGCGCGGCCGTAGAATCCTCCCCTCAACTCCTGCGCTCCATCAGTCATTGCTTGCGGGTGCAGATTTGCGCGCTTCACGAACACGCCGTGCTGCTCGGCCGAAAATCGGCATTGGAGCGTCTGGCCAGCTTTCTCCTGCGCTGCATTCCCGATCGCGGCGGCATTGGCTGCAAAGGACCGCTGCTCGACAAAGACACGGCCAATATTCGGCTGCGCATGACCCGCCAAGAAATAGCCGACTATCTTGGTTTGACGATCGAAACCGTGTCGCGAGCCTTTTCCGAATTGCGCCGCCGCGGACTCGTGACCACCGAGAAGATCGATGAGGTTTTGGTCAAGGATGTCTGCGCGATTTGCCGGCTGACCGGCGCGCACTGAACTCTCCGTGCTTCCTCCCGACTTGGCGCCGTGTCTTCGACGCGGCGTTTTCTTTTGGGTCAGACGGCGACGGAGTGGCGGGCCTTACCACGCTGCAGATAAGCGTCGAACGCGGCCGCTGCGAGCCGCACAAACGGCCGGCCGGCTTCGGTTACCGCGATCCGATGGCCTTCGATCGTTACCATGCCCTCGGCTGCAAGCGGAGTTAGCGACTGTATTTCGTCCTCGAACGCGTTTGCGCCCGCACGGCTCTCCCCGCTCGCCACCGCATCGAGGTCGACTTCGAAATCGCACATCAGCCGCTCGATGATTCGCGCGCGCAGTCTGTCCGCTTCCGAAAACGCGATGCCTTTGACGGTGGCGAAGCAGCCCGACTCGATCGCTCGCGCGTAACCGCCGATATCGGGCGCGTTCTGCGCAAAACCTTGCGGTAGGCGTCCGATCGAGGATGCGCCAAGACCGATCAGTGCGTCCGCCTCGTCGGCTGTATAGCCTTGGAAATTCCTGTGAAGCTTATGGGTCCGGGCGGCGGTTGCCAGTTCGTCATCGGGCCGTGCAAAGTGGTCGAGCCCGATCGGCACGTAGCCGAGCGAGACCAGCGTTTCACGGGCGGCTTCCGCTTGCGCCAAGCGCTCCGCAGCATCCGGCAGCGAGGCCTCGTCGATCAGCCGCTGATGCGCCTTGAACCAGGGCACGTGCGCGTAGCCGAACAGCGCCAGGCGCTGCGGTTTTAAAGTATCGATCAGCACGATGCTGCGGCGGACGTCTCGCTCGGTCTGCTTTGGCAGCCCATACATCAGGTCAATATTGACGTTTTCGACCCCGGCCTCACGCAGCCAGGACACGACGTCGGACACGATCCCGAAAGGTTGTACGCGCCCGATCGCCTGCTGGACATGCGGAGAAAGGTCCTGAACGCCGAGGCTTGCGCGGTTGACGCCCATCTCCATCAGCGCGCGGACCAGCGGCTTGTCGACCCGCCGGGGGTCCAGTTCGATGGCGTGTTCTTGGATCGCGGACAGGTCGAACGCGCTGCGCATGCGGCGCACGAGTTCGACGAGACGGTCCGGTCCGAGCATGGATGGCGTGCCGCCACCCCAATGCACATGGACGACTCGCCGTCCGCCGATGTGCCGGGACAGAAGCGAGATCTCGTCCGCGAGTCGGTCGGCATAGATTTCGATTGGATCCCGGCGGCGGACAATCTTCGTATGACAGCCGCAGTAGTGGCAAAGCTCCGCGCAATAGGGAACATGAAGGTAGAAGGACAGCGTGGCCTCGGCGGGCAGTTCCGCAAGCCACTTGCCGTAAACATCCGCATCCACCGACGGCGAGAAGTGCGGCGCGGTGGGATAAGACGTGTATCGGGGGACCGTTTGCTCGGCCAGAAGTCGCGTTGCGCTTGTCATGATTGCAGTTGATCCGGAGGCCGATGCGGGGCATTGATTCCAATCAAGGCAGCATATCGTCAGACGTTCCGCGCGGTGCCGTACGCACAAACGCCTAAGGAAAACGACGCTCAAGCCGGCACGGCAAAAGGATGCGAGTGACGGAACACCCCCGACCTTCCGCGCGCTTGCTTCGCTTTTGCGAGACGATGCTTATCGCCGCCGCGGGCGGGGCACTCCTTGGGCTCGCGAATTTTCCGGCGGGCTGGCTGACGGGCTCCTTCGTCGCCGTCACGGGCGCGGCGCTGGCAAGCCGTCCCGTCTTCGTTCCCGATTCTGTGACGCGCGTGACTTTCGTGCTGCTCGGCATTCTGCTGGGGGGAACCATTACGCCCGAATCCTTGCGGCTGATGGCAGCCTGGCCTGCGAGCCTGGTGTTTCTCACAATCGCAATGGCGATCGTGACGGCCGCAGTCGCCGCCTATCTGCATTACGTGCACGGGTGGGACACGCTTTCGGCGCTCTTTGCATCGGCCCCGGGAGCGCTGTCGCAGGCGCTTGCGCTTGCGGCCTCGACCGGCGCGGATGTCCGCTCGGTGGCGACGGTGCAAGCGGTGCGGCTGCTCGTTTTCACGGTCGGACTGCCTCTGGGAGTTGCCTTAACAGGCGCACGCGGCGATGGGCCCGAAGCCGCGGTGGCCGTCGCAGGAATTTCTTCTTGGCCCGAATTGCTCATTCTGGTCGGGTCCTGCGGCGCGGTCGCCGCACTGGCACACAAATGGCGCGTGCCCGGCGGACTCATTGTCGGATCGATGCTGACCTCCGGCATTCTGCATGGCAGCGGAATGGTGGACGTCAACCTGCCCCCCGCTGTAGCCGTCGTGTGCTTCGTCACGCTGGGCGCGACAATCGGCGTTCGCTTTCGCGGGGTGGACATTCAATTGCTTCGGCAGATGGCGGGCGCGGCGCTGGGAGCGCTTGCCGTCGGTACCACACTGGCATTCGCCTTTGCCTTTCTTGCCGCGTGGAGTCTGTCGCTCCGCATGAGCGACACATTTCTCGCCTATGTGCCGGGCGGGCTGGAGGCGATGACCATTCTCGCCTTTGCCTTGCAGCTTGATCCGGCGTTTGTGGGGGCGCACCATCTGGCACGGTACATTCTACTGGCGGTATCGTTGCCGATTGTTGCGGCTTGGCTGCGAGACAAAAGCTCTGCGTGACTTGGAATGCGAATCGCCGCATGCGTTTGACGATTGATTTCCGTCAATGCCGTGGAAGCGGCGGATGGGACTTTGCGTGAGCTTCGGAATGGCGCCGCATATCCGAAATCGCTGAACAATGGGGAGATTTATGGCCGAGGCCATTTCACGGAAAATGATGACCATTGGCGAGGGCGGATTGACGATCGTCTTCCCTGCTGTGGCCATCCTCTGCATTTTGGCTGCGGCGAAAGCGGAAGATGCGCCGTTCGCCTTCCACGCATATCTCTCGGCGGCAGCCAGCATCGCCGCCGTCTTCGTCATCGTGAACCGATTTTACGCGCGCCCGGCCGCGCTTCCGCCGCAGGAGATCAACGGCAAGCCGAACTACGACATGGGCCCGGTGAAGCTTGCGACGGTGATGGCGATGTTTTGGGGCATCGCCGGTTTCCTGGTCGGCCTGGTGATTGCGCTGCAGCTGGCCTATCCGGCGCTCAATCTCGATCTGCCCTGGACGACATTCGGCCGCGTCCGTCCGCTGCACACGTCCGCGGTCATCTTTGCTTTCGGCGGCAATGTGCTGATCGCGACCTCGTTCTATGTCGTCCAGCGCACGTGCCAGACCCGCATTGCCGGCGACCTCGCATCCTGGTTTGTCGTGGTCGGCTACAACTTTTTTATCCTGATCGCCGGCACGGGCTATCTCCTGGGCGTCACGCAATCCAAGGAATATGCCGAGCCCGAATGGTATGCGGACCTTTGGCTCACGATCGTGTGGGTCGTCTATCTGCTCGTCTTCGTGGCGACGCTGATGAAGCGCAAGGAGCCGCACATCTTCGTCGCCAACTGGTTCTATCTCGCTTTCATCGTGACGATCGCCATGCTTCATCTCGGCAATAATGTCACGGTGCCGGTCTCGCTGTTCGGCTCGAAGAGCTACATCGCGTGGGCGGGCGTGCAGGATGCCATGTTTCAGTGGTGGTACGGACATAACGCGGTCGGCTTCTTTCTGACCGCGGGCTTCCTCGCCATCATGTACTACTTCATCCCCAAGCGCGCAGAGCGGCCGATCTATTCCTACCGTCTCTCGATTGTTCACTTCTGGTCGTTGATCTTTCTCTATATCTGGGCCGGCCCGCATCATCTGCATTACACGGCGCTGCCCGACTGGGCGCAGACGCTCGGCATGACTTTTTCGGTCATGCTGTGGATGCCGTCATGGGGCGGCATGATCAACGGGCTGATGACGCTATCGGGCGCCTGGGACAAGCTGCGTACCGATCCCGTGCTGCGCATGATGGTGGTTTCGGTCGCCTTCTACGGCATGTCGACCTTCGAGGGTCCGATGATGTCGGTGAAAGTGGTCAATTCCCTGAGCCACTATACCGACTGGACCATCGGCCATGTGCATTCCGGCGCGCTTGGCTGGGTCGGCTTCGTCTCCTTCGGGGCGATCTACTGCCTGGTCCCCTGGCTGTGGAATCGCAAGCAGCTCTATTCGCTCAAGCTCGTGAACTGGCACTTTTGGATCGCGACCATCGGCATTGTGCTCTACGTCTCGGCAATGTGGGTCTCAGGTATCCTGCAAGGACTGATGTGGCGCGCCTACACCGCGCTCGGTTTCCTCGAATACTCCTTTATCGAGACGGTGGAGGCGATGCATCCCTTCTATGTGATCCGGGCGCTCGGTGGCGCGCTGTTCGTCATCGGGTCTTTGATCATGGCCTACAATCTCTGGATGACGGTCCGCCACGGCGAAGCTGAGCAAGCCGCGCCTCGCGCCGCGCTCCAGCCTGCGGAGTGAAAAGCATCATGTCGTTCTGGGCCAGACATCAGATCTTCGAGAAGAACTCGATCGTCCTCATCCTCGGGATTCTCGTGGTGATCTCGATCGGCGGCATCGTTGAGATTGCGCCGCTCTTCTATTTGAAGAGCACCATCGAGAAGGTCGAGGGCATGCGCCCCTATACCCCGCTCGAGCTCGCAGGCCGGGCGATCTACATCCGCGAAGGCTGCTACTCCTGCCATTCGCAGATGGTGCGCCCGCTGCGTGATGAGGTCGAGCGCTACGGACATTACTCGCTCGCAGCCGAGAGCATGTATGATCATCCATTCCAGTGGGGCTCGAAACGCACCGGCCCCGACTTGGCGCGAGTGGGGGGCAAGTACTCGGACGATTGGCACGTCACGCATTTCATCAATCCGCGTTCGATCGTGCCGCAATCGATCATGCCGGGTTATCCCTTTCTGGCCTCGACCGAGATCGATCAGCGCGGCATCGCCCCTCACATGAAGGCGAATCGCGCCGTCGGCGTTCCCTATTCGGATGAACAGATTGCGAACGCAGTTGCCGACCTGAAGGCACAAGGAAATCCCGACGACCCGGGAGTTCAAGCATTGCTCAAGCGCTATCCTAGAGCGCTGGCGCGCGATTTCGACGGCAATCCTGCCGCCCTTACGGAAATGGACGCGCTGGTCGCCTACATGCAGGTCTTGGGCACGATGGTCGACTTCAGGCGCTACGATGCGAAAGCGAACTTGCGGTGACGAGGACGCATGAAGCCCCAGTTCGGTTTTGAAACCATCGTCTCCCATCTTGTGACAACATGGTGGACGCCGATTTTTGTGCTGCTGTTTCTCGCAATCGTCGCCTACGTGCTCTGGCCGCGAAATCACAAGACGTTTGATGACGCGGCTCGATCGCCGCTCCGTGAGGACTGATATGGCGGATTCCAAGGATATCGACGTTCATTCCGGCACTGCGACGACCGGCCATTCCTGGGATGACATCAAGGAACTCAACACGCCCTTGCCGCGCTGGTGGGTATGGGTGTTCTACGCAACGATCGTCTGGTCCATCGGCTATTGGATTGTCTATCCGGCATGGCCGCTGGTGACGAACTACACGAGAGGTCTGTTCGGCTATTCGACTCGCGCCGATGTCGGCCTTCAGCTCTCGGCGCTGCAGAAGCTGCGTGGCGAGCAGGGCGCGCGGCTGCAGAGTGCGAGCCTCGAGCAGATCGAGAAGGACCCGGCTCTTCTTGCCTTTGCCCGCGCGCAGGGGAGGGCGGCATTCGGCGATAACTGCGCCCCCTGTCACGGCACCGGCGCCGCCGGCGCAAAGGGCTTTCCGAATCTGAACGACGACGATTGGATTTGGGGCGGCAAGCTCGGCCAAATCCACCAGACGATTGAATTCGGTGTTCGCTCAGGACACGCGAAGACGCGCGACAGCGCCATGCCGGCTTTCGGCCGCGACGGTGTGCTCAAGCGCGAAGAGATTGCCGATGTCGCAGCCTTTGTGCGGTCGCTGTCGGGCCTGCAGTCGACGCGCGGCGACGTGGGGCGCGGGAAGGCGCTTTTTGCCGCAAACTGTGCCGTGTGTCACGGCGATGGCGGCGCGGGCAATCAGGAGCTCGGGGCGCCGAACCTCACCGATCGCATCTGGCTGCATGGGTCCGATGAGGCCGCTCTTGCAGAGTTTGTCCATTCTCCCAAGAACGGCGTGATGCCCGCCTGGAGCGATCGGCTGGATCCCATAACGATCAAGTCGCTGGCTGTTTACGTCCACACGCTGGGCGGCGGGAAGTGATTGCAGTCCTAGCTGCAAGCAATCGGTTGCGCGGATGACGAAACCTGTACCCCCTCCCGAGGTCGATTACGGCCCGCTCTATGCCGCGCGGAAAAAGATCTATCCGCAGAGCGTCTCGGGAACGTTCCGGAATCTCAAGTGGGGGCTGATGGCGATCTGCCTCGCCGTCTATTATTTCCTGCCGTTTGTGCGATGGGACCGTGGGCCGAATGCGCCCAGTCAAGCAGTGCTGGTCGATTTCCCGAACCGCCGCTTCTATTTCTTCTTCATCGAGATCTGGCCTCAGGAAGTCTACTATTTCACCGGCCTTCTGATCATCGCCGCGCTGGCGCTCTTTCTCATGAATGCGGTCGGCGGGCGCATCTGGTGCGGTTATCTCTGCCCACAGACGGTATGGACTGATCTGTTTTATGCCGTTGAGCGCTTGATCGAGGGCGACCGCCGCGAGCGGATGAAGAAGGACAAATCGGACCTCAATATCCCGCGCGGGCTCGAACTCATCGTCAAACACACGATCTGGCTCATGATCGCATGGTGGACCGGCGGTGCCTGGGTTCTCTATTTTGCGGATGCGCCGACGCTGGTGAAGGACCTTGCCACCGGGCAGGCGCCCTTCGTCGCGTATCTGTGGATCGGGATCCTGACCTTCACCACCTACACGCTCGCCGGGTTCATGCGTGAGCAGGTCTGTGTCTATATGTGTCCATGGCCGCGCATCCAGGCTGCGCTCACGGACGAGTGGGCGCTGAACGTCACCTACCGCTACGACCGCGGCGAGCCGCGGACTTCGCTCAAAAAGTCCGAAGAGTTGCGCGCCAGGAGCTTGCCCGCCGGAGATTGCATCGATTGCGGGCAATGCGTGGCCGTATGTCCGACCGGGATCGACATCCGAAATGGGGCGCAGCTTGAATGCATCATGTGCGGGCTTTGCATCGATGCCTGCGACAACGTCATGGCGAAGATCGGCCGGCCCACCGGCCTGATCGCCTATGACAACGATGTGAACATCCATCGCCGGCTCGCGGGCAAGGAAGACATCTATCGCCTGGTCCGTCCGCGGACGATCATCTATGCGGGTCTGATTGCCGCGGTCGCGGCGATTATGTTCTATGCGCTGGCGACGCGAAGCTACCTCGACCTCAGCGTTCTGCACGACCGCAACCCGATCTTTGTCGCTCTCTCGGATGGGTCGGTCCGCAATGCGTACACGGTGCGGATACTCAACAAGCGCACCGTCGAGCGCATCTTCGATCTCGAATTGTTCGGGATCTCGGACGCCAGGCTCGAGATCGTGGGAGTAGAGGCGGTTGCGGCGGGCAAGCCGGGGATTGTTGTCGGGCCGGATCGTACCCGGGAACTGCGCGTCCTGGTGACAACGCCACCCGGCGCGAAGCTTGAGCGGTCGGTGCCGGTGACGTTCCGCATCACCGATCCGGCGCTCGGCGAAACGGCAAGCGCGCGCGACAATTTCATATCCAGATAGACCCATGCTCGATCCAAATGAACTCAAGCCGAGTAAACCGCTTACGGGGCGAACCGTTCTGATCGCTCTGCTGGCGTTCTTTGGCGTTGTTTTTGCTGCGAACGCAGTCTTGGTGAAACTCGCGATCGACACGTTGCCCGGCACCGAAGTCGACAGCGCCTACAAGGCCAGTCTGGCCTTCAACAGCTTCATCAGGTCGGCCCGGGCGCAAGACGAGCAGGGCTGGCGCGCCGCCGCGAGCGTCAGCCGAAACGCGGCAGGCTACGCCGTAATCGAAATCGAGATGCGCGACCGCGACGGCGCACCCTTAAGTGGCCTTTCGGTGGCGGCAAACCTTGTGCGGCCGACCGACAAGCGGGCCGACCGTGCCGTCGCGTTGCGCGAACTGCACGCCGGCACCTACCGCGGCGACGCGGAACAGGTCGCCCAGGGCCAATGGGACCTCCTGATCAAAGCCGAACGCGGGAGCGGCCGCTTCGCATCCAAGAACCGGATTGTTCTGAAGTGAGTGCCGCAGCGGGCGCCCAGACGCGCGACTTTTCGCATTTCGTCCGGCAGCTTGATGGCGGCATCGCCCGATTGGATTTGGCGGTGGACGGGATCACTTGCGCCGCCTGCATGGTTCAGATCGAAGGCAGCCTTGCAGCCGTTCCGAACGTCACGCGGGCGCGTGTGAACCTCACCAACCGCCGCGTCGCCATCGAATGGAGGGAGGGCACGCTCGATCCGGCCCGGCTCATCGACCGGCTGAGGGAGCTTGGCTACAAAGCCTATCCGTTCGATCCGGCGAAGGCGGAATCCGACGAAGAGAAAGAGTCGCGCTTTCTTCTGCGCTGTTTGGGCGTGGCCGGTTTTGCGGCGATGAACGTGATGCTGCTGTCGGTGTCTGTCTGGTCCGGCAACGTCTCCGACATCACTCCCGAGCAGCGCGATTTCTTCCACTGGCTGTCCGCCTTGATCGCGCTGCCGGCGGCCGCCTATGCCGGGCAACCCTTCTTTCGTTCGGCTCTGCGCAGCCTTTTCGCTCGCAACCTCAACATGGATGTGCCGATCACGCTTGGCGTCGTGCTTGCGCTCGGCATGTCCGTTGTCGAGACGATGAATCATGCCGAGCATGCCTATTTCGATTCGGCACTGATGCTGCTCACCTTCTTGCTGGTTGGCCGTTATCTCGACCAGAACATGCGTCGCCGCACGCGCACGGTTGCGAGCAATCTCGCCGCCCTGAAATCGGAGACGGCGACGAAATTCGTCAGCGCCGAGGAGATCCGCGAAGTGCCGGTCGCCTCGATCCGTCCGGGCGATCTCGTCCTCGTGCGCCCGGGCGAGCGCATCGCCATCGACGGCATCGTCACGGAAGGCCGCTCCGATATCGATCAGAGCCTCGTGACCGGCGAGACGGCGCATTTGTCCGTAGCCAAAGGCGCGGTGGTCTATGCCGGCACGCTCAACGTGTCCGGCACGCTTCGCGTGCAGGTGAGCGCGGCGGCGGCGGGCACTCTGCTCGATGAGATCACCCGGCTCCTCGACAATGCGGTCGCCACGCGGTCGCGTTACATGCGCCTCGCCGACCGCGCGGCGCAGCTCTATTCGCCCGTGGTGCATCTCACGGCGCTCGCGACCATGCTCGGCTGGGTCGCATTCGGGGCGACGTGGCATGACGCGACGATCACGGCAATTGTCGTCCTCATCATCACCTGTCCATGCGCGCTGGGCCTTGCCATCCCTGCAGTGCAGGTCGTCGCCTCCGGTGCCTTGTTCAAGTCGAGCGTGTTGCTCAACGCCGGCGACGCGATCGAACGCTTAGCCGAGGTCGACACCGTGATCTTCGACAAGACCGGCACCCTGACTTTGCCGGAACCGGAAGTCGTCAACGCCGCCGATGTTTTCCCTGATGTGCTTGCACTGGCCGGACGGCTGGCGCTCGCAAGCCGCCATCCTTTGGCGGCTGCGGTTGCGCGCGCGGCCGGCGCGGCAACGCCGCTCGGTGGCGCCGCCGAGGAGCCGGGTCAGGGCGTGCGCGCCGACTTCGACGGCTTGGAACTTCGATTGGGCCGTCCCTCGTTCTGCGATGCGGAGCGCCAAGCGCAGGCCGTCGGCCTCGCCGATCCGGAAGCGTCGGTGATCGCGTTTGCCTATGGACACGAACGGTTCGTCTTTGCCGTGCGTCAGCGGCTGCGTGAGGACGCGGTCGCGGTCATCGCGGGTCTGACGAAGGAAGGTTATTCCGTCGAAATCCTTTCCGGTGACCGCGAAGCGGCAGTCACGCATGTTGCGCGCCTGCTCGGCGTCACGAGTCCGCGCGCAGCAGTGATGCCCGCGGACAAGATCGCGCATATCGAACGGCTGAAAAGGCAAGGCCGCAGGGTGCTGATGGTCGGCGATGGGCTCAACGACGCACCGGCGCTTGCTGCGGCGGATGTGTCGCTATCGCCGGTTACCGCCGTGCATCTCTCGCAGGCCGCCGCTGACGCCGTTTTCCTGGGAGATCGGCTTGCGCCGGTGAGCGAAGCGCTTGCGGTGGCGCGCAAAGCGAAACGGCTGATGCGTGAGAATCTCCTGCTCGCGGTGATCTACAACTTTATCGCCGTACCGGTGGCGATTGCGGGCCTGGCGACGCCGCTCGTGGCCGCGCTTGCCATGTCCGGATCGTCGGTGCTCGTCACGGCCAATGCGTTGCGCGCCCGACGGACGGGAGCGATTTGATGGAAGTTCTGATCTACCTCGTCCCGATGGCGCTGGCGCTCGGTCTTCTCGGGCTTGGCGCCTTCTTGTGGTCGCTGAAGACGAATCAATACGAGGACCTCGATGGCGCGGCTTGGCGCGCCATCGGCGATGACGACTTGCCCGCGAAGGAGGAGAGGGCGGCTACTCCGCCGCCAGCGCCGGGCGCTTGAGCGGCAGGCCAAGCCGCTCCCACACGTCGACCAGCGCCTCCGCCAGGAGATCGATCAGCGCATCGTCATGATAGGGCGACGGCGTGATGCGCAGCCGCTCTGCGCCCTTGGGCACGGTCGGATAGTTGATCGGCTGGATGTAGATGCCGTGCTCGGACAGAAGCAGATCACTTGCCTGCTTGCACTTTTCAGGATCGCCCACGAGCACCGGCACGATATGCGTGTCGCATGCCATGACCGGCAGCCCCGCGGCGTTCAAGACCGCCTTGACCCGAGCGGCGCGGTCCTGATGGCGGTCTCGTTCCCATTGCGAGGTCTTGAGGTGGCGGATGGCAGCGGTCGCCGCCGCGCAGACCGCAGGCGGCAGAGCAGTCGTAAAGATGAAGCCCGGCGCATAGGAGCGCACCGCATCGATCAGCGCGGCGCTTCCGGCGATGTATCCGCCGAGGCAGCCGAAAGCCTTGGCCAGGGTACCCTCGATCACGTCGATGCGGGCGACCACGCCGTCCCGCTCGGCAATGCCGGCGCCCCGCGCTCCATACATGCCGACGGCGTGGACCTCGTCGAGATAGGTCATCGCACCGTAACGCTCGGCGAGATCGCAGATATGGGCGAGCGGCGCGACATCGCCATCCATTGAATAGAGGCTCTCGAGCACGATCAGCTTAGGCCGCTCCGGCCCGGCCTCCTTCAGGAGTTGTTCGAGATGGGCCACGTCGTTGTGGCGCCAGATCTTCTTCTCACATCCGGCTTGCCGGACGCCTTCGATCATCGAGTTGTGGTTCAGCGCGTCGGACAGGATGAGGCAGTTCGGGATCAGCCGCGCGATGGTGGAGATTCCGGCTTGATTGGAAATGTAGCCCGAGGTGAAGACAAGCGCGGCTTGCTTCTGATGGAGGTCGGAGAGTTCGCGCTCGAGCGCGACCAAGGGATGGTTGGTGCCAGAAATGTTGCGCGTTCCCCCTGCGCCTGTTCCAAGCCGGGTCGCCGTTTCCACCATCGCCCCGATCACCCTCGGATGCTGGCCCATGCCGAGGTAGTCGTTCGAGCACCAGATCACGACGTCGCGCGGCCCTTGGAGGGAGTGCCAGATGGCCCGGGGGAACCGGCCGGCGATCCGCTCCAGCTCGGCGAAAACGCGATATCGACGCTCGTCGTGGAGCCGGTCGATGGCCGACGTGAAATAGGCCTCGTAATTCATTCAGCAAACTCCCCTTGCCCGGCCCGATTTAACTGCGACACACGCACGCTTGTCGAGTTCATCTTTTCGGCAGCTGCGGCCTGCATCTTTGATCCGGATCAATCTGCGACAGTGTGAACCAGCCAGGCGATCCTCGTCCTGTACTGAGGGGTCGGACTGTTTACCACGGGCCTTTTCGGTCCGAGAACCGATTTTTTCACATGTGCAGGCATGAGTCTGCGGGCTCGAAAACAGTTCTGTATTCCACGATTGGAGGTTTGCGATTCGATCGAGGAGTTCGCGGGCGAGCAAGCTCGAGAATGGCTGGTGCTGCCGGTCAGGATTGAACTGACGACCTCTCCCTTACCAAGGGAGTGCTCTACCACTGAGCTACGGCAGCGGGAGGCGCGCCCGCCACCCCGGGCGAGCGAACGAGGGCGGATAAGTGCCATAGACGGCCTGGGAGGCGCAAGGCGGCCCGCCCGTATCGTGCTTGCTCTGCCCGCGCCGGCGCGGCATATGGGGCGCATGACCGCCCAGGGTGAGGAAAAGCCCGAATCCAGGAACAAGGCTTCAAGGGCTCGCGCTGAGCGCTTGGCCGAAGCCCTGCGCGCCAATCTGCGTCGCCGCAAGGCGCAGGCTCGCCGTCGCGCCGAGGGTAGCGGCAATGCAGACCGCCCAGGTAGGGCGCCTGCAGCAAACAAGGAATAGCCGAGCCCCGGCGCCCGGCGCTTTGAAGCGGGCTCTAAGCCCGCACCACCGGCCGCTCGTCCGCGCCAATCGTCTGGAGGTTTTGAATGGATCGCATTCGCGTCAACGGCGGCAAGCCTCTGCACGGGCGCATTGCGATTTCCGGCGCCAAGAATGCCGCGCTTCCGCTCATGATCGCGAGTCTCCTGACCGAGGACATGCTCGTTCTCGACAACGTCCCGCGCCTGGCCGACGTGAATCTGCTGCAGCGCATCCTGGGAAACCACGGCGTCGATGTCATGATCAGCGGCAAGCGGCCGGGCGAAGCCGAATACACGGGTCAGACACTGTCGATTTCCGCCGCGCGTATTGTGGATACGACGGCGCCCTATGAGCTCGTCTCGCGCATGCGCGCGAGTTTCTGGGTCATTGCGCCTCTCGTGGCCCGCATGGGCGAAGCGCGCGTCTCGATGCCGGGCGGCTGCGCGATAGGCACGCGGCCGGTCGATTTGCTGATCATGGCCATCGAACGGCTCGGCGCGCAAATCGATATCGAGGCGGGCTACGTGATCGCCCGCGCGCCGAACGGGCTGCGCGGCGCCGAAATCGTCTTTCCCAAGGTGACGGTGAGCGGCACGCACACCGCGGTCATGGCGGCCTCGCTCGCGGATGGCACGACGGTCATCGAGAATGCGGCTCGGGAGCCGGAAATTGCCGACGTTGCAAGTTGCCTCAACAAGATGGGCGCGAGAATTTCAGGTGCAGGCTCCTCGCGCATCGTTATCGAGGGTGTTTCGAAACTCAACGGGGCGCGCCACAGCGTCATCCCCGACCGCATCGAAACCGGCACCTATGCCATCGCGGTCGCCATGGCGAGCGGGGATGTGCTCCTCGAGCACACGCGTCCGGAACTCTTGCAGAGCGCGCTCGACGTGCTGCGCGAAGCCGGCGTGACGATCCAGTCGACGAACGAGGGCATTCGGGTCGCGCGGGACGGCGGCGGATTGCGGCCGGTCGAGGTCACGACCGCGCCGTTCCCGGGTTTTCCCACGGACCTCCAGGCGCAGCTGATGGCGCTGATGACGCGCGCCCGCGGCACGTCGCGCATTACTGAGACCATCTTCGAAAACCGGTTCATGCATGTGCAGGAGCTCGTGCGCCTTGGGGCCCATATCCAACTCGACGGGGACACGGCGACGATCGAGGGCGTCGAGCGCCTCAAGGGCGCCCCCGTCATGGCGACCGACCTGCGCGCCTCGGTCTCCCTCGTCATCGCGGCACTGGCCGCCGAAGGCGAGACGATGGTGAACCGGGTCTACCATCTCGACCGCGGTTTCGAGAGGCTCGAGGACAAGCTTTCGGCCTGCGGCGCGGACATTGAGCGGATCAGGGGCTGATCCCTTGCGGTCGACGGCGGCTTGGCCGACGTCCCGCCCCGGCCACCGGCGGAGCCTCGGCGATGAATTTGGAACGCTAAGAAGGCCTGCCTCCCTTGCGGTCCAGCAAAGGCCTCTCTACCTACGATTCACGCCGGAGAGAAACATAGTGTCGCATCCATGGACCATGCGCTGAAGCTGATCGCGCTTGACCGCGACGACATCGAAGTCATTTCCGCTCACCTGCAGGACGCGGTCTTGAGAGTCGGCGACATCCACTGGCTTGCCCGCGAAAATCGTCTTGTCGTAGTGGCGGACCGCTTCGACTGGGAAACGGCGGTGTGCAACAATCCCGAGTGGTTGCGCCGCCGGTCCGCGCTGCGGTTCGACCGTGTCCTGGCCTGCAAGGCAAAGCAGATCGATGCGAGCGACAAAGAGGGCGTCCTGAACCTCCTCGCCGTGGAATTCGCCGAGAACGATCCTCCAGGGGGCGCTATTATTCTGCATTTCTCAAACGGCGCGGCCCTTCGTCTCGACGTCGAATGTCTGGAATGCGAGCTTGCGGATCTGGGTCCCGCGTGGAAGGTGGCTGCCTGCCCGCAGCATAGCGAGGTCGAGGACGCGCCCGTCCAACAGCAGCAAGCCTCGCGGGGTTGACAGGCGGGCCGCGATCCCTCCCTTAAGTCCGGAGGGGATGACTTCGCCATGCCGATCCGCCTGGACGCACGCACCGCCGATTTTGCTGATCGGTTCCGGCAATTTCTGAATACGAAGCGTGAGACGTCTGAAGACGTCGAGCAAGCGGTCCGCGCTATTGTCGCCGATGTCGCGGCGCGCGGAGACGAGGCGGTGATAGCCTTGACGCGCCGCTTCGATCGCGTCGACTTGAGCAAGCTTGGCTTGCGAATTTCTGCCGCGGATATCGAGGGCTCTGTCAGACAGTGCCAACCTGCCGCGCTTGAAGCCTTGCGGGTCGCCCGCGACCGCATCGAAGCCTACCATCGCCGGCAAATCCCGAGCAGCGACCGCTTCACCGATGCGCTCGGCGTCGAGCTCGGCTCGCGCTGGACGGCCATCGAATCCGTGGGTCTGTATGTGCCCGGCGGCACGGCAGCTTATCCTTCCTCGGTGCTGATGAATGCGGTGCCGGCGAAGGTCGCAGGCGTGGCTCGCCTGGTGATGACGGTGCCGACACCTGATGGGCGGTTGAATCCGCTGGTGCTTGCGGCCGCGCATCTGGCCGGGGTCGAGGAAATCTATCGGGTCGGCGGGGCTCAGGCGATCGCGGCGCTGGCCCACGGGACGGAGACGATTCGTCCAGTGATGAAGATCGTGGGCCCCGGCAACGCTTATGTCGCCGCCGCCAAGCGCATCGTCTTTGGCAAAGTGGGCATCGACATGGTGGCGGGGCCCTCCGAGGTTTTGATCATTGCCGACAAGACGGCCAATCCCAGTTGGGTCGCGGCCGATCTTCTGGCGCAGTCCGAACACGACGCGGCGGCGCAGGCCATTCTCATCACCGACGACGTTTCGCTGGCGAGCGAAGTGGAGAAAGCCGTCGCGATTCAATTGAAGACGCTACCGCGTGCGGCCGTCGCGGAAGAATCGTGGCGTGTGTTTGGAGCCATCGTCCTCGTCCCGGCGATTGACGATGCGATCCCGCTCGCGGACGCGATTGCAGCCGAGCACGTTGAGATCATGATCGAAGATGCCGAGCGAATGGCGAAACGGATCAACAATGCCGGCGCAATCTTCATCGGCCCCCATACGCCGGAAGCGATCGGGGATTATGTGGCGGGCTCCAATCACGTGCTGCCGACCGCGCGCTCGGCCCGCTTTTCGTCCGGGCTCGGCGTGTTGGATTTCATGAAGCGAACCTCCATCCTTAAACTTGGCCCGGATTCGTTACGCAAGCTTGCGCCGGCTGCGATCGCGCTCGGCGAAGCCGAGGGGCTCGACGCCCATGCGCGTTCGGTAGCCATCCGCTTGAATCAATAATGACCGCCGGTTCGACGATCGATGGAGCCAAGTACCGCCTGGCGGCGGTGACGCTCGATGAAAATTCGATCGGCACCCCGAATCGCGATGTCGAGCATGAACGCGCGGTCGCGATCTACGACCTTCTGGAGGACAACGTCTTTGTCCCGATCGGACATGCCGGCGGGCCTTATGCTCTCCGCCTGGCGATCACCGAGAACCGGCTTCTGTTCGATATTCGGCTCGCCGACGATTCTCCCGTCGTGGCCCATTTGCTGTCGCTGACGCCGTTCCGCCGCATCGTGAAGGATTACTTCATGATCTGCGACAGTTACTACAAGGCGATCCGCACGGCCTCCCCCAGCCAGATCGAGGCGATCGACATGGGCCGCCGCGGTTTGCACAACGAAGGCTCCACGCTCTTGATGGAGCGGCTCCAAGGAAAAGTGGAGCTTGATTTCGACACCGCCAGACGGTTGTTCACGCTCTTGAGCGTGCTGCACTGGAAGGGCTGAGATGGCCGGCCCAAGCCGCGGACAGCGGCCCCAAGCCGTGCTGTTCGCGTGCAGGCTGAATGCCATACGATCTCCCATCGCCGAGGCCATCTGCCGACACCTGTTCGGAACCTCGCTCTATGTCCGTTCCGCGGGCGTGATCAAGGGCGACTCCGAACCCTTTGCCGCGGCGGTGCTCGACGAGATCGGGCTCGATTTGAAAAAGCATCGGCCGCATACCTTCGAAGAGATCGAAGAGCTCGAGGGACTGAACTTCGACCTGATCGTGACCCTGGCGCCGGAGGCCCACCACAAGGCTCTGGAGCTCACGCGCACGCACGCGATCGATGTCGAGTATTGGCCAACGCCCGATGTCTCGGATATCGGCGGCAGCCGCGAACAGCGTCTTGCCGCCTATCGGGAGGTGCGGGACATGCTCATGAAGCGCATCAAGGAGCGGTTCGATTGGCGCCCAGGTGGGGGATCATGACGGGCGGGCAGGCCGGTACGAGCGGCTGTTGTGCGGGAATGGAGATTCCGCTAATTTCCGCGCGCAATTCCTCCGAGGATGGTGAGAAAGGCGGAGGCCGGGCTGCCGAAAGGGCGCGACAGGCCATCCCATACAAGATTTGCATGTCGAAAGAAAAACCTCTGGAATTTCCCGGTATCGTCACGGAACTGCTCCCGAACGCCACTTTCCGGGTGAAGCTTGAGAATGGTCACGAAATCATCGCCCACACGGCCGGACGCATGCGCAAGAACCGAATTCGTGTCCTGGCCGGCGACAAAATTCTTGTCGAAATGACGCCCTACGATTTGACAAAGGGCCGAGTCACCTACCGTTTCAAATGATCGGGGCACAGGATCGCGGGGCGGCGCACGCCTTGTCCGGGCCTTAAGGGGGCGAGCGCTCAAGCGATGATCGGCCAGTTGAAGCTCGTTCTCGCCTCCGGCTCGCCGCGGCGTCTGGGTCTGTTGAACCAAGCCGGCATCGAGCCGGATGCCTTGATGCCCTCCGAAGTCGACGAAATTCCCATCAAGGGCGAATTGCCGCGCGCCCTCGCAAACCGTCTTGCGCGCGAAAAGGCGGAGGCTTCGCTGGCCGCCGTGCGGCGCGAGGAAAGTCTGCGCGGCGCTTTCATCATTGCCGCCGATACGGTGGTGGCGGTCGGCCGGCGCGTCATGCCGAAGACAGAGTTGATGGAAGAGGCGGCCCAATGCTTGCGTCTTCTCTCCGGCCGCAACCATCGCGTCTATACCAGCGTCTGTCTGGTCACGCCCAAGGAAGCGTTTCGCCAGCGCCTGGTCGAGACGCGTGTTCGGTTCAAGCGGCTGTCGACGGATGAGATCGAAGCCTATCTCGCGTCTGGCGAGTGGCGCGGCAAAGCGGGCGGATACGCGGCGCAAGGGCTCGCCGGCACATTCGTCGTCAAGATTGCCGGCTCGTTCAGCAACGTGGTCGGATTGCCGCTCTACGAAACCGTGTCCCTGCTCGAGGGGGAAGGCTATCCTGTTCGGTTCGGCTGGCTGAACGCTGCACAGGTTTGAGTCCATGAACGTTGCGCTTTGGCTTGAGCGCGCTGGAAAAAGCCATCCCGATAGGCCGGCTGTCGGGTTTGGGCGGCAGGTGGTGCGCACCTATGCGCAGGCCGCCTCCCGCGCGGCCCGGCTTGCGGGCTCGTTGCGCAACAGGCTGAACCTGTCGCCGGGCGACCGCGTGGCGATCATCGCAAAGAATTCGCCAGAGTATCTCGAAGCGCTTGATGCGATCTGGCATGCCGGGCTTGCTGCCGTCCCCGCCAATGCCAAGCTGCACGGATTGGAGCTTGCCTACATCCTCGAGCATTCCGGTGCGCGCGTTTGTCTTGCTTCCGAGGGCCTTGTCGACGTGGTCGCGCCCCACGCGCCGGCGGGCCTTGAAAGGCTGATCACGATCGGCAGTCCCGACTTTGACGCGCTTTTCACGGCTGACCCGGTTTCCGTCCTGCCGCGCGGCGGCGACGACCTCGCCTGGCTGTTCTACACCTCGGGAACAACGGGACGTCCCAAAGGCGCGATGCTGACGCACCGCAATCTTTCCTGGTGCGCCCATGCCTATGCGTCAGAGGTTGATCCGGTTTCTCCGGGCGATCCGGTGCTGCATGCCGCTCCCATGAGCCATGGCTCCGGCATGTACATCCTGCCCCACATCGCGCGCCTCGGAGTGAACGTCATACCCGAGTCGGGCGCCTTCGAGCCGGCCGAGATCTTCGACCTTGCCGCCTATTGGCCGCGAATTTCCATGTTCGCTGCGCCGACCATGGTGAAGCGCCTGATCGAATGCACATCCGATTGCAGGAACGAGAACATTCGCACCATCATCTGGGGCGGTGCCCCGATGTACATCGAGGATGCGATCCGCGCACTCGATCGGTTCGGACCACGCTTTGCGCAAATCTATGGGCAAGGCGAAAGCCCGATGACAATTACAACCTTGTCGAAATCCGATATTGCCGATCGAGAGCATCCGCGCTGGCGCCAGCGTCTCGGCTCCGCCGGCCGCCCCTATGCCTGCGTTGACGTGATGGTCGCCGATGATGAGGACCAAGCTATTGCACCCGGCGAGACCGGCGAAATCCTCGTGCGCGGCGACGTGGTCATGCCGGGCTATTGGCAGAATGCGGAAGCCAGCTCCGCGGCGCTGAAAAAGGGATGGCTGCACACAGGCGACGTCGGTACATTCGATTCCGACGGGTACTTGACGCTGAAGGATCGCTCGAAAGATCTGATCATCTCCGGCGGCTCGAATATCTATCCACGCGAGATCGAGGAAGTCTTGCTCAAGCATCCGGGTGTGCGCGAAGCCTCGGTGATTGGCCGCGATGACCCGGAATGGGGCGAGGTCGTTGTAGCCTATGTCGCCGGGCATGCCACGCCGGCTGAACTGGACGCGCTCTGTCTTTCGGAGATCGCCCGCTTCAAGCGCCCGAAGCACTATCTGTTCGTTGAGGCTTTGCCGAAAAACAATTACGGCAAGATCCTGAAGACCGAGCTTCGGGAATTGGACAAGAAGCGCAGCTGATCGCGCAGCTCTCGCTAGGAGACACCATGCCCAATCGCCTGGCCAGCAAAGTCGCGATCGTCGTCGGCGCCGGATCGATCGGGCCCGGCTGGGGCAACGGCAAGGCCACCGCCGTCGCCTTTGCCCGCGAGGGGGCGAAAGTCTTGTGCGCGGATATCAATCTTGGCGCGGCTGAGGAAACCGCGGGAATCATCAAGACAGAGGGCGGCGAGGCGCGGGCCATCCGCACGGACGTGACCAAGGAGGCCGAGGTGCTCGCCATGGTCGAGGCTTGCAGGCACGCTTACGGCCGCATCGATATCCTCGACAACAATGTCGGCATTGCCGAGATGGGCGGCGTTGCCGACATCACGGAAGAATCTTGGGATCGCGTCTTTGCCGTGAACTTGAAAAGTGCATTCCTCACGATGAAGCACGTCATTCCAGTGATGGAGGGGCAGGGCGGAGGGTCGATCATCAACATCTCCTCCATCGCTTCGATCCGCTACACCGGCGTTCCTTACGCGACCTATTACGCGACAAAAGCGGCGATGAATCATCTGACGCGGACGACGGCCGTCCAGTACGCGCCCAAGAACATCCGGGTGAATGCGATCCTGCCGGGCTTGATGGAGACGCCGATGGTCGCGCACACCGCGGGGCTGGCGCAATCCTATGCGGCCGGCGATCTTGAGGAGATGTGGCGCGTCCGCGCGCGCCAGGTCCCGATGGGCCGCGGCGGAGAAGCCTGGGATGTCGCCTGGGCGGCGGTCTACCTCGCGAGCGACGAAGCGAAGTATGTGACCGGGATCGAACTCGTCGTCGACGGCGGGATCACGCTGAAATATTCCTGAGCCGAACCGCCCTTAGATTTCGGCGGACGGCGGACTATCTCTCAGCCGTCAATCAGAAGCGCGCCATGTCCGACATGCCGAGCCCAAAACCCTGTCCGATCTGCGGCAAGCCCGCCGTGATGGAATTTCGTCCATTCTGCTCGCGGCGATGCGGCGATATCGACCTGCACCGCTGGCTCTCGGGTGGCTACGCCATCCCCGCCGTGGAACAGGACGAGTCCGAGAACGAAGCGACCGCGCCAAGACCTCTTGGGCCGAAGCCCGAACGCTAATTCAGTTGCCGACGCTCCCGTACATTTTCTCTGGGAGCCAAAGGACAAGATCAGGCCAGATGAACGTCGCCGCGACGGCGAGCAGCTGCAGGACCACGAAGGGGATGATTCCCACATAGATGTGGCCGGTGGTGATTTCCTTCGGAACGACGCCTTTCAGATAGAACAGGGAGAAGCCGACCGGCGGGGTGAGGAACGAGGTTTGCAGGCAGACGGCGAACACGACAACGAACCAGACAAGATTGAACCCGAGATCCTTCACGACGGGGGCCACCAGCGGCAGGATGATCAGCACGATCTCAAGCCAGTCGAGAAAGAAGCCGGCAATGAACGCGACGAACAGGATGAAGATGACGATACCGGTCGGACCGAACGGGAGACCTTTGAGCAGATGGCCGATGAACTCGTCTCCTCCCAGGGAGCGCATGACGAGCGCGAAAGCCGTCGCGCCCAGGAAGATGCCGAAGATGAACGCGCTCGTCAGCGTCGTTTCGATGCCGACTTGACGGATCACTTTGAGATTAAGTCTGCCGTTGACGGCGGCGAGGAGAGTGGCGCCGAACGCTCCCACTCCGGAAGCCTCCGTCGGGGTGGCAATGCCGAAGAAAATCGTGCCGAGCACGGCGAGGATGAGCGCCGCCGTCGGCACCGTTGCGAAAATTGCGCCCCAGATCTCCCGTCCGGTCAATCGGTGGCGGTGTTTCGGCGCGGGCGCGACATCGGGCTGAATTTGCGCAATGACGATGACATAGATCAGGTAAAACGCTCCGAGCAGGAGGCCGGGTATGATAGCGCCCATGAAGAGGTCGCCGACCGATATCGAGAGCTGGTCGGCCATGATCACGAGCATGATGGAGGGCGGGATCAGGATGCCGAGCGTTCCCGAAGCCGCAACGACGCCAGATGCAAGCGACTTCGAATAGTTTTGCTGCATCATGATCGGGATCGACAGCGTGGCCAGAAGGACGACCGACGCGCCGACGATCCCGGTCGACGCGGCGAGCAGGATGCCGATCAGCACCACTGTGATTGCGAGCCCGCCACGTAATTCGCCGAACACGCGGACGAAATTCGTCATCATCTTTTCGGCGACGCCCGATCGATCGAGCATCAGCCCCATGTAAATGAACATGGGCAACGCCACGAGCACCCAATTCGCCATCTGCGCAAAAACGCGGTCGACGATGATGGCGAAATTTTCCCACCGGTTGAGCAGGAACGTATCGAGACCGAAATAGGTATTCAGGAAGATGCCACCCGCCGTGAACAGGAGCGAGAGACCGCCGAGCAGCCACGCGATCGGGTAGCCCGTGAAAAGGCTCCCGATGAAGGCCAGCAGGAACACGATGACAATGAATTCGTAGACTTCCATGGGTTCCCCCAGAACCACGGCTGCGCGGGCGCCAGACTCAATGAGGCCGTCTAAGCGCCGCGGCTACGCGCGACAGCCGCGACACGGCCGTCATCGCCAAGAGAACGAAGGTGATGGTGATGAACGCCTTCAACACATAGCGATAGGGCAAGCCGTCTGGCGCCGCCGAAATCTCGTTCACCCGCCAGGAATCGAGCACGTAGGGAACCGACCACCAAGAAACGAAGATCGAGAAGGGAAGCAGGAAAACCAAGAGTCCGATGAACTCGATCCACAAACGTCGCCTGTATGACATGTGCTCGGCGAAGACGTCGATTCGCACGTGCCGCTCCGCAACTTCAGCGAATGGAATGCCGAGCATGAAGCCGATCGCGTAGAGATGCCACTGCATCTCCTCCATACGGATCGAGCCGAGCCCGAAAGCGTAGCGTTGCACAACCTGATAGATGATCAACAGCATGAGCACCGTCCAGATCCAGGACGACGCTTCGCCGATCGTCGTGATGATGCCGTCAAGCGCGCGTGAAAGACGCGTATGCGGCAGGGGAATACCGGAAGGCCCGGCTAGCGGGCCATCCGGTGCATGTGTTGCGGCTGTCGCCATTTTGAGAACGGTTTATTTGAAGTCGCGCGGGAGATAGCCGAGCTCTTTCCACTTCTGGTTCTGCGCCATGAAAGCCTGCTGGCTATCATAGACTTTCTTGAATGACTCGTTCGCGCCAGATTTCTCGGCCATCACCTTCTTGGTCGCCGCTTGGAATGCCTTCAGGAGAGCACCCGGGACCTGCTTCACCTGCACGCCTTCCTTCTCGAACTTGGCGAGCGTCTTCGATTGCAGCGCCTCGGCCTTGGCCAGCGCCATTGCGACCCCGGCCGTGCAAGTGGTCTCGATCAGGGCCTGCGTCTGCGGGTTCAGCTTCTCCCAGGACTTCAGGTTCACGTAGAGGTACTGGTTCGTGGACGGCTGGTGCCAGCCAGGAAGGTAATAGTATTTCGCCACCTTGTAGAACCCGAGTTGGTCGTCGACAGTCGGCAGCGAGAATTCAGTCCCGTCGAGCACGCCCTTTTCTAAGGCTTGGAAAAGCTCGCCGCCGGGGAGTAGCGTCACCGACGCGCCAAGCTCCTTGTAGATGTCGCCGCCATAGCCGGCAGCGCGGAATTTCAATCCTTTCACGTCTTCCGGCGTGTTGATCTCCTTTCGGAACCAGCCTGCGCCTTCGGGGCTGATCGTTCCGCAGAAGATCGGGTAGACGTTGAACGGCTTGAACAGCTCGCGCAGAAGCTCATTGCCACCGCCGAAATACATCCACGCCATGAATTCGGGCGATTCCATCCCGAACGGAACGGCCCCGAACAAGGCCGCCGCGGGAACGCGGCCGACCTCATAGCCCATCCAGCTGTAGCCCGCTTCGACTTTGGCATCGGCGACGGATTCGAAGATCGCGAGCGGCGGAACAAGTTTTCCGGGTTCGAAAACCTGCAGCCGGATGCGCCCTCCTGACGCCTTCTCGATCTGCTGCGAGACCCAGGGCATGGTGTCCCCCAACGCGACGAGGTTCGAGCCGAAAGACATCGGCACGCCCCATCGAACAGCCTCGATTTGCTGCGCCTGGGCGCAGGTCGCTGCCAGGCTGATGGCGGAAGCGAAGGCTGCGGATTTCAGAAGAGTCATGGCCTTAATCCTCCAGAATGGCTCGGTCGATCCTGATTGGGCTTGGATCGGGGGTCTTCCGCCCACCATGGGCCACCCTATCGTGAATTCACGCGGGCTGGAAAGCCCGAGAAATCCTACGCGGACGGCATCGGAGGCTCCCTCCTGATCCATTCGCTTCGGAACCGAGCGTCCGGTCTTCCGTTGGTGTGCGCGCCGCTTTGTGTCGAGCGAGCGCAGGTCGCCTGCGTGAGTGAGTGTGTAGTGCGTCGGTTGGCTGTAGGACGTGCCGCGGGCCATGTTCGGGTCGTCATGAGGTTCGCGGCCGCCTTGGTACTCGGGGCGGGCCTCCTCGCGGAATCAGCGGGCGCGCAGGGCTTTTTTGAGTATTTCTTCGGCCGTCCTCCGCCGGCTCAGCGTCTTCTCCCCTATGCCGATCCGTTCGGCGGGCCGGGGACTGCGCGTCCGCGGGAGTTCCCCGTTCCGCGCTCGGAGCCTGCGGTGCCCGGCGGGGACGTCATGTCCTACTGCGTACGCCTTTGCGACGGCCGCTATTTTCCCGTTCAGCGCGTGACCGGCGCAGACTCCGGCGAGCTCTGCGTGCGGATGTGTCCGGCGGCGACAACGCGGATTTTCTCCGGCCCGGAGATCGAGCGCGCGGTGTCCGCCGATGGCAGGCGCTACGCCGCTCTTCCGAATGCTTTTGTCTACAGAAAGCGGATCGTTTCCGATTGCACCTGCAACGGCAAGGACCCTTTCGGGCTCGCTCGCGTCGACGTGAGCACGGATCCGACGCTGCGCACCGGCGATATCGTGGCGACATCTAAAGGCTTGCAGGCCTTCACCGGCGAGGGCCCTCCGCGCGCGTCGAACTTTACGCCGATCGAAAACTATTCGGCCCTATCCCCCGACATGCGCAAGCGCTTGTCGCGCCTGCGTGTCGCTGGAAACTAACGCATCGGAGAAGCGGATTCCGGTTCGCATCCCGTCTTAAGATAGCCGCGAGACGACATCGTCGGCGATCGAGAGCGCCGCCGTGAGTCCGGGCGACTCGATTCCGAATAACTGCACAAGCCCCGGCACGCCGTGCTCGGCCGGGCCGTCGATCACGAAATCGGCGGCCGGCTCGCCCGGACCCGTGAGTTTCGGACGGATTCCCGAGTAGTCGGGAATCAGCTTGCCGTCCGGGAGCCCCGGCCAGTACCGGCGGATGCTCGCATAGAACGACTGCGCACGCTGCGGATCGACGTCGTAATGTTCGCGCGAGACCCACTCGACGTCAGGCCCGAAACGCATGCGGCCGGCGAGGTCCAGCGTCACATGCGTTCCAAGGCCGCCGTCGACCGGGGCGGGATAGATGAGGCGGGTGAAGACGGGTCGTCCGGCATAGGCGAAGTAATTTCCCTTTGCGAGAACGAGGGGCGGCACGCGTTCCGCGGGATAACTTTCGATCATTCGCGCCACCGCCTGCGCGCGCAAACCGGCGGAGTTGACAATCGCATCGACGAACAGCGAGCCGGCTTCCGCGTCATCGAATTGTACGCGCCAAAGCTCGGCCTGCCGTGCAGCCTTTGCAACAGGCGTATTGAAAGCGACGACGCCGCCTTGACTCTCGAGATCGCCTTGCAGCGCGAGCATGAAGGCGTGGCCGTCAATGATCCCGGTTTCGTTCGAGTGAACGGCTGCAATGCAAGACAATGCGGGCTCCAGCCGGATCGCCTCGGCCCGCTCCAGGAGCGCGAGCCCTTCCACTCCGTTGACGAGCCCCTGCTTGTGGATCGTTTCGATTTTTACGCGCTCGGGATCGCTGGTGGCGACAATCAGCTTGCCGCACCTGCGGTGCGGGATGCCATGCGTTTCGCAGAAAGAATAAAGCATTCGCCGGCCTCGAACGCAGTGATGCGCGCGTAGCGAATGCGCCGGATAATACATGCCGGCATGGATGACCTCGCTGTTGCGTGAGGAAATGCCGGCGCCGATCGTGCCTGTCGCTTCGGCAACGATGACCTCGTGGCCCGCGCGCGCAAGGGCTCGCGCACAGGCAAGGCCGACGACGCCGGCGCCGATCACCAGTACTTGCATCCGCTTCATCCGATCATCGCGAGCGAGCAATTCGCTCGCGCCAGCCCACGTGCTCCGCTAAGACCTCGCCATGACGATGACAAGCCAAGCCCGCCCCCCATCTCGCGGTTTCTCGCATGTCGAGACCTGGGTTTTCGATCTCGACAACACGCTCTATCCGCACCACCTCAACCTCTGGCAGCAGGTCGATATCCGCATTCGTGACTACATCGCCGAGTTCCTGAAGATCGGCCACGATGAAGCCTTTCGTTTGCAGAAGGACTACTACAAGCGCTACGGCACCTCCATGCGCGGCTTGATGAGCGAGCACGGGATGAAGCCGGACGATTTCCTCGACTTTGTCCACGAGATCGACCATTCCCCCCTGGAGCCGAATCCCGCGCTCGGGGCGGCGATCGGGAAGCTTTCGGGCCGAAAGCTGATTCTGACGAATGGCACAAAGAAACACGCCGCGGCCGTTGTAGCCCGGCTCGGAATTGGCGAACACTTTGAGGATGTGTTCGATATCGTTGCCGCCGAGATGGAGCCAAAACCCTTTCCCGAGACCTATGCCCGCTTCTTGAAAGCGCATGATGTCGATCCGGCGCGCGCCGCGATGTTCGAAGACCTCGCGCGCAACCTGACCGTGCCCTACCATCTGGGAATGACCACAGTGCTTGTGGTGCCGGAAGGCACCCGCGAGGTGTTCCGCGAGCACTGGGAACTGGAAGGGCATAGCGCCGACCACGTGGACCATGTCACGGACGACCTTGTCGGCTTCCTGCAGGGAGTGGCCGGGCCGCGGTCCTGATCGGGTGGTTGACAGGCCGCACTTGCTCCGCGACACACCCGGCCAAAGGGGGGAGCCGACGCATGCCGCACGAAAAACTGGCCGCAACCATTGATGCCGCTTTCGAGAACCGCAATGCGGTCACCCCGAAAACCAAGGGGGCTGTCCGCAACGCCATCGATCAGGCGCTCGGGCTGCTGGACTCCGGCAAGGCGCGGGTGGCCGAAAAGCAAGCCGACGGCCGCTGGCACGTGAACCAATGGCTGAAGAAGGCGGTGCTGCTCTCCTTCCGTCTGAACGATATGACCGTGATCAGGGGCGGGCCGGGCAGGGCGGCCTGGTGGGACAAGGTGCCCTCCAAGTTCGATGGCTGGACCGCGGCAAAATTCAGGGCGGCCGGCTTTCGCGCCGTGCCGAACTGCGTGGTGCGCCGCTCCGCGTTCATCGCGCCAGGCGTCGTGCTGATGCCCTCATTCGTCAACCTGGGCGCCTATGTCGATTCAGGCACGATGGTGGATACCTGGGCGACGGTTGGCTCTTGCGCGCAGATCGGGAAGAATTGCCATATTTCCGGCGGCGCCGGGATCGGCGGCGTGCTCGAGCCGCTGCAGGCGGGACCGGTCATCATCGAGGACAACTGCTTCATCGGCGCGCGCGCGGAGGTCGCGGAGGGGGTCATCGTGCGCGAAGGCTCCGTGCTGTCGATGGGCGTGTATCTTGGCGCCTCGACCAAGATCGTGGATCGCGAGACCGGCGAGACCTTTCAGGGCGAGGTGCCGCCTTACTCGGTCGTAGTCTCCGGCACCATGCCCGGGAAGCCGATGAAGGACGGCCGGCCGGGCCCTGGGCTCTACTGCGCGGTCATCGTGAAACGCGTCGACGAGAAGACGCGCTCCAAGACCAGCATCAACGAGTTGTTACGAGATTGACCTTGATCTCTCGGCGCTCGCGAGGGGAAGAACATTGATGCCTGCCGACCCCGTCGCCATCGCCCGCGAACTCATCCGTTGTCGCTCCATAACGCCCGTCGAAGGCGGGGCACAGGCTTATCTGGAACGGGTTCTCAAGCCCGCCGGCTTCGAGGTGCATCGCGTGACCTTTGCAGAGCCCGGCGCTGACCCGGTCGAGAATATGTACGCGCGAATCGGAACTGGCGCGCCGCATCTCATGTTCGCTGGCCACACCGATGTCGTGCCGCCCGGCGACGAACGCGCCTGGTCGCATCCGCCCTTTTCCGGCGAAATCGCGGATGGAAAGCTGTACGGGCGGGGCGCCGTCGACATGAAGGGGGAAATCGCTTGCTTTGTCGCCGCGGCGCTCGACTATCTTGCCGCACATGGTGCGCCCAAGGGCTCGATCTCGCTCCTGATCACCGGGGATGAAGAAAGCGTCGCCGTCAACGGCACGGTGAAGCTGCTGAAATGGCTGGCTGAGCGCGGCGAGCGTTTCGATCACGCGATAGTCGGCGAGCCGAGCAACCCGCACGCGCTTGGCGAGATGATCAAGAACGGCCGCCGTGGTTCGCTCAATGGCACCCTGATCGTACAAGGCACGCAGGGTCACGTCGCCTACCCGCAGATTGCCGACAACCCGATCCGCGGCCTGATCAAGCTGGTGAGCGCGATCATGGCATCGCCGCTCGACCAGGGAAGCGAGTACTTCCAGCCTTCCAATTTGGAGTTCACGTCGATCGACGTCGGAAACAAGACCGACAATCTGATCCCGGCCGAAGCGCGCGCGCGCTTCAATATCCGCTTCAACGATCACCATAGCCTGGCGTCCCTGAGGGCCTTGATCGAGCGGCGCTGCGCGGAAGCGGCAAGCGGCGGCATCCGTTTCCGGCTTGTCTTCGACTCCTCGAATGCGAGCGCTTTCTTGACCATGCCCGGCCCGTTCACCGGCCTCGTTGCGGATGCGGTCGCCGAGATTGCGGGGCGCAAGCCGGAGCTTTCGACTGCGGGCGGAACGTCCGATGCGCGCTTTATCAAGGATTACTGCCCGGTGGTCGAGTTCGGGCTGGTGAACGCAACCTCGCACAAGGTCGACGAACACGTTCCGATATCCGACCTCGTTACGCTGACGGCGATCTATCGCCGGATCCTCGATCGTTATTTTTCTCAGTAGTCCACCGCGACCAGATAGAGGCCTTCGGGCGGGGCGACCGGCCCGCATGCGGGGCGCGAGCGCGCTTTGAGCGCATCCGCCATGTCGCCGATGGACCACTTGCCGTCGCCGACAAGAACAAGCGAGCCGACCATCGAGCGGACCTGGTGATGAAGGAACGACCGCGCTGACGCGTGAATGCGCACTTCCTCGCCGGACCGCTCGACGTCCAGCCGATCGAGGGTCTTGACCGGCGATTTGGCCTGGCATTCGGCGGCCCGGAACGTCGTGAAATCGTGCTGTCCGAGCAGCGCCTGCGCGGCCTCATGCATGGCCGGCACATCGAGCGTGCGGGGAACGCGCCAGGCGCGCCCGCGATCGAGCGTCAGATCGGCGCGTCGATTGACGATACGGTAGCAGTAGTGCCGCCGTTTCGCTGAAAAGCGGGCATCGAAGCCCTCGTCCGCCTTCTCGGCCATGACGGCCGCGATGGGATGCGGCCGAAGCTGCGCGTTCAGCGCATCGCGAAGGCGGTCCGCCCGCCAGTCACACCCAAGGTCCAGATGTGCGACCTGGCCCAGGGCGTGGACGCCGGCGTCGGTACGGCCCGCGCCGGATACCGTTCTGTCTTCGCCGCTAAAGGCTTTGACAGCCCCCTCCAGCACCGCCTGAACGGATAAGCCGCCGGCTTGGACTTGCCAGCCGACGAAGGGTGTGCCGTCATATTCCAGGACGAGCTTGTAGCGGGGCATTCCTTGATAAGCCTCAAAGGCCGCTCGGGGACGGAGGGCTAGCATACAGGACGTTTGGAGCCGCCATGAAACGTTCGTTCAAAGACCTGATCATCCGATTGCTTGACTCGCACCGCATCATGACCATCGCCACCAACCGTCCCGACGGCTGGCCTCAGGCGACGGTCGTCGGCTACATGAACGACGGGCTCGTGATCTACTTTTTCGCCGAACGCGCAGGGCAGAAGGTGCAAAACATCAGCCGCGACGAGCGTGTTTCCATCGCGCTGGGGAAGGACACGCCGAAGCCGCTGGATATCAAAGGTCTCTCCCTGGCCGCCACGGCTCTCGTGGTGGACGACGCCTCTGAGGTCGATCATGCCTTCCAGCTGCAGTTGAAGCGGTTTCCTGAATACCGCGTGCTGCCAAAGCCCAATCCGCGAGAAATCGCCATGGTTCGCGTCACCCCGCAGCTTGTCTCGATCATCGATTACGAAAAGGGCTTCGGCCATTCCGACCTTGTCCGCGTGTCCGAGAGCGATCTCGAAGAGTTCGTCGAAAGCCGCCGCCACCATTGGGCGGGCCAGCCGGTCAGCTAAGCGTCGTCCCGGCGGGGACTGGCGTCCCACGCAAGAACTCCTCCGTCTTCATGGGCGAGCGCCCGGCCCGCTGCAGCTCGAGAATACGCACCGCGCCGTCTCCGCAGGCAATCGTGAGCTCGGCGTCGAGAACGGTCCCCGGCCGGCCCGAGCCTTCGCCGCGCGTCGTGCGCAAGACCTTGGCGCGGCCGTCCCCGATTTCGCACCACGCCCCCGGAACGGGCGAGAGCCCGCGGCAATGATCGTGAACGGCTTTCCAGGATCGCGACCAGTCGATGCGGGTTTCCGCCTTTCCGATTTTTGGCGCGTAAGTGGCGCCAAATTCGGGTTGCGGCGTGAATAGCAGCGCCCCTCGCTCCAACGCGCCGAGCGCCCGCGCCATGAGATCCGCGCCCAGTCTCGAGAGGACATCGTGCAACTCGCCGGCCGTCATGTCGGGCCCGATCGCAACCCGCTCGGCCATCGCGATCGGTCCGGTGTCGAGGCCCTCGTCCATCTTCATCACCATGACGCCGGTCTCGGCGTCGCCGGCCATGATCGAGCGGTTGATTGGGGCGGCGCCGCGCCAGCGCGGCAACAGCGAGGCATGCAGGTTGAGGCAGCCGAGCGGCGCCGCCTCGAGGACCGCTTTCGGCAGGATCAGTCCATAGGCCACGACGATGGCGGCATCGGCCTGATGCGCCCGAAAGGCGGCCAGCGCATCCTCGCTGCGCAGCGTCGTCGGCGTGAGCACGAGCAGCCCGGACCGGCGCGCCTCGCGCGCGATCGGCGTCTCCTGCAAGGCCAGGCCGCGCCCGGCCGGCTTCGGCGCGCGGGTATAGACCGCCGCGATCTCATAGCCGCGCCCAACCAGTTCCAGAAAGGTCGGCGCCGCGAATTCGGGCGTGCCCATGAAAACAAGGCGCAGCGGCATCAGTCGTCTGCCCGCTTGGCCGCTTTCGTGAATTTTTTGATCACGCGGTCCCGCTTGAGCTTGGAGAGGTGGTCAATGAACAGCACGCCGTTGAGATGGTCGATCTCATGCTGGACGCAGGTGGCGTGGAGCCCGCTCGCATCGATCTCCTGCTCTTTCCCGTCGCGGTCGAGGTAGCGCACCTTGACCCGCGCAGGCCGTTCCACTTCTTCGTAATATTCAGGAATCGACAAGCAGCCCTCTTCATAGGCCGCTTTCTCCTCCGACGCCCAGAGAATGGCAGGGTTGATCAGGACCTGCGGCTGCTTTTCTTCGTCTTTCTTCGCGAGATCCATGATCACGATCCGCTTTGGCGCCCCCACCTGGATCGCCGCCAGGCCGATTCCAGGCGCCTCGTACATGACTTCAAACATCTCCTCGATCAGTCGGCGCACCTCCGCGTCAACCGTTTTGACCGGTTCCGAGACGAGCCGCAGCCGTTTGTCGGGAATGATAAGAATCTCACGCCGAGCCATGCGCGCGATGTAGGAGGAAGCAACCCGGGGGTCAATCCGTTCGCTCTTCGTTCCAGGGGCGGCGCGAATCGGTTAGGAGAGGGGGATGTCGAACACTGTCCTGAGCATTGGCCCGTTCGCGTTGACTGGGCCAGAGGCCCTTTCCGCGCTTGCGGCCATGATCGCCGCGGCGCTTGTTGCGCTGGCGGTGCTCACTTTGCGCTCGTCGCGCGCGCGTAGCACGGAAGCCGAAATGCAGGCCATGCGCGCCGAGGAGATTGAGGAGCGCATGGGTGAACTCGCCCGCATGCAGGCCGAGATGACTGGGCGGCTTCAAGCGGTCGGCGAGACGCTGACCGGACGGCAGGCCGAACTGACACGCGTCATGGCTGAACGCCTCGATGCCGTGAGCCAGCGCGTTGGCCAGTCGATGGATACGACGGCGCACCGCACGGCGGAGAGCTTGCGTGTCCTCCATGAGCGGCTGGCGGTCATCGACAGCGCGCAGAAAAACATCACCGATCTTTCCACCCAGGTGACGTCGCTGCGGGATGTCCTCAGCAACAAGCAGTCGCGCGGCGCTTTTGGACAGGCCCGCATGGAAGCGATCGTCGCCGACGGACTCCCAAAAGGTTCGTTCGCGTTCCAGCACACGCTGTCCAACAGCAAACGCCCCGATTGCGTGATCTTCCTTCCGAGCGATCCGCGCCCTCTGGTCATCGACGCCAAGTTTCCCCTGGAGGCCTTCACGGCCCTGCGCGACGCGACCAATGATGAGGGGCGAAAACTGGCGGCGCAACGCCTGCGACAGGATGTGCAGCGCCACGTAAACGACATCTCCGAGCGCTACCTCATTCCCGGCGAGACGCAGGAACTCGCCTTGATGTTTGTGCCCTCGGAGTCCGTATACGCCGAACTGCATGACGGGTTCGACGATTTGATTCAGAAGGCTTATCGCGCTCAGGTGGTGCTGGTCTCGCCGTCGCTGTTGATGCTTGCGATCCAGGTGATGCAGCAAATCCAGAAGGATGCGCGCATGCGCGAGGCCGCGCACGTGATCCGCACCGAGGTGGGACATCTCATCGACGATGTCGGACGTTTGCGCGAGCGCGTGCTCAAGTTGCAGCAGCATTTCGGACAGGTGACCGAGGATGTCGCTCAGGTGCTGATCTCAGCCGATAAGATCACGAAGCGGGGCGGCCGCATCGAATCGCTGGAATTCGAGGGTGACGAATCCGCCCGCGAGGCCCGCATGGTGATCCCCGGACCCATTACGCGAACAGTGGCTGCGGCCGAGTGATAAGGGTTTCCCTGAACGAAGAGCTCTGATAGGCAGCCCGCGGCCCGTCAAGATCATGGGACCACCGGTACTAACCAGGCACCGAATGACCGCCGCACCCTCTGTCGATTCCACGACGCCTCAGCGCGCCCGGCTTGGCGATAGCCTCGCGGTCTATCTGCAGCCTCGCGTGCTGATCGTGACCTTCCTTGGATTTGCATCCGGCCTGCCGCTCGCGCTGTCCGGCTCGACACTTCTCGTTTGGATGCGCGAGTCCAACGTGGACCTCGGCACGATCGGCCTGTTCGCCTTGGTCGGCACGCCCTACACGCTGAAGTTCCTCTGGGCCCCGGTCGTCGATGCGCTTGATGTGCCGGTCTTCTCGCGCTGGTTCGGCCGCAGGCGCGGCTGGCTTCTCTTTTCTCAAGTCCTCCTTGCTTGCACGATTGTCTTTCTCGGTCTGCTTGATCCGGCGAGCGCACCCTTCATGGTCGCGCTTGGCGCGTTGCTGGTGGCCGCCGCCTCGGCAACTCAGGACATCGTCATCGATGCTTTCCGGGTCGAGAGCCTGGACGAGCGTGAACAGGCGGCCGGCATGGCGTCCTATGTCGCCGCCTATCGTATCGGCATGCTCGCCTCGACTGCCGGCGCGCTGTTTCTCGTCACCTATTTCGAGCAAAGCGCCGGTTTCGGCAAACACGCTGCATGGACGGCCGGCTACATCGCGATGGCCTTTCTCGTGTTGGTGGGCATGGTCGCCACGCTGATCGCAACTGAACCCGCCGCCGCTGCGCGGGCGAAACAGGAAGAGGCTGAGCATGCGGCCCGGATGAATCCGCTCGCGCGTGTCATCAAGGCGGCGATGGGCGCGTTCTCGGATTTTCTGACCCGCGACGCCGCTGTCGTGATCCTCGCTTTCGTCGTTCTCTACAAGTTCTGCGACGCTTTTGCCGGCACGATGACCGCGCCTTTCGTCATCGATCTCGGCTTCACGCGCAACGACTATGCGGCGATCGTCAAAGGCGTCGGGCTTGCTGCGACGCTGATCGGCGGCTTTGCCGGCGGCGCTGTCGCACGCGCCTATCCGCTCGCGACCAGCCTCTGGATCGGCGCGATCCTGCAGATGTTTTCCAATCTCGTCTTTTGTTGGCAAGCGGTCGTGGGCGTGAACCATTGGGCCCTGACCGCGACCATCATCGCCGAGAATTTTACGGGCGCGATCGGTACGGTGATTTTCGTCGCCTATCTGTCGGCGCTCTGCAAAAGCCCGCTTCACACCGCGACGCAATTTGCGCTGCTCACGGCGCTTGCCGCCGTGGGGCGAACCTATCTCTCGGCCCCGGCTGGCTTTGTCGCGGAGGCAACCGGCTGGCCGTTTTTCTTCATCTTGAGCGCCCTGGTCGCGCTGCCGAGCCTGGCCTTGCTTGCGTGGCTTCAAAGCCGCGGACACTTCGAGCGGCTGTCGAAAAAGCCTGCCCTCGCGGCCAACGACGCCTAGCAGCATTTTCCGGCCAAGCGGCACCGGTTGGCCGACAGAAAATGCGACAGGCTCTGGTTGCGCGCGCGGCCTAGAACGGCGTGCGCTGCCGGATCGCCGCGGACAAAGTCCCCTCGTCGAGATAATCGAGCTCGCCGCCGACCGGTACGCCATGGGCGAGCCGCGTGACGCTCACCTTCGCATTGTGCAGGAGGTCCGTGATGTAATGCGCGGTTGTCTGTCCATCGACGGTCGCGTTGAGGGCCAGTATGATTTCCCTGACAGCCGGCTCATGAGCGCGCGTCACCACGGCATCGATGGTCAGGTCCTGTGGGCCGATCCCGTCAAGCGGCGACAGCGTTCCGCCCAAAACGTGATAACGCGCATTGATGGCGCCCGCGCGCTCGAGCGCCCAGAGATCCGCCACATCGGCCACGACGACGATCACGGACGGGTCGCGTCTTGGATCCGTGCAGATCGTGCAGGGATCTTGCGTGTCGATATTCCCGCACACGCGACAGATCACGATCTTCGCGAGCGCGGTTTCGAGCGCGCTCGTCAATGGCGACATCAACTGCTCGCGCTTCTTGATCAGATGCAGCGCCGCGCGGCGCGCCGAGCGCGGGCCTAATCCCGGCAGGCGCGCCAGAAGCTGGATCAGTCGTTCGATTTCGGGTCCGGCGGTCGCGGGCATTGAATTTGGACAATGGAGCACATCGCTCCCCGAGAGGGGAAGGCAAAGGGTCAGAACAATTTCAGCCCCGGGGGAAGCGGCAGTCCGCCGGTCAGAGCTTGCATCTTCTCCTGCAGGAGCGCCTCCGCCTTGCGTCGCGCATCGGCATGAGCGGTGACGACGAGATCCTCGATAATTTCCTTGTCTTCGGGTTTGATGAGCGAATTGTCGATCTTGACGGATTTCAGCTCGCCTTTCGCCGTCAGCGTCACCGATACGAGCCCTGCGCCCGACGAGCCGTTGACCTCGATCTGATCGAGTTCGGCCTGCATCTCCTGCATCTTCTGCTGCAGCTGTGCGGCCTGCTTCATCATCTTCATGAGGTCCATGGCATCCTCGCCGCTCTCTTTGAGGGCCTAGAAATCGTCATCGACATCGTTGACGGCGCCGTGCTCTCCGAACGATGGGCCGTCATCAAGCGTCGGCTCGCCATATCCATCGTCGCCGTCGGGGGCGCCGGGGGCCGTTGCGGGTTCCGCGCGCACGCGGACCGCGACAATCTCCGCTCCCGGAAAGCGGTTCATCAAGGCCTGCACGAGCGGGTCCCCCCGCACACCTTGCTCACGCGCAGCCTGCTCTGCCGCGCTTTGTTCCCGTATCGTGGGCGCGCCCGGCTCCCCGGAGACGACCACGAGCCAGCGCCGACTTGTCCACTCCGACAGCTTGCGCGTGAGATCGTTGACGAGGCCCGGCGCGGCCGCGGGCTCGAGCGCAATCTCAAGCCGGCCGTTCTCGATTTTCACCAGCCGCACGTCTCGCTCGAGTGCCGCTTTGAGCTTCAGCTCCCGCTTGTCCGCTGCGAGCGCAATCACGTCCTCGAACCGCTCGACGTGGAGGGGCGCTGGCGCGGTTTCAGCATTGGATCGCGGCACAGAGGGGCGAGGCGCGGCGTGCGCCAGCGGCGCCGGTTGCGCGGCAAGCGCGGCCCGCGGCGCGCCGCCCGGAGATCTGGACGCTTCCGCCTGCGGATGGCGCGTGACGGCGCTGTTTGCGCCTGGTGCGCCCCCGCCATTGGCTTGCGGGCGCGGCGGGGCGCCGTTGACACCTGTATCGAGGGACCGGATGACCTCGTCGGGCGTGGGCAAATCCGCCGCATAGGCGAGACGGACGAGCACCATCTCCGCGGCCGCGATCGGTTTCGTTGCCGATTGCACCTCGGGGATACCCCTGAACAGCATCTGCCAGGTGCGTGAGAGCACGCGCATCGACAAGGAGGCGGCCAGCGCCCGCCCGCGCGTACGTTCGGCTTCCGCAAGCGAGGGGTCGTCGGCCACCGAGGGCACGATCTTCACGCGCGTGACGAAATTTGTGAACTCGGCCAGATCGGCCAATGTCACGGCCGGATCGGCGCCCGACTCGTATTGGTCGCGCAGTTCCTTCAGCGCCGCGGCGACGTCGCCGCGCATGATCGCCTCGAACAGATCGATGACGCGCGCGCGGTCGGCGAGTCCGAGCATTTGTCGCACGTCCTCGGCCCGCACCCCGCCGGCGGCGTGAGCGATGGCCTGGTCGAGCAGCGAGAGCGAATCGCGCACTGAGCCTTCGGCGGCCCGCGCGATCATGGCGAGGGCCTCGGGCTCCGCCGCGATGCTTTCCTTGGCGCAAATCTGGTCGAGATGCTTGACGATCAGCCCCGCCTCGACGCGTCGCAAGTCGAAGCGCTGGCAGCGTGAAAGCACGGTCACCGGCACTTTGCGGATTTCGGTCGTGGCAAAGACAAATTTCACATGCGGCGGCGGCTCTTCCAATGTCTTGAGCAGCGCGTTGAAGCCCTGTGACGTCACCATGTGCACTTCGTCGAGAATATAGACCTTGTAGCGCGCGCTGACGGGAGCATAGCGCACCGCTTCGTTGATCTGTCGAATATCGTCGACGCCATTATGCGAGGCCGCGTCCATTTCGATGACGTCGACGTGGCGGCTGTCCATGATCGCCTGACAGTGCACGCCGAGTTGTGGCATGTGGACCGTCGGCGCGCCCGAGCCGTCCGGCATCTCGTAATTCAACGCGCGCGCGAGAATACGGGCGGTGGTTGTCTTGCCGACCCCGCGCACGCCGGTCAGGATCCAGGCTTGCGGCACGCGGTTCGTCTCGAAGGCATTGGAAATGGTGCGCACCATCGCGTCCTGACCGATCAGGTCGTCGAAGGTGGCGGGACGGTACTTGCGAGCGAGCACGCGGTAGGCGCTCGCCGCTGCCGTCGCTCCGAGCTCCATGCTGTGTCCTCGGTCCCGAATGCGATGTCGTGCGGAAGTGGGAGGCTGACGAGCGACCCGAACCGGAGCTCGTTAGGGCTGCTTCCTTCCGGACCTGACCCGGTTGGCGAGTGGCTCGTCCACCGCCAACCTCCCGCCCGCTATATCGGCCGCCAAGGGGGAGAAAGCAAGGCGAACGGGGAAGTTATCGACTGCTGGAGATGCTGGTAGAAAGGGTTTGGCTTCACCGGAGTATCCTTTGTCTCCACTGTTCGATCTCGGACCCAAGCCGCATCTTGGTTATGCCGCAAGCCCGCTTGATCGCGCCGCGGAGCGCAGAGCCGATCCGGCGTACCTCGCGAGTCTCATGGCCGATGCCGCCGCGCGGACCTGCATCATCGGCGGCGAGCTGATCGTCCTGAAAAAAGCCGGCCAAGGGTTTCAAGCGGGCTTTGCGGTCGAGGAAGCGCGGTCGCTTGCCTCGAGAGCAGAGCCCGTGTTTCTCGGACTCGATAATGCGGAGGGGCGTTTCGCGGTCGGCTTGGACCAGTCGGTGGCCGAGACGCTGAAATCGCGCAGCGACCTCCTTGTGCTCGACTTGCGCTCGATCGCGATCCAGGGACTGGTCGGCCCCGATGAGCTTGCACAAATCGCCGAGGCAAAAGCGTTGCTCAGTTGGCACGCCCGGCACCGCTTCTGCTCGAACTGCGGGGCGCCGACAGATCTGGTGCACGGCGGCTGGCGCCGCGACTGCCCCGCCTGCTCGGCCCAGCACTTCCCGCGGACCGATCCGGTCGTGATCATGTTGCCTTTTCGTGGCGATCAGTGCCTGCTCGGACGTCAGTCCCGCTTTCCACCCGGAATGTGGTCTTGTCTTGCGGGCTTCATCGAACCGGGTGAGAGCATCGAGGATGCCGTACGGCGGGAGACGCTGGAGGAGGCGGGGGTGCCGTGCGGGCGCGTGACTTATTTTGCCTCGCAACCCTGGCCCTTTCCATCGTCTCTTATGATCGGTTGTCACGCCGAGGCACTCGGCGCCGCGTTGACCGTGGATCGCACCGAACTCGAAGACGCGCGCTGGTTCGACCGCGAGGAGACCGCGGCGATGCTGACGCGGCGTCATCCGCAGAAACTGTTCACGCCGCCGCCCATCGCCATCGCCCATCACATCATTCGCGCCTGGCTCGAACGGCCCGAGGCGGGTGCCTGACGTGTCGAAGTCCGTCCATTCAATACTGTGCGCCGGGATTGCGGTGCAGGATCTTGTCTTCCGCCTGGACCAGTTCCCTCCGCGCGGCTTGAAGACGCGTGCAAGGGATTACTCGGTCGTCAGCGGCGGCAATGCTGCAAACGCGGCGGTTGCCGTCGCAAGACTGGGCGGCATGGCGCGCTTTGCCGGTCCGATCGGTGGACCGGCGGGCGAGGATCTCATCGGCGACCGGGTGCTGGACAGTCTCATTCGCGAGCATGTCGATGTCAGCGGCGTCATGCGGATCGACGGAGCGCCCTCCTCGCTCTCGGCGATCTTTGTCGAGGAAGCCGGGGAGCGGACGATCGTGAACTACCGTGACGATCGGCTGACGCAGGTGCGCCATCCCGACCCCGACGCGCTCTTGAACGACGTCAAAGCGGTGCTCGCCGATAACCGCTATGCGGAGTTCGTGCGGCCGTTTTGCGAGGCCGCCCGTCGCCGTGGGCTCCCGGTCATCCTCGACGGCGACCGGCCGACGGAGGCGAGCGACGCGCTGCTGGTTTGCGCCACGCACTTGATCTTCTCTGCCGAAGGGCTGCGCGCTACCGCCCGGGTCGACGATCTCGGCGCTGCCCTGCGGTCGCTCGCCTCCGCCGTTCCCGGTTTCCTCGCGGTCACGGATGGAGCAAACGGCGCATTCTGGCTCGACGGCAATACCGTCCGCCATCATCCGGCATTCGAGGTTCAGGTCGTGGATACGCTCGCGGCGGGCGATGTCTTTCACGCCGCCTTCGCCTTGGCTCTGACCGAGGGGCGCGCAATCGCGGACGCGATGCGCTTCAGTACGGCCGCGGCAGCCGTGAAGTGCATGCGTTTCGGCGGCAGTGCCGCGTCTCCGACGCGCGCGGATGTGGAAGCTTTTCTGGCGGCGTCCGGCGTGCGGTAAGCTATCGTCGCGTGGACGGACAGGGCGCCCCGCAGGGGGCGCACGCGCCAGCGAAATCTTCGGGGGAGACGGCGCGCCCCGACGATGGACTGGTCAAGTGATCGCCGATGATTGCGGCGGCCCCCAATAGCAGCACGATGGCGTAGATGAGCCGCATCGTTTCACTCGCGCGCAAGGCCGAACAGCGGCCGCAGCCGGATGCCGACCGTGCTGCCTGCAAGCGCCGCGGCGAACCAGATCCAGCCATGCAGCGAGCCCGAGGCGATGCCGCCGACGAACGCGCCGATATTGCAGCCGAAGCCCAGTCTTGCGCCCCAGCCCATCAGCAATCCGCCGATCGCCGCCGCCGCAAGCGACGGCAAAGGCGGCCACGCTCCCTGTGCAAAGGGTTTTGATGCCGCGGCCGCCGCCGTCGCGCCGAGGATCATGCCGAAATTGGTCAGGCTCGACGTATCCGTGAGCACGGATTCGGCGAGCGCGCGCTTTGGTCCCGGCCACTGCCAGAACACGGCGTTGCCGAAGTCGAAACCGAGCGCGCTGGCGATCTTCGCGCCCCAGACGGTGAAGCCGAACGTCACGCTCCAGGGATGTCCGCCGGCGGCAAACACACCGATCGACAGCAATCCGATGAGGACCGCGCCGATCAGGATCGTGCGCGAAGGGCGATAATCCGCCCCCCGCCGGCGCGCGACCACGATGATCACGGCAGCCGCAAGCGCGATGCTTGCGAGCGTTGCCGCAAGACCGCCAAAGGCTCCGAAATGGTCGCTGGCGAGGACCGGATCGATGCCGCCGAGCGCGAGAAAAGCCGGCAGATGCAGGCTCCCGACGACGCTGCCGACGATGAAGAAGATGAGCGCGATCAGCATGCGCCCGGAGCCGCCCCCTGCGGTGTAGAGCGTTCCCGAGCCGCATGCATTCGCAAGCTGCATCCCGATCCCGAATACAAACGCGCCGATGAGGAGCGACGGCCCAATCGGCGCGATCGCTCCCCCGTAACCCGGGACAAGCGCGGCCGCCGGCACGATTGCGACCGCGGCGACGGCGATCAGGATCAGCGCGCCGAGAAGCCCGCCGGCTTCGCCGCGGACGAGGAATCGGCGCCACGCCGCGGTAAAGCTGAACTCCGCTTTCAGGAAAGTCGCACCGAGGGCAAAGCCGAAGACGATCAGCGCCGCGGAAGCCGGCGCGCCGTCGAGCAGCGCCAACGTCACGAGCACCGCGGCCACAACCACCGCTGCCGTGAGAAATGGCAGGTCGAACCGCGGAGACGCGACGGTGCTGTCGATGGTTGTTGTCGTCATCGGCAGCCGTCGACTACGATCCGAATCCAAGCGCTTTCTTCAAATCATCCCATTTCGTCCGGAGGGATGAAACAGGGCGGCCCGTATCGGCGGTCCACTCGACCATGGAGCCATCATAGAGCGAGACGTCCTTGCGACCGAGAAGCTCCGAAAGCACGAACCAATTCGTCGCCGCCCAATGCCCGGTATTGCAATAGCTCACCACCGGCCCGTCCGGGATCGCGCGCGCGAGCGCCTCGAGCTCGGCCTTCGGCCTGATTCTGTTCGTGGCCGGATCGTAAAATCTAGCATTGTCGAAATTGATCGCCCCGGGAATGTGACCGTACGCCTTGGCTTTGTCGGATTTCACCTTGCCGAGAAAGAAATCCGCAGGCCGGCCGTCGAGAAGCGTCGCGTTCGATTGCGCCGCGACCTCGACATCGCCGGCTTCGGCGAGCAGGCGCTTGTTGATCGACACCGAATAGATGCCGGGCGACGGCCTGCGGTTTCCGGTTTGCACCGGGTTTGCCGGATCGCTCCGCCAAGCGGCGAAGCCGCCGTCGAGGATCGAGACCTTGTCGTGGCCGGCCACTTTCAGGGTCCAATAGACGCGCGCTGCCGAACCAAAATCGGTCGCGTGAACGCCAGCCGGAACGATCACGACGTGGCGGTCCTCTTCGATCCCAAGCTCGCCGAGCAGGCGTTCCAGTTCGGCTTGCGTCGGCAACATCAGCGGCACGGAGTTTCGCGTGACGCGCCAGCCGCCCTTGTCGTAGTCGGTATGGATCGCGCCTGGAACGTGGCCCTTGGTGTAGGCCTCGTATCCGCCGCCGTCGATCGCCGAGCGGATGTCCAGGACGACCAGCCCGGGATCGCCGAGCCTGGCTTTCAGCCACTGCGGCGACACGAGCGGGGCCGCTGTCTCTGCCGCTGCGGCTGCCGCGAAGGCTCCGAGCAGTAGCCCAAGGCTCAGCGCCAAACCGCGGATTCCACGGGAGAGGGGGGTGAGTGAGGTCATGATGCGCCTCCGGTTTCCGGATGGTCCTGGACGTCTCGACCATTGAAATAGTAGGACATTCTCTTTACAGGCAATAGAGGGCGCCAAAAAAGAAAGTATGTAGCCTCAACGCGGAAGATAAAGAACAAATACGCTGCCTTCGTGGGAAACGAGAGAATGGATGCGATCGACCGGAAGATTCTTGCCGTGCTGCAGGAGGATGCGACCCTCCCGGTGGCCGAGATCGGCCACCGCGTCGGCCTGTCGTCGACGCCCTGCTGGAAACGGATCCAGCGGCTCGAGGCCGCCGGCGTCATTCAGAAGCGCGTGGCCGTGCTCGACCCGGACAAGCTCGGGCTCGGCGTCACGGTTTTCGTGTCGATCGAAACGGGCGATCACTCGGAAGCTTGGCTCCAGCGCTTCGCCGAGACCGTGAGCGCAATGCCGGAAGTGCTCGAATTCTATCGGATGGCGGGCGATGTTGATTACATGCTGCGCGTGATTGTGCCGGATATCGCCGGTTACGACGCGTTCTACAAGCGGCTGATCGCGTCGATCCCGCTGAAGAACGTCACGTCCCGCTTCGCAATGGAAAAGATCAAGTCGACGACGAGATTGCCGATTCCCGCGGCGTGAAGCCGAGGTTCAAGAGGCGATGCGCGTCACGGAGTCAGACAGCCGCGGGGCCATATACATCTCGTCCGCAAGATTGATCGGGCCGGTCACAACATAGCCGATCACAGGTTCGTACCTGTATTTCACCTCGGTCAGGATCAAGTACTTCTCGCTCGTGCCCTTGAGATTGGCCGGCACCGCAACGGTGGAGTTCTTGGCGCGAGGCGCCGCCTGCCATCCATCGCTCCAGTCCACGGTGGCGTTTCCGTTGACGTCGATTTTCACGTGGGTGATGACGATCGACAAGGTCGTTGTCGGGTATGGAAGAATGACCGATCGGGCGGCGTCGAATATGCCGGCCATATCGGCATTGTTGATTGCCGACGAGCGTGCCACCAGATCCGCAATGGAACGCGCCGTGATCGTGACCTTTCGATTGATGTTGACGCCCTGGGAAATTTCGACGGTGCCGAGATAGAGCGACACCATGAAAGGCAGGATCAAGGCGAACTCGACCGCTGAAACGGCGCGCCGGTCGCGGGTGAAGCGATCCAGCAGAGCCAGCGCTCCGGTTCGGAGCGTCCCCGGACGCGAATACTTGATCATCTGAATGGCTCGTTCCGGAATGCGGCTGTCGCCATGACAAGACGTCCGCCGGACATGTTGTCGAGACTGAGTCCCATCAGAGGAACGAAGACCGGCCATTTGTAGAAGATCCGCACGACGACGATTTCGCTGGCGTCGCCTGGTTCGTATTTTGTGATCGGCTTTCCGTCCGGACCGACGATAAACTTCCCGTCGGGCCCCACGGGATTGTTCAGCGCTCCGGGTGGAGGGAACGAAGCAAACTTCTGCACGTCCACATGCACCCCGGCCTCGCAATTGAACATGCCGCGGATGCGGCTGCAGACTTCGGTCTTGAAGGTCTCCTTGGTCAGGGCGAGCGTCGTTTGCGCCTGCCCGGTCATGATGAGGCGCCCGGAATCCGCAACCACCGTCTCGAGCACTTGGCTCGCGAAGAAGACGAGCGCGGTCTCGATGATTGCAAACAAGAGTCCGAAGAACGGCAGGGCCACAAGCCCGAATTCCACGGCTGTGGCACCCTCTTCGTGGCGCGCGAAACGGCGGATGATCCTGGCGCCACGCCAGCCGGTCCTGAGGCTCTGGCCTTTGATTGCTGCGGACAAGGTGCTGCCTTCGTTTGAGTAGACCTTCTGTAAACGGCTTATAGCAACCGGGGCTTGTTGAAGCGTTGCTGTTGGGAGAACGTGTTATCCGAAGCGAGTAACCGCTCGTTAACCGCCATGCGATGCGTTTCGGGCATCCAGCCGTCAGTTCTTGGGGGCTCCAGCTTTGCCCGCTGCTTGATCGGCGAACTGCCCGGTCTGACCCAGGGTCGCATCAAAATACTTTGGCGTGTCCCCCAACGTGATACGCCGCTCGCAGACCGGGGTGCAGCTATGCGTCTCTCGGTCGAGGCCGCGATGGATCACCATCACGTTGTCGCGCGGACCCTGCACTTCGATCAGCCGGTCGATGATCGGGCTGCCGTTCCGGTCCAGAATGACAAGATTGGTCGTTCCGTATCCCTTCCCGGTGATGACCAGCATCCCTCCCGGCTGGAGCGAGACGTCGGCGATCAGCGGGTTGCCGATCACGACCGTCGCGACGCGCTCCGGAAGCTTCATAAGGCGCGCTTGATCCACCGTAACCGCAATCGGCTCGTTGGCGCTTGCATGGGTGCGAGGAAAGGTGCTGACGGCAATGGCTGCGACAATCGCAGAATGCCTCAGAGTCGTCCGCACAAACCCCATAGCCGCGCTCCAACTCTCAAGCCGGTCGTCGTCCGGAACTTATTGGCCAGTTCCAGTTGAGGGCAAAATGGTGAATGAAATGCAAACGCATCAGCTGCCGCCGCGGACTTACGATTCAATAACCACTGCGCCCGGCCGGGTGAATAGGCGCAATCGCGCAGCAAAAGTTAACGCCCGTGAAACATCGCATTGATACCGTCCGTGTCAGTTCGAGCGGGATAAACCCGCCGAACGTTTCCGACAGCCACGTGTGCAAGGAGCTAACTCATGAAGACCCTGTTTGCTCGTTTTGTGAAGGACGAGTCGGGCGCGACCGCCATCGAGTATGGCCTCATCGCCGCCGGCGTGTCCGTTGTCATCATCGCCACGGTCCAACTGGCCGGCACCAGGTTGAACGCCGTGTGGGCCGCGATCGCAGCCGCGCTTGTCGTGCCGTAAGGTCATCGCATGCGACCGCGAAAGGGCCTCGGTTCGCCGGGGCCCTTTTTCATTCTTCATATCGGGGACCGTTTCGTAACGCATCCGCAAGACCGGCGGAGTAGAACAATCAATTAACGAGCTGACGGACGACTCCAATGAATCTTCTCTGGATGTTTTCGCTCGTGTTTCCCGCGCTCATGGCCTTTGCCGCCGTCAGCGACCTGTTCACGATGACGATATCGAACCGGATTTCTCTACTCCTGGTCGGAGGCTTCTTCTTGCTGGCGTCGCTCTCCGGAATGAATTTCCCGCAATTCGCGCTGCATCTTGGATCGGCGGCGCTGGTCCTGCTCCTCGGCTTCGGCTGTTTTGCGTGCGGCTGGATCGGCGGCGGCGATGCGAAACTGGCGGCGGCAACCGCGCTCTGGTTTGGTTTTGGCCATTTGCTCGAGTACCTGCTGGTGGCGTCGATCTTTGGCGGCACGTTGACCCTGGCTCTGCTTGCCTTCAGGAATTGGCCGCTCCCGCATGTGCTTGCGCGCCAGACTTGGGTTAGGCGCTTGCATGAGCCGCGTGGCGGCGTCCCCTATGGCGTCGCGCTCGCCGCGGCCGCGCTCGTTGTCTATCCGCACACGATGTGGATGAAGGGCTTCGGCGGTTGAACCGCCCGGCAAGCTTCAACCTTCGCTTAACTCAAAAACGTGACGCCTCATTAACCATGGGTTGACCTTTCACTGGTCAAATCCGGGCCGGGAGCCGGGCAGGCTCGGGTCGAGTGGAAGTGAAGCGTATGAAAGCCGCGCGCATCGCAGTTCTTGTCGTCGCTGTGGGAGCGGGCGGCATGGCCGCTCTGCTGGCAGGGCGTTCCGGTCAGCAAGAGGCGCCGGCGCCGATACCCGTCGTGCAGATCGAGACCGTCGAAGTCCTCGTCGCACGCTCCGACATCGGGATGGGCCAAGTCGTCTCCGGCGGCGACATCGAATGGCAGGTCTGGCCCAAGGCCGCCGCGAGCCAACACTTCCTGCGAAAGAACGAACGTCCGGACGCCATTCAGAATTTGACCGGATCGATCGCGCGAAGCCCCTTCGTGAGCGGCGAGCCCATCCGCGAAAGCAAGCTCATCAAGGCCGATGGCTCGGGTTTCATGGCGGCGCTGATCCCGTCGGGGATGCGTGCGATCTCGACGGAGATATCCCCCGAAACCGGCGCCGGCGGGTTCATTCTCCCGAACGATCGCGTTGACGTCATCCTGAGCCGGCGGGGCGGGGGCGAAGGTGACAAATCCAGCGAGTCGTTTGCGGGCGAAACCCTGTTCACCAACGTCCGCGTGCTCGCCATTGATCAGGCGATTGAGGAGAAGGGCGGGCAGAAGGTCGTCGTCGGAAAGACGGCCACGCTGGAACTCGCGCCGCGCCAGGCCGAAGTGCTCGCGCAGGCGCGTCAGCAGGGCACGCTGACGCTTTCGCTTCGCAGCCTCGTCGATGCGCGCGGGTCGCCTTCGGACCGTGCCGAGGACGACGGGGCGAGCGCCCGCGGCAATCGTATCAACATGGTGCGTTTCGGCGTCGGCAGCACGGCGGTGCGAAAATGAAACAAACCATACGAACGGCATCGGTTCTCTTTGTGCAAATTGCAGTAGCCGTCGTGTTCGCCGTGGGAGTTTGTGCGATTGCCATCCCGCCCGTCTTCGCGGACGAGCCGCGCGGCGCGCCGGTCATCAAGGTGACCGGTACTGAGACCGGCTCGCGTTTTGTACCGCTCGGCATCGGCAAGTCGGTCGTTATCGATTTGCCGCGCGATGCGCGCGACGTGCTTGTGGCGGATCCCACGATTGCCAATGCCGTCGTACGGACGACGCGTCGAGCCTATCTCATCGGGGCCAAGGTCGGCCAAACCAACGTTTTCTTTTTTGACGGCGAGGGCAAGCAGATCGCCGGATTCGATATCGCCGTTACCCGTGACCTCAACGGTGTTCGCGCGGCTGTCCGCCAGCTCTTGCCGAACGGCGATATTCGAATCGAAGGCGTCGGCGACGGGGTCATGATCGCGGGAAGCGCGGCCAATGCAGCCGAGGCCCAGCAAGCCGTAGATATCGCGGCGCGGCTCGTGGGTGATGCCAACAAGGTTGTCAACGCGCTCACCATTCGCGGCCGCGATCAGGTGATGCTGAAAGTGACAGTCGCCGAGGTGCAGCGCGACCTGATCAAGCAGCTCGGCATCGATCTCAGCGGGCGTCTTGGTTACGGCACGGCCATCGTGGACTTCAACACGGCGAACCCGTTCTCGGCTTACGGCTCTGCCCTCAGCAACACGTTCGCCTCGGGTGGCTTTCAGTCCGGCTCCCGCTTCATGGCCGCGACGTTGCGCGCCATGGAGCGTGCCGGCGTGATCCGCACGCTCGCCGAGCCCAATCTCACGGCCATTTCCGGCGAGACTGCGACTTTCCTCGCCGGCGGCGAATTCCCAGTGCCTGCCGGCTTCACTTGCGATCCGACGACGCGGAACTGTCAGGTCACGGTTCAGTTCAAGAAATTCGGCGTCGGCCTGAATTTCACGCCGGTCGTCCTCACCGAGGGGCGCATCAGCCTGCGCGTGATGACGGAAGTCTCCGAACTGTCGAATGAAAATGCACTGACCTTGCAGCAGCAAGTGAGCGCGACACAGTCCTCCACTTTGACCATTCCTTCCGTTCGCACGCGCCGGGCGGAAACGACAATCGAGGTTCCCTCGGGCGGCGCGCTGGCCATGGCCGGCATGATTCAGGAGCAGACCAAGCAGCAGATCAACGGAATGCCCGGTCTGATGCAATTGCCCGTACTCGGCTCCCTGTTCAAGAGCCGCGATTACATCAACCGGCAAAGCGAATTGATGGTGATCGTCACGCCCTATGTCGTGCGCGCCGTCGCTCAGAAGGACTTGTCGCGACCGGATGACGGCTTTGCCGATCCCTCCGATCCGTCCACCGTCCTGCTCGGCCGGCTGAACCGGATCTATGGGGTGGCCGGCGTCGTGGACCCGCGCCGCAACTACCACGGCAACTACGGCTTCATTCTCGATTGATCGCCGCGAAGAAGGACCAAAGGCATGAAACGGCTTTCGATCGCGAATGGATGGGTGAATGGGAAGCTCGCCCCCGTTCTGCTGCTGCCCGCTCTGGCGCTGGTCTTGACCAATTGTCAATTCAACCCGATCAACCGCGAAGTCGCGCCGACCTACGCCAATGACTATCGCCAGCGTCATCCCATCGCCATCAAGGAAGGCGAGCGGACGATCGAGGTCTTTATCGGCACGAATCGTGGCGGGCTCATGGGGCCGCAGCGCGCCGATGTGCTGGCTTTCGCCGGCGCTTGGCGTCGCGAAGCAACGGGCGGCATCGTAATCGATCTGCCCACTGGCACGGCCAATGAACGCGCCGCGCATGAGGCCCTCAAAGAGGTGCGGTCCCTCCTGCACGGCGCCGGCGTCCCGGCGCGCGGAATCCAGGTCCGTTCCTACGCGCCTGCAGACCCGGCCAGGCTCGCGACGATCCGCCTGCATTTCCCGAAGATCGTCGCCGATGCAGGGCCATGCGGGCTTTGGCCGCACGATCTCGGGCCGACCTCGGCGCCCGAGCACGTGCGCAATCGCCCCTACTACAACCTTGGCTGCGCCAACCAGCGCAATCTGGCCGCCATGGTCGAGAACCCGTCGGACCTTATTCAGCCGCGGGCGGAGACGCCAGCCTATGCGGCTCGCCGTTCGGTGGTGCTCGACAAGTACCGCAAAGGCGAGAGCACGGCCACGATGATCCCGAATCCCGACAAGGGCACGCTGAGCGATGTAGGCAAATGATCACGTACGCTTCGCGATCGAACACGGCTGAACTGGACGCGCAAGAGCCCGGCGCGGAGATCCATATCGGGCCGGTTCCGCGCATTTCGGTTCAGGCTTTTTGCGAGGGAAGTGAAACGGCCGCCTCCGCGCAAGCGGCAGCCGCTGATCGGCGCATGGTCAAAGCCCACCTCAAAGTCCAGATGGGCGGGATTGTTGCAGCCCTTGAAGCCTACCGCGCTTCCCCGACGCCAAATGTCATTGTGATTGAATCCTGCGAGGGCGGGAACCAGCTTCTCGGCGGCCTCGACCAGCTCGCCGAAATCTGCGACGCCGGAACGCGCGTAATCGTCATCGGCCGCATCAACGATATCCTGTTGTACCGGGAGCTCATCCGGCGCGGCGTCAGCGATTACGTCATCGCGCCGATCAACCCGCTTGATCTCGTTCGATCGATCTCCTCTCTGTTCAGCGCGCCTGATGCGAAACCGGTCGGCCGCACTGTCGCGGTCGTGGGCGCGAAAGGCGGCGTTGGAGCGTCAACGGTCGCGCACAACGTCGCCTGGGCGATCGCGCGGGACCTCAAACTCGATTCGGTCGTCGCCGACCTTGACCTGCCATTCGGCACGGCGGGGCTCGATTTCAACCAGGATCCGCCGCAGGGAATCGCCGACGCCGTATTGTCGCCGGAGCGGGTGGATGCCGCGTTCATCGACAGGCTCCTCTCGAAGTGCACGGATCATTTGAGCCTGCTCGCCGCGCCGGCAACGCTCGAGCGCGTCTACGATCTGTCCGAGGAGGCCTTCGATCCGATCTTCGACATGCTGCGCGCGTCTATCCCGTGTATCGTTCTCGATGTCCCGCATATGTGGACCGGGTGGGCCAAGCGAACTCTTGTGGGGGCAGACGAGATCCTCATCGTCTGCGCTCCCGACCTGGCAAACCTGCGGAACGCGAAGAACCTCATCGATTTTTTGCGAAGCGCTCGTCCGAACGACCGCCCGCCGTCGTATTGTCTGAATCAGGTCGGGGTGCCGAAGCGGCCTGAACTCAAGCCGTCGGACTTCACCAAGGCACTCGATGTCGAGCCTGCCGCGGTCATTCCTTTCGATCCGCAAGTCTTTGGCACGGCCGCCAACAATGGCCAGATGATTGCGGAGCTTTCCGCGAGTCATAAGACCGCAGAGATGTTTCGCGCGCTGGCGCAGCTTGCCACCGGCCGGATCGAGGCGAAGAGGTCACGCGCAAGCTTGCTTGCCCCCTTGCTGGGCAGGCTGAAGCTTCGCCAAGGGTAACGGGTGGGGTGCGGTGTTTGGAAAGCGAAGCACGCCAGGTGCGGAGTCCCGAATCCCTGCCGCGTCGGCGCCGGAGAGAACGTCTCCCCCGCTCGCTCCGGATCCAGCCCTCGCTGACGCTCTCTTGGATGCAGGACGTTCGGCACTTCTCTCCGCCGGATTGGGAGCTCCGATCCTGACGCCTGCGGCGCCTGCGAAGCGCGTTACCGCCGCCACGACCCAGCCCGTCCACGACAACAAGCGCTCCGACCAATACTACGAGGTGAAAGGTACGATTTTCGGAGCCCTGATCGAAGCGATCGATCTAGCGCAGCTGGCGCGGCTCGACGCCGATTCGGCGCGCGAGGAAATTCGCGACATCGTCAACGAGATCATCGCGATCAAGAATATCGTAATGTCGATCGCGGAGCAGGAGGAGCTGCTCAACGACATCTGCAATGATGTATTGGGTTACGGCCCGCTCGAGCCTTTGCTTGCGCGCGACGACATCGCCGACATCATGGTGAACGGGTCAAGCACCGTCTACATCGAGGTCGCCGGAAAGATTCAGAAGACCGGCATCCGCTTCCGCGACAATCAGCAGCTTCTCAACATCTGCCAGCGCATTGTCAGTCAGGTCGGCCGCCGTGTCGACGAGTCCTCGCCGATCTGCGATGCGCGCCTGCCGGACGGCTCGCGCGTCAATGCGATCGTACAGCCGCTGGCGATCGACGGCCCGACGCTCACCATCCGGAAATTCAAGAAAGACAAGCTGACTCTGGAACAGCTCATGCGTTTTGGTTCGATCTCTCCGGAGGGCGCCGAAATCCTGAAGATCATCGGCCGATGCCGCTGCAACGTGATCGTCTCCGGAGGCACCGGTTCCGGCAAGACGACCCTGCTGAACTGCCTGACGCGCTATATCGACGAGGATGAGCGGATCATCACCTGCGAGGACGCGGCCGAGCTTCAGTTGCAGCAACCCCACGTGGTCCGTCTGGAGACGCGGCCGCCCAATCTGGAAGGCGAAGGCCAGGTAACGATGCGCGATCTTGTGCGCAATTGCTTGCGCATGCGTCCGGAGCGCATCATCGTCGGCGAGGTCCGTGGACCCGAGGCGTTCGATCTGCTGCAGGCCATGAATACGGGCCACGACGGCTCCATGGGAACTTTGCATGCCAACAGCCCGCGCGAAGCCCTCTCGCGCATAGAATCCATGATCACGATGGGCGGCTACTCACTTCCCTCGCGCACCATCAGGGAAATGATCTGTTCATCGGTTGACGTGGTCGTTCAGGCTGCCCGCCTGCGCGACGGCTCACGCCGTATCACGCACGTCACGGAAGTGATGGGGATGGAAGGCGACGTCATCATAACGCAGGATTTGTTTCTGTACGACATCGTCGGAGAGGATGCGAACGGAACTCTCATAGGCCGCCACCGGTCCACCGGGATTGGACGGCCGAGATTCTGGGAGCGTGCGCGGTATTTCGGCGATGAAAAGAAGCTGGCGGCCGCGCTCGACGCCGCCGAGGTCAAAGACGGCGCCTGACGACATTCATCGGTTCAATTATGCCCCTTGAGACGCTCGCACTCGCTTTCTTCGTCACCGTGGCGGCGGGCGGCGTCGTTTGGGTTTTCGTCTATCCGCTTCTCTCCGGCGAGCGCCATGCCGAGAAGCGGGTGGCAAGCGTCGCCAAATCGGACACGGCGGCTCGTCTCAGCGCCATTAAGAACGTTCCGAAGGTGCGGCGCGAACAGGTCGAGGAAAGCCTGAAGGAACTAGAGATCAAGCAGAGAAAACACGTGAAACTGCCGGTTTCGGTGCGCATCGAGCAGGCGGGGCTCTCGTGGTCGAAACGTAAATTCTGGCTGATTTCCGCGGCGCTGGGCCTCGGCTCGTTTGCGCTGGTCATGGTGACGAGCGGCAATGTGTTTGCCGCCCTTGCGCTGGCCTTCACGGCGGGAATGGGGCTGCCGCGCTGGACTCTCTCCTATCTGAAGAAGCGGCGCGAAGCGGCTTTCCTCAACGGACTGCCCGATGCCGTGGATGTCATCGTACGCGGGATCAAGGCCGGGCTGCCTCTGCTCGATTGCTTGAAGGTGATCGCAAACGATTCACCGGACCCGGTCGGAGGCGAGTTCAAGAAGATCATCGACACCCAGACAATCGGGATTCCGATCGGCGAAGCCTGTGCAAAGCTTTACGATCGCATGCCGGTGCCCGAGGCGAATTTTTTTGGAATCGTCATTTCGATCCAGCAGCGTTCGGGCGGAAACTTGTCCGAAGCGCTTGGAAATCTGTCGCGCGTGTTGCGCGATCGCAAGAAGATGAAGGCCAAGGTGCAAGCCATGTCCATGGAGGCAAAAGCCTCCGCGGCGATCATCGGCGCTTTGCCGATCATTGTCATGGTGCTCGTCTACCTGTCGAGCCCGAACTACATCGAGCTGCTGTGGACGACCCCCGTGGGCCGGATCATGCTCGCGGCCTCGGGCTTTTGGATGCTGATGGGGGTCCTGGTGATGCGCAAGATGATCAATTTTGATTTCTGAGGCATGGCATGCTCGATCTGATCATCGACCGCTTTCAAGATCCGCGCTTCCTCACGATGATCTTTGCGGCCATTGCTGCGGGGGCGACTGTGCTGACGCTCGCCATGCCGCTTGTCTCGGCCGACAATCTCGATAACCGGATGAGAGCGGTTGCGCTCGAGCGCGAGAAGATCCGCCAGCGTGAACGCGAGCGAATGGCGCGCGGCGACAAGGTGGCGCTGCGGCAATCGCCGAAGCAATACATGAAGGTCGCCGTCGAGCGCTTCAAGCTCGCGAAGTGGCTCGGCCAAGAGGAGGCGCGCACGCTCTTGGTGCAAGCGGGCTATCGCGGGCAAGCGCCCTATGTGGCCTATCTTTTCTTCCGGTTGGTCACTCCGACCGTGATGCTGATCACCTCGGCGACTTACGTCTTTCTCCTTTTGGATCTGGCGCAGCCGCCGCTGATCAAAGCGGGCATTTGTCTTGGCGCTGCCTATGGCGGCATGCACCTGCCTTATCTCTTTCTGAAGAACGCCATTCAGCGACGCCAGGTGAGCATCAAGCGCGCGTTCCCGGACGCGCTCGATCTGCTGCTGATCTGCGTTGAATCCGGAATGTCGGTCGAAGCGGGCTTCCGCAAGGTGAGCCAGGAAATCGGAACCCAGTCGATACCCTTGGCGGAGGAACTCACGCTCACGACTGCGGAACTATCCTATCTTCAGGAACGGCGCCAAGCCTACGAGAACCTCGCCAAGCGCACGGACCTCGAAGGCGTGAAAAGCGTCTGCATGGCCTTGCAGCAGGCCGAGCGCTATGGGACGCCGGTCGGCCAAGCCTTGCGCGTCATGGCGCAGGAGAATCGTGACATGCGCATGTCAGAAGCCGAGAAGAAGGCGGCGTCGCTGCCGCCCAAGCTGACCGTGCCGATGATCTTGTTCTTCCTGCCTGTGCTGTTCATCGTGATCCTTGGGCCTGCTGCGATCAAAGTCATGGGCATGCAGTAGGCCACTCTGGGACCGGCCGGCGATCCGTCTAGTCCGCAGACTGTTGCGCGACCTTCCGCGGTTCACGCGGCTTGGATCTTTGCTGCGAAAGCATCGCGCGCAGATAGGCGATATTGGCGGATGCCTCCGCCGGCGGCAGGTCGGAGCGCGCGATCGTTTCTGCTTCCTCGAAGCGGCCCTGCAGGCCGACGACAAGCGCGAGGTTTTGACGGACGCGCGGATCGGCGCTGCCCCGTGCAACCGCGCGCCGAAGAGTCTGCTCGGCCTGCGGCAGTTCCTTCGAGAGGGCGTAGGAGAGACCGAGGTTTGAAAGAACCGAAGGGTCATCAGGGGCGAGCTTGAGCGCGCTTGAGTAATAGCGGCGGGCCTCCTCGTGGCGGCCCAGCTGGTCGAGCACGGCGCCCTGGACGGAGAGGATGCGCCAATCCGGCTGGTCGGGCGTGTGCGCACGGCTCAGCACCTCGAAGGCCTGCTGATGATTGCCGGACTCGGTCAATGCGCGGCCGAACGCGCCGAGCACCGCTTTGTTCTTCGGATGCTGGATCGAGGCTTGCTCGAGCACGGCTGCAGCCTGAGAACGCTGCCCGATGGCGCGAAGCGCGTGCGCATAGCGCACTGCGGCATCCGGATCGCGCGGGTTGGCGCGATAGCGCTCGCCGGCGGCATCGACGTCGCGTCGGACGTCCGCCTCGGCGCGCTCGCTCGAGGGCGAGGAGGACGAAGTGGACGAGGAGCTCAATCCCGTCGAATCGCTGGTGCGAGTTGTTTTGCATCCGGAAACGGCCGCGCCGACCAAGGCCAGCACGGCAACCGAATGGAGAAGGCGAGGGGAACGCGACGGGACCATGCTCGAACTCCACCAGGCTCGACGCGCGCCGGGCCTCGCTCGATCAATACTTCGTTAAGGCTAAGGATGAGTTAATCGGTGCGGTGCAGGAGCATGGAACGCCTTCACCGGCCGGTTCGGCCATGATAAGGGCCCGCTCGACGGACCAAGCCGAATGCCGATGCACCCCATCTTCGAAGCCAAAGCTGCCGCCGCGACGCCGATCTGGTTCGTATCGAGTACGAACGGCATGTCCACTCCGGAGTCCATCGCGCCGGCCGCGCAAACTTTTGCCAAGGCAGCCGGCTTTGAGGCGAAGGCAGGAGACTGTCTGCTCGTTCCAGGCGGCCAGGGCAGGACTTTCGGCGTTCTGTTCGGGCTCGGCTCCGACAAGGACGTCGACCCGTTCCTTCCGGGCAAACTGCCTCAGCTGCTCCCGGCGGGCGCTTATCGCTTCGCCAACGCCCCGCGTGATTCTCGCCTCGCCGCGCTGGCATTTGCGCTCGGGGCCTATCGCTTCTCGCGCTATCGCGAACAGCCGGAGAAGAGCGTGCGACTGGCTTTGCCCGAGGGCGTCGACGCCGCCGATCTGTCGCGCATTGTGGACGCCACCACGCTTGCCCGCGACCTCATCAACACGCCGGCTAACGACATGGGTCCTGCCGAGCTCGAGGCGGCGGCACGGAGCGTCGCAAAGACGTTCGGTGCCAAAACGCGCAGCATCGTCGGCGACGATCTTCTCAAGCAGAATTTCCCCCTCGTCCACGCCGTAGGCCGTGCCGCGGCTCGCGCCCCTCGTCTTGTCGATCTCGTTTGGGGAAATCCAAAACATCCGAAAGTCACGCTGGCCGGCAAGGGCGTGTGTTTCGATTCCGGCGGACTCGATATCAAGCCGGAGAACGCGATGCTGCTCATGAAGAAGGACATGGGCGGCGCGGCAACGGCGCTCGCCCTTGCCCAGTTGATCATGGACGCCAAGCTGAAGGTAAGACTGCGCGTCCTCATCCCCGCTGTCGAGAACGCAGTGTCGGGCTCGGCCATGCGGCCGCTCGATGTCTATCCCTCGCGCAAGGGTCTCCACGTCGAAATCGGCAACACCGACGCAGAAGGCCGCCTGATCCTCGCTGATGCAATGGCTCTCGCGGATGAAGACGAACCGGACCTTCTCGTCGACTTCGGCACGCTCACGGGCGCGGCCCGCGCAGCACTCGGCCCGGAATTGCCGCCCTTCTACACGTCGGACGAGGGGCTCGCGTCAGCGCTAGCCTGCCACGCCGAAGCCGAGAACGATCCGCTTTGGCGCATGCCGTTGTGGCGGCGTTATGATTCGCTCCTCGACTCCAAGGTGGCCGATCTCAGCAACATCGGCGCCGGCCCCTTCGCGGGCTCGATCATCTGCGCGCTTTTTCTTCAGCGTTTCGTCACGCGAGCAAAAAGCTGGCTTCACTTCGACATCTATGCCTGGAATCCCTCGACCAAACCGGCCCGCCCCGAAGGCGGAGAACTCCAGGCCGCACGCGCGCTTTATGCCCTGCTGAAGGAGCGCTACGCCTGAGGCGAGTTGCCCCTTGCCTTCCCGGCCTGCGATAAAATAATACGGTTCCGAAACAATCGGGGGAGGCGTGAATGGGCGTCGAGATGCGCCCGGCACAGGCCTTGAAGCTTCTGTACGGCCTCAATCATGCGCTCGTCACCGATGGCGAGCCGGATCTGTCCGCGCGCCAGCTTGCCATTCTGCTGACGATCTACGTCGATCCCCCGCCCCATACGGTTCGCGGATTGGCCTCCAAACTAAAGGTCACAAAACCGGTCATCACCCGCGCGCTGAACACAATGGGCAAGCTCGGCCTCGTCTCGCGGCGGCGCGACACGGCCGACAAGCGAAATGTCGTGATCCAGCGCACGGTCCAGGGCGCGCTTGCCGTGGAAAAGCTCGGCGACCTGCTGGTCGCGAAGGCGAAGGAATTGTCGCGGTGAACGCTTCCGGTTCTTTCGATCCGCGCCTGACGCCGGCCCGCCCGGACATTGCCGCCAAGCAGCTCGAAGGCCAGGTTCAGGCCGCGCGTTTTGTCGAAGGCGTCTTGCGGCAGGTGGTGGACGCGCTCGCACCCGTGCGCCGCGAGCCTTCGCATGACGCCCTGCTCGACACCGAAGCCCTTCTGGGTGAGTACGTCACGATTTATGAAACGACGGGCGAAGGCTGGGCCTGGGGCCAACTGGCCGGCGATGGTTACGTCGGCTGGTTACCCGCGAATGCGCTGGGCGCGCCTGGTCCGGCGCCCACCCATAAGGTGTCCGCAGTAAGAACCTTGGCGTTTCCCGGACCCTCCATCAAACTGGCCCCGATAGCGAGTCTGCCGCAAGGCGCTCGTGTCGCGATCGTGGACGAGCAGGGAAGCCTCTCGGTGACCGATCGCGGCGGCTACATCCCGTCTCGTCACCTCGCACCGATCAATGCGAACCGCACAGATTTTGTCTCGGTGGCGGAAGACTTTCTCGGCGCGCCCTATCTTTGGGGCGGCAAGACCAATTGCGGGCTTGATTGCTCAGGCCTCGTGCAAATGTCACTGACGGCTTGCGGCATCGATTGCCCGCGCGACAGCGACATGCAGGAGCGCGCTCTCGGCACCTCCCTGAATGCGGATGCCGCAGGCCAACTCCGGCGCGGCGACTTGATTTTTTGGAAGGGCCACGTCGCGATCGCGCGCGACGCCTCCGGTATAATCCACGCCAACGCGTTTCACATGGCCGTGGCGATCGAGCCGGCCAGCGAGGCGATCGCGCGCATTCGTGCGGGCGGGAGCGAGATCACAAGCGTGAAGCGCAGGTCCTGAGCCCGCCGCGGGCACGATGGATGCGGCGGCCCTTGACGTCCGTGGATACCTGACGGCGGGAGCGTCAGCAATTCGCGAGCGGCGAGCGTCAATATTCCGTCCCGGCATTCACGACGTGCCGCAGCGGTTCGCCGCGCTCGAAGGCGAGGATTTGCTCCGCAACGTCGCGCGACAGCATCGCCGGATCGCTGTCGGCCGCGTTGTGGGGGGTGATGCGCACCTTCGGATGCGTCCAGAACGCACTGTTGGGCGGGAGCGGCTCGGTGTTGAACACGTCGAGCGTCGCGCCGATCAACGTGCCGTCGTCAAGCGCCCCGAGAATGTCAGCCTCGACCTGAAGACCTCCGCGCCCGGCATTGATCAGCACCGGGCCGCCGAGGACGCCGCCGCGCGCGAGACCTGAGAGAAGCTTCCGGTTCACGATGCCGCGCGTGTCTTTCGTGAGCGGGACCAGCACGACGAGTATGTCCGTGCGCGCGAGGAAGTCGGGCAACTCGCTTTCGCCGGCGAATGAGCGGATGCCCGCGATGTCCTTCCGCGAGCGGCTCCAGCCGGCCACGTCGAAGCCCACCGTCTTCAGCTTGATCGCAGCGTCACGGCCAAGCGTGCCGAGACCCATCACGCCGACGCGCAATGCCGGCGCAGCCCATTGATCGGGCGCAATCCATTCTCGCCTCTTCTGCGCGTCATCGAACAAGCTCTGCTGTCGGTGATACCACAGGACGTGCAGCAGCACGTATTCGCCCATGCGCCCCGTGAGGTCGCCGCTTACCGCCCGCACAATCGGAACCTTCGGAAGAAGCTCCGGCTTCGCGAACAGCGCGTCCACGCCCGCTCCGAGGTTGAAGACGACTTTGAGTTTTGGAAATGCCAGCAGTGCGCCCGCCGGCGGCTTCCACACGGCGGCATAAGCTATGTCGGCGGGGTCGACCGCGTCTTGCGGCAGCAGCGCAACCTTGCGGTCGGGAAGCGCCGCGGCGAATTGTTGTTTCCAGCGCCGCGGCTCCCAGTTGCCGGCGCTGCCGGAGATGAGAATAGCGAGCGCGTCGTTCATCTGCGCTACGGGCCTTCCCGCGAGATCACTGGCTGACCACGCCGTCCGGCGCAATCTCCAGATCGAACGCCGCTGCGAACAGGGCGCGTGTATAAGGAGACTTCGGTTGGGAGAACACCTCGGCGGCCGCGCCTTCCTCCACGACCTTGCCGTTGCGCATGACGATGAGTCGGCTCGCAAGCGCGGCCACCACTTTCAGATCATGCGAAATGAAGAGATAGGTCAGTTCGCGCCGCTTCTGCAGGTCGCGCAGGAGATCGACAATTTGCGCCTGAATCAGCATATCGAGCGCGCTGGTCGGCTCATCGAGCACGACAAAGGTCGGCTCGAGCGCGATGGCGCGCGCGACCGCAATACGCTGGCGCTGCCCTCCGGAAAATTCATGCGGATAGCGGAAGCGGGTTTCGGGGTCGAGCCCCACGTCGCGCAACGCATCGATCACGCGGCGCTCGCGTTCCTCTTCCGGCATGTCCGGATGCTGGACAAGCAAGCCTTCCTCGACGATGTCGGCGACCGACATGCGCGGAGAGAGCGAGCCGTAGGGATCCTGAAACACAATCTGCATGTTGCGCCGGAACGGCCGCATGGCCTTGAATGTGAGCCCCTGCAGGGCGTGGCCCATGAAAACGATCGGTCCGTTTGACGCAATCAATCGCAGGATCGCGAGTCCAAGCGTCGTCTTGCCGGAGCCTGACTCGCCGACAATGCCCAGCGTCTCACCCTTGCGCACCTCGATCGAGACCCCGTCGACGGCCTTGATGTGGCCGACGGTTCGTCGCAGCACGCCGCGCCGGATCGGGAACCACACTTTCAGGTCCTCCGTCTTGACGACCACCGGCCCACTCGGATTGAGCGGCGCCGGGTTGCCCTTCGGTTCGGCAGCCAGGAGGTCGCGTGTATAGGGATGTTGCGGCGAGGTGAACACCTGTTCGACCGGGCCCTGCTCGACGATTTTGCCTTCCTTCATCACGCACACGACGTCCGCAACCTTACGCACGATGCCGAGGTCGTGGGTGATGAACAGCATCGACATGCCGAGCCGTGTCTGTATGTCCTTCAGGAGCTTCAGGATCTGCGCCTGCACGGTGACGTCGAGCGCCGTCGTCGGCTCGTCGGCGATCAGGAGGTCGGGCTCGTTCGCGAGCGCCATCGCGATCATCACGCGTTGCCGTTGCCCGCCGGAAAGCTGGTGCGGATAGCTCGAAAGCCGGCTTTCGGGATCGGGAATGCCGACCTGGCCCAGCAATTCAATGATGCGGGCGCGGGCGGCGGGGCCTTTCAAGTCACGGTGAAGCTCGAGGATCTCGCCGATCTGCTTCTCGATCGGGTGCAGCGGATTGAGCGAGGTCATCGGCTCTTGGAAGATGATCGTGATGTCGTCGCCGCGGATGCGCCGCATGTCGTTTTCGGAGCGGCCGATCAGCTCTTGACCGTTGAAGTGAATCGCGCCGGACGGATGGCTCGCGGCCGGGTAGGGCAGGAGCTTCATCACGGATAGCGCGGTGACGGATTTGCCCGAGCCGGATTCGCCGACCAGCGCCACGGTCTCGCCGCGTCGGATATCGAAGGAGATGCGGTCGACGGCAAGCGTCGTCATGCCCCCGTGCCGGAAGGCGACCGAAAGCTCGCGCACCGAAAGCAGCGGTTGGGAAGTTGCGTCCATCAGCGGCTCGTAAACGTCTTGCGAGGATCAAAGGCATCGCGCACCGCTTCGCCGATGAAGATCAGGAGCGACAGCATGACCGCGACCGTGAAGAAGCCCGTAAGACCGAGCCATGGCGCCTGCACGTTGGCCTTGCCCTGCGCCAGCAGCTCTCCGAGGGAGGGCGATCCGGGCGGCAGGCCGAAGCCGAGGAAGTCCAGCGCAGTCAGCGTCATCACGGACGATGACAGGATGAACGGCAAGAACGTCATCGTCGCCACCATCGCGTTCGGCAGCAGGTGGCGAAACATGATGGTCGCGTTCGAGACGCCAAGCGCGCGTGCGGCCTGGATGTATTCGAAATTGCGCCCGCGCAAGAACTCGGCGCGAACAAGCCCGACCAGCGACACCCAGGAGAAGAGCAGAAGGATTCCGAGCAAAACGAAGAACCCCGGAACGAGCACCGAGGAAATAATGAGCAGGAGATACAAGGAAGGAATCGATGTCCAGATCTCGATGAAGCGTTGGAACAGAAGGTCCGTCCAGCCGCCGAAATAGCCTTGCACCGCGCCGGCCGCGACTCCGATCACGGACGAAATCAGTGTCAGGGCAAGTCCGAACAGCACCGAGATCCGAAAGCCATAGATCAATCTGGCGACGACGTCGCGTCCCTGATCGTCGGTCCCGAGCCAGTTCCACTCGAGGTCCCGGCAACTCGTGCCGCCTTTCTTTTCCGCGACCGGCCGGCATTGCTCCTCCGTCAGCATCCAAGTCGGTGGCGAGGGCGCCGGTGTCGGCAGATCGAGGTTGTGCGTCGAATAGGAAAATCGGATGGCAGGCCACAGCATCCATCCGCCGGTATCGGCGACGAGCTTCTGCAAGAACGGATCGCGATAGTCCGCTTCGGTTTCGAAGTCTCCGCCGAACGCGGTCTCGGGATAGGCGACAATCGCCGGAAAATAAAAGGCGCCGTCATGCTTGACGAGAAACGGCTTGTTGTTCGCGATCACCTCGGCAAGCATCGACACGATGAACAGCACAAGGAAAATCCAGAATGACCAATATCCACGCCGGTTCGCTTTGAAGTTCAACCAGCGTCGGCGGTTGATCGGCGACAAAGACCAGCGGCCGCGCTGAATCCTCGGCGGCGTGGCGGCCCGTCTCTGACTTGCCGCCTGCGTTGGGTCGAGACGCTCTCGTACGGTCTTTGCGTCCATCACACTTCCCGCGTCTCGAAGTCGATGCGCGGATCGATCCAGGTATAGCTGAGGTCGGAAATCAGGTTCACCACAAGTCCAACCAGTGAGAAGATGTACAAGGTCGCGAAAACAACCGGGTAATCGCGGTTCAAGACGCTCTCGAACCCGAGCAGCCCGAGCCCATCGAGCGAAAAGATCGTCTCAATGAGGAGCGAGCCGGTGAAGAAGGCGTGGACGAAAGCGCCAGGGAACCCGGCGATGACGATCAGCATCGCGTTCCGGAAAATATGTCCGTAAAGCACCTGCCGCTCGCTGCAGCCCTTCGCGCGCGCCGTGAGCACGTACTGCTTGCGAATTTCATCCAGGAACGAATTCTTGGTCAGCAGCGTCATGGTGGCGAATGCGCCGAGCGCCATCGAAATCAGCGGCAGCGTCAGGTGCCAGAAATAATCGAGGATCTTCTGCCACCAGGCGAGCTGGTGCCAGTTGTCTGAGGTGAGCCCGCGCAAGGGAAAGACATCGAAGAATGATCCTCCCGCAAACAGGATGATCAGCAGAATCGCGAACAGAAAACCGGGAATGGCATAGCCGACGATGATGATGCTCGATGTATAGACGTCGAAGGGCGAGCCGTCGCGCACGGCCTTGCGTATTCCGAGCGGAATCGAAATGAGATAGGTGAACAGCGTCATCCAGATTCCAAGCGACATCGAGACAGGCAGCTTCTCCTTGATGAGTTCGATGACCTGTACGTCCCGGAAATAACTCTTGCCAAAGTCGAACCGTGCGTAGTTCCAGAGCATGAGCGCGAAACGTTCATGCGCGGGTTTGTCGAACCCGAATTGCCTCTCGAGGCTCTTGATGAATTCGGGATCGAGCCCCTGTGCACCGCGATACTTCGCGTTCACGGCGTCGGCGGCAGACCCGCCTTGGAACTGCGCCTGGCTTCCGAAATCGCCGCCCGGCGAACCCGAGATGCGCGCGGTCGCGGATGTATCGGACCCCGTAAGCCGCGCGATCACGCGCTCCACCGGACCGCCCGGCGCAAACTGGATGACCACGAACGAGACCAGCATGATCCCGATCAGAGTCGGGACCATGAACAGGATGCGGCGGATGATGTAGGCGGTCATGGGTTTTGCGTGTCGCTCTGACTAATTCCCCGGGGTGGTCACCCCGGCCGCTCGATCTTCTCGGCCTTTTCGCGATCGAGCCACCAGGTTTCCGGAATACCGCGCGCGTAGCGAGGTTTCGCATTGGGCCGCCCGAACAGATCCCAATAGGCGATCCAGTGCGACGCCTTGTACCAATGCGGAATCCAGTAGCGTCCCGCCCGGAGCACCCGGTCCAGCGCGCGGCAAGCCGCATGGAGCTTGGGCCGGGTCTCGGCTGCAATCGCCTGCTCGATCAGCGCGTCCACGACCGGGTCGGACACGCCCGAGAAGTTGAACGATCCCCGCGTCGCCGCAGCCTGGCTCGAAAAGTATGTCCGCAGCGTGTCCCCGGGCGTCATCGGGAATACCATGCGCTGGACGGTGATGTCGAAATCGAAATCCTCGACCCGGGCGCGATATTGCACCGGCTCGACAAGACGCAGCGACGCATCCACGCCCAAGAGGGTGAGGTTGCGCACATAAGTGGTGTGATGCGGCTCGAACGATCGTTCGAAAAACAGGAACTCGACCTGCAGCCGCTCGCCCTTGGCGTTCACGCGCCGGCCATCCTTCACCATCCATCCCGCCGCATTCAGGAGATCGGCCGCGCGGCGCAGAACGCGGCGGTCCTGCCCCGAGCCGTCGCTGACCGGCGGAGTCCACGGTTCGCCGAAGACTTCCTCAGGCACTTTGCCGCGATGGGGCTCGAGCAGGGCGAGCTCTCCGGCGCCGGGCTTGCCGTTTGCCATCATCTCCGAATTCTGGAAATACGAATGCGTGCGCTGGTAGGAGGCATACATGATGTTCCGGTTGGTCCATTCGAAATCGAATGCGATCGCAAACGCCTCGCGCAGCCGCGGGTCGCGAAACTTCTCGCGCCGGGTGTTGAGCATCCAGCCTTGCGCGCCGGAGGGCCGCTCGTCCGCGATGGTCTCGCGTTTGATCCGGCCGTCGCGAATGGCCGGGAAATCGTAACGCGTGGCCCAGATGCGCGAGGTGTACTCTTCGCGGAACACGTAATTGCGCGCGGAGAATCCTTCAAAAGCGACGTCCCGGTCGCGGTAATACTCGTAGCGGATCACATCGAAATTGTGCAGCCCGCGCATGATCGGGAGCTTCGCACCCCACCAATCCGGCACGCGCGTAAATTCGAGAAAACGGCCCTGCTCGAAACGGCCCACCTTATAGGGTCCGGATCCGACCGGCGGCTCGAGCGTGGTCTCTTCGAAGTTGCGCGTTGCGTAGTAGGCGCGCGAGAAGATCGGCAGAGTCGCGGCGAATAACGGCGCGTCGCGCCCGCGCTGCGGCGTGAACCTGAGCGTAACGGTGCGCTCGCCATCGGCTTGCACACTCTCCATGTCCCGCAGAAGCGCGCGGATATTGGGGTGGCCTTTGTCTTTCAGCGTCGTCAGCGAGAACGCGACATCCGCCGCCGTGATCGGCGATCCGTCGTGAAATCGGATGCCCGGCCGCAACCTGAAACGAAAGGCGAGCGCATCCGTCGAGACGATGGCGGTCTCAGCCGCGAACGCATAAACCGCATCCGGCTCGTCGAAGGCGCGCGCCATCAACGAGGCAAAGGTCAAATCCATGTCGATCGCTGGATCGCCCTTGAGGATGTAGGCGTTAAACGAGTTGAATGTGGCGGTTCCGGCGCCCGCAAGCTGGATGAAGCTGCCGCCCTTCGGCGCATTCGGGTTGACATAGGGGAGATGCGGGAAGTTGCGCGGCAAATCGAGGTCGCCGAAGGCCGAGAGGCCATGCGACTCGGTCGGTTCGGAAGCGCCAACCGGAGAAAGCAGAGGGTTCGCGAAGGCGCCCGCAAACGCGCCGGCGCTGAATGCCAGCAGGCTGCGTCGTGACAGTCCACGCAGGCTGGGATCGCGTGCCGTCACGTTCGGCTGCCCACGCGTCCCGGCGCGCCGGCTTCCCACCACCAGATGGTTGGAAAAGCCGAAGCCCCGTATTTCGGCATCGCCTCCGGACGTCCAAACCGGTTCCAGCGCACGGTGCGCGCCTTGCCGTAGGTCCATTGCGGGACGACGTAGTGGTTCCACAAGAGCACGCGGTCGAGTGCTTTCGTCGTCGCCACGAGCTCGTCGCGGCTCTTCGCGTAGACCACGCGCTCGATCAGCGCGTCGACGGCCGGATGTTTGACGCCGATGAGATTGCGCGACCCTGGCGTGTCGGCCGCTTGCGACCCCCAGTAGATCCGCTGCTCGTTTCCCGGAGAGAGCGTCTGGCCCCAAACCGCAATCACGGCGTCGTAGTCCCAGCGCCTGATCCGGTTTTCATACTGCGCCTCGTCGACCGTTCGCACGCTGACGTCGATTCCCAGCCGTTCGAGCGACGGCTTGTAGAAGAGGACGACGCGTTCAAAGGTCGGCTCGTCGATCAGGAACTCGATCGTGAACGGTTCGCCGCTCTTTGCATTCACAAGGCGCCGGCCGCGAATTTCATAGCCCGCCTCCTTCAACAGCCGGATGCCTTCGCGCAGGTTTGCGCGGACCGCTTCAGGGTTTCCGCCGACTGGGTTCTTGTACTCGGTCGTGAAGACCTCCGGCGGCACCTTGTCGCGCACCGTCTGGAGGATCTCGAGTTCCTTCCCCTCCGGCAGTCCGGATGCGGCGAGTTCGGTCCCGTCGAAATAGCTGTTGATGCGCTTGTATTGGCCGTAGAAGATCTGCTTGTTCATTTCCTCGAAATCGAAGGCGTAGTTGAGCGCCCGCCGCACGCGCGGATCGGCGAACCGTTCGCGTCGGGTGTTGAAGACGAATGCTTGCATGAGGCCGCGATCGGCGACCGGGAATTCTTCAAGCACGACGCGCTTGTCGGCGACGGCGGGGAAGTCATAGGCCGTGGCCCAGTTCTTCGCGCTGTTTTCTGAACGGAAATCGAGCTGGTCGGCCTTGAAGGCCTCAAGCGCGACGGTGGAGTCGCGGAAATACTCAAAGCGAAGCTCGTCGAAATTATTGATCCCGGCATTCACGTTGAGTCCCTGGCCCCAGTAGTCCTTCACGCGCTCGTAGACGATCGAGCGGCCTGGAACGAACTCCTTCATTCTGTACGGTCCGCAGCCGAGTGGCGGCTCGAGCGTCGTCGCCGAAATGTCCCGTTTGCGCCCTGACGCATCCGATCCGTCCCAGTAGTGCTTCGGCATGACATTCAGTTCGCCGACGATGAGCGGCAGCTCGCGATTTCCGGGCGCGTCGAAGGTGAAGGTGACTTCGCGCTCGCCGCTTGCTTCCGCTTTCACCACGTGACGGTAGTAGCTGGCGAGTTGCGGGTTATGCGCTTTCTGCGCCTCAAACGAAAAAATCACGTCGTCCGCGGTAACCGGCTTGCCGTCGTGCCATCGTGGCCCTGCGCGCAAGCGATAGGTTACCGAGGAGAAGTCCGCCGGGTGACTGACCGCTTCGGCAAGCAACCCATACACCGTCGAGACCTCGTCCAGCGATCGGGCCATCAGCGTGTCGTAGACAAGGGCCACGCCGGCACCCAGCGTGCCTTTGACGCTCGAGACCACGATGTTGAAATTGTCGAACGTGCGCAGTCCGGTCAGACGCACGATTCCGCCCTTCGGGGCGCCGGCATTCACGTACTCGAATTGCTTGAAGCCGGGCGGATATTTGAGTTCGCCGAACAAGGACAGGCCGTGGCGCCAGTTCTTGTCGTCGGCCTGGGCCGGCAGCCGCCAAGCTGTCGCCGCGCTGACGCTCGCGAGCAGACCGAGGACCGTGCGTCGGGTGAGGGGTCGGATCGGGGTCACCTAGATGTCTCCCAGGCAAATGCCGGATGTCGTCGCCCCCACCCTCGTTGCCGCATTATGTCGGTTTTTTGAACGAATAGCACAAGCCAAGGTCATTCCGCGCTTCACATCATCGCGGGTGCCGCCTCGTAAGCAAATGGCCGGGCAGGGCCCGGCCATGCTGCCCAAGGCGCTGGCCGCTTATTTCGGCAGCGGCACCGGATTGTCGGAGCGCGAATTCAAGAAGGCGATGATGTCCGCCCGCACATTGGCGCGGGACACGCCCGCGAAGCTCATCGTCGTTCCCGGCAGATATCCGCGCGGATTGGCCAGAAACTTGTTCAGGTCCTCAAGCGTCCAATCCCCCGGCGCGCTTTTCAGGGCCGCGGAATAGGCGAAGCCCGGCACCGCCGCCTTGTCGCGTCCCACGCTGCCATAGAGGTTCGGGCCGACCCGGTTCGGACCGCCCTTGTCGAACGTATGGCAAGTGGCGCAGACTTTGACGGCCGCCTCACCCTGCTGGACGCTCGCTTTCGCGAGCAGGGGGCCGATCGGCTCGTCGGCGGCGACCGCCGGCTGCGCGGCTCCTCCGGAGGCTGGCGCCTCGGGAGCGGCGATTTCGTAACCCGGCTTGACCGGCATGCGCGGCGAGAAGATCGCCTCGGCCGTAATGTTGAGCGAGAGGATCACCAGCGCCGTAAACAGCAGGGCGCCTGCGATCTTGTTGAATTCGTAGGAGTCCATCGGAGAATGTGTCCGGATCGGCAAGTCGGGGCCGCGGCGCACCCCCGCGGCGGCGCGCACAGATAGCCGGTTTGCGACGCTTCTTGCAACCCGTATAAGCAGCCGTCCAGGGCGTTGATCACGGATGGAAAAAGACGAGGTTCTGGTCGTTATCCCCGCGCGCATGGGCTCCGCTCGGATGCCGGGAAAGCCGCTTGCCGACATCGCCGGGGAGCCGATGATCGTGCACGTCATGCGGCGCGCGGAAGCCGCCAAGGTCGGCTCGGTCCTTGTTGCGACCGAGAGCGAGGAGATTGCGGCGGCAGTGATGAAGGCAGGCGGCGAGGCGGTGATGACGCGCGCCGATCACGCTTCGGGCTCCGACCGTATCCAAGAGGCCGCGGAGATTATCGACGACAAGGCGTCGGCTCGCATCGTTGTCAACGTGCAGGGCGATCTGCCCACGCTCGATCCCGCGGATATCCGTGCGGCCGTCGCTCTGCTGGCCGACCCCGCCGTCGACATCTCGACGCTTGCGGCCGAAATCCAAGACGCCTCCGAACGGACCAACCCGAACGTCGTGAAAGTGGTCGGCGCCGCCGTCGCGCCCGGGCGGCTGCGGGCGCTCTACTTCACCCGGGCGACCGCCCCTTGGGGAGAGGGGCCGCTCTACCATCACATTGGCGTCTACGCCTACCGCCGCGCGGCGCTCTCGCGCTTCGTTCGCCTGGCGCCCTCAGGTCTGGAGAAGCGCGAGCGCCTTGAGCAGCTCAGAGCGCTGGAAGCAGGCATGCGGATCGATGTGGCGCTGGTCGCCTCGGTGCCGCTTGGCGTCGATACTGCGGAGGATCTCGAGAAGGCCCGCGCCATGCTCGGCAGTGTGCGGCGTTGACGGACGGAGCGTGGCCGCGTAGGGGCAGACATGAATAGCCGCAAGACTATCGTTTTCCAGGGGGAACCGGGCGCGAACTCCCACATTGCGTGCCGGGAGGCCTACCCCGCGCACGAGCCCGTGCCGTGCCCGACTTTCGAGGATGCCTTTGCCGCCGTCGCCGGCGGAGAGGCCGACCTGGGCATGATTCCCATCGAGAACTCGGTCGCGGGCAGGGTGGCCGACATCCACCATCTCATGCCCACCTCCGGGTTGAACATCGTGGCGGAATGGTTTCTGCCGATCAGCCATCAGCTTCTGGCGCCGAAAGGCGCGACGCTCGAAGGCATCAAGGCCGTGCAGAGCCATGTCATGGCGCTCGGCCAATGCCGCAACATCATCCGCCGCCTGGGCCTCAAACCGATCGTCGCAGCCGATACGGCGGGGTCCGCGCGCGAGGTCGCCGAGCGTGTGGACAAGACGCGCGCGGCGATCGCATCGCGGCTCGCCGGCGAAATTTACGGGCTCGATGTCCTCGCGGAGGACATCGAGGACGAGGCGCACAACACGACGCGTTTCATCGTGCTCGCGCGCCAGGCTGATTGGGCGCCGGCCAACAACGGTCCCACGATTACGACCTTTGTCTTTCGTGTTCGCAACCTGCCCGCGGCGCTCTACAAGGCCATGGGCGGTTTCGCCACCAATGGCGTCAACATGACCAAGCTCGAGAGCTACATGCTCGAAGGCAACTTCTTCGCCACCATGTTCTATGCCGACGTCGAAGGGCATCCCGAAGATCGCAATCTTGCGCTCGCGCTGGAAGAGCTCGCCTTCTTCTCCAAGGAGCTGAAGGTTTTGGGCGTCTATCCGGCGCACCCGTTCCGGGCCTCGTTCAGGGAAAAGGCCGACCGGTAGAAGCGCGGCGACGACTTGCGCAGGCGTTCCGGATCCACGCGCCCGGACCGCTGAATGTAGCTCATGGCGAAGTCGCGCGGCGCAAGCTGCATATGCTCGGGAAACCGCTCGTACCATGCGGCGCTCGCATCCGCGGCGGCAACGAGTTTCTCGACGACAGGCCGGCGCGCGGCTTCGAACGCCTGGAGCGCGTCGCCGACATGGCGGTGAGCCGCCAGCGCGCGATCCAGCGCGATCGCATCCTCCATCGCAAGGCGCGTGCCGGAACCGATTGAAAAATGCGCCGTGCGCAGCGCATCGCCGATCAGGACCGCGTTCCCGTGATGCCAGCGCTCATTGCGGATGTTGGGGAATTGCCGCCAGATCGAGTTGTTCGAGATGAGCGGACGGCCCTCCAGCTCGCGCGCAAACACGCGCTCGCAAAGCCGCTTGGCCTCCTCCAGCGGGAGTTCGGCGAATCCGTTACGGTTGAACGTCTCCTCGTCCGTTTCGACAATGAACGTGCTGCGGTCCGGCGCGTAGCGGTAATGGTGTGCATTGAAATAGCCGAATTCAGCGCGATGGAAGGTCTGGGTCAGCGTCTCGAACCGCTTCGCGACGCCGAACCAGGCAAAACGGTTCGATAAGTGAGCGACCGACGAGCCGAATTCGTCGGCATAACTGCGCCGCACGAGCGAATTCGCTCCGTCCGCGCCAACGACAAGATCCACATCGGCGAGTTCTTGAGGACTGATGACGGCATGTCCATAGACGGGCTCGACGCCGACCGAGCGCGCGCGTTCTTGCAAAATCCGAAGGAGATGCAGGCGTCCGATCGCCGCAAATCCGACCCCATCGATCACGATGCGCTCGCCGCGATGGGCGATGGCGATATCCGTCCAGGACTCAAGATGCGGCGTGACCGCCGCGTAGGTTTCCGCATCGTCCTCGTTGAGGAATTCGAGTGCGCGATCGGAAAAGACCACGCCGAAGCCGAAAGTGGCGCCGGCGTCGTTTTGCTCGATCACGCGAACATCGGCATCGCGATCTCGGCGCTTGAGCAAATAGGAGAGATAGAGGCCGGCCGGACCGGCGCCCAGAATGACAATGCGCATGGCCGCGGATCATATCGTGGAGATTAGCGGAAATGAACTGAGCCGTAGCCCGGATTGAGCGGCAGCGAAATCCGGGATCATCGCTCCCGGGTCTCGGGTTGCTCGACCCGGGCTACAGCTTACGCAATCAGCAGGGCTTCAGATCGTCTGATTATAGGCGCCGACTTCCGGATGCGTTCGCAGCACCGAATCGACGGCCTTGAACATGTCGCGCATCCGCGCGTCTGAAACCGGGCTTTCGACGACGACCACCAGTTCCGGCTTGTTCGAGGAGGCCCGCACGAGACCCCACGTCCCATCCTCGATAGTCACCCGCACGCCATTGACGGTGACGAGGTCGCGGATTGGCTGCCCGCACACGCGCTCTCCTTTGGCCTTCGTGGTCTCGAAGTGCTTCACCACCTCGTCCACGATGCGGTATTTCACCTCGTCGTCGCAATGCGGCGACATGGTCGGTGAACTCCAGGTTTTTGGAAGCGCGTTTTTCAGGTCCGCCATGCTTTTCCCTGGATTGCGGTCAAGCATGTCGCAAACCGCGAAGGCCGAGAGCAGTCCGTCGTCATAGCCGCGGCCGAAGGGCTTGTTGAAGAAGAAGTGCCCTGACTTCTCGAAGCCGACAAGCGCGCCGATTTCGTTCACACGCCGCTTCATGTAGGAGTGGCCCGTTTTCCAATAGGCGGTTTTCGCGCCGTTCTTCGCGAGTTCGGGGTCGGTCATGAAGAGTCCGGTCGACTTGACGTCGGCTACAAACAGCGCATTTGGATGGATGGCGGACATGTCGCGCGCAAGCATCACGCCGACCTTGTCTGCGAAGATTTCCTCGCCTTCATTGTCGACCACGCCGCAGCGGTCTCCGTCGCCGTCGAAGGCAAGCCCGACATCGGCCTTGCTACGCAACACCTCGTCGCGCAGGGCGTGCAGCATTTTGAGATCTTCGGTATTCGGGTTGTAGCGCGGAAAAGTGTGGTCGAGCTCGCAGTCGAGCGGAACGACCTCGCAGCCGATGGATTCGAGCGCCTTCGGCGCGAACGCGCCCGCGGTGCCGTTTCCGCACGCGGCCACGACCTTCAATCGCCGCTTGAGTTTGGGGCGGGCGGTGAGGTCAGCCAGATAGCGCTCGGCGAAGTTGGGCACGAAGGCGTAGGCACCGCCGTCTCTCTCGCGAAACTTCGCCAAAAGGACGATGTCTTTCAGGCGTGTCATCTCGTCCGGGCCGAAAGTGAGCGGCCGGTTCGCACCCATCTTGACGCCGGTCCAGCCATTGTCGTTGTGCGAGGCGGTGACCATCGCGACGCAAGGCACGTCGAGATCGAACTGCGCGAAGTAGGCCATGGGCGTGACCGCGAGTCCGATGTCATGCACCTTGCAGCCGGCGGCCATCAGGCCGGTGACCAGCGCCATCTTGATCGAGGCCGAATAGCTGCGGAAATCGTGCGCAGTAACGATGTCCGGCCTCACCCCCAGCTCATGGATCAGCGTGCCGAGGCCCAGCCCGAGCGCCTGCACCCCCATGAGGTTGATTTCCTTTTCGAACAGCCAACGCGCGTCGTATTCGCGAAAGCCGGTGGGTTTGACCATCGGCTCGGATTCATACGCATAGGTATTGGCGGCCAGCGCGGGCTTCGGAACTGGAAACATGCACGAGACCTCGGATCGGAACGCAACGACATAGCCGAAGCGATGCGTCGGGGAAAGCGGCGGGGATGAAAGGCCAGCCGCGGCGGCTGGTGCCTGCGGACAACGTCCGAGCCCGGCTATTGTTCGAGGACGAGGCGTCCTTCGCGGTACTCGAAACGGCGGAGTCTTTTCAGAAACGAGAGGCCGAGCAGATTCTCGCCCAATGCCTCATCGGGCATGATCGTTGCCGGAACATTGCGCACGACGATGTTCCCGACTTCGACCATGTCGAGAGTCACGGGCGCGGTGCGCGTTACGCCGTTCGCCGTGTGTACGGGCACGTTGAAGTCGCGCTGCGCAGGATGGATGCCGAGCCGCGCCGCGTCGCTCCGCCGGAGTGCGATGACCGTGGCGCCGGTATCCACCATGAACGTCATTCGGCGGCCGTCGACCCTCGCATCCACTGCGAAGTGGCCGCGCCGATCCATCGAGATGACGACGGAACGGGAATTGCCGGGGGAGACCGCGGTGGTTTCAAACGGTTCGGACCGGCCTTTGGCGACGGAATTCGCCGATGGGCCCAGGCCGATTCCACCGGCGAATTTCGGCACGATGGCGGCGGAAGCGAGCGCAAGCAGCGCGAACAGGATGATATGACGCATGAGCGGCCCGATCGATGGAGCGAGTGAATCACGGGCAAACGAATCGCCGATTAAGGCGAAGCCGTCGCGGCCCGTTGGCCGCCGGCATGGTGAACGATGCGTTACCGGCTCAATCCGGTGCGAATGATGTCCCCTTCGGCTTTGCGCGCCGCGTCGCGGGCGCAGCGAGGGGGTTCTCGGGCCAGGGATGCTTGGGGTAGCGGCCTTTCATCTCGGCCGCCACCGCGGCATAGCTGCCGCGCCAAAAGCCGGGCAGATCGCGCGTCACTTGCACCGGCCGATGCGCGGGCGAAAGCAGCGCGATGACCAGGGGCACGCGCCCGCCCGCGATCGTTGGGTGGCGGTCGAGCCCGAACAGCTCCTGCACCCGCACCGAGACCGTCGGTCCCGCTTCCGCCTCGTAATCGATGGGAATGCGTGAGCCGGTCGGCGCTTCGAAGTGCGTCGGCGCCTCGGCCTCGACCCGCCGGCGCAAAGGCCAGGGAACAAGCGCGGTGAGCGCCGAGGCCAGTTCGTCCGGGGTCAAATCCGCAAGCGCCGTCTTGCCCGAAAGCGCCGGCGTCAGCCAGTCCTCGTAGCGGCCGGCGAGGGCGGGATCGGACAGGTCCGGCCATTCATCGCCTTCCGCGTGGCGGAGGAACATGACGCGGTCGCGCCATTGCTTGAGGCTCTTGGTCCAGGGGAGCCGCTGCAGGCCGAGCCCGACGATGCCCTGCGCCAGCACGCGGGCGGCATCCTCTTCCGGCGTGACCGGCAAAGCCTGTTCGGTCAGCGTCAGCGCGGCGAGCCGTTTCACCTTTCGCGCGCGCAGCGCGGCGCTTGCGGGATCGAACGTCGTTTCGACGCGCGTGTCGATGAGCCTTCCGAACGCGGCCTCGATCTGGGCCAGGCTGATCGGGGCGGCGAGCAGAATTCGCCCTCTTGCTGCGTGACCGGCGATTGCGCCGACGGCCAGGAACGTTTCGCTGGCGAGCGGTGAGGCGGGGTCGAGGCTCGCGCCGCGCCCGTTGGCGAGAACGAAGCTGCCTCTCTCGCCGCGGTTCTTTGCAATGCGCTCGGGATAGGCGAGGGCGAGGAGCAGGCCCACGTCCAGCGTCTCGCCTCCTCCCTTGTGGGGAACGTGAGCGCTTTGCGCCCACCGCCCCGCCATGCGCCGCGCGTCCTCGGCGCGCGCGGAGCGGTCGCGCCGGAAGAGGTCAAGGCGATGCTTAAGGTCGGCGTCGTCGCCGCCAAGGCCGCGCTCGGTGAGAACGATGGCGATCTCGGCGCCGAGCTGTCCCTGATCCCTTCCGGCCGCTTCGACGACCATCCGCGCGAGCCGCGGCGGCAGGGGAAGCGCGCGGAGCCTCTGGCCCTCTTCCGTGATGCGACCGTCCGCGTCGATCGCGCCGAGCTCCATCAGCAGTTTGCGCGCCTCGTTCAGCGCGGGCCGGGGCGGTGGGTCGAGAAAGGCCAGTTGCGAGGGGTCGCGCACGCCCCATTGGGCGAGATCGAGCGCGAAGGAGGAGAGGTCGGCATTGAGGATTTCCGGCGCGGCGAAGGGTTCGAGCGAGGCGGTTTGCGGTTCGTCCCACAGCCGGTAGCACACGCCGGGTTCCGTCCGTCCGGCGCGGCCTCGCCGCTGATCGGCCGAGGCGCGCGCGACGCGGATGGTCTCGAGCCGCGTGACGCCGACGTCCGGCTCGTAGCGCGGCGCGCGCGCGAGCCCGGAATCGATGACGATGCGCACGCCCTCGATCGTGATCGAGGTCTCGGCGATCGAGGTGGCGAGCACGACCTTGCGCCGTCCGGCCGGCGCCGGCTCGATCGCCCGATCCTGCTCTCTCGCATCCATCGCGCCATAGAGCGGCACGATGTCCACGCTCGGATCATCGGTGCGCTCGCGCAAAATCCTCTCGGTGCTGCGGATCTCGGCGGCGCCCGGCAGGAAAGCGAGAATGGAGCCGGGCTCGGCCCGCAGCGCGCGCACGACGGCGGCGGCGACTTGCGCCTCGATGGTCGCGCGCGGATCGCGGCCGAGGTAGCGGGTCTCGACCGCGAAGGCGCGGCCTTCGCTGGCGATGACCGGCGCATCCCCGAGCAGCGTGGCGATGCGGGCGCCGTCGATGGTGGCGGACATCACGAGGAGCTTGAGATCGTTGCGCAAGCCCGTCTGCACGTCGCGCGCCAGCGCAAGCCCGAGATCAGCGTCGAGCGATCGCTCATGGAACTCGTCGAACAGCACCGCGGCGACGCCGCCGAGCATCGGATCGTCGAGGATGCGCCGCGCGAACACGCCCTCCGTGACCACCTCGATCCGCGTGCGGCCCGACACCTTCGAGCCGAAGCGCACGCGCAGGCCGACGGTGTCGCCCACGCGCTCGCCGAGCGTCTGCGCCATCCGCTGCGCGGCCGCGCGCGCCGCCAGCCGCCGCGGCTCGAGCACGAGAATTGTTTTCGATTGCGCCCAGGACTGATTCAGGAGCACGAGCGGAACGCGCGTGGTCTTGCCGGCCCCCGGCGGCGCCACGAGAACGGCGGCGTTGGAGGCAGACAGCGCCGCCGTCAGTTCCGGCAGCGCCGCATCGATGGGGAGCGGATCACTCGGTCTCGTCACGCGCGCTCGTCGGGCGTCCGATGCTTTCGTAAGCGAACCCGTGCCGCGCCATCTCTTCCGGGCGGTACACGTTGCGCAGATCCACCAGGATCGGGCGCGTCATCGCAGCTTTGAGGCGCTCGAGGTCCAGCGCGCGGAACTGCTCCCATTCGGTGACGATGACGAGCACGTCGGCGCCCTGAGCCGCGACATAGGGGCCCTGACAGTAGGTGACGTCCGGCATCAGGCGTTTCGCCTGGTCCATGCCTTGCGGATCATAGGCGCGAATCCTGGCGCCCATATCGGTCAGGGCGGTGATCAGCGCGAGCGAGGGCGCCTCGCGCATGTCGTCCGTGTTGGGCTTGAAGGTGAGCCCGAGCACCGCCACCATCTTTCCGCGCAACGTGCCGCCGACGGCGGCGGACACTTTTCGCGCCATGGCGCGCTTGCGCTGGTCGTTGATGGCGGCGACGGTCTCGACGATGCGCAGCGGCGCCGCATTGTCCTGGCCGGTCTTGATCAGCGCGAGCGTGTCTTTCGGGAAGCAGGAGCCGCCATAGCCGGGGCCGGCATGCAGGAACTTGGCGCCGATGCGATTGTCGAGCCCGATGCCGCGCGCCACCTCCTGGATGTTCGCCCCGACCTTCTCGCAGAGGTCGGCGATCTCGTTGATGAACGTGATCTTCGTCGCGAGGAACGCGTTGGCCGCGTATTTGATCAGTTCCGCCGTGCGGCGGTCGGTGAACAGGATCGGCGCCGAATTGAGGTAGAGCGGCCGGTACAGCTCCGTCATCACCTCTCTCGCCCGCGGATCGGACGCCCCGACCACGATGCGGTCGGGAAGCTTGAAGTCGCGGATCGCCGCGCCCTCGCGGAGGAACTCGGGATTGGACACCACCGCCATATCCGCCTGCGGCCGGGTCTCGCGGATGATGCGTTCCACCTCGTCGCCGGTTCCGACCGGCACCGTCGATTTGGTGATGACGACCGAAAAACCGTCGAGCGCCGCCGCGATCTCGCGCGCCGCCGCGTAGACATAGGAGAGATCGGCATGGCCGTCGCCCCGCCGCGACGGGGTGCCCACCGCGATGAACACGGCCTCGGCGGCCCGCACGGCGGCCGCGAGATCGGTGGAGAATGAAAGCCGGCCTTCCCGCGCGTTCCTCGCCACGAGGTCGGCGAGGCCGGGCTCGTAGATCGGCATTTCCCCGCGCGCCAGCGCGGCGATCTTGCTCTCGTCCTTGTCCACGCAGACGACGGAATGGCCGAAATCCGCAAAGCAGGCGCCCGACACGAGGCCGACATAGCCGCTTCCGATCATTGCAACGCGCATGGACACCCGACAGCGATCGTTAAGAACTGTGGTTTAAAACGACAGGGCGGCCCGCCTCTTAGCAGACGAGCTTACGTCTGACGAGAGCCGCGGCGCGCGCCTTGCGAATGAACCTGTCGGAACGAAGGCCATCCCGCGACGGGATCACCGAAATGGAACATGCGATGCGAGCGAGTGGAGCGGACGCGGGACGGGTCGAATGGGTCGACTACGCCAAAGGCTTCTGCATCGTCCTCGTGGTGATGATGCATGCGACGCTCGGCGTCGAAGCGGCCGCGGGCCGCGAAGGCTGGCTGCACGCCGCCGTCGCTTTCGCAAAGCCGTTCCGGATGCCGGACTTCTTCCTGATCTCGGGTCTTTTCCTCGCGCGCGTGATCGATCGCGACTGGCGCACCTATCTCGACAGGAAGGTCGTGCACTTCGTCTATTTCTACGCGCTCTGGGTCACGATCCAGTTTGCCTTCAAAGCGCCGGGGATCGCGATGAGCGACGGCGCGCTCCGCGCCCTGGCACTTTATGCCGAAGCCTTCGTGCAGCCGTTCGGCACGCTGTGGTTCATCTATCTGTTGCCGATCTTCTTCGTGGTCACGAAAGTGACACGGCTTGTTTCTCCGGCGGCGATCTGGCTCGCGGGGGCCGCGCTGGAAATCGCGCCGATCGAAACCGGATCTGTGATCCTCGACGAGTTCGCCAGCCGGTTTGTCTATTTCTATACAGGCTACATTCTCGCGCCCTGGATTTTCCGGTTTGCGGAGCATGTTCAGTCGCGCGCGGGCCTCGCCGCGCTTGGGCTTGTGGCCTGGGCGCCGGTCAACGCCATGTTCGTCGTGACCGGCTGGGCGGAATGGCCCTTCGTTTCGCTGGCGCTCGGATTGCTGGGCGCCGCCGCGGTGGTCGCCGCCTCCGCCTTGATGGCGAAAGCGCGCCTGTTCGGTTTCTTGCGCTATTGCGGGGAGCGCTCGATCGTCATCTATCTCGCTTTCTTTCTTCCCATGGCGGCGTCCCGCACCGTCCTTCTCAAGAGCGGGCTGATCGCGGACATTGGCCTGGTCTCCGCGCTCGTGACCGTGGCCGGCGTCGTCGGCGCGCTGCTGTGGTTCTGGGCGGCGCGCGGGACCCGCCTCAAATTCCTGTTCGAGCGGCCCGCGGCGTTCTGGATCGCGCCAAAGCCCATCCGGCTCCAGCCGGCGGAGTGATTGATCCCCTGCGGGGAGGGCGGATCGTGTGGCGTCCGCGGGCGGTTCTTGCTAAGGCCAGCGCATGCCAGCGCATCACAAGGCCGCGAACGAGGCGCCGCTTCACAAGCATCCCCTCAAGAAGGGCGACCACGTCTTTCTGATCGACGGCTCGTCGTTCATCTTTCGCGCCTATTTCGCCATGTTCAAGGCCGCGCAAAGCCGCGGCCGCAGCTTCACCCGCTCGGACGGACTGCCGAGCGGCGCGGTGCTGACCTTCTGCAACATGCTGTGGAAACTCTTGCGCGAGGGGCTCGACGGCGTGAAGCCGACCCATGTGGCGGTCGTGTTCGACCATTCCGGGACGAGCTTCCGCAACGAGATCTACGAGGACTACAAGGGCCATCGGCCCGAGCCGCCGGACGAACTCGTTCCGCAATTTCCGCTGATGCGCGACGCGGTCCGCGCGTTCGGGCTGGCGCCCGTCGAGCAGAAAGGGTTCGAGGCCGACGACCTGATCGCGACCTATGCGCGCGACGCGCTGGAGAAGGGCGCCGATGTCAGCATCATCGCCGGCGACAAGGACCTGATGCAGCTCGTGCGGCCGGGCGTGACGATGTACGACCCGATGCCGGGCAACGAGCGGCGCGTCGATCGCGCCTTCGTCATCGAGAAGTTCGGCGTGCCGCCGGAGAAGGTGGCCGACGTGCAGGCGCTCGTGGGTGATTCCACCGACAACGTGCCCGGCGTTCCCGGCATCGGCATCAAGACCGCGGCGCAGCTCATCCAGGACTACGGCGACCTCGAGACGCTGCTCGCGCGGGCCGGCGAGATCAAGCAGGAGAAGCGCCGCCTCTCGCTGATCGAGCACGCCGAGATCGCCCGCATGTCGAAGAAGCTCGTGCTGCTGGACGACCATGTCGAGCTCGAATGCCCGCTCGAGGATTTGCCGCATGACGGCCACGATCCGGCGCGGCTCATCGCGTTCCTGAAAGCGATGGAGTTCACGAGCCTCACCAAGCGCGTCGCCGAGGCGGCGGGCGTCGATCCGAACGCGATCGAGGCCGACCCAAAGCTGCGCCCCGCCGGCGCGCAGCCGCCTCCGCCGGCGGAGCCCCCGCCGGAAGCGGAGGAGAAACCCGCCGAGGCGCGCGGCCCCGCGCGGCAGCTTTCGCTCGGGCTGAAAGCCGAGCCCGATCAGCGCCGCATGCCGGCCGGCCGCGCGGCGCCGATGCAGCCGCAAGCGCTCGTCAATGCGCGCCTGAGCGATGCGTCGTCGCAGAAGTTCGATCCCGCGGCCTATGAACTGATTGCGGATCCGGAGGCGCTCGACCGCTGGATCGCAAGCGCCTTCGACCAGGGCTTTGTCGCGGTCGATCTGGTCACCACCTCGGTCGACCCGATGATCGCGGAGATTGTCGGCGTCTCGCTGGCGCTGGCGCCGAACAAGGCCGGCTATATCCCGCTGAGCCACCGCGCCTCCGACGATCTCCTGGCGCAAGGCGGGCTCGCGCCGGGCCAGATCCCCGCGCGCCATGCGCTCGCGCAGCTCAAGCTGATCCTGGAGCATCCGGGCGTGCTCAAGATCGGACATGACCTGAAACCCGACATTCTCGTCTTCGAGCGCCACGGCGTCAGCCTCGAGCCCTTCGACGATGTGCTGCTCCTGTCCTACGTGCTCGATGCCGGCCAGGGCGCACATTCCATCGAGCAGCTTGCGCAGCGCCACCTGCACCATGCCGCCTCGAATATCGCCGACGTGATCGGCAAGGGGCGCACCCTCGTTCCCTTCGAGACGATCGAGATCGCCCGCGCCTGCCGCCACTGCGCGGAGAATCCGGACGTGAGTCTCAGGCTGTGGCGCCTGTTGAAGGCTCGGCTCGTGGCCGAGGGCATGACCACGGTCTATGAGACTTTGGAGCGCCCGCTCGTGCCGGTGCTGGCGCGGATGGAGCGGCGCGGGATTTCGATCGACGGCGACATTCTCTCGCGCCTCTCCGGCGAATTCGCGCAAAAGGCCGCCGCGCTGGAAGCCGAAATCCAGGAGCTTGCCGGCGAGCCGCTGAACCCCGGCAGCCCGAAGCAGCTCGGCGACATCCTGTTCGGCAAGATGAAGCTCGCGGGCGCGCGGCGCACCAAGACCGGTGCCTGGTCGACGACCGCGTCCATCCTCGAGGATCTCGCCGAGGAAGGCCACGCGCTGCCGGTGAAGATTCTCGAATGGCGGCAGATCACGAAACTCAAATCGACCTACACCGACCAGCTCACCGCGCACGTCAATCCGGACACCGGACGCGTGCACACGAGCTACGCGCTCGCGGCGACGACGACCGGCCGGCTCGCCTCCTCCGAGCCCAACCTGCAGAACATCCCGATCCGCACCGAGGAGGGACGCAAGATCCGCCGCGCCTTCATCGCGGCGCCGGGACACAAGCTCGTCTCCGCCGATTATTCGCAGATCGAGCTGCGGCTGCTCGCCGAGATCGCCGACATCCCGGCGCTGAAGAAGGCCTTTCAGGACGGCACCGACATCCACGCGCTGACCGCCTCGGAGATGTTCGGCGTGCCGGTGAAGGGCATGCCGCCCGACGTGCGCCGCCGCGCCAAGGCGATCAATTTCGGCATCATCTACGGCATCTCGGCCTTCGGCCTCGCCAACCAGCTCGGCATTCCGCGCGAGGAAGCGGGCGCGTATATCAGGCAATACTTCGAGCGCTTCCCCGGCATCCGCGCCTACATGGAGAGCACCAAGGAGTTCTGCCGCAAGCACGGCTATGTGAAGACGATCTTCGGCCGCAAGTGCCACTACCCCGACATTTCCGCGAGCAATCCCTCGGTGCGCTCCTTCAACGAGCGCGCGGCGGTGAACGCGACGCTGCAAGGCTCCGCGGCCGACATCATCCGCCGCGCCATGATCCGCGTCGAAGGCGCGCTCGCGAAGGCGAAGCTTTCGGCCTGCATGCTGTTGCAGGTGCACGACGAGCTGGTGTTCGAGGCGCCGGACGCGGAAGTCGAGGCCACGCTTCCGGTGGTCCGCCGCGTGATGGAGGACGCGCCGTTTCCGGCGGTGACGCTCTCGGTGCCGCTGCAGGTGGACGCGCGCGCCGCCGACAATTGGGACGACGCGCACTGACGCGCGATCCCCGAAAAGTGGATGCCGGTTTTCGGGAAGGATCGCGCGCACATAAAACCCGGCGAAGTGGGAACCGGTTCGCCGCAAGAAAATGCGAAAACAAAAAAATAGAATCTGATCCCCGAAAAGTGGATGCCGGTTTTCGGGAAGGATCGCGCGCACATAAAACCCGGCGAAGTGGGAACCGGTTCGCCGCAAGAAAATGCGAAAACAAAAAAATAGAATCTGATCCCCG
>JALHLQ010000002.1 GCA_022844485.1 Xanthobacteraceae bacterium
CAGCTCCTTGCCCTTGGCCGCATTGATGTCGGCCGCAATGACATGCGCCCCCGCCCGCGCAAGCTCCATCGCCGTCGCCTTGCCAATCCCGGAAACCCCGCCCGTGACAACCGCGGTCTTGTTTTCAAGTTTCATCGGCTCCCCCAACGACTGTTCATGGCCGTGTTCCATCAAGAAACGCCGCCACCCGTTTGCGTGTCTCGGCATTCGTCTGCAATTGCCGCGTGACTTCGAGTTCATCCATGTAGCCGCCCCGTCCCGGCTCGGCGGACGACGCAATGCAGGCTTTGCTCGCGGCGAGCGCTGCGAAAGGCAAATCCGCGATGCGCCGAGCCGTTTCAGCCGCGCGTTCGGCGAGCTCCGTCCGCGGGACCGCCCAGTGCACGAGTCCGAGCGCGAGCGCCTCCCGGCCATCGACCACCTCGGCTCCCAGGATCAGCCGGCTCGCGACGCTTCGGCCGACGAGGCGCGAGAGCCTTTGCGTCCCGCCGGCGCCGGGAATGAGCCCGAGTTTCACCTCCGGCAAACCCAGCTTCGCCTCGTTGGCGGCCATGCGAAGATCGCAGGCAAGAGCCAGTTCCAAGCCGCCGCCCAACGCTGCTCCGCCGATCTCGGCCATGGCGACCTGAGGGAGCCTCTCGATTCGCGCATAGAGGCGCTGGATGGCGGCGACATAGGCGTAGGTTCGGTCAGGGCCATCGGGGGCTTCGAAGCGATCACGCATTTCTTTCAAGTCGGCGCCGGCGCAGAATACTTTCTGGTCGGAGCGAAGGCGCAAGACCGTCCAGTCGTTCCGTGCGGAAAGCTGGTCGAGCGCGGCATTGAAGTCCGCGATCCAGGCCGCGCCGATCGCGTTCACCGGCGCTTGCGACAGCGTCAGAGTGGCGATGCGATCTTCTATGGCGATCTTGATCATCGGTTCCGAACCGGCTCAGGGCAGGAGCGCGCGGCTGATGACGAGCTTCTGGATGTCGTTGGAGCCCTCGTAGATCTTCGCGACCCGCACCGCGCGAAAGATCTGCTCCACTCTGTAGTCTTGGATATAGCCGTTGCCGCCAAGCGTCTGGATCGCATCGGAGCAGACGAGCTCAGCCATTTCGCTGGCGAACAGTTTCGCCATGGAGGCTTCTTTCAGACAGGGGAGACCTTTGCTGCGCAGCGCCGCCGCGTGCAGCACGAGCTGGCGCGCCGCCTCGATGCGGGTGGCCATCTCCGCCAGCCGGAACGAGACCGCCTGGTATTCGAAAATCCGCTTTCCGAACGCCTGCCGCTCCTGGGCATAGCCGAGCGCGATCTCATAGCTTGCGCGCGCCATGCCGATGCATTGGGCGGCGATGCCGATACGGCCGCCTTCGAGATTGGCTAAAGCGATTCGGTATCCTTGCCCTTCCTTGCCCAGCCTGCATTCCACGGGAATCTTGAGGTCTTCGAGCTGGATCTCGCAGGTATCGGAGGCGTTCTGCCCCATCTTCTTTTCGATGCGCCCGACGCGATAGCCGGGATTGCCGGTTTCGACAATGAAAGCGCTGATGCCGCGTTTGCCGCCTTTTGCGTCGGTGACGGCGAAAACAAGCGCTACGTCAGCGTTCTTTCCGGTTGTAATGAACTGCTTGACGCCATTGAGCACGTAGTGGCCGCCATGCTTCTCGGCGCGCGTACGCAGGGCCGAAGCGTCGGAGCCGCTTTGCGGCTCGGTCAAGCAGAAGGCGCAAAGCTTTTCCCCGCGGGCGAGCGGGCGCAAATAGGTTTCCTTCTGAAATGTCGTTCCGTAGTCGAGGATCGGCATGCAGCCGACGGAGTTGTGGCCGCTCATCACCGTCGAGACCGCGCCGTCGCCGGCCGCGATTTCTTCCAGCGCCAGAGCGTAGGAGACGTAATCCGCCCCGGCGCCGCCCCACTCGAGGGGGACCGTCATGCCCATCAAGCCCAGCTTTCCCATTTCGGCCAAGGCCGCTCGAGGAAACGCCGCCTCTCGTTCCCACTCAGCCGAAAACGGAGCGAGCCGGGTCCTGGAAAAATCGCGCGCGGTCGCGCGGATCATCTCTTGTTCTTCGGTAAGGATCATTGATAATGGGTCGAACTAGAATGAACGAGCGTTCGGTCACTAGGATTGCGGTTCCGGGGAGGGGAGTCAAGCCGTCCTCACCGCAGCAACTTGCGGCGGGAACGGGGACACCCGTAAGTTCGCATTGAGGCTTGCGACGCCAGCAGGAAACACGGGCGCTCAGACGTGGGAGGAAGCATGCAGTTCGATACCATCCTGCCCCCATCGCGCATCGCGGCAATGAAAAAGCAAGGTCATTGGCGCGGCCTCGTCTTGTCCGACTATCTCGACAAGTGCGCGGCGGAGGTCCCCAACAAGACCGCACTCGTCGGATTCAGGGAAGGTATCAGCACGCCAGTCCGTTGGACTTACGCTGATTTCGATGGAGTGATCCGGCGGATCGCGCTTGGGCTTGCCGGATTGGGCGTGCAGAAAAACGACGTGGTCTCCTGTCAGTTACCGAACTGGTGGCAGTTCACCGCGCTTGTGTTTGCCTGCAGCCGCATCGGCGCGGTCATAAATCCCATGATGCCGATTTTCCGGGAGCGTGAGGTCACCTTCATGCTCGGCTTTGCCGAGAGCAAAATCTTTGTTGTCCCGCGCGAGTTCCGCGGCTTCGATTACGAAGCCATGGCCAAAAGCATTCGGCCGAACTTGCCGAAGCTGCAGCGGATACTCGTCATCGATGGCGAAGGGGAGGACAGCTTCGAGCGCGTCCTCGTCGATACTCCCTGGGAGACCAAGCAAGACGCCAAGCGGCTGTTCTCGGAACGGCGGCAAGACGCAAATGACGTGATGGAGCTTCTCTATACATCGGGTACGACCGGTGAACCGAAAGGGGTGATGCATACGGCAAACACGCTCACCTCCAACATTCATCCCTATTGCGAGCGCCTGCGTCTCGGCGCCGACGACATCGTTCTGATGGCGTCGCCCATGGCCCACCAAACCGGATTCATGTACGGGCTGATGATGCCGGTGATGCTCAAGGCCACCGCCGTCCTGCAAGATGTGTGGGACCCCAAGCGCGCGGCGAAAATCATCGAGCAGGAGCGGGTGACGTTCACCATGGCGTCAACGCCGTTTCTCTCCGATCTGACGGATGCTGCCTCGTCCGGGCCATGCGATGTTTCGAGCCTTCGAATCTTTCTCGCGGCAGGAGCGCCCATCCCGCGAGTCCTGGTCGAGCGCGCAACCAAGGCGCTCGGCGCCAATATCGTCTCCGCCTGGGGGATGACCGAGAACGGCGCGGTCACCACGACGAAGCTCGAGGATCCGGAGGAGAAGACCTTTTTCACGGACGGGTGCGCCTTGCCCGGCATGGAGATTTGCGTCGTGGGACCGGACAACAAGACTTTGCCGGCGGGTCAAGAAGGACTTCTCAAGACCCGCGGCTGCTCCAACTTCGTCGGTTACTTGAAACGCCCGCAGCTCTACGCGCATGACGCGGATGATTGGTTCGACACAGGCGATCTCGCCAAGATCGATGCGGACGGATATGTGCGGATTACGGGCCGCGCGAAAGACATCATCATCCGCGGCGGCGAGAACATTCCGGTGATCGAGATTGAGGGGCTTCTGTTCCGGCATCCCGCCGTACAGGCCGTCGCCATTGTCGGAATGCCGGATCAGCGGCTTGGCGAGCGCGCCTGCGCCTTTGTCGTGCCGAAGGCCGGCCAGAGCTTCAGCTTCGACGACATGGTCGCGTTCCTGGAATTACAGAAGATCGCGAAACAATATCTCCCCGAGCGCCTCGAAATCGTCCAGGACCTCCCCCGTACGCCGAGCGGAAAGGTGCAAAAGTTCAAGCTGCGCGATGTGGCGAAGACACTGGGCCAGTGAGTTCCGCGGGTTTGTCGGAGCGGCCCTGCAGGCACGGCGATCCGGCGATCCGGCCGTGTCTTTTGAAGACTGTCGCCGACGTTTTCATCCAGGAGTATGATGCGATGCGCGATCCGAAGACCTACACCGACCTCCTTTACGAAGAAAAGGAGGGCATTGCTACCATCACGCTGAACCGGCCCGACAAGATGAACGCCTTCCGCGGAATCACCTGCGATGAATTGATTCATGCATTCAACCGCGCCGGCTGGAATACCGATATCGGCGTGATTGTGCTGACGGGTGCGGGGACCCGCGCCTTCTGCACCGGCGGCGACCAATCCGCCCATGAGGGAAGCTATGACGGCACTGGCACGATCGGCCTGCCGATGGAGGCGCTTCATGCGATCATGCGCGTGGTGCCGAAGCCGGTGATTGCAAAGGTGCGCGGCTACGCCATCGGCGGAGGCAATGTGCTCGCCACGCTGTGCGATCTGACGATCGCTGCGGAAAGCGCCCAGTTCGGCCAAGTCGGACCGAAGGTCGGATCGGTGGATCCGGGTTTCGGCACGGCCTATCTTTCGCGCATCGTGGGGGAAAAGAAGGCGCGGGAAATCTGGTACATGTGCCGCCGCTACACGGCACAGGAAGCGGCCGCGATGGGACTCGTCAATAAGGTCGTCCCTGATGACCAACTGGATGCGGAGGTCGAGACCTGGTGCCGTGAAATCGTTGAGCGCAGCCCGACCGCGATCGCCATCGCCAAACGGTCGTTCAACGCAGACACCGATTCAATCGCCGGAATAGGCGGTCTCGGCATGCAGGCGCTCAAACTCTATTACGCGACCGAAGAATCGCAGGAGGGCGTCAAAGCCTTCAACGAAAAACGCAAGCCCGACTTTCGGCGTTTCGCGCGCTGAAGCGAGATCTCGCAGGTGAGATACGGCATACCGGAGGGCTTCGAAGTCTGCGCGATCGCGGATGGCGGGTTCGCCGAGACCGCCGGCCTCCTGTCTCTTTCGGCGTGTGTGTGCTCAGCGCACCGATACTCCAGTGGCCAAGTCAATTTCGTCATCGTCCCATGACAACCGATCGGCAACCGACCTTTGGCCACGTCGTGTCCTGGCTCGCAGGCTGCCACACGCTGCCCAACGACGTCGAACGGAAGGCCCGGCTGCTGCTGCTCGACACCTTCGGCTGCCTCGTGGCCGGGCTTGCCCACCGCGAAGTCAAACAGTTCGGCCAAGCGCTTGCGACGGCCTTTCCTGGAGAAGTCGCGTGGCCCGGGTCTGACCTTTGTCTGGCCCCGGCCGGCAGTGCGGCTCTGGGCGCCGCCGCGGTCTGCTGGGACGAAGCCTGCGAGGGCCTCGCGTCGGCGCATGGCCGACCGGCGCTTCCTGTCATCCCAGCGCTTTTGGCGCTTGCGGCGCGCGGCGACGCAAGCCTTGGCCAGGTGCTGCTTGCGCTGGCCACCGGCTATGAAATCGGCGCCCGCGCCGGACAGGCTTGGCGGATTCCTGAGGGGTGGCACGTTGACGGGAGCTGGCACGCGATCGGTGCGGCGGCCGCGGTCGCGCGGCTGACGTCCGGACCCGGTGCGATCCAGCCCGCGATCGAAGCCGCGGCGACTCAGATTCCGGCCAGCCTCTACCTCCCCATCCTCTCGGGTTCCTTTGTGCGCAACACCTATCCCTCTCACGCGGCGCTGCTTGGAATACTGGCCGCCGCCGCTGCCGCCGCGCACTATGAAATGCCCTCCGGGGCGTTGGAGGAAGCGAGATGCCGGGTTTTGAGAACAAACGAGCCTTTGGCCGTCGCCCCCGCCGGCGAGTGGACCATCCTTCAAGGCTATCTCAAGCCCTATGCCGGAGTGCGCCATACGCATTATGGCGTTGACGCCGCCTTGCGTATTCGCTCCCGCCCGGATTTCTCCCCCACGAAGGTGCGCGCCATCGCGTTGACGACGTATGAAGAAGCCGCGCTCTATTGCGGCAATCGCGCCCCCCGGACCGTGATCCAGGCTCAGTTCAGTCTGTCCTATGCCGTCGCCGCCGCGCTCGTCCTGGGGGATCTCGGTCCGGATGCTTACGCGGACGCGCTTCACGATCCGGAGATTGCAGGACTTGAGCACATGGTTTCGATCCAGGTCGATTCTTGTCGTACGCGCCGCGGCGCCGATCTCGTCGTCAATCTCTCCGAAGGCGGTGAAACCAAAACCTACGACGAGACCGTCGACGTTGTGGCGGGAGACCCGGAACGCCCGATGACTGCCGACCAGGTGGTCGGAAAATTTATCCGCTATGCGGAAGCTCGGCTTGGCCGGCAAACCGCGGAGCGGCTGGCTGCGTTTTTCCTGCACGGCGACGCGCAGGAATCCGCCCGGACGTGTTTCTTGCTTTCGTCACGGTGCTAATGTTGCACGACAACGTCAAGCTTGGGGGGTCATGATGACAAAACGGACAGAGCGTCTCGGGCTGGACCGCAGGACGGTCTTGAAGACCGGCGCTTGCGCCGCGCTCGCAGCCGTCGGCGGCGCGTACGGGGCGGCGGCCTTTCCGACTCAGCCGATCACGATCATCGTGCCTTACGCGCCCGGAAGCACAGACCAGCTTGCCCGCGCACTCGCCGGTCACATGGAAAAGGTCGTTGGTCAGCCTGTCGTGGTCGAAACCCGACCGGGCGGCGGCGGCTCGGTCGGCGCCAATTTTGTTGCAAAAAGCGCCAAGCCCGACGGGCATACGCTTCTCCTCGGCTTTACGGCCCCGCTCACCATCGCGCCGCATCAAAATCCGTTGCCTTATCAGTTCGACGATCTGGCGGCGGTGGCGCGCGTGACGCTCGGGCCCAACATGGTCGCCGCGCGCGTTGGGGCGCCCTTCAAAGACGCAAAGGACCTTGTTGCCTACGCCAAGGCGCATCCGGACAAAGTGAGTTTCGGCAGCGCCGGAACCGGAAGCACGACGCATCTCGCCGGCGAAGCTTTCGCGCGCGCCGCCGGAATCAAGCTCAATCACATTCCGTTTCAGGGCGTGACGCCTGCCGTGACGGCGGCGGTCGGCGGCACGGTCGATCTTGTGATCGGATTGGCCCAGGCCTTGTGGCCCCAGGTCGAGGGGAAAAGACTTGTCCCGATTGCGCAACTCGGGAGCAACCGAGCAAAAGTCATTGCTGACGTGCCGACATTCAAGGAAGTCGGAGTCGACTTTTCGATGCCGGCCATTGTCGGATTCTGGGTCAGGTCGGGCACGCCTGCGGCTGCCGTGCAGAAGCTTGAGGCCGCGGTGGAGAAGGCCAGCCAGTCGCCTGAATTCATCGACTTTGCCAAACGTACGCTGACGGAGGTCGAGTTCGCCGGCGCGGCGAAATTCCAGACCGAGCTGAGGGCCGAAAACGCTTACTATGCAAAAATTCTTTCTGATCTCGGCATGACGAAGAAATGATCGGGAAGCGGCTTCTCGCGCGGGAGTTTGTCGCGGCCGGGCTGGTGTTTCTGCTGGGCGGCGCGATCACCACAGCGGCGATCGAATTGCCGATGGGCAGCCTCCGGCTCCCGGGGCCAGGCGCGCTTCCGCTTGCGGTTGGCTTCTCGCTCATCATGCTGTCGACGGCGCTCGCCCTGCAAGCACGCTCCGCGGAGCCTGCAAACCTGCGCTCGGTTGAGGACGACCAGTCGGATCCCCGGGGCATTCTGCGCGTCATTCTGCTCTGCATACTCATCGGAGGTTTTCTGTTTTTGCTGCCTGTGGCCGGCTTCCTTGTCGCCGGCGCCTTTTTGTTGATTGCGCTGCATGCCATCGGAACAAATGGGCGCTTAAGCATGCATTCGGTGGCTGCAGGCCTGCTCACGACAGCCGTTGCCTACGTGCTGTTCGCCCGGCTGTTGAGGATTCCGCTTCCGCATGGCTGGATCTGGGCGTTCTGATGGACGGGCTGCTGACCGGATTTGCAACCGTTCTGCAGCCGATCAACGTCTTGTTTTGTTTTCTTGGCGCGCTCATCGGGACCTTGATCGGCGTTTTGCCCGGGCTGGGTCCGACCGCGACCATTGCAATGCTGCTGCCGCTGACAATCGGCCTCGACCCGGTCACCGCCATCATCATGATCGCCGGCATCTATTACGGCGCGAGTTATGGGGGGTCGACGACCGCGATTCTCGTCAATATCCCCGGCGAAGCGCAGAGCGTCGTGACCTGCATTGATGGATATCGCATGGCGCGCCAGGGGCGCGCCGGCGCCGCGCTCGCAATCGCTGCAATCGGTTCGTTCATTGCGGGAACGATCGGCGCCGTTGCGATCGCCTACATCAGCATGCCGCTTGTGAACATTGCCGTCCGTTTTGGGCCGCCGGAATATTTTGCGCTGATGTTGCTTGGATTCCTGGTCTTGCTCGTTCTTGCCAAGGGATCGGCGGTCAAATCGCTGATCATGATCATGACCGGGCTGTTCTTTGCCGCGATCGGACAAGACGTTATTACCGGCCAGTCGCGATTCACGTTCGGAATTCCCGAACTCACGGATGGCGTCGGGATTGTTATCGTTGCAATGGGCGTTTTCGGAATGGGCGAGGTGCTTAGCAACATCGAGAGGATCTCCGCACGCAGCATCGCGCCGGTTTCCGTCACAGGCCTGCTGCCGAGCAAGCAGGACCTGCGCGCATCGGCCGGTCCGATCGCGCGCGGCTCGGTGCTCGGATTCCTGGTTGGCCTCCTGCCGGGGGGCGGCGCAACCCTTGCGTCTTTCGTTTCCTATGCCCTGGAGAAGCGGATTTCCGCGGCGCCGGAACGCTTTGGACAAGGAGCGATCGAAGGCATTGCCGGACCGGAAGCGGCCAACAATGCCGGCACCGCCGGCTCTTTCATTCCACTCCTGACCCTTGGGTTGCCAGGAAATCCGGTGACCGCCGTTTTGCTCGGCGCCTTTACAATGTACGGCTTGTCGCCCGGGCCGCTGATGATTCAAAGCCGGCCCGACATTTTCTGGGGCATCGTCGCCTCAATGTATATCGGCAACGTCATGCTGCTGGTGCTCAACTTGCCCCTGATCGGAATCTGGGTGCAGCTGTTACGCATCCCCTACCACCTGCTCTATCCCTCGCTGATCATCTTCATGATCATCGGGGCGTTCTCGCTCAACAACAGCGTGTTTGATGTCGGCCTTCTCCTCGCCTTCGGCGTCATCGGCTATGGCTTGCGCAAGCTTGACTTCGACGCGGCGCCGCTGATCCTGGCTTATGTGCTCGGCGGACCGATGGAGCTGAACTTGCGGCAGACCATGATGCTCGGGCGCGGCTCCTGGGAGTTTCTGCTGGATCGGCCCATCGCGGTGGCGATTATCGCTGCCGCGCTTTTGGTAGCCGTTCTTCCGCTGCTCTCGCTCATCCGGACGCGGCTGCGATCCGCACGCGTCGCGGACTAGATTAGAGCCTGATCCTTTCGGGTAGAGTCGGATCAGACTCCAGAACTATTGTTTCCAACCGGTACGCACTTGGCCGGACAATGCTCCAGGGCGCGATGAGCTCAGGTTTGATTGGCCGGTCTACGATGCTCCATTGGCTCAATCTCGGTCAGGCGCAAGCATGCTGCCTGATGCTGGCCGCCGCTGACGGGCGCCAGCTCAGGCGTTTGCGTCGCGCAAAGCGCGGTGACATGCGGGCAGCGTGTGCGGAAGGCGCAGCCGGAGGGTTTTGCAATCGGGCTCGGAGGGTCCCCAGTCAAGGCAGGCATGGTCGCGATGTCGCCGGGCTCGAGTCGCGGCGAGGCGGACAGCAGCGCCTGCGTATAGGGATGCCGGGGCGCGGCGAATATTTCCTCTGCGCCGCCGATCTCGACGATGCGCCCGAGATACATGATTGCGACCCGGTCGCACATGCGGCGCACGACGGAGAGGTCGTGACTGATGAAGATATAGGTCAGCCTGAATTGGCTGCGCAAATCCCGGATCAGCCGCAGCACCGTCGCCTGCACCGACAGGTCGAGGCCGGAGGTGGGTTCGTCAAGAATGACGATGCGAGGCTTCAGTCCCAATATGCGCGCCAATCCCACCCGGCGCAGCTGGCCGCCTGACAACTCGTGCGGATAGCGGCGCTTGAAAGCCTTATCGAGACCGACCGCGTCAAGCATGGCGTCGATGCGCTTGGTGCGCTCCCTCGTATCGGCGACGCCGTTGATCGCAAGCGCCTCCTCGAGCGTGGCGCCGACACGCCACCAGGGATCGAGCGCGGCGCCGGGATCCTGGTGGACATACTGGATGTCGCGGCGCGCTTGGCGGGCCTGTCGCGGAGAAAGGCCGGAGACCACCTTGCCGTCGAGCCAGATCGCACCGTCAGTCTCCCGCTGGATGCCGAGGAGCGTTTTTGCGAGTGTGGATTTTCCGCAGCCGGATTCGCCGACGAGCCCGAGAATCTCGCCCTCTCGCACCTCGAGATCGACGCCGTCCACCGCTCGCACGACGGGGCGGATTCGCCCCAGAAATCGCCGGCCGCCACCGAAATAGGTGGAGAGTTCTTTGATCGACAGCAGCGCCGGGTTCATGCCGGCGCGTGTTCGGAATAGAGGACGCAGGCGACCTCTTGCGCAGCCCGGCGGATCGTCGCCGGACGCGACAGGCTGCATTGCGGCAGGGCCTGCGGGCAGCGCGGATGAAACCGGCAGCCGGAGGGCGGGCGGAGCGGCGAGGGCACTTGGCCGGGAATGCCTTCCAGATCCGTAGAGCGGTCCGGATGGCACCGCATGAGCAACTGCGTGTAGGGATGAAGCGGCCGGTCGATGATCGCCCGCGTTCCGCCCGTCTCCACGCTTTGGCCCGCATACATCACCGAGACCTTATGGCACAACTGCGCAATGACGCCGAAGTCGTGCGTGACGAACAGCATGGCGATGCGGAATTGCTCCGCCAGATCCTTCAGCAATTTCAAAATCTGCAACTGCGTCGTCACATCGAGCGCCGTCGTCGGTTCGTCGGCCAGGATCAATTCAGGCCGACAGGCGAGCGCCCCCGCGATCAGGATGCGCTGGCGTTGACCACCGGAGAATTGATGCGGATAGCGTTCCAGTGCGTCTTCGGGATCGGCCACCTGCGCGGCGCGCAACAATTCCACGAGTCGTTCACGATGCTGTGCTCGCGTTCCGCCTTCGGACCGCCTCGCGGCCTCGCCCGGCAAGCCGTGCCAGCGCAGGATCTCCATGAGCTGTGTGCCGACTTTGAAGACCGGATTGAGCGCCAGATAGGGGTCCTGCGGAATGAAACCGATGGCGCGGCCGCGGATGCGCTGCATCTCGCGGGCGGAGAGCGAAAGAAGGTTTCGTCCCTTGAAGAGGATTTCGCCGCGCTCGATCCGCGTGCGTCGAGGAAGAACCCGCAAGATCGCCCGGATGAGCGTCGACTTTCCGCACCCGGATTCGCCGGCTATGCCGACGATCTGACCGGGTAAGACGTCGACATTGACGTGATCCAGAATGCGCGCCTCGCCCTCGTCCGTGCGAGCTGAAATCTGCAAGTCGCGAACGCTGAGGACGTAGGCCGCATTCATCGCGTGCGCCGCAGTTTCGGATCGACCAAATCACGCAACCCGTCGCCGAACAGATTGAAGCCGAGCACGGTGACCAAAATGGCAAGGCCGGGAAAAGCGGCGAACCACCAGCTTTCCGGCAGGTATTGGCGGCTTTCGGCGATGGCAAGGCCCCAGTCGGGGTTGGGCGGCGTCGCGCCGACGCCCAAGAAACCCAGGACCGCGGCGGTCAGAATAGTGAAGCCCATGCCGATCGTGGCGCGCACGATGATCGGCGAGGCGACGTTCGGCAGGATGTGAAACGCCATGATCCGCCAGCGGCTCGCGCCCAGGCCCTCGAGCGCTTCGATGAAAAGGGCGGAGCGCACGCGGCGCGTCTCGGCGAAGACGGTGCGGGTGAAGAACGGCCAGTAGGTGATGGCGAGCGCCAGCATCGCGCTTTCCATGCCGCGTGACATCAGTTGCGCGATCGCGAGCGCCAGGATCAATTGCGGGACGGCCAGAAAGACGTCCGTCACCCGCATGATCGCTTCGGACAGCGCGCCGCGGACGTAACCGGCATAGAGGCCGAGCGGAACGCCGATCGCCATGGCGGCAAGCACGACGGTCAGTGCCACGATCAGGGCAGAGCGGGCGCCGAGAATGACCCGCGAGAGGATGTCGCGGCCGAGATTGTCGGTGCCGAAGGGGTATTCGCCGCTCGGAGCTTTGAGGCGCATCAGGATATTGGAGTCGAATGCCTCGTCGAGCCGCGGCGCGAGATAGGGCGCGAACAGCGCGATGAACGCCACCGCGAGAATGATGGCGAATCCGATCACCGCTGGAATGTCACGCAGGAATTTCCTGATGATCAGCACGGCGGATCACATGTTTTCGGCGACACGAGGATCGATGAGCCCATGCACCAGGTCGGTGATGATGTTGACGGCCGCGTAGATCACGCCGATGACCAGGGTCACCGCCAAGATCGCCTTGTAGTCGGAGGTGAAGATGGCCTGCACCAGATAGGACCCAAGGCCCGGCCAATCGAAGATCGCTTCGACGGCGACGGCGCCGGAGATCAAGGCGCCGAACAGCAGGCCGATCTGCGTGACCGGCGTGACGATGGAGTTGCGCAGGACGTAAGGAAAGATGATGCGGTGGCTCGGATAGCCTGCCGCGCGTTCGTACATGACGAATTCGCTTTGCAGCGCATCGAGCACGGCGGAGCGGGTGAAACGGGCGATCGTCGCGAGGCCGCCCAAGGAGAGCGTGAAGGCGGGGAGGATCATGTGGCGGAGCGCGTCGACAAAGGTGCTCCAGCGCCCCGCCAGCAGCGCGTCGATCGTGAAGAATCCGGTCATATAAGGCGGCGCGGGATGCCCGACGGCAAGGCGCCCGCGCAGGGGCAGCAGATTCAATTCCATCGAGAACACAAATTGCAGCATGATCGCGAACCAGAAGGAGGCGACCGCAAGCCCCGCGACCGAGACGATCCGAACCACGTGATCGAATGGCGAATTATGCCAGACTGCGGCCAGGGTTCCGATCAACACGCCGCCCGTGGCCGCTATCAGGAGGGCTGCCAAGGTCAGCTCGATCGTCGCGGGCAGGCGGAGCGCGATGTCCCTTCCGACGGGCACGTTGGAATAGATCGAGGCGCCGAACTCGCCGCGGGTCACCTGTTTCAGGTAGATCCAGAATTGCTCGTGGAGGGGCCGGTCGAAGCCATAGGATTTCCGGATCGCTTCGATTTGCGCGACGCTGGCGTTTTCGCCGGCAAGCGCCGCTGCGGGGTCCGCCGGGACGACGCGGACCATGATGAAGGTCAGCGCGAGCAGGCCAAACAGCGCCGGAATGGCCAGGAGAAGCCGGCGCAGCAGGAATCGCAGCATCGGAGGACTCCTTGCGGGATTCGCGCGCTGCCGGAAACCGACTCGGCAGCGCGCGGGTCGGAGCGTCAGCCTTTGACGTGCATCCAGCGCACTTCGCCGCCGGAGCCGACGGGCGAGAACTTGTAGCCCTCGATTCGCTGGCTGAGGCCGCGAAGCTGGATCGTGTTGTAGATCCAGATATCCGCGGCTTCGTCCACGACGATGCGCGAGGCCTCTTCGTAATAGCTCTTGCGCTTGGCTTGATCGGTTTCGGTGCGCGCCGCACGCAGCAATTGGTCGACCTTGTCGTTCTTGTACCATGACGATGCTTTCCACGTGCCGTGGAACTGGCTGTCATACATCTGGCCGATCCAATTCTCCGGATCGACGAAGTAGGTCGAGACCCAGTGCACCCACATGTCCGGCGTCGTATCAGCCTTGCCGGTCAGCGAGGTCAGGTTCGACCACTGATTGGCGACGATCTCCAGATTGAGACCGATCTTGCGCATATCGGATTGAAGCAACTGGGCTGCCTGGGTCGTCTGCTCGAGCTGCGACTGGATGTGGATTTCCAGTTTGCGGTTGATCGGAGCTCCTGCCGCACGGGCCTTGTCGCAGTGCTCCCTGGCCTTGGCGAGATCATAGGTATAGCCCTGCAACTCCTGCGGCGCGCCCCAAAGATTCTTTGGGATCGGACCAGCATTGCGCACCGCGTAATCCTTCAGGATCCCGCTGATGAAGCCTTTGTAATTGAAGGCGTACGAGACGCACTTGCGGAAGTCCTTGTTGTCGAAGGGCGGTTTGGAATTGTTCATGCGAATGACCATCACGCGCATGGACTCATCACGGGCGACGCGAACGCCGCGTGACTTCTCGACGCGTTCGACATGATCGGTCGGCAGATAGGAATCGGTTGCATCGACATCGCCTCTGATCAAGGCGAGGACGCGCGTCGAGGTCTCCTGGATCGTATTGGCGCGAATGATCTCGATCGGTTTCGGATTGTCCTTCCAGCCGTAGAAATGATCGGCGAACCGTTTGAAATCCGCCGCTTCCTGCGGGCGGTGCGTTTTCGGATCGAGCATGTAGGCGCCCGATCCGGCTGTGTTGAGCGCCATCCATTCGGCGCCCCAATCGCCGTTCTTTTCGTTGGCCCTTACGAGCTTCGCATTGACGATCGCCACGAGCGGAAGCGCCGAAAGGAACGGCGCATAGGGCTTATCGAGCACGAATTTGACGGTGTTGGAATCGGGCGCGGTGACGTTATCCGCCTTCAGCACAGGCGTGAAAGCACTTGCCGGACCCTTACCCATGCCGAGCAGCCGCTTGAAGCTAAAGACGACGTCGTCGGCGGTGAGCGCCGAGCCGTCATGAAACTTGACGCCCGGACGCAACTTGAATGACCAGGTCAGCCCATCCGTGCTGACTGTGTGGCTTTCGGCGAGCCAAGGAACAAGTTCGGGCGGGTTGCCGATATACCGGTAGAGTCCGTCATAGGCATTGAGCAGGACGAACTGCATCGGCACGTCGAACACGACATGCGGGTCGACTCCCTTCGGCATTTGATCGGACCACACCAATTCCTTGGTGCGGTCCTGGGCTTGGGCGATTGCGCCCGACGCGACCAAAATCACCGCCGCGGCGACGCTCGTGAGTAGCCTGGGCATTTCCGTCTCCCTCGTTGGTCATTGTTCAGTTTGTTGCGCGACCGGCGTCTTCAGTGCGCCGTTCGAGTATGGGTTTGTCGGGTGGGGTTGGCCAGCTCCGGCGGGCATGGGCGAGGCCATGAGTCAACATGGTTTCCGCGCTCTTGAGAGCGGCGATAACAGGGCTGACGACCGGCACGCCGACACGTTCCGCCAGCGCGTCGGTGACGCCGAGGAAAGCCATGCTCATGCACCCCATCACAAGCACGTCGGCGCCGTCCTCGTCCACGCAGCGCCTGGCCGTATCGCAGATCCGGTCAAACGCTGAATTATGGCCCCTCGCCAGCTCGATGACGGAGAGGCCCATGCCGCGCGTCGAAGCGTGACGGCCATCGACCCCCAATTGGCGCATATAGGCGTCCGAGTGGCCGGATCCTTTTTCATTGGGCGCGACAATGGAAAACCGGTTGCCCAATTGCAGCGCGAGAAACACGGCGCTCATGCCGGGCCCGATCACCGGGGCCGAGATGATTTCACGCACGGCATCCAGGCCCGGATCCGAGAAACACCCGACGATAACGGCATCGGCGCCGTCGGCGACCGCTTCGCGTGCGCTTTCGATGATGTAGGGAACGACAATCGCCGCGTCATAGGCGCTTTCGATCGACGCCGTGCCGCGCCGGACAGACCGCACCTCCACTTCCATCCCGGCTGCTGCATGTCTTTGCAGAAAATCACGGCGTCGCGCGATCTCCGCCTCGCCCAACGTGCGCTCCATCGGAGCGACGAGTTGGTAGAGAATGCGTCCGGTCGCGACGGCCATGACGAACTCCGCTACCTCAATTGCGCGAGGGCATCGGCGATGATTGCGACCGAATCGGTCAAGGCATCCGCCACCCGATTGCGTTCGCGCACCAGCTTGGTTTGCAGCATCCAACGCTCCTCGCCGTCTTTCATTTTAGCCAAACGCGGAACGTCATAAAGGCACGGTATCATCGTCGTTTGCGGCGTGTAACCGTACGGGTCATGGCCATAAGTGCCCTTTGCCGTGCTTTGCAGCGGCACCAGGATGCGGCTGAGCCGCTTCATGGCGCGATTGAGGATTCGCGCCGCATCGTCGTCGCCCTTGCCGTCTGCGAATTGCTTGCGCCATGTCGCCGCTGCCCGGTCCAATTCCAGCGCCGACTTCGCGAACGCCGCCGCCCGGTCGAGCGCGGCATCGAGGCGAATGGATTGGCCTGGCTCCAAGAGTTCGTTGAGCCGGGCCGTGATCTGTTCGGCCACAGGCTGGTAATCAAAAGGCAGAATGGGCGCCGTGCACAACTCCCAGAGATAGGCGGCATAGATGCGGATGTGGACCTGCATCCAATCCCAATCCAGCTTGTCCAGGCGGTTTTCAATTGAGTGGTGCCACCAGCCGAGATTGGCAAGGGCGCTCTCCTTCAGCTCCTTTTCGGTGAAGGAGCCCTCTCCATGGAGCATCGGTATCCCGACGCCGAAGAACGAGCTATCCCCATTCTTCGCCACGCGCCGCCAATAGATGTCGCGGCCTTCCAGCAATTCCTTCTCGACCTTTTGATGAAAGGTCTTCAGTTCGGCATTCGACGACGTGCCCCAGCGCGTCGTCGTGCCGATGCAGGCCGGCTGGTCGATCTGCAGATACGCTGCCGCGTGATCGCGCAATTGATCCCAATGGCGGTCGGCAAACCAGGCCGAACCCGCCATCGTCCCGGTTTCATGCGCCGTCCAGAAGCCGAACAACACGCCGCGGCGCAACTCGCTTTTGTGCTTGTTGAAGACCCGGGCCAGTTCGATCATGCACGCATTGCCGGCCGCGTTGTCCGTCGCGGCCTCGCCGGGCCAGGAATCCTGATGCCCGCCGACCATGACGAAATCGCCGGGCTCCGGACTATTCTGCAATGTGATTTCGCTGATCGTGATCTGTACCGGCCGCCAGCCGTTCTCGACATGCGTGCGAAACCAGACCCGTACCGGGCATTTGGCGCACATGTCCTTCAGTTTCAGGCCGGCTGAGCGTGCGATGCCGATGCAGGGCAGGGTCGGCATTTCATCTTTGTAATTGTCTGGAGTCGGATTGCCCCAGACAGGCTTGACCGATCCGAACGGCACCGCCTCGTTATCGGGCGGGCCCCAATTCATCATGACCGCGCCGATCGCGCCCTTCAGGCCGGCAATGCGCTGCTTTTCGTGACGCGCCGGCGAATAGGACAGTTCAGTGAGAATGATTTTTCCGCGGACGTCTTTGCCCTCGTAGTCCGAAAACGCGCCAGAGCCGACATAGACGAGTTCACCCGAGAGGCCTTCGGGCATGGTTTCGAGACTGTGCCCGAGCGTGTTCGCCTGGATCGCGATCTCGACGGGGCTTTGGACGCGAAACTCGGCGTGTTCGGGAAAACTGACGATCGCCGGCAATTCGTGGATGACAGTCTTATCGACGCCCGCCTTGATCATTGCATCGCGGCTGTACTCGGCCATTCGCTTGCCGTTCGGCGACCCGGCGGCGCGATAGGGAATGTCCTTGACGATGCGTTCGACGTGCGTGCGGACCTCTTTGGCCGAGACTTCGTCCAGAATCTGTTTCCTGGCCATGGCCGCCTCCCCTTGTATTTTTGTCGTACAGTATGCTTCGAATATTGACGGACACGCGGATAGGCGTCAATCGGAGAAGACTGCGCGAAGGAGAGGGGGATGGCGGACCATAGGAGCCAAGCAACGATATTGGAATGGCTAGCCGCGCGTGGGCCCGAGATGCTCCGGCTCACCGAAGAACTCGTGAATATCGACAGCGGCAGCTACGACAAGTTCGGGGTCGATGCTGTCGGCGCTGCCCTGCGACGATTTCTCGAGCAGTGGGGCATTCGATGCGAAACCGTTCCGCTCGATCGCCAAGGCGATGCGCTACGCGCCATCGTGTCAGGCCCCCAGGGGAACCGCCCGATCATGCTGATGGGGCATCGCGACACCGTCTTTCCCAAGGGCGAGGTCAGCCGCCGGCCGTTCACGATCTCCGATGGCCGCGCCTACGGTCCGGGGGTCGCTGACATGAAGGCGGGTCTTGTCATGAACGCCTATGTTCTTGCGGCCTTCGCGCAGTTCGGCGGCGCGCCTGCGCCGCTCGTCGGACTGTTCACCGGCGACGAGGAAATCGGTTCGCCGCAATCGCGCCCGATCATCGAGGCCGAGGCGCGGCAAGCGCAAATCGTGCTCAATTCCGAGCCGGGCCGCGCCAGCGGGAACATCGTCACGGGACGCAAAGGCGGCGTGTTCTTCCGCTGCCAGGTGTACGGCAAGTCGGCGCATTCGGGCGCCAATTTCCAGGACGGGATCAGCGCCATCGAGGAGGTCGCGCGCAAGATTCAGGCTTGGCATGAGATGACGGACTTGGAGCAAGGAACGACGGTCAATGTCGGTCTCGTCTCCGGCGGCCAATCGGTGAATTCGGTCGCCCCGCATGCAAGCTGTGAGATCGACCTGCGCTATGTGCGCCCCGCCGACCGCGACCGATTTGTCGGGGAAGTGATGCGGATCGCCGAACGTTGCAGTCTGCCGGGGACCCGCGCCGAAATTGTAATCACCGGCGAGTTCCTGCCGCTGGCGCAATCGCCCGAATCGAAAACCTTGTTCGACTGCTACGTCGCAGCAGCGCGCGAGGTAGACTTTTCCGTAGGCGGCGAGTTCACCGGCGGATGCGCGGATTCCGGCTTTACGGCCAATGTCGGCGCGCCCACCTTATGCGCCCTCGGGCCGGTCGGCGGAAAAGCGCACAGTCCTGATGAGTACATGGAGATTGCGACATTCGTGCCGCGGGCGCAGGCGCTCGCGCTGACCATTCTGCGGATGCAGCCAAAGGACCGATGATGCCTGAGGCGGCTGCTTCCAAGATGCGCGCTGTGTTCTATCGCCGTTTTGGACCGGCGCGCGAAGTCTTGGAATTTGGCGAGCACACGTCTCCAAAGCCGGGCCATGACGAGGTCCTGGTCAAATTGGCCGCGTCGGGTCTCAACCCGCACGATACGAAGAAGCGATCCGGGTGGCTCGGCGGGACGTTGCCGGCGGAGAGCGTCATCCCGCACAGCGACGGCGCCGGCGTCATCATCGGGGTCGGGGGCGGCGTTTCCGAGTCGCGCGTCGGTGAACGAGTTTTCGTTTACGGTGCCGGATATCGGCGGCCGGGCGAGGGGACTGCGGCCGATTATGTTGCCGTGCCTGCGCATCAGGCGGTGCGGCTTCCGGACGGCGTGTCCTTCACCGAAGGCGCCGCACTCGGCGTTCCGGCGATGACCGCGTATTACGCCGTGCTGAGCGACGGGCCGGTGACGGGATTATCCGTCCTCGTTCAGGGCGGCGCCGGCGCGGTGGGTATGGTCGCGATCGCGCTCGCGCGCTGGAACGGCGCGCGGGTGATCGCAACCGTCAGTTCACCTGAAAAGGCGGAAGCGGCCTGTGCCGCAGGCGCCGACGCCGCCGTCGATTATCGGCGCGAGGACGTTGTGGCGCGGGTGCGCGATCTCACGAACGGCGCCGGGGTGGATCGCATCGTGGAGGTCGATTTCGGCGCCAATGTCGCGATAGACGCGGCTTGTTTGAAGCCGAACGGAACGGTCGCGTCCTATTCGTCGACGCGCGTGCGCGCACCGATCCTGCCCTATTACGATTTCGCGCGGATGGGCGCGCGGCTCTTGATGCTGCAGGCTGGAAACATGCCGGAGCGCATTCAACAGGATGGCGTGAAGACCATCGTGGCGCTGCTCGATCGCGGGTTGCTGCGGCCGCGGATTGCTGCGGTCTATCCGCTGGAGGAGGTTGCGGCGGCGCACGACAGCCTGGAGACCGGAGACGTAATCGGCAATATTGTCATTGCGATTGGCGAGAAGAACCTGGAGCGCGCATGAACGCAGACATACTCCGCATTACGGAGCCGCCGACGCTTTTGCGTGAACAGGCCTTCGAGCGTCTGCGCGAGGCGATCATTACCGGGCATTTCGCTCCCGGTGCGCGCCTCATCGAACGCGAACTATGCGAAGCCATGGGCGTCAGCCGCACGTCGATCCGCGAAGTGCTACGCCGCCTGGAGGCGGAACGCCTCATTCAGGTTGAGCCGCGCCGCGGGCCGACCGTTGCGCGCGTGTCGCGCAAACAGGCGGCGGAAATCTACGACATGCGCGCGACGCTTGAGGCTATGTTGATGGAGCGCTTCACGCTCAAGGCGACCGAGGAGGAGATCGCGGTCCTGCGAGGAATTTTCGAGGAGGTGGTCGCGGCCGCTGAGACGGAGAACGTGCGCGAACTGATCGCGATCATGACGCGCTTCATTCTGCATGTAGCGCATGTGGTCGATCATGAGGTGATCCGCGACATCCTACAGCAGCTGATTGCGCGCATCAGTTTCCTTCGCGGTCTCTCGATGTCGAAGCCTGGACGCATTCACGAGAGCATCGGCGAGATTCGGGCGATCGTGGAAGCAGTGGAGCGGCGCGACCCCGAAGCGGCCGCGCGAAATGCCGCGCATTATGTCCAAAATGCCGGCGCTGCGGCGCTGTCGCGCCTTGATGAGGCGCAGACCCACGGCAATGAGTCCGGTGCCGGTTTGCGCGCCCAGGAACGCAGACAGGCGACCGCAAAACCGGTGCGCACCCTGTGAATTGATTGGCGGCGCTTTCGATGCGGAACATGCGCAATAGCGCCTTTGGCGGGCGGCGCGCCCTCACTGGCAAGGGCGTCTGCGCGTGAGCGACGCAACGTCGCCGATCTGGATCGTGGGCGCAGGCGCCGTTGGCGGTTACATCGCGGCGCACCTTGCCCAGGCGGGCCGTTCTGTGCACGTCATCGATGGGTGGGACGCGCATATCGAGGCGATCGCCGCCCGCGGACTCACGGTGGAGGAGCCGAGCGGCAGGACCAGGGCGCGCGTCGGGGCGAGCCGCATCGGTGTTGCGGCGCCTGCGCCGTTCCCGCAGGCGGTCGTGCTCGCCTGCAAGATCAGGGCGACCTCGGCGATTCTCGATTGGCTGGAGGATAGGCTCGGCTATCGCGGGCTCTATATCGCAACCTTGAACGGACTCGCGGACGCGGAGGTCGCGCGCCGGATCGGCGCCAAGCGCGTGCTCGGCTGCGTTGTCGCGGGTCTGCATGGCGAACTGCGTGCTCCAGGCCTGATCGTCCGCCATGCGGCGCGCTGGGGCGCGAACCCGGTGTTCAGACTTGGCGAGATCTTGGGTCCTGTCTCCGAACGTGCACGCGCCTGGGCGGAAACCTTTGCTGCGGTGGACCGGTCGGTTGCGATCGACGACCTGGTCGCCGAGCGTTGGACCAAGCTGCAGTATAACGCCATGACCTCGGCACTGTCGGCGATCGCCGGGGTGCCCGTGCGCGATCTGTGCCTTAATGCGGCGCCGCGCGAGCGGATGATCGCTATTGGCCTGGAGGTTGTCGCCGTCGCGCGGGTCAAGGGCATCGGGCTCGGCACCGTGTGCGGCGTTGCACCGGAGATCTGGCAGGGCGCTGCCGCGGGCGACGCCGCGGCGCGCGGCCTGGTGGAGAACGGTGTCGAGGCCTATGGCCGCGAACTGAGCCCCACCGCGCGTTCGGGCTCGGCGCGGGATCGTGCGCGCGGCCGCGCCTCCGAAGTGGACGAACTCAACGGCGCCGTGGTTCGCCAGGCTGCCGCGCTCGGGCTCGAGACGCCAGAGAACAGCCGGCTGCGCGACGAGCTGATCGCGATCGAAAAGGCGGCCGGCTCGCGATAGTTCTGATCGGTTTTGTGAACGCCTATTGCGGCGTCACGCCGGCCGCGCGGGCAATCTCTCCGTACTTCTTTATTTCAACCCGCAGCACCTCGGCGAACTCCCGCGGCGAGCTGCCGACCGGCTTGATGCCGAGATCGCCGAAGCGCTTCACGACGGCCGGGTCCTTCAGCGCATCCACCACGGCTGCGTGCATGGTGGCCACGACCGCGTCCGGGACTCCTTTCGGCGCCAACAGTCCCCACCAGGTCGAGAGCGCATAGCCCTTCACGCCGGCCTCATCGAGCGTGGGCAGGTTCGGGAAAACATCCGAGCGTGCGCTGTCGGTGACCGCCAGCGCTTTCAGCCGTCCGGCGTCGATATGCCCCTTGGTGGCGGAGATGGCGATGAATGCGAGCTGGACCTGCCCGCCGAGCAGATCGGTGAGCGCCGGCGTGTCTCCCTTGTAGGGGATATGCACCAGATTGACGCCGGTGAGCTGCTGGAACAGCACGCCCGCGAGATGCGGCGGCGCGCCCACGCCCGAGGAGGCGAAATTGAGCTTGCCCGGATTCGCCTTCGCGTAGGCGATCAGCTCGGAAACCGTGTCGGCAGGCACCGACGGGTGCAGTGCCACCAAATAGGCGCTGGAGGCGACGCGGCTGATTGGCTGGAAATCCGCAATGAGATCATAGGGGAGAGACTTGTGCAGGCTGGGCGCCAGGGCATGCGCGCCGGCGGCCATGAACAGCGTGTAGCCGTTGGGTTCCGCGCGGGCGGCGCGCTGCGCTCCAAGCGTGCCGCCGGCCCCGCCGACATTCTCGATGATGATCGGTTGGCCAAGCTTGGCGCTCATCTTCTCGCCGACGCTGCGGGCGACGATGTCGTTGGCGCCGCCGGCTGGAAAGCCGACGATGATGGTGACCGGCCGGTCCGGATAGCCCTGCGCCCTCGCCGGCGCGGAGAACAGCGCGAGCGCGGCCGCGCAAACCGCCAGCGTTCGGAACATGCTCATCCTGCGCCTCCGATCTGCAGAAGAGAGCGGCACGCCATCATGCGCTCTTGGCCAGTTGTTTGCGCTGCCAGTCAAGCTCGATCTGCAGCACCTCCGGCGGCTCGAGCGCGACGTCGAAGGCGATCAGGCAGGCACCGAGCGCCAAATAATAGCCGCTTGTGAGGCTGATGTCGGTGATCTGCCGCGGCGTGAAATGTCGGGTCAGTTCCTCGAACAGTTTCGAGTCGACGCCGGCGAGCGACGTGAAGGCGAGCACATAGGCGCAGAGCGCGGCGTCCGCCGGGGATAGTCCGCTCGGAACCTTGCCGCCCTTGAGGGCCCTGAGTTGTTCCTCGCTGATCCCGACCTGACGGCCAAGCGGCGCATGGTGCCCCCAGGCGTATTTCGAGCCGCGGCCCGTGATGATGATGACAAGCTCACGCTGCACCTCTGTCAACTCGGTCTCATAGCGGGCGTAATGGCCTACGGCCTGGAATTTCTTCAACCCCTCCGGCGCGTGCGCGAGCGAGCGCATGGCGTTCGACACCCAACCGCGGCTCTTTTGGATGCTGTCGAACAGCTCATTCGCGTCTCCCGGATCGATTTCGATGGGAGGTAGTCTGGACACGAAAAGCTCCTGCAATGAAGGCAGCCGGGAACGTCGCAGCAATGACTCGCAATTCCTGGCATGTTTTCTCGTCCACCGGCAAGGGGCTGCGGGCACCGGCGTTCAGCAAAGACGTGCGCTGCATGCGAGGATGCGGGGCGGGCATACGTTCTTGGGGGATGAGCGACGCTTGCGAGCAACCCGCTTGGCGGACAAAACCATCAAATTCCAAGATAGGCGCGTTGCACCTCGGGATCGGTCAGCAGCGCCTGTCCGCTGCCGCTGCGCGTCACTTGTCCGCGCTCGATCACATAGCCGCGCGCGGCCATGCTCAACACATCGCCGACATTCTGCTCCACGATGAGCACGGTGAGGTCCTTTTCGCGAACGAGCACCGGCACGAGATCGAACACGCGCTCGACCATCAGCGGGGACAGGCCAAGGGACGGCTCGTCCAGCATCAACAGCTTGGGCTGCGCCATGATGGCCCGCGCGATCGCGCACATCTGCCGTTCGCCGCCGGACAGGCTGCCGGCAAGTTGACGGCGCCGCTCCGCCAGAATGGGAAAAAGGGCGAACACGTCATTGAGCGAGCGCTGAAGCGCCGGGCGTGCCGATGCATTGAACGCGCCAAGCTCGAGATTCTCCAACACCGTCATGAAGGGAAACAGCCGCCCCCCTTCGGGCACCATCACGAGGCCTCGAACAACGACATCGTGAGCAGACAGATTCTTGATTTCGCGGCCGTCGAATGACACCGCGCCGCCCCGGCACGGCAGCAATCCCGCGATCGTGCGCAGCAAGGTTGTCTTTCCTGCGCCGTTTGCGCCGACGACGGCGACGATTTCGCCCCGGTCGACGGTGAGGCTGACATCCGTCAGAACGGGAATGTCCCCATACCCGGAATTTATGCGCTCGACGGTCAATAGCGCGGTCACTGGGGTCTCTTTCCCAGATAAGCGCTGATCACCTGCGGATCGCGCAGCACGTCCTCCGCGCTCCCTTCGGCAATCTTCGCGCCGTGGTCGAGCACGATCACGCGACGCGAGAATGCGCGCACGACCTTCAGGTTATGCTCGATCAAGAGAAAGGTGATGCCGCGCGCGTTCAAGCTGAAAATCAGGTCGATGACCTGCGTCACCTCCGATGCGTTCAGTCCGGCCATGACCTCGTCGAGCAAGATCAATTCCGGCTCGAGCGCGAGCGCGCGTGCGACTTCAAGCCGCCGCCGCTCGCTGAGCGTCAGTTCGCCGGCGGGATGGTCCGCGCGCCCGGCGAGGCCGACCTCGCCCAGCACGGCGCCGGCCTTGTTGAAGGCGTCCGCAAATCCGCGATGCCGCAGAAATGCGCCGACCATCACGTTCTCGCGCGTCGTCAGGGCGGCCATCGGCTTCGCGATCTGGAAGGTTCGTCCGAGCCCGAGCCGGGCGCGCTTGTGGGGCGGAACGCGGTCAATCCGTTCGCCGCGAAACGAAATCGCGCCGCTGCTCGGCTTGAGCTGGCCCGTGATCAAATTGAAGAGCGTCGTCTTGCCCGCTCCATTCGGCCCGATGATGCTCAGGATCTCCCCGCGCTCGAGATCGAACGACACGGAATCGACGGCCACGAGGCCGGCGAAACGGCGGCTTGCATCGTCCACCTGAAGAAATGGAAGGGCGGTCATGACGATCTGCGTGCTCTACGTGCCAGACGGATGGCCTCGCCGACGAGGCCGCGCTTCAAGAACAGCGCCGCGATCACAAGAATGAGCCCGAGCACGATCAAGTGCCCGCCGGGAACGAGGCCACCCAATGCGCCCCGGAGATAGTTTTCGAGCGGCACGATCAACAGAGAGCCGATGACCGGCCCCATGATCGTGCCGATGCCGCCGATCAAGGCGAGCAGCGCGAACTTCACGCCGATCTCGGGCAGCGAAAACAGCGTCGGCGGGTCGAGGACGCGGACATACATCGCAAAGAGGCCGCCGCCGACGCCGGTGAGCGCGGCCGAGAGGGCCATGCCCTGCAGCTTCACGCGAAGCACATCGATGCCCGCCGAACGCGCGGCATCTTCGTCCTCGCGCACAGCCAGAAGGTAATGGCCCAGACGCGAGCGCCGCAACGCCACTGTAATCAACACGACGATGCACATGAAGGCGAACATCAGCAGGGCGTATTTCCAGCGCTCGATGAAGATCATGTTCGCGAAGCCGGCGCGGAACGGAATCAGAATGCCGCGCGGCCCGCCGGTCAGCTTGTCGCTGTAATTGGCGATGGCGAAGCAGGCTTCGTTGATGGCCATGGTGGCGATGGCGAAAAAGGGCCCCCGCAAGCGGAATGTCGGCCAGGAAATCAGAAGCGCGACCATGGTCGCCAAAAGCGCAGCGGGGAGGATCGACAGCCACGGCGTCCAGCCAAGATCGAGATAGAGCCGCGCGACGGAATAGGCGCCGATGGCGAAAAACACGCCATGCCCAAGCGAGAACTGGCCGCCAAAGCCGCCGATGATGTTCCAGGATGCCGCGAGGCCCGCAAAGAGATAGGTGTAGGCGAGAACGTTGATCCAGTAAGGATCGCTCCACAGCGCGATGAGCGGCGCCGCGCACAAGGCAAGCCCGGCGCCATAAAGACCGAAAGTAAGTGCCAAGGACCTCGGGTCTGCAAGCCTCGGCACGGGGTTCGCGTGGGCGGCGATGCTCGTCATGTCTGCTCGCGCAAGCCCACTTCTTCGGCGCCCACCTGTCCCATCAGACCCGAAGGCCGCACGATGAGCACGACGACAAACACGATGAACCAGATGGCCTGCTTGAGCGCGGGGTCGATGTAGTAGCCGGCGAAGCTTTCGATCAGTCCGACGATGAGGCCGCCGAAATACGCGCCCGGGACGCTTCCGAGCCCGCCGAGCACGACTACGGCGAAGGCGGCCAGAATGAAATTGCCGCCGATATAGGGGGACAGCGTGTATATGGGCGCAAGCAGCGCGCCGGCGACCCCGGCCAGCGCCGCGCCCAGTCCGAATGTCAAGAGATAGGTTCGCTCGACATTGATGCCCATCAGCCGCGCCGCCTGGCGATCCTGGATGACGGCGCGGATCGCCTTGCCGGCCATGGTGCGCTGCAGGAAGATCACAAGGCCTGCCGCGATCAGCGTCGCGGCGACAAAGACGATGACCCGCACGAGACTGGCCTTGGCTCCGAAAATGTCGATGACGGCGGACGAGTAGCCGCCGGGAAGGCTGTAGCCTTGGCCGCGGGTGAGCGCGAGAACGCCGTTCTCGAACAGGATCAAGAGCCCGAATGTCGCGAATATCTGCATCATCGGCTCGTTCTGCAAAGGTTGCAGAATCAGGCGCTGCACGACGATCCCAAGCGCGAACAACAGGGCCGCAATCAGAAACACGGAGTAGTAGGGCCCAATCCCATAGGCCAGTGCGAAGAAGACCGAAGCATACATGGCGAGCATGACGAACTCGCCCTGCGCGAAGTTGACGATGCGCACGACGCCGAAAATCAGATTGAGGCCGATGCTGACGAGGCTGTAGATGCCGCCGAGCAGCAGACCAGATACGAGAATATTGAAGAACGTTTCCATCGTTTTTCGCGAGAGAAGGGGACCGTCGGCGACGGCCCCCTGCTCGAGCCGGCTTACTTGCGCGGCAGATTGACCGGCTTGACGCCGGGCCGGGCGGCGTCGTTGGGATAGACGGTCACGATCTTCCCGGACTGCCACTGGACGACGGTCGGCAAGGCGCGCGTGTTCTGAAACTGCGCATCGAATTTCACGCCGAAGCCGGTCGCGTAACTCTTGAAGGGCTTGTCCATCTTGGCGGCGGCCGCGCGAACCTTCTCCATGTCCGTGGAACCGGCAGCGGCCACGGCTTCGAGCAGCATCTTCATGCCGACATAGGCAGTCATGCTCTGCGGAGCGATCGGATCGCGATCATACTTCTTCTTGTAGGCGTCGAGATAGGCGCCGGCGCCGGGGCCGTAGGATTCCGTCTGATCCGGGCGCGGATAGCCCACGACCGCAATGCCTTCGAGGTACTCGGCGCCGAGCGCATCGAGGGTCTCGAAGGTGTCACCGGTGCCGACAAGCAGGATCGCCTGCGGCTTGAAGCCCTGGTCGCGCATCGTGCGCAGCAGAAGGTTGCCGTCCGGCACGTAGCCCGTGTTGATCCAGATATCGGGCGCCGCGCCCTTTGCGCGCAGGATGGAGTCGGTCAGGTCGATGGCGCGGAAGTTATGGGATCCGACGCCGACGATCCTCGCGCCCTCCTTTTCCAGAAGCTCCTTCTGCAACTGCGCGATCGACGTGCCGTAAATCGAGTCCTCGTGCTCGATCCAGATTTTGATATCCTTGAGCGGCTTGCCGAGCGCCGGGGCGAGCAGATCCTTCGTGCCGCTCACGGACACCTGCGCGAAATTCATCGCGTAGGGGCCGCTGCGGACGAAATTCGGCAGCCCGCGCGCCGTGAGGTCGGCGGCGAGCGCGTTCGTGTCCCAATAGATCTTGCCGTAACGCAAGGCGGCGTCGCTGGCGGCGTTGGAGACGGCGCTGATGTAGGTGCCGACGAACAAATCGACCTTGTCCTGCGTCGCGAGCTTTTCAACCGCGGCGATGCCTTGTTGCGGATTGCCGGCGTCGCCCCGCAGGAGCTCGACCTTGCGTCCGAGCACGCCGCCTTTGGCGTTGACCTCGTCAAGCGCGAGCTGGTAGCCGCGCGAGACCTCGTCGCCATAAAGCGCGACCGGTCCGGAATATGGATTGATGGCGCCGATGCGGATCGGATTTCCTTGGGCCAGCACCGATGCGGATGAAAGCACTGCGGCGATCAACGTGGCGGCCAGGGCAGCATAGCGTCTAGACATTGCGTTCTCCCTTTTTTCGCGGCTTTCGGCGCCGCGTTCGTTCAAGACAATGCGAAACGAGCAATCGTCGCGCCGTGCTCGGTCTCGATGCGCAGCTCGACCGGACGCTCGATGGCTATTCCGGTTCCGTGATCCGGATTGATGATATTCGTCAGCAGGCGCGGCCCTTCTTCAAGCTCGACCAAAGCGACGTTGTAAGGCAGGCGATCCTTGAAGGCCGGATGATAGGCATGGTGGAAAACAACCCAGCTCACGAGCCGGCCGCGACCACTGGCCTTCGTCCACTGCCACGTGTCGTGGAGGCAATTCGGGCATTCCGCGCGCGCCGGCAGCCACGCATGCGCACAGTGCTGGCAGCGCTGAAACGCAAGATGACCGCTCTGCAGCGCGTCCCAGTAGGGCTTCGTCAGTGCAGACGCTTCGGGTAGGGGAAAATCCATCGTCATTGTCCCAGAATAAGCGTGGAGTGGGTCGTCATCACGCCGCCTTGATTGCTGACGATGCAGGTCTTGGCGCCTTTCACCTGGTTGACGGATGCGCCGCGCATCTGCCGCACGCCTTCCATGACGAGCTGCAGGCCGGGCATGCCGGTCTCCGACAAGAGGCCGCCGCTCGTGTTGATCGGCAGATCGCCGCCGCTGGCGACGCGTCCGCCCTCCACGAAGCGTCCGCCTTCACCCTTCTTGCAGAAGCCGTAGTCCTCGAGCGTCATCATCACGGCGATGGTGTAGCAATCGTAGATTTGCGCGACGTCGATATCCTGCGGCGTCAGCCCGGCCATGCGAAAAGCCGTTTCGGCGGATGTCTTGGCGGCGGTCGTGGTCAGCACGGGCCGCTGCACGACATCCCAGGAGGTATGTCCCTGGCCAAAACCGAGAATAGGGACCGGCGCCGGCACGTTGAGTTCGCGCGCGCGGCGGGCGCTCATCACCACCACGGCGGCCGCCCCATCGGAGACAAGGCAGATATCGTCGCGCCGCAAGGGTTCGATGACGTAGGGGGAGGCCATGTATTGATCGAGGGTGAGCGGCAGCCGCAGATGCGCTTTCGGATTGTTGGCGCCGTGATTGCGGCAGGCCAGAGCAATCTCGCCGAATTGCGCCGGTTTCGTTCCGAACTCCGCCATGTGCCGCTGCATGATCATGGCGTAGCCTGCGGCGACGCTGAACCAGCCATAGACCGCGTCGTCACCGCCGGCTTTCTCATAGGCCTGGCGCGTTCCCGTTTTCGGATCATCGGCGAGGCAGACGATGGCGACGTCGCACTGGCCTGCGTCGATCGACATGCAGGCGAAGGAAATCATGCTGATATTGGTTGCGCCGCCTTGATCCCAGACGCCGCCCACCTTCGGCTGCATGCGCATGGCCTCGGCGAGCTTCTGCCCGTACATGGCCTCGTAGCGCGATGTCGGCACCTTCACGAACAGGGCGTCGACGACGGATTTGTCGATGCCCGCATCGGCCAGCGCATTGCGGCACGCCTCGACATTCATGGAAACGGTCCCGCGGCCGGGAAGACGCCCGAACTCGGTGTGACCGATGCCCGCGACGACATATTTGCCGCGCATCAGAGGACTCCCTCCTTGCGCAGCGACTTGATCTCGCTGTCGGCGAGTCCGAGCCAGGTCAGCACGGACTCATTGTCCTCGCCGAGGCGCGCGCTCGGCTTGTGAGCCATCTGCGGCACGCCCTGGTATCGCATCGGGCTCGCCTGCACGACGATGCGGCCTAGTTCCGGATGATCGATCCACTGCAGCATGCCGCGCCCGTGCAGATGCGCGTCATTGACGACCTCGTTCAAGGTGCGCACGGGCGCGCAAGGAACGCGGTGCTCCATCAGGAGCGCAAAGAGCGGCTCGCGATCGAATTGCTTCGTGAAGCCTGACACGATTTCGTCGACCGTATCCATGTTCGCAACCCGGGATTTCAGATCCTTGAAGCGCGGATCGTCACGCAAGTCGTCGCGCTTCATCACACCGAGCAGATTTTTCCAGTGGATTTCGCCGACGCAAATGACGGCGATATAGCCGTCGCGCGTCGGGTACACATTGTATGGCGACTCGGCGAGGCCGCCGTGGCGGTTGCCGGTGCGCGGCGCGTCCTTCCAATCGGACGCATAACAGAGCCCGAGATTTGAACTGAGTGATGCATAGACCGAATCGAGCATGGCGACCTCGACGGCGCGGCCGCGTCCGGTGCGCTCGCGCTCGAGCAGCGCGGTCACGATCGCGCCATAGAGATGAACCCCGGCAAAGAAGTCGCACAGCGCAGGTCCTGCTTTGACCGGGGGGCGATCGGGAAAGCCGGTGATGCTCATGATGCCCGACATCGCCTGAACGGTCAGGTCCATCGCCGGGTAATCGCGATAAGGGCCGGTTGAGCCGTAACCGGAGCTCGAGGCATAGACGAGCCGCGGGTTCACGCTCTGCATGGCGTCCAGGCCGAGGCCCAGCCGCTCCATGACGCCCGGCGCAAAGTTCTCGACCACCACGTCGGCCCGCCTGACCATCTCGATCAGGAGGTCGTGCCCACGCGCCGTCTTCAGGTCCAAGGAGACAGAACGTTTGTTGGCGTTGAGCATGGCGAAGGGCAGCGCGGCGCCGCCGACGACGCCGCGCCGGCGCAAATGCTCGCCGTCGCGCGGCTCGACCTTGATCACGTCTGCGCCCGCCTGCGCCAGCAGGAACGTGGCGTAAGGGCCGTTGTAGATCTGGCTCAGATCGACGACCATGATGCCGGCGAGCGGGTAGGATGCAGTCACGGTTCTAGCGTCCTCTGAAATCGGGCGTGCGTTTCTCGGCGAAGGCCGCCGGTCCTTCCTTCGCGTCTTCGCTGAACTGAAGCAGGCGGTTGATGAGCGCTTCGAAGCGCAACCCCGTGGCGCGGTCCAGCTCACGCGAGCGGAGGGCAAGCTCTTTGGCGGCCTGCACGGCAAGCGGGGCATTGGCCGCGATCTTTTTCGCGTAGGCGCGCGCGGTCGGCATCAGCTCGCTCAGCGGTACCACCTTGTTCACGAGCCCGAAATGCAGCGCTGTCTTTGCATCAAGCCCGTCTCCGGTCAGCAGCAGCTCCATGGCGATCGCGTGCGGAAGCTGATCGAGCACGCGTTGCGTGCCGCCGTTGCCGGGAATGATGCCGCGCTTGACCTCGGCGAGATTGAAGGTCGCGTGCTCGGCCGCGATGCGGATATCGGTCGCGAGCATCAATGTCATGCCGCCGGCGAGACAATAACCGTTGATCGCGGCGATCACCGGCTTCCAGACTTCGAGGCCGCGGTTGAGAAGCTGGTCGCGCTGCGTGAGCCACATCTCGGACAAATCGCTCGGCGCCGTCAGGAAGCTCTTGATGTCTGCCCCCGCGCTGAAGGATTTGCTCCCGGCGCCGGTGACGATCGCGACGCGAATGTCGGAATCGTCGCGCACGCGCATCCAGGCCTGCGAGAGCCCGCGGTAATGCTCCGCATCCATCGCGTTCATCCGCTCCGGACGGTTGATCGTGATGGTGCAGACGCCTTCCGCAACCTCGACGTCGATCGACATTGTTCAAGCCCTCTTGCGCTGTCCGCCGAGCAGATTGCGCGCGACCACCATGCGGTGAACTTCCGACGGGCCTTCGCCGATCCGCTTGATGCGCAGTTCGCGGTACCATCGTTCGAGCGGCATCTCCTTGGCCACCCCGAGCCCGCCGAACATCTGGATGCAGCGGTCGACGACGCGTCCCGCCGTCTCGGTCGCGTAAACCTTGGCGATCGAGGCGTCGACTTTGATGTCCTGTCCGAGATCGCCCCGCCAGGCCGCTTGATAGACAAGGAGCCGCGACGCGCGGAGCTCGATTTCGGAATCTGCGATCATCCACTGGATCGCCTGCTTGTCGGCGAGCGGCGAGCCGAAAGCCTGACGGTCCTTGGCCCAGTCGATCGCCAGTCCGAGCGCTGCTTGCGCGATCCCGATCACCGCCGCCGCATAGGGGATGCGCGCGTGCACGAGCCAGGTTTCCGCAAGCTTGAAGCCCTCTCCATCGTTGCCGAGACGATTTTCCTCAGGCACTTCGCAATCGATGAAGTTGATTTCATAAGGCGAGTAGGAGCGGATGACCGGGATCGGCTTGTATTCGAAACCCTTGGACGCCTTTTCGACGATGAAGGCGGTGATTCCATCGCGGCCCTTGCTCGGGCCCGTGCGGGCGAAGACGAGTCCCCATTTCGATTCGCCGACGCCGGAGATCCAGATCTTGGACCCGTTGAGGATGTAGCGGTCGCCCTTCTTTTCGGCGCGCGTCTGGATGGCGCGGCCGGGATCCGATCCGCCGCTGGCCTCCGAAATGGCGACGAAGGTCTTCTCTCCGGAATCGAGGGTCGGCACCGCATACTTCTGGATCTGATCCTTCCGCCCGAGAAAGATGGCGTTCGGCGGGTCCCATCCGAAAGCGTGACAGGCGGGAATATAGGCGCCCATTTTGCACTGTGAGGCTTCTTCCGCGACGATCGCCTGCCCGAGAAGGTTCAGGCCGGCGCCGCCCCACTCGGACGGCGACTCCACCTGCCACAGACCGAGCTCGCGCGCCTTCCTCTGCAAAGGCTTCAACTGCTCGTCGGGAAGCTTTGTCGCGTCATGCGGCAACGGCTCCTCGGCCGGAACGACCTGTTCGCGCATGAAGCGGCGCGCGGTCTCCTGGATCGCGCGAAATTCGTGTGGAAGCTCCCAAGCTCCGTCGCTGTTGATCACGAAGAGGCTCCTGCGGCTGATCGCTGTCCGGGCCGCGCCAGGCCCTGCAATTGTTTGCGCTTCTGCTCCGAAGCCACGACATCGAGGCGATAACGCCGATGGTCGCCGACCGTCCGACTCTCGGCGATGACGGCGCCGTAATCGCGTTCGGCGCTTTCCCGCGAAACGGTGCCGAGATTAAGGTCCTGCTCGACGAGATCGAGCGGACGCTCGTGAGGGTCGCCGAAGCCGCCGCCGCCCGGCGAGGCGGCTTCCACCGAATCGCCCGCATGCAGCGGCATTTTCTCGAACTTGCTGCGCAGCGGCGGGATCACCGTCTTGCCATCGATATGAAATTGCACCTTGTTCGGCGCGGCTTCCTTGCCGCCGGCGATTCCAAAGGGGCGATGGTCCACGCGATCCCCCAGAACAGAGACGACGCAATCGGACCAGACTTCGAAGGCGTAGGTCGTGCCGCAGCCGCCGCGATAGCGCCCGGCGCCGCCGGAATCCTCGCGGATGCCGAAGTGGCGAAAACGCAGCGGGTAGCGATGCTCGGACATTTCGATCGACATGAAGTTCGCCATGCTTTGCGGCGTCACGCCATGCACAAGGCCATCGCCGCCGTCATAGGCGCCATAACCGCCGGGATAGGGAAACACCGCGACGAAGTAGCGGCCTGTCACCGGGTGCCGTCCGCCGACGGTGCAGACGCCGGTGGTGCCGAAGGATGCGGCCGAGGTGCGGCTCGGAATGGCTTGCGCCAGCGCACCGAAGACGACGTCGAGCAGCCGCCCGACCACTTCGAGATAGCCGCCGACCGGCGTCGGATATTTCGCCGCGAGCAGGCAGCCCTCCGGCACGTTGAAGCGCGTCGGCCGAAATGCGCCGCCATTCACCGGAACCTCGGGAAAGATGTGCTTCAGCGCGACGAAGCAGCTCGACAGCGTGGTCGTGAGCGAAAGGTTGATCGGCCCGTGCGTGACGCCGTCGGTGCCCGAGAAGTCGAAAACGAGGTCCGTGCCCACCTTTTTGAGCGTGAGCACGATCTTGAACGGTTCGTCGACAATGCCGTCATTGTCGAAATAATCTTCGAAACGGTAAGTCCCGTCCGGAATCTCGGCGATGTAGGAGCGCATCTGCGCTTCGGAGCGATCCATCATCTCGGCGATGCAGGCGTTCAGCTTGCCGGCGCCGTAGCGGGCGACGAGATTGTCAAGTCCACGCCGGCCGACATTGAACACGTTGCACATGGCGGAGAGATCGCCCGCGATCTGATCGGGCAAGCGCACATTCGCGGTGAACATCCGCACCAGCGCTTCGTTCAGCTTGCCTTGGTCGTAGAGCTTCATCGCCGGAATGATGAGGCCTTCCTGATGAATCTCCTGCGCACGCGGCGCCCAGCCCCCCGGCACGCTGCCGCCGATGTCCATCCAGTGGCCGGTGCTTGCAAGCAGCGCGAACAATTCGCCGTCGGCAAAGTAGGGAGAGACGAGCACGATGTCCTGAAGGTGCGTGCCGCTCAGATAGGGATCGTTGACGATCCAAAGATCGCCCGGCTTGAATCCGCCTTCCTTCGCCACAAGTGCGATCAGATTGGTCACCGTGAACTGCATGTTCGCAAGAAAGACGGGCAGCCCGTAGCGGCCCTGCGAAATCGTCTCTCCGCTGGTCGGATGAAAAATTCCATGCGCGCAATCGTTGGTCTCGGAAATGATCGGTGAGAGCGCCGCGTGAATGAGATGCAAATCCATTTCATCGGCGATTTGCTCGAGCGCGCCGCGCACCACCGCAAGCGTGACGGGATCCGTCATGCCGCCCCCACGATCAGATTATGAAATCGGTCGACGCGAACCGTCATGCCGGGCTGGACCACGGTCGTCGTGTCCTTCTGTTCGATGATGGCCGGTCCGCTGAAGGCGTGACCGGCCGCGCATCGGCTTCGATCATAGACCGGCGTCTCCATCCAGGACCCGAAATGCGCCTTGCGCATGCTCCTTGGCTCGGGCGAACCCGCGGCCTTGCCGTTTGCCGTTGTTCTGCGCGCGCGCGCGCGAACGCCCTCGACGGTGGTTCGCAGATTGATGACCATCACCGGAATGCCCGGCAGCGTGTTGCCGAATTCAACGCGATAGGCCTCCTCGAAGGCGGCGGCGAATTTTGCGCGCGGCCAGGACGGATTGATCGGAACGCGCATCGCGTGGATCTGGCCGAGATAGGCCATATCCATGAAATGATGCGCAACGACGCGTTCGGGCGAGGCTTCGCTCGCTTTGATCTGCGCCTCGCCTTGGCCGAGCTGCTCGCGCAGGATGCGGGCGACATAGTCGGGCTCGAGATCCTCGAGATTGCGTTCAACGGTGCGCGAAAAATCGTAGCGGACATTGGCGCTCGCGCAACCCTGGGCGCAGAGCACGCCGGGATAAGGGGGCACGAGCATCGCGCCGATGCCGACCTCCTCGATCAGCGCGCCGCCATGCAGAGGCCCCGCGCCGCCGAACGCCACAAAGGCGAACTCGCGCGGATCGTGTCCGCGCTCGATCGAGAGCAGACGAATGCGCCCGGCCATGCGCTGATTGACGATAGCCAGAATCGCCTCGGCCGTCTTCTCGATGCCGAGGCCGATCTTCTTGCCAAGCGCCTCGATCGCCCGTCTGGCTGCATCGATGTCCAGCTCGGCGCACTCGAAGCCGATCGGATGGGCAGGATCGATGCGCGCCAGGACCACATTCGCATCGGTGACGGTCGGCTCCGCGCCGCCGCGGCCCCAGCAAGCCGGTCCGGGATTCGAGCCGGCGCTTTGCGGCCCGACCTGCAGGATGCCGGCGCGGTCGACATGCGCGATGCTGCCGCCGCCGGCGCCGATCGTGTGCACGTCGATCATCGGCAGGCGCAGGGGAATGCGAAATTCGAGCAGCGCCTTCTCGGCAATCGCGGGCTTGCCGTCGATCACCACAGCAACATCGAAACTGGTCCCGCCCATGTCACCGGTGATGATGCGGCTGAAGCCGGCCTCGGCCGCGAGCTCGGCGGCGGCCATCACGCCCGCGGCGGGGCCTGACCGGACAATGAAGGCGGCGCGTTCGCCAAGCTGACTGATCGGAACGACACCGCCGTTCGACTGCATGATCAAGGTTTGCCGCCGAAACCCCCAATCGTGGAGCTTGCCTATCAGCGACTTCGCGTAGCGCGACACGAGCGGCTGGAGATAACCCTGCACGACCGCGGTGCTCGTGCGCTCGAATTCGTAATATTCGCGGATGACCACGCTGGAGATCACGATCTCCCAGCGCGGCTCGATGTCGCGGAGGATGTCGCGCACACGTTCTTCGTGGCTTGGATTGGCGTAGGAATGCAGCAACGACACGATGACCGCATCAAGGGTCTCCCCTTTGAGCGTCTGGCCGAGCGAGCGGACCTGCTCTTCATCGAGCGGCGTCAGAATGGTCCCGCGATAATCGACGCGCTCATCGACTTCCCAGCGCTGGTCGCGCGGGATGAGCGGACGCTGAATGCCGGTCAAGCCATACATATGCGGCCGGTCGCGCCGGCCAAGCTCCAGCACGTCACGAAACCCGCGCGTGGTGATCAGCGCGCAACGCGCCCCGCGCCGTTCGATGACGGCATTTGTCGCGATGGTCGTGCCATGAAGGATCTGGTCGAGCCCGCCGGGATCGATTTCGGCTGCGCGCAGAGAATCAATGAGGCCGATGGAGGGATCATGCGGCGTCGAGGGCACCTTGATGACGCGCTCCGCGCGGCCTTGGTCGCCGGCGAAATAAAGGTCCGTGTAAGTCCCGCCCACATCGATCCCGACGACGCCGCTCATCGGCTTCGCGCCTTTCCGGCGACGGACCGGCGTTTGCGCGGGGCGGGGCGATCCTGAAGCACGTCGGCATAGGCCTGCACATGCCGGCGCATGCGCCGCTCCGCCGCGTCAGGATCGCGCGCTTTGATCGCGGCGAGGACGCGTTCGTGGATATGCAGCGTGGCGCTGCGCACCTTGTCGGAATCGAACGTCACGATGTCGGTTGCGGCGAGCAGCGCCTGCGAGATCGCCGTCATGAAGGCGATGAGGAGTTCATTATGCGAGGCGGCGACGACGGCGAGGTGCCACTCGATATTGGCGGCCAGGAACGCCGGATTGTGGTGCGAAGCGGCGTCGAGCTGCCGTTGGCAGTTCACGAGGTGCGCGAGGTCCCTCTCGCTGCGATGGAGCGCGGCAAGCCGCGCCGCGGCAGGTTCCACAGCCTCCCGCGCCTCGAGCAGCGACGTGAGCCGCAACTGCCGCCCGCGGATGAAGAGCGCAATCGAGCTCTCGAGCGAGGTGCGATCGGGCCGCCGCACCAGCGAGCCGCCGTTGCGGCCCGGACGCGTTTCGATCAAGCTTTGATTTTCGAGAATGCGCAAGGCTTCCCGGATCGAGCTGCGGCCCAAACCGGTCTGCACGCTCAGCTCCCGCTCGGTCGGAAGCTGGTCGCCCTCCGCGAATGTGCCGGTCAGGATCTGTTCGCGGATGCGTTCCGCCAACAAATCTGACGCCTTCGGCACGTCGATGCGGCCGATCTCCGTCACGTCGCCTCCCGCGGGCGCATTCGCGGCGCCGTTCTGTTGCTTTGCCGCCATGGTTGCGCGGGACATTTACTCTGTCAATACATATTGTCTGACCAATCTTCAGGCTGATGCCGAAGCGCGCGCGGCCCCTGTCAGCCGACTGTTGCGATCCGGGAAAAGATCCGCCGGGGATTGAGGCTCGCAATCGCCTCGATTTCGGGCGCGCTGAACCCGGCCTTCTGCAGGTTGCGCAACGGCGTCAGATCAGCCGGCGGAAACGAGTAATCACTCCCGAGCGCGAGCCGATCGATTCCGACAAGGTCCGCCAGAAAGCGGAGCGGCTTTGCCGCATGCAAAATCGAGTCATAGGCGAACATCGAGGAATAGGCGGCCGGCGTGCGGGCGGCGACATCGCCTTGCGCCTCCCGGTCCATGCGCGCGTGCATGACGTCGAAGCGCCCGCTCAGATAGGGAAAGGCTCCGCCGCCATGCGACAAGACGAATGTCAGTCGCGGGAAGCGGTCGAGCACGCCCGAGAAAAGGAGAGAGGCGGCGCCCAGCGTCGTGTCGTAAGTATATTGAACGCTCTGGGTGAGACCGAATTTTGCCGCGCGCGGAGCAGGGCCGACGAGCACGGGATGGATGATGACCGGACAATTAAGCTCTTCGGCCTTCGCCCATAGTGGGTCGATCGGCACCTCGCCGATATTCATGCCTTCGACATTGGCCGGCGCCATAAGGCCGACGGCGCCCTGATCGAGCGCGCGCATGAGTTCGGATGCCGCATCCTGCGCGTGCGGCAGCGGGACCGACGCCACGAAGCCGAAGCGACGAGGCTTGTCGGCGCACCAGGCCGCAAGCGTATCGTTGAGTTCTCGATGCCATGCGGCGCAATCATCGCGCGGCAGGCCATAGCCGTAGATGTCGGGCCAGGTCGCAACGAGCTGATGGTCGATCTTCTCCGCATCGAGCCACGCGATCCGGTCCTCCATAGGCTCGACCAGCCTTGCGAAAAACGGCCGCGCCTTGAATCCGTATGCGAACTGCAGCGCCGGCGTCGGGCCGTTGATCACCTGAACGCCAAAGGTTGATCCATGTTCGCGGGCGCGCGCGATGAGTTCGGGCGGCACGTAATGCGCATGAATGTCGACGATCATTTTGCTTTCGCCTGCTCCGCCGCGCCTTGGGCCTGAGCCTCCTGCACCAGCCGCCAGACGGCTGGCGGCGTGAGCGGAAGCTCCTTCGGTTCGACTCCGAAGGAGGAGAGTGCTGCGGCGACCGCATTCCCGATCGCCGCGGCGACGGCGACGATGCCGCCCTCGCCGGCGCCCTTGGCGCCGAGCGGGTTAGTTGGGGAGGGGCGCAACTGAAGCGTCACGCCGCGCACGTTGGGGAAGTCGCTCGCCGTCGGAAGCAGGTAGTCGGCGAAGGATGCGTTCAGCAATTGCGCCTCGGCGTCATAGATCAGATGGTCGAGAAAAACTCCGCCGAGGCCTTGGACCAGAGCGCCGATCGCTTGCCCGTGCACGATGGCGGGATTGATGGCGCGCCCAACGTCTTCGACGGCGACGTAGTCGATGACGTCGATATGCCCGGTGCGCGCGTCAACGGCGACATGAACCGCATGCGCCCCATAGCTGTAGGTCCGCTTGGCGTTGGCAAAGGAGCCGTCGGCGGAAATCGTTCGGCCTTGCCGGGCGCTGGCCTGCGCGACCTCGGCAAAGGTCATCGTTCGCCCGTCAGCCGCGATCGCCTTTTCGTCACGCAACGCGATTGCGGCGACGTCGCCTGCGAAGTGCAAGGCCGCCGCCGAGCGGATCTCATTCAATAGCTTTTTCGCGCCGTCAAGGATCGCGGAGCCGCCCATCACGACAGCGCGCGAGTGGTATGTGCCAAAACCCTCATCGACCAGGGTCGTGGATCCATGCCGGATGCGGAACCTGTCGAAGGGCAGCGAGAAGGCATCGCCGGCGATCTGCGCGAACACGGTTTCCAGTCCCTGACCGAGTGCCGACGAACCCATATTCACGGTCACCGTCCCGTCGGTCTCGAGGATCAGGCGCGCGTTTTCGCGCGGGCCTGCGCCGCCGCTCTCTACGAAGCAGACAACGGACAAGCCATGATAACGGCCGTCCACGCGCCGGCCCTGAAGGGACTTCTTCTTGTCCCAGCCGAATTCGGCCAAGCATACGTCCAGCGCTGCGTGATAATCGCCGGTATCGTAGGCGGTCTCGCTCTCGTAAGGCACGAGCTCGCCGATGGAGTAGGGCAACTCCGCTTCGGTGATCAGGTTCTTGCGACGAAATGCGACAGGGTCGATGCCAAGGTCGCCCGCCGCCATATCCATCAGCCGTTCGCGGAAGAAGTTCGCCTCGAAACGGCCGGGCGCGCGGTAGGTCCCGACCGGCGTCTTGCTGGTCATGAACGCCGCCACGTCCACTTGCATGGCGGGGATGCGGTAGGGTCCGTGCAGGAACTGGGCCGCCTTCGCCGGCGTCACTCCGCCGTTCGTCCGGATATAGGCGCCCATGTCGGCGAAAATCTTGCCTCGCAGTCCAAGGATTCTGCCGTCGCGCGCGCAGGCGATCTCCAGGTCGCAATCAATCTCGCGCGAATGGTTGACCGTGAGGAGATGCTCGCGGCGGTCTTCGATCCATTTGACCGGACGGCCGACCGCGCGCGCCGCAAACGGGATCAGGAAATCTTCAGGATAGAATTCGCCGCGCACGCCGAAGCCGCCGCCGACATCGAGCTCGATCAGGTCGATTGCGCTCTCCGGCAGGTTCATCATGCGCGCCAACGCGCGGCGGTTGAAGAAAGTGACCTTGGTCGCGCCGTGAACGACAAGCCGCCCCTTCGTGGAATCCCACTGGGCGACCACTCCGCGCGTTTCCATCGGAGCGGCGGTGTGCCGGTGAGCGCGAAAGCTTTCACGCCGGACATAGTCGGCGTTTTCGAATGCCGCGTCCGGGTCGCCGATGCTCCGGCTGTAGCGAACGGCGACATTGGTTTCGTTCTCGTCGAACAGCAATGTCGTGTCTGTCTCGGACGCGCGCCAGTCCGGAATGGCGTCGAGCGGCTCCATATCGACCGAAATCGCCTCCAGCGCGTCCTCCGCAAGCGCGCGGCTGTCGGCGACGACAACCGCGATCGGTTCGCCGACATAGCGCACTTTATCGCCAGCGATGACAGGCTGAAGATAGCGGTCGAAGCCGGCGAGAGGCGCGAGGCGAAGCGGGATCGTCGGAATGGCGGCGCCGATATCGGCCGCGGTCAGAATGGCGTGTACGCCCGGCATGGCCAATGCCGCCGCAGCATCAATCTTGATAATGCGGCCATGCGCAACGGAGCTGCGCAGCATAGCGGCGTGCAGGAGGTCTGCCGGCTCGTAGTCGTCGACGAAGACGCCGGTGCCGGTGAGAAACCGCAGGTCCTCGGTGCGCTCGATGTCTTGCCCGATCAGCGTATTCGGCGGGATCATCACTCGGCCGCCGCATCACGTTGGTAAGCCGCGCGCGCCTCGAGAACAGCGTCCACAATGCTGACATAGCCGGTGCAGCGGCACAGATTGCCCGACAGCGCCTCACGGATCCGCTCGGAGTCGGCGTCGGGCTCTTCAGTGAGGAGCAAGTGCGCCGTCGTCAGAATTCCCGGCGTGCAGAATCCGCATTGCACGGCGTGATGTTTGCGAAAGGCGGCCTGGAGCGGACCGAGTGCTTCACCGGCTGCTCGCGGCAATCCCTCGACCGTCGTTATATTGGCGCCGTCCGCTTGCACGGTCAGGATCAGGCAGGATCGCACCGCTGCACCGTTCAAGATGACGGTGCAGGCGCCACAGACGCCGTGCTCACAGCCGACATGCGTGCCGGTGAGCTTGAGATCGTGCCGCAGGCAATCGGCCAGGGTCGTCCGCGCTTCGACAAGAACCGAGGCGGCCGTTCCGTTCACGGTGAAGCGCGCGGGGATGCGTTTCACGCTGCGCTCTCCAGCGTCTTCAGCCCGGCGGCGCGCGCGAGCGCACGCTCGAGCAGAACGCCGAGCAGGGCGCGACGATAATGTCCGGGAGCATGGATGTCGTCGGCGGGATCGACGCTGGCCGACGCCGCCGCGGCGGCGTCGCGGATGGCTCCTTCGTCGATCACACGTCCGGCAATCAAAGCTTCGGCTTCGTGAAGGCGGAGCGGACGGTCGGCGACGCCGATCGCCCCGATATGCGGGTCGAACGCGCGATCGTCCGCATCGAGATCGTAGTGGAGCGCAACGCCGGCCAGCGCAAAATCCCCGCGCCGGCGCGCGAATTCCTCGAATGCGTGGCGGCGCTCCGGTTTCCAAGGCGGCAGCCGAACTTCGACAACCAGTTCGTCGATTTCGAGCGCGGTACTCAGCGGTCCGAGAAAAAAGTCGCGAGCCGCAATCGTGCGCCGGCCGCGCGAGCCGATCACGAGAATGTCGGCGTCACAAGCGACGACGACCCCCGGCATTTCCGCCGCGGGATCGGCATGCGCAAGGCTACCGCCCACCGTGCCCCGGTTGCGGATTTGATAATGGGCGATCTCGCGGACAGCGGCCACGAGCAACGGATGCGCTGCAGCAAGTTGGGGGTGACGCTCGATGTCGCGCCAGCGCACAAGCGCGCCGAGCGACACTCCGGAATCACTGATGGCGATGCGATCGAGCCCCGGAATGCGAGCGATATCGACTAGAAGACGCGGCGCGGCGACCCGAAACGCCAGCATCGGCATAAGGCTCTGTCCGCCCGCAATGACCTTCGCCTCGTCACCGTGTCGGGCCAGCAAGGCGATGGCTTCGGATAGCGTGCTCGGCCGTGCGTAGTCGAAAGGAGCAGGTTTCATCGGCGGCGGTTCGTGTTTGACTTCGGTTCGTCGGGATCGTTAGCATACGAAGACCTTGGGGGAATGGGCAATGCTCGATGGTTTTCGCCCATTAGCGAACGCGTGGGTCGGCTCACTGGCGTTCCCACGCAGGATCCGACCCCCGTCGTGTGACAGATGTCGCTTCTCGACATTCGCCGTCTTCAACATTCCGTGGCCCAGCATCCCGAGTGTTCGTCATGACAGTTGAAACACAAGTTTCCATCCGCATGAGCCGCCGCCGCGTCTTGAAGGCCGGGGCCGCTTTTGCCGCGGCCGCTCCGTTCATCGCGAGAGCCACCTCGGCTTATGCCGCATGGCCGGACCGCCCGATAAAGCTGCTCGTGCCGTTCGGCGCCGGCGGACCCGTGGATGTGATGGCCCGCTTGCTCCAGCCCATGCTGTCCGAAGAGTTGAAAGCCTCGATTTTTGTCGAGAACAAGCCGGGAGCGGCGGGTAACATCGGCGTGGGGCTGGCCGCCAATTCCGAGCCCGACGGGTACACCGTGCTGGTGACGTCCAACACCATCGTCATCAATCCGCTTCTCTACAAGAGCGTGCCTTACGACCTCGACAGGGATTTCGCGCCGCTCGTCGATCTGGCAGGATCGCCTACGGCGTTCGCCGTCCATCCGCGGCTTGGCGTCGACACCGTCGCGGAATTTGTCGCCCTGGCGAAGCAGAAGGCCGGCGCGCTGAACTACGGCAGCGCCGGATTTGCGACGCCATCGCATCTCGCCGGCGAATTCTTCAAGAATCAGGCCGGCATCCAGATGACGCATGTCCCCTTCAATGGAGCCGGTCCGGCCAACCAGGCGCTGCTCGGCGGCACCGTCGATATGGTCTCCGGTGCGCTGCCGGGCGCGCATCCCCACCTCATCGCGGGCACGCTCAAGGGTCTCGCGATAACAGGAGAAAAGCGCTGGTTCGATTTGCCCAATGTGCCGACGATGGTCGAGTCGGGCTATCCCGGTTTCGTGCTCGACACCTACACGATGATGCTCGTTCCCGCGAAAACGCCGCCGAACATCGGAGAACGCCTCAGCTCAGCTGCCCGCGCGGTCCTTCAGAAGCCGGACGTTCGCACCAAGGTCCGCGCGATGGGACTTGAAGTCGCCGCCGCAGGGCCGCGTGAACTCAAGGCGCGCATCGCACGCGAGCTGCCGCTGTGGCGCGAAGTGGTGAAGGTCGCAGGCATCACGCCGCAATAGCTGCTCTGTTCCTGCTCTCTGAGCAACGGGGCCATGTCCACAGGTCCCGGGTTTGGGAGCCATTCAGACCAGCATCCTCACCGGATGCTCGAGGTAGCCCTTCAGCGCGGCCAGGAGCTGCGCGCCGAGCGCGCCATCGACCACGCGATGATCGCACGCCAAGGTGACGCTCATCTCGGTGCGGAAGCGCACCGAGCCGTCGGGCGCTTCCGTCGGCGCGCGATGCGTTTCGCCAACGGCCAGAATGGTCGAGTGCGGCGGGTTGATGATGGCGGCGAATTCCCGCACGCCGTACATGCCGAGATTCGATATCGCCGTGACGCCGCCCTGATACTCGGCCGGCGCCAGCTTTTTCTGCCGCGCGCGCGCCGCGAGATCGCGCATCTCCCGTGAAATGGCGCCGATCGACTTGGATTCGGCGAGCCGAACGACCGGCGTCAGCAGGCCGCCATCGAGCGCGACCGCAACGCCGATGTCGGAACGCTCGAACTGCAGGATGCGATCGTCAGCCCAGATCGCGTTGGCGGCCGGGACTTTCTGCAAGGCCATGCCCAGCGCTTTGATGATGAAATCGTTGACCGAGATGCGTTCGCTCGCAGGCGCATCCCGCCCGAGCGCGTCGGCGTTCGCATCGTTGCGAAGCGCGAGCAGGGCGTCGACGGCGATGCTCGCGGTGAGATAGAAATGCGGGACCGTCTGTTTGGATTGCGCAAGGCGGGCGGCGATGATCTTCCGCATCCCGTCGACCGGGATTTCCTTGTACGGCACGGCAGCGTAAAGGGTCTTGATCTCGGACAGCGCCATGCCGCGCGCGGTCAAGCCCGGCCGTTCCTGCGTCAGAGCGCTCTCGATGTCGGTGGCGGTGATGCGGCCGCGCGGGCCGGATCCTTTGATCCGCGCGAGATCGATACCGTTTTCGCTCGCAAGCCGCCGGGCCAGCGGCGTCACCGACACGCCCCCAGGCAGTCGTGCCGGGCCGAAGTTGCGCTCCGGCGAAACAACTTCCTGGAACAGATCCATGCGGCGGGGCGGTCGCGGAGGAGGAGCAATGTCGCTTGTCGCGCCGGAAGCCATCGGCGATGCCGCCGGGCCGGGCGCTGCGTGAACGGGTGGCTTGTCAGCGGCGGCGGCAGGAGCAGAGGAGCGGACCGCCGCCTCGCCGGCGCCGGCGATCACGGCGACGACAGCCCCCACCGGCGCGACTTCGCCCGTTTGCACGCGAATCTCGGCGAGAATACCGGCGGACGTCGCGGGCACCTCCATCGAGACTTTGTCGGTCTCGATTTCGAACAGGTTGTCGCCCGACTTTACCGTGTCACCGATCTTCTTGTACCAGGCGCTGATCTTGCCCTCGGTCACGGTCTCGCCGAGTTGCGGCATCAGGACGTCCATGCTGCTCTCCGCTCCGGCTTCGTCCAGCTATCGCAGCCGGGTCATGCGCGGGAATTCGACTCTTCCAATCAACTGTTCAACGACCGTCTCACTGTCTGGGCGACACGGTCGACCGACGGCAACACGGCATCCTCGAGAGTGTCCGCGGCAGGCAGCGGAATATGCGGCGTCGTGATCCGCACCGGTGGGCCATCGAGATCGTAGAAAGCCTCGTCGGCGACGATGGATACAAGTTCGGCGCCCCATCCGCACAGACGCGGATTCTCTTCGACCGTGAAGAAGCGGTGGGTGCGCGTCACCGAGCCGAGGATCGTCTGCGTATCGAGCGGCAAGAGCGAGCGCACGTCGATGACCTCGCAGTCGATCCCGTGTTCGGATTTGAGCTTGTCCGCGGCTTCGATGGCGCGCGGCACCATGAGCGCAAGAGCAAGAATGGTGGCGTCCTTGCCCGGCCGGACGATCTTGGCGGAGCCGAGCGTGTCGACGATCTCGCCGTCGGGCACGTCGCCTTTCATCGCGAACAGCGACTTATGCTCGAAAAAGATCACCGGATCCGGATCGCGAACCGCCGCGGCCATCAATCCGATCACGTCTTTCGGTGTGGAGGGCGCAACAACCTTCAGGCCGGGAATCATCATGCACCAGTTCTCGAGGCTCTGCGAATGCTGTGCGCCGAAGCGGACACCCGCACCGTTTCCAGTCCGCACCACGAGCGGGCACTTGAGCTGGCCGTTCGTCATGTAACGCAGTTTCGGAATTTCGTTGGCGATGAAGTCGAAACACACGGCCAGGAAATCCGAGAACATGATTTCCGCGATGGGCTTCAAGCCGGTCATGGCGGCGCCCATGGCGGCGCCCAGAATCGCCTGCTCGGAGATCGGTGTGTCGCGCACGCGCAGCGGGCCGAACTGCTCGAACAGTCCGACCGTCGCCTTGAACACGCCGCCTGCCTTGGCGACATCCTCGCCGAGGAAAACGACGTCGGGGTCGCGCGCCATTTCCTGCGCGATGCCGCGCGCGATCGCCTCGCGATAGGTCAGTTCCGCCATGCCCATCCTCCATCGGCGTAGACATCGGTTGCGATGATATCGAGCGGGGGAGGGGGCGCCGCCTTGCACCTTTCGGTCGCGTCGTCGACCAGGTTCCGAATTTCTGCGTCGATCGCCGCCACGACTTCGTCGGCGATCCCGAATTGTTTCAGGCGTTCGCGGTAAATCAGAATGGGATCGCGCTGCTTCCAGCGATCGAGCTCGCCCTCGGGCCGATACTTCGCCGGATCGGCGCGGGAATGACCGCTGTAGCGATAGGTCTTGCACTCGATAAGCGAGGGGCCTTCGCCGGCGCGGGCCCGCGCCAGCGCCTTCTGCGCGACGCGGTAGACTTCGTCCGCATCCTGCCCATCGACAATGATCGGCTCCAATCCATAGGAGGCTGCGCGCCCGGCGGCGGGATGTTCGACCGCGGTCACGTCGCCGATCGGCGTGTATTCCATGTAGAGATTGTTCTCGCAGACGAAAACGACCGGCAGCTTCCAGACCGCGGCGAAGTTGAGCGCCTCGTGGAATGCGCCGATATTCGTCGTGCCGTCGCCAAAGAAGCAGACCGAAACGTCCTTGTGCCCCTTGTACTGCGCGCGCCACGCCGCGCCGCAGGCGATGGGGAGATGCGCCCCGATAATGGCGTAGGATCCCATGACGCCATGCGGCTCGGAGGTCAGGTGCATCGAGCCGCCCTTTCCGCGCATCAGGCCGTTATCGCGCCCCATCAATTCTCCCAGCACTTTTTCGACCGGCGTGCCGCGCGCAAGCGTGTGGGCGTGACCGCGATAGGTGCAGAATGAAAGGTCGCCCGGCTGCATCGCCACGGCAAACCCGGCGGCCACCGCTTCCTGCCCCAACGACAGATGGCTGGTGCCCTTGACCAGGTTTTGCAGGAACAGGTCGAAAGCCCGCTGCTCGGCTTCGCGGATGACGACTTGCGTCCGATACAAAGCGAGCCGGGCCTGTTCTCCGATGTCGTCGTTCAATGCCGGGGAGGCGGGTTGCTTCAACGGTTTGGTCATCAGGGTCACGCCTTTCAAATCGCGCGAAATCCAGGGGATGGCGTTAAGAAAACGGCCGGCACGCCGCGGTCGCATTCCTTGACATCCTCTCCTCGGGAAAGACGCGTTGCTACATTATCCAGTAGCCGAACCAGCGCAATGATCGATTGCGCTATCCAATCCTTTTCAGTCCGCCGGATCGGGCGGTGGTCACGAAGCGCGCGCGTAGTCACAGAGCGGTCAGCCATCGGACGCGTCTCCTTTCAGACCTGCGCGCGGCGACGCGCGAAAGACCTTTCCCGGATTCATCACATGATCGGGGTCAAGCGCCTGCTTGATGCTTCGCATCACGTCGACGGCGTTGCCCAGCTCCTGCTCCAGGAAATCGATCTTGCCGCTGCCGATGCCGTGTTCGCCCGTGCATGTGCCTCCCAGGGCGAGCGCGCGCATGACCATCCGCTCGTGGAGCTTGTGCGCCCGTGCGACTTCGCCTGCGTCGTCCGGGTCGACCAAAATCAGCGTGTGGAAGTTTCCATCCCCGACATGGCCGACAATGGGTGCGATCAGACCTGCGTCGTCGATCGCCTGTTTGGTGTCGAGCAGGCATTCGGCAAGCCGTGAAATGGGGACGCAAACATCCGTGATCAGCGCCTTCGAGCCCGGCCTGAGCCCTGTTCCGGCGTAGAGCGTATTGTCGCGCGCGCTCCACAATTTCGTGCGCTCTTCTGGATTGCCGGTCGACTGAAAGGCCAGCGCGCCGTGGTCGCGGGCGATAGTTTGCGCGGTTTGCGCCTGCTCCAGCACGCCGGCTTCAGTGCCATGAAATTCAATGAACAAGGTGGGACGCTCGATCGCGCCGAGCTTGGCATAGGCGTTGACGCCGCGGATCATCACTTCGTCGAGCAGCTCGAGCCGGGCGACCGGAATGCCCGCCTGGATCAGCGCGATCGCGGTGTCGACCGCGCCGGCGAACGTCTCGAACGGACACACGGCGGCGGCCGTCGCGTCCGGGATCGGATGCAGCTTGAGCGTAATTTCGGTGATCAAGCCGAGCGTGCCTTCGGCGCCGACAAAGAGTCGGGTCAGGTCGTAGCCCGCCGCAGATTTGCGCGCGCGGCGGCTCGTTTTGATGACGCGCCCGTCGGCGAGCACCACCTCCAGCGCCAGCACATTGTCGCGCATGGTGCCGTAGCGCACCGCCATGGTGCCGGAGGCGCGGGTGGAGGTCATTCCGCCGATCGAGGCGTCGGCGCCCGGATCGATCGGAAAGAACAGGCCCGTGTGGCGCAGCTCGGTATTGAGCTGTTTGCGCGTGACGCCCGGCTGAACCCGGCAATCCATGTCCTCGGCGTTGACGGCCAAGACCGTCTTCATGCGCATGAAATCGACAGATACGCCGCCGTGGAGCGGAGTTGCGTTTCCTTCAAGCGATGTGCCCGCGCCATAGCCGGTGAGCGGCACGCGCGCCGCGGCGCAGATCTTCACAATCTCCACGACCTCCGCCGTGGTCTCCGGAAAGATCACCAGGTCCGGATTGTGCGGGAGATGGTAGGATTCGCTGCGGCCATGCGCGGCGAGAACCGCGGCGGCGTCGGTGACGCGCGCACCAAAGCGGTCGCGCAAGGCAGGGATGACCGACTCGATCGTCATGGACGGCGGGGCCGGTCCCGCTTGGGCCGGCCCCACACCTTTCAGTGCTGCGCTCAATTCGTGGCGAGCTCCGCAACCCTCGGGCACTTCCGCTGCTCGATGGGGGTCTCATAGGGTTGGTAGTTCGTCTTGTCGATCACCACGGGTTTCAGGATGATCTCCTTTGGCGTGGGCTGCTTGCGCAGATGGCGCACGGCGATTTCCACGCCGAGGCAGCCTTGAATGAAGCCGTTGAAGTCTCCCGTGGCCAGAAGTTTTCCAGACTTGATGAGCTCGACCGCTTCCTTGCTGCCGTTGATGCCGACAACCAGCCCTTTGCGGCCGGCGCCGTCGAGGGCCTCGATCGCGCCCACCGCCATCGGATCATTGGCCGCGAGCACGCCATCGATCTGGGGATGCGACTGCATCAGGTTTTCCATGACCTGGAGCGCCTGCAGCCGCTGGTAATTCGCCGGCTGTGACGCGAGCAGCTTCACGTTCGGAAATTCCTTCAAGGCGTCGGTGAAGCCGCGCACGCGATCGATATTGGTCAGCGAGCCTTTGACGCCTTCGAGAATGATGACGTTGCCTTTGCCGCCCATGGCCTTCAGCAAATGCCGCGCCGTTGCGAGCCCGATATTATAGTCGTCCGCGCCGACATAGGCCACGAGGTTGCCGGCCGCGATGCGGTCGGTGATGTTGACGACCGGGATGTTGGCGGCGTTCATCTTCTCGACGGCGGGCACCATGGCCTTGTAGTCGACCGGGATGAATACGATCGCCTGCGGCTTCTTCACGATGACGTCCTCGACCTGGGACAGTTGCTCGGGGATGGAGTCTGGCTTGGTCGGGACGTACTGGATGACCTTGACGTTCAGCATCCGGGCGGCGGTCTCGGCGCCGACGCGGACCGTTTGGAAATACGGATTGGTCTGGTTCTTGGTAAACACGGCGATGCTCTCGCCGTCGGCGCGCGCGTCGCCGAGGGATACCGCGAGCGCGGCGGCTGCGAGTGCAAGCATGGATACAGGTCTCATCGTTTCACTCCCTTGTTGTGAATTCACTCACTTCGATTGCTTGTTTGGACCGCCAGCGTGTCCAGCCACACGGCCAGCACGACGATCACGCCGGTGACGAGCGGCTGCCAGGACGCGTTGATCTGCAGCAAGTTCATGCCGTTGAGCACGAGCGTGAGAATGAAAGCGCCGATCAAGGTGCCTCCGATCGTGCCCGATCCCCCAAACAGCGACGTTCCCCCGATCAGCACGGCGGCAATGGCGGGGAGCGTCAATTCCTCGCCGATGTCCCCTTGCGCCGAGTTGATGCGCGCCAAGATGATGACGGAGGCGAGACCGGCCATCGCGCCGCTGAACGTATAGACGAGCACGAGACGCCGCTCGACCGGGACGCCGGAGAGCCGGGCCGCCACGGGATTGGCCCCGATCGCGTAGACCTGTTGGCCCCAGACCGTGCGCTGCGCGAACCACGAGCCGAGCAGAAAGAAAAGGACCATCATGTAGACCGGCATCGGAACGCCAAGCAGATGTCCGCTTCCAAGCTGGCGAAAGGCGGGGGGAAAGCCGTGAATCGTCTCCCCGGCCATGTAGTAATAGGTCAGGCCGGACAGGATCCACAGCATGCCGTAGGTGGCGATGAAGGAGGGAATGCGCAGCGCGGTCACAAGGACGCCGTTGATCAATCCGATCAACGCTCCGCAACCGATGCCGGTGAGAATGCCGAGCGAGGAAAAGCCCGTGCTCTTGATGACGGTCGCGGCAAGACAGGCGGAAAGGGCGACATTGGCGCCGACTGAGAGATCGAGCCCTGCGGTCAAGATGACGAGCGTGAGTCCGGAGGCGAGAATGAACAAGAGCGCCGTCTGCCGCAGCACGTTCAGGAGGTTGCCCGTGGTCAGAAATGCGTCGCTCAGAAAGGCCAGCGCGACGCACAGCACGAATGCCGCAAACAACCGATAGCCCACCTGCCGCAGATCGGGCGGCAGCGTGAAACGGCGGGTTGCGGCCAGCGGCGCGACGGTCACGATGGTCTCCGCAAGCCGTCGATGAACAAAGCGAGGATGACGAGCAGGCCGATGCAGGCGACCTGCGCGGAGGAAGGCACCGCCAGCAGGTTCAAGCCGTTGCGCAGAACGCCGACCGCAAGCACGCCGAGCAGCGTCCCGAGCAGCCAGCCATTGCCGCGCTCGAACGATGTGCCGCCCACGGCGACGGCTGCAATCGCATCGAATTCCATTCCGAGGCCGGCGGTCGGATGCGCGCTGTTCATGCGCGCGGTCATGAGCAGCGCAGCAAAACCCGCCATCAACCCGCCGAACGCGTAGACCGCGATCAGCATCGCGCGGTCGGACACGCCGGCCAGCTTCAAGGCTTCGCGATTGCCGCCGAGGGCAAAGACATAGGTGCCGAACCGCGTGTGGTAGAGCAGGGCGTGGACCAGGAGATAGGCCGCGGCGGCAATCCAGACCGGATGAGGAATTCCGAGCGTTGCGCCCGAGTAAACCGACCGCACGTCGCCGGGAATCCCGACAATGCTCTGGCCGTCGGTGACGACCAGCGACAGGCCCTGCGCGACCCCGAGCGTGCCAAGCGTCACGATGAAGGGAGGCAAGTTGAGCAGCGCGACGAGCGATCCGTTGACCAGCCCGAATCCCAGGCCCACCAGCATGGCCGCGGCCAGGCCGAACAGGGCCGATCCGGAGCCGACGGTGACCGCTGCCAATACGATCGAGGCGAAAGTCAGCACGGCGCCCATCGAGAGGTCGAGCCCCTCGGTCAGGATGATCACGGTCATGGGCAGCGCGATGAGCAGAAGGATCGTCGATTGCATCAGAATGTTGGCGATATTGCCTGGGCTGAAGAAATTGGCCGTGCCAAACGCGAAGCCGAGCACGAGCGCGACAAGCACAACGGCCACGCCGGGGATGCGGCCGAGCAGCGACGGCTGAATCGGCGATGTCCGGCGATCCGAGGCAGCGCTCACGAATGCATCCCCAAGCGCACGATGTTGGCTTCGGTCAGTTCGCTGCGCGGCAGCTCGCCGGCAATGCGTCCGCCACGCATGACATAGGCGCGGTCGCAAACATGGACGATTTCGATCTGCTCCGAGCTGATCATCAGGACGCCAGCGCCTTCCTGCACCAGGCTTTCGAGCACGGAGAATATTTCCGCCTTGGCGCCGACGTCGATCCCGCGTGTCGGCTCATCGAAGATGAAGAGCTTGGCGCCGGCATTGAGCCATTTGCCGATCACCACCTTCTGCTGATTTCCGCCGGACAGCGTGCTGACGGCGCGGTGCGGGCTCGGCGTCGCAATGCGCAGCCGGTCGATGACCGCGCGGGCCGCGCTTGTGGCGCGGCTCGGCGAAAACAGCCGGTTCGGAAACATCTTCTCGAGCCCGGCGAGCACGATATTGTCGCGGACGGACCGCCCCGCGGCGAGCCCTTGCGTCTTGCGATTCTCGGGCAGCATCGCCATCCCGCGCCGCGCGGAATCTTCCGGTATGCCGGGGATGCGCTCGCCGAACAGTCGGATCTCGCCCGCCGTCGCACGATCGGCGCCGAAGATCGCTCGCGCGACTTCGCTTCGGCCGGAGCCGACCAGGCCGCACAGCCCGACGATTTCGCCAGCCCGCACGGTGAGGTTGATGTCGGAGACGCCATGATCGGAGGCGAGGCCTTTCACTTCGAGCAGCACGTCTCCAGGCGGAACGAAACGGCGGTTGTAGGTGCGGTCGACCGAGCGGCCGACCATGAGCGTGACGAGACCGTCGGGAGTGGTCTCTGATGGCAGGAGGGAGGCGATCTTGCGGCCGTCCCGAAGAACCGTGATGCGGTCTCCCAGCGCAAAGACTTCGGACAGGCGATGCGAGATATAGACGATCGCCACGCCTTGCGCCTTCAGCCGTCTGATCATGGCGAACAAAAGCTCGGTCTCGCGATCGGAGAGGGCGGCCGTCGGCTCGTCCATGACGAGGACGCGCGCGTCTTGCGAGAGCGCCTTCGCGATCTCGACCATCTGCTGCTGCGCCACGCCCAGCGAATGAACCGGCAGCGTCGGATCGATGCCGAACCCGATGGTCTCGAGCACGCGGCGCGCTTCCGCGTAAGTGCGGCGGCGGTCGACAGTGCCGGGAATACGGCCGGAAAATTCCCGGCCGAGAAAGATGTTTTGCGCGATGTCGAGATAGGGGACGAGGGCGAATTCCTGGAAGATCACCGCGATGCCGAAGCGCTGCGCCTCGGCGGGAGACGCGATATCGACGCGCGTCCCGTGATGGAGGATCGTCCCGCCGTCCGGCTGGTAGGCCCCAAAAAGAACCTTGATCAGGCTCGACTTGCCGGCGCCGTTCTCGCCCAGCAGCATGTGCACTTCGCCGGGGCGGATTTCCAGCGACACATCGTCGAGCGCTTGCACGCCGGGAAACCGCTTCGAGATGCCCCGGAGCTCAAACAGCGGCGTGTCCGTCGCGGGATGCAGCATCAGAGCGGTTCTACTTCGACGGCGACAGTCGACCCGCAAACAGGACGAGTGGTCATTGTGGCTGTACGATAGGACGTTTGCGCAAATTGCGCGATATCCGTCCGCTCGCGCGCCCGGCCGAGATCGTCCGGTGCGGCTTTCGATCCTCGACGGCGCATTGCGAAAGCAGTGTTGTCGCTAATCACTGCCGCGGCTGCCGTTGTTGCGGTTGATGATCGTCCAAATTGCAACGGCGGCCTCGTTTCCGACGGCCCAGAGCCGATGCGGGATCTGCGAGTCGAAGGAGACCGAGTCGCCGGCGCCGAGTTCGAATTTCTCGGCGCCGATCTGCAGGCCGAGCCGGCCGGACAGGATGTAGGCGTATTCCTTGCCGCCGTGCCGGAAGGGCGCGTGCTCCGGACACGACTCCGCGCCCGCGGGATATTTCACGTATAGAAACTCGACCGCCTCGTCGGGCTGTGCGGTCAGCCGTTCCCATTCGACCCCGCCAGCCAGGCGGATGCGCTTGCGGCTATGCTTGCGCTGAACATAACCGGCCGTCCTCTCCGCGTTCTTCCCTTGCGGAGATTTTGAAGGCTGTCCAGGAATCTTGAACAGTTCGTCGATGACGAGGCCAAGTTCGGTGGCCATCGACCAGAGCGAGCCCACCGACGGCATGACCAGGCCGCGCTCGATTTGGGAGACGAGGCTCGGAGACACGCCCACCCTCCGCGCGAATTCCCGCAAGGCGATGCCTTGCCGCTCCCGCTCCTCGCGAAGCTTGCCGCCGATCAATCCCGGTTCCGCTTGTCGAGCCCGCGGCAACCGGGCGGCGCCGCCGCGCTTCCCCCGCGGGTGCGCGGGGAGACGCTCCGGCCTTGCCGGTCCTGCTTTTCCTGCCCGCAATCCTTGCGTCCGGGGACCATGCATCATGATTGACTCGCGCCGTCGATCGGGAATAAACAGTTTAGTGACAATAAACAATATGAGGCCGGGAGGAAAGACGTTGCATCATGTTGTCCGCGCCGAAGCCATCCGGCCGGTCGCCGGCTATCCCGGGCGCAGTGCGGGCTTCGAACGGTTTTCCGCCGTCGACCGCTCGGTCGGTTCGGTCCACACGGCGCTGGGGCTCTGCACGCTTGGTGCGCGCGGCCATGTCGACACGCATGTGCAGTCTTTCGAAGAGCTTTTCTATGTCACGGAAGGCGCGCCGACGCTCGTCCTCAACGGGCGCGGCCATCCGCTCCTTCCCGGCGCATGCGGGGTCGTTCCGGTCGGCGTGCCGCATGCCTGGATCGGAGCCGACGCGGGTTCATCCAAATGGATCGACATGCTCACGCCCATCCCGCGCAGCGCGGACGAGCCGGCGGATATTTTCTTCCTCGGACCTCCCAAGGCCTATGAGACGGGTCCGCTCGACATTCGCGACCCGCGCTCGCTCAACATCTTCCGCATGACGGATGACGACATCACGCTCGACAAGCTCAAGGTCGGCGCGCGCGTCGACGCGCCGACGGTGTCGGCGAGCATGGCGACCGCGCTCCTTGCCTATAGCGGCATCGCGGTGAAGATGCTCGTGGATCAGCGCCTGTCTGCCGCGCTCGCGACGATGTTCATGGTCGAATATCAGCCGGGCGGCGTGGCGCATCTGCACGATCACCCGCTGGAGGAGGCCTATGTCATTTTCGAGGGCGAGATCGAGGCGGTCGCCGACGGTCAAACCTATCATCTGAAGCCGGGCGACGTGCTGTGGACGGGCGTCGGTTCGATCCACGCCTTCTACAACAGGACGAACAAGACGGTGCGGTGGCTCGAGACGCAATCGCCACAGCCGCCCGCGCGGCATTCCTACCGGTTCAACCGGGACTGGGACTACTTGAGGGAAAAGCTGGCGAGCGGCCAGCAAAGGTGAATGCACGCCCCCAATGGCTTGCATGTCGCGGACGGAGCGGCGGCGTGCATGCCATAGTCGGTTCTGCTGAACCAGAGTCAGCGAGTTTGAGCAGTCTCGTCGGCCACGACGCGGCTCCAAGGGAGAGGAAACAGACATGACTATCACGCGACGACAATTTGCGAAGATCGGCGCCGCGGCGGCGGTCGCGGCGCCGGCCGTATGGAGCGGGGCGTATGCCCAGAGCCAGCCTATTCGCGTTGGATGCAGCGCGTCCCTGACCGGTCCCCTGTCGAGCACCAAGAATCTGGTGATCGGCTACGAACTGTGGCGCGATGACGTGAACGCCGCGGGCGGCTTGCTCGGGCGTAAAGTGGAGCTCGTCGTCTATGACGATCAGAGCCTGCCGGCGAACGTGCCGGGCATCTATTCGAAGCTGCTCGACATCGACAAGGTCGATTTCCTTTTCTCGCCCTACGGCGCCAACCTGACTGCGGCGGCGATGCCCCTGGCGAAGCAGCGCGACCGCTTCATCGTCGGCATCTTGACGCTTGCCGCGAACGATGCGCTCAAGCACGACAAATTCTTTCAGGCGGCGCCGTGGGGGCCGAACGGCGCAGAGGATTGGGCGCGCGGTTTCTTCGATCTTGCGAACGCGCAAGGGATCAAGAAGATGGCCATCATGGCGGCCGACACCGAGTTCTCCAAGACGGCCGCGGCTGGAGGCCGGCGGGTCTGCGAACAGTTCGGCATGCAGGTCGTCGACTACCAGATCTATCCGCCGGCCAATCGCGACTTTTCGGCGATCTTGCGCAATGTCAGAGCGGCCGCGCCTGACGGCGTGTTCGTCTGCTCGTATCCGGCCGACTCGACAGCGATCGTGCGCGGAATCTCGGAGATCGGGATTGGGGATTCCGTGCGCCTATTCGGCGGCGGAATGGTCGGCCCGCAATATACGTCTCTCCTGGAGAGCCTCGGTCCGGCACTCAACGGCATCACCAATTTCCATCTCTATGTGCCGGAGCCGACGGTCAAATTCGAAGGCATCGAGAGCTTCCTGACGCGCTACGCGCCAATCGCCAAAGAGCGCCAGGTCGATGCGCTCGGGTTCTACATTCCGCCCTTCTGCTACGCGGCCGGCCAGTTCATTTCCGTGGCGGTGAAGGCCACCGGAACGATCGACCAGGCCAAGGTCTCGCAATGGCTGCACGCGAACACCGTCGACACCATCGTCGGGAAGATTCAGTTCAACGCCCTCGGGGACTGGACGCAACGCCGGGTGTTGATGTGCCAGTTCCAGAACATCAAGGGCACCGACAATGCCCAGTTCCGCCAAGCGGGCCGACAGATCATCGTCGATCCGCCCGCGTTCAAGAGCGGAAACCTGGTGCCTTTCGCTCAGGCCCGAAAGGTTTGAGATGAGACAAGGGCGCGGGCCCGGAGGTTGCGGGCCCGCTTCTCCCTCCAGGACAGCATGCTTATTCTCGACCTTGGCCTGAACGCCTTCGCGACCGGGATCGTCCTGGGCAGCGTCTACGCTCTTGTTGCGCTGGGCCTCGCGATCACCTTCGGTCTGCTCCACATTCCCAATGTCGCGCACCCGGCGATGGTGATCGCCGGGTCCTATGCCGTCGTAGTCAGCAACGCCTACGGCGTCGATCCGCTCCTCAGCGGACTGTTCTGGGCCGTGCCGTTCTATGTCGCCGGCGTCTTGTTCTATGGATTCTACTCTTACGTCTTCGAGGCGCGCGGGCGCGGCAACACGCTACAAAGTCTCACGCTGTTCTTCGGCGTGTCATTGATCGTCGAGATCGCGCTCGTCGTCGCCTTCGGCACCGACTTGCGTTCGATCAGCGCCGGCTATGTCGGCCGGAGCCTGTCGCTCGGCTTTGTAGTGATTCCGTACCGCTTTCTCGTGCCGGCCTTGCTGACGCCGGTGATCATTCTCCTGCTCTGGCTCTATCTCAACCGCACCAATACCGGCCTTGCGATCAGGGCGGTGGCCTACGAGGAGCGCGCGCTCCACATCTGCGGCATTGATCCGGTCTCCGTCAAACGCCATGCGTTCGGTCTGGCGATGGCAATGGCGGCGATCGCCGGCGCCGCGCTGGTCATCACCGGGCCGGTCGATCCGTTTGCCGGGCGCGTCCATCTGGGCCGCGTCTTCGCCATCGTGGTGCTGGCGGGGCTCGGCACCATTCCCGGCACGCTTCTCGCGGCGATGCTGATCGGCGTGGCGGAGTCCTTCGTCATGGCGTTCCTGAGTCCGTCTTGGGCGCCCGGCGTCGCCTTCGCCATTCTGCTCGCCACATTGGGATTGCGGCCGCAAGGTTTGTTCGGGGCCTTGCGATGACGATGCCGCGCTTCATCGCCGTCGCGCTTGCGGTCGCCGCAACGGGGCTGCTCCTGCCTTTCGCGGTCAGCAATCCGTTCTACTATTATGTCGGCTACATCGTTCTGCAATACGTCGTCATCGCAACCGGCTGGAACATTCTGGGCGGCTATGCCGGCTACACGAATTTCGGCGCTTCGGCGTTCTTCGGAGCCGGCGCCTATACGGCGGCGCTGCTGATGAAGGGGATTGCGGCGCCCATGCTCGTCCAGCTCCTTGGGGCGGCGTGCATCGGCGTGCTGCTCGGGATCGTGACGGGCTACCTGACGCTTCGAATCCAGGGCGTGTACTTCGCCATCGCGACGGTCGCGCTCGTCGTGATGCTCGAGACGCTGGTGCACAATACCGATTATCTTGGCGGGGCGGCCGGATTGCCGCTGTTGCCCGCGCCGCCGCCGGGCTGGTTCGGCAATCAGCAGCAATATGTCTTCTGCGTCATGCTTTTTCTGTCGGCATTCGCCGTCGTCGTCGCGCGCTGGATCGAGGTGTCGTGGGTCGGCCGCGGACTGGGCGCGCTGCGCGCCAGCGAGCCGGCGGCGGAATGCTGCGGAGTGCCTACGCTCAAGTTGAAGCTTCTGGCTTGCGCGCTGAGCGGGGGCCTTATGGCGATGGCGGGCGCGCCATATCCGACCTACTCGTCCTATGTCGATCCGATGAGCGCATTCAGCCTGACGATCGGGCTCAACGCGCTCGCCATGCCGCTGATCGGCGGAACGCAATCTTGGCTCGGCCCTGTGATCGGCGCCGTTCTGCTTGCGAGCGTTCAGCAGATCACCACCGTCACGATCTCCTCCGAGTTCAACATTCTCGCGGTCGGGATCGTCTTGATCGCCTTCGTTGCCGCAGCTCCCGAGGGCCTTCTGGGGCTTCTCGCCAAGAAGAGAAACGCGGCATGAGCGGCGATCTCCTGTCGGCCCGTGACGTGCAAAAGAGCTTCGGCGCGGTGCGCGCGCTCGGTCCGATCGACTTTGCGCTCAAGCCGCGCGAACGGCTCGGCCTCATCGGTCCGAACGGGTCGGGCAAGACCACATTGATCAATTGTATCACCGGCCTGTTTCCGCCCGACGAGGGGACGATCAGCTTCCGCGGCGAGGACATCACGCGCGAGCCCGCCTATCGTCGCGCCCGCCGCGGGCTGTCGCGCAGCTTCCAGATTCCGCGCCCGTTCGTCGGGATGACCGTGCTCGAGAACCTGCTTGTGCCGATGGACTATCTGAGGGCAGGCGCGCGCAGGGGAGCCGAGCGGGCCGAAGAGGTGCTGCAGTCGGTCGGGCTTTATGCGCGCCGCCAGGACGCCGCCGAGGCCTTGTCCCAGCTCGAGCTGCGCAAGCTCGAACTTGCGCGGGCGCTGGTCGCCGAGCCGCTGGTCCTCATCGCCGATGAAGCGATGGCGGGACTGTCGGAGGCGGAGATCGACGACATCCTGACGCTGCTGTTCAGGCTGAACGAAACCGGCGTCGCCGTGGTGATGATCGAGCACATCATGCATGCGGTGATGCGGTTTTCCGAACGCGTCATCTGCCTGCAAACCGGCCGGATCATCGCCGAGGGCTCACCAAAGCAGATTGCGGCCGATCCGCTGGTGCAAAAGGTCTATTTCGGTGAACAGACTCATCGTTGAGGGATTGGAGGCCGGCTACGGGGCCGTGACGGTTCTGCGCGACGTCAGTCTCGAAGTCGCGGAAGGCGAGCTTGTCGCGCTTGTCGGCATGAACGGCAACGGAAAGAGCACGCTGCTCAACACGATCCTTGGATTTGTGCGGCCGCGCGCGGGGCGCGTCGTGCTGGAATGGGACGGCGCGTCCATCGACCTCGCGAAGACGGCTCCGCACGACATCACCAATCTCGGGATCGCATCCGTGCCGGAGGGACGCCGGCTCGTTCCCAACCTTACGGTGGAGGAGAATCTCGTTCTCGCCGGCGGAGGCCCGCGCGGGAGGGCGGATCTGAAGGCGAATCTCGCTTCGTGCCTCGAGATGTTTCCGATTCTGCAGGAACGCCGGCGCCAGTTCGCTTCGACATTGAGCGGCGGCGAGCAGCAGATGCTGGCGATCGCGCGTGCGCTGATGACCTCGCCGCAGGTGATGGTGATCGACGAGCCGTCGGTCGGTCTCGCTCCGATTATCGTCGATCAGGTGATCGCGACGATTCGTCAATTGCAAGAGCGTCGCAAGCTCACGATCCTCATGGCGGAGCAAAGCTTCTTCCAGACGATTGCCGTGTCCTCGCGCGCCTATGTGCTGGCGCATGGGCGCATCATCCGAACTTTCGAGCGCGATCTCGACGCGGTCGGCGCGGACGAGATACGCAACGCCATCATGGGTCTGGGCTGACGGCTTCGCCGGGCAACAGACAGCATTTCGAGGATGATACGCGATGCGAGCATCGCGTGAGAACGGAGAAGGATCTGCGCCATGAAGTACAATAGCCCGCACGCGACCGCCTCCTGGGGCATGATGGCCAAGGACTGGGAGCGGGGCGTCGACTACGGCCGATTGTCGAAGGAGAGATTGGCGCGCGCGCAAAAGGCGATCCGGCAGGCCGGGTTGGGCGCCGTTCTCTGCTTCAACTTCGACAACATTCGCTACGTCACCGCGACCCACATCGGCGAATGGGCGCGCGACAAGTTCATGCGCTATGCGCTCTGTCCGATCCAGGGCTCCCCCTATCTGTGGGACCCGGCCCCGCCGGCGAAACGCATCTCCTCGCCGTGGATCGCCGACAATGTCGCCGCGCCCATCACGACGATGCAGGGGGCCATTCCATCCTGGATGAACGTGCAGGGCGAGTTCGCGCGCCAGATCAAGAAGGCGATGGCGGATTACGGCATCTCGAAGGAGCCGCTCGGAATCGACATCATGGAATTGCCGATGATCCGCGCGCTGGAAGCGGAAGGCATCGAGGTGGTCGACGGCCAGCAGGCGATGCTCGACGCGCGCGAAATCAAGACGCAAGACGAGATCGAGCTGCTCAAGGTCGCGGCGGCGATGGTGGATGCGGCCTATGTCGACATCGCCCGCGCCATCCGGCCCGGAACGAGAGAGAACGAACTCGTGGCCATTGCGAACGATCGGCTGTTTCGCATGGGCTCCGAGCGGGTCGAGTGCGTCAATTCCGTGTCGGGCTCGCGCGGCCGCCCGCATTCGCACACCTTCTCCGACCGCATGATCCAGCCCGGCGACATGATCTTCCTGGACATCATGCATTCGTTCAACGGATACCGCACGTGCTATTACCGCACGTTCATCTGCGGCGAGCCGAACAAGCACCAGGTCGATGCCTATGAGACGGCGTCGAAGTGGATCAGCGCATCGATCGACATGATCCGTCCGGGAGTCACCCCCGACGAGGTGGCGCAGGTCTGGCCCGATGCGCAGGAATTCGGCTATCGCGACGAAGCCGAAGCTTTCCTGCTGCAATACGGTCACGGCGTCGGCCTCTCCTTGTGGGAGCGGCCGATCTTCTCGAAGCGATTCCGCGGGCAGAATACGCCGCTCCGCGAAGGCATGGTGTTCGCGCTCGAAACCTGGAAGGGCGCCGAAGACGGTTCCGGCGCGGCGCGGATCGAGGAGGAAGTGGTGGTGACAAAGGACGGCTGCGAGATCATCACGAACTTTCCGTCCGACCGGCTGATCTCCTGTGGACTGCCCGGATGCGAGGTGTTCTGATCGAAGCATGACAGGCAAGAACGCAGACGTCGCCGGCGCCTCGAAGCGCCCGCGCACGGGCGCAACCATCGTCACCGGCTTTCTCGGCAGCGGCAAGACGACGCTGCTGAACCGCGTGCTGCACGCCCCGGAGATGGCGCGCACCGCCGTCATCATCAACGAGTTCGGCGAGATCCCGCTCGATCATGCGCTTGCGGCTGCAAGCGACGATTCGGTCGTGGTGCTCGAGAACGGCTGTCTGTGCTGCACCGTGCGGAGCGATCTCGTGGCGACGCTCAACGATCTGTATCACGCGCGCGAGGCGGGGCGGATTCCTCCGTTCGATCACGTGATCATCGAAACATCCGGTCTGGCCGAGCCCGGGCCCGTGCTGCAGGCCTTTCTGTCCGAACCCACGCTCGATGGCCTTTATCGCGTCGCCGGTGTCGTCGCGCTGGTCGACGCCGTCAACGGGCCCACCACGTTCGACGAGCACCGGGAGGCGGTGGACCAGGTCGCGCTCGCCGACCGCATCCTCATCACCAAACTCGATTTGATTCCCGATCCAAAACGGGTCGAAGACGAACTGCGGGCGACGCTGCGGCGGATCAATCCCGCGGCGGTCATTACCCGTATCGACGACCCGGCGCTCGACATGGGGGCGCTCTTCTCGGAGCGGGGTTTCGACCCCGCCGATCCGACCGCGGATCCGCGCCCCTGGCTCAATGAAGGCGCCTACCGGCATCACGAGGGCGAGCACGATCACGCTGCCGGAGAGGAGTGCGCGGATCACCACGATCACGCGCATGCGATGCATCTGCGGGACCGCGGCATCGAATCGTTCTGTCTCGTGCGCGACGAGCCGATGACGCGGGAGGCGCTCCGCTTCCTGCTCGATGGGATCACGCAAAACCTCGGCCCCAATCTTCTGCGGGTGAAGGGGCTGGTGAATGTGTCGGACGAGCCGGGGCGTCCGGCAGTGATTCAAGGCGTCCAGCACCTGCTGCACACGATGACGTGGCTCGCGCGCTGGCCCGATGCGGATCAGCGAACCCGCATCGTATTCATCACACGCGGGGTGACGCGCGCCGCGCTGCAGGACATGATCGAGCTCCTGGATCGCGTCGCCTCACGGACCTCGCGCGCACGCGAGCGCGCGGCGGCTGTGGAGGGCAGTCAGCCGTAACCACCGCTTTGACGTGCGTGATCATGTCCGAAAACCGGAGTCCATTTCCCGGGATCGCGCGCTATGACGCGGCGGGCTCGAGCCCGTCATCGACCGGAACGTTCTCGGGCTTCAGTTCAATGCCGGAGGCCTGCGCCTGCTGCAGCAGCACCGCGGCGAAATCGAGCGCGTTCCAGCCGCGTCCGACGGCGGACTGGACGAGATCCCGGGTCACGGAGGCGAGCGGCAGGGGCACATTAAACTTGCGGCCGGCGTCGAGTCCGAGGTCGAGGTCCTTGCACAGCAGGCTCGGGGGGAGCGTGACGGTGAAGTCCAGGTTGACGAAGGCCGGCGACTTGTATCGCGTGAAGGTCGAGCCCATCACGCTCTTGTTGAGGAAATCGAGAAAGGCGTGTCGCGGGATTCCCGCTTTCTCGGCCAGCACGGTGACTTCGGCCATGCTCTGGACCACGACGCCCAGCATCACGTTGTGGCAAATCTTCACAATGCGCGCCAATTCTCCGTCGCCGGCATAGGCGGCGACTTGTCCGATGATCGCCAGATAGGGCGCGGCGGCGTCGTAGGCCTCCTTCGGACCCGACACGACGAAGGCGAGCTTTCCGGCGCGGATCACGCGGGCGCCGCCGCTCGAGGGTGCCGCAAGCAATTGCGTGCCATAAGCCGCCAGCGTTTGCCGCAACTCCACCGAGGCATCCAGCGAAAGCGGCGAGCACTCGACCAGGATGCGCGGGCCGTCGCCTTTGCCATTCGCTTTGGACAGCAGCCCTTGCGGGCCGGAGATCACCTCTTTCGTGTCCTTCCAGGTCGAAACCATGACGAACACGATGTCGCAACGCGCGAGCGCGGTCACGTCGTCGACAATTTTCGCGCCGTCAGCGGCGAGCGGCTCGGCCTTGCCGCGCGTGCGATTCCACACCGTGAGATCGCACCCGGCGCGCGCGAGGCGCCGCGCCATGTCGAAGCCCATGCGCCCGGTTCCGATCCACCCGAGGCGGGCTTTGCTGGTTTGGCTGGTTGTCATGCAGAGGGCCCTTCGCAGGTCCGATCACGGCGTTCAAAGGATGGTCCAACCTCCGTCCACGACGAGATTGACGCCGTTCACACCCTGATTTTCCATCAAGAACAGCGCCGCTCCGGTGCAGTCCTCCATGGTGGCGAGGCGCTTGGTCGGCGTCCGCGCGATGGCGTTCTTGAGCACCTCGGCCTTTCCGCTCCAGGTGGGGCTGTCACCGACGATCCCGGGATGGATCGCGTTCACGCGGATCGGCGCCAGTTCCGTCGCCAGTGTCCGCACCATGCTCGTCACGCCGCCGTTCACCGTGGTGACCGTCGTCGAGCCCGGATAGGGACGCTCCCGCGCCTGTCCGCCGAACAGCACGATGGACGCATTGGCGGTGAGCCGCGGGCAGAGAACGTGCACGGTCTCGACATAGCCGACCAGCTTGAGCGTCGCGAGGCGGATCGCGCGTTTGATATCGAAATCGCGCACGGTATTGTTGTCGCGCTCGATCGCGGCCAGGACCAGGCTATCGACCTTGGCCACGTCGGACAGACGGCCGGCGATCTTTTCCGGCTCCGCCAGATCAAAGCCGACGCCTCGCGTGCGCCCGCCAATCTCCTTGGCGATCGCCTGCGTGCGCGCTTGGTCGCGCCCCGTGATGACCACCTCGTCGCCGCGCTTTGCGAGCCGCTCCGCCAGGTGGCGGCCGATCCCCGCCGTGCCGCCTACGATCACGATGCTTTGCTGACTTGACATGTCCCCTCCCGTTCTTCGGCGGCGTCATCGCCGCGGATATCGCAGTCCCCTGCGCTGGCCCTTGATGGCGATTCTCGAACCGCCAATTTCAAAACCGCTGCGGCGAGCGGCGCGGGCCACCGCCAGCATCGGAAAACTGTTCAGCGCTGTGAAACAATCTCCGGGCGAAATTGTGCCGGAAACGTTACGGGTACTTTTAACCGAGGTCAAGGCGCGGAACAATATTGTGAAACAGCCGGCGCCTTGTTAAACGTCATTGAATGAGCCGCCCAAGACCATCGTTGCCCGCCAAAGCCTCCGCGGCGACGCGCGGGACACCGTCGTTGAAGCTCTCGACGCAGCCTCCGGCGTCTGGCACGCGGCCGAAGTCGGCGACAGAAAAAGCGTCGGAGGGGCTCGGTCCACAACTCCGCCTCGCCAGAGAGCGCGCCGCGATCACGGTTCGGGAATTGGCGCGCCGCACCGGCGTGTCGCCGAGCCTCGTCTCGCAGGTCGAGCGCGGGCTCGCCATGCCTTCGGTCGGCACGCTGCTTGCGATGGCCAATGAACTGGGTCTTGATATCGGCGATATTTTCAAGCTCGGAGTCCGTCCGAGCCAGAGCCCGCCCGGTCCCGTGCAACGCGCGAGGTCCCGCAAGACGATCCGATTGGCGTCCGGGGTCCGCTGGGAGCGCTTGACCGCCGCCCCGGACCATGCGGTGGAGTTCCTGTATGCCGTCTACGACGTCGGCAGCGCATCGTGCACCGAAGATTCCATGCTGCGTCACGATGGCAAGGAATATGCGTATATCATCAGCGGCCGCCTCGGCGTGAAGATCGGGTTCGACGAATACGAGCTCGGCCCGGGCGATTCGATCTCTTTCGACGCGCAGATGCCGCATCGGCTGTGGTGCGTCGGCAAGCAACCTGCCGTGGGGATCTGGACCATCGTCAGACGCCGCGGAGACGCACGACTTCCGCCGGACGGATCGCTCGGGGCGGCCTGAGGGCCGAAGCGCGGCGCATCCGTTCGGCAGGGACACCGTCGGGCGCAGGCTCGGCGGCCGCAACCGGAGGGGGGTGACCATGAAACGCCGTGAAGTCGAGTTTCGCAGCGAAAATCCGAAGGAGATGATTCGCGCCGACCTCTACACGCCCGATGCGGGCGCGGGTCCGTGGCCGGTCGTCGTCATGGGCGGCGGCTGGTGCTACGTCAAAGAGCTCATCATGCCGGAATACGCCGAGTTCTTCGTGAAAGCGGGCGTGGCGGCGCTGATCTTCGATTACCGCTGCCTCGGGGCCAGCGACGGCGAGCCGCGACAGCATCTCGATCCCTGGATGCAGATCGCCGATTATCGCTCCACCATCGACGCGATCTGCTACCTCGACCTGTTCAAAGGCGCGCTCGATCCGGAGCGCATCGGCGTGTGGGGAATTTCCTATGCCGGCGGGCATTCGCTGATCGTCGGCGCAATCGACCCGCGGGTGAAATGCATCGTGTCGCAGATTCCGGTCATCGAGGGCTGGTACAATTCGATGCGCGCGCACGGCTCGGTCGGCTTTCGCGAACTGACCGCTCTCGTCAACGAGGAGCGCCGGCGGCGGTACCTCACTGGCAAGCACGGCTTCATTCCGCACTCGGGCGATCCGAAGAAGGAGGTCGTGACCTGGCCCCATCCGGAGACCAAGCCGGTGTTCATGAAGATCAAGGAGACGACGGCGCCCCGCCACGAACACTACAGCACGATCGAGTCGGTCGAACTCGTCTGGAACTACAATGCAAGGCCGTTCCTCTCGCGCATTCTTGACACCCCGACGCTCATGATCGTTGCCGAGGGCGACGACCTGACCATGTGGGAGCAGGAGGTGCCGGCCTTCAGCCAGATCGCGACCACGCGCAAGAAACTGTTCGTGCAGCGCAAGAGCACGCATATGAGCATGTACAGCGACCTGTCCCACTTGGCGGTCGCCGCGACGGAAGCCGCGAACTGGTATCGCGAGTGGCTGATCGAGAAAGTCTGAACGCATTGGCGTCGAACCCGCAAACCCCGGCTACGCCGTTGCACGCGCTTCCGCGCCGCGAAGCGGGGCCTGGGTTTGGCCTGCTGCGGGGGATTCGTGTGCTCGATCTCAGCACGTCGGTCGCCGGCCCTTACGGCGCGCTCCTTCTCGGCGACATGGGCGCGGATGTCATCAAGATCGAACGGCCCGGCGCCGGTGACGATGCGCGGCACTGGGGGCCGCCGTTTCTTGCGGGCGAGTCGCTGTGGTTCCTCGCCGTGAACCGCAACAAGAAAAGCGTGACGCTCGACTTCGCGACCGGTTTGGGGCGGCAGGCCCTGCATGCGCTCCTCAAGCAAAGCGACGTTGTCGTGGTGAACCAGCCTCCGAAGGTGCAGCACAAGCTTGGAGTCGACGCGGCCTCATGCCAGCGCGTTCGTCCGGACCTCGTCCATGTTTCGGTGACCGGCTTCGGGCTCGAGGGCGAGCGCGCCGACTGGCCCTGTTATGACTTGATCGCGGAAGGCTATTCCGGCGTGATGGACCTGACCGGCGAGATCGACGGCGACCCGCAGAAAATCGGCGCGCCCGCAGCCGACCTCTTGGCCGGGGCGGACGCGGCCTTCGCCGCCGTCGCTGCGCTGTTCGAACGGTCGCGCAGCGGGCGGGGTCACGTCATCGACGTATCGCTCGTCGAGAGCATGATCCGTTTCCTCTCGTGCCGCATCGTGCCGTATCTCGGCTCCGGAGACGCGCCGCGGCGATCGGGCGGCACGGACAGCGTGATCGCCATCTACCAGACCTTCCAAACGGCCGATCTCCCGCTCACCCTCGGCCTCGGCAATGACGCGATCTGGGAGCGCTTCTGGCGCGCGGTGGGGCAGCCGGAGACCGCGCAACAGGCCAAATACAGGACCAACGCGGACCGCCGCGCGCTTCGTGCGGAGATCGTCGGGCACATCCAGAAGCTTCTTCTGGAAAGGCCGCGGTTGCACTGGCTCGCTTTGTTCGCCGAGGCACGCATACCGGCCGGGCCGATCAACCGGGTCGACGAGGTCGCCCAGGACCCGGAACTGCTGCGCCGCGGCTTGTTTTACGCCATGACCGCCGGCGAGCATCTCGTTCCCCAGGTCGGCACCGGCATCCATATCGACGGCGAGGCCAACACGCCGCGCATGGCCCCGCCGCGACTTGGCGCCTCGACGGAGGAAGTTCTTCGCGATATTGCCGGGATGAGCCAGGCGGAAATCGATGCGCTTCGGCGCGATCAAGTGATTTGAGGAGAGTGCGCGTGACCTTCGAGACAATCCTCTATGAGGAGGACGGCCCGATCGGCGCCATCACGATGAACCGGCCGGACGACGGCAACATGTTCACGCCGCAGATGTGTCACGAGATCCGCGACTGCATCGAGGCGATCCGCAACGAGACCCGCACGCGCGTCGTCGTTCTGACCGGCGCTGGCGACCGCTTCTTCTGCATCGGCGGCCGCAAGGAGGGCCGGGAAAAGACGCGGCTTTACGCCGGCGTGCTGCCGACGCTCGAAATGTACGACGCCATCGACCGGCTGCAAAAACCGGTGATCGCGTCGGTGAACGGGTTCGCAGTCGGCGGCGGCAACGTACTGCAGATGGTCTGCGATCTGACCATCGCCAAGAAGAGCGCCACGTTTCGGCAGGTGGGCCCGATGATGGGCTCGTTCGATGCCGGTTACGGGACCTGGTATCTCGAAGACCTCGTCGGCAAGAAGAGGGCGAAGGACATCTGGTATCGGAACCCGAAGATGTCGGCGGACGAAGCGCTCGCGCTCGGTCTGATCAACAAAGTCGTGCCCGACGATCAACTCAAGGAGGAAACGCGCAAGTTCGCGCTGGAAGTCGCCGAGCGGGGCAGCTTCGCGCTGGCCTCGATCAAGGCGGCGTTCAACGCGCGTCACGGCGGCGTCGGCGGGCTCGCCCGGATGGCGCATGATCTCCTGCTGCGCGGCTATCTGGATTCAGAGGAAAGCCACGAGCTCTCGCGGGCTTTTTCCGAAAAGCGCAAGCCGGACCCGTCGACATTCGGACGATGATCGATGCGGGCGTATCTGACGCTGCACGACCCGAGAAAGGCGAACCGCTGGCGCGAGCAGGGCCTCTGGCGCGACGAGACCTTCTACGACTTGCTCGCGCGGCATGCGGCTGAACACCCGGAGGCGGACGCCGCGCGTGATGGCGACCGCGTGCTGAGCTGGGCCGGGCTTCGGCTCTGGGTCGATGCCATCGCCGAGGATCTGGTCGCCCATGGGCTCGTCGCGGGCGACCGCGTCTCGATCTGGATGTCCAATCGGCTCGAGGTGGTGGCGATGTTTCTGGCTTGCGCGCGCGAAGGTTTGGCCTGCAATCCCTCCCTGCATCGCACCTACACCTGCGCGGAAATCGGAACGCTGCTCAATCGGCTTTCCGCGCGAGCGTTGTTGACCGAACCCGGCTGGGGCGCGGAGGGGGCGGCGGGAGCGATCGAGCCGGTTCTCGCCGGCGTGCCGTCGCTCCGCGTCGTCTATCGGCCGGACACGCTGCCCGCAGCGCGCGCTTTGCCGTCCCCACGCCCCCCATGGGACGATCCCGACAGCATCCGCTATCTCGCCTTCACGTCCGGCACGACGGGCACGCCGAAATGCGTCATGCATTCCGACAACACGCTGCTCGCGAATGCGCGCGATCTCGTGCGCGACTGGCGTCAGGACGCGAGCACGCGCGTGCTGACCTTAAGTCCGCTCTCGCACCACATCGCCTGGGTCGCCATTGCACAATGGCTGGTCGCCGGCGGGTTGCTCATTCTCGACGATCCGCCGAAAGGAAAGTCGCGGCTCGATTGGATTTGCGAGACGCGGGCGAGCTATGTACTGGGCGTGCCGACGCACGCGATGGATATCCTCGCCGAGCAGGCGCGCAGCGGGCGCCCGCGCATCGGCGAGGTCAAGGTCTTCTACATGGCGGGATCGCCGATTCCGCCGTCGGTGGCCGAAGCCTTCGTCGCGCAAGGCATCAAGCCGCAGAACGTCTATGGGATGACGGAGAACTCATCGCACCAATACACGCATCCAAGCGACTCGATCGAAACCATCGTGAAAACCTGCGGCCGCGGCGGCCCCGCCTATGAAATCAAACTCTTCGATCCGAGCGATCCGGATCGCGAAGTCCCGCCGGGGACCGTCGGGCATATCGCCGGACGGGGCGCGGCTTTGATGCTCGGCTATTTCGGGCACCAGGAGGCCACGGAGGCGAGTTTCAACCGTGACGGCTGGTTTCTCTCAGGCGACCTCGGGGTAATCGACGAGCGGGGCGACTTGCGGTTCGAGGGACGGTTGAAGGATCTGATCATCCGCGGGGGCCACAACATCTATCCAGCGCAGATCGAAGCGCTGACGGTGCGCCACCCGCTGGTCGAGAAGGCGGCCGCCTTTCCGGTCCCCGACGAGCGGCTCGGCGAGAAAGTCTGTATCGCACTCATTGGATCGGTGGAGCCGGAGGCTCTGCTCGAGCATCTCGACCGGCTTGGGCTTTCCAAGTACGACATGCCAGAATATTTCTTGCGCCTCGACGCCTTCCCGCTGACCGCGAGCGGGAAGATTCTCAAGCGGGAACTGACGGAGCAATTGAGGCGCGGCGACATCCGTCCGACGCCGATCCGCTTCCGCCGCAGCAAGGACGTGGCCTGATGCCGGTCGATCTCGAATTTCGCGGCCAATGCGCACTGCTGACGCTGAACCGGCCGGACGCGCTCAACGCCCTGTCCTTTGCGGTACTCAATGAACTCCGTGGCTGCTTCGAGCGTGTTGCAGGCTCGGCTGCGCGGGCGCTCATCATCACCGGCGCTGGCGAGAAAGCGTTTTGCGCCGGCGCGGACATCAAGGAGCTCGGCGCACGCGATCTCATGGCGCAAAAGCGCGGCGCGGAATTCGGGCAATCGGTGTTCGCAATGCTCGACGCATTTCCGATCGCCTCGATCGCCGTGATCAACGGCTACGCTTTCGGCGGCGGCATCGAGCTGGCGCTCGCCTGCACGTTTCGCCTGGCGACGCCGAACGCAAAGATCGGCTTTCCCGAAATCAAGCTCGGGCTGATTCCGGGCTATGGCGGAACGCAGCGCTTGCCGCGCATGGTCGGCGAGGCGCGCGCGCTCGAATTGGTGATGACAGGACGCGCGATCGATGCGGGGGAGGCCGAGCGCATCGGCCTCGTGCACCGGGTCATCGAGGGGGACGCGGCGGAAGCCGGGCTTGCATTCGCGAAGAGCTTCATCGGCTTCGGCCTGCCGGCGCTCGCCATCGCGCGCGCCGCCGTGCAGCGCGCGCTCACCGTGCCGCTGCATGAAGGACTGAAGATCGAAGCCGATCTTTCGACGCTCGCTTACCAGACGCAGGACGCCGCGGAAGGCATCGCGGCCTTCATCGACAAAAGACCGGCGAAATTCCGTGACGCGTAGCCGGCGGGATTCACCCTCATGACAATCTTCGATGAATTGGAGCGCCGCCGCGCCTGGTCCGAAGACGAGGGCATGATCCTCGACGCCGTCCGCCGGCTTGCGGGCGACGTGATTGCGCCGAGCGCCGAGTCGCATGACCGGACCGGCGCCTTTCCGTGGAAGAACATCGAAGCCATCAACGCGCTCGGGTTGAACGCGGTCTTCGTTCCCGAGGCCTATGACGGCAGCCCCGCGCGGTACAAGCTCTACCTCGCCGTCGTGAAGACGATCTCGGAGGCCTGCGCCGCGACCGGGATCATCTATGCGACCACCTTTCACGGCATGAAGCCGCTGATCGATTTCGGGACCGAGGAGCAAAAGAAGCGGCTGCTTCCGCGCATCGCGGCGGGAGGGCTCGGCGCGCTCGCGATCACGGAGCCGACGGCGGGCTCCGACGCGACGGGCATGACGACGCGCTTTCGTCCTGATGGCGACGACATCGTCATCGACGGCGGCAAGATCTTCATCAGTTCGGGAGACGTGGCGGATCTCACACTGCTGTTCGGAAAGTGGAGCGAAATCGACGACGCCAGGGGCGCCATATCCGTCCTCGTGCTGGAGAAGGGCGCGCCCGGATTTTCGGTCGTGCGCACGGAGGACAAGATGGGCTTGCGCGCGTCCTCCACGGCGGCGATCGCTTTCGACGGCTGCCGCGCGCCGCGCGCCAATCTGCTCGGCCGCCCCGGAGACGGGTTGAAGATACTGCTGGCGTCGCTCAACAAGTCGCGGCCGAGCGTGGCCGCGCATGCACTCGGCATTGCGAACGCCGCGTTCAAGGACATGATTGCCTATACCAATGCGCGCCGCCAGTCGGGCCGACGCATCATCGATTTCCAGGGCAATCAGTTCTTGATCGCCGATCTCGCGTCCGAGCTTGCCTTGTGCGAAAGCTGGCTCGATTACGCGGCCGATCTCGTGGATGGGGGCGCATCGGATTTCGGCGTCGAGGCCTCGATTGCCAAGATGCGCGCGTCCGATCTTGCGATGCGCATGACGACCGAAGCCGTGCAGATGCATGGCGGCTACGGCTATTGCCGCGACTATCGGGTCGAACGGCTGATGCGTGACGCGAAGATCACGCAGATCTGGGAAGGGACGAACCAGGTGCACCGCCAGCTCATCGGACGAAGCTTTGCGGAGAAATAGGAAAGGGCGCCGATGCGGCCGCTGGAAGGAATTCGCGTTCTCGATTTTTCCACGCTCTTGCCGGGGCCGCTGGCGACGCTGCTGCTGGCCGAGGCCGGCGCGGAGGTCATCAAGATCGAACGCCCCGGCGGCGAGGACATGCGGCACTACGAGCCGCGATGGGGCAAGGATGGCGTCAACTTCGCCATGCTCAACCGAGGCAAGAAGAGCGTGGCCGTCGATCTCAAGGATGCGTCCGTCCGGCCGCGAATTCTCGATCTCGCGCGCCGCAGCGATGTCGTCGTCGAGCAGTTCAGGCCGGGCGTGATGGAGCGGCTGGGACTGGGCTACGAGGCGATCCGCAAGATCAATCCCCGCATCGTCTACTGTTCGATCTCGGGCTACGGGCAGACGGGTCCGCGGCGGAATCGCGCCGGCCACGATCTCAATTACATCGGCGACGCGGGGCTGCTCGCGCTGTCTTGCGGGGCACCGGGCCACCGCGTCGTGCCGCCCGCTTTGATCGCCGACATTGCCGGCGGGGCTTACCCGGCGGTCATGAACATCGTGCTCGCGCTCCGTCAGCGCGACGCCACCGGGGAGGGAGCCTATCTCGACATCGGCATGGCCGAAAACGTCTTCCCCTTCATGTATTGGGCGATCGGCAACGGCATCGGCGCGGATCAGTGGCCCGGCAACGGCGCCGACCTCGTGACCGGCGGCTCTCCCCGGTATCGGCTTTACGACACCAAGGACGGCAAGGTGCTCGCCGCCGCGCCGCTCGAGCAGAAATTCTGGGAAGCCTTCACCGCAGCGATCGGGCTCGAGCCGGAGCTGGCGGATGACCGGCGGGATCCCGCGGCCACCGCCAGGCGCATAGCCGAGATCATCGCCTCGCGGACGGCCGCCGAATGGAGCCCGATATTCGACGCAGCCGATTGCTGCTGCTCGATCATGCAGGATGCGCAGGCGGCATTCGCCGATCCGCATTTCAAGGCGCGCGGCGTATTCGCCTACGCGTTGACCAACGCCGAAGGGCGGCCATTGCCGGCGCTTCCGGTGCCGATCGCTCCAGGTCTCCGCGGCGCGCCCGATGCGCGTTCCGCGCCGGCGCTTGGCGCAAACAATCCGGAATTCGGATTATGAAGGCGGTCGTGGTGCGCGCCTTCGCCCCTTTCGACGAAATCGAGCTTGGCGAACTCCCCGACCCGACGCCGGGACCGGGCCAGGCGGTGATCGACGTGAAAGCGGCCGACGTGAACTATCCTGACATCCTCGTCATCGCCGGCCAGTATCAATTCAAGCCGCCGCTTCCGTTCTCGCCGGGGAAAGCCGCCGCCGGCATCGTGTCGGCGGTGGGGCCGGGCGTTCAAGACGTCCGCGTGGGCGACCGCGTGAGCGTGCAGGTGGAGTACGGCGCCTATGCCGAAAAGCTTTTGGCGCCGGCGGTGAATGTCTATCGCCTGCCGCCGGACATCGACTTTGTGTCCGCGGCCGCGCTCGGGCTGACCTATCAGACCGCGCATTTCGCACTGGTCGAGCGCGCGCGCATGCAGCCGAACGACATCGTGCTCGTGCTCGGTGCGTCAGGGGGCATCGGTTACGCCGCCGTGCAGCTCGCGCGAGCGCTTGGCGCAAAGATCGTCATCGCCGGCGCGCGGGGCGCCGAGAAGGCGGCGCTTGCGCGCCAGGCAGGAGCGACGGCGACGATCGAACTCTCCGGCTCGGACTTGCATGAGCGACTGCGCGCGGAGGTCGCCGCGATCACCGGCGGTCACGGCGTCGACATCGTGATCGATCCCGTCGGCGGCCCGGCCAACGCCGCAGCGCTTCGGGCGATGGCCTGGCGCGGCCGCATGGTCATTGCCGGCTTCACGGCAGGTATTCCGACGATCAAGGGAAACTACCTCCTCGTGCGGAATATCGAGGCCTCGGGTCTGCAATGGTCCGACTATCGTGACCGCACGCCGGAATGGGTCGCCGACGTGCAGGAGCAGCTTTTTTCCCTGTTTCGCGAAGCGAAAATACGGCCGCATGTGAGCCGTACTTTTTCATTGGGCGAGTTCAAGAACGCGCTGGCGGTGCTTCGCGGCGGCCATGTCATGGGTAAGATTGTGCTGATGGTCGCATGACAATCCGGATCGCGGTTGCATCGGGCGCATGCAAAGCTCAAGATGGATCAAATCAAACAGTCAACTAAACGAGCTCTCGCACAAGGGCTTTTGGAGGAAGCGCAAATGAAGGATATCCGTGCATATGTTGCTTTGCTTGCGTCGATCGGCGCAGGCCTGATCGGCGCTGCATGGCCGGCTCAGGCGCAGCAGGCGCCGGCGGCTCAGCCGATCCGGCTCGGCATCGTCTCGTTTCTGAGCGGCCCTGCCGCCGGCCCCTTCGGCGTTCCCGGGCGCAACGCCGCGGAGATCGTGATCGAGGCGATCAATGCCGGGAGCATCCCCGCGCCCTACAACAAAACGGGACTCGGCGGTGCGAAGATCGAGGCGAAATATGTCGACGAGGCGGGCTCGACGGCGAACCAGGTCACGGAATTCCGCAACCTCGTTCAGCGCGACAATGTGAATGCGATCGTCGGCTACATTTCGTCCGGCAACTGCCTCGCGGTGGCGCCCGTCGCCGAAGAGCTGAGGATGCTGACGGTGTTCTTCGATTGCGGCACGCCGCGCATCTTCGAGGAGCGCTCCTACAAATACGTTTTCCGCCCGACCGCGCATGCGACGCAGGACAATGTGGCTGCCGCTCGCTACGTGCTGCACAAGATGAAAGACGTCTCCATCTATTCCGGCATCAACCAGAATTACGCCTGGGGCCAGGATTCATGGCGCGATTTCGTGCTGGCCATGAAGGCCTTGGCGCCGAAAGCGAGCGTGGACAAAGAGCTGTTTCCGAAATTGTTCGCAGGCGAGTTCGGAGCCGAGATTTCTTCGCTGCTGACATCGCGGTCGCAAGTTTTGCATTCCAGCTTCTGGGACGGCGATCTTGAGGGTTTTGTCGTGCAGGCGGCGGCTCGCGGCTTGGCGCAGCGCATGACGATGGTGCTTACCGCAGGCGAGTCGGGAATTTACCGCCTCGGCTCGAAGATGCCCGACGGCACGATTATCGGCGCGCGGGGCCAGCACGGATTGATGGCGCCCGACACCGAGTTGAACCGCTGGTTCGTGAAGGTCTACTCGGACCGGTTCGGCACGCCGCCGACCTATCCATCCTACCACATGGCGCAATCGATCCTCGGCTTGAAGGCCGCCTGGGATAAAGCGGCCGGCGCCAAAGGTGGCGCGCAGCCCAGCATCGACGAGGTGATCGCGGCTTTTGAGAACCTCGAATTCGAGGCGCCGAGCGCAAAAATCCGCATGGCGCTCGGCAAGGGGCATCAGGGCATCTCGGACATCGCCTACGGCACCTATCGCTGGAACAAGCAGAAGGGCGAGCCCGAGATCGTCGACGTGATCCGCTATCCGGCGGAGTGCGCCAATCCGCCGGAAGGAATGACCGCGCAGGCCTGGCTCGAAGGCGGCATGAAAGGCGCGAAGTGCTGATGCGCTGAATTGACCGGCGGGGTCGCGGCAACCCGCGGCTCCGCCGTCGGTAAACTCTTCAAGCGGGAATATTCGTGCTGACGGCAGTTGCGATTCTGCTCGATGGGCTCGTTTATGCGGCGTATCTCTTCATCGTCGCCATCGGCCTGACGCTGATCTTCGGAGTCATGAAGATCCTCAACGTGACGCATGGCGCCTTCTATGCGTTCGGCGCGTATGGCGCGGCGACGGCGGTCGGCCTTTATTTCGAGCGCGGCTGGCCGCTGGCGGGCGGCTATCTGTCCATGGTGCTTGCCGCCATGCTGCTCGGCCTCGTGATCGGACTCATCCTCGAGCGCGGCATCCTTCGTCTGGTGTACGGCAAGGACGAGGTGATCGTCGTGCTCGTCACCTATGCCGTGTTTCTGATTCTCGAGGACGTGATCATCCTGATCTGGGGCGTGCAATCCTATTCCCCCTACCAGCCGATGATCGCGGCGGGCAGCCTGGATGTCGGCCGGCTCATCATTTCCGGCTACGATGTCGGGCTGATTGCGCTGGCCGCCGCCTTGGCGGCGCTCGCGACCTGGGCGCTGCGCTACACGCGGCAGGGGCGTCTGCTCCGGGTCGTCATCTTCGACCGCGAGACGGCGGCGGCTTTCGGCGTGAACGTCGCTTTCGTCTACACCGTCACCTTCGTGCTCGGCGCGATGCTCGGCGCGCTCGGCGGCGCCGCGATGGCGCCGAAAATCTCCGTGACGCTCGGGATCGGCGTCGAGGTCATCGTGCTGGCCTTCGCCGTGGTGGCGATCGGCGGGATGGGGTCGATCGAAGGAGCGCTGGTCGGAGCCTTGATCGTCGGGATCAGCCGCGCCGCCGCGGTTCATCTCGCGCCGCAGGTCGAGCTTTTCGTCATCTATGCCGTGATGGCGCTGGTGCTGGTGTTCCGGCCTTACGGTTTGTTTGCCGGCGCGCAGCCGCGGAAGATCTGACATGCCGTCTCGCGCGCATCTTGTCGGCGCTTTGGGTTTTGCCGCGGCCGCCGCGGTCGCGCCGCTGCTGCCCCCGTGGCTCGTCTCGCTGATGACGATCGCCCTGGCCAACGCGCTTGTCGTGATCGGCCTCGTGATGCTTTGGCGAGCCGGCCTCGTGTCGTTCGGTCAGGCCCTCTATTACGCGATTGGGGCGTATGCCGTCGCGTTGCTTGCCCGCATGACGGGGGTCACCGACGCCTTCGTGCTGATTGCCGCGGGCGGCCTTGCCGCCGGGGTTCTTGCGTTTCTGGTCGGCTTCCTGCTTGCGCGCTATCGTGAAATCTTCTTCGCGATGCTCAGCCTCGCGATCTCCATGATCCTGTACGGCGTGCTGGTGAAAACGGAAGCCCTCGGGTCGACCGACGGCTTCAACGTCCCGAATGTCACGATGCTCGGCTACGCGCCGCGCGGCGCCGCGCTCGGGCTCTCGCTCTACTGGCTTGTGCTCGGCGCGTCCGCCGCCGCCGCAATTCTGATCGGGGCCTATTTCCGCTCGATCAGCGGCGCTCTCGGCATCCCGGTGCGCGACAACGAAATCCGCGTCGAGTTTCTCGGCATTTCGGCCAACCGGCTGATCCACGGCAAGCTGGTGATCGCCGGCATCCTCGGCGGAGTCGGCGGCGCGCTCGCGGCGATGACCATCGGCCATGTCGATCCCAATATGGCTTACTGGACGACCTCGGGTGGGTTCGTCTTTGTGACGATTTTGGCCGGCGCCGGGTCCATCGCCGCGGCCTTTGTCGGGTCCATTCTGTTTGAACTGGTCCGCTCCTATTCGCTCAGCTTCGTGCCGACGGCGTGGCAGCTCATCCTCGGCTCGGTGCTGCTGCTGACCATCCTGTTCCTGCCTGAGGGGCTCGGCTCGCTCTTCACGCGCTTGCGGCGGGCGAGGCCGAAAACGCCATGACGCCAATTCTCGCGGCGCATCAGCTCGAAAAGACCTTCGGCTCGGTCGTTGCCGCGCGCGACATCACGATCGAGGTGCCGCCGAAGCAAACGGTCGGCATCATCGGCGCGAACGGCGCGGGGAAGACGACCTTCGTCAACATGATCACCGGCCATCTTCATCCCTCGAGCGGCTCGATCCTGTTCGAGGGGCGGGACATCACGCGGCTGACGTCGCGGGAGATCACCCGGCTCGGCATATCGCGCTCCTTCCAGGTGGCGCAGATATTCCCCTCGTTGACGGTGTTCGGGAACATGGCCGCGGCTGCCGGTATCGCGCGGATAGGCCATGGCGGAACGTGGGGCATCTTCACCCCGCTGCACGCGCCCGAGGTGACGGCCGCGGCCGAAGCGGCGATCGATCTGTTCCAACTGTCCCGCTATCGGGACGTGCAGGCGCTGGTTCTGCCGCAAGGTGTGCGCAAACTCCTCGACATCGCCATGGCGGTGGTGAGCGCGCCGCGCCTCCTTCTGCTCGATGAGCCGACCAGCGGGATCTCGATCGAGGAAAAATTCGACCTGATGGATGTCGTCATGTCGGCGCTGAAAAGCCGTGACATCACTATCCTTTTCGTCGAGCACGACATGGAAATCGTCGAGCGCTTCGCCGATCGAGTCCTTGCCTTCTATGACGGCACAGTCATCGCCGACGGCACGCCGAAGGAGACACTGGGCAACGAACGCGTGCAAACCCTGATCAGCGGCACGAAACTGCGGACCCATCGAGCGGAGGGACAGCGTGCTTAAGGTCACCTCGCTCGACATATCGATCGGGCCTGTTCCGATCGTTCGCAACGCCTCCCTCGAACTCTTCGAAGGGGAAATGTGCGGCTTGATCGGGCGCAACGGCGCGGGAAAGACGACCTTGCTGCGTGCGCTGATGGGCGCGATCCCGGCGAGCGGTCAGGCCGAACTCGACAAGATCGATCTGCTGCGTTTGCCGCGGCACGAACGCGTCATGCATGGTGTCGGCTACATGCCGGAGGACCGGCGGCTGGTGCCGGAGTTCACGGTCGAGGAGAATATCCGCGTCCCGAGCTGGACCAGGCCGCTCGCCGATCCCGAGGGGCGTCTCGCCTGGATCTATTCTATCATGCCGGAGATCGAGGCGTTTCGCGGCCGGCGCGCGCTGGAACTGTCCGGCGGACAACAGAAGATGGTGGCGCTGGCGCGCGCCTTGATGGCCGGGCGCAGGCTGCTCCTGCTCGATGAACCGTTCGAGGGGCTGGCGCCCGCTTTGGCGCGGCGGCTCGGCGAAGTGCTGGCGGATCTCAAGAGCAAAGGTTCCTCCATCCTGATCGCGGAATCCAACGACGTCCATGTCGCAGATCTTTTGTCGCGCGCCTACCGGATCGAACGCGGATCGGTCAAGCCGGCTTGAGGCCTTGTTTGCGGAGCCGGCGGCTGCGGCGTGCCGCCGCATGGGCGATGGATGCGTCAATTCAAGACGCCCGGCACGAGAGGCGGCTGGCGCGAGCGGTGACAAGGCCCGGAACCGAGGCTATCGTTCGGCGCCAAGCTTGAGGCAGGACCTGGGAGGTCTCGATGTCGCTGTTCAAACTCTCGGCTGTTGCTCTGGCGGTCACAACCGCTTTCTGTGTCGTCTCCGCCGATGCCCGCACGTTGAAATGGGCGCGGTCGGGCGACGCGCTTACGCTCGATCCGCATGCGCAAAACGAAAGCCCGACGCATGCCTTCAATCACCACATCTACGAGCCGCTCGTCATCCGCAGCGACAAGGGAGAGTTGATCCCAACGCTCGCCGTCTCCTGGCGCGTGCTGCCCAACGATCCAACGGTCTGGGAATTCAAGCTGCGGCCGAACGTCAAATTCCATAACGGTAATTCGTTTACGGCCGACGACGTGGTCTTTTCACTCGACCGCGCGCGTCAGCCGACCTCCGACATGAAGGGGTTACTGACGTCGGTCAGTTCCGTGTCCAAGGTGGACGACCTTACGGTTCATGTCAGAACAAACGGTCCGAACCCGCTGCTCGTGAACAATCTGACCAACATGTTCATCATGGACAAGGAATGGTCGGAGACCAACAACGCGCAGAAGGTGCAGGATTTCAAAAACAAGGACGAGAATTTCGCCGTGCGCAACGCAAACGGCACCGGCGCTTTCCAGCTGGTCACCCGCGAGCCGGATGTCCGCACGGTGCTCAAGCGAAATGAAACCTATTGGGGCCGCGGCGAGTATCCGGTGGAGGTCACCGAGATCGTCTACACGCCGATCAAGGTGGACGCGACGCGCGTAGCGGCGCTGTTGTCCGGTGATGTCGATTTCGTGCAGGACGTGCCGGTGCAGGATATCGAGCGGCTGCGCAGCGCGCAGAAAATGCGCGTGACGATCGGGCCTGAGAACCGGACGATCTTCTTCGGCATGGATGTCGGCTCGTCTGAGCTTCGCTCATCCGACGTCAAGGGCAAGAACCCGTTCGCCGACAAGCGCGTGCGCAAGGCCGTCAATACTGCCATCAACCGCGAGGCGATCCAGCGCGTCGCGATGCGCGGGCAGTCGGTTCCGGCGGGCGTGATCATGCCGCCCTTCATCAATGGCTATTCGAAGGACCTCGATCGCTGGCCGCAGCCCAACGTGGCGGAGGCGAAAAAGATGCTGGCCGATGCGGGCTACCCGAACGGTTTCTCCGTCACTCTGCATTGCCCGAATGACCGCTACGTCAACGATGAAGCCATCTGCCAAGCGGCTGTCGGCATGCTCGGCCAGATCGGAATCAAAGTGAACCTCGTCTCGCAATCGAAGTCGCTGCATTTCCCGCTGATCCAGAAGGATCCGCCCGAGACGGACTTCTTCCTGCTCGGCTGGGGAGTGCCGCCCTTCGATTCAGAATATGTGTTCTCCTTCCTCTATCACACGCGCAAGGACAAGCTCGGCAGCTGGAACGCGACGCGCTACAGCAATCCGGAAGCCGACAAGATGATCCAATCCCTTTCGAGCGAACCGGACACGACCAAGCGGAATGCGACCATCCGCAAGCTCTGGGAGTTGTTGATCGAGGAGACGGTCTATGTGGCGGTTCACAATCAGGTGCTGGCCTACGGGATGAAGGCCGATATCGACATTCCGGTTCATCCGGAGAACCAGCCGCACATGAAATTCGTCTCGTTCAAGCGGATGTGACGACCGAGGGCCGGATGAGCGATCATCCGGCCCTTTCGCTTGCAGACGATCTTGGGTCCGCATTCGTTGACCGTATTTCAAGTTCATCAAGCCCTGAGAGGGCGCCGGCCGGGTCGGGGGGCGTCTTCCCCTTCCGCGGCGCCTCGGTAACATGATCGCTTATGTGATCCGATCGCTGGTTCAGGCCTTGCTCGTCCTCTTGGCCGTGGCGTTCATCGCGTTCTCCATGTTCCGCTTCGTCGGCGATCCGATCGTCAACATGGTGGGCCAGGAGACGACGCAGGAGGATATGCGGGAATTGCGCAATCGGCTCGGGCTCGATGATCCTTTCATCGTGCAGTTCGGCCGCTTCGTCGCCAACGCGGCGCAGGGCGATTTTGGAATCTCCTACCGCCAGGGGCGAAAGGTATCGACGCTTCTGGCCGAGCGGCTGCCGGCGACGGTGGAATTGGCCGTGTTGTCCGCGGCGTTCGCGCTCGTCTTCGGTATCGCGCTTGGGGTCTATTGCGCGATCCATCGACACGGCTTCCTCGCGAACACGATCATGTCGCTGTCGCTGATCGGGGTCAGTCTGCCGACGTTCCTGATCGGGATCGGATTGATTTACCTCTTTGCCGTCGAGCTCCGTGTGCTGCCATCGTTCGGGCGCGGCGAGGTCGTCCGCTTCGGATGGTGGAGCACCGGCCTGCTCACCGAGAGCGGGCGCAAATCGCTGATCATGCCGGTGCTGACGCTTGGGCTCTATCAGTTGACGCTGATCATGCGGCTGGTCCGCGCGGAGATGCTGGAGGCGCTGCGGACGGACTATGTGAAATTCGCCCGCGCGCGCGGCATCAATGAGCGCGCTGTCCAATATCGCCATGCTTTGCGCAATACGATGATCCCGGTGACGACGATCGCCGGGCTGCAGCTTGGCTCCGTGATCGCCTTCGCCATCGTCACCGAGAGCGTGTTTCAATGGCCCGGACTGGGGTCGCTTTTCGTGCAGGCGGTTCAGTTCGTCGACATCCCCGTCATGGCGGCGTATCTGATGTTCGTGGCGCTGGTGTTCGTCGTCACCAATCTGATCGTCGATCTCCTTTATTTTGCGCTCGATCCGCGCCTGCGCGGGCTCGGGCCGGCGGCGGTGCGATAACAATGCTCGAGCCCACGCCCAGGCGCGAGCGCGCAGGCTGGTTGGCCCGGTTCTGGGATTCCGATGTGGCGTGGAGCTTTCGCCAATCGCCGGTGACCATAGGCGCGGCGCTGGTGGCCGCCGTGATGATCCTGAGCGCGGTTCTGGCGCCGCTGATCGCGCCGCATAATCCGTTCGATCCCGCCTCGCTCAACCTGATGGAGGGCTTTGCGCGGCCAGGTGAAGCGAGCCCGGTGACCGGCCGGGTGTTCCTGCTCGGGACCGACAGCCAGGGTCGCGACGTGTTCTCCGCCATCCTCTACGGCTCGCGCGTATCGCTGCTTGTCGGCTTCGCCTCCGTGCTGTTCTCCGTCCTGCTCGGCGTTTCGCTGGGCCTTTTGGCCGGGTATGCGGGAGGCCGCATCGATGCGGTGATCATGCGCATCGCCGATATCCAGCTTTCGTTCCCCGCGATCCTGATCGCGCTGCTCGTCTTCGGCGTGGGCCGCGGATTGATCCATCCTTCCCGGCATGAAGAGATGGCCGTCGTCGTGCTCATCATCGCCATCGGCTTGTCGCATTGGGCGCAATATGCGCGCACCGTGCGCGGTTCCACCCTGGTCGAGAAGAGCAAGGACTATGTGCAGGCAGCGCGCGTGATGGGCCGCTCGACCCCTGCGATCCTTGCCGGCCATCTGTTGCCCAATGTCATGGGCCCGGTGCTCGTCATCGCCACCATCAACCTCGCGCTCGCCATCATCGAGGAAGCAACGCTCTCGTTCCTCGGTGTCGGGGTTCCTCCCACCCAACCCTCGCTCGGCACCTTGATCCGCGTCGGCCAGCAATTCCTGTTTTCCGGCGAGTGGTGGATTCTGTTCTTTCCCGCGATCGCACTCATCCTGCTCGCGCTGTCGATCAATCTGTTGGGGGATTGGCTGCGTGATGCACTCAATCCGAAACTCCGATGACCGATACGGTCCTGAGCGTTCGCAATCTGCGTATCGAATTCCCGGTGCGGCGGGGAACGCTGGTCGCGGTCCGGGACGTCTCCTTCGACATTGCCGCCGGCGAGGTCTTGGGTGTCGTCGGCGAATCCGGGGCCGGCAAATCATTGACCGGCGCCGCCATCATTCGCCTGCTCGAGCCGCCCGGCCGCATCGGCGGCGGGGAGGTGCGTCTCAAGGGCGAGCGGATCGACACGCTGTCCGACGATGCGATGCGCCGCATTCGCGGCAAACGCATCGGCATGGTGTTCCAGGACCCGCTCACGAGTCTCAATCCCTTGTACCAGATCGGCGACCAGCTGATCGAAACGATCACCACGCATCTCAATCTCTCCCATGCGCAGGCGCGCAGGCGCGCGCTGGAGCTCCTGTCGGATGTGGGCATTCCCGCGCCTGAGCTTCGCATCGACAATTATCCGCATCAGTTCTCGGGCGGGATGCGCCAGCGCGTCGTGCTGGCGCTGGCGCTTGCGGCCGGCCCCGAACTGATTATCGCCGATGAGCCGACGACGGCTCTCGACGTCTCCGTGCAGGCGCAGATCGTGGCGCTGCTCAAGCGGCTTGGCCGCGAGAACCAGGTTGCGGTGATGCTGATCACCCACGACATGGGCGTGATCGCAGAGACCGCCGACCGCGTCGCCGTCATGTATGCCGGCCGTATTGTCGAGATCGGTCCGGTACGCGAGGTGATCAAGGCGCCGCTGCATCCCTACACGAAAGGACTCATGGGCTCGATTCCTTCGCTCGAGGCGGAACGCGAGCGGTTGGTGCAGATCCCCGGATCGATGCCGCGCATCGTTGCGATCCCGCAAGGCTGCGCTTTCCATCCGCGCTGCCCGGTGGCATTTGCGCCGTGCGCGGCGGTGCGGCCGGAGCTGATCCGAAGGGAGCGGTCCGAAGTCGCCTGCTGGCTTTACGACAAGCAGCACGCGGTCATAGAGGCCGCGCGATGAGGGCGCTTGTGGAGGTCGAAGGGCTTGGCCGCGTCTTCGATATATCGCGGCCCTGGCTTAGCCGCGCCTTGAGCGGCGAGCCGCGTCGTTTGCTCGTGGCGGCGGAGAACGTCTCCTTCGCCATCGGCCGCCAGGAGACTTTCGGGCTCGTCGGCGAGTCGGGCTCCGGCAAGTCCACCGTGGCCAAGATGGCGGTCGGTCTCATACCGCCGTCCGCCGGACAGGTGATCATCGATGGCGTGTCGATGACCGATAGCGCCCGTTCCTCGACCCGCGACAAGCTTCGCCGCAAGATCCAGATGGTGTTCCAGGATCCCTATGCGAGCCTTAATCCGCGCTGGCGCGCCGGCGACATCGTGGCCGAGCCGCTGCGGGCGTTCGGCCTCGTCTCCGGCAATGCTGAATTGCGCGGCCGCGTGGGCGACCTGCTTGAACTGGTCGGCCTGGATGCCGACGACGACCACAAATACCCGCACGAGTTTTCGGGCGGACAGCGCCAGCGCATCGCCATCGCACGCGCGCTTGCTCCGCAGCCCGAGTTCATTGTCTGCGACGAGCCCACGTCGGCGCTCGATGTCTCGGTGCAGGCGCAAATCCTCAATCTGATGCGCGACCTGCAGGATCGGTTTGGGCTCACCTACCTGCTGATCAGTCACAATCTCGCAGTGGTTCGCCACATGGCGACGCGGATTGGGGTGATGTATCTCGGCCGGCTCGTGGAAGTCGCTCCCGCAAAGGCGCTCTTTCGCCACCCGCTGCACCCTTACACGCGCATGCTGCTCGATGCGGTACCGGACATCTCGATGTCGGGACGCAAGAAAAAGCAGGTCGTGGGGGAAATCCCAAACCCGATCAATCCGCCGAAGGGATGCGCGTTCCATCCGCGCTGCCCCTTTGCGTTCGATCGCTGCCGGGTTGAGCGCCCCAGGCTCCTTCCGTTCGGCGACGCCAGCGTTGCGTGCCACGCTCTCGAGGAAGGACGCCTCTGACGCGGGATCTTCAAAAGCTGCCGTCACCACCGCTTCGGCCGCGTCGTGAGGGGCGGTTGATCGCGGCGGAGCTTTGTGCTCCGCGTCTTGGCATGTTGGAGTGCAGCGCATGAGCGGAATCCTGGCGGTCTGGAACGACAGGCCGGCGTCCATCGCCGCCGAATACGAGCGATGGTATGTCACCGAACATATTCCCGAGCGGCTTGCAGTCGCCGGCTTCCGGGCGGCGCGGCGCTACGAGGCGACGAAAGCCGACCGCGGCTTCTTCACCTTCTATGAGCTCGATGAGCCGAGCGTGCTTCAATCGCCGGACTATCTCGAACGCCTGGCCAATCCGACGGCGCTCACCCGCTCGATCATGCCGGATTTTCTCAACACGGTCCGCAGCGTGTTCGTGGAGCGATCGCGGGAAGGCGGCGGCATCGGCGGATCGGCGGTGGTCGTGCGCTATCCTCATGGAGCCCCCGGCGATTTCCCGCGCGCCGCCCTGAAGATGATCGAGCCGAGCGAGATCATCTGCATGCGGAAGTGGGAGGCCGCGCCCGGCAATGCGCCGACTTCGACCGCGGAAGCGCGGATTCGCCCGCGGCCCGATGAGATCGCCGGCGGCGTCCTTGTCATCGAAACTGCGAGACACGGCGCGGCCGAGCATCTTGCGGCCGCGATCGAAGAGCAATCGATCGAGGATGCATCGATCGGCTGCTACCGTCTCCTCGCCGCGTGGTCGAAGTAGACCGCCGCTTTGCGGAGCGCTAACGCCATACGGCGCGCGCGAGCGAAACGGCGAGGCTCAGCTTGGCGCGCTCGTCGGCTTCGGTCAGCGGATTGCCGGCGACCGTCGAGGCAAAACCGCATTGCGGGCCGATTGCGAGGCGATCGAGATCGATGTGTTTCGTCGCCTCCTCGATGCGGCGCTTTAGCGCCTCGCAGTCCTCGAGCGCTGGAGTTTTCGTGCTGATGAGCCCGAGCACCACGCCCTTTCCTTTCACGAAGCGCAGCGGGGCGAAGTCGCCGGCGCGCGGCGTATCGTATTCGAGGAGGAAATGGTTGACCTTGGTCTCGGAGAAAAATCGTTCAGCGACCGATTCGTATCCCCCTTTTCCGAGATAGCGACCGCGGAAATTTCCCCGGCACATGTGGACGCCGACGACCATGTCGGAGGGCGCTTCGGCGATGGCCTGATTGATTGCGCCGATATAGAGCCCCACGAGTTCGTCCGGCTTCTGACCTGCCGCTTCGACTTGCGCCCGGATGCCGGGATCGCAGAGAAGCGCAATCGCCACTTCGTCGATCTGGACATAGCGGCAGCCGGCCTGCGCCAGATCGGCAATCTCGTCGCGATAGACGGCCGCAAGGTCCGAGAAGAAGCCGCGCACGTCCGGATAGATTTTCGGGTCGGCGTAATCGGTGCACCGATAGAAATGCATGGTCGAGGGAGAGGGGATCGTGATCTTGGGGGTCACGCGCGTCGTATCCCGCAAATAGGTGAATTCGTCGAGCGCAAGGCTCGTCGTTCGCCGCACGCGCGCGCTCGCAAAGGGCGCGGTGAAATCGACCTCATGGCCATGGTCATCGCGGAACTTGAACACCGCGGGCTTGATCACAAAACCGTCGGTGCGCTCGACAAAGCGCCCCCAATAGGAGGCTCTGCGGAATTCGCCGTCCGTGACCACTTCGAGGCCGGTCTCTTCCTGCAGCTTCACCACCTCGGAAATGCTCGCGTCCTGGATGCGCGCAAAGTCCTCGTTCGCAATGCGATGAGCGAGGTGGTCCTTGAAAGCCTGCCGCAAGGCCGGCGGCCGCAACAGACTGCCCACGTGGTCGGCGCGAAAGGGTGGGCGGCCGGTTGGGCGAAGGGTCATAGTGTCTCTCCTGAGCGACCGAAACCAACGTCTATAGATAGGGGCTGCGTCTTTCTATAGATTTCGACGGCCTCGAGCGGAAGGACCTGCATGGCCTCCACGATCACCGATCCTGCAGCGCTGCGCGCCAAGACCGCGCCTTGGCTCTTGTGCGAGCGGGCGCGAGCAGCACCGGATCCGGTTGCTTTCCGATCGAAGCATCGCGGGCTTTATCGTGAACGGCGCTGGCGCGATTACGCCGCGCTGGTGGCCCACATGGCGCGCGCTTTGTCGGAGCTTGGGCTTCGGTCCGGCGAACGCGTCGCCATCATGGGCGATGCCTGCGAGGAGTGGATGATCGCCGATCTGGCATCGCAGTCGCTCGGCGCCGTCACCTATGGGATCTATCCCACCGCGTCCGGCGCGGAAGTCGAATACCAGATGCGCGACGGCGGGGCTTCGATCTTCATCGCCGAGGATCAGGAATATGTCGACAAGGTCCTCTCGATTGCCGACCGGCTGCCCGATCTTCGGTGGGTCGTCGTGATCGACGACGCCGCGATGTTCCAATACGCGCATCCGAAGCTTCTGCGGCTGCGCGCGCTGCTGGAGCGCACGCCGCAACCCGAACTTGATTGGCTGGAGGAGCGCGCGCGCGCGCTCAGCCCGGATGATCCGGCCTTCATCGTCTACACCTCGGGAACGACCGGCATGCCGAAGGGCGCGCTGGTCGGCCACGGGAAGCATCTCGCGGCCGCCTTCAACGTCGCGCAGACCTATCCGACGCTGCTCGAGCGCGAGCATCGAACGGTGATCCACCTGCCGCTCTGCCACGTGCTCGGACGCGATGTCGCGATCACGCTGCCGCTGTTCTCAAAACTCGTGCCGCATTTTGGGGAGGACATCGAGGACCTCGGCACGACGCTGTTCGACGTGGCGCCGACGGTCCTCTTCACCGTGCCGCGCTATCTGCAGAAATTCGCATCGCAAATCCTGGTCGGGATCGGCAACTCATCCGCGATCAAGCGCGCGGCGTACGACGCCGTGCTTCCGCTCGCCCGCGAGGTGGCGCGCAAGCGCTGGGAGGGCGCGCTGACAATACCGCAATCAATCGCCTATGAGGCGGCGCGTGCGCTGGTCTTCCGGCCGATCCTCAACAAGCTTGGCCTCGATCAGTTGCAGCTTCTTGTCTCAGGCGGCGCGTCCTTGCCCGTGGAGACCATGACGCTATGGCAGATGTACGGCGTAAATGTTTGCGAGATGTACGGGCAGACGGAAACGGCCGGCGGCATCATTTCAGGCCAGCGCGGACCGTTCCCGCGGCCGGGCAATGTCGGCGAAGTACCGCCCGGCTGGCAGGTGGATCTTTCGGACACCGGCGAGATCCTGGTACAGAGCGAGTATCTGTTCGACGGATATTGGCGCAACGAGGACGCGACTAACGAGGTGCTCAAGGCGGGGCACCTTCACACGGGCGATGTGGGTGAATGGCGGAATGGGGCCTTGCGCCTCGTCGATCGCGCGCGCGACTTCATCGTGACGTCCGGCGGCAAGTCCATCTCGCCCTCGTTCATCGAGAACCTGCTGCGCGCGAGCCCGTATGTCGCCGAGGCGCTCATCGTCGGGCACGGCCGAAAGTATCTGGCCGCGCTGATCGAGATCGATTACGACAGCGTGGCGGATTGGGCGCGCGGGCAGGACGTGCCCTATACCGGGTTCACGGACTTGGCGCTCGGCCCTCACACCCGACGCCTGATCGCCGAGGAGATCGGGCGCGTGAACAAGGAGCTTGCGCGCGTCGAGCAAATCAAAGAATTCCGCATCCTGCCGAAGGCGCTGGATCCGGAAGAGGAAGGGGAGCCGGTGACGCCGACGCGAAAAGTCAAACGCATGCTGATGGTCGAGCGCTTCAAGGACCTGGTCGATAGCATGTACGACGACACCGAAGACCGTCTGGTTGCGGCCGGAGCGGGCGAAACGCCTCGCGCCTGAAGAAACAAGTCAAGGGAGAGAAACATGGTGAAACGGAGTTTGCTGGGATTGGCGCTTGCCGCGGCGCTCGCGAGTTCGGCCGCCGCGCAGGATGCCTATGTCATCGGGTTGACCGGCGCGCTGACCGGCCCGCCGGCCAGCACCTATGCGCCCGCGGTCGAGGCGCTGCGCGTCTATATCGACCGTCTCAACGCCGCCGGCGGCGTGAACGGGCGCAAGGTTCAGCTCATCCTTCAGGATGATTCCGCCGAACCTTCGAAGGCGACCGCGAACGCGAAGAAGCTTCTGGCGCAAGACAACGTACACCTGCTCATCAATGCGAGCCTGTCGTCGACCTACGCGCCGGTGATCGCGGAGGCGAAGCGCGCGGGCGTGCCGCTGCTGTTTGCAAGCTCGGTTTGTCCGAAAGAAGTCTATCCGCCGGCGGACGCGGCGCTGTTCTGCACAACGGCCTTCGCCGCGACCTATGACAGCCGCGCCGCGCTCGCGTTCGTGAAGGACACCGCGAAGGAGCCGGTCCGGCTCGGGCTCGCTGCGATGGCGATCCCGATTTCACGCGGTGAGATCGACTTCGCCGAGACACTGTCGAAAGAGCTCGGCATGACGCCGGTGTCGAAGGAGATCATTCCGCCGCCGACGCCGGACTACACGCCCTTTGCGACCAAGATCAAGGACGCGAATGCGAACTGGCTGTGGTCGTGGGCGCCTTGGGTGACGCAGGTGCGAACGCTGGAAGCCCTGCGCCGTCTCGGCTGGGAGGGCGACGCGATCGCCTGGGCGCATCTGGAGGCCGAAGGCGAGCTTGCGCGGTTGAAAGACGGCAAGTTCTTCGTGATCGGCGCGAATGCGCTGTTCCAGGAGAATCTTCCGATCCACAAGGAGATCGCCGACGCCATGAAAGCGGGGAACGTCAAGTATCCACCGGAGCAGACCGCCGAAGGCTGGATCGCCGGAATGGTGATCGAGGCTGCGCTCAAGAGCGCCGGCTGGCCGGTGACGCCGGCCAAGCTGCAAGAGGCCATGTCGAACCTGAGGGTCGATACCAAAGGTTTGCGCGGCGGTCCGATCGAATGGACGAAGGACAATCACTTCCGTGTGCGCCAGTACTATCGGATCTACCGTTTTGATCCGGCCAAGAACGCCATTGCACGGGTAAAGGACTGGATGGCCTACGACGTCAAGTAAAGGTCAACAGGGCGGAGAATCCTTGCGGTCCTCCGCCAGCCCCCAATCCCGCCGACGCTGAAGGCCGCAATTGCAGCTCATCGTCAATATCCTCGTGCTCGCATCGATCTATGCGCTGATCGCTTGCGGCTATGTTCTCATCTATCGCGTGAGCCGCGTGCTCAATCTCGCGCATGGCGAACTGATGATGCTCGGCGCCTATCTGCTGCTCGCCACGGCTTGGTCATTCGCAGGAAGCCCGCTGGCCGCCATCGCGGCAGCCTGCGCGCTGAGTCTGACGGTGGGCGTGCTCGTCTATCTGTTCCTCATGCGCAAGATGACCGGCGAGATGGTGCTTGCAGCCGTGCTGACGACGGTGGCGATCGGCGTCCTCCTGCGCGGCGTGATGGTGCTCGTGTGGTCGGCGCAGCAGCAGTATCCGAGCCAGGCGCTCGGCTTTTCCAATCCGGCGATCGTGCTGCCGGGCGGCGGCCGCATTTCGACCTTTGCCGCGCTCTTGGTGCTCACCACGGGCGTGGTCTATGGCGCGCTGTTCCTGTTCCTGCGATTTGGACGCTGGGGCGTACGGATGCGCGCGGCGGGCCAAAATCCGCTGCTGGCGGCGCAACGCGGGGTCAATCTCCATACGATCTATGCTTTGGCCTGGGGCCTGTCGACGCTGACCGGCTCGATGGCCGGCATGCTGATCGCGCTCGATTCCGGCCTGACCGGATCGATGATGATCATCGGCCTGAAGGCGTTTCCGGCCGCCCTCGTCGGCGGCCTCGACAGCCTGCTCGGCGCCCTCATCGGCGCTTTGATCGTTGCCGCGGCGGAGGTCTCGCTCATCCATTACGTCGATCCGCTGCTCTCGGACGTGGTGCCGTTTCTCGTGCTCATCGTGATGCTGATCGTGCGGCCATGGGGGCTTTTCGGCACGCGCGAGGAACTCGACCGTGTCTAGGCGCGTGCCGCGCGCGAGCGGCTATTTCCGCAGCGGATACGCGCAGGATTTCGCGCTGATCGAGACGCGATTGGAAAAGACCGCCGCCGTCGCGCTGCTCGTCGTGCTTGCGGCATTCCCGTTCCTCGCCTCCGCGTTCTGGCTCGATCTCGCCAATCAGATCTTCCTCAGTTCGATCGGCGCGCTCGCGCTGATGCTCTTGACCGGATATGCGGGGCAGATTTCGCTTGGCCATGCGGGTCTGCTTGCGGCGGGAGCGTTCACGACCGGAATTCTGTTCAAGGAATTCGGAGCGCCGTTCTGGATCACGCTGCCGGCTTCGGCGCTCACGGGCGCGCTGCTCGGGATCGTGTTCGGATTGCCTTCGCTGCGCTTGCGCGGGCTGTATCTTGCGGTGAGCACGCTCGCGCTTCACTTCGCGGTGGTCTATGTCGGCGGCGAATATGAGACCAAGCGCGGCTATTCGACGGGCATCGTCATCGATCCGCCCAGCATCGGCGGCTACGCGATCACGAGCGGACGCATTTGGTACTTCGTGCTGCTCGCGGCCGCGGCAGCGACGCTGCTCTTTTGCGTCAACCTGCTGCGGGCGCGCACGGGGCGCGCCTGGCGTGCCATCCACGCCCATGAGACGGTGGCGGAGGCGCTCGGGATCTCGATCGCAGCCTACAAGCTTCTGGCTTTCGTCATCAGCTCGGCCATGACCGCGACCGCCGGCGCGCTGTTCGCCTATTACCGCGGCTTCGTGTCCGTCGAAGCCTTCTCGCTGTTCCTGACCATCCAGTATGTCGCGATGATCATCATCGGCGGCATGGGCTCGCTGCTCGGCGCGATTCTTGGCGCGGTGTTCGTCACCGTGTTCCCCTATGTCATCGAAGCGGCGCTCGTTGCCTTGCCGGGCGCGAGCAATTATGCGGGGCAACTGTTCGCCGTGAACTATGCCGCATTCGGCGTGGCGATGATTCTGTTCCTGGTGTTCGAACCGCAGGGCCTTGTCGGCATCTGGCGGCGCCTGCAGACCTATTTTCTTCTTTGGCCTTTCAAATATCGGCCGGTGGCAGGTGCGCGCAAATGATCGAGCCGCTGCTGCGCGTGGAGAAGCTGGAGGTCGTCTATCACCGCGCGATCACCGCGATCCAGGGTATTTCCCTGTCCGTGCAGCCTGAGCAGATCGTGGCGGTGCTCGGAACGAATGGCGCGGGGAAGACAACGACGTTGCGCGCGATCTCGGGTTTTCTCGGAATCGACGACGCCGCCGTGACGGAGGGGGCCATCGTGTTCAAGGGCGCTCATCTCGAGAATCGCCCGCCGCACGATATTGCGCGTTCGGGCATTGCGCTCGTGCCGGAGCGCGACAAAGTGTTTCCCAATCTGACGGTTTCTGAGAACCTGTCGGTTCCCGTCGGGCGCGGTTCGCGTGCCGAGCGGCGGCGGCGCGAGGAGCTGGTTTTTCAATCCTTCCCGCGGCTTTGGGACCTCAGATCGCGCACCGCAGGGCTCCTGTCCGGCGGCGAACGGCAGATGCTTGCGATCGGCGGGGCGATCGTGTGCCAGCCGGAGCTCCTGCTGGTCGACGAGCTTTCGCTCGGATTGGCGCCCGTCGTCGTGCAGGATCTCATGAAGCGTCTCCTCGAGATCAGGCGCGAACTGAAGCTCGGCATCGTCATCGTCGAGCAGAGCGCAGCCGTGGCGCTGCAAGTAGCGGACTACGGCTACGTGCTCGAAAACGGACGTGTCGTCCTCGACGGCGACGGCGAGAGGCTCAGAAATCACCCCGATATCCAGGAGTTCTATCTGGGACTTTCCACGGGCGGGGAGCGGCGCAGCTATCGAACGGTCAAACAATATCGGCGAAGCCGGAGATGGTATGGCTGAACTGGCCGTGCAGAACCTCAGGCTGCGCTTCGGCGGGCTGGTCGTGCTCGACGACGTGTCCTTTGCGCTTGAGCGCGGCGAGCTCTTCGCCCTGATCGGTCCGAACGGCGCAGGCAAGACAAGCGTCCTGAACTGCATCAGCGGCCTTTATCGCGGCGACGGAACAATCTCGTTTCGCGGGGAAGACATCAACGGGTTGAGTCCGCACGAGATTGCTCGACGGGGACTGGCGCGAACGTTTCAGCACGGAGAGTTGTTCAGCCATATGAGCGTGGTCGAGAACCTGCTCACCGGCCGGCATGCGCGAATCCGCACGACGCCATTCTCGGAGATGCTGTTTCTTCCCAACGTCCGGAACGAGGAAATCCGGCAACGCGCCGAGGTGGAGGCGATCATCGAATTCGTCGAGCTCGAGCGGTATCGCTACGCGGCCGTCGATGCGTTGCCGTTCGGCGTGCAGAAGATCGTCGGTTTTGCGCGCGCGCTCGCGCTGCAGCCGGCGCTGCTCATGCTCGACGAGCCATCGGCGGGATTGAACCGCGACGAGCGGGAGGATCTGGCCCGTTTCATCCTGCGCATCAAGCACGAGCTCGGAATCCCGATGATCTGGATCGAGCACGATATGCAGATGGTGGCGGATCTGGCCGACCGCATTCACGTTCTCGATTATGGAAGGACTTTGGCGGAAGGGACGCCGCAGGCCGTGTTGAGCGACCGCCGTGTGATCGAGGCTTATCTTGGGGTTCTCTGACGCGCTGCTGGTGCCGGGATTGCTCCTGCGTTATGACTGCGATCGCTTGCGAATGACAGGGCAAGGAATGAACGCCGACTATCTGCAACCCGGCCACTTTATCGACAGCGCGGCGCCGAGTGTCGTCGCCTTCGCGCGCGACGCGGCGGCGGCGGGCGGCGACGACCGCAAGCGTATCCTGCTCCTGTACGAAGCCGTCCGCGACGGAATTCTTTACGACCCCTATGTCGACACTTTGCATCCCGACAATTATCGCGCCAGCGCGGTGCTGGCGGCCGGCCGCGGCTTTTGCGTCGGCAAGGCCGCGCTGTTCAGTGCTTGCGCGCGTGCGCTCGGCGTGCCGGCCAGGGTCGGCTATGCCGACGTGCGCAATCATATGACGTCGCCCCGCCTGCATGCGCTGCTGCAATCGGACCTCTATGTCTGGCACTCCTATTCCGAAGTTTATCTCAACGGGCGTTGGGTGAAGGCGACCCCGGCGTTCAACGCCGCGCTTTGCGAACGGCTCGGGCTGCACGCGCTCGATTTCGACGGCATGACCGACTCCCTGTTCCATCCCTTCGACCGCGCGGGCCGCAAGCACATGGAATACATCAGAGACCGCGGCCCGTTCGCGGATGTGCCCTTCGATCAGATCACCGCCGACTTCCGTACGCATTATCCGACCTTACGATCGCATCGCGGCATCGAGGGCGATTTCCAAAAGGAAGCGGTTGGCGGCGATGGCTAGGTGTGAGCTTTCATGACGACGCTCACCTTCACAGCGCATCGCAAGGGGATTTCCCGCTCCCGCTCGCTCGCCGTCCACATGGCGGTGATGGCCGGCTGGACCGGCCGTGATCCTGTCGCCCGCGACAAGCACATCGCGGAACTCGAGGCGATCGGGGTCGCGCGCCCGGCGACGACGCCGATCTACTATCGCGTTTCCGCGTCGCGCCTGACCACCGCGCAGCGGATCGAGGTTTCGGGAGAAACAACGAGTGGGGAAGTGGAGTTCGTGCTCGTGAGCGAAGCAGACGGACTGTGGGTGGGACTCGGATCGGACCACACCGACCGGAAGCTTGAAACCTACAGCGTCACGCTCTCGAAGCAGATTTGCGATAAGCCCGTCGCGCCCGAGCTCTGGGCGTTCGAGGAGGTTCACGGTCATTGGGATGATTTGATCCTGCGATCGTGGATCGACGAAGGCGGCGAGCCGCGGCTCTACCAGGAAGGAGCGGTGAGCAACATGCTGTCGCCGGAACGCATCATTGCCGGGTTTGCCGGTAGCGGCGGCTTGACCGCCGGCACCGTCATGTTCGGCGGCACGCTTGCCGCGAAAGGCGGCATCCGGCGGGCAGGCCGGTTTTCGTGCGAGCTGCACGACCCGGTCCTCGGCAGGCGGATTACGCATGCCTACGACATCGTGACGCTGCCGCTTGCCGGCTGAGCTCAGGTTGGGATCACAAGCTTGCTGCGATCCTGCTCCCGCCGCGCGCGAATGATTTCGTAGCCGATCGCGGCAAGAGCAAGGACGAGGCCCAGCGCATTCAACCAGATGGCGCCCTCGAACATGCGCGCCTGGATCAACAGCATGGCGGCGAGCGCGGCATAGCCGAGGCGGCCGAACCACGGAATGCGCGTCAGGAAGAATCCGACCACCGCGACCGTCCCCATGAGCACGCCGAGCAGGACGACGGCCAGCGTCGCGATCACCGCGAGCGGCGAGCCATACATCAAAAGCTGCGGCGAGTATGCGAAGATGATGGGCAGGAAATACGCGCACCAGCCGATGCGCGTGGCGGCCCAGCCGGTGCGCCACTGATCCGACTGGGCGATCGTGGCTGCGGCAAAGGCGGCCAGGGCAACGGGCGGAGTGACCATCGACAGGATGCCGTTGAACAGAACGAACATATGCGCCTGCATCGGCATCAGTCCGGCCTGGATGAGCGCGGGCGCAGCCAGTGTCGCGAGGATCACATAGACGCCGACGGTCGGCAGAGGCAGGCCGAGGATGAAGGCCGCGAAGGCGGTCAAGAGAAGCAGAACAAAAAGACTTCCTCCGCTCGCCGCCAGCAGTTGTTGCGTGAGCGAGAAGGCGACCCCGGTCAAATTGAGCGCGCCGATCAGGAGGCCCGCGATCGCCGTCACGGCGATGATGTCCACCACCGCGCGGCCTGCCGAGGCAACGGCTGCAATCACTTCGATTGGAGAGCAGCGCCGCCCTTTGTACGGTACGACAACGGCGAGCACGCAGAGCACGAGCGTTGCAAGAAGCGCGGCATATTCGGCCTCCAGATTCCACCACAAGAGGCCGCCGATCAGCACGAAGAACGGGATCGGGATATGCCAGCCCTCGCGCAAGACGTCCAAGGCCGAAGGAATTTCTTGTGCGGGGGTGCCGCGAATGCCGAGTTTCGCCGCTTCGAGGTCGACCTGAAAGAACAAGGCGGCGTAGTAGAGGAATGCCGGAATGATCGCGGCCAGCATGACTTCCGCGTAAGACACCTGCAGATATTCGGCCATCAGGAACGCCGCCGCGCCCATCACAGGGGGCATGATCTGTCCGCCGGTCGAGCCGACCGCTTCGATGCCGCCGGCGACGTGAGGCGGAAAGCCCGCGCGCTTCATCAACGGGATCGTCACGGTTCCGACGCTGGCCACATTGGCGACCGCGCTGCCGGAAACCATGCCGAAAAAAGCGGATCCGACCACGGCCACTTTCGCCGAGCCGCCGCGGAAGCGGCCCATCAACGCCGTCGAGAGGTCGGCAAAGAAATCCGATCCGCCGCAACGGTTGAGCACTTGGCCCATGATGATGAAGGGCGTGACGACGATGATCGCGATCTGCAGCGTCGAGCCGAGGAGCGCATTCGTGTCGATGCCGAGATACACCATCAGCCGGCCGAGCGGCACGTAGCGCGAGGTGAACGGCTCCGGCAGCATATAGCCCAGCATGGCGTGGACGCAGAGCGCGAGCACGATCAAGACAAGCGCCCAACCGGCGATGCGCCGGGTCGCCTCGAAAATCAGGATGACGATGGTGCTCGAGATCAGCACGCCGTCCCAGGGGCGATAGACGAGTTCCTTGATCAAGGCTGGGTAGCGGATCGCGACATAGAAACAGCTTGCGAGACTGAGCGCCGCCAGAACGATGTCGAACAATCCGGGCTGGACTTCCAGCCGGCCGATATGCGCCTTGGCAACGGCTTCTTCGCCGGTTGTGCCGAGCCGGAGCGGAAACTGCAGGAAGGTGAGCGCGAGCGAGAGCCCCAGCACCGCCGCGAGCATCTGTTCGGTAAACAGTCCGATGTCGAACCGGGCCGGCAGATTCAGGATCCAGGCGATCACGACGGCGACAATCGCGGCGCTGAGCGCTGTCTTCGTATGTTTCAAAATCGCCGGCATCGCCTTCTCTGTTCAGTAAGGGCAGGTGACGTTCAAAAGCGCCTGCCGCCGATCATGCAGCACGGCGTCGCGAGCGCGTTTGAGCGCGGGCATCAGTTCATCGGGCCGTTCGACGCGCTCGGCATGACAGCCCTGTGCGCGCGCGATCTCCTCAAAGGGGGGACTCGGCGCAAAGTCCGCAAGGAAGCGGCCGTCATCCACCCCCGCCGCGCCATCCTTGAACATCGACAGCGTGGCGCGGCGCACGGCGCCATAGCGCTCGTTGTTGAAGACGACCGTCATCACCGGACAGCCATGCGCGTTCGCGACCCAATGGCAGGCCGTGGGGTTGGTGAACACATAGGCGCCGTCGCCGATGGTCGCGACGATGAGCTTGTCGGGCGCGGCGAGCTTGGCGCCGAGCGCCGCGCCCAAACCCCAGCCGAGCCCACCCGCCGGACTCATGCCGAAATAGGTGCCCGGCTTTTCGCGCGGGCAATGATCGAGCGCGAGCGGATACTCGTTGAAGATAATCGCGTCCGATCCGATCGTCTCTCCGACGGCGCGGCTCAGTTGCTCCGGGGTGATGCGCTCCGTCCGCGGCTTGGCCGTCCGCTCGATGCCCGCGCGACGGGCGGCCTGTTCTTCCGCGACGCGCTGGCGGCGGGCTGCGGCGTGGGTCAGCTCAGGTTGTCCCGCCAGCGCGCGGCCGAGCGCTTCGAGCGCGGCGGCCGGCGCGGCCGTGATCGACAGCGACGCAGGGAAGCTCCGCATCGGGTAACGCGTGAAGGCGGGATCGGCGCCGATATGAACCACGCGGCAATCGTCGGGCGGGTTCTGCAGGCTTGGAATCCAGGGCACGTCGGATTCGATCACGATCACGAGGTCCGCCCGCCGAAGCAGCGGCGCGGGATCGAAGCCGGCATGCATGGGATGGCTCGAAGGAAGGCACAGCGTGCGCGGCGTGAAGGAGACGACCGGGATGGAGGCGTGCTCGCACAAGGCCATCAGCACGGCGACAGCAGCATGCTCGCGTCCGGCGGCGGCGGTGATGATCATCGGCCGCTCGGCTTCGGCGATCCAGCGCGCGAGGGTCGCGATCGAGGCGGGATCGGGATTGGGAGGCGCCGGTATCGCGCGGGGCCGCGCTTCGGTGTCCTGCGCCAGCGGGGCGCTGAGCGGCTCGCGGGGAAGCACGAGATAGACGGGACCTTGCGGCGAGGTTGTCGCGACCTCCACCGCACGCGCCACCACGTCACGCATCTGCTCAGGGGCGCGCAGCTCGTAATCCCACTTCACGAGTTCTCGCACCATTCCCGCCTGATCGAACATCTCCTGCGCCCAGTGGATCGGGCGGTTGCGACTTCCGAACCGGCCGGTTTCGGTGATCGGCGTGCGCCCGGCGCACAGAATCAGCGGGACGTTGTCGCGGGCGAGATTGGCAAGATTGTTGATCGTATTCGCCGTGCCGACATTGACGTGCACCATCACCGCTTGCGGCCGCCCCGTCATCAGCGTCGCGCCATGCGCCATGGCGACGGCGAGGTTTTCATGCGGGACGAGGATCGGGCGCGGGAGCTTCGTGTTGGTGCCGGCTGCGCGTGAGAAAGCCTCCACGATCGGGGGAAAGTCGGTTCCGGGATTGGCAAAAAAGTAATCGACGCCGTGGTCAGACAAGGCGCGCAAGAAGATCTCGGCCGCAATGGGCGACCCTTCGCTGGCTGCGCGCGACTCCAAGTCCTGGATCCTTGCGATGACGGTGCTGCGAGGCCGGCTTCCTTACTTGTTCGGCTTGATGCCCTTTTCGTTGAAATACGCGATGGCGCCGGGATGGAAGGGAACGTTCACATCCGTATGGAGGCGCTGCACGCTCAATCCGCGAAATGCGGGCATCGATTGCGCCATGGCGTCCTTCTGCTCGGCGATCGCGCGCACGACCGATTTGACCCGCTCTGCCGGCACGTCGGCATTCGCAAACACCGTGTAGTCATAGTGCATGGTGTGGATCGGTTCTTTCAGCCCGGGAATGGTGGGCGAGGGCTCGACGCGTCCCATATAGGAGGTACGGAAAACCTTCTGCATCGCGGCAACGCCGGCCGGATCGTTGCCGATGTCGAGCCAGCGAATTCCGACCGCGGCGTCAGCTTCCGCCGTCTTGGCTCCGCCGAGCGCAAAGGTGGTCACGTCCACCCGGCCGGCGATCAGTTCCTCCACGCCGCGGATCAGATTGGGCACGAGCACGGGCTTCATGTCGGCGATGGTGAGGCCGGCGGCCGCGAGCATGCCGTCCACCGTCGTCTTGATGATCTCCTGGCTCGTGAAGCCGTAGGCGATCGTCTTTCCCTTGAGGTCCTTCACGGACTTGATCGGCGAATCGGCGCGCACGAACAGGCCGGTGCGCAGGGGGAAGAGAACCGCCACCGTGCGCAGCTTCGGGTTGGGCCGCTTGTCGAACGTGCCGACGCCGTGGAAGGCGTCATAGAGTTCGAGCGAATTGCAGAAGCCGATGTCGATCTCGCCGGCATTGACGAGCGGAATCATCGCTCCCGTGCCGCTCGAGGGTTGAACGCGTGAGGGGATATTGGCGGAATCCTGCAGGGCCTTCGAGACCGTGGCTCCCAATTGGTAGGTCACGGTGCCTTGCGGGCTCGTCCCCAGTCCGAGCGGCTGCGCGTGCGCCTGCCATACGGAAAGGCCCAAAAAACACGCGACGAAGATGAGCTTATGCATGAACGTCCTCCCAGGCTTTGCTCGCCCCGTTTCCCGCCGGTGTTGCAACCAGGCGCGGGAGTACTTTACCACCTTCGGTGAGCAGGCAAACACTTCGTGCGCCGCGCGGGCAGGGGACATGCAGAACGCGATCTGCCTCAGCGGCGCCCATCAAACGGGGACCTTGGTGGGCTGCTGCCCCGCGACCCAGGTGGCCAGCACGTTCATCGTCTCCGGCTCGAAGGCGACCATGTCGGCGCGGTAGCCCGGCGCGAGCGATCCGAGCGTCCCGCCGGCACCGATGAACCGCGCGGGCGCATGCGAGGCGAATTGAAGCGCTGCGGTCAGCGGGACACCCAGCATGGCGACGCAGTTGCGTACGGCTTCGGCCATCGTCAGCATCGATCCGGCCAGTTTTCCATCGGGACGCGCGCAACGGCCGTGACTGACCTCGATCATCTCTCCGTACAAGGTGAAATTGGGTTTGACCCCGCCCACCGGCGGCATCGCGTCGGTGACCAGCATCGGCTGCGCCGCGCCGCGGAGCGCGAGCCGCAACATCGCCGGGTCGACATGCAAGCCGTCGACGATCATGCCGAATGTCACGTCAGGCGATTCGAGCGCGGCCGCAACGAGCCCGGGCTCGCGGCCTTGGAGCGGCGGCATGGCGTTGAACAGATGCGTGACGCCGCTGAGGCCTTCGGCGATCGCCGCCAGGGTTTGCGCATAAGTCGCCATCGAATGGCCAAGCGAGACCACCACGCCTTCCCCGGTCAGCGCGCGGATGAAACCCGGGCGGACCTCTTCCGGCGCAAGCGTCACAAGCAATGCGCCGCGGCGGGGCTGCGTCAGGAGAGCCCATTCTCGCGGACCCGGCTTGCGAATTTTCTCGGCGCTGTGCACGCCCGGTTTCTGCGGCGAGAGGAACGGGCCTTCGAAATGAATGCCGAGCACGGACGGGTTCTGCTCGACCGCGGCCTGCACAGCGGCAAAGGCGCGCTCCATGGTTTCAATCGAGTCGGTGATCAGCGTGGGCAGGAGCGATGTGGTGCCGAAGGCGCGATGCGCGTTGGCAATGGCGGCGATGCCCTCGGGTGTCGGATCGTCGTTGAAGAGAACGTCGCCGCCGCCGTTCACCTGCAGGTCGATGAACCCGGGCGCGAGCCAGGCGCCTTTGGGCAGCGCCTGGACGGGCGTGGACGATCCCAGTTCCTCCCGCGCAACGAGACCGCGGATGGTCGCGTCTTCAATGACGACGGCTGCATTCGCATGCAGCGTGTCGCCATCGAAAACATGATCGGCGGCAACGGCATGGCGGCTCGGGCTCATCGCGTGCGGGTGACTTTCTGCAAATGGCGCGGCCGGTCGACATCGATGCCGCGCTTTTCAGCCAGCCGCACGGCCATCGCATAGAAGCTCTGGATCAGGCAAATCGCGTCGGCGTCGGGGTGGTCGGGGGCGAGCGCAGGCAGGTGGTTCGGCCCCGACCCCTTGGGGTCCGCCATCAACAGCGCCGCTCCTTTCCCGCGCAGATCGCCGGCCAGCGCGCGCAGTCCGGGCGCGACTTCATCCTCCGGCACGAACATGAGGATCGGATAATGCCAGGAGACGAGCGTCACCGGCCCATGCAGGAATTCGGCCCCGCTGAAAGCCTCCGCATGCAGATTGCAGGTTTCCTTGAGTTTCAGCGCGGCTTCGCGCGCAATGGCGAGGGTGGGGCCGCGACCGATGGTCACGAGGCTTTCTGCTCCCGAAAGCGCCTCGAGCGCCGCGCTCCAGTCCAGTTCGGCCGCCCGGGCGAGCCGATCGGGCAGGCGGTCCAGCGCGCCTGCGAGCGCGTCGCTGCCAGCCCAGGCGGCTGCAAGCCGCAGCAGGGCGGACAACGATGCGATGACGGTTTTCGTCGCGGCGACGCTCAACTCCGGCCCGGCCCCCATCGGCAGGACATATTCGCAAGCTCTCGCCAGCGGGCTTTCGACATCGTTGACGAGCGCAGCCGTCAGCGCGCCGGACGCCTTGGCCATGGCAGCCGATTCGATCAGGTCGTCGCTCCGGCCGGATTGCGAAATGGCCAGGAAGAGCTGGCCTTTCAGGTCAAGACGCTGGCGGTAGAGCGTTGCGATGCTCGGCGCCATAGGAGCCACAGGAATCCCCAGATGGCGTTCGACGACGTGCTTCCCGAAGGCTGCGGCATGGGCTGAACTCCCCCGCGCGCAGGTCACGACTACGGAGGGCCGCGCGGAGCCGAGCTTGCGCGACAGTTCGGACAGGACCGGGCCTAGACGCTGCGCCTGCCGACTGACAACATCCGGTGCCTCGCGAATCTCGGTCTGCATGCGCCCGTGGCGCTGTTTGTCATTGGACCGTGTCATGAGCCGGTATAGTTCTCCTTTCGAACCCGAAGTTCGCAACCGCGTTACGCTTCGGCGGGTGCAAATATCGGTTTCGGGCACCAGGTCGGAGGGGTTCTCGAACATGAGCCTGCCACATCTCGATAGCGAAACCGAGCGCGTCAGCCCGCGTTACGCCGGAATCGACATCTGGCCTGCGGCCGACATTCTCGATGCGATGATCGAGGGGCAGTTCGCGGCCGTTGCGGCAGTGCGTGCCGCGCGCGCCGACATTGAACGCGCCGCACTGGCGACCGAGGAGCGGCTGGGCGAGCGCGGGCGGCTGGTCTATGCCGGAGCCGGGACCTCGGGCCGTCTGGCCGTCCAGGATGGGGCCGAACTGGGACCGACGTTCAGTTGGCCGAGCGAGCGACTTGTGCTGTCGATCGCGGGCGGACGGGACGCGCTGATGGAGGCTGTGGAAGGCGCCGAGGACGACGCCGACAGCGCCGGAAGGCTGCTCGCCGAGCACCGGATCGGATCTGACGACGTGCTGATTGCCGCCTCCGCCAGCGGCACCACGCCGTTTACGCTGGCGTGCCTTCGCCAAGCGAAGCAACGCGGCGCGCTGACGATCGGGATTGCGAACAATCCGGACACGCCGCTGCTCCAGGATGCAGATCATGCCATCCTGCTCGCGACGGGCGCCGAGGTGATCGCCGGGTCGACGCGGATGAAGGCGGGAACCGCGCAGCGCATCGCCATGAACCTTCTGTCCTCGCTGGTCATGATCCGGCTCGGAGGGGTCTACGACGGATTGATGGTTGACCTGCAGGCCGTCAACCAGAAGCTCGTCGCGCGGAGCGAACGCATTCTGCTGCATTTGTCAGGGCGCGGCCGCCATGAGGTGCGCGAGGCGTTGCGGCAGGCGGAGGGACGGGTGAAGGTGGCCCTGCTTGTCTTGCACGGATGCGACGTGCGCGAGGCGGAGAGCCTGCTGGAAAGCGCCCGCGGCCGGCTTCGCGCCGCCATGGATACGCTGAGGCTGAAGAAGCTCGGCGCGGCGGAATAGGCTCAATCAGGCAGCCGATCCTTCAGACGCAAGAGGGCGATCGCCTCGATCTGACGCAGCGCCTCCTCAAACTCCGCGTCCGCCGTGTTCTTCAGCCGGGTTTCGAATGCGGCGAGAATGTCGTCCTTGCTCCGTCCTTTCACCGCCATGATGAAGGGAAAACCGAAACGCTTCTTGTAAGCCTCGTTCAACCCCGCGAACCGCTCGCGCTCGGCGGGCGAGAGGCGGTCGAGACCGGCGGAGGCCTGCTCGGCTGTTGAATCGGCTGTGAGCTGCTCGGTCGGCGCCAGGCGGCCGGCGAGATCGGGGTGACCATTGATCAGCGCGAGCTTGGCTTCGCGGGGGAGGGCGCGCATGGCCGTGATGAAGGCCTGATGCAGGCCGGCTGCCGTGTCGTGGCGCGACGACAGGCCCGCGCCGTGCACGGTTTCCGCAAGCTGCGGCGTGTGCTCGAAAACATCGCCGAACGATTCCATGAAAATCGCGCGGTTCATGCGCGAGGGTTTCAGATCCTTCGGCGGGTGGCGCTTTAGCCAGTGGCGCGCGATGTCGATGCGGCGCGCGACCCAGACCTTCTCATGTGCAGCGACGTAGTCGAGAAAACGCGCCAGCGCCGCCGCGCGGCCCGGCCGGCCGGCCAGGCGGCAATGCAGGCCCACGGAAAGCATTTTGGGCGCGCGCTCCCCTTCGGCGTAAAGCTGGTCGAAGGAATCCTTGAGATAGGCGTAGAACTGGTCGCCGGAATTGAATCCCTGCGGCGTCGCAAAGCGCATGTCGTTGGCGTCCAGCGTGTACGGGACAATGAGCCCGGGTCCGTTTGCGCCGTCCGCCCAGTAGGGCAGTTCATCGGCGTAGGAGTCGGCGGAATAGAGGAAGCCGCCTTCCTCCATCACAAGAGCGAGCGTGTGGACCGAGCAGCGTCCCTGGTAGAACCCCAAAGGCCGTTCGCCCGCAATCTCTCGGTGAATCCGGATTGCCTCGAGGATGTGCTTCTTCTCGTCATCGCGCGAGAAATCCTTGTACTCGATCCATTTCAGGCCGTGGCTGGCGATCTCCCAGCCGGCTTCATTCATGGCGGCGACCGCGGCCGGATGGCGCGCCATGGCGGTCGCGACCGCAAACACGGTGAGCGGCATGCTGCGTTCGGTGAACAGGCGGTGGAGCCGCCAGAAGCCGGCACGCGCGCCGTACTCGTAGAGGCTTTCCATGTTCATGTGGCGCTGGCCGGGCCAGGGCTGCGCGCCGACGATTTCGGACAGGAAGGCTTCGGACGCCGCGTCGCCGTGCAGAATACTGTTCTCGCCGCCTTCTTCGTAGTTGATGACGAACTGGACGGCGATCCGCGCGCCGTCCGGCCAGCGCGGGTGGGGCGGATTGCGGCCGTAACCGACGAGATCGCGCGGGTAGCGGTTATCGGTCATCGAGGGCTCAACTGCCGCGATAGGTGGAGTAGCTCCACGGCGAGGCGAGGAGGGGCACGTGATAGTGCCCGTCCGGTTCGGCGACGTGGAAGCGGATCGGCACGATGTCGAGGAAGGGCGGCTGCGCCGTCTTCACGCCGGTGCGGCGGAAATGTTCGCCGATGTGGAATTCGATCTCGTAGCCGCCGGGCCGGAAGGCGTCGCCCGCGAGCAGCGGCTCGTCCGTGCGGCCATCGGCATTCGTCTTCGCCGTCTTGATCAGCGCTCGCGCGCCGCCGTCCAGACGGTACAGCTCGATGGTCACGCCCGCGGCGGGCCGGCCATTCGCGGTGTCGAGCACGTGGGTGGACAGGCGCCCCATGGATTTCCGCTGGACTGCGTTGATTTACCCTCGAACTTTCTAGCGATATCCGAATAAGGTGCGCCTGCCTAGACTGGCGCAGCGGACGTGGCACGGGCGGCATGGATGCGATTCTTCTCGAGTGGGGCAGCCTGCTCTTGCGATGGCTGCATGTGATCGCCGGAATCGCCTGGATCGGCTCGTCCTTCTACTTCATGCATATCGATGCGGCGCTGAAGCCCGTGCCCGACATTCCTGCCGGCAAGGGAGGCGAGGTGTGGGAGGTGCACGGGGGCGGCTTCTATCAGGTGCGCAAATGGCTGGTCGCGCCGGAGAAACTGCCGCCCGAGCTGATCTGGCACAAGTGGGAAGCCTACGCGACCTGGGTCAGCGGCTTCTTTCTGCTCGTGTGGATCTATTATCTCGGCGCCGATCTCTTTCTGATCGATCCCGACGTGCGTGCGCTGTCGCCAGGTCTCGCCGCGGGTATCGGGATCGGTTCACTCGTGCTTGGCTGGTTCGTCTATGACGCGCTGTGCCGCTCGGCCATGGCGTCGCGTGAATTCGCGCTGGCGGGCACCGGATTCGTCTTCATCGTCGCGGTTGCGTTCGGCTTCCAGACCGTGTTCTCAGGGCGCGGCGCCCTGATGCATACGGGCGCGCTGATGGGCACGATCATGGCGGCCAATGTCCTGCTCGTCATCATTCCCAATCAGAAGAAGGTCATCGCCGATCTCGTCGCCGGGCGCGAGCCCGATCCCAAGCTCGGCAGGATCGGCAAGACGCGCTCGACGCACAACAACTATCTCACCCTGCCGGTGCTGTTTCTGATGCTGTCGCCGCACTATCCGATGACCTTCGCGTCGGAATACGCATTCGTGATCGTCGCGCTCGTGCTGGTCGCCGGCGCGAGCATCCGCCATTTCTACAATCGGCGGCATGCGGGAGAGGGAAATCCGTGGTGGGCATGGGCTGTCGCGGGCGCGGCCATCGCCGTGGCGGTTGCGATCACGATCATGGCAAGACCCACTTGGCTGGCCGGAAGCGCGCCGGTGTCCGTCACGAAAGCGGCAGACGTGCCGCGCGCCGTGGACGAGATCCTGTCGAGCCGCTGCGTCATGTGCCATGCCGACGAACCCGTCTGGGCCGGCATCGCCATCGCACCCAAGGGCGTGCGGCTTGACACGCCCGATCTGATCGCGCGGCAGCGCGAAAGCATCCGCATGCAGACGGTGCTGAGCAAGGCCATGCCGCCGAACAACATCACCGGCATGACGCGCGAGGAGCGCCGCGTGCTCGCGCAATGGCTTTCGCAACCATGACGATCAGCGACAAGTCAGCGCGGGCGCTCTTGCGCGCGATGTTCGATGCGGCGATCGCCGACGCCGATCCGGCGCGCGTCGTGCCGGCGCGGCTGCCGGAGCTGCCGCGCGGCCGCTGCATTGTCGTGGGCGCAGGGAAAGCGTCGGCCGCCATGGCGCGCGCGCTCGAGACGCATTGGCAAGGCGAGCTGCGCGGGCTTGTCGTCACGCGCTACGGGCACGCCGTCCCCTGCCGGCGCATCGAGATCGTGGAGGCGGCGCATCCCGTTCCGGACGCCGCCGGGGAGCGCGCGGCGGAGCGGATGCTGGCGATGGTCGGCGATCTCAAAGCCGATGATCTCGTGATCGCGCTGATGTCCGGCGGCGGCTCGTCGCTGCTTGCCTCGCCCGCGGCCGGGCTGACGCTTGCGGACAAGCAGGCCGTCAATCGGGCGCTGCTTGCGTCCGGCGCGTCGATCGACGAAATGAACTGCGTGCGCAAGCATCTCTCGGCGATCAAGGGCGGCCGTCTGGCGGCGGCGGCGCATCCGGCGCGCGTCGTGACGCTGATTATTTCCGACGTGCCGGGCGATGATCCGGCGGTCGTGGCCTCAGGGCCGACGGTAGCCGATCCGACCACCGTGCAGGATGCGCGCGCGATCCTGCGCAAGTACCGCATTGAGGAGCCGGCGGCCGCGCTGCGGCATCTCCAATCCGGACGGGATGAGACGCCGAAACCCGGCGATCCCCGGCTGGTGCGCGCCGAAATGCGCATCATTGCCACAGCGCAGGGTTCGCTCGAAGCGGCGGCGCAGGTCGCGCGCGAGCGCGGGTTCACCCCGCTGATCCTCGGCGACGCGATCGAGGGCGAGGCGCGGGAGGTCGCGCGGGTCCTTGCGGGGATCGCGCGGCAGGTCGTCCGCTACGGCCAGCCGGTCCCCTCGCCGTGCGTTCTCCTGTCCGGTGGCGAGACGACGGTGACGGTGCGCGGACGCGGCCGAGGCGGGCGCAATGTGGAATTTTTGCTCGCGCTCGCCGTCGCGCTCGATGGCGCACCCGGTATCCATGCGCTGGCCGGCGACACCGATGGGGTCGACGGGGCGGAGGAGGCGGCCGGCGCGATCGTGACGCCCGACACGCTCGCGCGCGCGGCCGCGAAAGGCGTGAACGCCAAGGAACGCCTTGCCGACAATGACGGGCATGGCTTCTTTGCCGCGCTTGGCGACCAGATCGTCACCGGGCCGACGCTGACCAATGTGAATGATTTTCGTGCTGTCTTGATAGGATGAGGGAAGAATCCGCGCTAGGTCTCGTCCGCCACCGGATTGCGCAAGACGCCGATCCCCTCGATCTCCACTTCGACGGTGTCGCCCGCTTTCATCCAAAGCGGCGGCTTGCGCGCGTGGCCGACGCCGGCGGGCGTGCCGGTTGCGATCAGATCGCCGGGCTCGAGCGTCCAGATTTCGCTCAAAGTCGACACGATCTTCGCGACCGGGAAGATCATCTCGCGCGTATTGCCGTCCTGCAGCAGCGCGCCGTTCAAGCGCGAGCGGACGGAAAGACCATGGGCGCCGCGCGGGAGTTCATCCGCCGTCACGATCCATGGGCCGACAGAACCCGAGCGGTCGAAATTCTTCCCCGCGGTCCATTGCGGCGTCTTGCGCTGATAATCGCGGATGGACCCCTCGTTCATCGCCGTGTAGCCGAAGACGCAATCGAGCGCGTCGTTATCGCCGACATGGCGGCAGCGCCGGCCGATGACGATGACCAGCTCGGCCTCATAGTCGAACTTGTCCGAGGCGCGCGGGCGCACCAGCGGCTGGCCGGCGCCGGTGAGTGACGTGCGCGCGCGCATGAACAGCGCCGGATAGTCCGGCACCGGAAAGCCGCCTTCCCTGGCGTGATCGGCGTAGTTCAGCCCGACGCAGATGATCTTCGGCGGCGAGGGCACCGGGAGCAGCAGCGTCGCCGACGCCAGGCTTCGCCTCGCGCTCGCCGGGGCGCGTTTGGCCGCGGCCTTTGCCTTCGCGAGCCCCTCCTTTCCCGTCGAAATCAAAGCCGTCATGTCGCGCGGCAGGGAGGAATCGGCCGCGGCGATGTCGATCAAGGTGTCTCCGTCGACCACCGCCGCGCGTGGTCCGTCGGCGGCCTGAAAGCTGGCAAGGCGCATGACGCTTCCTCGATCCGGAAATCTCTATTCGGCGGACTTGCGCGCGTGATCGATATAGATCTCGCGCATGCGCAGGGTAAGTTTGCCCGGCGTGCCGCTGCCGATCGGCTTGCCGTCGATCGACACGACCGGGGTGACGAAGCTGGATGCGCTGGTGATGAAAGCCTCGGCGGCGCCGTGCGCCTCCTCCAGCGTGAAGGGGCGCTCCTCGATGCGGATCTGACGTTCGGCGGCGAGCGCCAGCGCTGCCTTGCGCGTGCAGCCGGCGAGAATGTCGTTCGAAATCGGACGCGTGACCAGCACGCCCTCTCTGGTGACGATGTAGGCATTGGACGAGCCGCCTTCCGTCACCGTGCCGTCATCCTCGATCATCCATGCCTCCTGGCAACCCGCGGCGGCGGCGGCCTGTTTGGCGAGCACTTGGGGAAGCAGGGCGACGCTCTTGATGTCGCGCCGCGCCCAGCGGATGTCCGGCACGCTTTTGACGGCGATGCCCTTCGCCGCGGGAGAGTCGACGAGGGGCTTCTCCTGCGTGAACATCACGAGCGTCGGCGGAACGCCTTGCGGGAACGGAAAGTCGCGCTCGGCGGCGCCGCGCGTCGCCTCCAGATAGACGAGGCCTTCGCGCAAGTCGTTCCGGCGCACGAGCTCGCGCTCGACCTCGGCGATCTTGGCCAGGGGGAGAGGAAGCGCAAGCGCAATCTCGCCGCAGGAGCGCTGGAGGCGCGCAAGATGCAGCGCGTTGTCGACCAGCTTGCCGTCGAGCACGGCGGCCACTTCGTAGATGCCGTCGGCAAACAGGAATCCCCGGTCGAGGATCGAAACCTTGGCCTCTTCCAGGGGCAGAAAATCCCCGTTCACATAGGCGATGCGGTGCACGGTCCCTCCTGGAGCTCCCGCTCGCAGCAGCCATGCGCGAGCCGTGTTGATCGTGAGGCGGGGGCAACCTATAGCAGTCGACTCAGGCGAGACAACTATCGGACCACTAGAAGCGGGGCGCAGGATGGAAACCGGTCTCAAGGGCAAGCGTGCGCTCGTGCTCGGGGCGACGCGGGGGCTCGGCTTTGCGATCGCCAAGGGCCTTGCCGCGGAGGGCGCGCGCGTGATTGTCGCCGGCCGCACGAGCGACAAGTCCGTCGCCGCGGCCAAGGCGATCGGAAAGGGCGCGGTCGGACATCCTTGCGATACCGGGCAGGCGGCGCAGGTCGACGCGCTGTGGAATGCCGTGAAGCACGATTTCGGCGGGCTCGATGTGCTCGTTCTGAATTCCGGCGGGCCGCCCGCCGGGCCGGCGCGGGGCGTCTCGTCCGAGGATTGGCGCAAGCAATTCGAGGCGATGTTCGTCGGCCTCGTGCGGCTCGCCGATCACGCGCTGCCCGGCATGATCGAACAGAAATTCGGGCGCATCATCGCCATCGCCTCGTCCGGGGTGATACAACCCATTCCCAATCTCGCGATGTCGAACGCCATCCGCCCGGCGCTGGTCGGCTGGTGCAAGTCGCTGTCGAACGAAGTCGCCAAAGACGGCGTGACGGTCAATCTGGTGCTGCCGGGGCGCATCCAGACCGAGCGGGTGGAGGAGATCGACGCGGCCAACGCCAAGCGGACCGGCAAGGATGTGGCCGCGGTGCGCGCGGACGCGCTGAGCAGGATTCCCGCCGGCCGATACGGAGAGGCGGATGAATTCGCGGCGGCGGCGGTGTTTCTCGCGAGCGCAGGCGCGTCCTACATCAGCGGCTCGATGATCCGGGTCGACGGCGGCGCCATCGCGTCAGTGTAGCTCTGAGGATCGGGTGCATCATGGCTGACTTCGTATCAACGCGCCGGGACGGCTCGGTCGCGATCATCATTGTCGACAATCCGCCGGTGAACGCCCTGCGTCAGGAAGTGCGGGCGGGGCTGAAGGACCATTTTGCCGCCGCGGCGCAGGACAAGACGGTCGAGGCGATCGTGCTCGCCTGCGCCGGACGCACCTTCATCGCGGGCGCGGATATTTCCGAGTTCGGCAAGCCGATGGCGCCTCCGGGCCTCAGCGACGTGATCGAGGTGATGGAAAACATCAAGAAGCCGACCGTCGCCGCCATTCACGGCACGGCGCTCGGCGGCGGATTGGAAACCGCGCTCGGCTGCCATTTCCGCGTGGCCGCGCCAAGCGCGCGGCTCGGGCTGCCGGAAGTCAAGCTCGGCATCCTGCCCGGCGCCGGCGGCACGCAACGCACGCCCCGGCTCGTCGGCCTCGAAAAAGCGATGACGATGATCGTCAGCGGCGAGCCGATCCCGGCGAAGGACGCGCTCGCAAGCGGGCTCGTCGACGAGATCGTCGAGGGCGATCTCACAGCCGGCGCGGTGGCCTTCGCGCGCAAGGCGCTGGCGGAGAAACGGCCGCTCGTTCGCGTGCGCGATCGGACCGTCGAACCGGTCGATGCGGCGAAGCTCGATGAGTTGACGGCGTCGCTGCTCAAGCGCGCGCGCGGGCTGCATGCGCCGGCTGCCGCCGCCAAGGCGGTGCGATGGACGCTCGACGTGCCATTCGATGAAGGCCTTCGGCGCGAGCGCGACACCTTCCTGGAGCTCGTGCGCGGCGACCAATCGAAAGCGCAGCGGCACATCTTTTTCGCCGAGCGTGAAGCCGCGAAGGTTCTCGATATGCCGAAAGACACGAAAGCGCGCGAGATCAAGCGCGCGGCCGTGATCGGCGCCGGCACGATGGGCGGCGGCATAGCCATGTGCTTCGCCAATGCCGGCATCCCGGTGACCGTCGTCGAGGCGGCGCAGGACGCGCTCGACCGCGGCCTCGGCATCATCAAGAAGAATTACCAGAGCACGGTCGCGCGCGGCGGACTGAAGCAGGAGGACATGGACCGCCGGGTCGGATTGATTCAAGGCACCACCGACTTCGGTGCCGTGAAGGACGCCGACATCGTTGTCGAGGCGGCATTCGAGGAGATGGCTCTCAAAAAGAAGATCTTCGGCGACCTCGACCGGCTCACCAAGAAGGACGCCGTGCTCGCGACCAACACGTCATATCTGGACGTAAACGAGATCGCCCGGGCGACGAACCGTCCGGGAGCCGTGCTCGGCATGCACTTCTTCAGTCCGGCGAACGTGATGCGGCTCCTCGAAATCGTGCGCGGCGCGCAAACGGCGCCGGACGTGCTTTCGACGGCGATCGATGTCGGGCGAAAGATCGGAAAAGTGCCCGCCGTGGTCGGCGTGTGCCACGGCTTCGTCGGCAACCGCATGCTGCGCGTGCGCGGGATCGAAGCCGAGCGGCTCTTGCTGGAAGGCGCATTGCCGCAGGATGTGGACGGCGCGCTCACCGGCTTCGGCTTTCCCATGGGACCGTTTGCGATGGGCGATCTGGCGGGGCTCGACGTCGGCTATCGCGTGCGCAAGGCGCTCGGCGAGCGCAACGAGATCGCGGACACTTTGGTCGAGCAGGGACGCCACGGGCAGAAGACGGGGCGCGGCTTCTACATTTATGAAGCAGGCTCGCGCACGCCGACGCCCGATCCGGAGGTGGAAAAGCTGATCGTCGACACGGCGGCGCGGCTCGGCGTCAAGCGGCGGACGATCGGCCGTGAGGAGATTCTGGAGCGGTTGCTCTATCCCATGATCAATGAAGGCGCGCGCATCCTCGAGGAGGGGATCGCGATGCGCCCGGGCGACATCGACGTGGTCTGGGTCTATGGCTATGGCTGGCCGGTGTGGACCGGCGGCCCGATGTTTCACGCCGACCTGGTCGGGCTTGCAAAAATCCGCGACCGGCTTGCCGCCTTTGCGAAGCAGAGCGGCGACAAGACCCTCGAGCCCGCGCCGCTGCTCGCGCGCCTGGCCGGGGAGGGGCGCACCTTTGCATCGCTCGCGGCAAAGTAGCGGATGATCAGGCGCCCCCATCCCTGGGAGCGGACCTATCCTGCCGGCGTGCGCTGGGATGCGCCGATCGAGACGGGCACGATTCCCGCGCTGCTCGATCGGGCGGCCGGCAGTTTTGCGGACTGTGTGGTCCTGTCCTTTCGCCAGGTTCGCATCACCTATCGCGAGCTCCGGGCCTGGGCCGACGGACTTGCGGCCGGGCTGATCGCGCAGGGCATCGGCTGTGGCGCAACCGTCGGCCTGTATCTGCCCAATGTCCCGTATCACCCGGTCGCGTTCTTTGCCGTCGCGCGCACGGGCGCGAAGATCGTCCACTTGAGCCCGCTCGACGCCGAGCGGGAATTGGCGCACAAGCTCCAAGACAGCGCCGCGCGCACGGTGATCACGACGAACCTGCCGCCGCTCTTGCCGATGGCACGACGTCTGCGAGCCGCGGGACTTGTCGACCATCTTCTTGTCGGCGAGGACGAGCGCTGGGGCATGGGGGATCTCACGCCCACAGCGACCGAGGACGGCGAGGACTCGCTCTCTGCGATGATGGAAAAACGGTCCGCCGGCCCATGGCCGGCCATCGACGAGAACGACGTGGTGCTGCTGCAATATACGGGCGGCACGACCGGCGCGCCCAAAGCCGCCATGCTGACGCATGCCAATCTCACCGCAGCCGTGTCGAGCTATGAGGCGTGGTTTCGCGGGCAGGGCCTGAGCGTCCCGGGCGAAGATCGGGCGATCTGCGTCTTGCCGCTGTTCCATATCTTCGGCGTGACCGCGGTGATGCTGCGGCATATCCACAACGGCAACGAGATGATCCTGCACCAGCGCTTCGACGCCGAGGCCGTGCTGCGCGACTTCGAGGAGAAGCAGGCGACGACGATGGCGGGCGTACCCACCATGTGGATCGCGCTGACCACGCGGCCGGACATCGACAAGCGCGACCTTTCGTCGATCCGGTTTTGCAGCTCGGGCGGGGCGCCGCTCGCGCCGGAAATCAGCGAGCGTTTCCGGCGGCTGACCGGCGCTCCCTTGTGCAACGGCTGGGGCCTGACGGAAACCGCGCCGGCGGCGACGAACTATTCGCATCACGGGGCGGTCAAGCCGGGCTCGGTCGGGCAGCCCTTGCCGGGAATCACGGTCGAGATCGTGGCGCTCGACGATCCGCATCGCGTGCTCGCGCCCGGCGAAATCGGCGAACTGCGCGTCAAGGGTCCGAACGTGATGCAAGGCTACTGGAACAGGCCGGAGGACAACGCGGCCGCCTTCGCGGATGGCGGCTTTCTCACCGGCGATATCGGCACGATGGACGAGGACGGTTATTTCTTTATCGTGGACCGGAAGAAGGACATGATCATCTCGGGCGGCTTCAACGTCTATCCGACGATGATCGAGCATGCGATCTACGAGCATGCGGATGTGGAGGAAGTCATTGTGATCGGCGTGCCGGATGCCTACCGGGGCGAGGCGGCAAAGGCGTTCGTGAAGCTGCGGGCGGGCGCGCCGGCGCTGACGCTCGAAGCGCTGCAGGCGTTTCTGTCCGACAAAATCGGGCGGCATGAGATGCCGGCGGCGCTCGAAATCCGCGATGCGCTGCCGCGGACGACGGTCGGGAAATTGTCCAAACTCGCATTGATGGAAGAGGAACGGCGCCGTGGACCTGCGCTTCACGCCTGAGGAGATCGCCTTTCGCGACGAGGTGCGCGCGTTCTGCCGCGACGCGCTGCCCGCCGCGATCCGCGAGAAGATGATCGCGTTGCGCAAGCTCGACAAGGACGACATCGTCACTTGGCAGCGCATTCTCAACGCCAAGGGTTGGGCGGTGCCGCACTGGCCGCTTGAATGGGGCGGCACCGGATGGGACGGCGTGAAGCTCTACATCTTTCGCGAGGAGATGCAGCTTGCGCCCGCGCCGGAGGCGCTTCCGTTCAATGTCAGCATGGTCGGGCCGGTGATCGCCGCCTTCGGCAGCGAGGCGCAGAAGCGCCGCTTCCTGCCGCGGATGGCCAATCTCGACGATTGGTGGTGCCAGGGTTTTTCCGAACCGGACGCGGGCTCCGACCTCGCCTCGCTGAAAACGACCGCGCGGCGCGAGGGCGACCACTACATCGTCAACGGGCAGAAAACCTGGACGACGCTCGCGCAATATGCCGACTGGATCTTCTGTCTCGTGCGAACGAACCCGGCGGCGAAAAAGCAGGAAGGAATTTCGTTTCTCCTGATCGACATGAAGAGCCCCGGCGTCACCGTGCGCCCGATCGTCACGATCGACGGCGGACGCGAGGTGAACGAGGTTTTTTTCGACGACGTGCGGGTGCCCGTTGAAAATCTCGTCGGGGACGAGAACAAAGGCTGGGACTACGCCAAATTCCTGCTCGGCAATGAGCGGAGCGGCATCGCGCGCATCGGCATCTCGAAGGCACGGCTGCGGCGGCTGAAACAGCTTGCCGCCGTGGAGCGCGCCGGCGGCCGGCCGCTGCTCGAAGACCCCCGCTTCGCCGCGAAGATTGCCGCGGTCGAAGTCGAGTTGAAGGCGCTGGAGATGACGCAGCTGCGCGTGCTTTCCGCCGACCGCCACCGCAAGGACAACCGGCCGGATCCGGCGTCGTCGATCCTGAAGATCAAGGGCTCCGAACTGCAGCAGACGATCAGCGAATTGTTGCTGGAGGTCGTGGGTCCCTACGCGCTTCCCGATCAGATGGCGCAGGAGGACCGCTGGAACGAGCCGCCGGTCGGCCCGGACTGGGCGGGGCCGCTCGCGCCGCATTACTTCAACTGGCGCAAGGTCTCGATTTATGGCGGCTCGAACGAGATCCAGAAGAACATCATCGCCAAGGCGATCATGGGGTTGTGAATGGATTTCGATCTGTCCGACGAACAACGGCTTCTGCGCGACAGCGTCGAGCGGCTGCTCGGGGACACTTACGATTTCGAGACGCGCCAACGCGTCTTGCGCGAGCCGGACGGCTTCAGCCGCACGGCTTGGCGCGCCTATGCGGAACTGGGGCTCCTGGGGCTGCCCTTCGCGGAGGAGGACGGCGGATTCGGCGGCGGTGCGGTCGAGACCATGATCGTCGCCGAAGCGTTCGGACGCGCGCTTGCGCTCGAACCCTTCTTCGCGACCGTCGTGCTCGGCGGCGGGGTTCTGCGGCATGGCGCAGACGGCGAGATGCGGGCGGCGCTGATTCCGCAGATCACGTCCGGCGAATGGCTGCTCGCGCTCGCCCATTCAGAACGGCAGGCGCGTTACGACCTCGCGGATGTCGAAACGCGCGCGCGCAAGGATGACGGCGGTTTCATCATCGACGGCGAGAAGAGCCTCGTCCTGCATGGAGACGTCGCGGACCGGCTGATCGTGAGCGTACGCCTCTCGGGCGGGCCGCGGGATGAGAGGGGGCTTGCGCTCTTTCTGGTCGATGCGAATGCGGCCGGCGTGTCGCGCCGCGGCTACCGCACCGTGGATGGACTTCGCGCCGCGGAAGTGACGTTTTCGAACGTGCGCGTCGGGGCAGACGCGGCCATCGGGGAAGCGGGCGCGGCCTTCCCGATCATCGCCCGCGTGGCGGACGAGGCGATCGCCTTTCTCGCCGCCGAGGCGGTCGGCGCGATGAGCGCGATGCACGAGCTCACTGTCGATTACCTGAAGACGCGCAAGCAATTCGGGGTGCCGATCGGCAGCTTCCAGGCGTTGCAGCATCGCGCGGCGGACATGCTGATCGCGCTGGAGCAGGCGCGCAGCATGGCCATGTTCGCGACCATGATGACGGACGAGCCGGACGCCCGGGAGCGCCGCAAGGCGATGGCGGCGGCCAAGGTCCAGATCGGCCGCTCGGGCCGCATTGTCGGGCAGGGCGCCGTGCAGCTCCACGGCGGGATCGGCATGACGATGGAGTACAAGGTGGGCCACTACTTCAAGCGAATGACCGCCATCGATGCCCTGTTCGGGGATGCCGATCACCACCTTGGATTGCTCGCCGCCTCCGGCGGGCTCGACGCGGCCTAGCTAGTGTGGCGGTTCGGAAGTCCGCATCATTCTTGCGGCCTCCTCACGGGCCGCTCGCGCGGGGAAGACCTCCCCGGCTTTCGCGAAGCTCAAGCTGGGCTATAACCATGCGAACTTCGGAATCGGGACACTAGACGCGAATTGACTTCACCTTCGGTGCCCCGCAACCTTGCCGAACCATAACGAAGCCGCCGACTGCATCGGGGCTGTTCAGGGAGGATGATCATGGTCCGTATACTTCTGGTCGCGGTGGCGACCGTACTGTGGGTCGGCGCCGCTGCCGCGCAGGAGGTGACGCTCCGCGCGGTGAGCGCGTTTGCCGAAGGTACGCGCTTTTCGCGCAACTTCGAGCGTTTCATCGAGAAGGTGAACAAAGATGGCAAGGGCGTGGTCCAGATCAACTATATCGGCGGCCCTCGCGCGATGCCGCCGTTCGAGGTCGGCAATGCGGTGCGCTCCGGCGTGGTCGACATGGCGAACGTGACCGGCGCGTTCTATACGAACCTGATGCCGGAGGCCGACGCGTTGAAGCTTCTGCGCAAGCCTTGGGCGGAGTTGCGCAGGAACGGCACCTACGACTTCGTCAACAAGCTGCACAATGAGCGGCTGAATGCGCATTTCCTCGCCAGCACTGGCAGCAACATTCCCTTCCATATCTACCTCAACAAGAAGGTCGACAAGTACGACTTCACCGGCCTGAAAATCCGCGTGACGCCGGTTTACAAGGAGCTTGTCGAAGCCCTTGGCGGCGCGGCGGTGACCACGGCGCCCGGCGAGGTGCATACGGCGCTCGAGCGCGGCGTCGTCGACGGGTACGGCTGGCCCTTGCACGGCATCTTCGACCTCGGCTGGCACGAGGTGACGAAGTTCCGCCTCGATCCCGGCTTCTACGGCGTCGAAGTGAACGTGCTCGTCAACCTGCCGAAGTGGCGCTCGCTCAACGATGCGCAGCGCAAGGTGCTGAGCGACGCCGCGCTCTGGCTGGAAGGCCTGGATGCGGAAAACCCGCGCGAGAGCGCATCCGAGGACGAGCGCCAGAAGAAGCAGGGCATCCAGGTGATCAAGTTGTCCGACGTGGATGCCAGGCGGTTCCTTGAGCGCGCCGACGAGGTGGCCTGGGCCTCGGTGATCAAGCGCAGTCCCGATGCCGGGGCGCAACTGAAGAAGCTTGCCACGCAGTGACCGGGGCCGTGGCGCGACTGCACGCGAAGCTCGGGCAATTTTTTGCGGCGCTGGCGCTGGTCAGCGCCGCGCTCGTGTTCGCCATGGTCGTGCTGATCACGGTCAATGTCGCGCTGCGGGGAAGCGGGCTCTCCGGCATCGTGTGGACCGACGAGGTGTCGGAATATGCGCTGTACGCGCTGACGCTGCTTGCAGCGCCCTGGCTACTGCATCGCTCCGCGCATATCCGCGTCGACGTTCTGCTCATCTCGCTGCCGGCCCGCATGGGCTGGATGCTGGAGATCATCGCCGACATGATGGGTCTTGCCGTGTGCCTCATCTTTGTCCGATACGGCGCCGCCGCCGCACTCGAGAGCGCGCGGCTCGGCTCGCTCACCATCAAATCGCTCGTCTTTCCCGAATGGTGGCTGATCGCGCCGCTGCCCGCCGTGTTCCTTCTGCTTGCGGTCGAGTTCGTTTTCAGGCTGCAGCGTGCCGTGAGCGGCCCGCGCCAGCCGACGCGTTCCAGCGCCGCCGGGCTCGCCTGATGATGGCGTGGGGCGACGCCGCGACGATCCTCCTCGGCGGCATGGCGGTCGCGCTCGCGATCGGCATGCCGGTCGCGTTCGCGTTTCTCGGCATCAATCTGATCGGCGCCATTCTCTTTCTCGGCGGCGAGCCCGGCTTGAACCAGCTTGCGCGCAACGCCATAACCTCGGTCACGAGCTTTTCGCTGACGCCCATCGTGTTCTTCATCCTGATGGGCGAGATCCTTTTCCACACCGGAATGGCGTTCCGCGCCATCGATGGCGTCGAGCGCTTGATTCTGCGCGTGCCGGGGCGCCTCGCCGTGGTCGCCGTCACCGCGGGAACGATCTTCTCCGCCATCTCCGGTTCGACCATCGCCACGACCGCGCTGCTCGGAACCTTGCTCCTTCCGCGCATGCTCGAGCGGCGCTATGAACCGCGCATGGCGATGGGGCCGATCATGGCGATCGGCGGCGTCGACATGCTGATCCCGCCCTCGGCGCTCACCGTGCTGCTCGGAAGCCTTGCCGGAATCTCGATCTCGAAGCTGTTGATCGCGGGCATCGTACCCGGTCTGATCCTCAGCGCGATCTTCCTCGCTTTCATCGTCTTGCGCTGCTGGATCAATCCGGAACTCGCGCCGAGCGACGACTATGAGGGCGAGCGCGGATGGAAACGCTGGCGGCCGTTCATCATCTATGTCCTGCCCTTGGTGTTCATTTTCGTTTTCGTGATCGGCTCCATGTCGGCCGGCTTCGCAACGCCGACCGAAGCCGCGGCCATCGGCGCCGCCGCCTCGGTCCTCGCCGCCGGGCTCTATGGCATGCTGTCGCTGGGGGCGCTGCGCAAGGCGCTGCTGGAAACAATCGCAATCTCGGGCGCGATCCTCTTCATCATTCTCGCCTCCACCACCTTCTCGCAGATCTTGAGCTTCTCCGGCGCGACGTCCGGCTTCATCGACATGGTGCGCGGACAAAATCTCGACGCCGCGACCGCGATGCTCGGGATGATCCTGGTCCTTTTGCTGCTCGGGTGCTTTGTCGATCAGGTCAGCATGATGATGATCACGTTGCCGTTCTTCATGCCGATCGCGCTGCAGCTCGGCATGGACCCGCTCTGGGTCGGGGTGATCTTCCTGATCTGCATGCAGCTTGGTTTGCTGACGCCGCCCTTCGGCCTCTTGCTGTTTACCATGAAGGGCGTCGCGCCGCCCTCGATCACCATGGGGCAGGTCTATGCTGCGGCCATGCCCTATGTCGGTTTCGGCTTTGTCGTGCTTTTCCTGATCTTCTTTTTCCCCGAACTCGCCACCTGGCTGCCGAATGTCCTGATCCGGTGAGGCGATCCTTTCATCATCTTCGGGAAAAGGGCGTCTCGGGCATTTCACACCGCGCCGGATTCGAATAGGGAAGGGCGCGGCTCGCGCAGGTGAACAGGATGGCCAAAGGGATCGGGTTTCCGGATAAGGCGGCGATTGCGGAATTGACGGCCAAGATGCTGCTCGAGATCGAGGCGGTGCAATTCCGCCCCGAGAAGCCGTTCATCTTCACCTCGGGATGGGCGAGCCCGGTCTATACCGACTGCCGCAAGATCATCTCCTTCCCCCGCGTGCGCCAGACGCTCATCGACTTCGGCGTCGCCACCGTCGAGCGCGACGCCGGATTCGAACAGTTCGATGCGGTGGCGGGCGGCGAGACGGCGGGCATTCCCTTCGCCGCCTGGGTGGCGGATCGGCTGATGCTGCCGATGCAATACGTGCGCAAGAAGCCGAAAGGGTTCGGGCGCAACGCGCAGATCGAGGGCGTCGTGACGGAGGGGCAGCGCGTCCTGCTGGTCGAGGACATGACGACCGACGGACGCAGCAAGGTGAATTTCTGCAACGCGCTACGCGAGGCCGGCACGCGCGTCGATCACATCCTGGTGGTCTTCTTCTACGACATCTTTCCGCATGGACGGAAAGTGCTGGGCGACCTCGGCATCACGCTGCATGCGCTCGCGACCTGGTGGGACGTGCTCGCGGCGGCGCGCGCGAGCGGCAAGTTCGACGCCTCGATGCTGAGCGAAGTCGAGCGTTTCATGCGCGATCCGCCCGGCTGGTCGAAAGCGCATGGCGGCGTCGGCGAGGCGCCTGGAGAGTAGGCGAAGGAAAAAGTCTGCGACTGGCTTCGCCCTTTCCCAATGGGGAGAGGCGAAGAGGACTGAGAAAAACTCGTCAATGCCCGATCTCTACTCCCTGTTTGCAAGACCGGCGCTGCGGTTCGTCTCGGCCGAACGCGGCCATCAGCTCGCCATCGCCGCGCTGAAGGCGGGGGTCGTCCCGGCGGACCGATCGCCCGACGACCCGATCCTCGCCACGCGCGTGTTCGATCTCGGCTTTCCCAATCCGGTCGGGCTCGCGGCCGGCTTCGACAAGGATGCCGAGGTGATCGAAGAGTGCCTTTCGCTCGGCTTCGGCTTCGTCGAGGCCGGCACGGTGACGCCGAAACCGCAGCCGGGGAATCCGCGCCCGCGGGCATTCCGGCTGGAGGAGGACGAAGCCGTCATCAATCGCTACGGCTTCAACAGCGGCGGGCTCGATGCCTTCGCGGCGCGGCTCAAGGCGCGGCTCGCGCGCGGCTCGCGCGGCGTTCTCGGCGCCAATGTCGGGAAGAACAAGGATACGGCGGACGCGGCGGCCGATTACGTCGCCGGCGTCGAGGCGGTCGCGCCCTATGCCGACTACATCGTCATCAACATTTCCTCGCCGAACACGCCGGGGCTGCGCGATTTGCAGGCGCGCGGCGAGATGGAGCGGCTGGCGAGAGCGGTCGTGGACGCGCGGTCGCGGCTGCGCTCCAAGCTGCCGCTGCTCGTAAAAGTCGCGCCCGATCTCAGCGAGGCGGAGATCGAGGCCATTGCCGGCGTCGTGCTCGCGGCAGGGATCGACGGATTGATCGTCAGCAACACCACGCTGGTTCGGCCGCCGGATCTGAGGAGCCCGCATCGAAACGAAGCGGGCGGGCTGTCTGGACGTCCGCTGATGAGGTTGTCGACGCAATGCCTTGCCGCGTTTCATCGCGCGACGCAGGGGCGCATCCCGCTCGTCGGCTGCGGCGGCATTTCGTCGGGCGCCGATGCGTACCGGAAGATCCGCGCGGGCGCGTCGCTGGTGCAGCTCTACACCGCGATGGTCTTTCAGGGCCCCGGTATCGTCGGCCGCATCAAACGCGAATTGGCCGATTGTCTGCGCGCGGATGGATTCACGAGCGTGGCCCAGGCTGTCGGAGCTGACCTGCGATGAGTTTCAGCGGGATAGGTCGACGGTCTGCGGCAGTCCTTTCGCCTTCGCGCCGGGCACGAGCTCGCCTTCCACGGTGCGGGAAATGCCCCGGTACTCGGCGATGACCAAGCCCTCCTCGCGCGCAACCGTCACGTCGTAGACGCCGGCGCGGCCGGTTCGCGAGCGCTCCGATGCGCGCGCAACGAGCCGGTCTCCCGGATAGGCCGGGGCGATATAGGTGATCGAGCAGTGCTGGCCGACGGCGCGCTGATTGTGGGTGTTGCAGGCAAAGCCGAAGGCGGCGTCGGCAAGCGCGAACAGAATCCCTCCGTGACAGGCGCCGAAGCCGTTCACCATGGTTTCGGTCACCGTCATCGCGACGATCGCCTGTCCCAGGTCCACCGACACCAGCTCGAGCCCGAGGTGCCCGATCACCGCATCGTTGGACCGCATGACCTCCGCGCAGGCGCGGGCGAGTTCGGAAGCGTGCATCACATGCGTCATGGTCCGTCCTTGCGCCCCGTGAAAACAGGTGGGCGCTTTTCGATGAAGGCGCGCACGCCCTCGGCGTAATCGCCCGCAGCGCCGGCGCGCCGCTGCAACTCGCATTCGAGATCGAGCTGGGCGGCCAGACCGTTGTGTTCGGACTCGTCGAGCGCGCGCTTGGCAAGGCCCAGCGCCAGGGTCGGCGCGGACGCGAAGCGCGCGCACAGGCGTTCGGCTTCCGCCATCAGTCTGTCGTCGTCGACGGCTTTCCAGATCAGGCCCCAGCTTTCGGCCTGCTCGGCCGCAAGCGGTTCGGCGAGAAGGACCAAGCCGCGCGCTCGCGCCTGACCGACCAGCCGGGGCAGAATCCACGTTCCGCCCGAATCCGGGATCAGGCCGATCTTGGCGAAGGATTGGATGAAGCTCGCCGAGCGCGCCGCGAGCACGATATCGCAGGCCAGCGCGACATTGCAGCCGGCGCCAGCGGCCACGCCGTTCACCGCCGCGACAACCGGAAAAGGAAGCTCGCGCAGCTTGCGGACGAGCGGATTGTAGAAATGCTCGAGCGCGGGACCGACCATCGGCATCTTGCCGTCGCGCGGCAAGCGTTCGGAGAGATCCTGGCCGGAGCAGAAGGCGCGGCCCGCGCCGGTCAAGAGCAGCGCGCGGCAGGAGGGGTCCGATTCCGCCTCGGCCAGGGCGCGCGCGAGCGCGCGATGCATGTCCTCATTGAAGGCGTTCAGGCGTTCCGGCCGGTTGAGCGTGAGAATCCGGTAACCGGACCGGACTTCGATCAGAACGGGATGGTCCGCCATTCGGGCCTCTCATGCGGCCGGCGCTTTCGAGCCGGTCCCGCCGTGATAAGGCGATCCAAGCGGACGATCAATGCAGACCGGCGCGCTCAAAGCCGTGCTTTCGGCTCGGACGCTCCTGTGCGCTCGATCATGAAGGAAAAAATCGCTGCTCCGAGGCCCGCGCCGATGCATTGGGCCAGCACGAAGAGCGGCACGTCGATAAGCCGGATTCCGGCAAAGGTCTCCGTGAAGGCGCGCGCAATGGTCACCGCCGGATTGGCGAAAGAGGTCGAGGCCGTGAACCAGTAGGCGGAGGCGATGAACAGGCCGACGCCCTGCGGCACCGCCTCCGGTCGTGCGCGGCGGATTCCGAGAATGGTGAGCACGAGGCCGCCGGCCGCCACGATTTCAGACACGAACTGTCCGGTGCCGGCGCGCACGGCGTTCGAAGACTGTGCAATCGGCAGATCGAACATGACATGCGCGACCGCGACTCCAAGGATCGCACCGGCAATCTGGGCAAGCACGTAAGCGAGCGCCTGCGCACGTCCGATCTCGCCGCGCATCCAAAACATGCCGGTCACGACGGGATTGAAGTGGGCGCCGGACACTGGGGTGAAAATCTCGATCAGCACGACGAGGATCGCCGCAGTCGCGAGGGTGTTGGCGAGCAGTGCCACAGCGATGTTTCCGGCGGCAAGGCGCTCGCCCATGATCCCCGAGCCGACGACGGCGGCGAGCAGCAATGCCGTGCCCAAAGCCTCAGCAGAGAGCCGGCGCGCGAGCGTCGCCTCAGTGCTCAAGAGCCTGCTCCTTGGCCATGGATGTCGCGCCCGCGCGCGCGCCGATCTCACGCAGGCGGGCGTCGAGCGCGGTTTGATCGAGGCGATCCAGCGGCAACTCGACGAACAGCCTGATGCGCTCTTCGAGCTGCCGATAGGCCGTGTCGAACGCCGCGCGGACGATGTCGTCGTCGCCGAGGACCGCGGCAGGGTCCGGGATGCCCCAATGCGCCGTGGCGGGACGTCCGGGCCAGATCGGGCAACTCTCGCCGGCGGCGCTGTCGCAGACCGTGATCACAAAGTCCATTTTCGGCGCGCCCGGCTCGGCGAACTCGGCCCAGCTCTTTGAACGGAGTCCGCTCGTATCGTAGCCGCGCTCGAGCAGGAGCGCGGCCGCGGCGGGATTGACCTGTCCCTTCGGCTGGCTTCCTGCCGAAAAAGCGCGGAAGCCGCCGCCCAGCCGATTGGTGATCGCCTCGGCCAGTATCGAGCGAGCCGAGTTTCCGGTGCAGAGATAAAGCACGTGGATGGCGCGATCGATCATCGGGGCCCCTTTTTGTCGACGCCGTGCCGGGAGTTGTCAGGGCTAGCTTGGCCATGTGACAGTCACGCGACGCGGGTTCCTCACCCTTCTGCAGCTTTCTGCGGTGAATATCATATGACACGACCCTCCTCACGCGACCGCCTGGAAAGCGCTCTTGCGCGCATACGGGACCCGAAAGGCGAGGGCGCTCGAGCCTGCCTGACCGTCTATGCCGAGGCGGCGAGCGCCGCCGCGGACGCCGCCGACGCGCGCGCTCGCGGGGGCATTTCGCTCGGGCCTTTGGACGGCGCCGTCGTCAGCATCAAGGATCTGTTCGACGTCAAGGGCGAGCCGACGCGGGCCGGCTCGACCGTGCTGGCCGACGCCAAGCCGGCAATCGCCGATGCACAGGTCGTGCGGAGACTTCGCCAAGCCGGCGCGGTGATCGTCGCCAAGACCAACATGACCGAGTTCGCCTTCTCGGGCGTGGGCCTCAATCCGCATTACGGCACGCCGGGCAACCCCGCCGACCGCGCCCGCATTCCCGGCGGCTCGTCCTCTGGCGCGGCGGTTGCGGCGGCGGACGGCCTGTGCGAGATCGCGATCGGCTCGGACACGGGCGGCTCGACGCGCATCCCGGCGGCGCTGTGCGGCATCGTCGGCTACAAGCCGAGCCGCCAGCGCATTCCGACCGAAGGCGCTTTCCCGCTGTCGTTCACGCTCGACTCGATCGGTCCGCTGGCGCGCACCGTCGCCGAATGCGCTGCGGCCGACGCGGTGATGGCCGGCGAGGACTTCGAGGACGTCGAACGTGCGCCGCTCGCCGGACTTCGTTTCGGCGTGGCGCAAGGCCTGCCGCTCGAGGACATGGACGAAACCGTAAGCCGGCGGTTCAGCGAAGCGCTCGCAAGACTCGCCAAGGCCGGGGTTCGGCTTTCGGACGAAACGTTTCCGAGCTTCGAGGAGATGCTTGCGGCGAATGCAAAGGGCGGGTTCGCGCCGGCCGAAGCCTATTCCATCCACCGCGATCTGCTGACCGCGCGAGGGGATCAGTACGACCCCAATGTCCGTGCGCGCATCGAGCGCGGCGCAAAGGTATCGGCGGCCGATTACGTCGAGATGATGCGCATGCGCGCGCGGCTGATCCGGTCGATGGATGCGCGGCTTTCCGGGCTGGACGCGCTCGTTCTGCCGACCACGCCGATCGTGGCGCCGCTGATGGGCGAGGTGGCGACGCGGGAGACGTTTTCGGCCAAGAACATGCTGCTTCTGCGCAATACCTCGATCGGCAATTTCTTCGACCTTTGCGGGATCTCGCTGCCGCTGCCGCGTGACGGCGGCCTGCCTGTCGGCCTCATGCTGATGGCGCGGAACGGACAGGACCGGAGGCTGTTTCGCATTGCCGCCGCCCTGGAGGCGCTGCTTGCTTGAGAGACCCGCGACAGGCGCAAAGCTGCGCGATATACGGGTCGATCAGGTCGGCAGCCTCTTGCGTCCGCAATTCTTGAAAGACGCCTTCATGCGTCATGCGCGGAGCGAGGCCAGCCAAGACGATTCGCGCAAGGCCCAGGATACGGCGATCCGCGATGTCGTGCGACAACAGGAGGCGCATGATCTGCCGATTATCACCGATGGCGAATTCCGGCGGCTCAACTCCGCGGGGACCGATCGCCGTGCTTGGGCTGATCACCACCAAAACCGGGCAAATCGAATCCGTAGACGGACTGCGGCGCCGGATCGAGGAGGCCGCCCGTTACCTGCCGCTTGAGCAACTCGCGCTCAGCCCGCAATGCGGATTTGCCTCGGGCATCGGCGGCAACCTGCTGTCGGACGACGAGCAGTGGCGGAAGCTCGATGTCATGTTGGAGACGGCGCGCCGGGTCTGGGGCTGATCGTTCATGCAGACAGCGCCCCGTGCGGCCGGCCGTCGGCTTGCCTCCGAGCGCCCCGACCACCTAACATCCGGACAAAGCCCCAACTAACATCCGGACAAAGCCCCAACTAACATCCGGACAAAGCCCCCAAGGGAGGAATAGGAATGACCAAGGCCAAATACCCGATTTCACGCCGGTGGGTGCTGCAGGGCTCAGCCGCAACGACCGCCCTGATCGCGTCGCCGGCCATCGTGCGCGCGCAGGCGCAAACGCTGCGCATCGCTTCGCTCCTGCCGCGCTCGGGCTATCTCGCGCCAGCCGGCCAGGGCTGTCATCGCGGCGCGATGATCGCGCCGAAGGTGCTCGCCGATTACGGGCACCGCGTCGAGCTCGTCCATGTCGACACCGAATCCAGCGCCGACATCGCCCGCACCCAGGCGGAGCGCGTGATCAATGACGGCGTGCACTGCATCGTCGGACCGTTCGACTCCGCGGGCGCGCTCGCGATCGCGCAGGTGTGCGAACAGCGGCAGGTGCCGTTCGTCATCAATATCGCGGCGGCGCCGCAGATCACCGAGCAGGGCTACAAGTTTTTGGTCCGCAACTTCCCGACCGGGGGGCAGCTCGTCACCAACGGATTGGCGCTCATCAAGACCCTGCTCGAGGTGACCAAGCTGCAGCCGAAGACCGCCGTGTTCCTGCACGCAAACGACACCTTCGGCGCCGCCCAGCGGCAGGCGATGGACCGGCTTTTTCCGGCTTCGAACATGCCGTTCCAGCTTGCCGAGTCGATCGCCTACGATCCGAAGGCGCAGGATCTGTCGGTCGAAGTGACGAAGATCCGCGCAGCCAATCCGGATCTCGTCCTGGTGGTCACGCGCGCGGCGGATGCGGTGAAGCTCGTGCGCGACATGGTGCGTCAACGCTTCGAGCCGAAGGGCATCATCTCACCCGGCTCGCCCGGCCTGTACGACGAGGAATTCTACCAGGCGCTCGGGCCGCTGGCGGATTTCCACATCTACAACATCCCCTGGGTCAATCCGAAGGCGCAGATGACGCAGGCGCTCGCCGCGGCCTTCAAGCCGGCGCACCCGAACTTCCGCTTCGAGGTGGACTGTTTCAATGTCGGCTTCACCTTCGAGGGCATGCTGATCGCCGCCGACGGCTTCAAGCGCGCGGGCACGACCTCAGGCGCCGAATTCATGAAGGCCATCCGCGCGACCGACATCAAGGATCACGTGATGATCGGCGGGCCGATCCGGTTCGACGACAAGGGCCAGAACCCGAACATCCCGTCGGCCTGCGTGCAAAACCGCAGCCGGACCCCGACTGTCGTGCTGCCGACGGAAGCGGCCACGGCGCAGCCGGTGCTGCCCATGCCGGCCTGGCAGGGCCGCGCCTGAGACGCGCGCCGTTGCGCCCGAGCCCGGCTGTCGCAGGGCGGCAGCCGGGAAAGCTTTCCCGATTTCGCTTCCCGCTGAATCCGGGTTACACGGTGTGACGGTTGTCCCGGATTTCGCCAACGCGCGATCCGCACTACACGCTCCGCTGGTGCCTGCTCCGACATGTCCTCCATCCTGTTCAGCGTTGTGATCCAAGGTGTCATGACCGGCCTCGTCTACGGCCTGATGGCGCTCGGCCTGTCGGTCATTTTCGGAGTGGTGCGGGTCGTCAATTTCGCGCATGGCGAATTCGCCGTGATCGCGATGTATGCGGCTTTCATCCTGTTCGCCGCGCTGCGGCTCGATCCGCTGATCGCGCTCGTGCCGATCGCGCTCGTCTTCTTCGGCGTCGGCTACCTGCTGCAAGCAACCCTCATCAACGCCTTTGTGGGCCGGCCCGAGCATGAGCAGTTCATTCTGCTCGTCGGGCTCGCGATCATTATCGTGAACGGGCTGCTGATGATCTTCGGCCCGGACGCGCGGCCGACCAATCTGCCTTATGCCTTCGACAGCTTCCTCATCGGCCCGCTGATCATCGACAAGGTGCGGATCTATGCAGCGGTGGCCGCCTTTGGCGTGGCCAGCGCGCTGTTTGCGTTCTTCCGCTTCACCCGAACCGGCACGGCCATCCGCGCCTGCGCCGACAATCTCACGGCCGCCGCGGTGGTCGGGCTCGATGTGAAGCGGCTCTATGCCCTGACCTTCGGCATCGGCCTCGCCTGCGTCGGCGCCGCCGGCGCGCTGCTCGTCACGATCGCGGATGCAGCCCCGAATCTGGCGCCGGCCTACACGCTCTTGGCCTTCACCATCGTCATCATCGGCGGCCTCGGTTCGATGGCCGGCGCGCTGGTCGGCGGCGTGCTGATCGGCGTGTCGGAAGCGCTTGCCGGCTTCCTGATCGCGCCGTCGATGAAGAGCATGTTCTCGTTCGCGCTCTTGATCGCCGTGCTGGTGCTGCGGCCCCAGGGGCTGCTCGGCCGGCGGATGGCATGAACCGGCTGTTCGGGCATACGCCGCTGCATGGACGCGTGCTGACGGCCTTGTTTCTTGCCGCGCTCCTGTTCACGCCTCTCATCGCGGACCGCTACCTGCTCTCGGTGCTGATCCTCGTGTTCTACTTCGCCTATGTCGGCCAGGCCTGGAATCTGATGATGGGCTTCGCCGGACAATTGTCGCTCGGGCATGCGCTGTTTGTCGGGCTCGGCGGCTACGTGTCGGCGGCGCTCTGGCTGCATCTCGGCATCGGGCCGTGGCTCGGGGTGTTCGCCGCCATCGCGATCGCCGCGAGTGTCGGCGCCGTGATCGGCTGGCTCGGTTGGCGCTTCGGCATCGAGGGCGTGTACTTCGCCCTGCTCACGATCGCTTTCGCCGAGTTCACACGCATCGGTTTCGATCATATCGAGCTCACGGGCGCCGCCGGCGGTCTTTTCCTGCCGGTGAAGGCCGAGGAAGCCGGGCAGTGGTGGAACCTGCGCGGCGGGCCGCTACTGTTCTACTATCTCGCGCTGGCGCTGGCCTGCGGGGCGGCGGCGCTGGCGGCGTGGCTGCGCAGCTCGCGCCTTGGCTATCAGTGGCTCGCGGTGCGCGAGGACCAGGAGGCGGCGCGCGCGCTCGGCGTCAACATTTTCCGCGCCAAGATGATCGCCATGCTCATCTCGTCGAGCATGACGGCGGTGGGCGGCGTGTTCTACGCGTTCTACTACCGCAACCTGTTCCCTGCGCAGGTGTTCGATATCGGCCGCTCGATCGAGCTCATTCTCGCCCCGATCGTCGGCGGACTGGGAACCGTGTTCGGGCCGATCGTCGGTGCGTTCATCCTGACCCCGCTCGGCGAAACGCTGATCAGGCTCACCGAAGAGCTCGGCTACAATGCGCCCGGCACGAAGGCCGTGGTCTATGGCCTCGCGCTGATGGTCATCATCTACGTGCTGCCGAGCGGCGTGTGGCCGTCTCTCTCGCGCCTCCTGCGGTTGGAGCGGCGCCCATGACGCTTCTGTCGGTCTCCGGCGCGACCAAGCGGTTTCGCGGCCTTGTTGCCGTCGACCGCGTGAGCTTTGAGATTCAGCCGGGGGAGATTTACGCCGTCATCGGACCGAACGGCGCCGGCAAGACGACGCTCTTCAACATGATCGCCGGCGTGTACCAGCCCGACGACGGCACAATTACGTTCGCCGGCGAGCGGGTCGACGGTCTGCGCCCGGATCAGGTGGCGCAACGCGGCATCGGCCGCACCTTTCAGATCGTGCGGCCATTCCCGGCGCTGACGGTGGAGGACAACGTGGTGATCGGCGCGATGCTACGCGCGCCGAACATGGCAGCGGCGCATGCGAGGGCCGAGGAGGTTCTGCGCCAGCTCGATCTTTTCGATCGCCGGCACCTCCTGGCGTCATCGCTCACCTTGCCGGACCGCAAGCGGCTCGAGGTGGCGCGGGCATTGGCGACGAATCCGCGGCTTCTTCTCCTCGACGAGGTGATAGCCGGGCTGCGGCCGACCGAGACCGACCGCATCGTCGCGATCCTGCGCGATCTCAACCGCGGCACGGGCCTGACCATTCTTCTCATCGAGCATGTGATGCGCGCCGTGATGGCGCTCGCGCACCGCATCCTGGTGCTGCATCACGGCGCGCAGATCGCCGAAGGAACCCCCCAGGTCGTCACCCGCGAACCGGCCGTGATCGAATCCTATCTCGGGGCGGAGGCGGTCTGATGCTGTCGGTCACGGACCTCGATGTCTTTCACGGCGACGCGCAGGCGCTCTCGGGCGTTTCCATCGAGGTCGAGGAGGGCGCGATCGTCGCCATCGTCGGCGCGAACGGCGCCGGCAAGAGCTCGCTGATCCGCACTATCGCCGGCATGCACCGGCCCGCACAAGGACGCATCCTCTTCCGCCGGCAGGACATCGCGGGCTGGCCGAGCCATCGCGTCTGCAATCTCGGCATCGGGCAGGTGGCCGAGGGGCGGCAGGTTTTTCCGACGCTCACCGTGGTCGAGAATCTCGACATGGGCGCCATGCTGCCGCGCGCGCGGGCAAGCCGTGAAAAGAACAGGGAGCGCGTGCTCGCGCTGTTTCCGAAATTGGCCGAGCGTGCTTCGCAGGCGGCGGGAACGCTGTCGGGGGGCGAGCAGCAGATGCTGGCGATCGGGCGCTGCCTCATGGGCGCGCCGGAGCTTGTGATGTTCGATGAGCCGTCGCTCGGGCTTGCGCCCGCGGTGGTGCAGGACGTGCTGAAAACGATCCGCGACCTCAATCGCGAAGGATTGACTTGCATTCTGGTCGAACAAAACGTCGCCGTGTCGCTGAAGCTTGCGAGCCGGGCCTATGTCCTCGAAAACGGCAGGATCACGCTGTCGGGATCGGGCGAGGCGCTGCTTGCGGACGACCGCGTGCGACAGGCCTATTTGGGATTGTAAGGAGCGAAACGATGAAACTCTACTTTTCACCCGGCGCGTGCTCGCTGGCCCCGCATATCGTCGCGAGCGAGGCGGGCGTTCCGATCGAACTGGAACGAGTCGACCTGAAATCGAAGACGATCCGCAAGAGCGGCGCCGATTTTTCGCAAATCAGCGCCACCGCCATGGTGCCGGTGCTGGAACTCGACGACGGCGACATCCTCACCGAGGTCGCCGCCGTGGTGCTGTATGTGGCCGATCAGAATCCCGGCTCGAAGCTGGCGCCGCCCTGCGGGAGCCGCGAGCGCTACCACGTGCAGAAATGGCTGAATTTCATCGCCACCGAAATCCACAAGATGTTCACGCCGCTGTTCAAGCCGGATACGCCCGAGGCCTATAAGGCGATCGCGAAGGACAATCTCGCCAAAGCCTTCACGCTTCTCGACCAGCGCCTTGCCGACAGGCCATATCTGATGGGAGCGCAGTTCACGGCGGCGGACGCCTATCTGTTCACGGTCGTGAGCTGGTCGCGGCTGCAGCAGATCGAGCTCGATCGCTGGCCGCATCTGAAAGCGTGCTGGGAGCGCATCCGGGCGCGGCCGAAGGTTGAGGACGCCATGAAGGCGGAAGGCCTCATCAAGGTCGCCGCCTGACTTCCGCCTTGCGCGGCCTGCGCGGCATAGTAGCATGACCGGCAGAACCCGCCGCCTGCGAGCGCGGGAGCCATGACCAACGGGAGGATTTCCATGACGCTGTCCCTGCGCCGGATCGTGCTCGGCGTGAGCCTCGCCCTTGCCGCACTCGGGTTGATCGCGCCGGCGAACGCCCAAACCAAACTGAAATGGGCGCATGTCTATGAGACATCGGAGCCCTATCACACCTGGGCGCTTTGGGCGGCCGAGGAATTCAAGAAGCGCACCAGCGGCAAGTACGAGATTCAGGTCTTTGCCGCGTCCTCGCTCGGCAAAGAGACGGACATCAATGAGGGGCTCGGGCTTGGGACGGTTGACATCATCTATACCGGGCAGCTGTTCGCCGGACGGAGCCATGGGCCGCTGGCGATCGGCGGGGCGCCCTACATGTTCCGCGACCTCGGCCATTGGCAGGCCTTTCGCCAATCGGATCTCTTCCGCGAGCTGTCGGCCGGCTATCAGAAGAAGACCGGCAATCACGTCATCAGCCTCACCTATTACGGCGAGCGGCACGTGACCTCGAACAAGGAGATCACCAAGCCCGAGGATATGAGGAATTTGAAAATCCGCGTGCCGGACGCGCCGCTCTATCGCATGTTCCCGAAAGCGGTGGGCGCGAACTCGACGCCGATCGCCTTTGCGGAAGTGTATCTCGCGCTCGCCCAAGGCACTGTCGATGCGCAGGAGAATCCGCTGCCAACCATCCAGGCGAAGAAATTCTACGAAGTGCAGAAATTCATCACGCTCACAGGCCACATCACCGACGCGCTGCTGACCATCGTCGGCGGGCCGACCTGGGGCAAGCTGAACGAGGGCGAGCGCAAAGTCCTGTCGGACATCCTGCGCGAGGCGGCCGACAAGTGCACCGCCGATATCGTCAAGTCGGAGAAGGACTTGGTGAGCTGGTTCCGGCAGCAGGGCAAGACGGTGACGGCGGTCGACCGCAAGCCGTTCCGCGACGTGACGGCGGCGCTGCATCTGTCCTCCGACGCGACCTGGGACAAGGCCACCTATGACCGGCTGCAGGCGCTTGCGTCGGTGACGAACTGACGAGTATTCGTAGCCCGGATTGAGCGCAGCGAAATCCGGGAAACGACGCCCCGGATGTCGCTTTGCTCCATCCGGGCTACGCGCTGAACGCGTGACCGTAGCCGGCAGTCGAAGATCGGACCGCATGGACCAGAAGAACGCGACCTCCACCTCGGAAGAACTCGACCAGCTCTTCAAGGAATGGGAGCGCGAGGAGGAGAAGGTCGACTTGTCCGATCTGCGCCCCTCCGACAGCCTCGTCTTCGTGGCATTCTGGGCGCTGTTCGGCGTCGTCTTTCTCCAGCTCGTGGCGCGCTACGTGTTCAACAATTCGCCGGGCTGGACGGAGGAGATCGCGCGCTATCTTCTGATCGGCGTGACCTTCATCGGCTCCATCCTGGCGATGCGGAAAGGCAGCCACATCGCCGTCGAGGCGGTGCTCAAATATGTGACCGGCGCCCCGCGGCACTGGCTGCTGGTCGGCGTGGATGCGACGGTCGCGCTCTTCTGTCTGTGGATGGCGTGGACGGCGGCGGAACTCGCGCAGCGGACAAATCAGTTCATGGTCACGATCGAAGTGTCCAAATCCCTCGTCTATTGGATCGTCTGCGCGTCCTTTGTCGCAATGACCGTGTACGCGGCCGCGCGGCTGATCCGGCGTCTGCGCCGGCGCGAGGCGGATGCGTTGCACAGCCTGACGCTCGAGTGAGGCGACGATGCTGATCGCCGTCCTCCTGGTTTCGCTCCTGATCTTCATCGCCATGGGCCTGCCGATCGCAGTCGCGCTTGCGGGTTCGTCGCTGCTTTATCTCGCGATCGGCTATCTCACCGGAGAGGTCGCCGTGCCGAGCGTGGTCGTGATCCACCGCATGGTGAACGGTGTCGACTCCTTTCCGCTGCTGGCGGTTCCGTTTTTCGTCTTCGCCGGCAACCTGATGAACACGGCCGGCATCACCAAGCGTATCTATGATTTCGCGCTTGCGATCGTGGGCTGGCTGAAGGGCGGGCTTGGGCATGTGAACGTCATCGGGTCGGTGATCTTCGCCGGCATGTCCGGAACCGCGGTGGCCGATGCCGGCGGTCTTGGCACGATCGAGATCAAGGCCATGCGCGACCACGGCTACGACGTGAATTTCGCCGTCGGCATCACGGCGGCGTCCTCGACCATCGGACCGATCATTCCGCCGTCGCTGCCGATGGTGATCTACGGCGTGGTCGGCGGCGTTTCGATCGGGCAATTGTTCGCGGCCGGCGTCGTCCCCGGGCTGATCATGGCGGTAATCCTCATGGGTACGGTCACGCTCTATGCGCACCGGCGCGGATGGGGGCGCGACGCGGAGTTTTCGATCCGCAACATGGCGTCGAGCTTCCGCCTCGCCTGGATGCCGCTGATGACGCCCGTCATCATCCTCGGCGGCATGCTGTTCGGCGTCTTCACGCCGACGGAGGCCGCCGTCGCCGCCTGCGCCTACGCGCTCCTGCTCGGCCTCGTCGTCTATCGTTCGCTGTCGTGGCGGCAGCTCGTGCGCGTCTCGATGGATACGATCGAGACCACGGCCGTCGTGCTGCTGATCGTTGCGGGAGCGTCGATCTTCGGCTGGATTCTTGCGACGACACGGGTCACGGAAGCCTTCGCCGAGGCGATGCTGTCGATCACGCGCGATCCGATCTACGTGCTGCTGCTCATCAACCTGCTCCTCCTGGTCGTCGGCTGCTTCATGGAGACGATCGCGGCCATCACGATCCTGACGCCGGTCCTCTTGCCGGTGGCGGTCCAGGTCGGGATCGATCCGGTGCAGTTCGGCCTGATCATGGTGCTCAACCTGATGATCGGGCTGCTCACGCCGCCGGTCGGGATGGTGCTCTACGTGCTCGCGCGCGTCGCCAGCATTCCGTTCGAGCAGTGCGTGCGCGCCTGTCTGCCGTTCATCGTCCCGCTTCTGATCGTGCTCTTTCTCATCACATTCGTTCCCGGAGTGACGCTGTGGCTGCCGACGCTGTTCTTCCGATGAAAACCAACGCACTGCGCGTGGTCCGCCTTTCTCCGGACGACAACGTCGTCGTCGCAATCGACCAGATCGGGGAGGGCGTGACGGCATCCGGCGTCACCGCGCGCGAGCGCATTCCGCGCGGGCACAAGATGGCGGCCGCGCCGATCGCCGCAGGCGAGCCGGTGAGGAAGTTCGGGCAGATCATCGGCTTTGCGTCGCAGGCGGTCGCGCCGGGGGATTGGGTGCACACGCACAACGTCGCGCTGCACGATTTCGCGCGCGACTACCGTTTCGCCGAGGATGCGAAGAACGACGAAGTGCTGCCGCCCGAGCTTCGGGCGACGTTTCAAGGCTATATGCGGCCGAACGGCAAAGTCGGCACCCGCAACTATATCGGCGTGCTCACGTCGGTGAACTGTTCGGCGACGGTGGCAAAATTCATCGCCGAGGAGATCAATCGGTCGGGCGCGCTCGACGGCTATCCCGAGATCGACGGGGTCGTCGCGTTCGTGCACGGCGCGGGCTGCGGGATGGAACATAGGGGCGAAAGCTACGACGTGCTCCAGCGCACGCAGTGGGGCTATGCCACGCATCCGAATCTCGGCGCGTCCATCATGGTGGGGCTCGGTTGCGAGACCTTCCAGATCGCGCGCATGAAGGACGAGTACGGCCTGCACGAGGACGAGCGTTTCCAGACCATGACGATCCAGGCCGCCGGCGGCACGCGCAAGACCGTGGCCGAGGGCGTCGCCCGCATCAAGGAGATGCTGCCCGCCGTGGCGCGCGCGCGGCGCGAGACGCGGCCCGCCTCCGACATCACGCTGGCGCTCCAGTGCGGCGGATCGGACGGCTATTCCGGCATCACCGCGAACCCGGCGCTCGGCGCCGCGGCGGATCTGCTCGTCAGGCATGGCGGCACGGCGATCCTCTCCGAGACACCCGAGATTTATGGCGCCGAGCATCTGCTGACGCGGCGCGCCGTGAATCGCGCGGTCGGCGAGAAGCTCGTCGCGCGGATCAAGTGGTGGGAGGATTACACCCGCCGCAATCGCGGCGAGATGAACAACAATCCGTCGCCCGGCAACAAAGCCGGCGGGCTTACGACCATTCTCGAGAAATCGCTCGGCGCCGCGGCCAAGGGTGGGAGCACCAGCCTGCGGGCGGTCTACGAATATGCCGAGCCGGTTCGCGACAAGGGCTTCGTGTTCATGGATACGCCGGGCTACGACCCGGTCGGCGCAACGGGTCAGGTGGCCGGCGGCGCGAACGTGATGTGCTTCACGACGGGGCGCGGGTCGGCCTTCGGCTGCAAGCCGACGCCCTCGATCAAGCTCGCGACCAACAGCGAGACCTACCGCAACATGATCGAGGATATGGATGTCGATTGCGGCGACATCCTCGACGGCGTGTCCATCGAGGAGAAGGGCGGGGAGATTTTCAGAAGAGTTCTCGCCGTCGCGTCAGGGGAGCGCACGAAGTCGGAAGACCTCGGCTATGGCGACCTCGAATTCGTGCCCTGGCAGATCGGCGCGGTGATGTAGCGGTCCCGAACCGCTCACACCTTCATGTCGACGATGTCGCCGTAACCGCGGATCTTGGCGGCAGTCTCGGTCGCCGGCGCAATGACGCGCTCGGCGCTCGCATTCAGGCTGTCGCCGGTGCTCTTGTATCCGACGTCGCGCTTGACTTCGACGACGCTGAACGTCTTTGCCTGACGCACATCATCTTCCGCCCGGTCGTGCAAAGGCGACTTCTTTTCGACGAGTTCGACCCGCTCGGCGATTTTCGACGGCGCAGCTTCCCGCGGCGCTGCCGTTTCCCGGGGCGCTGCCGTTTCCCGCGGCGTCGCCGTGGTCGGCGACACGGTGGTCAATCCAATATTGGAAACATTCATCGAATGGTCCTCACAGTCCGTCCTGGGTTCGGATCCTAGGACACGACCGTTACAATCAGTCGAGGATCACCCGTGAAATTGGGCCGAATCCGGTAACGCGGTGTTCATCAAAGCGGCGGCGCGATGGTTACCGTGAGCTTGCCGACGCCATCCACTTCGCACTCGATCCGGTCGCCGGGGACGGTTGCCGCGACGCCGGATGGCGTTCCCGTCATGATGATGTCGCCGGCGGCCAGCGCGACTTGCTCGGACAGCTTCGCGATCGTGTCCGGCACGTTCCAGATCATCTGGTTGAGGTCGCCGTCCTGACGCACCTCACCGTTCACGCTGAGCCGGATGCGCCCCTTGCTCGGATGGCCGATCTCGGATGCTGGGCGCAGCGGGCCGCAGGGCGCGGAGGCATCAAAAGCCTTCCCGATCTCCCATGGCCGCTTCACCTCGCGCGAGGCGATCTGCAAGTCGCGGCGGGTGAGATCGATGCCGACCGCGTAACCGTAAACGAAATCGAGCGCGCGCTCCGGCTTGATCCTCAACCCGCCGCCCTTGAGCGCGACCACGAGCTCGACCTCGTGATGCATGTCCTTCGTCAAAGGCGGGTAGGGGACGGTGCCGCCATCCGGCACGATCGCGTCGGCCGGTTTCGCAAAGAAGAAGGGCGGCGCGCGCTCGTCCTGGCCCATCTCGCGGATGTGCTCGATATAGTTGCGGCCGACGCACCAGATGCGTCGCACGGGAAACAGTCGGCTGGTCGCGGCCACGGCGATGGCGGCCTGCGGCGGCGGCGGAATCACGTAGCGGTCAGCTTGTGTGTTCATGGAGCGACACTTCCGAAAAATCTGACGGAGACCGGGCGCCGAAATGGCGGGAGCAGTCCTTCGGCCACAATGAAGCGGCATCTCGATAGACGGGCGGAGCCTGGGCGTCAATCAAGGGGAGGGTGCGATGCGGAAGGTGGTTGCTGTCGGCATTTTGGCGTTGGCTCTTGGAGGATGCGCGCGCACGGCGCATGACCGCAGCGTGATGACGGGCGCAGTGATCGGCGGCGCCGGCGGCGCGGTCATCGGCGGAGCGGCCTCCCGGTCGGTCGGCGGGGCTGTCGCGGGCGGCGTCATCGGCGCGGTGGCGGGCGGCATCGTCGGCCATGCGGTCGCGCCGCGCGGGCCCTGCTATGTCCGCATCAAGGGCAAGCGCAAGCGCGTGCGCTGCTGAGCGCGGATGCTCTAGCGGTTGCGCATCATCAGCTTGCGCTCCCATTCGAGCGCGTGGCCGACGATGGTCGGCAGGTCGTCGAACTGCGGCGTCCAGCCGAGCAGCTTGCGCGCACGGTCGGCGGCGGCGACGATCTGCGCCGGGTCGCCCGGCCGGCGCGGCGCGGTCTCGACCTTGAACTCCACGCCCGACACGCGCTTCACCGTGTCGATCACCTCGAGCACCGAAAAACCCCGGCCATAGCCGCAATTGAGCGTGACCGATTGTCCGCCGCCACGCAAATAGGCCAGCGCATCCGAATGCGCGCGCGCAAGGTCGCTCACGTGGATGTAGTCGCGCACGCAGGTCCCGTCGGGAGTGGGGTAATCGGTGCCGAAGACATCCATCTTCGGGCGGCGGCCGAGCGCCGTCTCGACGGCGACCTTGATCAGGTGCGTGGCGCCGCGCGTCGACTGCCCGGTGCGAAGCTTCGGATCCGCGCCGGCCACGTTGAAGTAGCGCAGGATCACGTAGCGCAGGTCATGGGCAATGCCCGTGTCGCGCAGCATGATCTCGGTCATCAGCTTGGATGAACCGTAGGGCGACATCGGCGCCGGCTGGGCGTCTTCGCTCACCGGAGCGGTGGCCGGGTTGCCGTAGACGGCGGCGGTCGAGGAAAAAATGAAATGGCGCACGCCGCCTTTGACCGCGCATTCGATCAGGGCGCGGGAGTTCACCGTGTTGTTGCGGTAATAGCCGAGCGGGTCCGCGACCGAATCCGGCACCACGATGGAGGCCGCGAAGTGGATGATGGATTCGATCCGATGCTCGGCGATGAGCTTGGAGACAAGCGGCTGATCGCCGGTCTCGCCGACGATCAGCGGCGCCTCTTGCGGGATCGCCCAGTCGAAACCGGTCGAAAGATTGTCGAGCACGACGACACGTTCTCCGGCGTCGACGAGCGCGTGCACCATGTGGCTTCCGATATAGCCGGCGCCGCCGGTCACGAGAATGGTCATGTCGCCTTCGCGTTGCTGCGGAAAGTGCGGGGAGGCATTTTGGGGTGACTTCGTTAATGTTCGATATGCCGGAGAACGGGCGTGGATGACAAGCGCGCCCGTTGGCTATAAGAGCCGCGGCGGCTTCCCGGTTCCAACCATGCCCAGCTCTGAGGATTCCGCCGGACGTGCGCAACATCCTGTTCATCAAGACCTCGTCCCTCGGCGATGTGCTGCATCACATGCCCGCGGTGGCCGATGCGCGACGGCACGATCCGCAAGCGCGGATCGACTGGGTTGTCGAGGAGCTCTACGTGCCGCTCGCGCGTCTGTGCCGCGCCGCGGACCTTATCATACCGGTGGCGACGCGCCGGTGGCGGCATGAGCTTTTGCGCGCCTCGGCCTGGCGGGAGGCGCGCGGATTCGTGCGCGCCATCCGCGCCCGGCGCTATGATGCGATCATCGATACGCAGGGGCTCGTGCGCACCGCCGTCATCAGCCGCGTCGCGACGGGGCGTCGGCACGGCTACGACGCCGGCAGCATCCGCGAGCCATGGGCGTCGCGGCTCTACGACGTGCGTCACGTCGTGAGCTGGACCGAGCACGTCATTGCGCGCAATCGCAAGCTCACGGGTCTCGCGCTCGGCTACGAGGTCGAGGGCGAGCCCGATTTCGCCATCGACCGAGCTGCGTTCGCCTCGGCCGGCGCGCGGAACTACGCCGTGATGCTGCATGCGACCGCGAACGCGCGCAAAGAGTGGACGGAGGAGGGCTGGACGCGGATTGGCCGGGCGCTCGCGTCGCAGGGCCTCGATGTCGTCATCCCCTGGGGCACGGCGGAGGAGCGCGCGCGCAGCGAGCGGCTGGCCGCTGCCATTCCGCGCGCGATGGTGCCCGAGCGCCGGCCGATCCTGGACGTCGCAAAAATGCTCGCCGGCGCTCGCATCGTGGCCGGCGTCGACACCGGCTTTCTGCACATCGCGGCGGCGCTCGGCACCCCGGTCGTGGCCGTGTTCACGCTTGCGAAATCGGTGCATGCGCGGCCGGCCGGGCCGGCAAGCGTGGTCCTGGTCGGCGGTAGGGACGCGATGCCGGATGCGGCGGAAGTCGAAGCGGCGGTGCTGGGCTCGTTTCGCCACTGATCTTAAGAAAACAGCTCGCGTTCGACCAGGTCGCAGATCGCATGTGCGGCGGTGATGTGAATCTGCTGGATCAGCGGCGTCTCGTCGGAGGGCGCCGAGAGCGTGAGGTCGCACAGGGCCCGCATCGCCGCGTCCGACGTTCCGGTCAAGCCGACTGTCGTGAGGCCGATGTCTCGCGCGGCAGCCAGAGCCTCAAGCACATTGGCCGAACGTCCGGAGGTGGAGATGGCGATGAACACGTCGCCTTCGCGTCCGAGGCCTCTCACCTGCCGCTCGAACACCCGTTCGAAGCCGTAATCGTTGCCGATCGCGGTGAGGACGGAGGTGTCCGTGGTCAGCGCGATCGCGGGAAGGGGATTGCGATCTTTCTTGAAGCGGGAGAGAAACTCGCCGGCGATGTGCTGCGCGTCGGCGGCGCTGCCGCCGTTTCCCGCGATCAGGAGCTTGCCGCCATTGCGAAAGGCCGCCGCGACCGCCTCGGCGACGGCGATGATGGCGAGCAGCAGGTCCTGATCGTTCGCCGACCGCTCCAGCACCACGAGCGAGCGGCGAAAGTGGGTCAGCACCGCGTCGGCGCGCGGATCGGCCATGGGCAGTTCCCCCTGCGGGCCAGTGGTAACGGCCAGGCCTTGCCGGAGCAAGGCGGGCGAATCTCAATGGACCTTGGCCTCGGCGAGCGCGCGTTCGGTGGCCGCGACAATGGTTTCAGGCGCAACGTCGCGCATGCAGCGGTGATGCTTGAGGCGGCAGGTCGGTTTGTGGCAGGGACGGCACGGAAGCTCGGTCGCGGGCTCGATCACGGCGGCGAGCGGATTGAGCGGCGCCCAATGCCAGGGGCTGGTCGGTCCGAAGATTCCGATCGAAGGCGTTCCGAGCGCGGCGGCTACATGCAACAGGCCTGAATCGTTCGAGACCGCTGCGTCGCACGCGGCCAAAGCGAGGATGGCGTTGCGCAGGTCATGGCCGGTCAGATCGCGGACATGCGCGCCCGCATGTCGGACGATGGCCTGCGCGGCCTCGGTCTCGTTCGGCCCGCCCAGCACCCAGACGTCAAGCCCTGCGCGGCCAAGCTGCCGCGCGGCTTCGGCGTAATGGTCGGCGGGCCAGCGCTTTGCGGGACCGACCGCGCCGGGACAGAGAGCGACCGCCCGGCGCTCCGCCCGGATGCCCTGCCGCTCGCGCCAGAGCCCAATGTCAGCCGGCTCGACCTTCAAGGCCGGAAGCGGCCAATCCGCGGGCTGCGGTGTGCCCTTCGGCAGCGCCAGCATCGCGCAGCGGTCCACCATGCGGGGCAGGGTCCGCTCGCCCCAGCGCAGGTCGTTGAGCACGCCGAAGCGCAGCTCGCCGACAAAGCCCGTCCGCTCGGGAATTTGGGCGAGAAAGGGCGCCAGCGCCGATTTCCAGGTGCGCGGCATCACGAGAACGGTTCCGTAGCCTTCCCGCCGGAGGCGGGCCGCGAGCTCCCATTGCTTGGCGAGCGCGAGACGCTTGCGCGGGAGCTCGGCGACGATGCCTTTGCGCACGCCCGGCATGTAGTTCAGCAGCGGCACGCAAAGGGGGGTGGTGAGAACGTCGATGGGACGGTCGGGAAAGCGGTCCCGCAGCACTTGCACAACCGAGTGGCAGCGCACGAAATCCCCGATCCACATGTAGGGGACCAGAAGAATTCCGGATCTTTCCGCCGGCTCGGCGGGCGGCCACTGCGTGTTGGGAGTTCGGTTCAGCAAATCCCGCTTCCTGACTGTCACGCCAGTCTATTCCGCCGGGATTCTGGCGCGGCAGTGACCTTCGGAGGATTTCTCTAGCGCGTTAGGCCAGCGGGGCCAATCCACAACCATCGGAAGCGAGCCCCGCGGTTGCGCCTGCGGCCGGACTGGGGCAAAGGTAGCCTCGGACGCCGATCTGTTTTGATGGAGGCGGTATCGCGTTCCAGCTTGTTGTTTGAGCATGTCTTTTCCGAACCGCGTGGCGTTTTTCGGGATCATGCTTGAGGGGGCAGGGGTCGGGCGTCATGTTGCTGGTCACCGGCGGGGCAGGATTCATCGGGTCGAATGTCGTCGCCAGCCTGAATGCGTCAGGCCGCAGCGATGTCGTGGTCAATGACGTGCTCGGGTCGGAGGGCAAGTGGCGCAACCTGCAAAAGCGCAGGATCGCCGATTTCGTCCCGCCCGCCGACCTGTTTCGCTGGCTGGAGGGGCGCCGTTTGGACGGCGTCATCCATCTCGGCGCGGTTTCGGACACGTCCGCGCGGGATGGCGACGCCGTGATCGAAGCCAATTTCCGCCTCTCCCTTCGCTTGCTCGAATGGTGCGCCAGGGCGCGTGTGCCGTTCATCTATGCCTCCTCCGCCGCCACCTATGGCGACGGCGAGGCCGGGTTTTCCGACGACTTCAGCCCGCCGTCGCTCGAGCGGCTGCGGCCGATGAATCTCTACGGCTGGAGCAAGCACCTGTTCGACCGCGCCGTGACCGACCGCGCGCTGCGCGGGGAGGCGATGCCGCCGCAATGGGCCGGCCTCAAATTCTTCAACGTGTTCGGCCCGAACGAATACCACAAAGGCGCCATGATGAGCGTGCTTGCAAAGGTCTTCGACAAGGCGCGCGGGGGAGAGCCGGTGCAGCTGTTCAAATCGCATCGGCCGGGCATTGCCGACGGCGGGCAGAAACGCGATTTCATCTATGTGGACGACGCGGTCGCCGTGGTGCGGTGGCTGCTCGAGTCGCCCTCCGTCTCGGGCCTGTTCAATGTCGGAACCGGGCAGGCGCGCAGCTTCCGCGATATGATCGCCGCGATGTTCGACGCGCTCAAGCGCGAGCCGCGCATCGAATACATCGAGATGCCGGCCTCGATCAGGGACAGCTACCAGTATTTCACGCAGGCCGAGATCGGCAATTTGCGGCGCGCGGGCTACAATGCCGGCTTCACGCCGCTGGAGAACGCCGTCGGCAGCTACGTGACCGACTTTCTCAACCGCCCCGACCGCTATCGTTGATCGCAAGAAAAGCCGTGCCGATGTTCGATTTCGAGAAGAGACTGGCGGAGGTCCCGGCGCAGACGGTGCTGTGCATCGGCGATCTCATGCTCGACAACTTCGTCTACGGCGAAGTCTCGCGCATCTCGCCCGAGGCGCCCGCACCGGTGATCGCCGTGAGCCGGGAAGAACTTGTCATCGGCGGCGCCGGCAATGTCGCGCGCAACATCGCATCGCTCTGCGCGCGCTGCATCTTTGTCGGCGTGGTCGGCAACGACGAGGCGGGGCTGAAGCTCACGCAGGCTTTTGATGACTTGAAAGGTCTGGTCGAGCCGCATCTTGTCATCGACCGGCGGCGGCCCACGACGCGCAAAGTCCGCTTCGTCTCCGAGCATCACTCGACGCATCTCCTGCGTGCGGATTGGGAGGTGGCGCAGCCGGCCAGTCCCGAGGTCGAAAGCGCGCTGATTTCCTACGCCGTCGCCGCGATGCCGCGCGCGGGCGCGGTCGTGCTGTCCGATTACGCCAAGGGAACGCTGACCCCGCGCGTGATCCGCGCCGTCATCGAGGCGGCGCGGCGGCTCGGCAAGCCGGTCATCGTCGATCCGAAAGGGACCGACTACAGCATCTATCGCGGATGCGCCCTGATCACGCCCAATCGCAAGGAGCTGGCGGAGGCGACGCGGCAAAGCGCCAACGACGACGCCGCCATCGCCGACGCCGCGCTCAGGCTGTGCAGCCTTGTGGAGAGCGAAGCGGCGCTGGTGACGCGCAGCGAGGAGGGGATGACGCTGGCGGTGGTCGGTCAGGCGCCGGTGCATGTGCCGTCCTATCCGGTGAAGATTCGCGACGTGTCGGGCGCCGGCGACACGGTGGTTGCCGTGCTTGCCCTGTTTCTGGCGATGGGGGCCGGTTTCGAGCCCGCGACGCGCGCCGCCAATGCCGCGGCGTCGGTCGTGGTCGGAAAGCGCGGCACGGCCACGGTGTCGCTTCCGGAACTGCGTCGCCGCATCCTTCCGGCTTCCACGCTCGCGCCGGAGGAAAAGATCATTTTCGATTGGAGCGAACTCGACGAGCGCCTTGCCGAGTGGCGCCGGCAGGGTCAGCGCATCGGGTTCACGAATGGCTGCTTCGACCTGCTTCATCCCGGGCATCTCAAGGTCCTCACCGGAGCGCGCGGCGTCTGCGACCGGCTCGTTGTGGGCCTGAACAGCGACGCTTCGGTGCGGCGGCTCAAGGGGGAAGGGCGGCCGATCCAGGATGCGACCGCGCGCGCGGAGGTGCTGGCCGCGCTCGAAGCCGTCGATCTCGTGGTCGTGTTCGAGCAGGACACGCCGCTCGACCTGATCCGGCGCGTGCGGCCCGTGGCGCTCGTCAAGGGCGGCGACTACAGGCGCGAGCAGGTCATCGGGCGCGAGATCGTTGAAGCGGAAGGCGGCGAGATCGTCCTGATTGAGCTTGCGCCCGGATACAGCACGACGCAGCTCGTCGGCCGATCGAGAGAGCCGGTCAAGGTTCCGGCCGGCGTGAAGTGATTGCGCATCGCCGATCAATGCAAGCAGAAGAATATATGACTCGATGATGTCCTGGTTCGGAAAAGTTTTTCGCGGCGATGGCTCGGCGAAGCTCATCCATCGTTTGCTCGCCGAACACGGGCGAAGCAATTGGAAGCGATACGCCGCCGCTTTCGTGTTCATGGGGATCGCTGCCGGATGCACGGCCATGTCCGCTTTCCTGATCGGGAAAGTCGTGAATGAAGCCTATGTCGCCCGGAGCTTTTCCGGCGTCGTCTCCGTCTCGGTGCTGGTGATTGTCATCTTCACGCTGAAGGGATTGTCCAACTACGGGCAAGCCGTGATCCTTGCGCGGATCGGCAACCGCATCGTGGCGCTGAACCAGCGGCGGATGTTCGACAAGCTCCTCCAGCAGGGGCTTGCCTATTTCGCGGATCGGCATTCCTCCGAGTTCATGGCGCGGCTTGGTTACGCAGCGAATGCCGCCTCGCAGGTGCTCAACCTGATGATCACCGCCATCGGGCGGGACGTCCTCACGCTGATCGGCCTCATCGGCGTGATGGTCTACCAGGATCCTGTCCTTTCGCTGATCGGGCTGGTTGTGATGCCGCCGGCGGTTCTCGTCCTGCGCAAGATGATCAAGCGCGTGCGCAATATTGTCCTGACCCAATACGGCGGCAACGCGCGCGTGCTCGAGACCATGCAGGAGACGATCCGCGGCTTCCGCGTGGTCAAGGCCTTCAATCTCGAAGAGGAGATGCGCAAGCGGATCGACCGGGACGTGGATACGATCGAGCAGGCTGCGAACAAGCTCGCGCGGGTGTCGAACCGGTCCAGCCCGATGATGGAGTCGCTCGGCGGCATCGCGATTGCGCTCGTGCTTCTCTACGGCGGCTACCGCGTGCTGGTGATGAATGCGACCCCCGGCGAATTCGTCTCTTTCATCACCGCGTTCCTGCTCGCCTATGAGCCTGCCAAGCGTCTCGCCCGGCTGAACATCGATCTCCACAACGGGCTCGTCGGCGTGCAGATGCTGTTCGAACTGCTCGATTCGCCCCCCACCGAGCGCGACGACGCCGGCTCGCCGGAGCTGCGCATCAGCGGCGGGCGGATCGAGTTCTCCGACGTGACGTTTTCATATCGCGCAACGGAGGACGTGCTTTGCGGGCTTTCCTTCGTCGCCGAGCCCGGCCAGGTCACGGCGCTGGTCGGTCCATCGGGCGGCGGCAAGACGACGGTCCTGAACCTCTTGCTGCGCTTCTATGACGTCGGCGGCGGACGCATCCTGATCGACGGCCAGGACATCGCGCAAGTGCGGCGGCGCTCGCTGCGCGAAAGGCTCGCCTATGTCGGACAGGACGTGTTTCTCTTTCGGGGCACGGTCCGCGACAACATCGCCTGGGGCCGGCCGGGCGCCGGCGAGAACGAGATCGTGGCCGCGGCGCAGGCCGCTTTTGCGCACGACTTCATCATGGAGTTTCCCGCCGGCTACGACACGCCGGTCGGCGAGCACGGCGCGCAGCTGTCCGGCGGACAGCGCCAGCGCATCGCAATCGCGCGCGCGCTGATCAAGGACGCGCCGATCGTGCTGCTCGACGAGCCGACCGCCTCGCTCGACAGCGAGTCCGAGAAGCGCGTCCAGGACGCCATCGCCAGACTCTGCGAAGGACGCACGACGCTGGTGATCGCCCATCGGCTGCACACGATCGCGCATGCCGACCGCATCCACGTCATCGAAAAGGGGCGTGTCGTGGAATCCGGCCGACACGAGCCGCTTTTGCGCGCGGGCGGACGTTACGCCGATTTCTTTCGGCTTCAATTCAGAGACATGAGCGCGCAGGATCGCGTCGTTGCGATCGGCGCCCGGTCGTCAGCTTGAACAATCGGAGGGGAAGGGGCGGCATGACCAAGACGGCCTTGATCACGGGCATTACCGGACAGGACGGCGCGTATCTGACGCGCCTCCTGCTTGGCAAAGGCTATCGCGTCGTCGGGGCGGTGCGGCGCAATTCGGTCCCCAACCTGACGCGCCTGGAAGACATGGGCGTGCTCAAGGACGTCGAACTGGTGGGGTTCGATCTCCTGGAGCTGAGCAACATTATCCACGTCATCGAAGGCTGCCGGCCGGACGAGATCTACAATCTGGCCGCACAGAGCTTCGTCGGCGCCTCGTTCGATCTGCCGGTCTATACCGGCGATTGCGATGCGCTTGGGGTCGTGCGCATCCTCGAAGCGATCCGGATGATCAACCCGAAGACGCGCTTCTATCAGGCATCGACGTCGGAGATGTTCGGCAAGGTGCGGGAGACTCCGCAAACCGAGATGACGCCGTTCCATCCGCGCAGTCCCTATGGCGCGGCGAAGCTCTATGGTCACGCGATCACCGTGAACTATCGCGAAAGCTACGGCATGCATGCGTCCTCGGGCATCCTCTTCAACCATGAGTCTCCGCTGCGCGGCCAGGAATTCGTCACCCGCAAGGTGACGCTCGGCCTCGCGCGCGTGAAGCACGGCCATGCCGAGATGGTGGAGCTCGGCAATCTGGACGCCAAGCGCGACTGGGGTTTTGCCGGCGACTATGTCGAGGGCATGTGGCGCATGCTGCAGCAGGAGGCGGGCGACGATTACGTGCTCGCGACGGGGCAGACCCACGCCGTGCGCGATTTCGTGCAGCTTGCCGGGCGCGTGATCGGCTTCGACATCGCGTTTGAAGGACACGGGGCGAGCGAACAGGGAATCGACCGCAAGAGCGGCAAGACGGTCGTGCGCGTGAATGAAAAGCTCTACCGTCCCGCCGAGGTCGATCTGCTCCTCGGCCACGCGGCGAAGGCCGAGCGCAAACTCGGCTGGAAACATACCGTCAGTTTTCCCGATCTGGCGACCGGCATGGCGGAAGCGGACGAGCAGCGCGTTCGCGACAATGCCGTGCGGTTCTGAACGGTCCATCGCCGCCGCTCGCCCGTTCTGCGCTCGCGCCCTTCTGGGAGCGAGGCTGAGAGCGGAACCGACCCCGTTGCAGAATGTCAAAAGTGTGTATCTATACACACCTATGAGGTGCCGGGACGTACTCACGGCTTGGTACGATGTGAAAAGCAAAGGCAGCCAGGATCATGGCTCAATATATCGGTCTCATTCACAAGGAAGCTGATAGCGATTACGGCGTTTCCTTCCCGGACTTTCCGGGAGTGGCGACGGCTGGAACCACCTTGGATGAGGCGCGCGCTATGGCTGAAGAAGCCCTGGCGTTTCATATCGAAGGCTTGGTGGCTGACGGGGAGGCTATCCCTGAACCCTCAAGTCTAGAGGATATTATGTCGGCCCCGGAAAATCGGGATGGCGTGGCTATTCTGGTAGCGCCCAGGACCGATGCAAAGAAGGCTGTTCGGGTAAACGTGACGCTTCCTGAGGATGTCCTAGAGCAAATCGACCGATATGCTAAAGCCCACGGATTCACACGATCCGGCTTCCTGACGAGGGCCGCTCAGCGCGCCATGGAACAGGAACTAAAGACGGCTTGATCCGAATCCCATCGGGTCTCCGCCGTCATCACGTCCTTGGATCGCCGGGTCTCCTTCCGCTTCGCTCCACTCGCCCGGGACACGAGGTAGCCAGCCTTGGCGTTCCCCGGCCGAAGCGAGCGCGCAGCGCGAGCGAGAGCCGGGGCCCATCACAAAAACCTGCGAAGCGATCCTTGCATTCCGAACGCATGGATCGGCGGCGTCGTGCGCTGGTTGCCAATCGTAACCGAGGCCGTTAAACGACAGGAAAAGGCGTCCGTCCGTGCCTCAGTCCCGCATCGTTCCCGTCCTGCTCGCCGGCGGTTCCGGCACGCGCCTGTGGCCGGTGTCGCGCGACGCCATGCCGAAGCAGTTCCTTCCCTTGCTCGGCGAGCTGTCGACCTATCAGCAGGCCATCCAGCGCGTCGCCGATCCCGGGATCTTCTCGCCGCCCATCGTCATGACGAGCGAGGAGTTCCGCTTCTTCGCCGCGCGCCAATCGGATGCGCTCGGGGTCAAGTCGACCATCGTGCTTGAGCCGGAGCGGCGCGATTCGGGACCGGCTATCGCGGCGGCAGCGATGCTCGCGCGCGAACGCGATCCCGATGCGGTCGTGCTGGTGCTTGCCGCCGATCACGTCATCCTCGATCTCGACCTGTTTCTCAAAACCTGCCTCATCGGCTGCGAGGCGGCGAAAGCGGGCCGCATCGTCACGTTCGGCGTCAAGCCCACCGAGGCGAAAACGAGCTACGGCTATATCCGGCGCGGCGAGGCGCTGGGATCCGACGGCGTGTATGCGGTCGAGGCCTTCGTCGAAAAGCCCGACCTCGAGACGGCCAGGCGCTATGTCGCCGAGGGCTATCTTTGGAACTCAGGAAATTTCCTTTTTCGCGCAAGCACGCTGCTCGAGGAACTCGGCAAGTTCGAACCGGAGATGGTGAAGGCGGCGTCGGAGGCGATCGCGCGGGCGACAAGCGACATCGGCTTCATAAGGCTCGACCGCGAGGCGTTTGCCCGCGCGCCGCAGAAGTCGATCGACTTCGCGCTCATGGAGAAGACCGACCGCGCGGCGGTTGTCGAGGGGCGGTTCCGCTGGTCCGATATCGGCAGCTGGGATGCGCTGTCGACGGTGTCGGAGCCGGACGCCAATCGCAATGTGACGCGCGGCCCGGTGGTGACGCTCGACTCGGAAAACTGCCTGATCCATGCCGAAGACCGGCTGACCGCGGTCGTAGGGCTGAAAGACGTGATTGTCGTCACGACCGCGGACGCGGTTCTCGTGCTGCCGCGCGAGCGCGCCGAAGAGGTCAAGCGCCTGGTCGCTGAGTTGAAGAGCCGCGGACACGCCGAGGCCATCGAACATCGCCGGACACACCGGCCGTGGGGCTATTACGATTCGGTCGATCGCGGCGACCGTTTTCAGGTGAAGCGGATCGTGGTGCATCCGGGCGGCACACTATCCTTGCAGAAACATCTGCACCGGGCCGAGCACTGGGTCGTGGTGCGCGGAGCGGCGGAGGTCACGATCGGCGCGGAAAAGCGCATCGTGCAGGAAAACGAATCCACCTATATTCCGATCGGGACGGTGCACCGGCTGGCGAACCCGGGGAAGATCGCGCTCGAATTGGTTGAAGTCCAAACCGGGAGTTATCTCGGTGAGGACGACATCGTCAGGCTCGAAGACGTCTATTCGAGAGGATAGGGGCGCGCGGCGACCAATGCCGAGTTCAAGGCCGATCCTCGTCACCGGAGCCGCCGGTTTCATCGGGTTTCACGTTGCGCGCCGGCTTCTCTCCGACGGGCGCGCGGTTGTCGGGCTCGACAATCTCAATCCCTATTACGATCCGCGCTTGAAAGCGGCGCGGTTGAAGGCGCTCGCGCCGTTCCCGACATTCTCATTCGAGAAATGCGATCTCGCTGACGCCGCATCCATCCGCGCGCTTTTCGAGACGCATCGCTTTCCCGTCGTCGTGCATCTGGCCGCGCAGGCCGGGGTGCGGCATTCGCTCATTGCGCCGCACGCCTATGCCGAGGCCAATCTCGTTGGATTTCTCAATATCCTTGAAGGATGCCGCCACTTCGAATGCCGGCATCTGCTTTATGCGTCGTCGTCGTCGGTCTATGGCGCCAACACGCGTATTCCGTTTCGGACCTCCGACAATGTCGATCATCCGCTGAGCCTCTACGGCGCGACGAAGAAAGCCAACGAGCTGATGGCGCATGCCTACAGCCACTTGTTCGAATTGCCGGCAACGGGACTGCGCTTTTTCACGGTCTACGGACCGTGGGGCCGCCCCGACATGGCAATGTGGATCTTCACCGAAGCGATCTCGAGAGGCGAGCCGGTCAAGCTCTTCAACGCGGGCGAGATGCGGCGCGACTTCACCTATATCGATGATGTCGTCGAATCCGTCATTCGCCTTGCGGACCGACCGCCGACGGGGGACAAGAACTGGTCCGGCCAGACACCCGATCCGGCGACGAGCAGCGCGCCGTGGCGGATCTACAATCTCGGCAACAGCCGCCCCGTGCCGATCACCCATGTGGTCGGGTTGATCGAGGCGGCGCTCGGCAAGACGGCCAAGCGCGAATTGCACCCGATGCAGGCGGGCGACGTAGCCGAGACCTTCGCCGACATCGCCGATCTCGAAGCCGCGGTCGGGTTCTCGCCGAAAACGCCGATCGAGGAGGGCGTGCGGCGGTTCGTGGATTGGTATCGGGACTATGTCGCGCAGAGAACGCCGTTCGGTAGTGTCTCAGTTTGAAATTTAGCCTCCCGGAACCTCCGCCTTCGGTCTATATCTTAGGCCAGAAGGGAGCCCGGATTATGCAGGTGTACGTTCCTTTTGCCCGGCCAGCCAATCAGGATCGAAAGCACTTTGATCTTGGAGGCAGCACCGCAAGACCAGCCAAGGGGTACTGGGCCGCTCGTGCGGGTTTGAAGAACGATTACCAAATCGAAGAGGCTATTGCTGGCATGACCAATGCTGAAGAGATTCAAGTGACGCTGATCAAGTTGCTTGGCTACAGTTGCGCTCATGATTACATGAAGTGTTACAAGATGGGCTGGAACTACGAATTGGAAGTTTGAAGTAATGCCCCGAGGCCCCAAAGGCGAGAAGCGCCCCGCTGACGTGATCGGCAACGCGGTCCGCGTCATGCAGATTGCGACGGGGGAGATTGAAGAGGATTTGGGCAAGGTACCCAAGCGGGCCAAGGGTGGCCGTAAGGGCGGCAGGGCGCGGGCCAGAAGCCTCACGCCGCAGCAGCGTTCAGAGATCGCTCAGGCGGCAGCCGCCGCCCGCTGGAAGAAGGGCTAGGCCGCTTCGGCGTCCTCGTCATCTTGTGCGACATCGAGCGCGCGCTTCTCTGCAACGTCATCCGCAAAATCCAAAAGGAAGCTGAGCTGCGGGTCCTCGGGGAACGCCTTGTTCATGTGCTGCACGTCGCACACCGCGCGATAGACGTCGCTGGCAATGGCGTCTCGTCGCTGCCTCACAGCCTTCTGGCGGAGGCCAGGGGTGCCCCCCTTGTCGGTGTCAAACCAGAGGCGAAGCTGAGCCCCTTCTTCCATCACCGACACGCACTGTTTTGCACGGTAGGAGAAGCCATCGGGGTCGCGCCGCAAGGCTTGTCGCAGCGCGTTCGTCACTTCCTTGCGAAAGATGCGTCGCAAGTCCTGTGGACGCGGAACGAGCTTCTTATTCTCGATAGCCCAGGTGATGAAATCGTCAGGATTGTACGCATCCGCGCCGGTGATTGATTCCCAATCATCCCAGGCACGAAGAATCTGCTCGTCTTTGTTTGCCATATCGGCCTCCTAAAGTCCTGTCGGATATTGACGGTCCCAGCCGTCCACGAATTCCCAATCAAGCAAGTGCTCACGAATGCCGGACTGATACTTGCGCAGCCAGTTGTACTTTTTTGTCTTGTGCTGCACTTGCCCGATGACGATAGAGGGATGGATTTCAAGTCTTGCCGCGAAAGCGAGAACGTCTTGTTCCGAGATAAACGGCGCCTTTCGCGCTATGAACGATTCGAGCTGCTGCTTTGGAATGCAAAACTCGGCGGCGGCTTCATTCGCTCGCACCTCTTGTTCCGGCCCTTCCTTAGTGTCGAAATTGGATCCGATTTCATCGATTGGAGCAAAGGAGACCTCCCGACCGTCGCCGCGCAACACATGCTCAATTTCGTGCCGCAGAACGAAGGCGAAGTTGTCAAACCGGTCGAGCCGCGTCGTCATGCCGATTGCCGGCTGACCATTTATCCAGACACACACACCATCAATCTTTGATCCCGGAAGCGCCTCGACCAAGACGAACCGGACGCCAGCATTCCGCAAGATCGACGGGATATGGATCAAATCGTCCTTATCCAGCAGATGCGCTCTGATCTTTGCGAGGCCCTTTAGGAGAACATCCTCTGCGTACAGTGGCGCTCTCACTGTTTCCGCGATCTTCATGACGCGGTGCAGCCAAGCGTATTGAACGGGCGTTATGGTTTCGTAGCCGCCGCTCTTTCTGGCGAAGTGCGGCGCGATCTCTCCCTGTCCAACAAAGGGAATGTCTTCCACACGGTTCTTTCCGAAGAACCGCATCATTTGCAGGTCGAGCAAGGTTGCTTCGGAGTCCTCGATCCAGCCTCGCTTGATCATGTCGCGGATCGGGAACACTGACCAGGTTGCGCGCGTGCGGACGCCCGGATCAACAGGTTTCGTGCGATGTAAGTCATACATCTTCTGCAGATTGGCGAAGAACTCCGCAGGCATGTCGAAAGCTTCGCCAAGGGCCGCCGCCATATCAGGCGTAATGCTGGCCTTGCCGGTGAGAAGGGGATTGAGCTGCTGAGGTTTGATCCCAAGAATGTAGGCGAGATCGACCTGATCCCAATTCCGGGCCTCCAACTCTTCGATGATGAATGTGCCGGGGTGATCGACCGGCACGGGCCTCGCGCTGCGCATCAGTGATAATCCTCAATGGCGATGATCGTCGCAGTGTGCGGGTTCACGCTGACATCCAACGCAAAAACCATCCGATATTGGTCATTCAAGCGGATGGAACGCATACCCTCACGATCTCCTTTCAGCTTTTCGTAGTGCAAGCTTTTCCAGTTCCTCAGGCTCCGGTCGTCAGTGGCAGCACGCAGGACCGCCAATTTACGGCGCGCAGACTTGATCACGGCGACAGGCAACTTGGTCCTGCCCGCCTCATCCGTCTCGACCAGCTTCAGAACCGGATCGGCGAACAGAACCTCCATGTGTCCTTATCTCATTGATTCATTTGGTATGCAAGTGAAATAAAGCCATCGGCTTAAATTGAACATTATGCTTGACATTGCCTAGGCATTATCTAAGCTCAGAGCATGAACAAGCTGCCTCTCGAAACGCGCGCCCAAATCCTCGCCATGCTTTGCGAGGGATCGTCCATGCGATCGATCAGTCGCGTCGCCGACGTTTCGATCAATACTGTTTCCAAACTCCTGATTGACACCGGCAAGGCGTGTGCGGCCTTCCACGATGAAAAGGTCCGGGGCGTGAAGGCGCAACGGGTGCAGGTCGATGAAATCTGGTCGTTCATGGCAGCGAAGCAGAAGAACGTCCCGAACATGAAAAAGCGCGTGGACGGCGCTGGCGACACTTGGACATGGACCGCAATCGAAGCCGATACCACGCTACTGATTACGTGGCTCGTCGGCGGACGTGACAGCGACTACGCCATCGCCTTCATGGATGATCTGCGAGACCGGCTGGCCAACCGCGTGCAGCTGACTAGCGATGGTCACAAGGCTTACCTTGAGGCCGTTGAGGGCGCGTTCGGGGGCGACGTGGATTACGCCCAGCTTGTGAAGCTGTACGGTGCTGCCCCGGAGAACGCGAAGGGCCGTTACAGCACCGGTGAGTGCACTGGAACGCGCAAGACGCGGGTCGAAGGCGACCCCGTCCCGAAACACGTCAGTACGTCCTATGCCGAACGCCAGAACCTCACCATGCGGATGCATATGCGCCGGTTGAATGGTTTCTCCAAGAAGTTCGAGAACCATATGCACATGGTCGCGCTGTACACGGTTTGGTACAACTTCGTGAAGCAGCACAAGTCGCTCAAGGGCATTACACCGGCGATGGCGGCTGGCCTGTCCGACACGCTTTGGTCCATGACCGACCTTGCCAAGATGATCGACGCCACGCTGCCAAGCCCGGCAAGCGCGGTCCGTACAAAAGGGCGGCTCAGGAACATTCAACCCGAGACACTGCCCGCCGTCCCATCGCCTTGACGGCTCGGCGATTAGGGCGGACAAGAGCCCGCAATCATGAGGGCAGCATGGTCACGCTCGACACGCTCAAGGTGAAGCTCTTCACGGACGGCGCCGACATCGCGCAAATCCGCGAGATGGCCAGGAACCGGTGGATCAAGGGATTCACAACCAACCCGTCGCTGATGAAAAAAGCCGCCGTCGCGGATTACGAAGCCTATGCGCGCGAACTCGTCGCGGCCGTGCCCGACCGGCACATTTCCTTCGAAGTCTTTTCCGACGACATTCCCGAAATGATCGACCAGGCGCACATGATCGCGACCTTCGGCGCCAATGTCCATGTGAAGCTCCCGGTCACGACGACGCGCGCCGAGCCGCTCTACGAGGCCGTGCATGCGCTCTCGCGCGACGGCGTCAAGATCAACATGACGGCCATCTTCACCCTCGAACAGGCCGCGAAGGCGGTGGACGCCTTGGCGGGCGGCGCGCCCGCCTGCGTCTCGGTGTTTGCGGGCCGGCTGGCGGATTTCGGCATCGATTACCGGCCGATCATGCGCGACGCCGTCGCGCGCGCGCGAAAGACCGCCAATGTGGAGATCATCTGGGCCTCCACGCGCGAGGTCTACAACGTGGTCGAGGCGGACGAGATCGGCTGTCACATCATCACGGCGCCCGCCGACATCCTGAAAAAACTTCCTTTGCTCGGGACGAAATCGGCTGCGGCGCTTTCGCTCGACGCGGTCAAGTCGTTCCGCGAGGATGCGCTGGCTGCGAATCTGTGCTTGCCCGTGAAAGCCCGCGCGGCGGAATGAGCGGCGCCATTTCGCGTCGGAATTCCGTTGTAATCCGCTGATTCAAAACGTGTTTGGATAGGGGCACGCAGAGGTCGCGCGGTGCGGCGGCACGTGCTAGTCAGGTCCGGGGATTTATCCGAAGGGGGCGGCCGGTTCGAGCCGGCCGTCGAGGGTGGCAATGTTGCGTCTTGGGGTGATCGGCGTCGGCGTGATGGGGAGCAACCACGCCCGCGTCTTGTCGGAACTCCCCGGCGTTGAACTGGTCGGCGTCGCCGATCCGGACCGCGCGCAGGGCGAAATCGTCTCCCGCACGCTGCGCTGTCCGAGCTTTCTCGACCATCGCAGGCTGTTCGAGCAAGGCCTGGATGCCGTGTCGATCGCGGCGCCGACGCACCATCATCACGAGCTTGCGCTCGAGGCGATTGCCCGCGGCCTTCATCTGCTGGTCGAAAAGCCGATCGCCTCGAATGCGGAAGAGGGGCACGACATCGTCCTCGCCGCGCGGCGCAAAGGCGTGACCTTGATGATCGGCCATGTGGAGCGGTTCAATCCCGCCGTCCAGGCCATCAAGGAAGCCATTCAGGACGAGGACATCCTGTCCATCGCCATTACCCGCGTCGGGCCTTTTCCGCCGCGCATGTCGAATGTCGGCGTGGTGATCGATCTCGCCGTGCACGATATCGATCTCATCCGCTGGTTCACGGACTCGGAAATCATCGAGGTCCAGCCGCAGCTCTCAAGCGCAATCGCCGAGCGCGAGGACATTGCGCTGCTCCAGTTCCGCACGGCGTCCGGCGTGCTCGCGCACATCAACACGAATTGGCTCACGCCGTTCAAGGCGCGTACCATTCATGTCGCCACGCGCAAGAAGTACATCATCGGCGATCTTCTGACGCGCCAGGTCACCGCGTGTTTCGGTTTCCAGCCTGACGGAAGCTATTCGATGCGGCATTTGCCGGTCGGCCATGCCGAACCGCTGCGGGCGGAATTGCATGCCTTCGTGGAAGCCATCCGCACCGGCAAGGCGCCGGCCGTGTCCGGGGAGGAGGGCGTCGCCAGTCTCGAAATCGCCATGAACTGCCTGAAATCCCTTCCCATGGAAGCGGCGCTTCCGCACAAGCGCATGCGGCGCGCCGCCGGGTGACGATGAGCAGGACAGCCGGGCGATGAATCAGCACGCGCGAGTGGCCAAGGCGCCGATCCCGTTCATCGACCTTACGGCGCAACGTGAGCGGCTCGGGCCGCGGATCGATCAGGCGGTCGCGCGCGTGCTTGCGCATTGCCAGTTCGTCATGGGTCCCGAAGTGCGTGCGCTCGAGGCGGAGCTCGGAAAATTCTGCGGGGCGAAGCATGTCGTCTCCTGCGCGAGCGGCACGGACGCGCTGATGCTGGCGCTGATGGCCAAAGGCGTCGGGCGCGGCGACGCCGTGCTGTGCCCCTCCTTCACCTTTTGCGCGACGGCCGAGGTGGTCGCACTCGTCGGCGCAACGCCCGTATTCGTCGATGTCGATCCGGATACCTTCAACATGGATCCGGCAAGCCTCGCGCGCGGGATCGGGACGGCAAGGACGCTGGGGCTTTCTCCAAAGGCCGTGATCCCCGTCGATCTGTTCGGCCAGCCGGCGGACTACGACGCGATCGAGGCGGTGGCGTCGCGCGAGGGCCTCTTCATCGTGGCCGACGCGGCGCAGTCCTTCGGGGCGAACTACAAGGAACGTCCCGTCGGCGCCCTGGCGCCGCTCACGACCACGAGCTTCTTTCCGGCCAAGCCGCTCGGCTGCTACGGCGACGGCGGAGCCGTTTTCACCGACAGCGCGGAGCTGGCCGGGATCATGGAAAGCCTGCGCGTGCACGGGCAGGGCAGCGACCGCTACGACAATGTGCGGATCGGCATGACCGCGCGGCTCGACACGATCCAGGCCGCGGTGCTGCTCGAGAAGCTGGCGATCTTCCCGGATGAGATCGCCGCGCGAGAGCGCGTCGCCAACCGATACAATGACGCCTTGGGCGACCTGGTTCAGGTCCCGCGCGTGGCGTCCGGCCTGAGCTCCGTTTGGGCGCAGTATACGATCCGGCTGAGGGCGGGACGGCGCGACGGCTTGGCGGCCGCGTTGCGCGCCGAAGGCATTCCCACCGCCGTCTACTATCCCAAACCTCTGCACCGGCAGGAGGCGTATCGGGCCTTTCCGGTCGTCGAGGGGGGGCTGCCGGTCAGCGAACATCTGGCCGAGGAGGTCATCAGCCTGCCCATGCATGCCTATCTCGACGCGGCGGTGCAGGAGCGGATCGTCGCCTCGGTGCGGCGGGCGCTGAAAAGGCTTGGCTAGAGCCTGATTCGATCGGATGGAATCGGATCAGGCTCTAGCCTATTGTTTTGTCGCATTTTCTTTCGGCCAACCGGGACCCACTTGGCCGGAAAATGCTCTAGGCTCCCGCCCTATCCGAAAAGGGTGGCCTCGTTCATCGCGCCTCCGAGATAGGCATGTTCTCACGCTTTCTCACCGTTGGCGGCTTCACGCTCCTGTCGCGCGTGACCGGCTTCTTGCGCGACATCGTCATGGCCGCGGTGCTCGGCGCGGGTCCGCTGGCGGATGCGTTCCTTGTCGCCTTCCGGCTGCCCAACCATTTCCGCGCCATCTTCGCCGAGGGGGCGTTCGCGTCGGCCTTCGTGCCGGCCTATGCGCGCGTGCGCACGCAGAACGGGGCGGATTCCGCGCGCCTCTTCTCGGACCGCATCTTCACGCTGCTGCTGATAAGCCAGATCGCGCTCCTTGCGCTGGCGCTCGCCTTCACGCCGGGCGTCATCGCGCTGCTGGCGCCCGGCTTTGCGGATGACCCGCTGCGCTTCTCGCTGGCGACCGAGCTCACGCGCATCACCTTTCCGTATCTCCTCCTGATGACGCTGGTGACGCTCTATAGCGACATCCTCAATTCGCTCGACCGCTTCGCCAGCGCGGCCGCCGCGCCCGTCTTTCTCAATCTCTCGATGATCTTCGCGCTCTCGCTCGCCATGTTCTTTCCCACCGCGGGGCATGCGGCGGCCTGGGGCGTGCTGCTCGCGGGGTTTCTCGAGGCGCTGCTCGTCGGCAGCGACGTGCGGCGCGCAGGCGCCTTGCCGAGATTGCGCCGGCCGACATGGGATGACGACATCAAGCGGTTCTTCAAGGCGCTCGGACCGGCGACCGTCGGCTCCGCGGGCGTGCAGCTTGCGTTGTTTGCGGATACGATCATCGCGAGCTTCCTCGCCGCCGGCGCGCTCTCGGCGCTCTATTACGCGGATCGCCTGAACCAGCTTCCCATCGGCGTGATCGGCATTGCGGTCGGCACCGTGCTCCTGCCGGACATGGCGCGGCGTGTCGCGCAGGGGGATTTGGCCGGCGCGCGCGACGCGCAGAACCGCGCCTTCGAGTTCGCCCTCCTGCTCGTCATCCCTTGCGTCGTCGCCTTCGTGCTGATTCCGGATCTGATCATGCGCGCTTTGTTCGCGCGCGGCGCCTTCACCGCCGCCGACGCGCGCGCCGCGGCGGCGACGCTCACGGCCTATACGCTCGGGCTGATCCCATTCGTCCTGATGCGCAGCGCGGTGGCTCCCTTTTTCGCGCGCGGCGACACGTTCACGCCGGTGAAGGCATCACTGATCGCCGCTTCGGTGAATATCGGCTTCAAGTTCGTGCTCGTCGGTCCGCTGGCGCAGGTGGGCCTTGCGGTTGCGACCGCCATCGGCGGATGGGTGAACTTCGCCCTCCTGATGTGGCTTGCTCGGCGCGAGGGGCTCACCGAAGCGGATGCGAGGCTGCGCGTGTCCATGGCGAAGCTCGCGGGGGCGGGGGCGATCCTCGGCGCTGGCCTGTGGTTCGCGGCGACGCCGATCCGCGGCGTGTTCGCGGACACGCGCGCGTTCCGGGACGAATTGGCGCTGGCGACCCTGATCGTGCTCTCAACCCTTCTTTATTTCGGCGCTGTTCTTGCCCTGTTGGGAGGCAAATGGTTCGCGGCCTTCAAAGGCCGCAGCGGCGGCGGAGCCGTTATCGCGCCCGATTGACGCCGGCGCGCTCCTGCGGAACGAGCGTGACGGCGCGGCTCGGCCGCCAAGCGCGACGATCACTTCGGTCGAGAAACAGGTTCCAACTCGCGTCATTGTGAGGGGGCACCTCTCGCTTGGCTGCCTCCTTGTGATAAGCCTGCCCGCCAAGAGCTTGCGGAGTTTTCATGCCGAGACCCCCGAAGGCGCTTGCCGCGCTCGCGCTCGCCGTTGCGCTTGCCGCGTGCGGCGAAAGCCAAAAGCAGCCGGCGGCGGCGCCGCCTCCGCCCGCCGTCACCGTCGCCAAGCCCGCCACGCGAACGGTGGTGGATCACGACGAGTATGTCGGCCGCTTCGTCGCGGTCGATTCCGTCGAGATCCGCTCGCGCGTCTCGGGCTATCTGGACAACGTCCATTTCCGGGACGGGCAGACGGTGAATCAGGGCGACCTGTTGTTCACCATCGACCGGCGGTCGTTTCAGAACGCGATCGACCAGGCGCGCGCAAATCTCGCGCAGGCGCGCGCCAATCTCGCCTTCGCGGAAGCCGATCTGGCGCGCGCGCAGACGCTCATGAAAGAGCGGACCATCTCGGAACAGGTGTTCGAGCAGCGCGTGCAGTCGCAACGCATCGCCCAGGCTTCGGTCGCCGCGAACGAGGCGCTGGTGCGGCAGGCGACCCTCGATCTCGACTTCACGGAACTGCGCGCGCCGGTCTCGGGCCGCATCGGCGACCGGCGCGTCTCGCCGGGCAATCTGGTCACGGGCGGGACCAGCGGCAACACGTCGCTGCTCGCCATCATCGTGTCGCTCGACCCGATCCGGTTCGAGTTCACCTTCGACGAGGCGTCCTATCTTCGCTACAAGCGCATCCAGGGAGGCGTCGAGGCGCGCGACAACACGGTGCCGGTCGAGTTGCGGCTGATCGACGAGGCGAACTACACGCACAAGGGCGCGCTCAACTTCGTCGACAATGTCATCGACCGCTCGACGGGCACCATCCGCGGCCGCGCCGAATTCGAAAACCCGAAATCCGTCTTTACGCCCGGCATGTTCGGGCGGCTGCGCGTTCCGGCTTCGCCGCCGTATCAAGCCCTTGTGGTTCCCGAAGTTGCGATCGGCACCGAACAGGCGCGCAAGTTCGTGCTGACCGTCGATGCCGAGAACACAGTGCGGCCGAAATACGTGCAGCTCGGACAGCTCGCGGACGGCGGGATGCGGGTGATCAAAGAAGGGCTCGCCGCCGATGACCGCGTCATCGTCAACGGCATGGCGCGCGCGCGGCCGGGCATCAAAGTGACCCCGCAAACGGAGGGCGCGCCAGGTACGCCGCCCGGGCCGCAAGCGAAGACCGACTAGTGGTCCGATTCCAACATTCGCATCCCATTGCGGCAGGCCATTTTGCGAATGTTAGAATCGAAGGACCACTAGCAAATTCAAATTGCTAGTGGAGTTTTGGATTTGACATTCGCTTGTGAACCCGCTGCTAAATGGGTAGCGAATGTCAAATCCACTCCACTAGGCCCGCCGCCATGCGAATTTCGCATTTCTTCATCGACCGGCCGATCTTCGCGTCCGTCGTCTCGATCGTGTTCATCATCCTCGGCGGCGTGGCCTTCGTGCGGCTGCCGGTCGCGCAGTATCCGGAGATCGCGCCGCCCGTCATCAATGTCGGCGGCCAGTATCCTGGCGCGAGCGCGGAAGTCGTCGCCACCACGGTGGTCGCCCCGATCGAGGAGCAGATCAACGGCGTCGAGGGCATGCTCTACGTGTCGTCGAACTCGACCGCCGACGGGCGCTTCTCGATCTCGGTCACCTTCGAGCTTGGGACCGATCTCGACCAGGCGCAGGTGCAGGTGCAAAACCGCGTCGCCATCGCGCAGCCGCGCTTGCCGCAGGACGTGCGTCAGATCGGCGTGACGGTGAACAAGAGCTCGCCCGACCTGATGATGGTCGTGCACCTCGTTTCACCGGACCGCTCACGCGACGACCTGTTCATATCCAACTACGCCAATCTCGAGATCCGCGATGTGCTCACGCGCGTCGACGGCGTCGGCTCGCTGACGGTGTGGGGCAGCCGCGATTACGCGATGCGGGTGTGGCTCGACCCGACCCGGCTGCAGACGCTGAACCTGACCTCCAGCGATGTCGTGCAGGCGCTGCAGGGACAGAATGTGCAGGTCGCCTCCGGCGTGCTCAACCAGCCCCCGGTCGAACAGCCCGGCGCTTTCCAGATCGCGGTGCGCACCTTGGGACGGCTCGCCGACACGGCGGAGTTCGGAAACATCATCGTCAAGCAGACAGCCGACGCGATCGTGCGGCTGCGGGACGTCGCGCGCCTCGAACTCGCGGCGCAGGATTACAGCTCGAACTCCTATCTCAACCGCGATCGCGCGGTCGCCATCGGAATCTTCCAGCGGCCGGGGTCGAACGCGCTCACCGCCTCGCGCGCCGTGCAGAATACGATGGTTCAGCTTTCGCAGCGGTTTCCGCCCGGGCTGACCTATAAGATCGTCTACAATCCGACGCAGTTCATCGAGGAGTCGGTGAATGCGGTCACGCGGACGATCCTGGAGGCGGTCGCCCTCGTGATCCTCGTCGTCGTGCTGTTCCTGCAGACCTGGCGGGCGGCGGTCATTCCCATCGTCGCCATTCCGGTCTCGCTGATCGGCACGTTCCTGATCATGAGCGTGTTCGGCTTCACGCTGAACAATCTGACGCTGTTCGGACTCGTGCTGGCGATCGGCATCGTGGTGGACGACGCGATCGTCGTCGTCGAGAACGTCGAGCGCAACATCGCCCGCGGCATGAGCCCGCGCGAGGCGGCTTATCGCAGCATGGACGAAGTCGGCTCGGCATTGATCGCGATCGCGCTCGTGCTCTCGGCCGTGTTCATTCCAAGCGCCTTCATCACCGGCATTTCCGGACAGTTCTATCGCCAATTCGCGCTGACCATCGCCGGAGCGACGCTGATCTCGCTGATCGTGTCGCTGACCTTGTCGCCGGCCATGTGCGCGCTGCTTCTCAAGCCGCACGATCCCACGCACCGCGACCGCTGGTGGGAGCGGCCGATCCACGGCTTCTTCCGGGCGTTCAACCGCGGCTTCGCGGCGTTCGGGAACGGCTACGGCTGGCTGGTCGCGCGCGCCGTCCGTTTTGCAGCGATCACGTTCGTGGTCTATGCGGCCATCATCGGCTTCGGCCTGTTCGAGTTCTGGCGCACGCCGCAGGGGTTCATTCCGCAGCAGGATCGCGGCTATCTGATCGTCGCGGCGCAGCTGCCGCCGGGCGCGTCGCTGGCGCGCACCGATGCCGTGATGCGGCGCATCGGCGACATCGTGCTGGATACGCCCGGCGCCGCGCATGCGGTGAACATCGTCGGCTTCTCCGGCGCGACGTTCACCAGCGCGCCGAATGCCGGCGCTCTGTTCGTGGTGCTGGAGGATTTCCGCCTGCGTGCGGGCGATCCGCAGAAATCCGCGGCAGCAATCCAGGGCGCCTTGTTCGGCAGGCTCGCGCAGATCCAGGAGGCGTTCACCGTGGTCGTGCAGCCGCCGCCCGTGCAGGGCATCGGCAATGCGGGCGGTTTCCGCATGATGGTGCAGGACCGCGCCGGCCGCGGGCCGCAGGCCCTCCAGGGCGCCGTCTTCGCCATGATGGGGCGCGCCGCGCAAACCGCGGGCGTCACCCAGGTGTTCTCGCTTTATGAGACATCGACGCCACAGATCTATCTCGATATCGACCGGACCAAGCTGCAACTGCTCGGCGTGAATATTTCCGACGTGTTCGCGGCGCTGCAAACCTTTCTCGGCTCGTCCTATGTCAACGACTTCAACCTGTTCGGCCGGACCTTCCGCGTCACCGCGCAGGCGATGGCCGAATTCCGCTCCGACCCGCAGGATGTGTTGAAGATCCGGGTCCGCAACTCCCGCGGAGAGACAGTCCCGCTCGGCTCCTTCACCACGGTGAGCGACATCTCCGGTCCCTATCGCGTCCCCCGCCACAATCTCTATCCTGCGGCCGAGCTCGACGGCGCGGCGGCGCCGGGGTTCAGCCAGGGACAGGCGATCGACATCATGCAGCGGCTCGCGGCGGAAACCTTGCCGGATGGTTTCGGCTACGAATGGACGGGGCTGGCCTACCAGCAGATCCGGGCGGGGAACACGGCGATCTTCGCCTTCCTGCTCGCGGTCGTGTTCGTGTTCCTCGTGCTGGCGGCGCAGTTCGAGAGCCTCACATTGCCCTTTGCCGTGATCTTGATCGTCCCGATGTGTCTCGTTGCGGCCATTTCCGGCGTGATCGTTCGCGGGCAGGACAACAATGTCCTGACGCAGGTGGGCTTCATCGTGCTGATCGGACTGGCGGCGAAGAATGCGATCCTTATCGTCGAATTCGCAAAGCAGCTCGAGGATCAGGGCCGCGACCGCTTCGCGGCTGCGGCGGAGGCTGCGCGCCTGCGATTGCGCCCGATCCTGATGACCTCGCTCGCGTTCATCTTCGGCGTCGTGCCGCTGGTCTGGGCCACCGGCGCCGGTGCGGAATTGCGCCAGGCGCTCGGAACGGCGGTGTTTGCCGGCATGATCGGCGTGACCGCCTTCGGACTGATCTTCACACCCGTGTTCTACGCCGTGTCGCGCCGTCTTGCCCGGCGCGGAAGCCGCTCCAGGATCGGCGCTGAAGCGCCGAGACCGGCAGAATGACGGCTCCCGTCAAATTCGGGGTCGGCCAGCCGGTCCGGCGCAAGGAGGACGAAGCCTTCCTGCGCGGAACGGGACGTTACGTGGGCGATGTCGCGCCGGAGGGTGTATTGCAAAGTTACGTGCTGCGCTCGCCGCACCCGCATGCGCGCTTCCGCATCGCGGATTTGGAGACCGCCCGTGCGATGCCGGGCGTGCGTCTCGTGCTCACGCATGAGTCGATCCGCGATCTCGGGCCGCTGCCCTGCGATGTCGAACTGCCTGGGGCCGAAATCGTCAAGCCGCCGTACCCGATCCTGGCCGACGGGGTCGTGCGGCATGTCGGCGATGCGGTCGCCTTTATCGTCGCGGACACGCTCGAGCAGGCGAAGGACGCGGCCGAGGCTGTCGCGATCGAATGGGAGGATCTGCCGCCTGTGGTCGACGCGGCGGCGGCGCTTGCGCCAGGCGCGCCGCAGGTCTGGCCGGATGTCGCCGGCAATCTCGCATTCGAAACCGAGATCGGCGAAGCGAAGAAGACGGCGGCGGCGTTCGCGGCAGCCGCGCATGTCGTCTCGCTGACGCTGGTCAATCAGCGGCTCGTCGCCAACTTTCTCGATACGCGCGGGGTGATCGCCGAATATGACGAGGCCGGCGACCGCCTGACGCTCACGCTGTCCAGCCAGGGAAGTCACGCAGTGCGCGACATCCTTTGCCAGAGCGTGTTCAAGATCCCACGCGAGAAAATGCGCGTGGTCACGCCGGATGTCGGCGGCGGATTCGGCACGAAGCTGTTCCCCTACCGCGAATATGCGCTGGCCGGCGTCGCGGCGCAGCGGTTGAAGCGCCCGGTGAAATGGATCGCGGAGCGCACCGAGCATTTTCTCGGCGACGCGCAAGGCCGGGACAATCTGACGACCGCGAAGCTCGCGCTCGACGCGGATTTCCGCTTCCTGGCGCTCGCGGTCGACACGGTCGCGGACATGGGCGCGTATCTTTCGGCCTACGCGCCCTACATCCCGTTTATCGGCGCGGGGATGCTGCCCGGGGTGTACGACATTCCGGTCTGCCACATCCGGCTGCGCGCTGCGTTCACGAACACGGTGCCGGTCGACGCCTATCGCGGAGCCGGGCGGCCGGAGGCCGCCTATGTCATCGAGCGGCTCGTCGACGCGGCGGCGCGCGATCTCGGGCTCGCGCCGGATGCGCTGCGCAAGAAGAATTTCATCAAGCCGCGCGCGATGCCCTACCGGACCGCCACGGGAAAGGTCTACGATTCCGGAGAGTTCGCCGCGCACATGGCGCGCGCGCAGGAGATTGCCGACTGGAAGGGGTTTTCCCGGCGCCTTGCGCAGTCGAAGCGGGCGGGCAGACTCCGCGGCATCGGGCTTGCGACCTACATCGAGGCGTGCGGAAGCAACGGTCCGGAGCGCGCGACCGTGCGGCTCGACGGCGACGGGGGCGTCACCGTGCTCGTCGGTTCGCAATCGACCGGGCAGGGGCACCACACGGCCTATGCGCAGCTCGTGGCGGACGCCCTTGGGCTTCCGCCCGATAAGGTGCGCGTCGTGCAGGGCGACACGGATCTCGTCCGCAGCGGCGTCGGCACCGGCGGCTCGAGCTCGATCCCAGTCGGCGGTGTCGCGGTCGAGGGCGCCGCGTCGAAGCTTGCCGACAATCTGAAACGGCTTGCCGCCGAGGTGCTGGAGGCCGGCGTCGGTGACCTCGAATTCGCCGACGGCGCGGTGCGCATCGCCGGCACCGATCGCGCCGTGTCGTTCGCCGATCTCGCGCGCTCGCCGAAGGCAACGCCGGAGCTGCTCGCCCCGCGTGACAAGTTCGCGCCGGAGGCGGCCACCTATCCGAACGGCACGCATCTCGTGGAAGTCGAGATCGATCCCGACACCGGCATCATCGGCATCGCGAACTACGTCGTCGTCGACGACTTCGGCATCACGCTCAACCCCTTGATGCTGGCCGGTCAAGTGCACGGCGGGGCGGTGCAGGGCATCGGCCAGGCGCTGTTCGAGCACGCGATCTACGACCGCGACTCCGGCCAACTCGTCACCGCCACGCTGACGGACTATGCCGTCCCCCGCGCCGACGACGCGCCGGATTTCACCTTCGAGACGCGGAATGTCCGCTGCCGGACCAACCCGCTCGGCGTGAAAGGGGCGGGGGAGGCGGGCACCATTGGCGCCTGCCCGGCGGTCATGAACGCGATCGTCGATGCGCTCTGGCGCGCGTTCCGCGTCCGTCACGTGGACATGCCGGCGACCCGCGAACGGCTCTGGGAGACCATTGCGGAGGCGCGGCGGGTCCACACGCTATAGTGCATAAATGCAATGTCTCACGCGAACGTGAAGGCTCGCCATCTCGCGCACGCAAGGGCATTTCGGAATATTCAGCCGGCGCGACGCCGCCGGGCGAGGGGCCGCAGGAGCACAAATGGTCGCGAGGCATTTTGAGGTCTTTTCGCATTGGGCCTCGCACAAGCGGAGCATCCTGCGGATCGTGACCGGCTTGCTGTTTCTTCAGCATGGGACAGCGAAGTATCTGGCCTTTCCCTACGTGCCGGGCTTGCACGAGCTCTCGTGGTCGTCGCTTCCTGGCATCGCAGGCCTCTTCGAGCTGATCGGCAGCGTCTTCATCGTCCTGGGCCTCTACACGCGGCCGGTCGCGTTCCTGCTCTCGGGGCTCATGGCCGTCGCTTATTGGTACGCGCATGCGCCGCGGCACTGGGCTCCGCTCGTCAATGGCGGCGAGCTCGCGATCCTCTACTGTTTCGTCTTCCTCTACTTCACGTTTGCGGGTCCGGGCCTGTGGAGCCTCGACGCAAAGATGCGGACCAAGGTCTAACTCTCTCTGCAACCCACAAGGAGATATCGAATGACGTTTCGCGTGATCATTGCCGTGGCTTCGCTGGCGATCGGCATCGGCGCCGTTTCCGCTCAGCAAAATCCGATCGAGGCACGCAAGGCGCTGATGAAGGCAACCGGCCAGCAAGCACAGATCGGCTCGCGCATGGCGAAGGGCGAAGAGCCGTTCGATCTCACGAAGGCGCAAACCATCTTCACCACCTATCAGGAGACCTCCGCAAAGGCGAAAGACCTGTTTCCGCCCAATTCGCAGACCGGCGGCGACACCGCGGCCGATCCCAAGATCTGGCAGAACATGGCCGACTTCCAGGCCAAGCTGGCGAAGCTCGGCTCGGATGCAAAAGAGGCATCGGGCCAGGTCAAGGACCTCGAGTCTTTCCGTGCGGCATTCGGCAATGTGATGAAGAATTGCGGCAGCTGCCACGAGCCCTATCGCATCAAGAAGAGCTGACCACGGGATATGCGCTCGAGGGCGGCGGTCGTCGATCGCCGCCCTTCGAATTCAACCGTGCATGAGGCCGCGCGATGCTTCGCAAGCTTCTGGTCGTCGCTGGCGTGCTTGTGGTCCTGGGCTTTGGCGTCTTCTGGTTTCTGACCATCCCGGGAAGCGTGCCGGAGAGCGCGCTGTCGCCCCACACGCCGAATCTCGAAAACGGCCGCACCGTGTTTTTCGCCGGCGGCTGCGCCTCCTGCCACGCGACGCCCGGACAGGACGACCGCACGCGGCTCGGCGGCGGGCTCGCGCTCAACTCCCCCTTCGGCACGTTCTACGCGCCGAACATTTCTCCGCATCCCCGCGACGGCATCGGCGCCTGGACCGAAGCGCAGTTTGCGACCGCAATGGTCAAGGGAGCGTCGCCGCACGGGCGGCATTATTATCCGGCGTTCCCCTACAGCTTCTATCAGCGCATGCGGATGGAGGATGTGCGTGATCTTTTCGCCTATCTGAAGACGCTGCCGGCGGCGGAGGGCCGGGTGCGCGGCCACGATCTGCCATTTCCTTTCAATGTCCGGCGTGGCGTGGGTCTCTGGAACCTGCTCTATCTCGACGGCCGGACGTTTACGCCTGACCCCACGAAATCGGAGCAGCTCAATCGCGGCGCCTATCTGGTCGAGGCGCTCGCGCACTGCGCCGGCTGCCACAGTCCGCGCAACATCCTGGGCGGGATCGTCGCTGCGCAGCGCTACGCCGGCGGTCCGAATCCGACCGCGCAGGGCTGGGTCCCCAACATCACGCCGCGCGGATTGAAGGACTGGTCGGACAAGGACATCGCCTATCTGCTTGAAACCGGGCTGACGCCCGAGGGGGACTCGGTGGGCGGCAACATGGCCGCAGTGATTCGCAACACCTCGCAATTGACGCCGGCCGACCGCATGGCGATTGCGGCCTACATCAAATCGCTGCCGCCGGTGGAGGGGCCGCCGCGGCCGCAGAAGAAGTGAATACCGGGTTTCGGGCGCGGCGCGCACCAAACCGGGTGAGGGGAATTCGGAACCAACCTCTCCCCTCGCGGGAGAGGGTGGTGCGGACCGAAGGTCCGAGCCGGGTGAGGGGCCTTTGTCGGCGCAGGTGAGAAGAGTGCGCAGGCTGCGCTCGAATCCGGAACGCGTGCTGACGGTTCTTTGTGAGGCACTGCAGGAGGCACCCCTCACCCCGCTCTCGCTCCGCTCGGGCACCCCTCTCCCACGCGGGGAGAGTAGAAGTCTTTGCCGCTCCTGTATCAGGAGAGCACTCGCTTCACCCCGCGCACGGGACGTGGTGAACTGACCGAAAGAAGCCGATGCCAACCGGTCAGCCTCCGCCCGCCATGAATCTGCTCAAAGGCATCCTGTTCAAGCTCATCTCGACGCTTCTCTTCGCGCTGATGTCGGCGCTCGTGCGCTTTGTGAGCGAGGCCGCGCCGGTCGGACAGATCGTGTTCTTCCGTTCGGCCTTCGGCATTCTGCCGGTCGTTCTGATTTACGCCTATCGCCGGGAGCTTGCGAGCGCGGTGCGCACCCGGCGTCCGCTGGGGCACATCGGACGCGGCTCGATCAGCGTCACCGGCATGTTCCTCAATTTCGGCTCGCTCGCGCGCTTGCCGCTGGTCGATGCGACGGCCATCGGCTTTGCCGCGCCTTTCATCACGGTCGTCATGGCGGCGCTGATCCTGCGCGAGCCGGTGCGCATCTTCCGCTGGAGCGCGGTCATTGTCGGCTTCGGCGGCGTGATCGTGATGCTCTGGCCGCATCTCAATCTCGCCAATGTCACCGGCGCGGCCGGCGCCGCCGCAACGATCGGGGCGCTGTTCGGCTTGGGCTCCGCCTTCACCAACGCCGCCTCCGTGATCCAGACGCGCAGGCTGACCGCGACCGAGACGACTGCGTCGATCGTGTTCTATTTCTCGCTCATCTCCGCAATCGGAGGCCTGCTCACGCTGCCCTTCGGCTGGCATTCGCCGACAGCTCCGCAATACGCGGCGCTTATTTCGATCGGACTGCTCGGCGGCGTCTCGCACATCGTGCTTACGGAGAGCTACCGCCATGCGCCGGCTTCGGTCGTGGCGCCGTTCGATTACACGGCGATGATCTGGGCCTTTTTGCTCGGCTACTGGATCTTCGGCGAGGTGCCGACCGTCTATGTCTTCGTCGGCGCGGTGATCGTCGCCGCCGCCGGGCTGTTCGTGATCTGGCGCGAGGGGCAGCTCGGCTTGCTCAAACGCCGGGAAAAAGCGCCCGAGGGGCCGCCGGCGGGGATGTGACGCGAAGCCGGGTCCAGCGCCGTAGGGTGGGCTTCGCCGCGCGAAGCCCACGCTTTTCCTTGCGTGGGCGCGCGCCTTCGGCGCTTCGCCCACCCTACGCTCACTACCCCACTGGAAAAAATTTATGCGTTTCTCTTGCGCATGCCCCTCCTGCTCTGCTTCCCTTCATGCGTCTTGCTCACGAGGGGCGTCTTCCGGAGACGTTCGGACGATGGAGCAAGGTGCGGCGCCTGCGGGCGTGGGGCGAACGTAGCCCTTCGCACTCGGGTGGCCTAGGTCACCGTCCGGGCCCACTACGGGGTTCTGCCTTCAATGGCTGGACTGGAGACTGGCGAGCGGGGCGAAATCTCCGCGATAGGGGCAGCTGAATAGTCGCCCGCCTCGTCCCAGGAAGCACGGTCCCAAGGTCATAAGACGCCGCTGTCGGAGCGCCGACAGGCGAGCGCGCTTTCGCACAAGCGCGCGGCCAGCGCCTCGCAAGCGCAGGCCACACGTTACGAATACGCGCCTTTCGGCGCTCCGCCCCCCTCATGGCCGCAAGAGGGGGACCGCAAACCCCGGAGGCGAAAGCGCCTCGCGGGAGAGTGAACTTTTGTCGATCAGAACGCCTTGAAGGTGATGATGGTGCGCGTGTCCTGAATGCCGGGAATCGTCTGCACCTGCTCGTTCACGAAATGGCCGATGTCGGCGCCGTCCTCGACATAGAACTTCACCAGCAAGTCGAAATCGCCCGCCGTCGAGTAGATTTCGGAGGCGATCTCGGCATCCGCCAAGGCGTTGGCGACCTGATAGGACTTGCCGAGATTGCATTTGATCTGCACGAAAAAGGGCACCATGTCTCCGCCTCCCGATTGACGGGCAATCCAGCAAAATCGGACCTGCCGCGCAAGGCGTCTTGCGCGGGCAGGGCGGCTGGATTAGGTGTGACGATGCAATCTCATGGGGTGCCTGCCGGCCGCCAAGCCGCCGGGCTGAGAGGCGAGCGCCAACCCATCGAACCTGATCCGGGTCATGCCGGCGGAGGGAGCAGAGATGCGACGTCCGGAATCTCCACTCGCAGCGGCCGCCGCCGACATCCTTGTCCGCGCCCGCCTGCGGCATCCGCGCGTTCATTGCATCACGAACGCCGTCGCGCAGGCCTATACCGCCAACATGCTGCTGGCGCTCGGCGCCGTTCCCTCCATGACCATCGCCGCCGAGGAAATCGGCGGCTTTGTCGCCGGCGCCGATGCGCTGCTCGTCAATCTCGGCACATTCGATTCCCAGCGACGCGAAGCGGTCGAGACGGCGCTCGAGATCGCCGGGGATGAGCGCGTCCCCTGGCTGCTCGATCCGGTCTTCATCGACCGTTCCGAGCTGCGCGCGGCTTTCGCAAAGACGCTGCTGGCGCGCGAGCCGCTCGCGATCCGCCTCAACCGGGCGGAATTCGCCGCCATTGCCGGGAACGAGGCCGACGAGGGCGCGCTCAAGCGGTTCGCGCTCGAGCAATTGATGGTGGTCGGCCTGACCGGCGAGATCGACGTCGTCTCCGACGGCGCGCGGCAAGTCTCCGTCGCCAATGGCCACGCGCTGATGGCGCGCGTCACGGCGATGGGATGCGCGGGCGCCGCCATCAACGCGGCGTTTCTGGCTGTCGAGGACGATGCCTGGCTTGCGACCATCGCATCGCTCGCCGTGCTTGGCGTCGCAGGCGAGATTGCGGCGGCGAAGTCGGACGGCCCGGGCAGCTTTGCGATCAACATCCTCGACGCGTTCCATGCGCTTGATCGCGCGACGCTCATCGAACGCGCGCGGATCGCATGATGGTCGATCTGCGCCTCTATGCGATCGTCGACCCGGAGCGCGCGCGCGAGCCGCTCGACGCTCTGGCGCGAAAGGTCGTTTCGGGCGGGGCGACGCTCGTGCAATTGCGCGACAAGCACGGCTCCACGCGAAAACTCGTCTCGGAAGCGCGCGCGATCAAAGCCGCGCTCGCCGGCACGGGCGTGCCGCTTCTCGTCAATGATCGCGCGGATGTGGCGCTCGCGGCCGGCGCCGATGGCGTGCATCTCGGACAGGACGATATGGCCGTCGAGGATGCGCGGCGACTGCTCGGGCCGCGCGCCGTCGTCGGACTCTCGATCAAGACGGCGGCGCAGGCGGAAGCGGCGCCGCTCGCCCGTCTCGATTACGTTTGCGTCGGCGGCGTGTTCGCGACCTTGTCGAAGGACAATCCGGAACCACCGATCGGCGCCGCAGGGCTGCGCGCGATCGTCGACGTGTTTCGTGCCCGCGCCCCGGGCTTTCCCGTCGGCGCGATCGCGGGCATCGACGAGACGAATGCCGCCGACATTGTGGGCGCCGGCGCCGACGGCGTCGCCGTGATCTCGGCTCTGTCGCTGTCGGACGATCCGCAAGCCGCGGCGCAGAGGCTGCGCACGATCATCGACCAGGCGCTCGCCCAACGCGCGCCCAGCCGCCGCTTGCCATTGGGGAGAGGCGAAAGGGATCGATTGTGATGACCACACCCATTGCAGTCACGATGGCCGGCTCGGACTCGAGCGGCGGGGCCGGCATTCAAGCCGACCTGAAGACGTTTTCCGCGCTGGGCGTCTACGGGGCGTCGGTCATCACGGCCCTGACCGCACAGAACACGCGCGGCGTCACGGCGATCCACGACGTGCCGCCGGATTTCGTGAACGCGCAGATCGACGCCGTGTTCTCGGACCTGAAGGTCACGGCCGTGAAGATCGGCATGCTGTCGCAGCCGCGCGTCATCGAAACCGTGGCCGATGGGCTGGCGCGCTTCAATCAGACGAAAATCGTTCTGGATCCCGTCATGGTCGCGGCCAGCGGGGATCGCCTGCTCGCGCCCGAAGCCGTGGAGGTGTTGCGGCGCGTGCTCATTCCCCGCGCGCTCGTCATCACGCCGAACTTGCCGGAAGCCGCCGTGCTGCTCGGCGCCGACATCGCCAAGGATGAGGACGCGATGCGCGCGCAGGCGCAGAAGCTCCTGGCGCTGGGGCCGCGCGCGGTGCTGATCAAGGGCGGACACGGGAGCGGCGAGGACAGCGTCGACCTCCTGGCCGACGCCGGCGGCGTGACGCGGTTCGCCGCCAGGCGCGTCGCGACCGACAATACCCATGGCACCGGCTGCACGCTTTCCTCCGCCATCGCAGCCGAAATCGCGAAAGGCCGCGATCTCGTCTCCGCCGTTCGCGCGGCGAAAGTCTATCTGACCGCCGCGATTGCCGCATCCGACAAGCTCCGCATCGGTTCCGGACATGGGCCGGTGCATCATTTTCATCTCTGGTGGTGAAGCGGGAGGATCGAGCCATGCGCAAATTCACCCGACGAACCGCAGTCCGTAGCGGCGCATTCGGTTTGCTCGGAGCGATTTCGGCGCCGGCCGTGGCGCGCGCGGCGAGCCAGCGCTGGCGGATGGTCACGTCCTGGCCGAAGCGGCTGCCGGGACCCGGCATGTCGGCCGAGCGCGTCGCGGAGCGCATCGGCCAGCTCTCGGGCGGCCGCTTGCAGGTGACGGTGTTCGCCGCCGGCGAGGTGGTGCCGGCCTTCGAGGTGCTCGACGCCGTGGGCGCGAATGTCGCCGAAATGGGTCACACGGCGGCGTTCTTCTGGCAGGGGAAACAGCCGGCCGCGGCGTTTTTCACGACCGTCCCGTTCGGCCTGACGCCGCTCGAGCATATGGCGTGGGTGGATGCCGCCGGCGGACAGGCCCTATGGGATGAGCTTTACCGGCCGTTCGGGGTGAAGCCGTTCATGGGCGGCAATACCGGAGTGTCGATGGGCGGCTGGTTTCGACGCGAGATCAACACGCCGGACGATGTCCGCGGGCTGAAGCTGCGGATGCTGGGGCTCGGCGGCGAGGTCTTCCGGCGGCTCGGCGCGACGCCACAGACGACGCCCCCGGGCGAAATTCTGACGAGTCTGCAATCGGGCGTCATCGACGGGGCGGAGTTCGTCGGCCCCGGATCGGACATCGCGCTTGGCCTCTACCGCGTGGCGCCCTTCTACTACGGGCCCGGCTTCAACAAGCCGAACGGGACAGGCGAATGCCTCATCGGCTTGCGCGCCTGGACGGCGCTCGACGCCGAGCTCAAGGCGATTGTCGCGCATGCCTGCGCGGCGGAAGCGGCGTTTGCGCTGGCCGAAATGGAGCGGCTGAATGTCGAGGCGCTCGCGGCGCTGACGGACCGCCACGGCGTCCAGATCCGGTCTTTTCCGAGCGAGATCGTGGCCGCGGCGCGCCGCCATGCAGGGGAGGTGTTGAACGAGGTGGCGCAGCGGAGCGACATCGCGCGGAAGGTGAGCGAGTCCTACAACGGTTTTCGCGCGCGCGTGTCCGCCTGGTCGCGCATCTCCATCCGGGCGGTCCTGGAAGCGAGGCAGGGGTGAGTTATTGTTTTGCCGGCGCAGCCGTTTTCCGCGCGGGAATGATCCAGAGATAGATCGTCGCGTGGCCGGCCTGCACGACGCGGTTCGGCTTCCAGTCCCCCATGTCAAAGTCGTGCGAGACCACGCGCGTCCCCGGCTTCAACTCGCTCAGTCTCGGCCGCAGCTTGGCGTTGATCTCCGGCAGGAGATAAAGCGTGACGACGCTCGCCTTGCTGATGTCGGTCTCGAACAGGTCCTGTTGCCGGAACGACACCTTGTCGGTCACGCCGGCCTTTTTTGCGTTCGCCTGCGCTTCCTCGACCCTCTGAGGATTGAGATCGACGCCGAGCCCGCGCGTCCCGAAGCGGCGCGCCGCCGTGATCGGAATGCGTCCGTCGCCAGACCCGAGATCGATGAGGAAGTCGCCGCGTCCGACCTTTGCGACCTCCAGCATCTTGTCGACGACATGCTGCGCGGTCGGCACATAGGGCACCAGCAGATTGAGATTTCGCTCGCGCTCGGCCTGTGCGTCCCCCGAAAGCGGCAGGAACAGCACGAGCAGCGCCGCCAAAACGGAACGCTGGCCCCCCGACATACGCCGCATGAGCATTTCCTTCGCGCCTCGCGTCACATCTTGAACTTGACGACTTTCTGCCGCTGCTCGCCGAGTCCCTCGATGCCGCAGGTGACGACATCGCCGGGTTTGAGAAACTTCGGTTCCGGCTTCATGCCGAGCCCGACGCCGGGCGGCGTGCCGGTCGTGATCACGTCCCCGGGTTCGAGCACGAAGAACTGCGAACAATACCAGACGATATGCGCGGCGTCGAAAACCATCGTGCCGGTATTGCCGCGCTGGCGCTTTTCGCCGTTCACGTCGAGCCACATGTCGAGCTTCTGGACGTCCTTGATCTCCTCGCGCGTCACAAGCCAGGGGCCGAGCGGGCCGAAGGTCTCGCAGCCCTTGCCCTTCGTCCATTGGCCCGCGCGTTCGATCTGGAAGTGGCGCTCGGACACGTCGTTGCAGACGCAATAGCCGGCCACCACCTCAAGCGCGTCTTTCTTGGACAAATATCGCGCACGTTCTCCGATCACGATCGCAAGCTCGATTTCCCAGTCGAGCTTGAGCGATCCTTTGGGAACCATGGTGTCGTCGTTCGGCCCGCAAATGCAGGACGGCGCCTTTTCGAAAATGATCGGCTCCTTCGGCAAGGGCATGCCGGCTTCGGCCGCGTGATCCGAATAGTTCAAGCCGATGGCGATGAAGTGGCGGGTGCCTCCGACGCAGGGGCCCAATCGAACGCCCGCGCGGACGGCGGGAAGTTTTGCGATCGGAGCTTTGCGGATTTTCGCGAGGCCGCGGCGGCTCAGCGTATCACCGGCGATATCGGGCACGACCTTGGACAGGTCGCGGATTCGGCCATTGGAGTCGACAATTCCTGGCTTTTCACGGCCGGGTGGGCCGAAGCGGACGAGCTTCATAGGCGCTTCCTCATGGGTAGAGATCGTTCTGGCGGGATCCCAATCATGCGCCGGCCGCATCGCGCGGGCAAGCACCCGCTCTTCCGGAATGCGAAAGGGGGATCGTCCTGGGCCGTGTTGCAGCTTGGCAACTTCTGGGCAGAAAACGATCTTGGCCGGCTGTTCTCCAAGCGAGGGCTGGTTGGCCGGTTGCCTTGCTCCTGGTGGGAGCGCCGCGTAGGTTCGGGCCATGACCGCATTGACGCTGCCGACCGTCGCCGACGTGGACGCCGCCGCGCGGCGTCTGGAGGGCATCGCCTTGCGGACTCCGCTGATCACATCGCCCGCGCTCGATGCGCTGACCAGGGGGCGGGTGTTCCTGAAAGCCGAGACCCTGCAACGGACCGGCTCTTTCAAATTCCGCGGCGCCTACAACAAGCTGTCGTCCATCCCGGAGGACGAACGGGGAGGCGGCGTCGTCGCGTTCTCCTCCGGCAACCACGCGCAAGGCGTTGCGGCGGCGGCGAAGCTCCTGGACATGCCGGCCCTGATCGTCATGCCGGCCGATGCGCCGCGGCCGAAGCGCGAGCGCACCGTGCAGCTCGGCGCGGAAATCGTGCTCTACGACCGGGCGCGCGAGGACCGCGAAGCGATCGCCCGCGACATCGCGGCGAAGCGCAACGCGACATTGGTGCCTCCTTACGACGATCCGCTGATCATCGCAGGGCAGGGGACCACGGGACGTGAGATCATCGAGGATTTGGACAGGCTCGGGTTGAAACCCGACATCGTCATCGTGAACGCGTCCGGCGGCGGCCTGACCGCCGGCATTGCGCTGGCCGTGAAAGCGGCCGCACCGAATGCAAAAGTGTTCACCGCGGAGCCGTCCGGCTTCGATGATCATGCGCGCTCGTTTCGCTCAGGCCGTCGCGAGACCAATGCGCATGTCGTCGGATCGATCTGCGACGCGCTGCTGTCGCCGACGCCGGGCGAGATCACCTTCGAGATCAACCGGCGGCTGGTCGGGCAGGGTCTTGCCGCCAGCGATGAGGAGGTGGGGCGCGCGATCGCCTTTGCTTTCCGCGAGCTCAAGCTCGTCTTGGAGCCCGGCGGCGCCGTCGCGCTCGCCGCCTTGCTCAGTGGCAAAATCGACGTGAAGGATCAGGTCGCGGTCGCCGTCTTGTCGGGCGGAAATATCGACCCGGAGCTGTTCTGCAAGCTTGTGGCGTGAGTCGTGCCGGCGCGCACTCAGCTGAAGAGCGCCAGTTTTTCCTCTTCGGCCAGATTCATGATCGTCGCGAAGGTCTCGTTCCAGGTTGTCGAGCGGGCGGCTATCGGACTTGCAGGCTCGCCCAGCTTGGCCGCTTGCGGCAGGGCCGGGCGCGCAGCACTGGCGTCGTCGTGGTCGGAGCGTTGAGGCGGCGCGCTTTCGGCGGGGCGGGGCAGGTTCGGGGGTTCCGGCAGCCGCGCTCCTTCGGCGGGAACGGCTCGCTCGCGTGAGGCCGCATCCTCCACCGGATGTTCGTCTTCCGTCTTGTTCTCGACGTTGCTTTCGTTCTCGACCTTGCTTTCGGAAGGGGTTCGAGACGATGCAGCGGCGCGCACGTCCGACGCCGCCGGCGCCATCACAATATCAACGTCGGACTGATCGAGGCCCAAGCCCGGACGTGCGGGACCGTTCAGGAGTTCCTCGCGCCCGGGTTGCGGGCCGCTATCGGAGGTCTCAGCGGCGGCGCCCTGTGCGCCCCAGATGTGCATCATGGCGTCGATGCGATTCTCGAGATAGCGCAGGACCTGGATGACTTTTTGCGTGCGCTGACCGGTCAGGTCCTGGAACGAGCAGGCGGTGTAGATCGCGGTCGTTCTCGCGTCGACCCGATCGCAGGTGTCGCTGTCGAGACCTTGCTCGCGCAAAGTCCAGGCAATTTCCTGGATCTCTTCGGCCGCTGCCAGAATGTCGGAGGTGGCCGTTTCGGTGGCGCGCACAATCGAATCAAGCTCTCCGGTCGCTTCCCCGATCTTTCCGTGGTTCTCGGCATTCGGCTTGATCGACGCGATTTCGGCCTTCGTGCGGGCGATCGCGCTCGCCATGTCGACGAGATCGACCCTGAAACGGTCGACGGGCGCTCCCGCGGGGTGCGCTTGCGCCGGACCGCGCAAAACCCCCTCAAGGCGTTCGATGGCCGAGAGCACGATCCGCGTATCGGCATGACGATTGCGCCGGGCGTATTCCGACAGAAACCAGCGGCCGCGCTCCGTCTCCATGACCGCGGCTTCTATGGTTTCGTAATCTGCCTCGGAAATAGGGGCAGGCACCTGGGGCATTCGTTCTCCGTCGGCCTAGTGTCCGGTCGCGAGGATGGCCGCGAATCGTTCCGAGGAGTTTAACGGCCGCGGGGAGTCCCTGAAATGCTTGCCTACCTGAGCGCGCCGGTTCGGATCGGGTTTCTTTATGCCGCAAGCTTCGCGGTGTTCGGCATCAGTATCCCGTTCCTCCCGCTCTGGCTTCAGGGGCGAGGCCTCTCGCCCGAGGAGATCGCGATCGTGGTCGGGGCCGCCCCGGTGCTGGTCCGCGTTGCGGCGACTCCGGTGTTCGCCGAACTGGCGGACCGCAGCGGGCGGCCGGTGCTGATCCTGCGCGTTGCGGCGGCTGCGGGTTTGGGCCTTTACCTTTGGCTGGCCGGCTCGCAGGGGTTCTGGCCCCTGTTCATGGCCGTCTGCCTGGTCGCGGTCGCCGCGTCGCCGGTGGTGCCGCTTTGCGACAGCCTCGCCGTGTCCGAGATGCGCACACGCCAAACGGCGTTCGGCCCAGCCCGCGCGGCCGGTTCCGGAGCCTTCATCGCTGGAAACATCCTGGCGGGCGTTGCCATCGCGCTCATGCCCATAGGCAACCTGATATGGCTGCTGGTCGCCGCGCAGGGTCTTGCGCTCGCGGCCACGCTCGTTTTCGTCACCGACGCCGCACGCGCGTCGACAATCCACGCGAAAGCGCCTCCGACCCGCCGGTTGCTGGTTCCCGGCCTGGTCGTGGCTGTCGCGGCAACGGCGCTCATTCAAGGGAGCCATGCGACCTATTACGCGCTGGGCTCGGTGCATTGGCGCGCGCTCGATGTAAGCGGGCCCATGATCGGCGTCTTGTGGGCGATCGGCGTTCTGCTGGAGATCGTCATCCTGTCGTGGTCGGCGCGGCTGCCTGCATGGGTTGATGCGCGCCATCTCCTGACCGTCGGGGCAACGGCGTGCATCGCCCGCTGGTCGGTCATGGCGTTCGATCCGACCGGCCCGATGCTGGTCCTTGCGCAAGTGCTGCACTCCTTGACCTACAGCGCGGCCTATCTGGGCGTCATGCGCGCCATCGCGGTTCTGGCGCCGCGCGGGCTGGAGGCACGGGCGCAGGGGTTCGCCTCAGTGATGCAAGGCATTGTCATGGCCGGCGGCATGGCTTTGGCCGGCCAGCTTTATACGGGAAGCGGCGGATCCATCTATCTGCCGATGGCGGCGCTGGCTGCATTGGGGCTCGGCACGACGCTGCTTGGGTGGCGGATGCTCCGCTCAGCCCCATAGGCGGGGCTCGGCGGGGTGGATCGTCGAGCCCTCGTAACGAAGCCCGTACTCGCGGTCGCGCGCGAGCAGGAGCGGCCCATCGAGGTCGACCCATTGCGCTCGTTGCGCGACGAGCATCGCGGGCGCCATCGCCAGCGAGGTTGAGACCATGCAACCCACCATGATGGCGAACCCGGCCTGCCGGGCCTCGTGCGCGAGCGCCAGCGCTTCCGTCAGCCCGCCGGTCTTGTCGAGCTTGATATTGATCGCGTCATATTTTCCGGACAGCGCAGGCAGGCTCGCGCGATCATGCACGCTCTCGTCCGCGCAAACGGGAACCGTTCTCTCGATCGAAGCGAGCGCCCGATCCCGATCGGCAGGAAGCGGCTGCTCCACGAGCTTGACCTTCGCTCGCGCGCATGCCGCGAAGTTTTCAGCCAGACAGTCGGCGGTCCAGCCCTCGTTCGCGTCCACGATGAGATCGCAATGCGGGGCCGCCTTGCGCACGGCTGCAAGCCGTTCGGGATCGCCCGCCGCGCCGAGCTTGATTTTCAGGATCGGCCGCATTGACGCTTTCGCGGCGGCGTCGGCCAGCGCCTCCGGCGTTCCCAGCGAGATGGTATAGGCCGTGAGAAGCGGGCGCGGCGGCGGCAGACCCGCGAGACGATAGGCCGCCGCGGCGGATCGCTTCGCCTCCAGGTCCCAGAAGGCGCAGTCGAGCGCGTTGCGCGCTGCGCCGGCCGGCATTGCCGCTTGCAAAGCGATGCGATCGAGTCCGCACGCGATCGGCTCGCGCTGGCCCTCGATTGCGGCCATGACGCTTTCTGAGCTTTCGCCATAGCGCGCATAGGGCACGCACTCGCCGCGTCCGCGAAATGGGCCGTCGCACAATTCGACGACGACGACCTCGGCCTCGGTTTTTGCTCCGCGGCTAATGGCGAATGCGCCGGCGATGGGCCAGCGTTCGGTGCGCAGGGTCAATTCCATAGACATCAAAGGTGTTGCCCTGCGGCACTCGACAGCCGTGAGCTTGAATGTCAAGTATGGCAGCCGGAGGGGCCTCCTCAAGCGCAAATGCGAGGGGCGGCTGAGGTGGCCGATGCGTTCGGGGGGCAAGTGGGTCAGGCGGCGTTGCTGACGGGTGAGTTGCAGGGCGAGCGTCTCGCGCTCGCCGCTTCCGGCGCGTGGACGGCGGCCCGCGCAGCCGAGCTCGAAACGCTCATCAGCAAAGCAAGCCAGAAACGCGCGCCGGTGCGCCGCGTCGACATCGACATGGGGCAGATCGAAAGCCTCGACACGTTCGGCGCCTGGCTCCTGGAGCGCCTCGTCCGCGCCTGGTCGAATGCCGGATGCGAGACGCGCGTCCTGCGGCTGGCCGACAAGTATCAAGGGCTGATCGAGGAAGTCCGGCTGGTCAACAAGTCGCCGATCCCGAGGCCCGGGGGCGAGCGGCTTCTGCTCGATCGCATCGAAAGCGTCGGCCGGACCATGGTCGAGGTCACGCGCGACCTTTTCGGCTTCATGCAGATGTTCGGCGAATTGGCGGCCGTGTCGCTGCGGCTTCTCATGCGGCCGCACACGATCCGCTACACGTCGATCGTCCATCACATCGACCTGGTCGCATGGCAGGCGATCCCGATCATCCTGCTCATCACTTTCCTGATCGGCGCGATCGTCGCGCAGCAAGGCATCTTCCACTTCCGCAAATTCGGCGTCGAAGTCTATGTCGTCGACATGGTGGGCATCCTCGTCCTGCGCGAGGTCGGCGTCCTGATCGTGGCCATCATGGTGGCGGGACGTTCGGGGAGCGCCTACACCGCCGAGCTTGGCTCGATGAAGATGCGCGAGGAGATCGACGCGCTGCGCACGATGGGTTTCGATCCGATCGAGGTTCTGGTCTTTCCGCGGATGGTCGCGCTGATGATCGGACTGCCGCTGCTTACGTTTCTCGGGTCCATGGCGGCGCTCTATGGCGGCGGGCTCATATGCTGGCTCTATGGCGGGATGAGTCCGGAAATCTACATGGCGCGGCTGAAAGAGGCGATCTCGCTGGATCACTTCCAGGTCGGGCTCTACAAGGCGCCGTTCATGGCCATGGTCATCGGCATCGTCGCGACGGTCGAAGGCATGCAGGTCAAGGGCAGCGCCGAGTCGCTGGGCTTGCAGACGACGGCGTCGGTCGTGAAATCGGTCTTCCTCGTCATCGTGCTCGACGGCTTCTTCGCCATCTTCTTCGCGGCAATCGGAAAGTGAACCCATGGCTGCGAACGAGGCCGTGATCCGGGTTCGCGACCTCGTGGTCGATTTTGCCGGGAGGCCGGTGCTGAAACACCTCTCGCTTGACGTATTCCGGGGGGAGATTCTCGGCTTTGTCGGCGCGTCGGGCGCCGGAAAATCGGTGCTCACGCGGACCATCATCGGCCTTGTGCCGAAGCGGTCAGGGACGATCGAGGTGTTCGGGGTCGATCTGGAGGCCTCCGATTTCGAGGAGAGGCAGGCGGTGGAGCGCCGCTGGGGCGTCCTGTTTCAGCAAGGCGCGCTGTTTTCGTCGCTGAACGTTTGCCAGAACGTGCAATTTCCCATGCGTGAATACCTCGAACTCTCGCAAAAGCTGATGGACGAGGTGGCGATGGCCAAGCTCGAGATGGTCGGGCTTCCGCCCGATGTCGGGAGCAAATTCCCCTCGGAGCTTTCTGGCGGCATGGTCAAGCGCGTGGCGCTCGCGCGCGCTCTCGCGCTCGACCCCGAAATCGTGTTTCTGGACGAACCCACGTCGGGTCTCGACCCCATCGGCGCGGGCGAATTCGACCACCTCATCCGTACCCTTCAGCGCACTTTGGGGTTGACCGTATTCATGGTAACTCATGACCTTGACAGCCTGCACTCGGTCTGCGACCGCGTCGCCGTGCTGGCCGAAGGCAAAGTTGTGGTCGCCGGCCCAATTTCGACAATGCTCGCGTCTGAGCACCCTTGGGTTAAGGCGTATTTCCGCGGGAAACGCTCCCGGGCGGCAGCCGCCGCCCGCGAGTGAAAGGGGAGCTTGGGCATGGAGACGAGGGCCAATTACATCCTGATCGGCCTGTTCACGCTGACCGTCGTCGCGGCGAGCTTTTTCTTCGTCTACTGGTTTTCTCAATCCGGCGTCGGCGGAGAACGCGTCGCCTATCGCGTGCTCTTCGAAGGCGCGGTGAACGGCCTGCGTTCCGGCAGTTCCGTCATGTTCAACGGCATCAAAGTGGGTGAGGTGGTCGATCTGCGGACCAATCCGCAAGATCCGCGGCAGGTGATCACGACGTTTTCGGTGGAACGATCGACGCCGATACGGTCGGATACCAAAGTCGGCCTCGAGTTTCAGGGACTGACAGGGATCGCGTCGCTGGCGCTTCGGGGCGGCCGCTCCGATGCACCGGCGATCGTGGGTCAGCGCGGCGAAGTGCCGACCCTCGTGGCCGATCCGAGCGCCACCTTCGACGTGATGCAGAGCGTGCGCGAAGCCGCCAATCGCGCAGACACCATCATGCGGCGGGTCGACACCCTGATCGCCGAGAATGAAGAGCCATTGCGCAACACTATACGCAACATCGACAAGTTCACGGATACGCTGGGAAAGAACTCGACGCGCTTCGAAAGCATCCTGAGCGGGATCGAAACCATCGTGTCGCCCGACAGCAAGGGCATGGTCTGGGAAATCTCCGAAGCCGCCCGGTCGGTGCGAACCCTCGCGGATAATCTGGATAAGCGGACAGCCGAACTCAGCGCCAGCCTGGCGAAGTTCACCGGGCCGGGCCTTCGCAATTTTGAAGCGCTGGCGGTCGACGGGCGGCGGACGCTCGCGGAAATCGAGCGGACTGTTAAGAACTTCGACCGAAATCCCCAGCGTGTCATATTCGGTGGCGGAAATGGTGTTCCGCAGTATAGTGGCCAGCGTTGACAAGATGACTAAAGGGCAGGGGGAGCTTGTGACGTCGTTGCGTTACAGTCAGGCATTGCGTGCGGTTGCGATGATAGCCATGACCTCCCTCGTTGGAGGATGCCTCGCTGCGCCAATGCCGACCTTCGATCTCACCGCTCCGACGAATGTCTCGCGCACGAATTTGTCTGCACGAGGGCAGCTTGTGGTCGTGGAGCCTGCCTCCTTGGCGGTGTTCGAATCCGAAAAGATCGTCGTGCGTCCGCCGCATGGCGCGGTGGCGCATCTGTCCAATGCTCAGTGGAGCGACCGCTTGCCGAAGTTGCTCCAGGCGCGTCTGGTGCAGGCTTTCGAAAACGGGAGCCGGTTGCGCACCGTCGCGCGGCCCGGCGATCGCGTGTCGGCTGATTTTCAGCTCTTGACCGATGTGCGGGCGTTCCAGATCGCCGTGGGCGGCGACGCGCCCATGGCCGAAGTCGAGATTTCGGCCAAGGTGGTTTCGGACAGAGCCGGCCGGATCGTGGCGGCGCGCGTGTTCCGCGCGACGGTGCGGGCGGAGGCTGCGGACGGTCCCGGCGCCGTGCAGGCGCTCGACGAAGCCTTCCAACGGGTCGCCGCTGAACTCGTGCAGTGGGCATCGCGGCTCGTCTAGCGCGATTTTCGGCTATGCCGAGCTGTTCCCTGAAATTACGCCTCGCGCGAGGCCTTGTCCGGAAACCGGGTGCGGATCACGCGCAAATTTCCTTGGCGCATGATCTGGTCCGAAAACGGGGTGCCACTTTTCGGGATCACGCGGGAATTTCCCTTTGCGCGTGATCTGGTCCGAAAACGGGGTGCCACTTTTCGGGATCAGCGCGAATTTCCCTTTGCGCGTGACTTGGTCCGGAAACCGGTGCGGATCACGCGCCCGGATCAGTTCTCGAGCCGCCCTGATGCGTGGGCAAGCATCGTGTAGACCTTGCCGGTTTCGGACGTGAGATAGGTCCGCGCGACCATCGAATCGCGGTCGTTGCGCGAGACCTCTTCCAGCAGGCGCTCGAACTCGGAAATATAGCGATCGACGGTCTGCTTGAATTCCCGGTCCCCGCGATAGCGCTTGCGGATATCATCGAAGGTCTTCTGGCCCTGCATGGTGTAGAGGCGGCGCGTGAAGACATTGCGCTCGCCGCGCTTGTAGCGGTCCCACAGTTCGGAAGCGGCGTCGTGGTCGATCATGCGGGCAATGTCGACTGAAAGAGAATCGAGCGACTCGATGGCGTGACGCGGGTTGCGTTCTTCGCTTCGGCCTTGCCCTTCCTCACGGGAGGCGCGGGAGAGCACATCGCTCAGCCAGCCGCCGGCGCGCGCCTCCGTCGGCGCAGCGGCGGTCTCCTTGCGGGCGGCGCCCGAGCGGGGAGCAGCCTCGGCGCGAGCCGCCGCGCGCGGGCTGGTCGTCACGACGGCCGGCTCGACGCGGCGGGACGGCTCGGTGGTTTCGATGCCACGGCCATGGCGCACAACGATGCGGTTGAGTTCCGCAAGGGCGTCCATCTGCTCGACGATCACGCGCCGCATTTGCGCGGCGCTTTCCGCAGTCTCCTGCGGAAGCTCAAGAATTCCCTTGCGCATCTCGTTGCGCGTGCTCTCGAGCTCGCGTTGCATTTCCGCGGCCATGACCTTCATGTCGCGGACGATCTCGGTGAAGCGCTCGCTTGCCTGCCTGAACAGCGAATTCGTGTCACCGGCAGCCTGTTCGTAGACCGAAAGCATGTCCTCGGCGGTGCGTTTGCGCTCCTGTTCGGCGTTGGCCCGCACGAGATCGAAGTTTTCGTTGATGGCGCGAGCCCCTTCCGCGCTGAGTTCGGCCAGCGTCCGCGCAATATCGCGTGCCTTTGCGTCGGCAGCCTGGAATGTCTGGTCGAGCAGGGTACCGAACCGCTTAAGTCGCAGATCGAGCTCTTCGGTCTTGCTGTCAAGGGCGGTGGTCAGTTGCTCGAGGGATTCCTTGCGCTGCGCCAGCACGGCGTCGTTGCGGATATTGTTCTTGTCGAGCGTGTCGGCGGCGGCGGCCAGGGCGCGGCCGTGCTCTTCCAATTTTTCCGCAACAAGCGTCATATCTCGGAGCACGTTGGAGGTGACCGCGTGGAACGACTTGATGTGCTCGTCTGTCTTGGTGTTGGCGGCGCCGCTGCGGTCGGCAATGTCGTTCATCGTTCTTGCAAAATCGCTCACCCGGTTCGAGAGCGTCGCTTCGATCTTTCCGAGGTTTTGCGTCGCGCCCGTCAGAACCTCCTGCAGCAGAAGATTGGCCTCCCGCAGGCGGTCGAAAAGTACGGTGGTGTCGTTTCGCAGCACATTGTGCGTTTCCATCACCTCGGAGATCGCCGTCGATGCGGTCCTGCGTGATTGTTCCACTGCCGCCATCGCGCCGGTCTGCAGGTCCGTCAGAGAACGATTGACCGCCGTCGTGGCGTGCGAACTTGCATCGTTGATGAGTCTCGCGAGCTCCTGGCTGTTACTCATCATCGTGTTGCCGAAACTGAGCCCCTTGGCTTCGATGGATTTCACCGCCTCGACGGTGACTCGATCAATGTCGAGAGAGAACTGCTGGCCGCGCTGATCGATGGCGGTGACCAGTGGTCCGCTCTTGGAGTCGAGGAGATGGGTCAGCTCGCTGGCCCTGGCTGAAACGGACTTCGCCATCTCTTCGGCTTTCGCCGTGAATGTCCGCACGACCTCGGCGCCCACGCCGAGCAGAGTCTTCTCGACCTCCCCGGCATTCTGCTTGAGAACGCCACTGACGCCGCTTGCAAGGGCGTTCAAGAGGCGCTCGGATTCCAGCGAGCTGGTCCGCACCGCTTCCGTCGTGTTCGAGGCGGCGGCTGCGAGCACGCGTTCCGCCTCCTGCGCAGTCGAATGGATGGAATCTATCGTTGTGGACTTCAGATTCCTGAAACTGTGTTCGATGTCCTGCGCGTTTTGCCGGAACGAGCTGGCGACCCCGGAAGCTACCGACGTCAAGGTCCGCTCGGCCTCGGTTGCGCTGGTGCGAATGGCCTCGACGCTGGACGACGCGAATGTGTCCAAGCCGCTGATCCGGTTCTCCACCGCGGAGACGACTTCACGGCCGCCGTCGGCCAAGGTCTTGGCCATTTCCATTACGCGCGCACCGAGTGAATCGTTGAGATTCTGCGCGCGCGTTTCGATCGCTTCCTGCAGGCGCGTGATGCGCGTATCGAAGGCGGCGGCCGCTTCGTTCGTCTTCACGCCGACGCGGTTGTCGAAGTTCTCGACATGGGAACGCAGAGCTTCCGTGACTTCATCGGTGCGTTGCCCGAGGCGTTCGACGAGTTCGCCGCCATAGACCTTCACGGAGCGGTCGAACTCCGCCAGATGACGAGTAATCAAGCCGGCCAGCGATCCGGAATCCCGGGAGATGCGTTCGCCCAGTTCCGCGCCCTCCTTGGAAAAGATTTGCTCAAACGATTGAAGCCGCGAGACGAGCATGTCCTTGATCGAATCCGCGCGCGCATTAACGGACTGAGCCAGGCTTTCGGCGGTGCTGTCGAATGTCGCCGTGACCGCACCCGCGCGTGTAATGATGGTGTCGGTGATCTTCGTGCCGGTTTCCTCGAGCTTGGAGACGACATCGCTGCCGCGCAGCGTGAGATCGAGAACCAAGGATTCCCCGGTGGCCTTCAAGGTGCCATTCGCCTCCTCGGCGCGCGCAAGAACCGTCTCGGCGAGTCGCGTGCCGGTCTCGAGGAGGCTATCGCTGATTTGCTTCGAGCCGTCGGCAAGGCTTCGGGCGATCGCGGTGGTCCTGGCAGAGACGTCCTGGGTGACCTGGTCAAGGCGCTCCGACAGCATGCGACCGAGATTGTTGGTGAGAACGATGACTTCGTCGCTCAGCCGGTCCGTCTTGAGGTCGATGCTGGACGTTATGCTGTCACTCGCCTCCTTGAGGGCACGGCTCACATCGTCGCTCGTACGCGTGAGGTGTTCGAGAAGATCGCCGCCGCGCTCACCGACCGCGTCGATCATCGAGTCTCCGGCGCGCCCCAGCGCCATCGTGATGTGCTCGCCCTTTTCTGCCAGCGTTCGGGTAATGCGCTGGGCCGCCTCGTTGACGCTGGAGGCGACCATTTCGCTGACCGAGGCGATGTCCTGCGTCAGCCCAAGCTGGACTCCCGAAAGGGCCTGACGGACCTGATCGGCCTGCGTCACCAGGATGTCGCGCTGATTGGCGATGTCTTCAAGCAGGCCGCGGATGCGAAGCTCGTTGTCGTTATAGGCGCGCTCCAGCGCCGCTACCTCGTTGTGCACAAGCGCTTCGAGTTCGGCGGCGCGCGCCAAAGCACGTTCCACGCCATCTCCCATGGCCGCCACTTCACGCCGGATCGCCTGGCCGACGGTGACGATGGATTCGCTGCCGAGCGTCTCGGGTTCAGCAAGACGCATGGCGACTTCGGTCATGGCCCGCGCAACCCCGCGCAGTTCCTGCGTCCGCCAGACCATGTGCGCCAGCACGAAAAAGAAAACGACGGGAATGACGATGGCGGCGACCATCCCAAGGAGCTGCGGCCCGACAACGCCGGCGCGAACAAAGGCCGCCATGTTGGTGCCGAAGTAGATCGACGCCAGGACGAGGCCCACCACGAACCAGATGCCTGAAAAGATCAAAGCGCCAATATAGGGCGCGCTTGAGGGGCGCCGTTGCAGCGCCTGCAGGATCTGGCCGACCGAGCGGCGGTCATCGTTGGCCGCACGGCGCTCGACAGGCACTTCGTCCGCAAGCTCGCCGGCCCGCGATTTGCCCTCGCCGAAGAAATTCTCCTCCTCGACGGCGGGAGCAGGCGGCTGTGACGAGCGCATGCGCCGGCGACGGTCCTGGCTGAAACTGGTTGCCGGCTCGGTGGCCTCGGCTTTTGCCAGCGCGGCCGGAGTCGGTCGCACCGAAGCAGCGGACACGGGCGTGAGAGCGGACGTCGAGGCGTCATCCCGGAGATTGAGAGCCTCCTGGATGGCCGACAGCGCTGCCTCGGTCGGGTCCTGCAGCTTCTTCGGATTGTTAGACATCTCGCCTCGCCCGTACTCTACGACTCATGATAACACTCAAGCGGAGGCGCATTCCGCTCCGCTACCAATCGCGCGTGACCGTGGGAAAATCCCCCAGGAGCGGCCGTCATCCCCAGAAACATCGCCGCTCGGTTAGCTTATCGGCCTCCCCGTCCAATTGAAACGATCTTGGTTAACCTGTTTTTAATCATCCTTAACGCTTGTGGCACGGCAAGTATCGGCTGGCGCTACAGATTGCCTTGATTCTGCACGATCCGGCGGAAATGTGGCGACTGCGCGGCCAAATGCTGCCTCATCAGTTTCTCTTGTGACGGCCCTGTGGAAAAGCAGGACGACGGTGCGCCTGCCGAAACGCGGATTCATCGGCCGTTGACCTTGCCGAAGGCCAGTCCCGCTGAGACGTCGTGGATTTGGCCGGCATTTACCGGGATTTCGTCGTTCTCCGGTCAGAGTTGATTTTTACGCATCCGGAGCACCTCGATGGGGACAATGACAATGGCTGCGCGGGCCAAGCCGCTGTTCGAACAATCACCTGAGACGAGTTCTTCACTCGAACGGCCGATCGATCTCGTGCATCTCGCGCGTATGACGCTCGGCGAGCGGAGCCTGGAACGAGAAATCCTTCAGCTCTTCGAGCGACAGGCGAGACTGCTGCTCGGGCGCATGGAGGAGGCGGACCCCTCGGCGCTGCGCCTGCTGGCGCACACCCTGAAAGGTTCCGCGCGCGGGATTGGCGCTTGGCGCGCCGGGCGCGCGGCCGAAGCCGTCGAGAGTGCGGCGGCATCGGAATCGACATCCCAGCTTGCGGAGTTGCGCAGCGCGGTCGAAGAAGCGCGCGCCTATATCCACGAAATCCTGTCTTCGAGCTGAGCGGCGCCGCCGGCCATTGTCACGGGTTCCCGGGGCGATTGCCGCCCTGCGTGCGAGCGGCTATAGGAGGCCGCCCGCGGTATTCCCATCTCTCTCTTTCCATGGCGAAGATCACCTACATCCAGCCGTCAGGAGACGCGCGCACGGTCGAAGGCGAGGTCGGCGCCACGGTCATGGAAACCGCGATCAAGAACGGCATACAGGGCATCGAGGCGGAATGCGGAGGGGCCTGTTCGTGCGCCACCTGCCACGTGTATGTCGATGCAGCCTGGAAGGAAAAAACCGGCGAACCTTCGCCGATGGAAGAGGACATGCTCGACTTTGCATTCGAGGTAAAGGCGACTTCGCGCCTGTCATGCCAGATCAAAGTTCGCGAAGATCTGGATGGTCTCGTCGTTCGCGTACCGGAGCGGCAGGGTTGAGCGGATGAGCGAGCCCATCAAGACCGACGTCGTCATCATCGGCGCGGGGCCGGTCGGTCTGTTCGCCGTATTCGAGCTCGGCCTGCTCGACATGAAAGCGCATCTGATCGACATCCTCGACCGGCCGGGCGGGCAATGTACGGAGCTTTATCCGGAAAAGCCGATCTACGACATTCCGGCCCTTCCGATGGTGACGGGACAGGGACTGGTCGACGCGCTGATGGCGCAGATCAAGCCGTTCGGTCCGACGTTTCACCTCGGCGAGATGGTCGAGACCGTCGAGAAGATCGGAGACCCCTTGTTCCGGATCACCACCGACCGCGGAAAGACATTCGAAGCGAAAGTCGTGGTGATCGGAGCAGGCGGCGGGTCCTTCCAGCCCAAGCGGCCGCCCGTTCCCGGCATCGAGGCCTATGAAGGCACATCCGTCTTCTATTCGGTGCGGAAAATGGAAGCTTTCCGCGGCAAGCACGTGATGATCATCGGCGGCGGAGATTCGGCGCTCGATTGGACGTTGAACCTGCAACCCTTGGCGAAACGGCTGACGCTTGTGCATCGCCGTGATGCGTTCCGTGCCGCCCCCGACAGCGTCAACAAGATGCACGCGCTTGTCGGCGAGGGCCGGATGGACCTCGTGCTCGGCCAGGTGTCGGGGCTCGAAGGCGCCGCCGGACAGCTCGCCGCAGCGTTGGTGAAGGGCAATGACGGAGCGGTCACGCGCATCGCGTGCGAGGCGATGCTGCCCTTCTTCGGACTGACGATGAAGCTTGGGCCCGTCGCCCAATGGGGTCTCGACTTGAAGGACGATCTGATCCTGGTCGATACCGAAAAATTCGAGACGAGCGTGGCCGGTGTTTTCGCCATCGGCGATATCAACACCTATCCGGGCAAGCTGAAGCTGATCCTTTCCGGCTTCCATGAAGCCGCACTCATGGCCCAGAAGGCGCACCGCTACGTCCATCCCGACAAGCGGCTCGTCTTCCAATACACGACGTCCTCGACGAGCCTGCAAAAGAAGCTCGGCGTCGCCTGAGGCGCTGTTTCACTGCGCCAGTGGGGCCAGCGGCGCGACGGTGACGCTGCCCCTGCGCGTGAACAGGTTCAGCACGCGGCGGATTTCCGGCAACGCAGCATCTGCCATCGCGGCATGCCCTTCGGCCGTAGGGTGCACCGCGCCGCCGTACACCGCCGACAGAACGCCCCAGGTCGCGTCGTGAATGTCGCTCGGCTGCAGCGCAGAGGATATGCCTTCCGGATAGGTCATGGCGGCGAAATAGCTGTCATTGGCGGTTCGGATCCAGCGCGCGCGCGGCGCATAGGGCCGAAACTCCTTGACAGAACGGCCGCAGGTGAGCGGCTCCGTCGGCGCCTCCGCCAGGTTCGCCGTGAAACTGGTTCCATCAGACTTGAAGCAAGCGCGGTCGAATTCCGGGTCGGACTCAGCGCGCGCGCAGAGTCCACGACCCACGAAGGCTTGCTGGTGTTCGTCGACGAAGGTCATGATGTCGCCGTGCTGGCAGATCACGCCGCCGCCGCAGGTCGCGAGATCCTTCAGCCGCGGCAGGAAACGGTCGCGCACGAACTCCGCGACGCGTTGCATCCGCTGCGGGTCAAGCCCGAAAGCCGGATGAATGTCGAAGCCGTCGCGGCCGCCTGGGCAGGCGTTCCCGTCGGCGGCAAGTGCCGGGTGGCCGTAGGACACGTACACCACCCGAGTGAGGTCGCCGCCGACCAGCGGTTTGAGGGCCGTGCGCAATTTCGCGAAGTCGCGCGGCAAGTTCGACCGCAGCACGCTTTCAGCATTCTCAACCGTGGCAATGACTCCGCTGCGCTGAAACAGCACGCGCTCGGTCGCCTGTTCGATCATCACGTTCGCGACCAGCCCGGAGAACTCGATATCGTTGGCGCCGACCGTCAACAGGATGAGATCGAGCTGCCGCGAGGGGTCGCGCTTCTTTACCGCTGCGAGCATGTCCTGCAATTGCGGCACCTGCGCCGGCACGGTGCTCGGGCAAGAGCTTGCGCCGCAATTGAGCTCGCGCGCCCGTTGTGTCCCAAAGAGGCCCGCGTCGATCTTTGCGCCGGTGCAGGCGAGCGGAAGGAAGGTCACGGCTGCATGCGGGTTCTCGATTGCGAGGGCGAGTGCTGCGCGAAGCTGGTAGCTGTAGAGGGAGCGATGGCAGGCTTGGTTCTTCCAGCGCGCGCCGAGTTGCGTCCAGTCGCGCGTGTCGGTTGTCGTGCCGCGGGAGCCGAATTCGCAAGCCTTGTTGCCTTTGAAGCCCGCGCGGCTTGGACGAAAATAGGTGCGGGCCGCCCCGGAGAGAAACTGCTGGAAGCAGAAGCCTTCGTCGGCCAGCGATATCGGCCGGTCCGGATTGCCTTCGCCGGCGGCAATGGAATCTCCAAGGCCTGCTATCAGCAGATCGCGAACACGGATTTCGGAGGTCGCGACGCGAACATTGCCGTCCGGGGTCGAAACCTCCATCGTCGCAATGGTCGGGCGGCCGTGACGCACGCGCACCTGCGCTTCCTCGGCACAGCGGATGTCGAGCCGCTGAGGTGCGCCCTCGCCGCTGTCGAGATTGAGGGTGCAGGAGGCCGTTGCGGGCGCGGCGTCCATCAGGCGAATGCCGACACGATGATCGCTTGGCGTCAGGTAGGATTCCTGAACGCCGTCCCGTTCGCAGGGCTCCAGCGGCCGTCCCGCCGCATCCACGCACAAATTGTTGAACATCAAGCGCGCCCAGCCGCGTCCTTCACTGCCGGATGCAAGACGTTGCTCGGTGGCAAGCACGCTTTCGGCCTGCGCCGCAAGATGCCGCTTGAAATCGGCTTCCATTCGAAACAGGCGAAACCGGTTCTTGACTTCCCAGGCGAGCCGCAATTCGCCCGCCCCGCTTGCTTGTTCAGCCTGCGTTCGGTCGGAGCCGGACAGAGCGCCGAAGAAGAGCGCGGCGCAAAGGAGCATGCGGAACATGTGCATCGGTGGGCCCTGCTGAGCGGGCGAGCCGATAGTATGCGGCTGCGGCCAAAATGTGAAACCTGAACGCGATCCCACATCGCCTACGGGCTTGAAGCGGAACGGTTCCGGCTGCACGGCCGCGAAGCGTCAATCGAACCGAAAAAGCCGGAGGTTGCCGGCATGGTTCAGGCGATTGTGTTAGGCGGTCGCAAGCGGAGCGAGTCCAGATGTTCGCCGGCCAGGACACCACCATGCTCTCGGCGGCGGCTCGCTGCGAGCGCAGCCAAGGCGAGAGCCAGCACGGCGAGGGGAACGACGCGGCTTTGGTAGCGGTCATGCGGGTTCGACAGAGCGCCGCAAACGAATGCATTTCCGAGCAACGCAATGAGGACGAAGGCAGCGAAGCTGCCGGCAGTCCTTGATAACTTTCCGCGCCAGGCGAAGACAGCAAGCAGCGGCAGCATGGCGGTCGCCAACAATGCGAGCGGCACATGGACGATATTGACCATCGAGAAGAACTCGAACGCCTTCTGCTGCTGGCGTGCGGCGGCGAAGTCGCCGTAAACATGCGGTGCGTGTGTTTTCAGCACGCCGTGAAGGTGCCACGTCCAGGGACCCGGTATGTCGCCTGATTTCACCCTCACGAGCTGCTCGATTGTTCCAGCCGCCGCCGCCTGAAGATGAGCGATGGGGTAGCGCGCCAAGCTGTCCTTGACGATACGGGCTGCTTCCTCTTCAAACCTGTCCCATCCTCCCAGCTTGTAGAGCGGACTGCTATCGCCGGACCAAAGCCAGTCGTCGCCTTGGCTCGGGAGGCTGTCACGATAGGCGCAGAGTCGAAGTGTGGGATTGGGGCAGTTGTCAGCCAGGTATTGCGCCGCAATCCCAGTCTGGATCAGCCTTCCGAACAGGAAGTTGCTACCGCCGGGCGTGAAGCCGAACTGCCCGATCACCAGCCAGTTCACCGCGAGTGCGAGCAGCACGCCGAAGGCCGTCGCTCCAACCGGGTACGCCAGTCGTGGCCGCTCGACCGGCCATTTCAAGGCCAACGCCCGCCAGCCGATGAGCGTGACGCAGAGCCCCACGGCGACGCCGAAAATCGCCATGTGGCCGGCCATCCCGAATGCAATCACCAGCCCGAGCAGGAGGCGCGCGTGCCAAGCCAGGGTCCTGAGGCGGAACGCCAGAAGATACAGAGCAATAATGCCGGCCGGCGCGAAAATGTCCGGCATGATCTGCGAGGCGTACCAGGGGAGCGATGTGAGTGTCCCGAGCCCGAGCCCGAGCGATAGCGTCAAACCGGGCCGGTTTCGAAACCCGTGCGCCTTCAACATCAGCACGAGCAGCCAGGCCATCAGCGCCGACTGGATCAGGACCATCGGCCAGAAGTTGAACGGGATGCCGAGTGTGAGATAGGCACCGAAGATGGCGGCCCGGCCATTTGCCGGCAGCCCGGTGATGAAGCCGTCGATGTAGCCGCCAACATCATCGAAAACCAGGGGAAAGCCGTTCCACAAAGCCGGGGCTGCCAAGAAAAGGGCGACGGTAGCGGCCGCCGGCCATTGCCGTGCAGGGTCAAGACGCCTGGCGCGGGCGTCTTCTGCGGCTTGTCCCAGAGATAATTCGGTCATTGCCTCAACCGCAGTGGACTCCAGGGGCCGCGGGACAATGGTCGCAAAGACCAAGACACCGGCTCAGAACATTTCAGCGCGGGGAAAGTTCGTTTATTGCCGAGAAGATGTCGACATCGTGACGTGTGGCGAGTGGTAGCAACCCAGACGACCGGCGGCCGGGTGTTTCGGCCGCAAGCTCGACGGGATATGCTGGGCTATGTTCGTGACCTTTTTCCATGATTTGAAGCAGGCGGGAATTCCGGTGACGCTCCGGGAGTATCTCACCCTTATGGAGGCGATGGATCGCGACCTCGCGTCCCGCCGGGTCGAGGATTTCTACTATCTGTCACGCGCGGCGCTGGTGAAGGACGAGCGCAATCTGGACAAGTTCGATCGCGTCTTCGGTCATGTCTTCAAGGGGCTCGAACTGATGAGCGATGCGCTCACGGCTGAGATTCCCGAAGAGTGGCTGCGGAAACTTACCGAGAAATACCTGACCGAAGAAGAAAAGAAGATGATCGAGGCCATGGGCGGCCTCGACCAGCTGCTCGAGACCTTGCGCGAGCGGATGCGCGAGCAAAAAGAGCGCCACCAGGGCGGCAACAAATGGATCGGCACGGCGGGAACTTCGCCGTTCGGCGCCTATGGCTACAATCCGGAAGGGATCCGCATCGGGCAGGACAAGAACCGCAATTTCCGCGCGGTGAAAGTCTGGGACAGGCGGGATTTCAAGGATCTCGACGATCAAGTCGAGCTCGGCACGCGCAACATCAAGATCGCGCTCCGCCGGCTGCGAAAGTTCGCGCGCACGGGCGCGCCCGATGAACTCGACCTCGACGGGACGATCAAGGGCACCGCTCACAAGGGCTATCTCGACATCCACATGCGGCCGGAGCGGCACAATGCGGTGAAGGTCCTGATTTTCTTCGATGTCGGCGGCTCGATGGACTGGCACGTGCAGGCGACCGAGGAGTTGTTCTCGGCCGCGCGCAACGAGTTCAAGCACATGGATTACTTCTATTTCCACAACTGCGTGTACGAGAAGGTGTGGAAGCAAAATCGGCGCCGGCATGACGATACGACGGCGACCTGGGACGTGCTGCACACCTACCCACACGACTACAAGGTGATCTTCGTCGGGGACGCCTCGATGAGCCCCTACGAAGTCGCGGCGCCTGGAGGGTCGGTGGAGCATTTCAACGAGGAAGCGGGCGAGGTCTGGCTGCAGCGCATGACGCGAACCTACCCGGCCTGCGTGTGGCTCAACCCGGTCCCGGAGAATCAATGGGACCACACCTTTTCGATCCGCATGGTGCGCCAGCTCTTCTCAAACCGGATGTATCCGTTGACGCTCGAGGGATTGGACCGGGCGATGCGGGAACTGGTGCGATAGCGCCATTGATACTCCCGGCGTGTGCCCTCATTTCCTGATCCACTCGTCGTCCACCTTCTCGTACATGCGCTTCACCGCCGCCCAGGCGATGCGATGCGCGCGCGATTCATGGTCGGGCTCGCCGGCATGCGCGGCGAAAGCGTGATTGAAAGCCTCCCGATAAATGTCTTGTGCGTGCGTCGGCAGGTGATTGCGCACGGAAGGCGGCAGGTCCGCGTTCGAAGGGTAAGGCATCGGCCTTTGACTTGACCCGCATCAAACTCCACAAAGCATGATCCGCGCCGGTCGGTTCTGCAACTCCGATCCGGCCCGCAGACGCGACCGCTCAACAATCGTTTCGCCGCGTGTCCTGGTTTCGTGCCGCTCCGATGCCGGTCGAGGGATCGACCGTGCCCAAGGCCGCAGCGCACTTTGCGCCGAGGGCCGGCAGGGCAAAATGCGACCGGCTTGGCGGAGTTCCGCGAAAGGTCCCTCCGCGATTATTCCGCGCGCCTTCTCTGGAACTGCATCGATCGTGTTTCGTTGGCTGTCGTGGGCCGGCCGCGAGAGGTCGCGCCCGTTCCTGACACGATATGGGCGCTAAGGAAGGACACCATGGGTTTGTTTTCGAGCGAGATACAAACGATGGACGATCTGTTCGTTCACGGTCTCCAGGACATCTACTATGCGGAAAAGCAGATTCTGCAGGCGCTGCCGGAGATGATCGAAAAGGCGAGCGATCCGCAGCTCAAGCAGGGGTTCGAGACGCATTTGCGGGAAACGCAAGGGCAGGTGCGGCGGCTCGAACAGGTCTTTGAAATGCATGGCGCGCAGCCGAAAGGCGTCGACTGCCCGGCCATCGACGGCATCATCGAGGAAGCCGAAGAGATCGCCTCCGACGTCGAGGACAAAGACGTCCTCGATGCGGCTCTCGTTGCTGCGGCGCAGGCCGTGGAGCACTACGAGATCACGCGTTACGGCACGCTGATCGCCTGGGCGAAAGAGCTTGGCCGCGATGATTGCGCCAGCCTCTTGCAGCAGACCCTGGATGAAGAGAAAGCCACAGACAAGAAGCTGACGGCGATGGCCGAGGCACGTGTCAACGAAAAGGCGGCCAGTTCGACGGCGGCCCAGTAACGTCGCCTTGAGCAAGGCTTCGGGCAAGTCCAAAGCCCGCCTTTCGGTGAAATCCGTCGGGCGGGCTTTTCGCGCGGGCGGGAAGGGGAGACGGAACTAAAGAGGTGTGCCGAAGATCGTGATGGCTCTATAACGCGCGGGCGAGGAGCTTCCATGACCTTCGACGTCTTAAGCGATCACGAGCCGGCGGGTCCGCAGACCTACGCCTACAAGCCCTCATTGCTCGGAGCGCCCTGGGAGTTCCGGCTTACCGACGAAGGTTTTGGGTGGCAGAAGGGGCGGTTGTCCGGCCGTATCCCCTATCGCGACATTCACCGCGTCCGCTTGTCCTACCGGCCGGTCACCCTGCAAACCCACCGCTTCATTGCCGAAATCTGGAGCGCGGGAATGCCCCGTATCGTCATTTCCTCTTCGTCCTGGCGGAGCCTTGTCGAGCAGGAACGGTTCGACGGTCCTTACAGCGGTTTTATCCGGGACCTGCATCGCCGAATTCTCGAGGCGGGCGCGAAACCCTCGTTTGAAGCGGGCTCCCCTCGTTTCCTTTACTGGCCGGGTATCGTGATGTTCGGCCTGATCGCCCTGGGGCTTGCCGCCTTGACGGTGCGCGCCCTGCAGGAAGGTTCGCTCGCGGCGGCGGCGCTGATCGGCGGACTTCTCGGACTGTTTCTCTGGCAGACGGGTTCGTTCTTCCAACGAAATTACCCCGGGTCTTACGATCCGGAGGCGATCCCAGAGCGCGTCCTTCCACGCAGTGAGCGAACTCAGGTCCGGACAACAAGCACCGAGCATCGCGCATAGCGAACGACGTGAGCCGCATTCGAGCCCAGGAAATAGGTGCGCATGGCAGGGCGATGCGAGCTCATGATGATGAGATCGGCCCCAATGCTTGCGGCTTCCTCGATAATTTCGTGATAGATGCCGCCTTGGCGGACACCGACCGTCAGTTGATCCGGACTCAACCCCGCCGCTTTCCCGAATTGGGTCAACCTCTCGATGGCGGTTTGGCGTTGCTGCTCCTCGAAGTCGACCGGCACGTATTCGGCCGCCATGACCGGCATCGAAGGCACGACGTTGAACAGGTGGATCTTGGCACCGCCGCGCGCCATGCCGATTGCCGCCTTCAGCGCCGGCTTCGCCAGTTCGGGTTCTGAAATATCGACGGGCACCAATAGTTTCTTGAACATGCTTTCCTCCCGAGCCAATGCTTCGGTGTTTCCCGCACGCTAAGCGCCGAACGGCGTGCCGGTCAACTTGCGTCGGGGCTTTCGCGGCCGCGCGAGGGTTCGCGCCGTCGGAGAAGATCGCCGGCAAGGTCGGAGATCGAAGGAGGGGGCAGGGCCAAGAAGGGGAGCGGCCGGGCGACTTCAATCGCGGCCAAGCCTAACCGAGCGGTGAGCAGCCCGTTGAGCACGCCCTCGCCAAGGCGCGCGGACAGCCTCGCGGCCACCCCGTGTCCGACGACCTGCTGAACCAGGCTGTCGCCGACGGCCATCCCACCGGTGACAGCAAGGTGGGCAATGACGTGCCGGATCAGGCGGATCATCCCGAGTGCTCCGGGACGCCCGCCATAGAGATCGGCCAAGCGGCGGATGAGCATCACAGCGGTGATGAACACGAAGACGATGTCGACCGCGGCGCGGGGACTCACGGCGGTCACGACGGACACGCGTTTTGCCGCGCCGGTCACGAGGCGCCGCGCTTGTGCGTCAAGCAAAGGCAGAAGTTCGCGTTCCGCAACCCGCAGGAGATCGCGTCCGTCGATGATCTCCTCGAGATGCGCGCTCAGCTCCGCGCGCCCGCGTGCGAGCGCGGCTTTGCTTTGCAGGATGGCCAGCAGTTCATGCACGACCTCGCGCGCCTCGTCCCGGTCGTCACCCGCGATGGCATCCTGGGCGCGCGCGCGCACCTGTTCGACGGCACGAAGCCGCGCGAGGCCGATCGCTTCACGGGCCACGATCACGAGCAGAGCGATCGCAGCAAGAATTGCAAGCGCGAGACCGATGGAGCCGAGCCAGGGCGCCCGAACGTATAGATCCTCGATGAGCTGCGTGATGGCGAGGCCGAGTGCGAGCGAGACGAGGCCGCCCAGCGCCGACCAGAACAGCGCTGCCCAAGGCCAGCGCGGTTTTCGCGGTGGCGGCTCCGGCATGTTTACTGGCAAGATTTCGGTTTCCGGCTCTGGCCGGACGACGATGCGAGTTCGAGCGGTCTGATCCTGGATCCCGACGGTCACTCCGGGATCATCGAGCCGGAAGGTCGCCGGTTTGCGGACTTTCGTCATGCGAGCCTGTCTCCGATCAAGAACTGCAGCGCCCGATCGAGCCGGATATGGGGCAGGGCGAGCGTACCCGTTTCCGTGCGCTCGAGCGCGGGCGGGCGAAAGCGAATGAAGCGAAAATCGGCATCGGCCAAGCCTGAACGCTGCAAGGTCTTGTATCCTGCCTCGTCCGCAACGAAGAGTTGGTCCGGAAGCTCCGGGAGGTCGCCGGGGAAAACCGCAATCTCGGTCTTGCCGTCAAATGTCTCCCCGCCAGCCGTCTCGCCAGCAAGCGGCGTTCCAATGATCGAGGGCAGCGTGTCGCGCCCGCGGGCGACGCGGGCTTCACGCGTCGCCCGCACGGCCGCGAGCGCGACGACATCGACGCGCGCGCCGGCGAACTCCGCGCGCTTGATCGCGTGCTCCGTCATGCGCGCGAGGATGCGTTCCAGACGATCGTGGCTGGTGTGATGCAGATGGTCGGCCTTTGTCGCCGCAAACAGGATTCTGTCGATGCGCGGACGGACAAGGGCGCTGGCCCAGGTCCAACGGCCGGTGCGGAAACAGCCGAGAATGTCCGCGAGCGCAGCCTCGAGATCGCGCACGGCCGCAGGGCCCGCGTTGAGGGCAGCCAGCGCGTCCACAAGCACCACCTGGCGGTCCAGGCGCGCGAAGTGATCGCGAAAGAACGGGCGCACAATCACATCCTTATAGGCTTCGAACCGCCGCTCCATCATCGCCCAAAGCGATCCGCCAGGAGCGGACCCATCCGACGGAAGCTCCAACGGCGCGAAGGTAAGGGCGGGAGAGCCGGCGAGATCACCCGGCATCAGGAAGCGGCCGGGCGGAAGCAGGCTCATCGCATAACGCTCGCCGCGCGCAGCTTGAAGATAGGCCGTGAACAAGTTTGCGGAGCGCATCGCCTGCTGTTCATCGGCGGGCGCTTTGGGGCGCAACGTGGACAGATAGGAATGCCAGTCGCGAGCAAGCTCGGCGCGCGGCGGCTTGCGGGACAGATTGACCGTCGCAGCCGACCACTGCGAATAGTCCATCCCCAAGAGCGGCAGATCGAGGAGCCATTCGCCGGGATAGTCGACGATGTCGACGGTGAGCGTTCTTTCGCGCCCCGATCCGCGCGCCGACTGATAATCGATGACGAGGCGAAGCTCGCTGATCTGGCGCGTCGATTGCGGCCAAACGCGCTGTTCGATCAGAGCGCGCAGATGCGGTTCATAATCGAAACGCGGAACGGCATCGTCGGGCTGCGGCTCCAGCCGCGCGCGGGCGATGCGCCCGTTCGCCATCGCGTCGAAGACCGGCAGGCGGCCCCCGTGCATGAGACTGTGCACAAGCCCCGTGATGAACACCGTCTTCCCGGCGCCGGACAGGCCGGTCACCCCGAGGCGAACCGTGGGCTTGAAAAGTCCGCCGCCGAACTCGATCAGCGCGCGCGCGGTCTGACGGGCTTCTTCGGTGATCAGGGCGAGGGTTGACGCCATTCCGGCCGGGTCGTGTCAGGAGCAAGTCTCAACTCCTGACATATGTCGAACTGCCGGTGTCCGCAAACGGCGCTCGGCCAAGCATCACGTCTGCGTCAGGGCCAGTCTTTGGTAGCGGAACAGCCGCATCGTCATCATGCGATCAAGCTTGCGGTGAAGATCGCCGATACTCAATGCCTTCGCTTTCCGGCTCTTTGACGCGAAGAACAGCGTACGGTTGGCTTTCGCCTCCTGCGGAAAGAGACGCGAGGCAATCAGCCTCGGAGAGGCGAGCAGAGCCTTCATGAACCGGCTCGCATCGCCGAGTCCAAAGAAGTGCGGGAGATAATATTCGGACGCTTTGAGCGGACGGCCGATCAAGGTTTCGATCGCGTCCACATCCCGCTTGAGCATTTCAGCCGCCATGACGGCCGACAGATAGGGATCGCAACGCAAGTCGAGGATGCGCTCGCGGCTGGCATCATCTTCCACCAGAGGCTTGCCACCAGCCCTGGCGATCTTTTCGGCTTCGGCCTCCAAACCGTGGTTCGGCCCGAACTCGCGCACCACCTCCAGCCAGGTCCGCTTGATGAACTGGAACAGTCCTTCGGCCGAGGATGTCGGCGCCTTGGCACTCGGCGACAGGCTCGACTCCTTGTCGGCAAGCGCCGTCAGATAGACCGGATCGACGCCGACGACGGATGCGGCCCGGGTGATTTCCCCGATGATGTCTTCGCGCGTCGGCGCCTTAGATCGCGAGCTTTGGCTGCACGTCACAGCGCTGTCGCCGAAGGATTTTTGATCGGTTCTTTCGACGCTCGCCTTCGCTTCAGGCGCGGAGGCGGTGCAGAAAACGCAGACAAACAAGGCGCTCAGGCAGATTGCCACGCACTTGAATGGTTTCTTGTTGATCGTCCAATTCGAGCTTGGGTTGAAGGGAGAACCGGATTGAAGAACTTTGCAGAGTGCGTGCCGGTCACAACGCGCCATCGTCAGCTCCGCCGCGGGCGGAGCACTTGTTTCATGTAGCATGCAGTCCCCTTGCTTTGCCGCTCTTGTAGGCAGCTCCTGCGAGGGGGCGATATTTTACCAATATGTGGCGAGGATGAGACCTTTGTTGATCCGCAATAATCGTTCAAAGAGGCAGCCCGCCCTAGTCCAACTCTCCCGCTAGCGATTGCGGCGTGACGAACCGGTCAAGCCGTCCACTTTGCGGATGCAGCTTTCTCCAATGGTCGAACGCAAAGTCGATCACGACGAGCCCTGCGGTCGGGTACTTTTCATTCAACTGCTGACGCGCTTCGATCTCGCCGGTTGCAATGATGAGTTCGGCGAAATCCTGAAGTCCCGGATTGTGTCCAATCAGCAGCAAGGAATGACCGGCTGGATCGGCCTCGCGAATCACTTCAAGAAGTTCATCGGACCCGGCGCCGTAGAGACGGTCGTCGATCGCGACATCCGGTTTGCGATTAAAGGACGGCAAGACAAGTTCGAGCGTTTGGCGCGTGCGCAGGGCAGGCGAACATAGAACGAGGTCGGGCTCGAGCGCGTGACGTGCCATATAGGCGCCGATCTTGGGCGCCGCGTTGCGGCCGCGCGGCGCAAGCGGGCGTTCTCGGTCGGCCAGGTCGCCGCGTGACCAGTCGGACTTTGCGTGGCGTAGCAGCATGAGACGGCGCATGAGACTCTTGCTTTCCATCGTCGATTTTGGGACCGGAGGAGTCTAGCATGCCCGCGAACGAGATGAGCCCGAGCGGGCGGGAGCGGGATGAGGGAAGATAACAAGAACAGTCCGTTGGCGAGCTGGTATGCCACAACGGCCGTGCCGGCACCGGAACGCGCCGCGCTCACCTATGACCAGGATGTCGATGTGTGCATCGTCGGTGGCGGTCTCGCCGGCCTTACGACGGCGCGCGAGCTGGCGCGACGTGGCTGGTCGGTGGTTCTCGTCGAGGCGGAGCGGATCGGCTGGGGCGCTTCGGGTCGAAACGGCGGTGTGGTTTCGCCCGGGTTCGCCGAGCGCTGGCCGCGCATTGTCGAGCGGGTGGGGTTGGCGCGGGCGAAGACGCTATGGGCGCTTTCGGCCGAGGGCGTCGACTATGTTTCGCGCGCGATCCGCGAAATGGAAATCCCCGGAGTCGTGCCCCAGTCAGGGGCGCTGCAAGTCCGGCGCTACGATGCCGGCACCCAGCCTGCGGCGGAAGCCGAAGCGATGAGCGACATGCTCGGCATCGAGCTCGAATTCTGGCCCACGGAACGGGTGCGAGAGGTGCTCCGCACGGACACCTACTACCAGGGCATCTACCAGCCGGGCGCGTTTCACATTCATCCGCTCAATTACGCCATTGGCCTTGCCGCCGCGGCAGAGGCCGCCGGGGCGCGGATCTTCGAAGGCACCTGCGCGATCGGTCTGGACCCGGTGGGCGTGCGCAAGGTGATCGAAACCCCGAAGGCGCGTGTTCGTTCGGCCCATGTCGTGCTGGCTGGCGGGCCGCATCTGGGCTCGCTTTTTCCCTATGTGGGCGGCACGGTCCTGCCGGTCGCAACCCGTATCGCGGCGACCATCCCGCTGGGCGAACGGATCAGCGAGGCGATTGGCACACGGGCGGCCGTCTCCGACACGCGACGCGCCGGACATTATTTCCGGGTCGTTGGCGACCGGCTGCTTTGGGGCGGGGGAATCAGTGCGCGAACGACGCCGCCCCGAAACCTGGCCAAGATGATGCAGAGCGACCTCGCCCGCGTATTCCCGCAGCTGCGCGACGTCGAGATGGAGCACGCCTGGACCGGGGTGATGGCCTATGCCGTCCATAAGATGCCCCAGCTCGGCGAGATCGCGCCGGGCGTCTGGCTTGCGAGCGCGTTCGGCGGACACGGCCTCAATACAACGGCCATGGCCGGAGAGATGCTGGCCCGCGCGATCGTCGAGGGAGACGATCGATGGCGGCTATTCTCGCCTTATGAACTCGTCTGGGCGGGCGGGCCGGCCGGGCGGGTCGCGGCGCAGATCGCATTCTGGTCGATGCAGGCGCGCGACGCCGGAGCGGAGCGCTATTTTCGGTTGCGCGAACGGCTGAAGCGCCGCGGCGATGCGCGCGCGGTGAAGCGAGCCGAGATCGAGGCGCTTCGCGAACGGAAAGCCGCGCAACGTCGGGAGGTTGCGGAAAAACGCAGACAGGCGGAAAGCCAGCAACAGGCGGCCGAACTGGAAGCTGTCAACGGCTCTCCCGGCGCGCCATGAAGGCCAGCCGCTCGAACAGATGCACGTCCTGCTCGTTCTTGAGCAGCGCGCCGTGGAGCGGCGGAATGAGCTTCTTCGGGTCGCGCTCGCGCAGGAGCTCGGGTCCGATGTCCTCGACCATCAACAGCTTCAGCCAATCGAGGAGCTCGGAGGTGGACGGCTTCTTCTTGAGTCCCGGCACGTCGCGGATTTCGTAGAAGAGCCGCAGCGCCTCCGCAACCAGCCGCTGCTTGATGCCCGGGAAGTGCACCTCGACGATCGCGCGCATTGTGTCGTTGTCGGGAAAACGGATGTAGTGGAAGAAGCAGCGGCGCAGGAAGGCGTCGGGCAATTCCTTCTCATTGTTCGAGGTGATGATGACGATCGGCCGCCGGCGCGCCTTGATCGTCTCGCCGGTCTCATACACGAAGAACTCCATGCGATCGAGCTCCAGCAACAGATCGTTGGGAAACTCGATGTCCGCCTTGTCGATCTCGTCGATGAGCAGCACGGGCCGCTCATCCGAGACGAAGGCATCCCACAACTTGCCGCGCTTGATGTAGTTGCGAATATCCCGCACGCGCTCGTCGCCGAGCTGGCTGTCGCGCAGTCGCGACACGGCGTCGTATTCGTAGAGACCCTGCAACGCCTTGGTGGTCGATTTGACGTGCCATTCAATCAGCGGCGCGCCGACCGATTTTGCGATTTCCAAGGCCAGCACCGTCTTGCCAGTGCCCGGCTCGCCCTTCACAAGCAGCGGCCGCTCGAGCGTGATCGCCGCGTTGACCGCGACCTTGAGATCGTCGGTCGCGACGTAACCGCTCGTCCCTTCAAACCGCATTTAACCCTCCGTTAATCTTGCGGCGGACCATAGGGACGGGCCAGGTGACGGGCAAGGAGCCGGGCAACATTTGCCGCTGCCGGCCGATCCTGCCGCGCCGGCGCGGGATGCCTCCTGCCGAATATCTTATAACCTGTTGATATGTATGTCTTTTTCTTTTGGCATGCGGCTTGCGATGAACTTCGTGAGCGCGGCCGGAAGGCGTCCGGATTCCGCAGGAACCTAAGGGCCGGAGGAGTTCATGGGTATTTTCGGTGCAATGACGACGGCGGTGGCCGGGCTGCGTGCGCAGTCCTTCGCGCTTGAAAACATCTCGGGCAACATCGCGAATTCGCAGACGACGGCCTTCAAGCGCATCGACACGGCGTTTCAGGACCTGATCCCTGACCTGCCGCCCTCGAAGCAACTGGCCGGCAGCGTGATCGCCACCTCGCGCGCCACCAATTCGGTTCAGGGCGACATCCAGAACGCCTCGATCGGCACCTTCATGGCGATCAACGGCGACGGCTTCTACGTTGTGCAAAAACCGTCGAATTTCGTGGCCAGTCAGCCGGTGTTTTCCGGCTCCGAGCTGTACACGCGCCGCGGCGATTTCCAGACCGACAAGAACGGATATCTGGTCAACGGCGCGGGCTATTACCTGATGGGCATCCCGGTCGATCCGACCACTGGAAACCTGGTCGGCAGCGTGCCGACCCTTCTGCAATTCCAGAACAACTTCATCCCGGCGCAGGCCACGAACCAGATCGAATACCGCGCCAATCTGGCAAGCTATCCGCTCACGCCGACGGCGGATCCCACGGTCCCGCAATCCGAGCTGCTCAATCCGGCCGCCTTCCAGGCGAATCCGGTCGCCGGACCGCCGCAGCCCGCCCGCATCACCGGATTCGGCGCATCCATCCTGCCTGACGCGCCCGCGGTCGCGACGGGGACGACCGTTCTGCCCGGCGCGCTCGTGAATACGGGCAACGTCACCATCAACGGCACGGTCGTGAACCTGCTTGCGGGTCAAACGCCGGCGCAGGTCGTCACCGCCATCAACACGGCTGCGCCTCCGGGCGTGACCGCATCGCTGAACGGATTGGGCAATCTCGTCCTCACCAGCGCCAATGCCGACACCAATATCGCGATCACCGCCGGCACGCCCGCGGTCCTGACCGAAATCGGCGTTGCGATCGGCACGACGAACGCGACCAATCTCCTGACCCAAAGCGCTGCATCCGCAGGGCAGACGCTGACGGTCACGGTCGGCGTGAATCCGACGCTGACCATTACCTTCGGAACAGGCGGCGCCCAGGTCTCGACGCTGGCGGAACTGAACGCGGCTTTGGCGACGCTCGTGGGCGGCACGGCGTCGGCGAACGCCGCCAACGGCAACACCACGATCATCGCGGGCAACATGACGGATCAGATCGTGGTCGGCGGCACCGCGACGGCCTCGAACTTCGGCATCCAGACGCTTCTGGCTCTGCCCGCGAACGGCACCGTGGTCGGCAACGACCTGACCACGTTCGTCAACCAGTCGATCGGCGGCGGCGCGGTCACGGCCTACGACATTGCCGGCGCACCCGTGAACATCCAGCTCCGATGGGCGAAAATCCAAAGCTCCGCCTATGGCGGGACCGACACCTGGAATCTCTTCTATCAGGAGAACTCGGCCGCCACGGGCACGCAGGTGGCCTGGCGCAATGCCGGGATCAACTACACCTTCGCCCCGAACGGCCAGATGAGCCCGCTGGTCGCGACGTTGACGCTGAACAACATGACCGTCAACGGGGTCAATATGGGCAACGTCCAAATGGTCCACGGCCCCGGCGGGATTACCCAGTTCTCCGATCCGAACGGCACCGTGAAGGTCAACCTTCTCCAGCAGAACGGCTATCCCGCCGGCAATCTCCAGTCGATCGCCGTCAGCGACAAGGGCCGTATCGTCGGCAGCTACTCCAACGGCCGCACCATCGATCTTGCCGAAATCACGCTGGCGGAATTCAACGGTCCCGACAAGCTGAAGCGACTGGACGGCGGCGCGTTCGAATCGACCGACGAATCCGGTCTTCCGATCTACGGCGCATCCGGAAGGATCGTGGCCAGCTCGCTCGAGGGATCGAACACCGACATCGCCGACGAGTTCACGAAGCTGATCGTCACGCAGCAGGCCTATTCGGCCAATACCCGCATCATCACGACCAGCAATCAGATGGTGCAGGATCTCTTGAACATGATCCGGTAGTCGCCGGATCGCGCGCGGCGTTGAGGACAGGTCATGAGTCTTAGCCAGGCGCTTGGAACGGCCGTCACCGGGTTGCGGGTGACGCAATCCGGCATGTCGCTGGTCGCGGCCAATATCGCGAATGCGGAGAGCCAGGGCTACGTCAAGAAGAAGCTGTCGCTGATCACGACATCGGCGGCAGGGGCCGCCGTCAGCGTCCGCATCGGCGCGATCAACCGCGAGCTCGATCTGTTCGTGCAGCGGCAACTGCGCGTCGAGGCCGCAGGCGGCGCCTATGCCGACGCGCGCGCGGAGTTCTATACGCGGCTCCAGCAAATCTATGGGCAGCCGGGAACCCAATCCGCGCTCGAGACGATCTTCAACGAATTCACCGCCGCCGTTCAAAGCCTGACGACGAGCCCGGATTCGGCGTCCACGCGCACCGCGGTTCTCAACACGGCGCAGGTCCTCGCGCAACAGCTCAACGGGATGACGACCGACGTCCAGGCGTTGCGCACCGATGCCGAGCTCGGGCTCTCGGCCGCGGTGCAGCAGGCGAACCAGGCGATCGCACAAATCGCGCGGCTCAATCAGCAGCTTGGAACGGCCAGCCCGAGCGATGCGACCACGGCTGTCCTGCTCGATCAGCGCGATTTCTACATCGACCAGTTGGCAGAATTGATGGATGTCCGCGTGGTCGGCGGAGACTTCAATCAGGTGACCGTGTTCACCAATTCCGGGATCGAGCTCGTCGGCACGCAGCCCGCGTTGCTCAACTTCGATGCGGCGGGCACCGTGTCTCCGAACTCGGTTTGGAGCCCCGATCCGGCGGTGCGGACGGTGGGCACGATCGGTCTGAAATCGCCGAACGGCGGATTGGTGGATTTGATCGCGAATACCGCTTTCCGCTCGGGCCGGATCGCGGCCTTGATCGAATTGCGCGACGGGATCCTTCCGGAAGCGCAAGCCCAGCTCGACGAGATCGCCGCTGCGCTCGCGCGCGCGATGTCGGACCGGACGACGCCCGGGACGGCGGCGGTGTCGGGCGCGCAAACGGGTTTCGATGTCGACGCCGGCCCGCTCCTCAACGGCAACCGCATTTCGTTGACCTATACCGACGTGGCCAGCGGAACCCAGCGGCAGGTCACGATCGTGCGCGTGGACGACGCGAGCCTTCTGCCGTTGCCGAACGCGCAAACGCCGAACCCGAATGACCAGGTCATCGGCGTCGATTTTTCGGGAGGATTGGCCTCCGTCGTGGCGCAGCTCAACGCCGCGCTCGGGGGGACCGGCATGCAGATCTCGAATCCGGCCGGAACGACTTTGCGTTTCCTCGACGACGGGCTCAGCAACCTCGTCAATGTCGATGCCGTAAGCGCGACCGCCACCGTCACGTCGTTGACCGGCGGCAGCGCCGAATTCCCGTTCTTCCTCGACGCGACCGGGCCGTTCAGCGGCGCGCTGACGAATCTCGGCTCGCAGGCCATCGGATTCGCTGGCCGGATCACGGTCAACAGCGCGCTATTCAGCAATCCGTCGCGGCTCGTTGTCTACCAAACCGCGCCATTGACGCCGGCCGGCGACGGCCTGCGGCCGAATTTCATCTTCAACCGCCTGACCAAGGACAATCTCGAGTTTTCGACCGCAAGCGGCGTGGGCACCGTGGCCGCCCCGTTCTCGGGTACGCTCACCGCCTTTCTGCGGCAGGTCATCAGCCAGCAGGGCGACGCGGCGGCCACGGCGCAGAGTCTGAAAGAGGGCCAGGATATCGTCGTCAACACGCTGCAACAGCGTTTCGCCGAGCAATCCGCCGTCAATATTGACGAGGAGATGTCGACCCTTCTCAAATTGCAGACGGCCTATGGCGCGAATGCCCGCGTCATGTCGACAGTGAAGGAGATGCTTGAGCTCCTGATGAGGTTGTAGTCATGGCCATCAGCGGTCTCGGTACGTCGTCCGCCTTGAGCGTCAATTCGCTTATCTCGCTCCGATCGCGGCTGAACGATCTGGAGCGGCAGCTCGGCAGCGGCAAGAAGTCCATCGACTATGCCGGGCTCGGGATCGACCGCGGGCTGTCGGTCGGACTGCGCGCGCGGATGACCGCGATCAAGACCTACAAGGACACGATCACCAACGTCGACGTCAGACTGAAACTGGCGCAGTCGGCTCTCACGCGTATCAGCAGCATCACGCGTTCGGTCAAGAGCGTGACGCAAATGTCGCCGTTCGAAATCGACGGCAGCGGGCAGACCAATGCGCAGCGCAGCGCGCAGACCCAGCTCGACGAGATCTTCTCGCTTCTCAATACACGGGCGGGCGACCGCTATCTGTTTTCCGGGCGGGCGGTCGACACGCCGGCGACCGACACTTACGCGCGGATCATGAACGGCGATCTGACACGTGCCGGTTTCAAGCAGGTGATGACCGAGCGCAGAGATGCCGATCTCGGCGTCACTGGGTTGGGACGCGTCGTCGTACCGCCATTGCCGCCGAACGTGCCCGCGCAATTCGTCGGCACCGGCGCTACGATTGCGCCTGATGCCGCAGCGAGTGTGACGGGGAGCACCAATATCGCCGCGCTTGTCTCGGTCGGCGGAACCCTTCAGTTCAATGGAACGCCGATTGCGATCCCGCCGGGCGCCAACGCGGCGGCGGTCGAAGCGGCGATCGATGCGCAGACCGGCGTGACAGGCGTCAGCGCCGCCATCGTCGCAAACCAGCTCGTGCTCACGAGCAGCAATGCCGATACGGCGATCGACATCGGCGCCGGGTCCACGCCCGCCATCCTGACTGAACTCGGATTGAATCTCGGGCTGACGAATCCGACCAATCTTCTCACCCAAGGCGCGGCCGCCGCGGGCCAAACGCTCACGGTCACCATCGGTGCGAACCCGACCTTGACCGTCACTTTCGGCAACAATGTCGGCGAGGTTTCCACGCTCGCGGAATTGAATGCGGCGCTCGGCACGATCGTCGGCGGGACGGCATCGGTCAATCTCGTGAACGGCAATATCAGCGTTGCGGCCACGAGCACGACGGACTTGATCGTGGTCGGCGGCACGGCGAACGCCGCAACGTTCGGCATTCAATCACTGACGACCGGCCCCACGAATACCGTGACGCTGAGCGAAGACGTCGCCGGTCATCCCTTTGGCTTCAAGCTCGCCGGCGTGACGACGAACATGACCGGCGCAATAGCAGCGGGTCCGGCCGGCGCGCCAGCCTCGATCACGGTCAACCTCACGCAGAATCCGACCAATGGACAAACCGTCCGCTTCAGCTTCACGCTGCCGGACGGCTCGACCGAAGATCTCACGCTCACCGCTTCCACCGCGGCGCTTCCCGGGCCGCAGCAATTCGCCATCGGCGCCTCGCCGGCCGCCACCGCCGCCAATCTCCAGGGCCTTCTGACCAGCGAGATCGGCAAACTCGCGCGCACCTCGCTCACGGCGGCGTCCGGCATCGCCGCGTCACGAAACTTCTTCGATATTAATACCGGCCAGCCGCCGCTGCGGGTGGCCGGCCCGCCCTTCAACACCGCCACGGCCCTGGTCGCGGGCACGGCCGCGAACACCGTGTTCTGGTACACGGGTGAAATGGGCACCGATCCTGCGCGCGGAACGGCAGTGGCCCGCGTCGACGAGTCCATTTCCGTGTCCTACGGCATTCGGGCCAACGAGCAGCCCTTGCGCTGGGCCGTCGAGCACATCGCGGTGTTCGCGTCCATGACGTTCGGACCGGGCGATCCGGACGGGCAGAACCGCTTTCTGGAGTTGAACGAGCGGCTTGGTCCGACTCTCGATTTTCCGGCCAGTGTGCAATCCATCGAAGACATCGAGACCGAACTCGCCGGCGCGCATACAGTCATCGCCGCCGGACGGGAACGGCATCAACAAAATGCGGCGATGGTCGAAGGCCTGCTCGATTCCGTGGAGGGCGTGACGCAGGAGGAGGTCGGGGCGAAAATCCTCGCTCTGCAAACGCGCCTGCAGGCGTCGCTGCAGACGACCGCGATGCTCTTCCGCACGAGCATCATCGATTATCTGTGAGGGATCAGCGGCCTTGTAGGCCGGCCGCAATCTCGCGATTGATGTTGATCAGCGGAGAAAGCTTCTCGCGCCGCGGGTCGGTCATCATCGACACGGTCTGTTTCATGACGAAGACGCCGAGATTGGCAAGGTTCTGACGCACCTCGCGCGGCAGCGGGTGTTTTTGATCGGTCAATGAGGTGAGGAAAACCGACCAGAGCTTTCGATTGTAGAGCAGCGCTTCATCAAGAGCACCGCCACGTGCGTCCCAGTTTTCATGGACCGTTTGCAGTCGAGCGGCGGCCTTAAGAAGCAAACTCGCTTCGAGGTCGCGAGGACTCGCAGTCTGTTTGGCCACCTTGCCGTAGGCCTGAGCCGCATGATGCATTGTGCAGGAGATCCGTTTCGAGGGCGATCAATTTTCGCGCTTCTTTCAAAGCCTTATACATCTCCCCCGTTAAGATATGATTATTGATCGCCTCGATGTAGGGCCAGGTGCTGGGAGCAGCCTGCACAATGTCGCGCACCAGTGCGAAATAGATCTCGTGGTGGGCGCGCGGGTCTTTTGAGGTGTACATCAGCTGAACAGCGAGATAGATGCGCTTCGCCGGCGTGTCCGCCGTGTCCACCGTCATGATGTCCTTCTCGCGCAAGATCGGCGCCTCGCCTTCGATCAACAGGCGCGTGCGCTGATCGTCGTTGGTGACGACGCAGTCGCCGATGATGATGCGCTCGCCCGGCTTCAGCTCGACTTTCAGCGCCATGGCCGCCTCCGCGTTTGAGAATCGTTGATGTCGATGCTTGGCGAGGGGCGTTAACAGACCCTTAACGAAAAGCGGCGGAGCCGAAACTCCGCCGCTTTCTTTCTCTCCGAAGCGGATCAGCCGAAGAGCCGCAGCACGGCCTGGTCGGCTTGCGACGACAGGGCGAGGGCGGTGGTCGAGAGCTGCTGGCGCGTCTGCAGGGCCAGCATGTTCGCGCCTTCCTCGTTGGTGTCGGCGAGGACGAGGGCGTCGGCGCCGGTCTGCAGCGTGTTGATCAGGTTCTTGGTGAAATCCTGGCGGGTCTGCACGGTCGAGAGGTTCGAGCCGAACTTGGAGGCTTGCGTGCGCAGCGTGCGCAAGGCCCCGTCCAGGGAACCGATGGTCGTATCGATGAAGGAGTCGGACTGGAAGTTCGTGCCCGTCACTTGCGAGAGGCCGAGACCCGTGGCCGTAAACGTCACGCCTGCGATGGTGAGGGAGCTTGTGCCGTCTTCGTTGAACACGACCTTGAGGTTCGCGCCGTTGAGCAGGTTGATGCCGTTGTAGGATGCGTCCTGCGCCAGCGTGTCGAGCTGGGAGAGGACGTTATTGTAATCCTGCTGTAAGCTGGCGCGCGTGGCGTTATTGCCCGTCACGACGGTGAGCACGCCGCTGGTGGTGCCGTTGGTGAAGCCGAGAGCGGTCTGGATGCCGGCTGTGGACGCCGTCAGGGCCAGGCTGGTCTGGGTCGCACCGGAGGCGACGCTGAAGGTCGAGGTGGTGGCGCCGAAGGAATGCGTCAGCCCCGAGATGTTGGCGACCGCCGCGCTGAACTCGGCCCGGGTCGACACTTGACCCGCGGCGGTGCCGAAGGTGATCTGCGTCGTCGCGCCACCGTTGACGGCGATGTTCAACGTTTGACCGTTGGCGCCGGTGATCGTGTCGAACAGACTGGTCGAGGCATAGGCGGCGTTCGTCAAGCCGGTGTTGACGGACGCTGCCGAGATCGTGAAATCGATGTCGGCATCCACCGCGTCGAGCCTGAGATCGTTGCCGCCGCCGCCGGTCGTCAGCGTCACTCGCCCCGTATAGCCCGCCGTGGTGAGCTCGGTCGCAAGGTCGGCCTGGAGACCGGTGAGGATTTCGGCGTAGGTTGCAGCGCCGCTGGAGGTGAAGTTGACGGTGCGCGCCGCGCCGCCGTTGATCGCAATGTCGAACGTATAGAGTGTCGCATTCGCCACGGTGACTGCCGCGCCGTCATGGGAGGCAAGCGTCTCCGCAGCGACCGTACCGCTGACCGTCACCGCACCATAGGTGGTCGAACTCGGCGCAGGAGATTGACGGGCCTGAGTCGCGATCGACTTCGCCGATTCCACAAGCTTGGTCAGCGAGGTGATTCCCTTATCGGCGGCTTCGATCGTCTTCTGCGCCTGGCCGATGGAGTCCAGGAGCGAGTTCAGATCGCGTGCGCGATTGCTCAGCGCCTGCGAGGTGAAGAAATTCGCCGGATTGTCGAGGGCAGTGTTGACGCGCTTGCCTGTGGCAAGGCGATTCTGCGTCAAGCCCATCAAGTCAGCCGTATTTTGCAGAGCGAGCAGGTTTTGCCGCACGCCGGCCGAAAGCACGATCTCACTCATGACGTTTGCGTCCTGTTTAGGTTGCGACGACCGCCCGTTCGGGAACGGCTGAACGCGATCATGAATGGTTAACCCTAATACCCGGTAAACGAAGTGCTAACAGCAGGTTAACGGCGGTATTGGCCGGCGGGGTGCAGGTTTCGGGAGCGGCTGGAATGAAAATCGTTCGCCATGTCCCAGGCGAGTGAAGCGAAGCGGAACGAGACCCGGGACCCATCGCAAAAGGTGCGAAGCACCAATCTAAAACGATTCGCGAGGGATTCTCTCGTGGGTCCCGGCTCTCGTTCGCGTTTTGCGCTCACCTCGGCCGGGACACGATAAATGAAAACGGCGGGGCTTTGGCCCCGCCGTCATGACGCGAAGTCGAGCGGATCTTAGAAGAGCCGCAGCACGGCCTGATCGGCCTGCGAGGAGAGCGACAGCGCCGTCACCGACAGCTGCTGGCGGGTCTGCAAGGCGAGAAGGTTGGCGCCTTCTTCGTTGGTGTCCGCGAGGACGAGGCTGTCGGCGCCGGTCGTCAGCGTCGCAACCAGGTTCTTGGTGAAATCCTGACGGGTCTGCACCGTGGTCAGGTTCGAGCCGAACTTGGAGGCCTGCGTGCGCAGCGAGTTCAGGGCCCCGTCCAGCGATGCGATCGTCGTATCGATGAACGAGTCGGACTGGAAGTTCGTGCCCGTCACTTGCGACAGGCCAAGACCGGTTGAGCCGTAGGTCACGCCGGTGATGGTCAGCGAGCTTGTACCGCCTTCGTTGAACACGACCTTCAGGCTGCCGCCGTTGAGCAGGTTGATGCCGTTGTAGCCGGCATCCTGCGCCAACTGGTCGATCTGCGTGAGGACCGCGTTGTAGTCCGATTGCAAGCTCGTCCGCTGGGCGTTTGAGCCGGTCACGACTGTGAGAGCACCCTGAGTCATTCCGTTGGTGAAGCCGAGAGCCGTTCGGACACCCGCAGTCGAGCCAGTGAGCGTGAGGCTGGTCTGAGTGGATCCAGCGGCCACGCTGAAGGTCGAGGTGGTGGCGCCGAAGGAATGCGTCAGCCCCGAGATGTTGGCGACCGCCGCGCTGAACTCAGCCCGGGTCGATACCTGACCCGTCGCGGTGCCGAAGGTGATCTGCGTGGTCGCGCCGCCGTTGACCGCGATGTCCAAGGTCTGACCGTTGGCGCCGCCGATCGTGTCGAACAGGCTGGTCGAGGCGTAGGCCGCGTTCGTCAAGCCGGTGTTGACGGACGCTGCCGAGATCGTGAAATCGATGTCGGCATCCACCGCATCGAGCTTGAGATCGTTGCCGCCGCCGCCGGTCGTCAGCGTCACTCGCCCCGTATAGCCCGCCGTGGTGAGCTCGGTCGCAAGGTCGGCCTGGAGACCGGCGAGGATTTCGGCGTAGGTTGCAGCGCCGCTGGAGGTGAAGTTGACGGTGCGTGCCGCGCCGCCGTTGATCGCAATGTCGAACGTATAGAGTGTCGCATTCGCCACGGTGACTGCCGCGCCGTCATGGGAGGCGAGCGTCTCCGCCGCGATCGTGTTGCTGACCGACACCGCGCCGTAGGTCGTCGAGCTCGGCGCGGGAGCCTGACGCGCCTGCTTGGCAATCGACTTCGCGGATTCGACAAGCTTGGTGAGTGAGGACAGACCCTTGTCGGCCGCCTCGAGCGTCTTCTGCGCCTGGCCGATGGAGTCCAGGAGCGAGTTCAGATCGCGCGCGCGGTTCGAGAGAGACTGCGAGGTGAAGAAGTTCGACGGGTTGTCGAGGGCCGAGTTGACCTTCTTGCCCGTTGCCAGCCGGTTCTGGGTCTGGCCGGTGAGGGCGGCGGTGTTCTGCAGCGAGAGAAGATTCTGCCGCACGCCGGCGGAGAGGACAACACTCATGACGCTACCTTTCTGGTCGATGCCGTACTGGCCGAGCGGCCGTACTGGCCGTTGCTACATGCCGATCATCCAGATCGACGGGCGCAAAATCGCATGCAGGCTCGTAAGGCCGTGTAAAAAAACATGGTTAATGAAAGCTGAGCGCAGGGATCGAAGGCGAGAGTGATCAATGCGTTAAAGAGAAACGGGAGGCTTGCAGGATCGGGCGGTATCGCCAGCGCTTAGAGGCGCTTGTCAGCCTTCGAGAAGGCCTGCGCCGGGGTCTTCCCCTTCTCGATCGCCCGGGTGTAGGCGCGCAGCCGCAGGATCGCTTCGTCCGGCACCTGGCGGACGACCTGGCCGGAATTGACGTCCACCACGCGATAGATCACCTCGCGCATCTCGGGATCGACCACGAGTTCGCGCGAGACGTTACGCTGATTGGACATCAAGGCCGGATCATTGCGGATCGCCGTGGATTGGGGAGCGACCGTGACGCTTTGCGAGGGCGCCAAATCCGTGCGCACGGCATTATTCTCCGCAACCGGGGCGGTGCGGACGACATCCGTGGGCGCGACGCTCGCAATCGGCCTTATCGTGAGGCCGGGGTTCATGGTGTGCTCCTGCGGTTCCTACCGCTTGAAGCCCCTCCAGGGCCAAGAGAACCTTTCCGGGGCCTTGCACACGCTAGCAGCCGGCCTTGAACGTTCCGTTATAAAATTCGGTTAACGAACGGCAATCGGCCACCTCTATTTTTTTGTTCGGCCTGCTTCGCCCGCAGGCGATTTCTGGCAGGCTTTGCCATCATGCAGGTGATTCGGACATGAACCGACGGGAGCGGCGCGCCTTGCACAAGCACGCCGCATCAGCGACGCTGCGCGATCCGGACACACACGGCGTGCTCGACTACGCCTTCACCGAAGCTTCGGACCACCATCGATCGGGACGGCTCAGCGAGGCGGAGGATCTCTACCGGAAGATATTGTCGATCAATCCGCGACATGCCGACAGTCTGCATCATCTCGGCCTGATCGCTCACGCGGTGGGCCGCCACGATGTCGCAATCGAGCTGATTGAAAAGGCGCTTTCGCTCCAGCCGGGCATGCCGAATGCGCATTACAACGTCGCGCTGGCGTACCGTGCGAGCGGGGACGCCGGCGCCGCCTTGAGGTTCGCACAGAAGGCGGTGGCAATTCGTCCGCAGCACCTCTCGGCACAATTGTTGTGCGGTGACCTTTTCAAATCGATAGGCGCGCTCGACGAGGCAAAGGCCTCCTGTAAGCGGGCACTCGCCGTTGATCCCAATAACGCCGAAGCCAACAACAATCTCGGCAATGTCTTTCTGGAGCAAGGACAGCTGGATGAAGCAGCCCGCTGCTATCGCAGCGCGCTCGCGAGCGATCCTGACTATGTCCTCGCCCTCGCCAATCTCGGAAAAGCGCTGCGATTGACTGAACAGGTCGATGAAGCGATCGCTTGTCTCGAGCGTGCGGTGGCAATCAAGCCCAGTCTGACCGCTGCGTCCTGCAGCCTGGCGGAAGCATTGCTTGCGGTGTCAAAGCCAGGCCCCGCGCTCGGCGTCGTGCTTCAAGCGCTGTCGTTCGAGCAGAGCGACGAATGCAAGTTGCTGTTCGTGCACTGCTTGCGCGACGGCGCGCCGTTCCCTGTTACGGACCTTATGCGAACCCTGCTCATCGCCGCCATTGACGAGCCATGGGGGCGCCCCGGCGATCTTGGCCCCGCCTGCGTTGCCCTCTTGAAACTCGATCACGACATCAAGAGCTGCATCGGCCGCGCGACGGCGGCTTGGCCGCAGCGTCCCGGCGCCGGCGAGCTCTTTGGAGACGGCTTCGCCTCGGTTGCAGCGAATCCGCTGCTTCGATGCGCCCTTCAGTCCTTCTCCCTGGGCGATATGGATATCGAGAAATTTCTCACCTGCTCGCGCGCCGCGCTCCTGGCTCTCCAGCACGAGAAGCCCGCTGTGGATGCGAGCGTGCTGGCGTTCTCCTGTGCGCTGAGTCAGCAGTGCTTCATCAACGAATACGTCTTTGCCGTCACCGATCATGAAAAGGATTGCGTCGACAAGCTGCGTGATCGGATCGAAGAAGCGCTCCGCTCCGACGGTCTCATCGAAGCCGGTGAACTCGCGTGCCTCGCGGCCTACATGCCCTTGCACAGTCTTGCCGATAGCGAGAGGCTCCTGGAACGGTCTTGGCCCGAGCCGGTGCAGGACTTGGTGACGCGGCAGATCCGCGAGCCGGCCGCAGAGAAAGAACTGCGGGAGACAATTCCACGCCTCACGATCGTCGACGATGCCGTGTCAGTGATCGTGCAACGTCAATACGAGGAGAACCCTTATCCGCGATGGATGAAATCAAGGTTTCTGGGCAGCCCGATCAGCATCGATATTGCGATGCGTCGCCAGTTTCCGCATTCCTCTTTCAGGCCACTGCGTAGCGGCCAACTCGATGTTCTAGTTGCGGGCTGCGGCACCGGACAGCAGCTCGTCGAAATGGCTCGGCGCTATTCCGGGGCGCGCGTCCTTGCGATCGACCTCAGTCTGTCGAGCCTTTGCTACGCGAAGCTGCGGACAACTGCCCTGGGCTTCGACAATATCGAATTCGGCCAAGCCGACATCCTTCGGCTCGGCGAACTGAATCGTAGCTTCGATCTCATCGACACCGGCGGCGTGCTCCACCATCTGGCAAATCCGGAATTCGGTTGGCAGAACCTTGTCTCGCTGCTTCGCCCGGATGGCCTGATGCGCATTGCGCTGTACAGTGAATTCGGCCGACGCCATATCGTCGCCGCGCAGAAGCACCTGTTGGCTCGGGGCGTGGGACCGACGTCGAACGAGATACGAATGGCGCGCCAGGACATCGTCGCTTCCGCCGACGCATCCCTCAAAGCCGTGACGGCCTCGCCCGACTTCTTCTCCACCAGCACATGCCGCGATCTGCTGCTTCACGCCCAGGAGCACCGCTTTACGCTCCCACGCATCGGCGACTTTATCGTTCAGAACAGCCTCGATTTCCTGGGCTTCGATGTGCCGCGATCCATCCGGTGTGCCTATGAGTTGAAATTTCCAGATGACCCTTTTCAGGCTGACTTCGGCAATTGGCACCTATTCGAGATGGAGAACCCAGACACCTTCGCCGCCATGTATCAGTTCTGGGTCCAGAAGCGTCCGCAGCCAAGCTTCTGAAGAGATCGGGCGCGCTACAGCGTGCGCATGAGCGCCACGGGCTCGATCGCGTTGCGCGGTGGGGCTGCGGCACGCCCCGATGCGCCATAGGTCTGTAGTGCCGATTTTTTGGCAAGCTCGCCCGCGACGCCGCGGACGATCCCCTCCGACACCGCGTGCGCGGTGGCGAGCACGGTCATGTTGATTTGCAGGAGCGCCTGAAATTCGTCGTGCCGCTGACGCAAGGACTGAAGCAGTTGCGGGGCGTGTTGCGAGAGATACGGGATGCTCGCTTTCACGCGGCCGACATCGGACAGATACCGGACGGAAAGCTGGCTCTTGCTTTCTTCCAGCATGGCCGCTTCGCGCAATCGGCCGTTGCGCACGAGCTCGGTCTCCTCGGCCAGCGTTCTCAAGAGCGCATCCATCGTCTCGCGGAGACGGCGCAGGACGGCGCCTGCGTCGTCGAGGGTCGAAATCGGCGTTGTGGGTTGTGTCATCGGTTGCGCGCTTCCTGAGCCGCCAGCAGGGCGGTCTGCACATGATCGGCCAAGCCGATGCCTCCGGCCTTGGCGAAGGATTTGGCGTATTCTTCCGACAAGAATGAGCGCCAGATGCCGTTGCTGCCGTTCCCGCCAAAGGGGCCTTCGCTGTCGAGGCCGGTGAACATCGGCTCAAACATCGAGTTGAGGAAGACGGCTTCGAAATCCTGAGCGGCTTCGCGCGCCTTCTGCTGGATGTCTTTGGCGATCCGGGGCGCTTGGGCGACGAGTTCGCCGGCCGCCGAGGCAACGACCGGAGCGGCGAGAAGGGCGAGGGGAGCCGGCATCACATCACCTCGATATCGGCCTGGATCGCGCCTGCGGCCTTGATCGCCTGCAGGATGGCGATGAGATCGCGCGGGCCGATGCCGAGCGCATTCAACCCGTCTACCAGCTGCTGAAGCGACACGCTTTCGCGAACGAGGGCGAGACCCTTCCCGTCCTCCTGTACGCCGACCTGCGTGCGCGGGACGGTCACCGTGCGGCCGCGCGACATCGGAGCCGGCTGACTCACTTGCGGCGTTTCGCTGATGCTCACCGTTAGGTTGCCTTGCGCGACCGCGACCGTCGAGACGCGCACGTCGCGGCCCATCACGATCACGCCCGAGCGTTCGTCGATGACGATCTTGGCGGGGAGGTCGGGCTCGATCTGCAATTGCTCGATCTCCGTGACCAGCGCGACGACGTTTCCCTGATATTGCTTGGGGACCGTCAGCTGCACCGTCGAGGGATCGAGCGGCTCGGCGGTGGCGCCGCCGATGAAATCGTTGATGGCGGACGCGATGCGCTTGGCGGTCGTGAAGTCCGCATTGCGCAAGGCCAGCCGCACCTGCTGCAGCCGGTTCAACGCAAAGTCGATCTCGCGCTCGATGATCGCCCCGTTCGAGATCCGGCCGACCGTCGGCACGCCGCGCGTGATGCGCGCCGCGTCGCCTTCCGCCTGGAAACCGCCGATGGCGAGCGAACCCTGCGCGACTGCGTAGACATTGCCGTCGGCGCCAAGCAGCGGCGTCACGAGCAGCGTGCCGCCCTGAAGGCTCTTCGCGTCGCCCAGTGCGGAGACGGTGACGTCGATGCGCGTCCCCTGCGTGCCGAAAGCCGGCAGATTGGCCGTCACCATGACGGCGGCGACATTGCCGGTGCGCAAGGCGGCACCGCGGATATTGACGCCCAGCCGCTCGAGCATCGCTTGCAGCGACTGGCGGGTGAAAGGCGAATTGTTGAGCGAATCGCCCGTTCCGTTCAGCCCGACCACCAGCCCATAACCGATCAACTGATTCTGCCGCACCCCTTCGATGTTCGCGAGATCCTTGATGCGCGAATTCGCGGCTTCGGCAGAAGGTCCGACGGCGGCGATTGACAATGCGGCGACCGCGGCAAGGCTGGACAGGAAGGTCCTCGGCATGTCGTTCTCCCCGCTGCGGCGAGTTTTGCCGTCAGCATCGTTTCCGATGCGAGGTTCGTGCCAACTCGGTCTCGGACTCAAGTCCTTCGGAAGGTTCAAATTTTCAATCCGGAGGTGACGGCCTGTCCGTCATGGATTGCCGCTGACCCGGCAATTTTTTCCTCCTTTAACCCTCTGTTAACGATGAACCGGCGAGGGTCGGATGCGGGCGGAATCGCTCCGAGACAGGTGTGTGCCATGCGCATCTATGGACCGAACGGAATGGCGGGGGCGACAGCAGCGCCGGCAGCGCGGCGTTCGCCCGGGAACGGCTTCACTCTCGGGAATGCGGAGCAGGCCAAGACGGCAAATCCGAGCACGGCCGCACACTCGATCGGCGGACTTGATGCGCTTATCGCGCTGCAGGGCGTCGAGGATGCGACCGAGCGCCGGCGGCGCGCCGTCAAGAAGGGACGGAGCGCCCTGGACGCGCTCGAGGCCGTCAAGCTCGGGTTCCTTTCAGGGCGGCTCGACGCCGCGGCGCTGGCGCGGCTCACAGCTTCCGCCACGGACCTCGCGCAAAAGTCCGGAGACCCGGGCCTCGACTCGGTTCTCGCCGAGATCGAGCTGCGCGTGGGCGTCGAGCTTGCCAAGATCGGCGCGTCCGACCGGGCGTAAGTGGGAGGCTGGCGCGGGAGCCTGCCTCAACGCCTGCGCAAGCCATCTTGTGACATTTTCACAACGAACTCTGTTGTTGTCCGCGATGGGGGCAATGGATATAAGCGCGCCGCGAGGGTGAGGGAGCCTCGCGCCCAGGGAAATCAAGGCGGAGTCAGCGTGCATGCCTCGGCTAAAAGAGAAAGAAAAGGACCAGGTTCGCGACAAGAACTATAGACCCACCGACAAGGAGCCTTTCATGAATGAGCGTCAGCGCGATTATTTTCGCGTAAAGCTGCTGGCATGGAAGGAGGAGATCCTCAAAGAGAGCCGCGAAACACTTCAGCACCTCCAAGACGAGAACCAGAATCATCCCGATCTGGCGGATCGGGCGTCGTCCGAGACCGATCGCGCCATCGAGTTGCGGGCCCGCGACCGCCAACGCAAGCTCATCGCCAAGATCGACGCCGCACTGCAGCGAATCGAGGAGGGCACCTACGGGTTCTGCGAGGAAACCGGCGAGCCAATCTCGTTGAAGCGGCTCGAAGCACGCCCGATCGCAACTTTGTCCGTGGAGGCGCAGGAGCGGCACGAGCGGCGAGAGCGCGTCTATCGAGACGATTAGTTGATCATGCTCAGGAAACACGACTCGGCCTCCGGCGGGGAGTTGCCGAAGGCCGCGTCTTGACGCCGTTCCGACCTAGGTGACCAAACGGCGGGGAGCTCGGGACGCCCGGAACGCGATCTGCTTGATCCAATCAGTATCGCGTTCGGTCGCTCATCGATCTTTCCGAAATTGGTGTCCACTTTTCCCGATCATGCTTCAGAACGGCAGGATGATGTCGAGGACCTGCTGGCCGTAGCGCGGCTGCTGAACATCGGTGATTTGTCCGCGGCCGCCATAAGCGATGCGGGCCTGGGCAATCTTGGTCGAATCGATCGTATTGTCGCTCTCGATGTCTTCGGGCCGAACGATGCCGCCGACGATCAGTTCGCGCATTTCGTAGTTGACGCGCACCTCCTGTTTGCCCTCGATGACGAGATTGCCATTCGGCAGGACCTGCGTCACGACGGCCGCCACATTGGTCTTCAGTTCCTCCGACCGGTTGACCGAGCCTTGCCCTTCGCTCGAGGCGGTGGAATCGGCGGTAATGAACTTGGTCGGGATCGAGGTGTTGATGATCGGGATCTTCTTCTTCCCGAAAAAATCATCGACGCCGGAATCTTCCTTGTTCGCCCGGGAGCGCTTTGTCGCGTTCTCGATCTCGGCCTTGTCCGTGATCTTCACTTTCACCGTCAGGATATCGCCGACCTGATGAGCGCGCTGATCCTTGAAAAAGGCGCGTGATCCGGTACGCCAGAGCGAGTTCGGGTTGTAGACGGCCGATTGCGGGGCCGGCATCGGCATCTGCACGGGCTTGTAGCCGACCTGGGTCGTCGGGCTTTCGACGGCCGAGAGTTTGGGCTGCTCGCCGATACTGGCGATCCGGTCGATGGCCGCGCAGTTGCTGACAAGGTGGGCGACAGCGGCTGCGGCTGCAAGTTGGAGCCGGGACGAGAGTCGGGACATCGGTTACTCCGTGCGGCGGCGCGCGGCGGCGCCTGTTGTTTCGCTGACGAGACGCGCGGCGGTTCGCGGCGTGGAAATGCTGACGTGCCCGGGTCCGATCACGACACCTTGGAACGTGCGCTTGGATTGCAGGTTCATGACATTGACGAAGTCGCCTTGCGCGCCGGACTCCAGCGCTTTGCCGCGAAGCGTGACGACGATGCCTGGCACCTCGTAGACGAGGATCACGGCTTCGTTCCGCTGCACGAGGTTCGCTTTCACCAGTTCGCCGGCTTGCAGAGCCACACCGGGCCGAAGCGGGCGGCGGGCAGCCAACCCGATCGCATCTTCCACCTTGCCAATCGGCTCTCCGGAGACGGACGCACGAACGCGCCGCTCCACTGAAAGATCGTCGGCGCCGAGAACCTCGTCCCGCGCGACTGCCCGCTTGACCAGAACTACGTCGATCATCTCGGCGGCGGTGCCCGTATAGCGGTAGACGGTCCGTCGCGAAGGGTCGGCCGCCTGCAGCTCGAGCGTCACGTCGAAACGGCTCGCGTGCGGGAGGTAAGACACGCGAACGACCTGGAACTCGGCCCTGTTCGCTTCCAGATGCAGCGTGCGAGGGGGCTGATCGAAGGTGATCGCGAGGCTGGCTGCGTCGCGCAGGCCGGCATGATCGGCCAGCGCCCGCGCAATGCGCGCTTCAAGGTCTTTCGCGGTCAGAATCCGTCCGGTGCGAGTCACGGCGATGCTAGCCGCACCCCCGGGCTCGATCCGGAGGCCATGCGGGATCAGGGCCTCTGCGACCTGCTGCGCGGTCACCGTGCCTGACTCGCCCAGATTGGGAGCCCGGAAGATCGCCGTGGACGCAAGCATCCCGGAGTTCTCGACGAGGTCGCCGATGCGCACGAGTTCGCTCGAGATCACCGCCTCGGTCTTGAGGGTCACGCCCCGCACCTGCGGAGCGGCGGTCTGCGCCGAGGCCGAGGCGGAGAGGGCGGTGAGTACGGCGGCGAATGCGATGCGCAACATGGTCATGCCTCTTCTCAGCGATAGAGATTGGACGTCGCCTGCAACATCTGGTCGGACGCGGTGATTACCTTGGCGTTCATCTCATAGGCGCGCTGCGCCGAGATCAGGTCGGAGATTTCCTTCACGGCTTCGACATTGGCCTGCTCCAGGTATCCCTGCTGCAAATCGCCAAAGCCCTCGTTGCCGGGCGTTCCATTTTGGGGGGCGCCGGATGCCGGCGTTTCCAGAAACAGGTTGTCGCCCATGGCCTGAAGCCCGGCCTTGTTGACGAAGGCCGACAGTTCGAGCTGACCGACCTGGGTGGGCACGGCATTGCCCGGCTGCATGACCGAAACCTGCCCCTGCGGACTGATGGTGAGCCCGCGCGAGTTCTGTGGAACCGTCAGGCCAGGCTGCACCTCATAACCTTGTGCGGTGACAATCCGCCCGGTCGCGTCGATCGCGAAGGATCCATCTCTGGTGTAAGCGGTTCGGCCGTCGGGAAGCGTGATGCGGAAGAATCCTTCGCCGCGAATGCCGACGTCGAGTTCCTTTTCCGTCGGCAGCATGTTGCCTTGGCTCATCACGCGAGGCGTGGCGACCGTTTTCACCCCGGCGCCGATTTCCACGCCGGCCGGCAAGATGCTGCCCTGATCGGAGGTCTGCGTGCCGACGCGGCGGAGGTGCTGGTAGAGCAGATCCTGAAACTCCGCGCGCTGGCGCTTGTAGCCGGTCGTGCGCATGTTTGCGATATTGTTGGAGATGACCTGGACATTCAGCTCCTGGGCCATCATCCCTGTCGCGGCAGTGTGAAGGGCGCGCATTGTCGTATCCTCAATAGATGTGTTGCCTTACGCCGGCACTTCGGCGAGCCGCTCGATCGCGGTGCGGCGCAGATCCCCTTGCCGTTCGATCATGCTGGAAACCGATGCATAGGCCCGGTTGATTTCGATCATCCGCGCCATTTCGATAACGCCGCGAACATTCGATTTCTCGATCGCTCCCTGGACGATCCGAACGTCTTGCGCCGGCGCTTGCGCCTGAACGTTCGCGGGCGCGAGGAAGGTGCTGGATCCATCCTTCTGCAACCGCTCAGGCTGGGCAAAGGCGGCGAGCCGGATTTTACCGCGCTGCGCGTCGATTGCGGCGTTTGCGCCTTCGCGCACGGATATGCTGCCATCGGCGCTGATGGTGATATCGCGGTCTTGCGGTTGCAGCACGATCGGGCCGCCGTCGCCGAGAACCTGATACCCCTCGCTCGTGACCAACTCGCCCGCCGAATTGGTCTGCAGCGCGCCGTTGCGCGTATAGCGTTCGCCGCGCGGGGTCTGCACGACGAAAAAGGCATTGCCGTCGACGGCGAGGTCGAGCGGATTGCCGGTGCGCTGCATCGGGCCCTGGCTCAGATCGTGCCAGGTGGCGCGATCCTGCACATAGCTGAGCACTCGGTCGGGCGCTGGAAACATGTCCGCGCGCGCAACCGGCATCAGGAATTCCTGGAATAGCGAGTTTTCGCCCTTGAACCCGTTGGTGTTCAGGTTCGCGACGTTGTTCGCAACGACGTCCAGTTCGCGACGAAGCACGACCTGGCGCGACAGTCCGATGAGAAGCGTGTTCTCCATCGGGTGGTCTCCCCATTTGCGCGAGCTCGCTCTCCCAAGCTTGCCCGCGTGCGCGACCGGCTCTCCCAAGCGCGGTCACGGAGCACGATGCAGAGGGCGTGCCAGACGCGGAATGCGTTGTCTTTCAGGCGGTTGGGAAAGATCGCGATCACCAGAGGGGGCAAGATGCACCCCGTTGACGCGTCGAACCCGGCAAAATTTTCCGACTTGAGTGAATCCGGAAAGCAATCGTTAACCATTCGGGTCCTAGCTTCGGACCCAAGGCGTCCCGGCCAAGTCGCGGCTCTTAGTGCATGCGTGTCGGCGATCTTGACGGGCGCGCTGCGGAATCTGCCGAGGCTCCCAATGGCACCCAAGTCCAAGAATGCGGACGAAAAAAAAGAGGCTGCGGCCAAAGCGGATGCGCCCGCAACGACCGAGGAGGGAACCGAGCAACCAAAAACCTGGTTCACGCGCAAGCGAATCCTCATCGCCGCCGGCGCACTCGTGCTTCTGGCCGGAGGCGGCGCCGGCGCCTATTTCAAGTTTGTGGCGGGTTCAGCCGAGCAGAAGCAGGCGGTCCCTGCAGTCAAGCCGCCGGCGTTCTTCGACTTGCCGGAGGTGCTGGTCAACCTTGCGACGGCCAGCAACGAGCGCACCCAGTATCTGAAGGTGAAGCTGACGCTTGAATTGCAGGACCAGGCCCAGGTCGCGCAGATCCAGCCGGTCATGCCGCGCGTCATGGACGCGTTCCAAACCTATCTTCGTGAATTGCGGCCCACCGATCTCGAGGGCTCGGCAGGGCTTTACCGCTTGAAAGATGAACTGACCCGACGTGTGAACGTGGCCGTTTCGCCGAACAAGGTGAACGCCGTCCTCTTCAAAGAATTCATCGTGCAATAGCCTCTGAGCATGGCCCCTTCCACCACAGTCGACGATCAGGACGCACTCGCCGCCGAGTGGGGAATGGCCCTCGAGGAACAGGCTGCGACCGGCGGCACGCCCGGCCAGGCCAGCGGCGCGGGCGCCGCCGCCGCGGCTGGAGAGGGCGGCGATGACATGGCGGCCCAATGGGCCGCCATGATCGAGGACGGCGGGCAGAATGTTCAGGCCGCAAAAGGCGGAGCCGAGCGCATCCTCAATCAAGAGGAGATCGACAGCCTCCTCGGCTTCAACCTCGGCGACATCACGCTCAACGAGAATTCCGGAATCCGGGCGATCATCGATTCGGCGATGGTCTCCTACGAGCGTCTGCCGATGCTCGAAATCGTCTTCGACCGCCTGGTGCGGCTGATGACGACCAGTCTTCGCAACTTCACGTCGGACAACGTGGAAGTTTCGCTCGACCGCATCACATCGGTGCGTTTTGGAGATTACCTCAATTCGATACCACTGCCTGCGATCCTTGCCGTCTTCAAGGCCGAGGAGTGGGACAATTTCGGGCTGTTCACCGTCGACTCGAGTCTGATCTACTCCATCATCGATGTTTTGCTGGGCGGCCGCCGCGGCCAGACCGCGATTCGCATCGAGGGCCGGCCTTACACGACGATCGAGACAAGCCTCGTCAAGCGCATGATCGAAGTGGTGCTCGCGGACGCCGAGCTCGCCTTCAAGCCGCTCTCGCCCGTGAAGTTCAACATCGACCGGCTCGAAACCAATCCGCGGTTTGCCGCCATTTCGCGACCCGCCAATGCGGCCATCCTCGTGCGCCTTCGCATCGACATGGAGGATCGCGGCGGCACCATCGAGCTTCTGCTGCCCTATGCCACGATCGAGCCGATCCGCGACGTCCTCCTGCAGATGTTCATGGGCGAGAAATTCGGTCGCGATCCGATCTGGGAAGGCCATCTCGCGACCGAAATCGGCCAGGCCGAAATCGCCGTCGAGGCCGTTCTCTATGAGGCGAAACTCCCGCTGAAACAGATCATGAAGCTTGATGTCGGCGACACGCTCTCGCTCGAGATCAAGCCCGATGCGCTTGTTCACATCCGTTGCGGCGACGTTCACCTGACCGAAGGCCGCATGGGGCGCGTCGGAGATCGCGTTGCCGTTCGCGTCGCCAAATCGCTTCGCAGGCCGAGCACGACCTTCGCGATGTTCGAGATGGCGGATTCCTCGAAGCGAATGGAGGCATCATGAGCAACGGCTTCGGACTCGCGATCGAGAGCCTGGTTGCAATCCTGCTCCTGGTGACGATCGCCTACTGCTTCCTGCTCAACAGGAGATTGAAGCGTCTGAAGGCTGACGAGCATTCCTTGAAGGCGACGATTTCTGAACTCATCACCGCAACCGAAATCGCCGAACGTGCCATTGCCGGCCTGAAGGTCACCGTGCGCGAGTGCAATCAGGGTTTTGGCGACAGCCTGCGCAGGGCCGAGACGCTCGCCGCCGAACTCAACACCCAGATCGCCGCCGGGCGGGAAGTGGTGGATCGCGTCGCGCAGATCGCGCTGGCTGCAAGACCGATGCAAGCCAACGGCTTGCGGACGCCGGAGGTCCATTCCACCGCCGCCGCCGCCGAAGCGATTGCGGCGCGGGCCCGGTTGCGGGCGAGAGGCTTTGCAGCATGAAAACCGCGTTCCGCGAGCTGCGGCTCGTTCCTGTCGTTTTGCTAGCGGCCGCCACGCTCTTCGTTCTCAAGACCGCCAGTCTCCTTTCGGACGGGAGCTACGTGCTGACGGGTTCGCGCCCGGCTCAAGCGCAGAGCGCCGCACCGGCCGCCGCCGACGGCAATGCTCGTTCGACCGCGGTTCCGGACCGCGGCGCCGCGCCGGATCCGCCGGCAACAAGCGCCCCTGGGACGACCGCCAATAGCGCCGGACCGTCGCCGGCCAACCGATTGGCCGATCAGAAACTGAGCGATATGCCCGTCATCGTGAAGTTCGACCCCAATAAGCCCGTTGTGTCAGTGGGAGAACGGGCTGTGCTCGAGCGGCTGAACGAGCGGCGCCAAGAGCTCGAGTCCCGCACGCGCGATCTCGACATGCGCGAAAGCCTGCTAAAGGCCGCCGAGAAGAAGCTGGAGAACCGGCTCACCGAGCTCAGAGAGCTAGAGACGAAAGTCGTCGGTGCGATACAGAAGCGCGACGAGACCGAAACCGCGCGCTTCAAAAGCATCGTTACCATGTATGAAAACATGAAGGCCAAGGAGGCGGCGAAAATCTTCGATCGTCTCGACATGAAGGTCCTGATCGAAGTGGCCCAGCAAATCAATCCACGCCGCATGTCCGATATTCTGGCGCAGATGAACACGGAAGCGGCCGAGCGGCTGACCGTCGAACTGGCCAATCGCGCCAACGCCCACGGCCGCTCGGCCGACGCCGACCTGCCGAAAATCGAGGGGCGTCCGACGTCCAACTGAGCGCACGGTTAACGGAGCGTTAAACGCCGCCCCCTAGGCTCTTTCCCAGAACTCGACGATGCGGGTGACCGCGGAAGAGGATCGTGGGGCAGCTGGTCACATATCGGCAGATGCGCACAGGCGAGCGGAGCATCGCGCCGCAGCTTGGGCGCCGCATTCTTGCGCTTTTCTTCATCCTTGAAGTTCTGATGCTGCTGGCCCTGTCGCTGATCTTTGCCGGAGGCGCGCAGGCGCAGCCCGTCAAAGGGGAGATCAGCGTCACCAATGCCGGTGGGTTCGGCCGCATCATCTTTCGCTTCGAACAAGAGGTCGAAGCCGAGGTCCGCGCATCGAATAATATCGTCATCATCCATTTCAAGCGGCCGGTCGACGTTCAGGCCGACCGGATCAGCATCGGGTTGAGCAGCTATATCGGCGCCGCGAGACGCGATCCGGACGGAAACGCAATCCGGCTGGCGCTGGCCCGCAAGGTGACTGTGAACTCAATGGCGGCGGGAGAGCGGCTGTTTGTCGATCTGCTCCCCGACACCTGGAGCGGAATGCCGCCCGGCTTGCCGCAGGATATCGTCGATGAACTAGCGCGGCGGGCCCGCGAAGCCGAGAGGCGTGCACGCCAGCAGCAGCTCCTCGCTCAGCAAAAACAGTCCAAACCGGTGCGCGTCCGCGTGGGTCGGCAGCCCACCTTCACACGCTACGTGTTCGAACTCCCGGAGCTTGTTCCGGTGGCGACCGATCGCACCGGAGAACGGCTCACGCTCGTCTTCGACGCGCCGCTGCGGTTCGATCTTGCGGAGGCCAAAGCGTGGCTGCCGCCCAACGTCATGTCTATCGACACCGAGCCAAGTCCGGATGCGGTCGGAGTCCGCTTTAATTTCGTCGGCAAAGTCGATGTGCGCACGTTCCGCGAAGACAACAACTATGTGGTCGATGTGGTCACGCCAGACGCTTCCGGGCGAGGGGAGGGCCCGCAGTCGGCGCTGCCAACGCCGCCGCCTTCGAACGCCGATCCTCCCGCCGCGAGCGGGGATACGAATTCGGGACCGTCGATTGCGGCCGCGCAAGCGGCCGCTCCGGTTGTGATCGATCCCGTGCCGCTGCCTCAGCCGCGGCCAAAGAACGCGCCGAGCATGCCGCAGCAGGAGGCTGCGATTCCCGCAATGCCGCCGGAGACGCTGCCGAGTGAGGTCGCCGTGCGCGAGGTCGCCACCCTGCCGGCGGTTGCCGGTGCGGAGTCCCGCCCGGAGCCGGACCGCCCTGCGCCGCTACCCCTCGACCATTCGGCGCAGGACGCCGGGCCGAAACGCGAGCGTGCCGAAGCAGCCAGTCGCGGCCACGGAGAGGAGCAACTCCTCAAAGCACGCGCGCCCGATGCACCTGTGGTGGCGGAGGTCCGGCAACAAGGCGAGGCGCTGCGCGTGACATTCCCGTTTGCCGTCTCCACGCCGGCTGCGGTCTTCCGCCGCTACGATACCCTGTGGCTTGTCTTCGATACGCCGGCTGCCGTCGATGTCACGTCGGTGATTGAAAAGAGCAGCCGTTTGGTCCGCGCCGCGGAAGTCACAGCCATTGGCGAAAGCAAAATTGTCCGGATCAAGCTCGATCGTCCCAAGCTCGCGAGCCTTGGGCCGGACGGTACGGCCTGGGTGATCACGCTTGGCGACATGGTGCTGGAGCCGACAAGGGCTCTCGGACTCAATCGCAACACCGCAGCGGGACGCACGATCGTGACGGTCCCCTTCGATGCGCCGCAAAAGGTGCATCGTATCTCCGATCCGGAGATCGGCGACACGATCGTCGTGGTCACCGCCAACGGGCCGGCGCGGGGATTTCTCAAACCGCAGGACTTCGTCGAATTCAGGGCTTTGGCGTCGAGCCACGGCGTTATCATCCAGCCGCTCTCGGACGAATTGACGGTCGAGCTCAGTCCGGACAAGCTCGTGCTCAGCCATCCCGCAGGACTGACGCTATCGCCGGTCGCCAGCTCCAGCGGAGAGCCGATCCGCAAGTTGTCGTTGAATTATCGGCCCGCGCTGCTCGACACCCAGGTCTGGGGTTTCGATCGTCAGGCTCCCTTCGTCACCCGGCAAAATGAACTCAGCCGGGGCGCTGCCGAAGCGCCGCCGCAAAAACGGACGAAAGCCCGCCTCGATCTCGCACGGTTCTATCTTGCAAACGACATGTGGGCCGAAGCCAAGGGCGTGCTCGACGTGACGATCGGAGACGATCACATCAGCGCGGAGGATCCCTCCGCCCTGGTCTTGCGGGCGATCGCCAATATCAAACTGCGGCGACCGGCCAAAGCCTTGGATGACCTCAAGAACCCGGTGGTCGGCAACCAGCAGGATGCGCCTCTGTGGCGCGCGCTGGCGCTGATGCGCGAGGGAAAGTGGACCGAAGCACGCGCGGCGTTCCAGCTTGGTGAGGCGGCCATCGCCACCTTGCCGGTCGAATTGCAGCGGGCCACTCTGTCCGAAGCTGTGCGCGCGGCCATTGAAACCAGGGATTTCAGCGAGGCCTCCCGCCTCCTCAACGAATTCGACGCGCTTGGCATTCCGCGTGAGATGCAGCCGGCCATGGCGGTGCTCAAGGGCCGTCTCGATGAGGGCCTTGGGCGAATTTCGGATGCGTTGGAGCACTATCGGACGGCAGCCGATTCCTGGGATCGCCCGCATGCCTCGCAGGGACGCTTGCGCGAAATCACGTTGCGCCATGCTCTTGGTGACCTGAAGCGTCCCGATGCCGTCGCCGGATTGGAAACGCTGACGGCAATTTGGCGCGGCGACGAAACGGAAATCGAGGGGTTGCAGCTTCTCGCCCGCCTTTACACGGAAGAGGGCCGGTATCGGGATGCATTTCACGTCATGCGAACGGCGCTGCGGGCGCATCCTGGCTCCGAGATGACGCGACGAATCCAAGAGGAGGCGGCGCAGACGTTCGATTCCCTTTTCCTGGCCGGCAAGGGCGACGCAATGCCGGCCATCGATGCGCTTAGTCTCTTTTATGACTTCAGCGAATTGACGCCGCTGGGGCGGCGAGGCGACGAGATGATCCGGCGTCTTTCCGACCGTCTGGTCGCCGTCGATCTGCTGGACCAAGCGGCGGAGTTGCTGCAGCACCAGATCGACCACCGACTTCAAGGCATCGGGCGGGCGCAGGTCGCAGTGCGGCTTGCGCTGATCTATTTGATGAACCGCAAGCCCGATCGCGCGCTGCAAGCCCTGCGCACGACACGTTCGGCGGACGTCACCAACGAGCTGCGTAATCAACGCCTGTTGGTCGAAGCGCGTGCGCTCTCCGACACCGGCCGGCACGACCTTGCGATAGAAGTCGTCGCCAATCTGCAGGGGCGGGAAGTCGATCGTCTGCGCGCCGATGTGCTTTGGGGAGCCAAGCGGTGGGGAGCGGCGGCTGAGCAGATCGAGAAATTCCATGGTGATCGCTGGCGCGAATTTGCGCCGCTTTCGGAGGTGGAGCGAAACGACATTCTGCGCGCGGCGATCGGCTACGCGCTGGCGGACGACGCGCTCGGGCTTGACCGTTTCCGTCAGAAATATTTGGCGAAGATGGCCGAGACGCCGGACCAGCGCGCCTTCGAGATTCTGACCACGCCGGTGGCGCGGGCGGGCCAGGAATTCGGCGAAATCACGAAAGCGGCCAGCGCCATCAACACGCTCAACGGTTTCATGCAAGAGATGCGCGCGCGCTACCCGGACTTCGGCGCCGTATCGAATGCGCCGCCTTCTGGCTCATCCACACCACGAAACTCTCCGCAGACTCCTCCGCGCACGGTGGGCGGTTAGAGCGGGATGAGTTTGGGGTCGACCAAGCGGCCTTTTTAACATTATGACTTGCGCGTGATCTTTTCCGGAAACCGGGATCCACTTTTCGGGATCACGCGCCCGCTACAAGCCGTAGCTTTGCACTAGGCTTCCCGCGACGAGATGCCAGCCGTCCACGAGCACGAAGAATATCAGCTTGAAAGGTAGCGAAACGACAACCGGCGGCAGCATCATCATGCCCATCGACATGAGCACCGAGGCGACCACGAGGTCGATGATAAGAAAGGGCAGGAAGAGCAAAAAGCCGATCTCGAAGGCTCGCTTCAATTCCGAGATCATGAAGGCCGGCACCAGAATGCGCAGCGAGAGCCCCTCGGGCGCCTCCGGCCGGGGCTGACGCGCGAGATCGAGAAAGAGCTGCAGGTCCTTTTCCCGAACATTCTTCATCATGAAGTCGCGCAACGGCTCGGAGCCGCGCTGAAAAGCCTGATCCGGCTCGATTTCGCCGGCCACAAGGGGCCGCACGCCCTGCTCGTAGGCACGTTGCAGCGTCGGACCCATCACGAAGGCGGTTAAGAACAGCGCCAGTGCGACAATCACGGCGTTCGGCGGAGCGGTCGCTGTTCCGATCGCGGTGCGGAGAAGGGAGAGCACGACCACGATGCGCGTGAATGAGGTGACCATCACCAGGATCGACGGTGCAAGCGCGAGCACGGTGACCAGTGCAATCAGTTGGATCACGCGCTCGGTCAGACCCGCGCCTTGGCCGAAATTGATGCTGATATCCTGAGCGTGGGCCGGGTCTACGGCCAGGACTGCAACAGCGCCAATGAGAGCTTGCGAAAACCTGCGCGCCATCACTCCTTGCTCTTCGGGCGGCCGAGGAGGCTAGCCATTTCCTGTTCGAGGCTGTCGAACACGGACATCGGCTGTGCGGGCTTCGGCTCGGGCCGTGCAGGCTTCGGCGCAGGCGCAACCGTACGCGGGGGCTCGGGAGCTTGTGGGCGTGCAGGTTCTCGTTTGGCGGGATCGGCAGAGATCCGGGGCATCGGCAGGTCTGTCGGCACCGTGGAGGCGGGTGGCCGCACCGCTTCGGGGGCCGCAGGCTTCACCGCTGCCGGCTTCGCGGGCGACTCGGCTTTCTTGTCGGGCGCAATCGGACGCCGCAGGGCGGCTTCAAGACGCTGGGCCATATCGGCCAAATTCGTGTCGGCGGTCGGCGGGGAGGCACGAAGCTCGGGTGTGGTGGGCTCGGGCTGTTTGTGCGGCGCGTCGCTTGCCGGCGCAATCGGCATCGGCAGGGGTTCATCCATCGGATGCTCGACCGGCCGCACGATGGGAGCGGCGTCTTTGCGCACCGCTTCGATTGGTCGCGGGCCACGCGGGCGCTCGGCTTCAGGCACGGACGGAGCTCGGCGGATTTCGTCTTGCGGCTGCGGCCGCGGCGGCCGAGCCGGCTCAAACTCTACGTAATCGCCGTCCGTGCTGCGAGTGGCGTGGCGCATGGATTGATCGGGCTCCCGCGCACCGATCCAGGGCAATTCCTCTGCTGCGCTCGCCTGGCGGGGGCCGGTCTCCGCCCGGTCCTGCCCGCGCGGAAAGCTATCCAAAGCGGGTCCACGCCCCTGCATCTCGCGCGCCGAGGAGACAGGCACGGCGCGGACGATATTTTGTTCGACAACGATGTCGCTTGGGCCGCCGATCATGACGAGATGCTCGACATTGTCGCGGCGAATCAGCACGAGCCGCCGCCGGCCGTCGACGGCCGTTGCATCGATCACCGCAAGCCGAGGCTGACGTCCGCGTGCCTGGCCGGTGCCGAGCCGCTCCGCCCCGAAGCGGCGGATCAGCCAAAAGGTCACGCCGATCAGCAGCAAGACGATGACGAACGCGATGAAGAAGCGCACTGCGAGCGGCAATTCTGCCCCGAACAAACTGTCGAACATAAGCTGTCGCGCTCCTTAGGCTTGTATGTCCTGAAAGCCGGGCTCGTCGGTTTGGTAAACAGCCGCGGCAAAATCTGCCCACTCCTACCCTAACAGACCGTTAACAATAACGCCCGTTGCTTTTCCCCGATGCTGTTTTCCCACCATTTTCATGGTTAACGGCAGATTGATGGCAAAGCGGTAAGCGAGTCCGCTTTAACCGCTCGTTAACCTTATGCTCGGCAATGTTTGCCCAGCAGACCGAACCGCGACGGAGGCCAACATGCCGATCTCCGACATGCCGATCTTCTCGATGCTGCGCACCCGGATGCAATGGCATCAGGAGCGCCAGCGCCTGCTTGCCGAGAATGTCGCGAACGCGGACACGCCGATGTTTCGACCGCATGATCTCGCACCGCTCGAATTCCGGCGCGCGCTCTCGGCGGCGGAACGGACCGTCACCCTGGCGCGCACCGATTCCGCTCACTTGGCCGGCGGGTCGTCTGCTGCGTTCGCGAGCCGAAGCTTTGCGACCGAAGTGCGGCCGGCGGGCAATGCGGTCAACCTCGAAGACGAGATGATGAAGGTTGCCTCGAATCAAATGGACCACCAGGCGGCGGCTTCGCTCTACAGCCGCAGCCTTGGGCTATTCAAGACCGCGCTCGGACGACGGTGAGGGGAGACACGCGATGGACTTTCTCAAATCGCTCACGCTCGCGGCGTCGGGTTTGCGTGCGCAGGCCGGCCGCATGCGCGTCATCGCCGAGAACATCGCCAATTCCGAATCGACGGCGACCCGTCCCGGCGGCGATCCATACCGGCGCAAGATCCCGACCTTCCGTTCCGAGATGGATCGCGCGCTATCGGCTAAGGTCGTGGCGCTTGGTCGCATCCGACCCGATCAGAGCGAGTTCCGGACCAAATTCGAGCCGAACCATCCGGCAGCGGACGCCAACGGCTACGTCAAATACCCGAACGTCAACTCGCTCGTCGAGTCGACAGACATGCGCGAGGCTCAGCGCTCGTACGAGGCCAACTTGAACGTCATCTCCGCAACGCGCCGCATGATCGCGCGCACGATCGAAATCCTGCGCGCCTGAAACAGGAGCCGCCATGGCCTCGCCCATCACTGCCGCAAACGCCTATGCCAAGATTGCCCGAATCGCCAACCCGACCGCGGGGTTGGACAAGGTCGTCGGCGGCGACAACGCTACCCCGAATTTCGGATCGATGGTCAAGGATGCGCTCGCAAGCGTCGTGGAGGCCGGGCGAAAGTCGGATGGCCAGGCGCAGGCGCTGGCGGCGGGCAAGGCCAATATCGTGGATGTCGTGACGGCGGTTGCGGAAACGGAGGTCGCGATCGAAGCGCTTGTCTCGGTGCGTGACCGGGTCATTCAGGCCTATGAAGAAATCATGCGCATGCCAATCTGATCGTCACTCAACGTATCAACGAATGAAGGCGACATGACCGGACCCGAAGTTCTCGATGTCGCCCGCGACTCGATCATCACTCTCGTGCTTGTCGCCAGCCCGCTGATGGCTGTTGCGCTTGTCGTCGGCCTCGTGATTTCGCTGCTGCAGGCACTGACGCAGGTTCAGGAAATGACGATCGTATTCGTTCCCAAAATTCTTGCGATCTTCGTCGCAATGCTCATCACCCTGCCGTTCATGAGCGATGTCCTACAGGGGCACATGACGCGGCTCGTCGCGCGGATCATCGGCGGCTAGGCAGAAAACCCTCATGCGGGTCGACGTCTCGTTCCTCCCCCAGATCGCGGCGGCTTTTCTTCTGATGTTCGCACGAATCGGGACGATGGTGATGCTTCTGCCGGGCCTCGGCGAAGTCAGCGTACCGGTGCGTGTGCGGCTGGTGCTGGCTCTGGTGCTCACAGCCGCGATCTTTCCTCTGCATCAATCCGGCATTCAGATCGATCTGCGCTCGTTTCCACCGGTGCTGCTGGCGCTCGGCCAGGAACTCCTGATCGGGGTCTTGCTCGGGCTCACCGCCCGGCTCACCATGGCCGCGCTGCAGGTCGCGGGCTCGATCGCCGCACAGCAGCTTGGGCTCGGCTTCGTGACGGCCATCGATCCGTCGCAAGGTCAGCAAAACATCATCGTCGCGAATTTTCTCACGTTGCTCGGGCTCGTCCTCATCTTCGCCACCGACCTGCATCATCTGGTCATTGCGGCATTGAGCGAAAGCTACACCCTGTTTCGGCCGGGCGACGTGCCGGCATTGGGCGATATGACGGCGCTGATCGCCGCAACCGTGGCGGCGGCGTTTCGCATCGGGGTGCAGCTGGCGGCGCCGTTTCTGGTTTTCGGACTTCTGTTCAATCTCGGTCTCGGCCTTCTGTCGCGCTTGATGCCGCAGATGCAGGTCTTCTTCATTGGCCTTCCGCTCTCGATTTTCCTCGGGTTCCTGATTCTCTTTGTCGTTGTCGGCACGATGATGGGCGTGTTTCTCGGCCATCTCGAAGGCGTGCTGCGCGATCTTTCCGCTGCGAGGTAGTCTCGCATGGCCGAAGAACGCGACGACGCCGACAAAACAGAAGACCCCAGTCAACGAAAACTCGACGAGGCGCTCAAGCGCGGCGACGTGGTCAAGAGCCACGAGGTCAATACCTGGTTCGTCATCGCCGGCGCGGCGCTCGTCATGCTGGTCTTTTCGGGCCCGATGAGCAGGGATTTGACCGTTTCCCTGCGGGGGCTGCTTGCGAACGCCCATCAGATTCGAGCCGACGGGTTCGATCTGTTCCGGCTGTCGAGCCGGCTCACCCTGGAAGTGCTGGCGGCCATTGTCATTCCGTTTCTGGTGCTCTTTTTCGCAGCGATCGCCGGCAACATGATCCAGCACCAGCTCGTCTGGTCGGGCGAGCAGATGAAGCCGAAGGCCTCGAAGATCTCGCCCATCGCCGGCATGAAGCGCATGTTCTCGAAACATGCGCTGGCCAACTTCATCAAGGGTGTCATCAAGCTGGCCGTGGTCGGCGCCGTGATGGCGCTGATCTTGTGGCCGGAGCGCAACCGGCTCGAGAGCCTGATCAGCATGGAACCGATCGCCGCGCTGAAGACGAGTCACTCGCTCGCGCTCTCGGTGATGGGCGCCGTCGTCGCTATTATCGGGATCGTCGCCGCGCTCGACTTCTTGTGGCAGTACCGGCAATGGTTCGAACGGCAGAAGATGTCGCTGCGCGAACTCAAAGAGGAATTTCGGCAGACCGAAGGCGATCCGGTCATCAAGGGCAAGATCAAGCAGCTCCGGCAGAACCGGATGCGCAAGCGCATGATCGCCGCCGTTCCGAAAGCGTCGGTCGTCATCACCAACCCGACCCACTATGCCGTCGCGCTGCAATATGATCGCGGAATGAACGCGCCCGTGTGCCTGGCCAAGGGCGTCGATGGCGTCGCGTTGAAGATCCGAGAGGTGGCGAGCGCGCACAATGTGCCGGTGGTCGAGAACCCGCCGCTCGCCCGCGCGCTGCATGCAACGGTCGAGATCGAGCGGGAGATCCCGCCGGAGCACTACAAGGCGGTCGCCGAAGTGATCAGCTACGTCATGCGGCTGCGCCGGGGCTTTCGGCGGTGAGGGAGCGCGCCTTCCCCCTTGCGCGGCTGCCCCCGGATCGGGCACTAGTGGTCCGATTCCAATATTCGCATCCCGTTTTGGCAGGCGATTTTGCGAATGTTAGAATCGATGGACCGCGAGCACGTGTAATTTGCTGGTGGAGTTTTGGGTTTGACATTCGCGTTGCGAGTCCGCCGCTGGCGGGCGTCGTGAATGTGAAATCCACTCCACCAAGGACTCGGGGCAGCGCCGGCGCGGCGAGGTGGGGAGAGCAAAGCCCGCATGACCACCCATGACGTGAGCGACGAACCGCGCCTTACGGCTGTCGACCACACCCAGCGCACCGGCAGCATCGGACTCGTGCTTCTGGTCGCGGTGCTGCTGATTGGCGCGACGCTTGCGATCCTCCTGATCGGGCGAGGCCACGCGCAGCCTTACATTCTCGGCCTTCTGTCGGCGCTGTCCGTGATCGGGGTGTTCTCGCTCTTCGCCGGGGCCGCCGGTCTTCTCCGCGTTCCGGGCAAGGAAGCAAACCCGCTGCTGAAGGCGGTGATCGACAACGCGACCGACGGCCTCGCTGTGACCGACCCCGCCGGGCGCATGCTCTATGCCAATTGCGCCTATCTGGCGTTGACCGGCGCTACCGATCCGAGCGACGTTCGGCCGATCGAGCGTGCCTTCAACGGCGACCCGGATCTCGCGGAAGCGATCTATCGCCTGGTCAAAGCCGCACGTGAGGGCCGCCGGCTGCAGGAAGAAGCGCGCGTTTCCGGACAAGCCGGCCGCCCGCCTCGCTGGATGCGTTTCCGCGTCCGCCCGGCCGCCGAGAGCGGCCCGGACGCGCGCTGCACCGTTTGGACGGTTGCGGATGTCACCCGCGATCGCGAGCGGCAGGAAAACGTCTTCCAGGAATTGCAGCACGCCATCGATTATCTCGACCACGCGCCGGCAGGCTTCTTCTCCGTCGATCCCAACGGCGAACTCATCTACCTCAATGCCACGCTCGCAGGCTGGCTCGGCCAGGATCTCGCCCAGGTCGGTTCAGGCGGCTTGAAGCTGTCCGATATCGTCGCGGGCGAGGGCGCAGCGCTGCTCACCGCACGCGGAAGCGAGCCAGGCGATGTGCGAACGGAGACTCTCGACCTCGATTTCAAGACCCGATCGGGCAATACGCTTCCGGTGCGGCTGTTTCACAAGGTCGCCTATGCGATTGACGGCAGCCCCGGGCCTTCGCGGACCCTCGTGATCAATCGCGCACGTGACGACGGCGATCCGCAGCGCGCGGCCGAAGTGCGATTTGTGCGCTTCTTCCATAATGCGCCGCTGGCCATTGCCACCGTCGACAAGACCGGCAGGATTGCGCGCGCGAATGCGCCGTTTGCGCGGCTGCAGCACGGAGTCCTCAAAGCCGACACATCGCGCGCGGAAGGACGGTCGCTTCTGCCGGTTGTCGCTGAACGCGACCGTGGCGCGCTCGAAGCGGCGATCGCCAGGGCTGCGGCGGGGCAAGGCGACATCCCTCCGTTCGATGCCGCCCTGGCCGGCGACGGCAACCGCTCGGTGCGCTTCTATGTGTCGGCCGTGGAGGAGCATGAACGCGACGGCGAAGCGGCCATCGTCTACGCGATCGAAACCACCGAGCAGCGCGCGCTGGAGGCGCAATTCGCGCAATCGCAGAAAATGCAGGCGGTCGGACAATTGGCCGGCGGCATCGCGCACGACTTCAACAATGTGCTCTCCGCCATCATGATGGCGACCGATTTCCTGCTCAATGCGCACCGGCCGACCGACCCGTCCTTCCAGGACATCATGCAGATCAAACAGAACACCAACCGCGCCGCCAGTCTCGTGCGGCAGCTGCTGGCGTTCTCGCGGCGGCAGACGATGCGCCCGCAGGTGCTTGACCTCAGCGAGGTTCTGTCCGATCTGACGATGCTCCTGCGGCGCCTGATCGGCGAAAATGTCTCGCTCGATCTGGTGCATGGTCGCGATCTGTGGCCGATCAAGGCGGACATCTCGCAATTCGAACAGGTGATCGTGAACCTCGCGGTGAACGCACGCGATGCGATGCCGAACGGCGGCAAGCTCAGCGTGCGCACGGCAAATGTTACCGAAGCCGAGTGCAAGAACTACGCCTACAAGGCGATGCCGGCTGCCGATTACGTGCTGATCGAAATCAGCGACAGCGGCACCGGCATTCCAGAGGAGATCATCGACAAGATTTTCGAACCGTTCTTTTCGACCAAGGACGTGGGCAAGGGGACGGGACTTGGGTTGTCCACGGTCTACGGCATCGTGAAGCAGACGGGCGGGTTCATCTATGTCGAGTCGGAAACCGGAAAGGGCACTGCGTTCCGCATTTTCCTGCCGCGTCACATCCCAAGCGCCGCCGATGTCGAGGAGACCACCATTGCGCCCGCGCCCGAACCGGCGACGGCGGTGTCCGATCTGACCGGGCAGGGCACGATTCTCCTGGTCGAGGACGAGGAAGGCTTGCGCGGCTTGAACGCGCGCGGGCTCACCTCGCGCGGCTACACCGTGCTGGAGGCGGGAAACGGCGTCGAAGCCTTGAAGGTGATGGAGAATCGAAGCGGCGAGGTCGACCTCGTTGTTTCCGACGTGGTGATGCCCGAAATGGACGGGCCGACGCTCCTGAAGGAACTGCGCGCGCGCAATCCGGAGATCAAAATCATCTTCGTGTCCGGCTATGCCGAAGACGCGTTCGAACGCCATCTTCCCGAGGGCGGCCAGTTCGCATTTCTCCCGAAACCCTTCACGTTGAAGCAGCTGGTGGCGGCAGTGAAGGAAACCATGGCGGCGTGAGCACCGCTCGCGCCACGCGGAGGAGACCGGTCTTGGAGGGAATGCGAAGTCAATTCTTTGCGCGCACGACCGTCTCGTCGACGACCACGCCATACACCGCCGCCTTCACCGGGTCATAGCCGCGCGGGAAGCGGCATTCGAAGCCGATGTAGTCTCCGTAGCGGGCGTGAACGCTCGTAATACGGGCGAACTTGTTATAGCCGGCGCAATGCGCCGCAGCGATTTCACGGTAGATCAGATGCACCTCGGGCGACCACGGAATGATTCCGCCGATGTCGTTGCCGCGCAGCCCGTAGGGTCCAAAATGGGCGAGGGCGGAGGCGGGCAGGACGGTCAGGGCTGCAACCAGCATCAGCTTGCGCATGTGGCTCTCCTTCAGAATCGCCGAAGCATAACCCGATTTGCTCTCTTCATCCCTTCCTTTTCGGTGAGGGGTAAAGAGCCGGCGTCCCACACTACTGAACAGGACGGAATTTTTGCGCACGACGGCCGTGGCCGACTTCGGCCGTATAGAGGTTTCCTTTCGAGTCGATCGCGATGTTGTGCACCCACTTGAACTGGCCGGCTTGCCGCCCGTGGCGACCCCATTGAGCCAACGTGTCGCCGGTCTCGCGCGAGACGACGTAAACGTGGCCGTTCGCGCCGTCGGCGACGAAGAGGAAGCGCTGCTGGGGGTCGGACGAGAACACCAGATCCCATACGGTCCCGTTCTGGCGGGTTTCCGGGGCAACGCGGAATTCCCGCACAAAGGTTCCGTCTTTGCGGAAGATCTGGATGCGGTCGTTGGCGCGGTCGCACACATAGACCAGCCCGTCATTGGACAGCCGAACGCAATGCACCGGGTTGGCGAACTGCTTCAACAGCGGCGCTTTGGGATCGTAGGCGGGGAGCTTGTCGTCGCTTGGCTCGCGCGCGCCGTAAGCGCCCCAGTGGCGCTTGTAGGCGCCTGTCTTCGAATCGAACACGATGATGCGGCGGTTCTGATAGCCGTCCGCCACATAGACCTCGCTCGCCGCCTCGTCGATCACCAGGTGGGCGGGGCGGCCGAGTTGCGTTTGTGAGTTCGATCCGCCGGTGGAGCCGGCTTTGCCGATTTGCTGGAGGAATTGTCCCTGCGGCGTGAACTTCAGCAGTTGATGGTCATCCTTGTCGTTGCCGGCGAGCCAGACATTGCCCTCCCTGTCGATATGGATGCCATGCTCCGATTTCGGCCAATCATAGCCTTGGCCCGGCCCGCCCCATGATCGCAGGAGATTCCCCTCCGCGTCGAACTGCAGCACGGGCGGCGCTGCCGTGCAGCACGCCGTCTCCGGGGGATTCTTCGTAGCGCCCTTTTCGTCGTCGACGAGGGTGGAGGGACGGTGCACGATCCAGACCGTGTCGTCCGGCCCAATTGCTATGCCGGCGACCTGGCCCAGAATCCAGTTGCCGGGTAGCGGCTTCGGCCAGAACGGCTCGACCTGATGGCGCGGAACGTCGTTGCTGGCGGCGGGCAGAACAAAGCATGCGGTCAAGGCAAACGTAGCAGCGGCAGCGTATAACGCAGTCCTCATGGCAGCCTCCCGTCGACGGCTCTCGCGGCCGATCCAGGAATGCTAGCGCCGTCAAGCCGAACACGCCATGTCAATCGCGGCTAAGGGACGCGGACGTCCGGGCCGCCCGGCCTTATAAAGTCCTACCGGCGCACGATATGATAAGGTGCATTTTGATATTGCCGGGAGTGAGCTGATGTTCCGATCCTTTCGTCTCCGTGTGCTGATGGCGCTGGCTGCCGTTGCGGCGGTGCTCGCATTCACCGTTGTGGAAGCCGATGCGCGCCGAGGCGGCGGCTTCGGCAGCCGCGGCGCAAAGACCTATAGCGCGCCGCCCCCGACCGCGACCGCGCCCGGCCAGGCCGGTCCGATCAACCGGTCGATGACGCAGCCGGGCCAGACGAGCCCGTCCGCCGTGCAGCGGCCCGGAATGGGTCAGCAGCCGGGCGGCTTCTTCAACCGTCCGGGTCTGCTTGGCGGTCTCGCCATGGGCTTCCTTGGCGCCGGGCTGATCGGACTCCTGATGGGCAATGGGCTCTTCGGTGGCCTCGCCGGCCTTGCCTCGTTCTTCGGTCTGCTGCTGCAGATCGCCCTGATCGGGGGTGTCGCCTATCTGATCTGGACCTGGTGGCAGCGCCGCTCCCAGCCCGTGCCGGCGACGGTCAGAGCACGCACCCCGCGCGATATGCCCGGCCACATGCGCGACATGCCCGCGCAGGAGCCGCAGCGGCCCATGGGCCTCGGCGCCCTCGGTGGCGGGCTTGGGCTGGGCGCAAGTGGATCGGCTCCGCAACCCGTTCAGGCCGGACATGACGAGGTTGGGCTGACCCCCGCGGATTTCGATGCGTTCGAGCGGATACTCGGCGAGATCCAGAGCGCCTACGCGGCCGAGAACATCGACCGGCTTGGTGATCTGGTCACCCCGGAAGTGCTGTCGTATTTCGCGCAGGAACTGCACGACCACAAGACCCGCGGCGTCGTCAATCGTGTCGACGATGTGAAGCTCCTGCAGGGCGATCTTGCCGAGGCCTGGCGCGAGGGCAGCACGGAATACGCCACCGTCGCCATGCGCTATGCCATGCGCGACCGGATGGTCGATCGCGCCAGCGGACGTGTGGTCGAGGGCAACGACGAGCCGGTCGAGGTCACCGAAGTGTGGACCTTCATGCGCCCGCGCGGTGGCGACTGGACCCTATCGGCCATCCAGGACGCTTGAGGCATCGGGCGTCGGTTAAACAAAGCGCCGCGGCAACGCGGCGCTTTCGTTTTGGCCGCACCGGCCGTGATATTGCTCAAAGCGGGGACGCGCGACGCGTAGGATATTTGGCCGGAACGCCGGAGGATCGTTGCCATGCTGGATCGCTTCATGAGCCGTCGCGCGGCTCTCGCCTTTGTTGTGGGTGCCACGCTCGTCCCGCTCACCGCGCATGCGAAGCCGGTGCGGCCGCGCGTTGTCGTGCACCGCGACCCAAGCTGCGGCTGCTGCGAAGATTGGGCGGCGCATCTGATGGTCGCCGGCTTCCCCGTGGCGATCGTGAATACGACCAAACCGAATGCGGTAAAGCAACGGTTCGGCGTCCCGCAGGATTTGTGGTCGTGCCACACGGCCGAGGTCGGCGGGTTCATCGTCGAGGGCCATGTCCCCTCGGCGGCGATCGACCGGCTCCTGGCCGAGAAGCCGAATGCGACCGGTCTTGCCGTCGCCGGCATGCCGATCGGCTCGCCGGGCATGGAAGGCGGGGAGCCTGAGACCTACGAGGTTGTCCTGTTCGGACCGCAGGGGCGGCGCTCGTTCGCGCGCTACCGCGGCGAGCGGGAGCTCTAATTCGGACCGGCCTGTTCGGACGCCGGAACTGCTTTTCCAGATCTTGCTCTCCGAGATGTGAATGGCGCCCATTTCCCCAAGTGTGGTCCGCTGGCGCGTCCGCAACAGCGGACCACAACGGAGAAAGACATGTTCAAGGCAGGGACTGCCGCCAGCGTCGCATTGCTCGCGCTCGCCGGCGCCGCGATGGCGCAGCAGCCAAATCAGATGAGCTTCTTCATTACCAGCCAGGGGACCGGCAAGGGCGCGGACCTCGGCGGGTTGCAGGGCGCGGACCAGCATTGCCAGACGCTGGCGCAAAACGCGGGCGCGGGGTCGCGCATGTGGCGCGCCTATCTCTCGACGCAGGCGGCGGGCGGCGCGAGCGCGGTGAACGCGCGCGATCGCATCGGAGGCGGGCCGTGGATGAACGCGAAAGGCGTGGTGATCGCGAAGAATGTCGACGATCTGCATAGCGCCAGCAACAACCTCAACAAACAGACGGCGCTGAGCGAGCGGGGCGAGGAGATTCAGGGCCGCGGCGACACGCCGAACCGGCACGATATCCTCACCGGATCGCAGCCCGACGGGCGGGCCTTTCCGCCCGGGCAGGACATGACCTGCGGTAACTGGACGTCGAGTTCGCAAGGACAGGCGATGGTCGGCCACCATGACCGCATCGGCTTGCGCGACGACGACGCATCGAAATCGTGGAACTCCTCGCATCCCTCGCGCGGACCGGATGGCGCCGGTTGCTCGCAGACCGCGCTGCGCGGTACCGGCGGCGACGGCCTGATCTATTGCTTCGCTGCGAATTGAATCGCGACGCCGCTCGCCCGATTGCCGTCGCTTCGCTCGGCACCTCTCTCCGCAAGCGGGGAGAGGTGAGGCGCGGCACAAGGTGAGTTTCGAATGAAATACGAACTCTACTATTGGCCCTCCATCCAAGGGCGCGGCGAATTCGTGCGGCTCGCGATGGAGGAGGCGGGCGCGGATTACGTCGATGTCGCGCGGCAGGCGGATGCGCGCGGCGGCATGCCGAAGATGATGCGGCTCATTGATGGCGCGCGCGTGAAGACCCCGCCCTTCGCGCCGCCGTTTCTGAAAGCGGGCGACCTGTTGATCGGGCAGACCGCGAACATCCTGCTGTATCTCGGCGCGCATCATCGTCTCGCGCCGCGCGAGGAGGCCGGATGGCTGTGGACGCATCAACTGCAACTCACAATCGCCGATTTCCTGGTCGAGATTCACGACACGCATCATCCGATCAGCGTGAACCTCTATTACGAAGACCAGAAGCGCGAAGCGAAGGCGCGCGCGGCCGACTTCCTGGCCGAGCGCGCGCCGAAATATTTCGGCTACTTCGAGCGTGTGCTGGCGCGCAGCGGCGGTCATTTCCTGCTCGGCAAGAAGCTCACTTACGCCGACCTCTCGCTGTTCCAGATCGTCGCCGGCCTGCGCTATGCGTTCCCGAAGGCCATGGTGCGGCTCGAGAACAAGCTGCCGCGCACGCGCGCGCTGCACGACCGCGTCGCCGCGCGCGAGCGCATCGCCACGTATCTCGCCTCGCCGCGGCGCATCGCCTTCAACCGCGAAGGAATCTTCCGGCACTATCCGGAGTTGGATCGCTGAGTTATCCGAAACCGGGTCCCGGCGAGCGGTGCGAGACCCCGGAATGCGCGCCGTCCTGCGCCGCGCCTACACGCATGCTTCGCGTTCGTGCACGCGGCGTCAAGGGCATACGGGTTAGCGAATGGAGATGACGTGAGGCGTTCGCGCCTGACCCTCACCCGCTCGGACTTTGCTGCGCTGGTCTCGCCGACCTCTCCCGCAAGGGGAGAGGGCTCTCGCGTCGCGCGGTGCATTCTGCGCGTTCTTTCCCTCTCCCTCGTGGGAGAGGGTGGCGCGCGAAGCGCGCCGGGTGAGGGGGTTTGAGAAACGACACATCCTTATTGCACGTCGAACAACTCTCTGACTAAAGTCAGAGAATGGATGCCGCCCAGATCGGCCAGGTCCGCCGCTTCAATCGTCTCCTCACCCAGCGCATCGGCGCACTGGAGGAGACCTATCTCGACCGCGGGCGGCCGCTCGCGGAGGCGCGGCTCCTGTTCGAGGTCAGTCCGGAGGGCGCCGACTTGCGCGACTTGCGCGCGAGACTTGGGCTCGACTCCGGTTATCTCAGCCGGCTCTTGCGCTCGCTCGAGGCGCAGAAGCTCGTGCGGGTGCGGAGCGGTGGCCACGACGGCCGGCGGCGGCGCGTGAGCCTGACGGCCAAGGGGCGGGCGGAGGTCGCGATCTACGACCGGCTGTCCGACGACCTGGCGGCGTCGATGCTTTCGCCGCTCGATGCGCGCGCGCGAGAGCGCCTCGTCGGGGCGATGGCCGAGATCGAGCGGCTGATCCGCGCCGCCGCAGTCGCGGTGCGGGTCGAGGCGCCAAGCAGCGCGGCGGCGCGCTGGTGCCTTGAGCAATATTTCCAGGAGCTTTCGGAGCGGTTCGAGTCCGGGTTCGAGCACGCCAAAGCCCTGCGGGTGCTCGACGAGGACGTGACGCCGCCCAAAGGTTTCTTCTTCGTCGCCTGGCTCGACGGCGAGCCGGCCGGCTGCGGCGGGCTCAGGCTCCGCGACGGCGTCGTGGGCGAGGTGAAGCGGATGTGGGTGAAGCCGTCCGCGCGCGGGCAGGGCGTCGCGCGCAAGATCCTGCGGACCATCGAAGCGAAGGCGCGCGAGGCGGACCTGACGCGGCTGCGCCTCGACACCAACCGCACGCTGAAAGAGGCGCAGGCGCTCTACCGGAGCGAAGGCTACCGCGAGGTCGCCCGCTTCAACGACGAACCGTACGCGCATCATTGGTTCGAGAAGCGATTGTGTGGCCAGGGAACGGCTCTAGGAATAAGTTCATAGGTGACAGAGGGCTGGAGGTTATATATCAATTCTGATATAAGAGCCGATGAAGCCAGTTTCGTTTCTCGGGGATTCCCTCGACCGAGTGCGCGCCTTCCCCGACGGGGCTCGTCGGGAGGCCGGTTTCCAGATCGAGCGGCTTCAACGTGGCCTCGCTCCGGACGATTGGAAGCCGATGACAATCGTCGGTCCGGGAGTTCGTGAAATCCGCGTGAGGGACGCGGCTGGAGCCTTTCGCGTGATTTGCACCGCCACGTTCGCCGACGCCATCTACGTCCTGCATGCCTTCCAGAAGAAGACGCAGGCGACATCGAAGCGGGATCTTGACCTGGCCAACGCGCGGTTCAAGGAGTTGATGCGGAGGTTGGAGCGATGAACGAGCAACGATTTGCAAGCGTTTGGGACGCAATCGAGGCGTCTCCGACGGAAGCAGCCAATATGAAAGCGCGCGCGGAACTCATGATTGCGATCCGCGAGACCGTCGAAGACTGGAGGCTCACTCAGGCCAAAGCGGCGAAGCGCCTCGACCTGACCCAGCCGCGCATGAACGATCTCGTGCGCGGGCGCATCAACAAGTTCTCGCTCGACGCACTCATGAACCTTGCGGCGCGGGCAGGTCTTGCTGTTCGGGTCGAGGTAACAAAGCCGGCGGCCTGATGGAATTGCGCCGTAGCCCCGATTGAGCGAAGCGAATTTGGGGCGGGCATTCCCGGATGTCGCCGCCGCTCCCTCCGGGCTACGCTTGCTGGTAATGTCGTAGCCCCGATGAGCAAGGCGAAATCGGGGAAGGGCATTCCCGGATCCGGGCTACGCTTGCTATTGAGCCAAAGGGGTCATTGAGAAGCACTCATGAACGCACCCACGACCATCCTCCCGCCCTACCGCCATTCGCCGCTGTTTCCGCTCGCCAAAGACCAGACGCCCTACCGCAAGCTCACGGCCGAGGGGGTGCGCGTCGACACGTGCATGGGCGAGCCCGTCCTCGTCGTCGAGCGCGAGGCCTTGCGGGCGCTCGCCGAGGCCGCCTTCGTCGACATCAATCATTTGCTCCGGCCATCGCATCTCGCCTCGCTGAAGGCGATCGTCGAGGACACGGAGGCCTCCGACAACGACAAGTTCGTCGCCTACGACTTCCTCAAGAACGCCAACATTTCCGCGGGCGGCGTGCTGCCGATGTGCCAGGACACCGGCACCGCCATCATCATGGGCAAGCGCGGCCGGCGGGTGTGGACCGACGGCAGTGACGAAGCCGCGCTCGCGGAGGGTGCGCGCGACGCGTATCTGAAGCGCAACCTGCGCTATTCGCAGCTCGCGCCGGTCAGCATGTTCGAGGAAAAGAACACGCGCTCCAACATGCCGGCCCAGGTCGAGATCTATGCGGAAGGCGAGGACGACTACAAATTCCTCTTCATGGCGAAGGGCGGAGGCTCGGCCAACAAGACCTTCCTCTTCCAGGCGACGCCGTCGATCCTCACGCATGACCGGCTGATCGCCTTCCTGAAGGAGAAGATCCTCACCCTCGGCACGGCGGCCTGCCCGCCCTATCACCTCGCGATCGTGGTCGGCGGCACGAGCGCGGAGATGACGCTGAAGACGGTGAAGCTCGCCTCCGCGCGCTATCTCGACGGCCTGCCGACGCAGGGCTCCGAAGACGGGCACGCCTTCCGCGATCTCGCGATGGAAGCGGAGGTGCACAAGCTGACGCAAGCGCTCGGCGTCGGCGCGCAGTTCGGCGGCAAATATTTCTGCCACGACGTGCGCGTGATCCGCCTGCCGCGGCACGGCGCATCACTTCCGATCGGGCTCGGCGTGTCGTGCTCGGCCGACCGGCAGGCGCTCGGGAAAATCACGCGCGAGGGCGTCTTCCTCGAAGAGCTGGAACACAATCCGGCGAAATATCTGCCCGAAGTGGACGCGGCGACGCTTGGCGGGCAGGTGGTCAAGATCGACCTACGCCGGCCGATGAAGGACATTCTCGCGACGCTCTCAAAGCATCCGATCAAGACGCGCGTGTCGATGTCGGGGCCGATGATCGTCGCGCGCGATTTGGCGCACGCGAAGCTGCGCGAGCGGCTCGAGCGCGGCGAAGGGCTGCCTGACTATTTCAAGAACCATCCGATCTATTATGCCGGGCCGGCGAAGACGCCGGAGGGCTATGCGTCCGGCGCGTTCGGGCCGACCACCGCGGGGCGGATGGATTCCTATGTCGACCAGTTCCAGGCCGCCGCCGGCTCGATGGTGATGGTGGCGAAGGGCAACCGCGCGGCGGCGGTGCGCGAGGCGTGCAAGAAGCACGGCGGCTTCTATCTCGCCTCGATCGGCGGCTCGGCGGCGAACCTCGCCGAGCACTGCATCAAGAAGGTCGAGGCGGTCGAATATCCCGAGCTCGGCATGGAGGCGATCTGGCGCATCGAGGTTGAGGATTTCCCGGCCTTCATCGTCATTGACGACAAGGGCAATGATTTCTTCCAGGCGCTGAATCTGGGGTGAGCTTCCCCTCTCCCGCGAAGGGAGGGGGATACAACGTCCTTCGCCGCCTCAGCTCAGTTCAGGTCAGATGCGCGCCACCAGCACCATCAGCGCCGAAAGCGCCGCATATTTGAGGGCCGAGTCCCAGGACTCGAGCTGATCGACGAAGCCAATTCCCCAGAGAACGGCGGCGACCGCGGCCGCCCCATACAACGCGTAGCGCATGACAAACCCCACCTGGACGCAACCCGACAACCCGGACGCGAACTTCTTTGTTCCTGCAAGAAGAGTTCCACTGCATCGGCGCAGGAAAAGCAAGTCGTCCGGGGACGCCTTACGACGATGTGATGAGCCGCGGACCCTGCTAAGCTCATCCGATCAGTCGGGGAGGGAGACATGGACGATGACCGCGGATCGCTTGAAGTCACGACACGGCGCACGCTGCTCGCAGCCGCCGCGGCGGCCGGCACGATGATGGCGGGGTCGGCTCTGGCGCAGACCGCGCCGCGCGAAAAGGGCCCGCGGGTCTGGCTCGATCTCGATCAGGCCGAGCTCGACGCGGCCTACGACCAGACGAAATACGCGCCGAACATCCAGCAGGTGCTGCGCCGTTACGCCTGGGCGAGCGAGGAGGCGCGCAAGCGCACGGGCGCGCCGCAGCGCATCCCCTACGGCCCGACCCCGATCGAGGCGCTCGACCTCTATGTGACCAAGAGGCCGAACGCGCCGGTGAACGTCTTCCTCCATGGCGGGGCCTGGCGGCAGCGACCGGCCAAGGACTATGCATTCCCTGCGGAAATGATGGTCAATGCCGGCGCGCATCTCGTCGTGCCGGATTTCACCTCGGTCGAGGAGACCGGCGGCGACCTGATGCCGATGGCCGAGCAGGTCCGGCGCGCGGTGGCCTGGACCCACAGGAACGCCGCAAGCTTCGGCGGCGACCCGAACCGCATCTATGTGTCCGGCCACTCGTCAGGCGCACACCTCGCCGGCGTCGTGCTCACCACCGACTGGGCGAAAGAGGGCCTGTCGCGCGACCTCGTCAAAGGCGGCCTGTGCGTCAGCGGCATGTACGACCTGAAACCGGTGCGGCTGTCGGCGCGCTCGTCCTACGTGAAATTCACCGACGCGGCCGAGGAGGCGCTTTCCTCGCAGCGCCACCTCGACAAGCTCAACGCGCCGGTGATCGTCGCCTATGGCACGCTGGAGACGCCGGAGTTCCAGCGGCAGTCGCGCGATTTCGCGGCGGCGGTGAAGGCGGCAGGCAAGCCGGTTCAGCTTCTCGTCGGCGAGCATTACAACCACTTCGAAATCCTGGAGACGATGGCAAGCCCCTACGGTCTCATCGGCCGCGCCGCGCTCGAGCAGATGAACCTCGCCCCGGCGTGAGCGAGCCGGAGCGCAACCGCCGCGCGGTGCAGACGGCGAATATGACTTGGCCGTCCGCAAAAGGCTCGACCACAGGAGATCGCCATTCCTCCCAAAGCCGTCGTCTCCTGGAGCACGGGCAAGGATAGCGCGTTTGCGCTTGCATGAGGCCCGGAATCCCCGGCCGCGCTCCGCTCGCCGCGGGATAAACTCTAATGCGCCATCAGCACCGGAAGGCGTGTCGTGCGCAGCATGTCGCGCGTTGCCCCACCGAGCACGAGCTGGCGCCAGCGCGAATGCGCATAGGCGCCCATGACGATCAGGCCGGCGCCGACCGACTGCGCATGCGCGAGCACCACTTCGGCAACGCTGCCCTTGAGCGGCAGATCGGCAACGGACACCTCCACATCGTGATGGGCGATCCGTTCGGCGAGCTCGGCGCCCGGTATCGCGCGCGACAGATCCTTCTCGCCGGTGACGCAGACGATCGACGCCGACTTCGCGAGATCGAGAAAGGCATGCGCGTCGCCGACCGCGCGCGCCGCCTGCGCACTGCCGTCCCATGCGATCACGATCCGCTCGAAAGGGTAGGGGCCGCCCGCGCGCTCCGGCATGAACAGCACGGGCCGGCCGCTCTCGAACAGGAGCGCGGAGGCCATGGAGCCCTGGAACATCTCGTCTTCGCCGGCGGTGGCGGAAACGACGAGATCGTGCACGCGGGCGTGACGCGCGAAGCCGTGCAGCATGTCGTCGAAGGTGCCGTCGACGAGCGTGCTCGAGGCGGAAACCCCGTGCGTCGCGCAGGCGCGCCGGATCTCCTCGGCCAGGGCCTGCGCCCGGCCGACGCGGCGCGCGTTCTCCTCGGTCAGATAGCCGACCACCGGCGCATAGGAGATGACGATCCCCGGCTTCACCTCATGCGCGCCGATCACGACGGAGAGATGCGCGCCGAAGCGCTCGGAGAGCTCGAGCGTGGGCCGGACGATGTCCGGAAGGGGGTCGTCCTCGCCCGGCATCAGCGCCAGCATGATGGTCTTGAGGCTCATCCTGTTCCTTTCCCAAAAAATCTCCCTCCCCCTGGAAGGGGGAGGGTCAGGGAGGGGGTCAGGCTTTCAGGCGACCCCCGCCCGGATCGCATCGCCGCCAACGTGTGCGAGC
>JALHLQ010000003.1:0-166624 GCA_022844485.1 Xanthobacteraceae bacterium
GCATCTCTACAATCACCACAGGCCGCACGGAGCCCTTGCCGGCCTCACGCCCTCCGAGTACCTCAAACGACGCCGAGCCAACGAGACCCCCGCGTCTCATATGTGCTGAGCCCGGACAATCGCTTGACTCAAGACTGTCCCCTCCTATAGTGCGCCCCGCTCGGCGCGGGCTTGGTCCGCGCCTTTTTGCGTGCGCACACGCAAAGCACGTTAACAGCCAGGTCACGACTGGAAGAAGCCGGCAGGGCCCACCCGAGCCGGGTGCCGAACACGAAGGGATAGAACGATGTTCGCAGTCATCAGGACCGGCGGCAAGCAATATCGGGTTGCTGCCGATCAGGTCATCAAGGTCGACAAGGTCACGGGCGAGCCCGGCGACATTGTCGCGTTTCCCGAGGTTCTCATGCTGGGCGGCGACGCCCCGAAGCTCGGCTCGCCCACGGTCGCCGGAGCGACCGTCGCCGCCGAACTCCTGGAGCAGGGACGCGACCGCAAGGTCATCGCCTTCAAGAAGCGGCGCCGCAAGAACTCGCGGCGAAAGCGCGGGCATCGGCAGGAGTTTTCGCTCCTGCGCATCACCGAGATCCTGACCGAGGGGCGGCAGCCGACCATGACGGCCCGTCCGAAGGCCGCGCCCGCCCGGCCGGCCAAAGCCGACGACGACGAAGCCGACGCCGGAGCGAAAGCCGAGGCGCAACCGGCAACGGAGCCGAAGGCCAAGGCGAAAGCAGCCGCCAAGCCGAAGACCTCCGCAAAACCGGCCGCCAAAGCAAAAGCGGCCGAGAAGCCGAAGGCGGACAAGGCCAAGGCGGGCGCCAAAAAGACGGCCGCGAAGAAGCCGGCCGCGAAAGGCAAGAAATAGAGCATTGTCCGGCGAAGTGGAGACCGGTTCGCCGTAAGAAGATGCGATAAAATAATGGGTCCGGAGCGGCTTCCGGTTCATCGAAGCGGAACGCCCTGGCGGCAGGCCCTGCAAAGACCTGCTGCATGCCCCATATGCGTCCAAGATTTGAGATGATTCCGTCACGGAATCAGGGTAAGTGAAGATCGAGTTCGGAGAGACACCATGGCTCACAAGAAAGCAGGCGGATCGTCGCGCAACGGTCGGGACTCGGCCGGCCGCCGGCTTGGCGTGAAGCTGTTCGGCGGCGAGCAAGCCGCCGCCGGCAACATCCTCGTGCGCCAACGCGGAACCAAGTGGCATCCCGGCCGCAATGTCGGCTGCGGGAAGGATCACACGTTGTTCGCTTTGATTAATGGTCGCGTCGAGTTCCAAACGAAAGCCAAGGGCCGCACCTACGTATCGATTCTTCCGATGACGGAGGCTGCGGCCGAATAGACGGTGGATCAGATGAGGTCCGCCGGCATCCAAGTCGAACCGGCGGGCCCCAATGGGGTTCCGATATGAGGGGGAGACGGGATGCCGGCTCCCCTCATCGCTTTTCAAGGGCGATAAGGAGCCTGCCATGACACTCTCGGAATTGACTGCATCGGAGACCCTGCGGGAAGGCAGTATTCCCGTCCTCAAAACCTCGCGGCTCATTTTGCGCGCGCCGCGCCTTGAGGACGCAAATTCGGTCGCGGTTCTCGCCAATGATCGCCGTATTGCCGAAAACACCGCGCGCATTCCGCATCCCTACAAACTGGCCGACGCCAGCCAGTGGCTCGCGCAAGGAAACAAGAGCGACCGGGACGTCCTGTTTGTCGTGTCGCTGCCGGACGGACGCATCATCGGCGCCTGCGGCGTGGGACTGCTCGAGGGCCCGCTCCCTGAACTGGGTTATTGGCTCGGCACGGAATTCTGGGGCAAGGGCTATGCCACCGAGGCCGTGCGCGCCGTCATCGATTATGCCTTTGAAGAATTGCAGCACGACGGCTTGCAGGCGGGCGCGCGCGTGACGAACCCCACCTCGCGCCGCGTGCTGGAGAAATGCGGATTTCAGTGGACCGGCGTCGGCCTGTATCGCATCCGCGCGCTGGGATCGTCGGCACCGATCGACCGCTTCCGACTCGAGCGCGCGATCTGGGCTTCGCTCAAGACCTGGGCCGCAGTCCGCAAAGTGGCCTGACGACGATGCTGGCGGACGACAATGCTGCACGACGATAACGTTGATGGCGGTCGAGGACGCGGCGAAGCTAAATGATGTGTGTCTGTGAAAGCAGACACGCATCATGCGCGCGGCACGACGACTGCATTGCAGCGACGGTCTGCAAGAGACGCAGCAGGAAACACGATTTAATTTTCTTTTCTGAACCGGCTGTCATAATGTTGGCATCGTTCGCGACGATGATTGACGCGTTCGGGGAGTGAGCGTCACTTCCAGTATCAAATACAAAAACCGATCCGCGGCGCCGCAACGACCGACGGACTTGAAATCATGCGCAGGGGTAGAGGCGGAATATGGTTCCTTCAAGGAGGAAGCCCAATGACGTTGCACGCGCATCACCCAAGATTTTCCTATCAGGATCCGTCGATTCCGACTCTCGAAACCGAGCGGCTGGTCTTGCGCGCACCTCGCCTGCATGACGCGAAGGATGTGGCGGTGCTTCTCAATGAGCGCCGCATCGCCGAGAATTCAACCCGCATCCCGCATCCCTATTCGAGCGCCGATGCGAAGGAGTGGCTATCGATCTGCAATCGTTGCGAGGGCGAAGCGACGTTTCTCATCACGTTGCCCGACGACACCGTGGTCGGCGCCTGCGGCATCGGCCCGGTCGACGACGGCGCCTCGACCGAGCTCGGTTATTGGATTGGAGCGCCGTTCTGGGGCCAGGGCTTTGCCACCGAGGCGGTGCGCGCGGTCGTGGATCACGCGTTCACCGAGATGGAACTTGACGCGCTTTGCGCCGGCACGCGCGTGAGCAACCCGGCGTCGCGCCGCGTCTTGGAGAAATGCGGGTTCCAGTGGACCTGCGTCGGTTTGTATCGCATCCCGGCGCTCGGGTCCTCGGCGCCCATCGACCGTTTCCGGTTGGAGCGGCGGATTTGGGCTTCGCTCAAATCCTGGACGCCGATGCGCCGCGTCGCCTAGCCTATCCGGCCGAGGCCTTGCGCGCGAGCGCCTGTTCTCGCATGAAGATGAAGAGCCCGGCCGCGACGATGATCGCGGCGCCGGTGAGAAGTTCCGCATCCGGAACATCGCCGAAGACGAGAAAGCCGAACACGACGGCCCAGAGGATCAGCGTGTACTGATACGGCACCACCAGCGAGGCAGGCGCGAGCTTGAGCGATCGGTTCACGCAGGCATGCGCGACCATCGCAACGATGCCGAGAAGACAAAGCAGAAGCGTGTCGCGCATTGACGGCGTCACCCAGGTGAAGGGCGAAAGCGCCGCCCCGAACAGGAGCGCGGCGAGCGTCTGGTTGGTCACCAGCACCGTATCGGTCGTGCCGCGCAGGATCCGCGTCACGATCATCAGCAGCGCGAACATGAGACTGCCAGAGAGCGCGATCGCCGCCGGCCAGGTGACGCTCGCCGTCGTCGGGCGCAGCGCGACCACGACGCCGGAGAAGCCGATGATGACGGCGCCCCAGCGCCGCCATCCGACATGCTCTTTCAGGAACAGCGCCGACAGCGCGGTGACGAAAATCGGTCCGGCCAGATAAAACGTCACGACGTCTGCAAGCGGAAGATGGACCACCGCCCAATAGAAGAACGCGACTTCGAGCGTCGAGAGCACGACGCGTAAAATCTGCAGTCCCGGCCGCGGCGCATCGCGAAATCGCGCGAAGCCCTCGCGCTTTACGAACGGCGCGAGCACGAGAAGCGCGGCAGCGCTGCGGATGAGCAGGAGCTGGCCCACCGAATAAGTTGCGACCAGCCACTTGCCCATCGCGTCGTTGATCGAGAACAGGAGGCTGCCGAGCAGCATGAACCCGATGCCGGCGAGCGCGGCACGGCGAAGGCTTGTGGACGATTGTGCCGCCTCGATCATCTGGCGCGCAGCTTTACGGGCGCCGCTCCGATGGAACAAGCCTTTGCCGGTACGGTTTTCAAACCGTTTCAGCGCGCGCACAGGTTCATACGTGCGAACACGCAACCCAAAACGCCGCCGTTGACAGCGCCGCAAAGCCGGAGCAGGCTTGTCTTGTCGATGCGGAGCTGCGGCGGTTTCTCTCGGCCGCCTCGCGTTCCGCGCCAGCAACATCGGAGGCGAGGAATGACGCCACCGGGTAAACCAAGCCGCGATGAGCGCCGCGGCATCGTTCGGGCAGCGGCGTAGCGGCTATCCACGCGAACGGCGCGACCGGGAGCGGCCGATCGGGCTGCATCAGTGAGGCAAAGCCCACCCTGGCCCCTCCCGGCGTTTGCTTCTGACCATTTGGCCGTTTCCCTGCTGACATGGGGCGTGGTGTTGTTGACCTCGGCGGGGTGACGTCACGCGCGCCAGCGCCTATGTTCCGTCTTCAAAACCGCTCCTGCGGCGACGACGGCGGACAATGAAATTTCTCGATCAAGCCAAGGTCTATATCCGCTCCGGCAATGGCGGCGCTGGCGCGGTTTCGTTCCGGCGTGAGAAGTTCATCGAGTTCGGCGGCCCCGATGGCGGCGACGGCGGACGGGGCGGCGATGTCATCGTCGAGGCGGTCGATGGCCTCAATACGCTGATCGATTATCGCTACCAGCAGCACTTCAAGGCGAAGACGGGCGGCCATGGGATGGGCCGCAACCGATCCGGCGCCAAAGGTGCCGACGTCCTTTTGCGCGTGCCTGTCGGGACGCAAATTTTCGACGAGGACAACGAAACGCTGCTCGCCGATCTGACCGAAACGGGCCAGCGCGCGATACTCGCCAAAGGCGGCAACGGCGGATTCGGCAACGCGCATTTCAAGTCATCGACCAACCGCGCGCCGCGCCGCGCCAATCCGGGACAGGAGGGCGAAGAACGCACGATCTGGCTGCGGCTGAAACTGATTGCCGACGCCGGCCTGATCGGTCTGCCGAATGCGGGCAAGTCGACGTTTCTCGCCGCGGTCTCCGCCGCCAAGCCGAAGATCGCCGATTATCCCTTCACGACCTTGCACCCGCAGCTCGGCGTGGTGCGCATCGACGGACGGGAATTCGTCCTCGCCGACATTCCCGGTTTGATCGAGGGCGCGCATGAGGGCGCCGGTCTCGGGGATCGCTTCCTCGGGCATGTCGAACGCTGCCGCGTGCTGCTGCATCTGGTCGACGGCACCGGCGAACATGCGGGACGGGACTACAAGACCGTGCGCGCCGAGCTCGAAGCCTATGGTCACGGACTTGCCGAGAAGCCTGAGATCGTCGCTTTGAACAAGGTCGACGCGCTCACCGCTGAGGCGATCAAGGAGCAGGCGGCGCGCCTGAAACGCGCCGCCAGGCAGGTCCCGCAACTCGTTTCGGGCGCCACAGGCCACGGCGTGACCGACCTGCTGCGCCGCCTCCTATCCGTCATTGACGACGCGCGCCGCACGGCATCGCCGCAGCGCGAAGCGGAACCCTGGCACCCCTGAGCGGGAGCGGAAACCGCTTTAGCCCACGCTGCGACGCTTTGTAGGCGCAGACTTGAACCGCTGCGCTTCAAGGCGCCCGATCAGCCTTTTCGCGTCAGCCGGCGCGGCGCTCTTGTGATCATTGTCGAAATAGACATGCACGGCGCGGCGCGCGCGCCGCCACACTGCAATCTCGTCCGCCCAGCGCTGGAGCGTGCTGTCGGGATAGTTGTCGCGGTACTGACCGCTCGGCCCGTGTCCGCGCAGATAGACGTGTCGCGCCGTGACGACCCATGGCGCCGGGGCGTCAATGTGGTCGGACAGGCAGAGCGAAGCGCCGTGTTCGTGCAGGAGGTCGTAGATCGCGTCGGCATACCAGCTGCGGTGACGGAACTCGAAGGCGTAGCGCCAATCCTTCGGCAGCATCGGAAGAAACGCGGCAAGCCGCTCGCGATCCGCCGCGAACCGCGCCGGCAACTGAAACAGAACGGGGCCCGCCTTGTCGCCCAAAGCCTCGAGCCGCGTCGCCATCAGCGCGAGGCTGTTGTCGGACTTTGCTGAAAGCCGCTTCCAGTGCGTGATGAACTTCGATGCCTTCCAGGCGAACACAAAACCTTTGGGGGTCTGCTCCACCCAGCCGCGCACCGCCTCGAGCGAGGGCGTGCGATAGAACGAGGCATTGATCTCGGCCGTCGAAAATTGCGTCGCATACCAAGACAACCAATCCTTTTTGCGGACCTCCGGCGGATAGAACTGCCCGCGCCAGTCGCCATAGGTCCACCCGGACGTCCCGATCCGCACGCCCGCCGGGCTCATTGCTCGCACCCTTTCATGGGTGGTTAACGCCCAAAATCGCCCCAAGGTGCACAGCCGGTCCGATTGCCAATCATGGTTCCATGTGGGAGGAAGCCTCCTCGCGGTTGCCGGAACCATGCTCAAGCCCCCTGCCCTTGCCGATTTCCGCCGCATCGTGGTGAAGGTCGGCTCGTCGTTGCTCGTCGACGCGGCGGCGGGCCAGCTTCGCGCCGCCTGGCTGAACGCGCTCGCCGAAGACCTCGCGGCGTTGCACGCGGGCGGCCGTGACCTGCTGGTCGTATCGTCGGGCGCGATCGCGCTCGGCCGCTCCGTGCTCAAGCTTCCAACCGGTCCGCTCAAGCTCGAAGACTCCCAAGCCGCCGCCGCGGTGGGCCAGATCGCGCTGGCGCGCACCTGGTCGGAGGCGCTCGGGACCTTCGGCATCGCCGCCGGACAGGTGCTGGTCACCTTGCAGGACACCGAGGAGCGTCGCCGCTACCTTAACGCGCGCAACACGGTGGCCAAGCTTCTCGAGTGGCGCGCGATCCCGGTGATCAACGAAAACGACACCGTCGCCACCACCGAGATCCGCTATGGCGACAACGACCGTCTGGCGGCGCGCGTCGCCACCATGGCCAGCGCGGACCTGCTTATCCTCCTGTCCGACGTCGACGGACTGTACGACGCCCCGCCCGCCGAAAGCCGCAACGCGAAACTGATTGCCTGCGTCGAGCGGATCACGCCGGAGATCGAAGCGATGGCCGGGGCGTCCGCCTCGGAGCTCGCGCGCGGAGGAATGCAGACCAAGATCGAGGCCGGCAAGATCGCCACCACCGGCGGCACGCATATGGTCATCGCGTCGGGGGCCCTCGAGCATCCGCTGCGCGCGATCGCCGAAGGGGCGCGCTGCACCTGGTTCCTCACGCCGCAGAATCCGGTGACCTCGCGCAAGCGCTGGATCGCAGGCTCGCTGGAGCCACGGGGGACCATCACGATCGACGCGGGCGCGGTCGCGGCGCTGCGGACGGGCAAAAGTCTTCTCCCAGCGGGCGTGAAGCGGGTCGAAGGCGCATTCGAGCGGGGGGACGCCGTGATCGTCCGCGGGCCCGACGGCGCGGAGATCGGTCGCGGCCTGATCGCCTATGACGCCGCCGATGCCGACAAGATCAAGGGGCGCTCCTCGCCCGACATTGCGCTCATTCTCGGCTTCGGCGGGCGCGCCGAGATGATTCACCGGGACGATCTCGTGCTCGGACGAGAATAGCGGGCACGGCCGGCTGTTCACGACCGCGTTGCCTCGTTTCCGCCTGTTTTCTCGGCAGCATTCTCTCCAGGCCGCGTCGCGTGATTCGTTGCTCCTAAGGCCGGAGCGAGGGGATTGCGGGGGGCGGCAATTTGAGAGTTGCACTGTTTGCAGCGGCCATCGCCGCGTTATTTCTTTTCCCGGCCAAGGCCCAGGAACTTTTGGCGCAAGGCCAGCATCAGGCCCGAGGCTGCGCTCAATCCTGCCTGTCGGAATACCGGCTTTGCGGCATCAGCAATGTGGGGGAAAAGACGCCCGCCGTCTGCGACACCGGCTTCGTGCGTTGCAGGCTTCACTGTCAGGATTGCGCCAGCGGCTTTGCGCGCTGCGCGCTCAGTGTCTCCAATCCGATGCTGTGCAAGCAGAGCCTGGAGACCTGCCGTTCCCCCCACGCGCTTGCGGGCGTCTCCGCAGAGCCTCTCATCACCTTTGGCGGCGGGGACGGTCTGTCGCCTGAGGAGGCGATTATCATCAAGGGCGCGCGCGACACGCGTGAAGGGCTGGAGGCGCAGGCGTTCTGGGTCGGCAAGAACTTTTGGGGCTGGCGGCGCGCCGGCCAAAGCGTGTCCTCGGGGCTCGGCCGCATCTATGAGCGCGTCGACTACATGACCCCGCAAGGCGTACACAAGCCCGTCTTCTTCGACATCACCGAGTTCTACGGTCGATTCTGACCGGAGCATCTCCTCGCCAAGTCGTGAACCCAGCGGCGATGCCGAACGACTAAGCTCGGTGCGGTCGCGCGATTCACTGGAGGTTTTGATGCGAACGATCTTGTATCTGCCCGTCTGCGCAGCTTTCGCGCTGATGGGAGTGAGTGCCGTCGGGGCCTCATCCATGGCAAGTCCCGGCGGGACCGCCGGACCGCTGATCTCGGTTTCATCCATCGAATGGTCCGCGCAGAACACGAAGAAAAGCAAACCAAAGCAAAAGAAGCGCGCCGCGCCTCAAAAGCAGCAGGAATCGCCGCCTCCGCCGTCGCAGATGAAGGACCGTCCGGGATACAGCTGAGGCACGCGCGCCGTTGCAGGCGGGCGCTTGGCCGTGGCAACCGTCCTAGTGTGGCGGATTTGCCGTTCCTATCAGCATCGCGGCGAGTCCTTCATAGGAACGTCAAATCCAAAGCCACACTAGAATCATAAAATTGCTAGTGTCCCCTTGGTTCCGACGTTCGTATGAGGGGGCGCTGCAAAGGGATACGAACGTCGGAACCGGGACACTAGAAATCGGTTGCCACGCCCCTGCGTTCCCAATCGCCATAGCGCGTCGGCTCGAGCCCCGCCGGACCGCCCTTTTCCTCGGGCGCAGCGGCCGGCCCGGTTTGCGCCGCCGCCCTTCGCGCCTCGGCTTCGGCAAGCGCCCGCTGTGCCGCCGGCGAAAGGGTATTCGTTATCTTGGGCACGGGTCCTGATTCCTTATCGTTCACCATGCGCGATCCCACCAATGGCCACTTCGGAGCGAATATAAGGCGCGTGGCGCGTCGCCGCACGGGCCCCCGCCTCCCTTGCAGGAACCAATATACCTCCCCATGATTTCGAGCGCGGCGGCAGGCGAAGTCGGCGGAGGAAGGCATGAACTATCTGCGTACGGCAATCCTGCTCGCAGGGCTGACGGCCCTGTTCATGGGCATTGGCTACCTGATCGGCGGCCAGAGCGGGATGCTGATCGCCTTTCTCCTGGCCGCCGGCATGAATCTCTTCAGCTATTGGAATTCCGACAGACTCGTGCTGTCGATGCACGGGGCGCAAGAAGTGGATGAGCGCACCGCACCGGAGTTTGTCGGCCTCGTACGCGAGCTGGCGCAACGCGCCGGACTGCCGATGCCGAAAGTCTATCTGATGGACAACCCGCAGCCGAACGCATTCGCAACCGGGCGCAATCCGGAGAATGCGGCTGTGGCGGCGACTACCGGCCTCCTCCAGACTTTGACCCGAGAGGAAGTGGCCGGCGTCATGGCGCACGAGCTGGCGCATATCAAGAACCACGACACGCTGATCATGACGATCACGGCGACCATCGCCGGCGCGATTTCCATGCTGGCGCAGTTCGGGATGTTCTTCGGCGGGAACCGTGACAACAATAACGGCGCCGGGATCGTCGGCTCGCTGCTGTTGATCATCCTCGCGCCGATTGCGGCGATGATCGTGCAGATGGCGATCAGCCGCACGCGGGAATACGCAGCCGACCGCATGGGGGCGGAAATCGCCGGACAGCCGCTATGGCTTGCCTCTGCGCTGAACAAGATTGCGGGAGCAGCCCACTACATCCAAAATGACGCGGCGGAGCGCAACCCCGCGACCGCGCACATGTTCATCATCAACCCGCTGTCGGGACTTCGCATGGACAATTTGTTTTCGACCCATCCGGCGACCGAGAACCGCATTGCCGCTCTCGAGGAATTGGCCCGCCATCTGGGGCGGCGCGCGCCCGGCGGCGGGCATTCCGCACCGGTTCGCCGTCAAGCCGGCCCATGGGGCGGGACCGGCTCGCCGCGCGGTCCCTGGGGTTGATCACGAGGCCGCCCGGATCGGTTGCGGCTCGCGACCTCTCGGGGCTGCCGGCGCGGCGAGTTGCAGCCGATATTCTCGATGCGGTCTTGCTGAAGCGGCGCGCGTTTGACGAGACGCTCGACCTCGCATGCGCGCAGGCTACTCTGGCCGAGCGCGACCGTGCCCTTGTCCGGATGATCGCGTCCACGACGCTGCGACGCCTTGGAACCCTTCGTCATCTGCTCGGCGGTTTCCTGGAACGCGGCATTCCGGAGAACGCACCCCGCGTTGAAACGGCTCTGCTGACCGGGGCCGCTCAAGCGCTTTTCCTCGATGTGCCGGACTATGCGGCGGTCGATCTGTCGGTGCAGCTCGTGCAAGAGGATCAGCGCGCCAAACATTACGCAAAGCTCGTGAATGCCGTGCTTCGCCGCGTGGCGCGCGAAGGCGACGCGCAGCTTCAGGCTCTCGCGACACAGGATATTGATACGCCGGATTGGCTGCTGGCGCGTTGGCGCCGCGCCTACGGTGCGGAAGCCGCGCGGGCCATTACGGCGGCAAATCGGCAAGAGCCCGCGCTGGACATCACGGTGAAATCGGATGCCGCGGTCTGGGCCGACCGTCTCGAAGGTCGCTTGGTCTTTGAGGCGACTGTCCGCACCACCCGGCGCGGGAGCGTTTCCGCTTTTCCCGGCTTTGCCGAAGGCGCTTGGTGGGTGCAGGACGCGGCGGCGTCGCTGCCTGTCCATCTTCTTGGCGACGTCCGCGGAAAGCAGGTCGCCGATCTCTGCGCGGCACCGGGAGGGAAGACGGCGCAGCTTGCGCAAGCTGGTGCGGTTGTAACCGCGGTCGACCGCTCGGAGCACCGGATGGGCCGCGTGCGCGACAATCTTGCCCGGCTTGGCCTCGCAGCCCAGATCGTTGTCGCTGACGCCACGACCTGGACGGCCCAGCCGTTTGATGCGGTGCTGCTCGACGCGCCTTGCTCCTCCACCGGGTCGATCCGCCGTCATCCCGACATCCCCTGGCTGAAGCGCGAGAGCGATATCGCAGCACTCGCCGACCTCCAGCGCCGTCTGCTTGACCGGGCAGCCGACCTTGTCAAAGTGGGCGGCTACCTTGTCTACTGCACGTGTTCGCTGGAACCCGAGGAAGGCGAAGCGCAGATCGCGGCGCTGCTCGAGCGCGAGCCGCGATGGCGCCGGGCTCCCATTGCCGCCATGGACGTGCACGGGCACGCCGAGTTTGTTAACCGGGACGGAGACCTGCGCACGCTACCCTGCCATCTGCCGGACCCTGATTCGCGGTTTTCAGGTCTGGACGGCTTCTATGCCGGACGATTGCTTCGGGTCTAGCGCGTGATCGCCAGAAGTGGATACCGGTTTGCGGGCTTTCGGAGCTAAAGCGTTGTTCTGCAAGCGGTTGGCCGCGAGTCCCCCGGCCGCTATGGTGGTTTGCGGAGCCGGGCGCTGGGGCCCGCGGCAGCAAAGAGGCTAACCTGATGCCCCGCGGGGGTTTCGCGGAACGCATGAAGCTGTCGCTTTACGCGGCACGCCGTTGGCTGCGCACCCTCTTCAGCCGCTTCCATGCCCACCCGCTTGTGCGGTGGATGTTTGCGTCGGCACGGACGGATCGCCTGCTGATGGCGCCGCAGGATTTGCGCACGGCCGACCCGACACGCGCGAGCGAGATTTATGGAGGACGCTTCGCCTTCGCCGGCAAGATCGTGGTGTGCGACGGCCGTTCGCCGTTCGAGATGGAATCGCCGTCCGATGAATGGGCGGAGGAATTGCTCGGCTTTGGCTGGCTTCGGCATCTTCGCGCCGCCGATTCGGGGATTACCCGCGCCAATGCGCGCGCCCTGGTCGACGACTGGATGTCGTTGCAAAGCGTCAACAGCGCGGTCGCGTGGCGCGCCGATGTTGTGGCGCGCCGCATCATGTCGTGGCTCAGCCAGGCGCCGCTTGTGCTGCACGAGACGGATGCGCGCTTCTATCGGCGCTTCATCAAGAGTCTCACGCGGCAGGTCCGCTATTTGCGGCGAACCTACCGCGCGACGCGCGATGGCTTGCCGCGCCTGCAAGCCCTCACCGCGCTCACCTTCGCGTCCTTGTGCATGGAGGCCGAATCGCACTCGCTGCGCGCCGGTACCAAACGGCTGACCGAAGAACTCGAGCGGCAGGTCCTTCCCGACGGCGGACACATCAGCCGCAATCCAGGCGTGCTGATCGAGCTCCTGCTCGATCTGCTCCCGCTGCGGCAAGCTTTCGCGGCACGCAACGTGGCACCGCCGGCGCCGCTTTTGAACGCCATCGATCGCATGATGCCGATGCTGCGGTTTTTCCGCCACGGAGACGGCAGCTTCGCGCTGTTCAACGGCATGGGACCGACCCCGCCCGACCTCTTGGCCACGGTGCTTGCCTATGACGATGCGCGTGGCGCCCCCGTCGCGAACGCGCCCCACTCCGGCTACCAGCGTCTGCAGGCGAAAGATCTGTTGGTGATCATGGATACGGGTACGCCGCCGCCGCTGCCCGTCAGTCAGGAGGCGCATGCCGGATGTCTCGCGATCGAGCTGTCGTCGAAGCAGCACCGGATCGTGATCAATTGCGGCCTTCCCGGGATCAATCGCGAGGCCTGGCGGCAGGTCGCGCGCGCGACCCCGGCCCATTCCACCGTCACCTACAACGAAACCTCGTCATGCCGATTTATGGAGCCGAGCGGGCTCCGGCGGCTGCTTGGAGTTCCGGTCGTCGGCGGGCCGAAAAAGGTCAAGGTGACACGGCAGGAGCGCGACAGCGGCATCAGTCTGCGCGCCTCTCATGACGGTTTTGCCGACCGCTTCGGCGTCATTCATCAACGCTTCATCCGCATGCATCCGGAAGGCGAGCGGCTCGACGGCGAGGATGTGTTTGTTCCCGCGCACGGCGAAGATCTGCCAAGCAAGGCCAAGGATCAATATGCGATCCGCTTCCATCTCCATCCCGCAGTGAAGGCGAGCCGTCTGACAGACGGGCGCGGGGTCATGCTGATGGCGCCGAACCGGGAGTTCTGGACTTTCAGCGCCTATGAAGACTCTGTGGAGCTCGAGGAGAGCGTCTTTCTCGCAAGCAACGAAGGGCCGCGCCGCGCCATTCAAATCGTCATCCACGGCCAGGCACGAAAAGTGCCGCGGGTGCGATGGACGTTCGCTCATGTCGAGCCGACCGAAGCCGGCACGCGGCGGCGGGCCAGGGCCGAGCCCGAGCTGCCTCTTTAGGCATGATCCCGAAAAGTGGGGACCGGTTTCGGACAAGATCATGCGCAAACAAAAATCATGATCCCGAAAAGTGGGGACCGGTTTTTCAGACAAGATCATGCTGACAGGGCGAGCGAAGTTCGTATAAGAGCTTGCCCCGAGCGCCCGATTTCGCAATCGGGACCCTAGTGGAGTGGATTTGACATTCGCTACCCGTCTGGCAGCGGGCTCACAAGCGAATGTCAAATCCAAAACTCCACTAGTAGTTTGAATTTGCTAGTGGTCCTTCGATTCTAACATTCGCAAAATGACCTGCCGCAACGGGATGCGAATGTTAGAATCGGACCACTAGCCGCACCGCAACGGACGCATTGGACCAGGAACCATGACTGAGCGGCTTCGGCGCGTGACCCGCGCGCTCATGTCCGTGTCGGACAAGACCGGTTTGATCGATTTCGCCCGTGCACTCGCCGGGTACGGCATCGAGCTCATCTCGACCGGGGGCACGCGACAGGCCCTGGGAGCGGCAGGCCTGACGGCGCGCGACGTGGCCGAGCTCACCGGCTTTCCCGAAATGATGGACGGGCGCGTAAAGACGCTGCATCCGAACGTGCATGGCGGCTTGCTCGCCATCCGCGGCAATGCCGAGCATCAGTCGGCCATGCAGGCGCATGGCATCGCCCCCATCGATCTTTTGGTCGTGAACTTGTACCCGTTCGAGGAAACGGTCCGCAAACGCGCCGCCTTTGCCGATTGTGTCGAGAATATCGACATCGGCGGACCGGCCATGATCCGCGCCGCGGCGAAAAACCACGCCGATGTCGCGGTGGTCGTCGAGCCAGACGACTATGCCGCGATCCTCTCCGAGCTGTCGGCGCATAACGGCGCGACGACGCTCGCCCTGCGGCAAAGGCTGGCGGCCAAGGCCTATGCGCGGACGGCCGTCTATGACGCGGCGATCTCGGCATGGTTCGCCGATCAGATCGGCGACGGCGCGCCATCCTACCGCGCGCTCGGCGGCCGGCTTGCGGAAGCGTTGCGCTACGGGGAGAACCCGCATCAATCGGCTTCGTTCTATCGCACGGGAGAAATCCGCCACGGCGTCGCCACGGCACGGCAGGCGCAGGGCAAGCAGCTCTCCTACAACAACATCAACGACACCGACGCCGCCTATGAATGCGTCGCCGAGTTCGACGCGGCGCGCACGGCGGCCTGCGTGATCGTCAAGCATGCCAACCCATGCGGCGTCGCCGAAGGCGGGACCTTGGTCGAGGCCTACCGCAAGGCGCTGGCCTGCGACCCGGTTTCGGCCTTCGGCGGCATCATCGCGGTCAATCGTGCGCTCGACGCGCAGGCTGCGCGCGCGATGACCGAGATTTTCACCGAAGTCATCATCGCCCCGGGCGCGACGGATGAGGCGGTCGCCATCATCGCGGCGAAGAAGAATCTGCGGCTGTTGATCGCCGGGGGCGTGCCCGATCCGCGCGCGCCCGGTCTCATCGCCAAATCCGTCTCCGGCGGGCTGCTCGTGCAGTCTCGCGACAACGCTGTCGTGGACGAGATGCAGCTCAGAACGGTGACGAAGCGAAGCCCAAGCGAAGCCGAGCTGCTCGATCTGCGTTTCGCGTTCCGCGTCGCCAAGCACGTCAAATCCAACACCATCGTCTATGCCAGGGACCGCGCCACGGTCGGCATCGGCGCCGGTCAGATGAGCCGGATCGATTCGGCTCGCATTGCCGCGCGCAAGGCGGAGGATGCGGCGAAAGCGGCCGGATTGTCGGAGCCGCTGACGAGGGGCTCGGTGGTCGCCTCGGACGCGTTTTTTCCTTTCGCGGACGGCCTGCTCGTCGCCATCGAGGCCGGCGCGACCGCGGTGATCCAGCCGGGCGGCTCGGTGCGCGACGACGAGGTGATCAAGGCCGCGGACGATCACGGGATCGCCATGGTCTTCACCGGCGTGCGCCACTTCCGCCACTGACATCCACGAGACGCAGCAAAAGCGCGCCGGCGACAAAGAACACGATCAGCACCGCCATGCCGCTTTTCTGGCTCGCGGTGGCCGCCGTCACGGCGCCGACGAGCAGCGGGCCGAGAAACGACGTCACCTTTCCCGACAGCGCCAGGAGCCCGAAATATTGGGTGATGCGATCGCCCGGCGCGAGCCGCGCCAGCAAGGTGCGTGAGGCGGCCTGCACCGGTCCCGCCGCAATCCCGATCATGAGCCCAAGCACGACATAGGCGCGCTCGGGGGCCGACGCGTAAAGCCCGTCCCCGGGTTGCGCCGGCGCGACGGGCATGAAGCCGATATGATCGCGCCCGATCGCGAGAATCGACAGACCGACCAGGATCAGGATCGCGAGGCTGGCGAGAACCACCTGCTTCGGCCCGAGGCGATCGTCGAGTTTGCCGCCGAAATAGGCGCCGAGCGCACCGGTGATCGTGAGCAGGATGCCGAACACGCCGATTTCGATCGTGCCCCACCCGAAGGTGCCGGCAGCATAAATGCCGCCGAACGCAAAGAGCGCAATCAGGCCGTTCGAGTAGATCATGTTGCCGAGGAGGAAGATCGCCACGTTCCGATGGCGCGGGAGCTCTCGGGCCGTTTGCCGGAAGTCTGCAAGCCCGCTGCGCACGGCCGCGCGGAATGCCAGTTTTTGCGGCCGATCGGGGGTGAACAGAAACAGCGGGATGACGAAGACGACAAACCACAGCGCAGAAAACGGCCCCGACGCGCGGTCGCCCTCGCGCGCCTTCGGATCGAGCCCAAACAGCGCATCGAAGCCGAGCAGCGTCTTGCCGGTCTCCGGGCTGGCGGCAAGGAAACCGAGAATGATAACGAGACTGACGAGGCCTCCTGCATAGCCGGTGGCCCAGCCCGTCCCTGAGAGACGCCCCCAGCGTTCCGCCGGCACGAGCGAGGTCATCATCGCATTCGTGAAGACGGTTGCGAACTCCGCGCCAATCGTTGCGACGATGTAGGCCGCGAGAATGATGGCGATCGCTCCGGCTTCGCCCGGGCGGCCGAACCACAGCAGCGCCGTACCGAGCACGAGCAACGCGCCGAACGCCGCGATCCAGGGCTTGCGCCGTCCGCCGCTGTCGGCGATGGCGCCGAGGAGCGGCGAGAGCAATGCGATCACCAGACCGGCGGCGCTCGCCGCGAAACCCCAAAGCGCCTGTCCCGTGGCCGGATCCGATGCAATGGCGGTTGCGAAATACGGGCCGTAGACAAAGGTCGTGACAAGGGTGAAGAAGGGCTGCGCCGCCCAGTCGAACAGCACCCAGCCGATCAAGGCCGGACGCGACACATGGCGCCTCGGCGCACCATTCCCTGCGGCGCGCGATGTCATTCTTTGACGAGATCGCTCAACAGGCTCGCGGCCACGGACAATTTCGACAGGGTCATGCCCGATCGCGCGATCTCGTGAACGGCGTTACGGATTCGCTCCACGTCGGTTGCGCGCGGGGCGATCCATTCCTCTACGGCTTGCGTGCCGGCCGCGCCGTTCGCAAGCATCTGCGCGGTGATCCGCCGCTCCGCTTGCCAGACGGCGTCGAGCGAGCGGTCGAGGGCGAGACGGTCGAAATAGTCAGCCACCTGGATGGCGTGAGCGGCATTGAGAACGCGATCCAGCCGGAAGTAGGCTGCCGCGGCAAAATAGGTGGCGGCAACATCGCCGACCGGCCTTCCGGTTCGATCGGCGACGAGCACGATATCCGGCGCGGAAGCGAGCACGGGCAGATCGGCCAGCCGGCGGGCGAGGTCGTCGGGCACGCCGCCGCTCGACAGGGCAGTCACGCGTGCTGCCCGCGCGGTCGCCTCCTCCTGTGCGAGCACGGTGTCGAGGGAAGCCGCCACCTGCTCGATCCCGCTGCGGTAATGTTCGACCACGGACGCCAAGCCGTGCGCGAGGTCGACGTTGCGGAGAAACCAGACAAGGCGGTCGAGCAGAAGGTCCTGCACGGAGGCATAGAGTTCGAGCTGGAGCGCGCCGGATATTTTTGCATCGAGCCCGTCGATGGCCGTGTTCAGCGCGGTCATGCCGTAGCTGTCGCGTACCGCGGCGAAGGCGGCGGCGATGCCTGCGGCGGCGGCTCCGGTCTGATCAGCGATGCGAACGACCAGCGACGCCCCGCCGCGATTGATCATCGAATTGGAAAGCTGGGTCGCGATGATCTCCCGCCGCAAGCGATGTTTCTCCACCGCATCCCGAAACCGCTCCACGAGCGGTTTCGGGAAGTAGCGCGCGACTTCACGGCCGAGATAGGGATCGTCCGGCACCGGCGAGAGGAGCAGGTCGGCGTGGAGCGAGAGCTTCGCATAGGCCAGCAGCACGGCAAGTTCCGGCCGCGTCAGCCCGAGGCCGCGCTTGCGCCGCTCGGCGATTTCATTGTCGTCGGGCAGATACTCGACGCTGCGGTCGAGCTGCCCGCGCGATTCGAGGGTCTGCATCAGTCGTTGCTGGAATCCGAGGTCTTCGAGGCCGCGCCGCTGTGCCAGCGACAGCGCCAGGGTCTGCAGATAATTGTTGCGCAGGACGAGGCCCGCCACTTCGTCCGTCATCTCGGACAGCAGCGCATTGCGCTGGTCAAGGGCCAGCCGGCCGTCGCGCATGGGAAGGCTGAGGGCGATCTTGATATTGACCTCGAGATCAGACGAATTCACCCCGGCCGAGTTGTCGATGGCGTCGGTGTTCAGACGCACGCCGTGCAAGGCGGCTTCGATGCGGGCCTTTTGCGTCAAGCCCAGATTGGCTCCCTCGCCGATCACCTTGCAGCGCAGTTGCGCCGCGGTCACGCGGATCGCGTCGTTCACCCGATCTCCCACCTGCTCGTCCGTTTCGCTCGACGCACGCACATAGGTGCCGATACCGCCGAACCACATGAGATCGACATTCAGCTTGAGGATCGCGTGCACCACCTCTTGCGGGGACGCTCGCTCCTTGCCGAGTCCGAGCAGCCTTTGCGCCGGCTCGCTGAGCGCGATTTCCTTCGCCGCCCTGGAGTAGACGCCGCCGCCGGCGGAAAGGCGCGATGTGTCGTAGTCCTGCCAGCTCGAGCGCGCCAATTCGAAAAGCCTCGCCCGTTCGCGAAAGCTCAATTCCGGATCTGGGTCGGGATCGATGAAGATGTCGCGATGGTCGAAGGCCGCGACGAGGCGGATCGTGCGCTCGCGCAGCATGCCGTTGCCGAACACGTCGCCTGACATGTCGCCGACGCCGGCAACGCTGAACGGCGCTTTGGAGATGTCGCTGTCCATCTCGCGGAAATGGCGCTTGACCGCCTCCCAGGCGCCGCGCGCGGTAATGCCCATCTTCTTGTGGTCGTAGCCGGCAGAACCGCCCGAGGCGAACGCGTCGCCGAGCCAGAAGCCGTGTTCGGCCGAAATGGCGTTCGCGGTATCGGAGAAGGTGGCCGTGCCCTTGTCGGCGGCGACGACGAGGTAGGGATCGTCCGGATCGTGGCGGACCACGTTCGCCGGCGCGATAATGGCGCTTGCATCGATATTGTCGGTGATGTCGAGCAGGCTCGAGATGAAGAGGACGTAGGTGGCCGTGCCTTCCGCCTGGATCGCCTCGCGCGACGCCTGCGCCGGCATCTGTTTCGGCACGAAGCCGCCCTTTGCCCCGACCGGGACGATCACTGCGTTCTTGACTTGTTGAGCCTTGACGAGACCGAGCACCTCGGTGCGGAAATCCTGCGGCCGGTCCGACCAGCGGATGCCTCCGCGCGCCACCTTGCCGAAGCGCAGATGCACGCCTTCGAACCGGGGCGAATACACGAAGATCTCATAAAACGGCCGGGGGAGCGGGAGTTCCTCCACCTTGCGGCTGTCGAACTTGACCGCGATCGCCGGCTTCGGTGCCCTCCCTTTGCTTTGGTAATAGTTCGTCCGCAAGCCCGCCTGCACGGCATTGACGAAGCGGCGCACGATGCGGTCCTCGTCGAGGCTCTGCACCGCCTCCAGCTTCTCCTCGATGTTGCGAATGATCTCCGCTTCGCGCAAACCGCGCTCCAAGAGCGTGAGCTCGAGCGAGGGATCGAAGCGAGCGTGGAACAAGGCAACGATCTGGCCCGCGAGATCCGCGTGTTTGCGCAGCGTCGTCCACAGATAATCCTGCGAATAGGCGATGCGCGCCTGACGAAGGTAGCGCGCAAACGTGCGCAGCAGCGCGACCTCGCGCCATTGCAGACCGGCGGCGAGCACGAGAGCGTTGAAACCGTCGTTCTCCGCGCGGGACCGCATCACCGCCAGGAAGCAATCTTCGAGGAGCTGTTTCAGCGGCTCGATCGTCTCGGAGCGAAGGTCGGCGCGTTCGAGCCCCATGTCGTGGAGCCAAACGACCACGCCGTCGTCGGGGCTCGGTTCCAGCCGGTAGGTCCGCTCGTCCACCACGCGGAAACCCATGTTTTCAAGCACCGGCACGCGATCCGACAAGGGAATCGGATGTTCGCGGCTCCAAACCTTCAAGCCGGCGCAATGCCCATCTTCATGCCCGGCGTAGAAATCAACCCCGAGCGGCCGCGTCGCCGTCAGGGTCTCGAGCATGGAGATGTCGGAAACGGCCGCCTCGGCCCGATAGGCCTCCCGATAGGCGAGCGGAAACGTGTCGCGGTAGCGGCGGTACAATGTCTGCGCGTCCGCCGGATCGCGCGAGCGCGCAAGCGCCTCCGACAGCGCATCGCTCCAGGTGCGGACGATCAAGGAAACCGCGTTTTCGAGAATGCGGCGTTCCAGATGCGGCGTCTTGCCTTCGGCGCGCCCGATGATGAAGTGCACGCGCACCATCGGTCCCTCCGGAAAGAACGGGAAGTAGGCCGAGACCCGCCCGCGATAGGTTTCGGCGAGGAAGGCGCCGATCGCCATGCGCGCGGAGGAATCGTAGCGGTCGCGCGGGACATAGACGAGTACGGACACAAACCGATCGAAGCGGTCGACTCGCGCCAGCACGCGCACGCGCGGGCGCTCATCAAGCTGGACGATGAGGGTTGCGAATTCGAACAAAGTGTCGTCGTCGATCTGGAAGAGCTCGTCCCGCGGATAGGTTTCGAGCACGTTCACCAGCGCCTTGCCGGAATGGCTGTCCGGATCGAAGCCGGCGCGCCTGAGCACGGTGTCGACCTTGCGGCGCAGATACGGGATCAGACGGGTCGAGCGCGTGTAGAGGGTCGAGGTGAAAAGGCCGACGACCCGCAGTTCTCCGCTGAGCCGGCCCTCCGCGTCGAAGCGCTTGATCCCGATATAGTCCATATGCACGCGGCGGTGGACGCGCGAGCGTACATTCGCCTTGGTGATGATCAGCGCGCGCGGCTCCTGCAGAAACTCGTTGATCTCCGGCGTCATCGCCACGAGCTCGGTCCCGCGCCGGAGCACGTGCACGTTCTGATCCCGCAAGATTCCAAGACCGGTCTCCGCGCGCGGCTCGATCGCCCGCTCGCCGCTGGCGAACCTGTATTCACGCATGCCGAGCAGCGTGAAGTTGTTGGCTGTGACCCACTCGAGAAACTGCACCGCCTCCGCGATCTCGGCGACGGGCAAAGGCGGCGGATTGTTCTTGATGTCGGCGACGACCTCGCCAAGGCGCGCGAGCATCGGCCGCCAGTCGGCAACGCAAACCCGGACATCGGCGAGAACGCGCAGGAGCGCCTCGACGATCGCCGTTCGTTGCGCGTCGTCGTCAATGCGTTCGATCTGAATCTGGATGAAGCTCTCGCGCAGAGCCGCCCCGGTCGCGGACGCATCTCCGCGAAAGGCGACGAGGACGCCCTGCGCATCGCGCTCGACAGTAAAGATCGGATGCACGACGAAGCGGGCTTCGAGACCTCGCTCGTTCAATTCGCCCATCACCGAGTCGAGCAGGAACGGCATGTCGTCGTTGACGATCTCGATCACGGTCACCGCGGCTAGCCGCTCAGCGCCAACCGGCCCGTCACGCGACTCCGCCCGCACCTTGGCCGTGCCGAGGCCGCGCCGTTGCAGGAACTGCCAGGCCTCCTCGGCGAGGACGGCAAGCTCGCCCGGCGCGTGGGTAACCAGGTCCTCCGGCGAGGCATGCGCGAACAGGAGCGATGCGAAGTTCTTCGGGATGTCGCCGCGCGCACCGGACAGCACCGAGCCCGCAAGCCCGATGAGCTTGCGCCCGGTGCGCTCCTCGTCGCTGCCGGTCGGCAGGTCTACCAAGATCATAGGCTTCCTCCGGACCGGTTCCGCGCCGGCCCAGTGCCGTCGGCCGACTCTTCCCGATACCGGCTCCGCAGTCGAGCAAAAAGCGTGATCCGCATCCGGTGCGGATTTGATTTCACGATTCGCGGCAAGGCGCTAGTGTCCCGATTCCGAAGTTCATTGTGCTGCACCCTCGTTTGCTTCGGCTCGGAACTCCGCGCGTCGGACTCGCTTCAAGAATGATGCGGACTTCCGAACCGCCGAACTAGGCTTGTCCATCGTGCATTTTTGGAGGTCGCCATGGCGACGCGCAAATCGAGACCCAAGAACAATGCCGTGCGGCGCAAACGTTCCCTGTCGGCTGCAGCGAAAGAGAGTGCCGCACGATCCGGCGACGATCGTCAGAGCGCGGCGGCGGGCGATGACATCGACATCATTGCTCTCGACCTCGACCAGGCGCCGCTGAGCGACGCGATGGCGGCTTACTTCCGCAAGTGCGACGAGAAGCTCGGCTTCGTGCCGAACGTGCTCAAGGCCTATGCGTTCGACATGGCGAAGCTCGAGGCTTTCGCCGCCATGTATAATGACCTGATGCTCGCGCCCTCGCGCCTCTCGAAGCTCGAACGCGAGATGATCGCGGTTGCGGTCTCGTCGGAAAACCGGTGTTACTACTGCCTGACCGCCCATGGCGCCGCCGTGCGCCAATTGTCCGGCGATCCGGTCCTTGGGGAACTGATGGTCATGAACTACCGCGCCGCCCGGCTGTCGAAACGACAACGCGCCATGCTCGATTTTGCCGTGAAGCTCACGGCCGAGCCCTGGGCCGTCGAGGAAGAAGACCGGGAGCGGTTGCGCAAGGCCGGCTTTTCCGCACGCGACATCTGGGACATCGCGGCGGTGACCGGCTTCTTCAATATGTCGAACCGCGTGGCCTCGGCGGCCGACATGCGTCCCAACACGGTCTACCACAAGCAGGCGCGCTGAGCGCCGTTTTCAGGGAGGATTGTATGAAACTGGCATTGATGGCCCTGGCCGGGCTGGTCTTGGCGAGCGGGGTCGCGCGGGCGCAAGCCCCGCAGATCGTCATGGAAGAGTTCATGGCGCCCTCCTCCGATGCGGGCATCGAAATCTACGTGCGAAACAAGCGTCCCGCGAACCTCACCACGTTCCGGCCCGAGCGCACCGTGCTGTTCGTGCACGGATCGACCTACCCGGCGCATACGGCCTTCGACCTTCAACTCGATGGCCTGTCCTGGATGGATTACATCGCGTCACGCGGCTACGACGTCTATCTGCTCGATCTGCGCGGCTATGGAAAGTCGACGCGGCCGAAAGAGATGAGCGACAAGCCCGAGGCCAATCCCGCGATCGTGCGCGGCGACACGGCCGTGAAGGACATCGGCGCCGCCGTCGATTTCATTCTCAAGCGGCGAAATATTCCGCGGCTCAATCTCCTCGGCTGGTCGTGGGGCACGACGACCATGTCGACTTACGCGACGCAGAACCCCGACAAGGTCGAGCGGCTCGTGCTTTATGCGCCGCAATGGATCCGCACGACGCCATCGCTGATCCAGTCGGGCCCCGGGCCAATTCCGGCCTATCGCGTGGTCAAGCGCGACCAGGCGCTTGCGCGCTGGCTTAACGGCGTGCCGGAGGACAAGAAGGCCTCGCTGATCCCGGCGGGCTGGTTCGACGCCTGGGCGAACGCGACATTTGCATCCGATCCCGAAGGCGCCAAGGCTGATCCGCCTTTTCTGCGTGCGCCGAATGGCACGCTGCAGGACACGGCCGATTACTGGGCCGCGGGCAAGCCCTATTACGATCCGGCCAAGATCACGGCGCCGACGCTGCTCGTGCTCGCAGAATGGGATCGCGACACACCGCCCTACATGGCGCAAACCCTGTTCCCGCTGCTCGTCAACGCGCCCGGCAAGCGGCTCGTCATACTGGCCGAGGGCACCCACACGATCATCATGGAAAAGAACCGCATGAAGCTGTTCGAGGCCGTGCAGGCCTTCCTCGACGAGGCGGGGAGATCCTGATCCGGCGTCAGCCCACGCCCCGCACGAATTCCGCAAGTTCGCGGTTGAAGCGCGGGGCGTCCTCCATGAACGGCGAGTGACCGAGTCCTTTGTAGATGGACAGGCGCGCGCCGGGCACGGACGCGGCAGTATACTCGCCGGCCGCCGGCAGCACGATCTTGTCGCGCTCCCCATGTACGACGAGCGTCGGCACGGTGATCTTGGGCAGCATGTCGCCTTCGTTGCGCGGCCGCTCAAGGACGCTGACGCGCACGGCCGGCGGCATCATCATCGTATAGGCAAGCATGGTCTCGAACTGCTCCGCGCCAGGCTCGTGCTCGAAACAGGCGCGCACGAACGCGCGCGAGGCCGCGATGTTGGTGGAGAGGTCTTCCGACATCATCGGTTGCGTGAGCTTCATCGCGTCGCCCCAGAACGCGCTCTTGCTCTTGGTCACGGCGCCGATAAAGACGATGCCGGCGAGCCGATCTTGGCCATGCACCCGCAGGTAGTCGGCGACGACGCGTCCGGCCATCGACCAGGCGACCAGCACCGGCCGCCGCAATCCCGACGCCTCGATCACGGCAAGAAGCTCGTCCGCCCACGGCTTCGCTTCGTAGTACCACTCCCGCCCGACCGGCTTGTCGGATGCGCCATGGCCGCGTAAGTCATAGGCCGCCATGCGGAACTCGCGCGCGAGCGGATCGTCCGCGAGTTGGCGCATCCAGGACAGATGGCATTGCGAGTAGCCGTGGATGAACAGGATTTCCGGCCCGTCGGGATTGCCGCACGCATGCGCCGAAATGGAAAGGCCGTCGGGCGTGGCGACGCGGACTGAGTTCATGAGGCGGCGATCCGGCTGTGTTGCGGCCGCAACCTGCCCGTTCCCCGGGCGGCGAACAAGTCCTTGGACAAGCGCCGGGCGGCGAACGCGCGTGGCGATCCTTGCGCTCTGGGCGCTCGCCCTCGCCTCGGCGCAGGCCACGGGCCAAGCCCCGCCGGTTGTCGCCGACGAGGTCCGCCTCCAGCCCGTGCTGGCGCAGCACGGCATGGTGGCGAGCCAGGAATGGCGCGCGACCCAGATCGGCGTGAATGTGCTGGAACGCGGCGGCAACGCGGTCGACGCCGCAGTCGCGGTCGGGTTCGCGCTGGCGGTGACGCATCCGCGCGCGGGAAACATCGGCGGCGGCGGCTTCATGCTTGTGCATCTGGCCGAGCGAAACGAGACGATCGCAATCGACTATCGCGAAACCGCGCCGGCTGCCATCGCGCGCGACAGCTTTCTCGACGAGAAGGGTGAGGCCGATCCGCAGAAGTCGCGCAACAGCGGGCTTGCCGTCGGCGTGCCGGGAACAGTCGCGGGCCTTGCGCTGGCGCTCGACAAATACGGGTCCGGCCGCTTCACGCTGGCGCAGCTTTTGGATCCCGCGATCCACCTCGCGCGCGACGGCGTCGTGGTCGACGAGGATCTGGCGGATTCGCTTCCCTCCGGGCAATTGCGCCTCGTGGGGTGGCCTTCCTCGCGGCGGATCTTTCTGAAGCCCGACGGCGAGGCGCTGGGGCGCGGGGATCGTCTGGTGCAGACCGACCTTGCGAACACGCTCGACGCCATTGCAAAGCGCGGACCCGAGGCGTTCTACGAGGGGCCGATTGCGGAGAAGATCGCTCAGGCCGTGCGGGCGGCCGGCGGGGTGATGACGCGCGAGGATCTCCGCCGCTATCGCGCGGTCGAGCGCGAGCCGGTGCGCGGCGCCTATCGCGGGCACGAGATCGTCTCGATGCCGCCGCCTTCGTCAGGGGGCGCGCATGTCGTGCAGCTGCTCAACATCCTCGAGGGCTTCCCGCTCGTCGAACTCGGCGCCGGCGCAGCCGACACGCTGCATCTGATGATCGAGGCGATGAAGCTCGCCTATGCCGACCGCGCGGAGTTCCTGGGCGATCCGGATTCGGTGAAGGTGCCGTTGAAAGGTCTCGCCTCGAAAGCCTATGCTGCAGCCTTGCGTGAGCGGATCGACCGCGAGCGCGCGCGGCCCTCCTCGGAGATCAGGCCCGGCGATCCGCTGGCGCATGAAGGCGACAACACGACCCACTTCTCGATCGTCGACCGCTTCGGCAACGCGGTCTCGAACACGACGACGCTGAATTTCAGCTACGGCCTTGGACTTGTCGCCGATGGCACCGGGATTCTGCTGAACAACCAGCTCGACGATTTCGCGGCGAAGCCTGGCGCTCCCAATGCCTACGGACTCCTTGGCGGCGAGGCCAATGCGCCGGGACCCGGCAAGCGCCCGCTCTCGTCGATGTCGCCGACCATCGTGCTCAAGGACGGCAAGCCGTTTCTCGTCACCGGCTCGCCGGGCGGAAGCCGCATCATCACGACGGTGCTGCAGGTCATCTCCAACGTGATCGACCACGACATGAGCATCGCCGAGGCGGTTGCCGCGCCGCGACTGCATCATCAATGGCTGCCGGACGAGGTTGTGATCGAGCGCGGATTCTCTCCCGACACCATTCGCCTTTTGCAAGCGCGCGGCCACGCTATCCGTGCCGGCTCAGCCACGGGATCGGCGAACTCGATCATGGTCACGCCGGACGGCTTGGCCGGAGCCGCCGACCCGCGCCACCGCGGCACGCTGGCGGCGGGGTACTAGAATGCGACAAAACAATAGGCTTAGCGCGTGATCCCGAAAAGTGGATAGCGGTTTTCGGAAAAGATCACGCGCGAATCACGTTGAGGGCGGCAGGCTGATCAAACCTGATCTCATCGCACTCTAAAGCGGCGACGCGCGCCACGCGCCGGCTTTGCGGCCGGCAATCGCCCAATACACCCAGCCGGCGACGATTCCAGCAGCCGCCATGATTTCCAGCTCCCGACGGAATAGGCCGCCGATCGTCCATGTCTCCGGATCGATGCGGCCCATGCCGGCATAAGTCGCGAGACCGACGACGGCGCCGGCGGCGGTGTAGAACAAGGCCGAGCGGATCGAAAAGCTTTCGCCGAGGATCACCACGATCAGCGCCGGCAGAATCGCGGAAGCGGACAGGAAAACGACGCCGAATGCGAGCATGATACTGAGCATGCCGTTTTCCACCGGCCCGAGCGCAAGCTCGCTCCACTCCGGCAGCAGCACGGTGGTGGCGACGACGAGTCCGGCGGCCATGCTCGCAAGGATAAAGCCCAACAGAATGGTGAGGGCTCGCGCGATGAGGGGCATCAATCCGTCATCGCCATGGCGCGCAGCGCCATGCGCTCGCGCGCCGACAGCTTTTCGGTCGCGCTCTTGAGTTGCCCGCACGCGCCGAGGATGTCGCGGCCGCGCGGCGTGCGCACCGGCGCGGCATAGCCGGCGTTGAAGATGACTTCCGAGAACGTCTCGATCTGCTCCCAGTCGGAGCATTCGTAGGTCGTTCCGGGCCATGGATTGAAGGGGATCAGATTGATCTTCGCCGGAATGCCCTTGAGGAGTTTCACCAGCGCCTTGGCGTCGGCGAGGGAATCATTCACGCCCTTGAGCATCACATATTCGAATGTGATGCGGCGCGCATTCGAGAGGCCCGGATAGGCGCGGCACGCCTCCAACAGCTCTTCGATCGGATATTTGCGGTTGAGCGGGACCAGCTCGTTGCGCAAAGCGTCGCGCACGGCATGCAGCGAGACCGCGAGCATGACGCCGGTTTCCGCGCCGGCGCGCGCGATGTTCGGCGCGACGCCCGAGGTGGAGAGCGTGATCTTGCGCTTGGAGACGCCGAGCCCGTCGCCGTCGGCAGCGATCAGGAGCGCGTCGCGCACCGCCTCGAAATTGTAAAGCGGCTCGCCCATGCCCATCATCACGATGTTGGTCACCGCTCGCGCGCCCTCGCGCGGAACGAGGCCGTCGGTCGGCGGCGTGCCTCCGGGCCAATCGCCGAGCCGGTCGCGCGCGACCATGATCTGGCCAACGATCTCGCCGGCTGTGAGGTTGCGGACGAGACGCTGCGTGCCGGTATGGCAGAAAGCGCAATTGAGCGTGCATCCGACCTGGCTTGAGAGGCACAGCGTGCCGCGATCGGTGTCAGGGATATAGACGGTCTCGATCTCGTGCGGCCGCTCTCCCGCATGTTCGCCCGGGAGCCGGAGCAGCCACTTGCGCGTGCCGTCTGTCGAGACCTGCTCGGCGACCACCTCGGGCCGCGCGAGCGTGTAGTGCTGCGCGAGCGTCGCGCGCAGCTCTTTCGACACGCTGGTCATCTGATCGAAGCGTCTTGCGCCGCGGACATAGAGCCAGTGCCAGAGCTGTTGCACGCGCATCTTCGTTTGCGCGGGCGGCACGCCGATGCCGGCCAGCACCGTCGCGAGCTCCGCGCGTGTCAAGCCGACGAGCGACGGCTGGGCGGGGGCGACGTAGCGCTCGAGCGGCGTCTTTTCGAGGAGAGCGGGCGCGGCGGCCCTGTCCGGTGTGGTCGTGTGCAAGGTCATGGATACTCGGAAACGCGGCTTCTTCGCCCGCGGTCCTATCACAGATAGGGTGCGCAGGGCATCGCCGCGACGTCAGCCCGCCCCTGCGGCTGCGGGGACCACGGCGCTCATTTGCACTCCGCATTGGCGCGGTCGAGCGCCTGGGCGAGACCTTTGAGCGAATAGCGGTCCATGGACTTCGTGCCGCGGCCGGACTCCCCGGTCACGATCAGCTCGCCGTTCTTGCGCATGACATCAACCATGCGCGCCTCTTCGGCGGCATTCTTGATCCAGGCGCCGTCGGCCTGCGTATACATCGGGAACTGGTTGCTGCCGATTGCGACGGTTGCCTCTGAATTCGGCTTGAACGGATAGCCGACGACGATGGAGACCTCGTTGCGGACATTTTCGGCCGGTCGCGAGGCAACGAACATGTAAACGGGGTCGCGCGGGCGGTTTGGCGGAGCGGTCGAGGCGCTGGACGGTTTCGCCAGCGCGTAGCAGACTTTGCGGCCGCCGGTCGTCGCCGCATAGGCGCCCCAGTCCCCGAATTGACCGAGCAGGGTCGGCTGCCCGCCGCCTGGCGCCGGGGCGGGGGTCTGTTTGGCCTGAGCGGCCTGCTTCGGCTGCTGCGCCGAGGCAGAAAGGGTGCCGAGGACGAGAGCGGTCATGAGGGTGAATGCGGCGCGGAAGGGTTTCATCGGACGCTTCATGGCTCGCGAATCAGGGTTGCGATGGCATCCCCCTCGAATAACCGGGTAAATGGGTAATGTGAAGGCAGCAGCGAGCGCCGCGTGCGGCAGGGTGACCTGATGAAAGCTGTTCTGTGTACACGTCTGGGCGGGCCGCGCGATCTCGAACTGGCCGACCTGCCGGAACCCGAGCCCGGACCCGGTGAGGCGGTCGTCGCGGTGAAGGCCGTGGCGCTGAATTTCTTCGACACGCTCATCATCGCCGGCAAGTACCAGGTGAGGCCGGCCCTGCCGTTCTCGCCCGCCGCCGAGTTCGCCGGCGTGGTCGAACGGGTCGGGGGCGACGTCGCCGATGTCGCGCCCGGCGACCGCGTCATCGGCAATATCGCTTACGGCGCGGCGCGCGAAAAGATCGCGGTTTCGGCGGGACGCCTGATCAAGATGCCCGCCGCCATGGACTTCACCCGCGCCGCCGGCGTGAGCGTCACCTATGGCACGAGCCTGCACGCGCTGAGGGATCGCGCAAAGCTTCGAGCGGGCGAGACGCTGGCCGTGCTCGGCGCCGCGGGCGGGATCGGATTGTCGGCGGTGGAAGTCGGCAAGGCGCTGGGTGCGCGGGTGATCGCCTGCGCCTCCTCCGACGACAAGCTCGCCTTCGTGCGCGCGCGTGGCGCCGACGACGTGGTCAATTACGCCAAACAGGATTTGAAGGAGGCGCTGCGTGAGCTGACCGCCGGCAAGGGAGTCGACGTCGTCTACGATCCGGTCGGCGGCGCCTATGCCGAACCCGCGCTTCGCGCCATGGATTGGGGTGGGCGCTTTCTCGTGATCGGTTTTGCGGCCGGCGGCATCCCGCAGCTGCCGCTGAACATCGTGCTGCTCAAGAGCTACGATGTGCTCGGCGTGCACTGGGGCGCTTGGACGGAACGCGATCCGGCCGGCTACCGGGCCACGCTGGCGCAAATCCTGAAGTGGTGCGCAGCGGGAACGCTCTCGGCGCATGTGCATGCGGTCTATCCGCTCGAGCGCGCGGCCGAGGCCTTGGAGGAAATCGCCGGGCGAAAGGCGATGGGCAAGGTGGCGTTGGGGGTGTGACGCGCGCCGCGCACCAAGAACCTTCTCCCCGTTGCGGGAGAGGAGAAGCGTCAGCGCCACCGCGCCAGCACGCGCCGTGCGGCCTCGCGGTGATTGTCGCGGATATGGCCCGCCACCATGCGGATCGCGGCTGCCAGCACGGCGGCATCGTCAGTGAAGCCGAGGAGGGGCAGCATGTCGGGTGCAAAATCGAACGGCAGCACAAAATAGGCGAGCGCGCCGACCAGCGCCGCCTTCACGGGCATCGGCGTCTCGCGATCGAAGGCGCAATAATAGGCGGCGAGCAGGTCCTCTGCGAAGGGCAAGGACGCCGCGACCTTCCGCGCTTTCACGCGGAATTGCCGGCGAACCGCATCGGCCTTGCGCAAGGCCTCGTCCGGATCGAACCTGCGTTCCCACCATGACGCCACGCGCTCGAATGCCAGGGCGACCTCCATCAGGACGGACAATAGTCCAGATCTGGGAGACGAAACGGCGCTGCGCAAGCCGCTCGGACCTCGCCTCACCCCGCAAGCTTGTTCATCGCGTCGGCAAGCGTCACGTCGAGTTCGGTCACGCCGCCGGCGTCATGCGTTGAAAGCGTGACTTCGACGGTCTTATAGACGTTGAACCATTCCGGATGGTGGTCCAGCTTTTCCGCCATCAGCGCGGCGCGCGTCATGAAGCCGAAGGCGGCGTTGAAATCCTTGAACACGAATCGTTTCGTGATGGCGTCGCGCCCCTCCGCCTCGCTCCAGCCGGAAAGTCTTGCAAGAGCCGCCTTTCGAGCGTCCGCGGACAGCTTTTCGCGCGCCATGTTTCACTCTCCCGTAGTTCAAGCTGCGAGCGGATAGGCGGCCTCGACGATATAGGGCCCGCCGCCGACCGACGCCCGGGACGAGAACAGGACGAAACGCGACACCAGCACCGGCGGCACGCCCATGCCGCCCCGGGTCGACAGATACTGCGCAACCTCGTGGCTCGTCGCGTCGCGAAGGCGTGCAAGGGTGACATGCGGCGTGTATTTCCGCCCCTCCGGTTCGAGGCCGACGCGCTGCAGCAGCCGTTCATGCTCCGCCTGCAATTCGAGCAGCGAGCTTGTCGGCTCGATGCCGAGATAGACCGCGCGCGGTCGGCGTCCGCCGAAGGAGCCGAGGCCGTTGAACCGCAAATCGAACGGCCGGCGCTTCACCTGATCGAGCAGCAAGGCGATCTCGTGCGCCATGCGGTCGTCGATATCGCCGATGAAGCGCAGCGTGACATGGTAATTTTCCGGATCGATCCAGCGCGCGCCCGGCAGCCCGCCGCGCAGCGTGGACAAGGCCGTCGCAACCCCGCGGGGGACTTCGAGACCGGTGAAAAGGCGCGGCATCGCTTCACTCCGTCGACAGATGAGCGGATTCGCCGGCAGGAGGCAATCTCAGGCCTTGCGCAGCCGGCCGAGGAACTCCTCCAGCGTCGGCAGGATGCCCTTCACCATCACCGCGACGCCTTGTGCATTGGGATGCACTCCGTCCGCAAGATTCATGGAGCGCTCGCCGACCACGCCTTCGAGGAAAAAGGGATAGAGCGCGACACCATGCTTCTTCGCGAGCTCCGGAAAGATGACGTCGAAGGCGCGCACGTAATCAGGCCCGAGGTTGCGGGGCGCGTACATCCCCACAAGCAGGACCGGGATATTGCGCGCGCGCAGGCGCTGAATGATCTCGTCGAGCGCCGCGCGGGTCAGCTTCGGATCGATGCCGCGCAACGCGTCATTCGCGCCGAGCGCGACGATGACGGCATCCGTCCCATCCGGCGCCGACCAACCCAGGCGCGAGAGGCCGCCGGAGGCGGTATCTCCTGACACGCCCGCATTCTGGATCGTCACGGCATGCCCGCGCTCTTTGAGCGCGCGCTCGAGCTGCGCCGGGAAGGCGGCATTCCCGGGAAGCCCATAACCGGCGGTCAGGGAATCGCCGAGCACGACGAGGTTCAGCGGCCGCTCCGCTTGGGCCGAAGCCGCTCCCGCAGATGCAAGGCTCAGGATTGCCAGCGCGGCAAGCCATGCCTGGACCCGGCCCAAAGCCTTCCCATATGACGATGACGTGACAGCGGGGAATCGAGAGCGGACAATCGGCATGGATGATACCTCCGGCGTCGCGATGGCAATCAAGCTTCGCGGTGTCAATCTTTCGCTCGGGCGCGGCGCGGCGCGCGTCCACATCCTTCGGGATATCGATTTTTCCGTCCGCCGGGGAGAGGCGATCGGGCTGATCGGACCGTCGGGTTCAGGGAAATCCACGCTGCTGATGGTCATGGCGGGACTCGAGCGCCCGGATACGGGTACGGTTGCGGTTGCGGGGGAAGACCTCAGCGTCTTGAACGAGGATGGTCTGGCCCGATTCCGTGGGCGGAATGTGGGCATCGTCTTTCAATCTTTCCACCTGATCCCCACCATGACCGCGTGGGAGAACGTGGCGGTGCCGCTGGAACTCGCGGGTGCGCCGGACGCCTTCGACAAGGCGGCGCGGGAGCTGGCGTCGGTCGGGTTGTCCGAACGGCTCGACCATTATCCTGCCGAGCTCTCCGGCGGCGAGCAGCAGCGTGTCGCGCTGGCGCGCGCGCTGGCGCCGGGGCCGGCCATACTGGTCGCCGACGAGCCCACCGGTAATCTCGATGAGGCGACCGGACAGCAGATCATCGAACTTCTTTTTGCCGGGCACCTCGAGCGCGGCACGACCTTGATCCTCGTCACGCATGATGCGGCGCTGGCCAACCGCTGCGACCGCGTCGTGCGCATGCGATCGGGCCGGATCGAGCCGGCGCGCGAGCGGGCGGCGTCCGGATGACCTTTGTCAGCGCAAGCACCGGCGCGGCGACAGCCCGGCGCCCCTTCCTGTCGCTGCGGTTGTCCTTGCGCGAGCTGCGGGGCGGGTTGCGCGGCTTCTACGTGTTCATTGCCTGCATCGCGCTTGGGGTCATGGCGATTTCGGGCGTCGGCTCATTCGCCAAAAGTCTAGCGGCCGGGCTCGCGCGCGAAGGCCGCGTGATCCTCGGCGGCGATGTCGCCTTTTCGCTGATCCAGCGTGAAGCGACCGCGCCGGAAAGACGTTTTCTCGAAAGCCAGGGCCGCTTGTCGGTCGCGGCCACGATGCGCTCCATGGTGCGGACGCCGGAAGGGCGCACGGCACTGGTTGAGGCGAAGGCCGTGGACCGCGCCTATCCGCTCTATGGCGCCATCCGCGCGGAGCCCGACGCGGCCTTGGCGGATCTTCTCGCCCCGGCCCGGCCCGCTCCCGCGGGGGCGGGCAGTAGTGGGCCAGGACGCGTCTTCGGCGCGCTGGCGGACCCGGCCTTGCTGGCGCGGCTCGATTTGAACATCGGCGATCGCATCAGGCTTGGCGAAGCGGACATCGAGCTGCGCGCCACGCTCCAGTCCGAGCCCGACAAGGTCGGCGCCGGCGTGCCGTTCGGGCCGCGCCTTCTTCTGAGCGAGGAAGCGCTGCGCGCGAGCGGGCTTGTCCAGCCCGGCAGCCTCGTGCGCTGGCAGTATCGGTTGCGGCTGGCTGACGCCGATCCGACCGACCGCGCCGTCGAGGCCGTCGCATCGCGGGCGCGGGCCGCGTTTCCCGATGCCGGCTGGGACATCCGCTCACGCGCGAATGCCTCGCCGGAACTGGGGCGCAACATCGAACGCTTCACGCAGTATCTGACGCTGGTCGGATTGACGGCCCTGCTGGTCGGAGGCGTCGGCGTGGCCAATGCGGTGAAGAGCTATCTCGACCGCAAGCGCAACATTGTCGCGACGCTGAAGGCGCTCGGGGCGACCGGCGGGAGGATCTTTTCGATCTACCTCGTCGAGGTGACCTTGCTCGCGCTTTTGGGAACGGTGATCGGCGCGGCGCTCGGCGCAATGCTGCCGTTCGCGGTCGCGGCCGCTTTCGGCTCCAGCATTCCGATTCCGATTGCGCCGGCCCTCTATCCCGCGGAACTGATGCTGGCGCTGGCCTATGGCCTGCTGACGGCGCTGGCATTCACGCTGTGGCCCTTGGGGCGCGCGCACGAAGTGCCGGTCTCGGCCTTGTTTCGCGACGAAGTCGCGCCGCAACGGCGGTTGCCGCGCGCGCGCTACATCGCCGCGACGGCCCTGGCGGTGGGCTCGCTGGCTGCGCTGGCGATTGCGCTGGCCTACGACCGTCGCGTCGCCGCGATTTTCGTCGCGGCGGCGGCGGCGGTGTTCGTCGCGTTGCGCCTGATCGCGTGGCTGATGATGGCATCGGCGCGGCGCATGCCGCGGCCGCGCTCGACGCTCTGGCGGCTCGTGATTGCCAACATCCATCGGCCGGGAGCCCTCACGCCGAGCGTTGTGCTTTCGCTCGGGCTTGGACTTGCGCTGCTGGTGATCCTCACCTTGATCGACGGAAACCTGCGCCGGCAATTCACGGCTTCGCTGCCGGAGCGCGCGCCCGCGTTCTACTTCGTGGACATTCAGGCGGCCGACGCGGCGCGCTTCGACGCATTCGTGCGCGAGCGCGCCCCGCAGGCCACGCTCGATCGCGTGCCGATGCTGCGCGGGCGTATTGTCAGCGTGAACGGACAGGCCGCCGAACAGCTCCGCCCGTCACCGCAAGCCGCCTGGGTGCTGCAGAATGACCGCGGGATCACCTACACGTCCGAGGTCCCGGCCGGCTCGCGCGTCGTCGCGGGGACGTGGTGGGATCAGAACTACGATGGGCCACCGCTCGTTTCTCTCGAGAACCGCATTGCCGAGGGCCTCGGCTTGAAGGTCGGCGACCGGATCACGGTCAATGTGCTTGGTCGCAACATCACGGCCACGGTGGCCAATCTGCGGGCCGTGGATTGGCAATCGCTCGGCATCAACTTCGTTCTGGTGTTCTCGCCCGGCGCCTTCAGCGGCGCGCCGCACGCGCATATCGCAACGCTCACTTACCCGCCCGGCGGCACGGCACAAGAGGAGCTTTCGCTGTTCAAGGCCGTCGCCGACACCTTCGGCGGCGTCACCATCGTGCGGGTGAAGGAGGCGCTGGAAGCGGTTGCGAAGGTCGTGCTCGATCTCGCCTTTGCCATTCGCGGGGCGAGCGCCGTTGCCCTGTTCTCCGCCGTGCTGGTGCTTGCAGGGGCGCTGGCGACCGGGCATCGCCATCGCGTCTACGACGCCGTTATTCTGAAGACGCTCGGCGCAACGCGTGGCCGGCTGCTGGCCGCCTATGCGCTCGAATACCTGCTGATCGGTCTTGCGACCGCCATCTTCGGCGTCGCGGCCGGCTCCCTGGCCGCTTGGCTGATCATGACCGAGCTGATGAACCTGAACTTCGTCTGGCTCCCCGGCCCGGCGGCTTTGGCTGCTCTTGGAGCCATGATACTTACGGTTGCATTCGGGCTGGTCGGAACGTTTGCGGCGCTTGGCCAAAAACCCGCGCCGGTCTTACGGAATCTGTGACCGTTTGCGACCGATTTTCTTGCCCGGGGGAAAACCTGCGTTAACCTCGGCTGGACTGCCTGCGGCCTAAAAGCATATTGCCGGAAGGGGTCACTCCTCCCCATATTGGGGCGACCAGGAGGGGATCGCCCCTAAACGGCGGTCGAAGGCAACACAAGAGGTTTCGACAATGTCGGATTATGATCGCAACACCGCTGCGCAGTACGGGCTCGGCCGGCCGATAACCCGCGCCGAAGCGGCCGTCATGGACGAGGGCCTTCGGGCCTACATGCTGCGGATCTACAATTACATGACGCTCGGTCTTGCCATCACCGGTTTCGCGGCGCTCGGCACATTCATGCTGGCCGTCGGCGTCGATCCCGCGACCGGCAAGCGCGCGCTGACCGGCTTCGGGCAGCTCCTGTATCAATCGCCGATCAAGTGGGTGGTTGTTTTCGCCCCCCTGGCCTTGGTGTTTTTTCTGAGCTTCCGCATCGAGAAGATGAGCCCGACCGCAGCCCATGCGACGTTCTGGATCTACGCGGCGCTCGTGGGCGTGTCCTTGTCGGTGATTTTCCTCGTATTCACGGCCACAAGCATCACCCGCGTGTTCTTCATCACCGCGGCGTCCTTCGGCGCATTGAGCCTGTGGGGCTACACCACGCAGCGTGACCTGTCGGGGTTCGGCTCCTTCCTGATCATGGGACTGATCGGCATCATCATCGCGAGCATCGTCAACATCTTCCTCGCGAGTTCGGCGATGCAATTCGTGATCTCGGTGATCGGCGTGCTCGTCTTTGCAGGTCTCACCGCCTACGACACGCAGCGGCTGAAGAGCGAGTATGTTTACGGCGCGATGGAAGGCCATACGCAAGAGCGTGCCGCGATCATGGGCGCGCTGTCGCTCTATCTGAACTTCATCAACCTGTTCACGATGCTCTTGCAGCTGTTCGGACAGCGCGAAGAGTAATCGGCGACTACACACACAGCTGTCTGGCCCCGGCGAAAGCCGGGGCCTTTTTATTGACCCGTGCGGTGCGTCTCAGGGGTCTGCGGCAGAACGACGCAGCACCGGCAGTCCGTTCGCCATGGCATGGCGCTGGCTTCACGGCGTCCTGATGCAGCGGGCGCTGGGCTCTTTCAGCTCGCCACGAGCCGTATCGATTTGTCGAGCACACGCAGGACTCGATCGAGCTCGGGGCCGCGCCTCACAATCAGCCCAGTTGCGGATATGACGCTGTAGGCGCCCTGGCGGCGCGCCAGTTTGGGGTTCTTCTCAATCCGGTAGAGCGGGACTTCGGAGGCCCGGCGGAAGACGGAGAACACCGCCCGGTCTTTCAGGAAGTCGATGGCATAGTCCCGCCATTCGCCGGCAGCCACCTTGCGCCCATAGAGATTGAGCAGCCGGTCGAGTTCGCGCCGCTCGAACGTCACCTGGCTGGGAGCGAGTCCGGCGTGACCCTCGCCCCCGCGGAACTCGCTGGGGTCGGTATCGCCCGATTGCAAAGACATGCCGCCTCCTGTCGTCGTTGCGTCATGATCGTCCTCGATCGAGCCCGCCGCAAGAGCCCCCACCGGACCCCATGCCGCAAAGCCTCGCCAGTCCCCGGCGATGGAATTGCCCTGTGAGGATCACGCAGTCGTCACTGCCGCCACGCCGCCGCCGTAATTTCGCCGCTGGCCGGCCCCGCTGACATGGAACAAAGCGTTGTTGCCTCAAGGGTCCGGTCCGGCCCAGATGCCGGTCCTCAGCCCCCCAGCCCCCCGGGGTCTGGACGGATCGGCCCCTGTTTCCACAAATCGCGTTTGGGTCTCGGGTCCGGCTTGGCCGGCCCTTCGTTTTTTTGGGCTTCAGGCTGCAGAAGGACTCAGGTCCGGAACCCGCCATCCGCGAAATCTGCAAACGAAGCGCCGCGCGCACGAACCTAGCGCAGAGAGGCGATCGCAGCACCGAAAATGGATCCGGGCCGCTCGATGCTGCCGGCTTGCACGAGCACGGCGGCGCTGTCAGCGCCGTCGGCGCGCAGATCGCTCAGGGGGATGCTGAACACACGCGCCGCGCCGTTCAAGTCGCCGAGCTTGGTCCAGCGACGAACGACATTGTGGTAGTCGACTGTCTTGCCCGAATTCTCTCCGCGGCCGATCTGGACCTGGACCTGCCTGGTCAGCGCGCAAAGCCAGATTTCGGCGGGAAATGCCGCCGCCTGCCGCTCGACATCGACCTGAAGCTTGTCGCCGACCACCTTCAGCTTCACCGGCGTGGAGAGGACATGCTCACGCTGTTTGGTCTCGGCGAGCATCCGCTCGATGGCGGTCTTGTCGCTCCCCTGCACATGCGCAATGCCGTTGATGACGGCTTGCGGCGTGTAGACGTCACGATCGCCGCGCATTTTCGCGTAACCGCGCTGTCGCTGCGTATGGCGCGGCTTCGCCATCGTGTCCTTCCAGCCCAGATAATCCCAGTAATCGATGGGCACGGTGATGACGACGAGCGAGGGATCGCGCCCGAGCACACCCATCAGTTCGTCCGCTGGCGGACAGGACGAACAGCCCTGACTGGTGAACAGCTCGACCACGCCGCGGGTCTGCTGCGCCTGGACGGATCCGTGCAAAAGAACGGTCAGAGCTGCGGCGGCGAGCGACGCGGCGAAAGGCTGTCGGAGGTCAATTTTCACGTTGGGCGAATCCATGGACGCGCTGCGAAAAACAGCCAGCACCCTATGAGGAGACCGCGTTCACGGCCACTCACATGACGGTGAAAGCCCGCATGGCGACGGCTCGCTCAGGAGGCGAGTTTCCGCAGCACGTAATGCAGGATGCCGCCGTGGCGGAAGTAGTCGAGTTCTTCCAGCGTGTCGATCCGGCAGATCAGCGGGACGCGTCGCACGGTGCCGTCAGCGCCTGTGATCTCCGCCGAGAGGATTTGACGCGGCTTGAGGCCCCCTGAAAGGCCACGGATCGTCACCGTTTCCTCGCCCTTGAGGCCGAGCGATTGCCAGGACGTTCCCTCTTCGAAGACGAGCGGCAACACGCCCATGCCGACGAGATTGGAGCGATGAATGCGCTCGAAGGACTGCGCGATCACCGCGCGCACGCCGAGCAGGTTCGTGCCCTTGGCGGCCCAGTCGCGCGACGAGCCTGTGCCGTATTCCTTGCCGGCGAACACGACGAGCGGAACGCCGTCGCGTTTGTAGCGCATGGCCGCATCGTAGATCGGCATGCGCTCCTTGGAAGGATAGTGCACGGTGACGCCGCCCTCGACGCCGGGCACCATCTGGTTCTTGATGCGGATATTGGCGAAGGTGCCGCGCATCATCACTTCGTGATTGCCGCGTCGGGTGCCGTATTGGTTGAAGTCGGCAGGCTGCACGCCCTTCTGTACCAGATATTGACCGGCCGGCGACGCCGCACGAATCGAGCCTGCCGGCGAAATGTGATCCGTCGTGATCGAATCGAGAAAAAGGCCGAGGACCCGCGCATTCACGATGTCGGCAACCGGCGCGGGCGTCTTGCCCATGCCGGCGAAGTAGGGCGGGTTTTGCACATAGGTGGAATTCTCGTTCCAGCCGTAAGTCATCCCGCCCTTCACCTCGATCTTGCGCCAGAGCGCCTCGCCCTTGAACACATTCGCGTATTTGCGCGTGAACATGTCTTTGTTGATTGACTTGCGGATGATGGCGGTGACGTCCTTGCTGGAAGGCCAGATGTCTTTCAGGAACACGGCCTTCCCTTTCTGATCGTGCCCGAGCGGTTCCCTGGTGATGTCCACCTGCATCGAGCCTGCGATCGCGTAGGCGACGACGAGCGGCGGCGAAGCGAGATAGTTCGCGCGGACATCCGGATTGACGCGCCCTTCGAAATTGCGATTGCCGGACAGCACCGCGGCGGCGACGAGGTCGTTGTCGTTGACCGTTCTCGATATTTCATCGGGCAGCGGACCGGAATTGCCGATGCAAGTCGTGCAGCCGAAACCGACGAGATTGAAGCCGAGTTTGTCGAGATCCTTCTGCAAGCCAGATTTCTCGTAGTATTCCGCGACGACTTGCGAGCCGGGCGCGAGCGAGGTTTTCACCCAAGGCTTTGTCGACAGGCCTTTCATGTTGGCGTTGCGCGCAAGCAGCCCGGCGCCGATCATCACGGTCGGGTTCGACGTATTCGTGCAAGACGTAATGGCAGCGATCACGACATCGCCGTGGCCGAGATCGTAGTTGCGGCCGGCGACCGCCACCCGCTTGCCCATTTCGTCCGCCTTCTTGAATTCATTCGCCATCGATTCCGCAAAGCCGCTTTTCACGTCCTTCAAGACGACGCGATCCTGCGGGCGCTTGGGACCGGCCAGCGAGGGCTCGACCGTGCGCAGGTCGAGCTTGAGCACGTCGGTAAACACGGGATCCGCCGTCTCCTCCGTCCGCAACAGGCCTTGCGCCCTGGCATAGGCCTTCACGAGCGCGACGCGCCCGGATGAGCGGCCGGTATTCTGGAGATACTTGATGGTCTCGCCATCGACGGGGAAGAAGCCGCAGGTGGCGCCGTATTCGGGGGCCATGTTGCCGATCGTGGCGCGGTCCTCCAGCGGCATATTGGCGAGCCCGGGGCCGAAGAACTCGACAAAGCGCCCGACCACGCCTTTCTTGCGCAGCATCTGCGTCACGGTGAGAACGAGGTCGGTGGCGGTGACGCCTTCGCGCAGTCTCCCCGTGAGCCTGAAGCCGACGACCTCGGGCAGGAGCATGGAGATCGGCTGACCCAGCATCGCCGCTTCCGCCTCGATGCCGCCGACGCCCCAGCCGAGCACGCTGAGACCGTTGACCATTGTGGTGTGGGAGTCGGTGCCGACCAGCGTGTCCGGGAAAGCGACCGCCATGGTCGTTGCCCGGCCATTGAGCTTGAGGCGCTCTTTGCGCGTCCACACGGTCTGCGCGAGGTACTCAAGATTGACCTGGTGACAGATGCCGGTGCCCGGGGGCACGACGCGGAAGTTCTGGAACTGCTTCTGCGCCCATTTCAGAAACTCGTAGCGCTCCTGATTCTGTCTGTACTCTTCCGCGACGTTTTTCTTGAATGCCTGGTTGGTGCCGAAGAAATTGACCACCACGGAGTGGTCGATCACGAGATCGACCGGCACCAGCGGATTGATTGTCTTGGGATCGCCGCCGAGCTTGGACATGGCGTCGCGCATGGCGGCAAGGTCCACCACGGCCGGAACACCCGTGAAATCCTGCATCAGGACCCGGGCCGGGCGGAAGGCGATCTCGCGATCGGAAGCCTTCTTTTTCAGCCAGGCGCCGACCGCGAGAATGTCCTCTTTGGTGACCGAACGGCCGTCCTCATGCCGCAACAGGTTCTCAAGCAGCACCTTCATCGAGAAGGGAAGCCGGGAGATGCCCCGCAGCCCGTTCTTTTCCGCGACCGGCAAGCTGTAATAGACATAGGTCTGGTTCCCTGCCTTGAGGGTCTTGCGGCATTTGAAGCTGTCGAGCGAGGTCATCGGGGCTGTCCCATGCGGTGCGCAGGCGCGCTGACGGAATGAATGAAGCCGGACCGGGCGCCTCCGCGCTGGTCCAACCGACCGGACGATGATGCGGCTTATAAGGTCTTTTCCCTCGCCCTGCCACACGACCCGGCATCGCACAGTTGCGACTTTCGCATGGTCGCCGGTCTCCGCCTGTGCGGCGCGCCGGCGCCGGCTCGCAGCCCTCTGATGCAGCTTGTCGCCAAAAATCTTGTCTGTCGCCGCGGCAACCGCGCGGTTTTTGCCGGCCTGTCGTTCTCGGTCGCAAGCGGGGAGGCGGTGCTGGTCGTGGGTCCGAACGGCGCCGGCAAGTCGTCGCTGCTGCGGATGATCGCGGGATTGCTGCGCGTCGCCGACGGCGAGCTGTCATTGATCGGCGGGGACGGGGAGAGGAGCATTGCCGAGCAATGCCATTATCTTGGCCACCAGGATGCGCTGAAATCCTCGCTGAGCGTCGCGGAGAATCTCGACTTCTGGACGCACTATCTCGGCGGGCGCGCCGATGCGATGGAGGCGCTTGCTGCGGTCGGCCTCGAGAGCCTGGCCGATCTGCCGGCCGGCTATCTTTCGGCCGGACAACGGCGCCGGCTTTCGATCGCCCGGCTGGTGGCGGTCGAGCGGACGGTCTGGCTGCTTGACGAGCCCACCTCGGCTCTGGACGCCGCCTCCCAGACCCGTCTCGTCGCCATCATGTCGGCCCATCTCGGCCGAGGAGGCATCATCGTTGCCGCGACCCATGGGCCGATCGGACTCGGCGAAGCGCGGGAGCTCCGGATCGGGGGAGAGGCATGACCGCGATTTCGGCACTTCTGCTGCGCGACATGAAGCTGTCGGTACGGATCGGCGGCGGCGCCCTGATGGGGGTCCTGTTCTTCCTCCTTGTGGTCACCATCGTGCCGTTCGGAATCGGTGCGGACATGGCGCTGCTCCAGCGCATCGGACCCGCGATCTTGTGGATCGGCGCACTGCTGGCGAGCCTGCTTGCGCTCGACCGGCTGTTTGCCTCCGACCACGAGGACGGGTCGCTCGACCTCATTTTGATGGGCAACGCCCCGCTGGAATTCGCGGTGGCGGTGAAAGCCTTGGCGCACTGGCTGACGACCGGACTGCCGCTGGTCGTCGCTGCGCCGGTCTTGGGCCTCCTGCTCAACCTCGATGGGCTGGCTATCGGCGCGGTCGCCTTGACCCTGCTGGCCGGCACGCCGGCGCTCACGCTGATCGGGCTGATTGGCGCGGCTCTGGCGGTGGCGCTCCGCAAAGGAGGTCTGCTTCTGCCGGTTCTCATTCTGCCGCTGACCGTGCCCGTCTTGATTTTTGGCGTTTCCGCGGCAAATGCGGCAATCGTGGGTCCGGTGCCCTTCGGCACGCCGTTCACGATCCTGTGCGCGTTGAGCTTGATGAGCCTTGTGGTCGGGCCGTTCGCCGCCGCCGCGGCACTGCGGCACCTGGAATAGGCATCGCACCGCATTGCGTCGCGGCGGCGGCGCGGCTAGGACGAACCCATGCCGATCATGGACTATGCCAATCCCACGCGCTTCTTGGCTTTCGTCGAGCGCATCCTGCCCTGGCTCGCGGCAGCGACGGCGATTCTCCTCGCCGTCGGAATGTACAAAGCGTTTTTCGTCGCGCCCGACGATTACCAGCAGGGTGCGACGGTGAAGATCATGTTCATCCACGTGCCGTCGGCGTGGCTTGGGATGTTCGCCTGGGGGCTGATGAGCGCTTCCGCGCTTGGCACGTTGGTGTGGCGCCATCCGCTTGCCGACGTGTCGGCCAAGGCTGCCGCCCCGATCGGCGCGGCCTTCACCTTCATCTGCCTGGTCACCGGCGCTCTGTGGGGAAGGCCGATGTGGGGAGCCTATTGGGTGTGGGACGCGCGGCTCACCTCGGTGCTGCTGCTGTTCCTGATGTATCTCGGAGTGATGACGCTGTGGCGCACGGTCGAGGATCCGTCGCGTGCCGGACGCGCGGCGGCAATTCTGACGCTGGTCGGCGCCGTCAATCTCCCGATCATCAAGTTTTCGGTCGATTGGTGGAATACCTTGCATCAGCCGGCGTCGGTCGTGCGCGTCGGCGGCCCCGCCATCCATCCCTCGATTCTCGTGCCGCTCTTGGTCATGGCGGCGGCCTTCACGCTGCTGTTCATCACGCTGCATCTCGCCGCAATGAGAAACGAGATCTTGCGCCGGCGCATCCGCACCATGTTGATGCTGAGGGCCGACGCCGCGCAGTCCTCGACGGCCCGTGCCCCGGAGAGCGGGTTGCGTTCGGTCAGCGGAGCGGCGACGTGAATCTCGGACCGCACGCATTCTTCATCGTGGCGGCCTATGTCATGGCCGGCCTCGTCATCGCATCGATGATTGCCTGGATCCTAGCGGACCATCGGCGCCAGCGGCAGACCTTGCGCGAACTCGAGACGCGCGGTCTTACGCGGCGTTCCAATCGCCGAACGGAGATGTCATGAGCACCCTTTCCCGCGACGAGCGTGTGACCAGCGGATCGCGCCAGCGGCGCATCATTGTGCTTCTGCCGCTGATCGGCTTCTTGGCGCTGGCGGCGCTTTTCTCTTTCCGGCTCGGCTCCGGCGACCCGTCGAAAATTCCCTCCGCGCTGATCGGCAAGCCCGTCCCGGAGACCGTGCTTCCACCCATCGCCGGGCTCGAGCGCGACGGCAAGCCGCTGCCGGGAATTGGGCCGAACGATTTCAAGGGCCATGTATCGATTGTGAACGTGTGGGCGTCGTGGTGCATTCCCTGCCACGACGAGATGCCGTTCCTGCACCGCCTCGCCGAGGATCGCCGCATCCGCGTCCTTGGCATCAATTACAAGGATCAGGCCGACAACGCGCGGCGCTTCATCGATCGCCACGGCAATCCCTTCGTGGCCTCGGGCGCCGATCTGAGCGGACGCGCGTCGATCGACTGGGGCGTTTACGGCGTTCCGGAGACGTTTGTTGTCGGGCGCGACGGACGTATCGTCCACAAGCTGGTCGGCCCGATCACCGCGGATAACATCGATGCCGTGGTGCGGGCCGCGATCGAAAAAGCCTTGGCGGGCTCGTAGCGTGTGATCCCGAAAAGTGGGACGCGGTTTCCGGAACAAGGATCACGGGCGAGACAAGCGTGAAAGGGGCGACGTGTTCGATCAAGAGAACCCCTCCCGAAGCATCAGCCCTCCGCCTTGATGTTGTTGGCCACGACAACCTCGTGCCACTTCGTGGCTTCAGCGGCCACGAATTCAGCAAAATCCTCCAGGTTCATCGTCGCGATCTCAAAGCCCAGCTCTCTGAAGCGGACCTGCACACGCTCGGACATCAGCACCTTGTTGATCTCGGCGTTGAGGCGCACTTGCACGGATCTCGGTACGGCCGCCGGGCCGAAGAAGCCGAACCATGTGTAATCGTCGAACTGCGGGTAGCCGAGTTCGGCGAGCGTCGGCACCTCGGGCAAGGCGGCCGAGCGCTGCTTGCTGGTCACGGCGATCGCGCGCAGCTTGCCGTCCCTCACAAGCGGCACCGCGACCGGCATCGAGGTGCTGCCGATCGGCACGTGCCCCGCGACCACGTCGGTGACCGCACGCGCGGGCGTATAGGCGATATGAGTGAGATCGAAACCGGCTGCACGCTTGAGCCGTTCCATCGAAAGATGCGTCGTCGTGCCGGTCCCCGACGAGGCGTAATTGCCCGGGGTCGACTTCGCATGGGCGATCAATTCGGCGACGGTTCTCACCGGCATGCTTGGGTTCACGGTAATGATGTTCGGCGTGCGCGGTCCGAGCGCGATGGAGCAGAGATCGGCCACCACATCGTATCCCGCATTGTTGTAGAGGGACGGGTTGACGCTGATCGACACGCTGTTGGCGAGGAGCGTGTGCCCGTCGGGTGCCGCGTTTTTCACCTGTACGGTGGCGATATTGCCGCCTGCTCCCGGCTTCGGCTCGACGATGACGGATTGCCCGAGCGCCGGCTGAAGCCCCTCGCTCACCAGGCGCGAGACGACGTCCGTCGAACTGCCGGCGCCGTGTGCGACAAGGATCGTGATCGATCTGGTTGGCCAGCTTTGCGCGAAGGCAAATCGGGGCAGCACGGTTGCGGCGGCGGATGCGGCCAGAAAGCTACGGCGATCCATGGGGGTTTCCTCTCGGCGGCCACGGATTGATTCCGCATGCCGGACGCGTCTCGTTTTGGCCGAGACCGTCCGGCGATTATGCACGGCGGCGAGGCTTGTACCAGCAGCCCGCGCCATCTCGCATCCGTCAACTGTCTCGCCGTGATGCGTCCTGGCCCTCTTTGATGACCTCGCGGGCCTCCTGCAGATCGGAGGCGTCTGCGCGTGGTTTCGGCTGGATCTCGCGCAGTTCCGACCGGTGACACAACTCGATATAGAGCGGAAAATGGTCGGAGCCGATGCTCGGCAAAACCGAAAGGCGGCGCAGCCCGAAGGCGTGGTCGAAGAAAACGTGATCGAGCGGCCATCTCGCGAGGCGGTAATCGGCATGGAAGGTTTGATAGAAACCGCGGCCGATGCGCGGGTCGAGCAAGCCGCTGATCTTCTGGAAGAGACGCGTGGTCCGTGACCAGGCCACGTCGTTGAGATCGCCGGCGACGATGGCTTGCTGCCCTTGTTCCCGGATCTCTTTCGCGATGACAATCAGCTCGGCGTCGCGTTTGGCTGTATCGGAATGGGGCGGCGGCTGCGGGTGCAATCCATAAAAGGTTATGCGTCGGCCCGAGGGCAGGTTGACCCCGGTCTTGATCGACGGAGTGGCGTTGCTGATGAGATAGCGGACTTCGGGGGCGACCAGTTCCAGCTGCGACAGGAGGACCATGCCATAGCTGTTCTCCTTCGGGTGGCGCACGGTGAACGCATAGTGCTGGTAGAGCGGGGCGAGTGCCCGGTCCCACCAGGCATCCGTCTCGACCAGCAACGCGATGTCGGGTTGCAGCCGCCGAAAGGCGTCGAAAAGACGCTCGGTCTCGCGGTTCTGCATGAGGACGTTTGAAACGAGGAGGCGGATTCGCTGATCCGGCGCGCAATCTGCGTCCTCCACTTCGCGCGCGTGAAGGCGGGTGTAAGGCCACATGCGCACGACCTGCCAGAGGAGGCAAGCCGTGACGCCCGCCAGGAGAACGATCGTGGTCTGCGCTTCGAGCGGCAGCACGAACGCCGTCGCAACCAGGGCAATGACCAGGAGAACGGCGATCTGAAGACGGGGAAAATCCCAAATCCGGACCCACTTCTCCGTTGTGGGAACCAGAGGCAAAACGGTGAGTCCGATCAGGATGAGGTCCAGTCCCCAGATCGCGACGGTCAGCACCCGATCGAACATCCGCGTTCCGCCTTTCGTTCTACAACGCCCGGCGCCGGGCGGCGTTCTGTCCGAGCAAGCAAGGTCGGGGCCTGGTCACGGTTCTGCCGTCCCCATCGGCATTGTTCTCGCTTTGCGTAGATCAGTATGCGTCGTCGAGAATGCGGATCTGCTTGATGACGGTCTTCACCAGGATCCGGACGTCGAGCCAAAGGGACCAGGAGGAAATGTACCAGAGATCATGCTCGACGCGGCGTTCCATGTCCTCGACCCGCGGTGTCTCGCCCCGGCAGCCATTCACCTGCGCCCAGCCCGTGATGCCGGGTTTCATGTGATGGCGTTTCGCATAATTGGCGATGAGGGCGTCGTACTCGGTCTCGTGCGCGAGCGCATGCGGTCGGGGACCGACCAGGGACATGTCGCCTTTGAGCACATTGAGCAATTGCGGCAGCTCGTCGATGCTCGTTCGCCGCAATAGCCGGCCGACTGCCGTGACCCTGGCGTCGTCGCGCCTGGCCTGCGTCACGACGGCTCCGTCTTCGAGCGTGGTCATTGTGCGGAACTTGTAGATGATGAAGGGGCGTCCGCTGAATCCGGCGCGCTTTTGCCGGAAGAGCGCGGGCCCCGGGCTGTCCAATCGGATCACGAGGGCAACGATCAGCAGGAGCGGCGAGAGGATGATCACGCCAAGACCTGCGACACTGAAGTCGAGCAGCGACTTCGAGAACCGCTCGAGGCCCGTCAGCGGCGGGCGCTGCATCTCGACTGCCAGCGTTGCCCCGACTTCGCAGACCGGGCGCTGCAGAAGTTCCCGCGTGTTGTGGTCGGGCAGCAGCTTCACCGCAAGCGGCAGAAGCGACAGACGGGCGGAGAGATCCTCAACCGGTTTCAGGTGGGACCAGTCCGCCGCGAGGATGATCTCTTCCACCGGATGGTGGCGGGCAAATGCGACAACGTCGTTCACCGCCTCATCCACGGCGACCCCGCCCTCGGCGTCCCCGTTCAGCGCAACCGCGACGACCTGGTCGACAATGTATCCGTCGCGCTGAAGCGATCCGATGACGTCCTGGCGGCTAAGCTGGAGGGGCTCTCCGACGACGATGACCCGCTTTCCCCGCAGTACGCCGGCGGAGACCGCCTTCGCCACGAAACGCGAAAAGCCGACGCGCACCGCCGTGACGGCGAACAGCCCGGTCACGAAAAACAGGAGCACGGTTCCCCGCGACAGGACGTCGCCGATCTTCAAGGCAAACGCGATCGCTGTCAGGAGAAGGAAGACGAACCCCCAGATCACCGCCACCTCGCGCAACTGGCGGCCCAATTGGAGGAGCATCGACATCCGATAGAGGCGCCGCGCATGGAGGGAGGTCACGAACAGCGCGGCCACGGCCAAGCCGGCGCCGAGATAGTTGCCCAGATCGCCGATATCCCCGAACTCGAACTGGTGATAGGCGACGCCCGCGCCGATGCTGGTCGCGAGGACCAGCACGATATCCAAGGCCGCAGCGACGCCCCCAACCGAGGAGTAGTCCACCGGCAGCCGCGCGCGGCGAACCACGGGCACAGTTTCACCGAAACGCAACTCGCGGGCGGACCCCATCGCACCAGCTTTTCTATTGACTCAACTCTGTGAGCTTAAGCGACCCACGAGACAAACAACCTTCTTGGGGGTTCGTTCCGCATCGCGGGAAAATTGTATGTTGCTGAGTTGATCGGATTGCCGCGCGACGGCGTTGCATGGTGAGCGGACCGGAACGCGCTTCATCACCAAGGCCGCGGCGGTTCATCTCCTCTCCACCCATTCTGGTTCACATCCATGAGTGCAAACCGAGCAGGCGACCTCTCCCCCCGCGCGAACACGGCATCGACGCAAGCGCGGTTTGCCGAGACAGGATTTTGGAACCCAGCCGTCGGCGTTCTCCTCTGCGCCTTGCTGCTGAGTTCCTTTGCAGCCCTCAATCGTCAGCCCTTTTTTTACGAGGACACGACCACGTACATCCGGGGCGCCAACGAGATTGTGCGCCGCCTGATCGGCGAGACCCATGGCCGGGATTGGGCGCGAACGGAACCGGCGGCGCAGGCTCCCGGTTCGGCTCCCTCGAACCCGAGCCTGACGTCGCTCGAGAGCAGGATCGTCCTCTCCGGACGGTCGGTCTATTATGGTGGGTTGCTCCTGCTCTCCTATGTCTCGACGAATTTTTGGCTTGCGGTCCTCTTTCAGGCCCTTTGCGTGGCCTTCACGCTGCGATTGCTGCTCGTCGGTTGCCTGGGGCTGAACCCATCGCTGTCGTATGCGGCGGCGTTGGGGCTGGCAGCGCTGACACCTCTCGGCTACTTCACCGGTCTGCTCATGCCGGACATTTTTGCCGGCCTGAGTATTCTGATCATGGCCATGCTGTTCGTGTTCTGGGAACAGATCGGAACGGCAGCGAAGTTCGCTTTGGCTGCCATCCTGACCTTCGGCCTTGTCAGCCACACGAGCCATATCGCCCTGGCCGCGGTGTTCGTCCCGATCGCGGCCACGATCATCCTCGTGCGTTCCGGGCGGAAGCACCTTCGCAAAAGTCCATTCGCGCTGGTCACGGTTTGCATTGCGGTCGCCATCCTGTGCGAGGCTGCGTTTGCGGTCGCGGTGTCGCGCGTGCTCGGACAGCCGCCGGTACGGCTTCCGTTTTTCACCGCTCACCTGATCGAGCTCGGGCCGGGGCTGGACTATCTGCAGAAAAATTGCGCGACGGTGCAGTTCGCCGTTTGCGCGTTCCTGGAGCGATTGCCGGTCACCTGGATCGAGTTCCTGTTCAGTACGGACCCCAATCGCGGAGTGTTCGCCATCGCCGACCCGCAGATGAAGCGGGCTTTGTCCGAGGAGCAAGTCCGCTTCTTTTTGCATGTGGTCCGCGCGGCCCCCCTCGAGGTGATCATCGGCTTGGCCAAGGACGTGCTCGCGCAGATCGTCAGGTTCGGCATGATGGACGTCGCCTATGGGCCCGATCGATGGAACTACTTCGAGACGCGGCTGCCGCCGGGGACCTGGGCTTCGATGCAACGATCGCTGGCCTTCAACAACGAGCCGATTGAACTCGTGCTGACCGCGAGCGCTTACGGATCGACGATTGTTGGCGCGGCCGTGACTGCGGCCTATGCCCTTCTCAATTCTCACGAGCGCTGGTCGGGGTCGTCGGAAGGAGTCGCAGGAACCATTCCGACCTTCCTGGGGTTGGTGGCGGCAGGGATTCTCGTCAACGCTGTAGTTTGCGCGGCGCTTGCCTCGCCTTTGGACAGGTTTCAGGCTCGTGTCATTTGGCTTGTTCCATTGCTGGGCCTTATCGCGGCGGCGCTCTGGTATCGCGCGCACGCGCGGTCCTTGGAATCAAGGAACTCCATGGCCGCGTGAACGGCCCCGACCTGTTCCCTCACCCTTTTGCACCGCTGCCTCGCATCAAGGCCCTGTCCGCTGCCGCCTCGGATGCGGGGCGTGACCGGCTCTGCAATCTAGAACACGCGCAAGGAGACCGCTGAAATGACCGAGATCGTAACCGGCGCCCGTGCTGCTCCCCGGCGGAGTGCGAGGCTTGCGGATTATCTCGCCATCGCGCGCTTCGACCACGCGACCAAGCACATCTTTATTCTCCCGGGAATCATTCTGGCCTACGCACTGCGCGATCCGAGCCTGGAGAACGCGGGTTTCTCGATCGTCGTCGGCCTCCTCAGCGCGGTGCTGATTGCATCCGCCAACTATGTGATCAACGAATGGCTCGACCGGGAATTCGATGCGTTCCATCCGTCAAAATCGAATCGGACCGCCGTCAACGCATCGCTCTCGCCGCCGCTCGTCTATCTGCAGTATTTTGTCTTGGCGGCTGCCGGAATTACGCTTGCAAGCGCGGTTGGAAGCTTGTTCCTCCTGGTTTCGATTTTCTTCCTGCTTTCCGGGATCGTCTATAACGTCCGTCCCATCCGGTCGAAAGACAAGGCCTATGTGGATGTCTTGACCGAAAGCCTCAACAATCCGATCCGCCTGATGCTCGGCTGGACGATGCTCGACCACGAGACGCTGCCTCCATCGAGTCTTCTGCTCGCCTATTGGATGGGCGGCGCCTTCCTGATGGGGGCGAAGCGTCTCTCCGAATACCGCGAAATCGCCGCAGGCCCGGGTCTGCCGCTGCTGCACCGATATCGACGCTCGTTCCAATACTACACGGAAACGAGCCTGACGGTGTCCTGCTTTCTCTACAGCATGCTGTCGGCCTTCTTCATCGCCGTCTTCCTGGTGAAGTACCGCATCGAATATGTCTTGGCGCTGCCGGCTTTCGCGACGCTCTTTGCGCTTTACTTCGCGATATCGCTGGAGCGGGAATCGGTCGCGCAGAAGCCGGAGCATCTGTTCAGAGAGTGGCGTTTGATCGCCGTGTCCGGTGCGACCGCGGCCTTGCTGCTTGTGTTGACTTTCGTCGACATTCCGGCTCTCACGCATCTGTCGACGCCGCATTACATCGGCTTGTCAATGAAGTGATGGCTCATGCCGCTTGTGAACGGGCCGCTGGAATGGCGCGCACTGCGCCTCGTCGTCTTCGATCTGGACGGAACTCTCTACGATCAGCGCCGCTTGCGCCTGCACATGATGGGCGGGCTGGTCGGCGCATGGCTGCGCACGGGTGATCTCACCCCGTTGCGGGCGTTACGAGAGTTCCGCAAGGGCCGGGAAGAGCTGGGCGATGCCGGCGCCGATGATTTCCTATCGCAGCAATACAGCCTCGCGGCCGAGCGCTGCGGCCTTGAGGCTGCGGAGGTGGAGCGACTCGTGAATGATTGGATCGAGCGGCGGCCCCTGCCCTATCTGCGGCGATGCCGGTGGCCCGGCGTCGACCTGATCTTTGCCGGATTGCGCCGGGCGAGAATAACGACTGCGGTCTTCTCCGACTATCCCGCGCGCGACAAGCTCGACGCGCTCGGGCTTGAAGCCGATTTGATCGTCTCAGCTTGCGATCCGGACGTCCTGCGTCTCAAGCCGCACCCGCGCGGATTGGAGAAGCTCTTGGAGCAAACTGGTATCCGGGCGGACCAGTGTCTGATGATCGGCGACCGCATCGATCGCGACGCTTTAGCGGCTAGCCGGCTCGGCATCCGGGCGCTCATCAAGTCGAGGCGGCCGCATCCGACTGTCGATACATTTCGGACCTATACGGACGGACCGTTCCGCCCGCTCCTTGCCCCGCACGAAGGCTCATTGTCGGTTCGCGGCGCCCTCCGTCAAAACGTCTCCTGACCTGAGCGGTGGCACCGGCCGACATGACCAAGAAGGCAAACGCGTGAATGTGTCCGGAGTGGAAGAAGAAACCTCCCGGCAGCAGCATTGCCAGCACGCAAATCACGACCGTCCGGTCGACCAGACTTTTCGTCTTCACGAATTCGCCGACAAACAGCCGGATGTAGATGATCATGAATACGAGCAACATGAACCCGATTCTGAAGAATTCCCCCAACAACCCGACGTCGTTGATCCAAAAGTAAGGACCGTAGAGGCGCTTGAATCCGCCATCGAACATGACCGACAGAGCACCGAGACCGAAATAATAGTTTTCGGCCAGGAGGCGAAGGGCGATTTGGGCGGTTTGAGCCCTGATATTGTCGTCCAAACTGACGCTGTCGCCGCCTCGCAGCACGTAGTCAAAGACAGATCCGATCGGGTCTTTATCGAATCCCACCATCAATAAACCCACCGCCACAGCGCCCGCTGCAGCGGCCCGGACGGTCACAGCCGGACGAAGTACGAGCACCGCAAGACCTGCAACGAGCAATGCGAGAAGCGTCAGACTGCGCGTTTGCGCGATGAGCAGCAGCCCTGTCAACCCGATGAGCATCGGGACAGCATGCGCAATGGACCTCTTGCACGCCAGGCTCACCGTCCCGTAGAGGAAAGCGATTGCAAAGCAATCCCCGGGCGACGTAATCCGCAGCTTGCGCGGGTCTAAATCGGGAATGTTCGGACGCGTGAGCAGGCGATCGCTCGCAACGGCTTGAATGAGAAGGCTGAGTACCAGGTAAATCGCAGCGCACCAGAGCAACGCGCGGAAGACGTCGTCGGCGTCGAGCTCGTATCGACGCCGGATTCCATCGAACACGAACCAGAACAGAAACGAGAGTGCCTTACGATTCTCCGCCAATCCGTAGATGATCGGCTGCTTGTAGTTGATCCAGGCGAAGAACGTGCTCAGAAAAACGAGAGCGAGCGGGGTTGTAAAGAAGAAGAGGTCCAAAGCCGTAAGGCTCCGCTGCCGCATCCGAGCGAGCACGACAACGGTGGAATAGAGTAACAGCAGGCCATACGTGCTCTCCAGGAAGTAACGGAAGGCGAGGGGATGGTTGTCGAAAGAGAAGTTGGTGGCAAAGAAGAATTGAAACGCGAGGCCGAATGCCAATGTGAGAGCAACCGTGCCGCGGACTTGCCGGGCCGATGTTCGAAGGGCTGGCGATTTCGCACGCGGCATCGAATGGATGTTCGATCCGCGATGGCCTGCCTCCAATTGCACGCTACTCGGTCTCGAAGATGAACGGACTCATCGAGGACTCCTGCGACCTATCGTGTGCGTTGTTGCCGGTTGCGCTCAAAATACGGGAGTAGAACCTCCATTTGCGGACGGTCCTGACCGTTTACGGGCTGTAGCGAATAGTAGTAATCGCCCCACCAAGGCCCGGCGGCCCACCAGGTCCAACCGAGCCAGACGTCACTGTTGTTTTCGATGAATTCCAACATCGTCTTCCCCTCGGTCATGTCGTGCGGCGTTCCCAGAAACGCGAACTCGCCGAGGAAGAGCTTGAATCCTTTGGAGCGTGCCCAGCGCGTGACTTGCGAGAGCACCGTCGCGCCTGATCCGGGAACTGCAGGCCCGCCGAAGCTCGTCGGCGGCGCATCGAGATACTGATGCACTTCGAAGGCAAAGTTATTTCCGGGATCGTGAAAGCCCGCCATAACGGCCGCGTTGTCGGTGCTTACGAAATCCTTGGCGCCGCCCCAGTGGTTTCCCATGACGAGGATCTTGTTGGTCGCGCCGGTATCGCGGATCGCCTTTGCCGCGACATTGGCGCTGCGCAGCCATTGCCGCGTCGGCATTTCGTGCGGTTCGTTCATCAGGCCGAACCAGACCAGCGGATTGCCCTTGAATTCATTGGCGAGACGCCGCCACACGTCGGCAAAGGCATCATCCGGGAGCGACGGAGTACCAAGAAGGTCGACGACGACCTTGTCTTTGGTCACTGTCTTGCGACGTGCATAATTGTGAAGGTCGAGGATGGCCACAAGGCCGCGGCCCGTGATCTCATCGACCAAACCGCGAATGTCTCCGAGATACTCCGCGTCAAGCGGTCCGCGCAACGCGTGCTGCAGCCGCTCCCACCGGAAATCGAGCCGGATGACCGTCGCCCCCTTATCTGCGAAGTAGGCCACGTCTTCGGCGCTGGGCACCACGTAATTGACAAACCGCTTGCCGGGAAAGGCATTGTCGCCGAAGCCGAGGCCTGCAAGGTTGACTCCGTAAAGTTGCGTCGGTCGGCCCGGCGCAGAACCAGGTACCGGCCCGACACGCGCTGCCTTCGAAGGTCCGTCAGCCGAATCCAGGCGTTCGTGTTGAGGCGCACCCCCCGAGGAGGCAGAAGCGGCCATCCCCGGGACCGTCTGCAAGACCATCGTAAAGGCAACGAGCCCGATCAGCGCTTTCATAACCACGCTCAGGTTGGGTACTTGGCCAGCCCGCCCACACCGTTGCTATAAGAACGTCTAAGGGCTGATTGTTCCTGCCGGGGCCGGCTGCCGGACCACGCCTTCGCCCGCGGAACCGGACGGAGAGAAAGGGGGCCGCCGTGCGGCAGCCCCCCTTTTGACAGCGACGTTGTGAGGACGAGGCTTCAGAGCGAGAACGCGTTGTGCTCGCCGAAGAGCCCGTTCACTTCGAGGCGGAAGTCGGCCGCGGTATCCTGGTCGACATTGGCCTCGATGATCGTCTGGTTGTGGGCCGCGTCTTGAATGACGCGCAACTGACCCGCGGCGGTGAAAACCGCCGCTCCGGTCAGGACGAAGGCCTGATCTCCGGCCACAGCCGTATCGGCGTCCATCTGACTGAGATCGATGATGTCGCCCGTCTGAAAATCGCGAATGAGATCGGGTGCCGCAACTTTCGAGTCGGTGAAGGCGGTGAAGACAAACCGGTCGTCGCCAGCCCCGCCCCACAGGAGGTCTCGACCTGCTCCGCCGAGGATAAGGTCCGCCCCGTCGTCGCCAAAAATCTCGTCGCTGCCGTCTCCTCCGATGAGTTGGTCACTGCCGTGTCCGCCATGGAGTCTGTCATCGCCAGCAGCACCATCGAGCCGATCATGTCCCCGACCGCCCTGCAGAATGTCAGAACCAGCGCCTCCGGCCAGAACCACATCACTGCCTGCCGCGTCCACCGAGGGTACACTCGCTGGAGGCGGCGGATTGGACGGGGCCTCGTTGCCGGGAGCGGTTGGCGGCGACCCGGTCGTTGGCCCGGGCGGCAGAGCGGAGGGCGGCTCGCTGACGGGGGGTGTGGGAGCCGCCGGCGGCAAGTTGGCAGCGACATCCGTCACCCAATTCGATACGACGTGAGAATCGACTTTCAGCCCGCCGGTCGCATTGCTGACGAAAATGTCGGTCTGCTCTTGTTTGCCCTCCCACCAGGGGCCCTGATCAGTTGCCTCTGCGGAGCCGTCGAGCGCAACGTCGCGTTTGATGGTGAACGAATAGGTCCCTTCCGCAAGGGTGACGGTGACCTTGCGCGGGTCGACGCTTTGAAACGACACGCCATCCGGCAGGTCCGCGGCGGCAAGGTCGGAAGCCATGCTGTGCGCGAAGTCGGCGGCGTCCAGCGAATTGGCGTGCCAGAGGTCGAAGGTCTGCCCCTGGACGGCATTCTTGACCTCGATCGTCACTCCCATCGTCTCGCCTTCTTTCAGGACCTCGCCGGTGCCGGAGGCGCGCGAGATGGAGACGGAGGACGCGTCGGCGGCCGGCGGCGTTGCGGGTCCCAGCCCGGGGTTCGGCGTCGAGCCGGGAGGGCTCGTCGGTGGCGGATTCGGATTGGGCGTGAATTGGCCCGGAACCGGTGTCGATGGATCGAGATCGTAACGTTCGAGAACGTCCATCTGCGGCTTGTCGACCGGCGCGTTCAGATCGTCCGGCTCGACCGAGTAGATGTAGTCGCCGAGCCACGGCCCGCCGGCCCAGTAGGTCGCCCCGTGCCAGACGTCCGCATTTTGCTCCATGTACATGAGCATGTTGTCGAGCGCTTCCAGGCTGGCGCTGTCTTCCGCGACGCCGAACTCGCCCAGGAAAAGCTTGTGACCTTTGTCGCGCGCCCACTCCGTCGCTTCGGTCAGCCGCTCGACGCCGATCATCGGATGCGCGATGTGGTCTGTCGTGCCGTCGATCTGATCGAGATACTGATGCACCTCGAAGGAGTAATTGTTGAGCGGGTCGACCACCCCTTCCCCGATCACCGTGTCGTTGTCCGAGGAGACCCACGACCAAGCACCGTCCCAGTAGGTCCCCGGCACCAGGATATGCTGCGGGGCGCCTGTCTCCCGGATGGCCGCAACCGCGGCGTTCACCGAGCTGATCCATTGCTGCGCCGTTTGATCGTGGGGCTCATTCATCAATCCAAAAACGACATTGGAGTCGTTCTTGAAATGGTCCGCGATCTTCCCCCAGAAGTCCGCAAAGGCAGAATCCGGCAACTCTGGGCTACCAACCATCTTTTCATAGGAATAGCCGAAATTGTGCGGATCAAGAATCACCTTCATACCTTTGGTCGCCGCGTAATCGACGACCTGATCGATGAGGGCAATCTCGGCGGAGTCGAGTGACCCGTACGCCTCCCGTTGCGCGCGCTCCCATTTGAATGGAAGCCGGATGCTGTCCATTCCCTTCGACGCGTAGTAGTCGATCATATCCGTGGACGGAAACTGGTAGTTCGTCCCGTGCACGCCCGAACCGTTTTCGCCAAATCCACTGGCCGCGAGATTGATCCCCATCCCAATCATGATGTCTTGCTCCACTCTTTACGCTGAACACAACACGAGAATGCAATCTGCCGAAAGCGACTGATTGCAGAACTGCGGGTGCGTGTGCCACCCCAAAACAGCGGAAAGATGCAGGGCCTGGGGCGAGATTGAGGCGGAGAGGCTGTCCAAGTTCGAATTCCGGGATGAGCCGCAGTGCAGGCCACAATACGATCCGACAAGTATTCGTGACCCGGCTAACGAGCAGGAGCGCATGGCACAGCAAGGTCGCCCGCGACTCCTCGGAATAGGCAGTCCTCGGCACAAGTTGGCACAGAGGCCCCCCTGGAACTCAACTCAATGCACTCGCGGCCTGAACTGCGGGGGCCATGCAACAATGCAGCGGCGGCCGCGTTATTCGAGCAGGTTGGGGCTGTTTTCCTCGTGCGGGGAGATGGAGTTCCATGCCGAAGACACCGCAGCCGCTTCAGTGAGAGACGAATTGGGGCGTGCTCGGCTCGCGAAACCCCGCTAATGTATTTGCGATCATCGTGCCGCGCACCGTTCTCAACACAATCGCAAACGGACTTGGCCTTGGCGCCAACGCGACCTTTGGCGTCCTCTTTACAGCGATTTACTTTCGTCTGCTGGGAGGCGAACATTACGGCCTGGTCGGCTTCTGCCTCACGCTCCTTCTCGCGAGCGACTTCTTCGCCGCCATGGGCCTCGGCCGCGCTACCGTGCGCGAGCTGGCTCGGCGGGAGCACTCTGCATCGCTCGCGCAAGAGATGCGCGACGCCCTTCTCACCTTGCAACTCATCCATGTCGGGCTTGCGCTCGTCTGCGGTCTCGTTCTCATCATCGCTTCGGGCTGGATTGCCGAGCATTGGTTAAGACGGGACGAGGTTTCTCTTGAGCAGGCGCGGACCAGCATCCTCCTGCTCGGAGTGCTTGTGGCTTGTCAGCTGCCGCGCGAGATCTGCCGGGCCGCGCTGACCGGGCTACAGCGCCAGGTCTTGGTGAATATGCTCGGCGCAAGCTTCGTCTTGGTGCGCGGGATCTTTACAATCGTAGCGCTTACGACGTTCGGGCGGGATGCGATTGTCTTTTTGAGCGCGCAAATCTTCGTCTCGATCGTCGAGACATTGTGGTTCGTCGTCGCCGCGTGGCGGCGAATGCCGCCGGGATCCCGTCAGCCGCGCTTCGACCCGAAGATAGTGAAGGAGACCTGGGCCTTCGCGACGACCGACGGATTAGTGATGATGGCGAGCGCCGCCATGATGCTGGGCGATCAGCTGATACTAAGCACGATTCTGCCGCTTGATCTCTACGGCGGCTATGTTCTGGTGATCCGGATTACCGACGTTATCGCACGCGGGGCTCTGCCGTTTACCTACGCGTTTTTTCCCCACCTCACCGATCTGGTTGCGCGAGGCCGGCATGAAGAGCTCGCTCACGATTACCACCGCGTCAGTCAGGTGGCGTCCTCGATTCTCATTCCGTTTGCGTTCCTCGTTGGGCTGTTTCCGGCTGAAATCCTTCGGCTGATCTCCGGCGACGCCTCCATCACTGCAGCCTTGGCAAGTGTGCTCGTCTTGCGAACGTTTGGAAACCTGTTCGCCAGCCTGCAATATCTGCCCCAAGTGCTGCAGCTCTCGATGGGCGCGACGCTGCCGGTACTGATAATTACATTAATCGTGGCGCCGATTTATCTCATCGGCACGATGATGCTGACGCCGATCTACGGCGTGATCGTACCCGCTGCGCTATGGTGTGGGCTGCACGCGGCGACGATCTTTCCGATGCTGATCATCACGCATCGCATGATCCTGCATGGTCAAGCTTGGGTCTGGACAAAAAAGGCCCTCATCGCCCCCACGCTTATCAGCGTGTGTGTTGTCACGCTTGGTCGGCTTACTTCTCCAGCGACGATCTCCTGGACGTCAACGACGCTTTGGCTCGCGGCGACAGGACTGTTGACGACGCTGGCGATCCTCTGGGCATCGCCAGATCTTCGTGCTCTGGCCGGCGCCGGGATTCGCAAGCTGACCCTACGCCGGCAAGTCCGCCGTCGGGCCGATTGATGTTAGCTTGAGCTTTGACGGCGTCACCGCGACGCCGCTCAACCCAAGTTGCTCGCCCCTCGCTCAGCCAAGGAGGTTTTGTTGCCGGCAGACACATCAACACCATCAAAGGAGAAGGAATTGAGTTCCGATTTGCGGCTGCTCACGCCCGCCGGGGCACGCGGTTGAGTCGTCGCGCGCAGCGCCATGAGATCGGGATAGCGAAGATGTGTAACGAGCGTTCCCCCGCCCATGACCGGAATATGGTGGTTCTTCGCTTTCGGTCCCTCCCCGGCCAGATGAACAATCGCCAGTTCGCGGGTGGCATCCGCGGTCAAGAAGCACTGCCGTTCTGGATCCCATACAGGCGAAGCCATTCCGACAATGTAGTTGAATTCAGATGGCAGGATCTCGACTGGCAAGATGTCCTGATAGACGGCCTGATTGAAGGCGAACTGGTCGTGGGGGTAGGTTGTCCGGGTTCGCCTTATCGCGGCGAGAGCCCGGTTCTGCCATGCTGACCAGTGGGGGGCGTCAACATGAATTGCGAACACTCCGACATTGAAATGCGGCTTCCGGTAGAGCCAAAGACCGCGCCCCCAGCCGTAACCCCTGACGAAGGTCTTGAGGACTCGGAAAGCGTGCCGCCGCCCAATGCGATAATCCGGGTCGATCTCGGCGACCACGGCCGCCGAGTTGTTGACCGCGCCGCTGACGAACTTGTCCAAGGCATCGCCGCGCTGCAGCCATGCGTCGCAATCCATCCAAACATACACGTCGTATCCCGGGAAGTACTCCGGCATGAAAAGCCGGCTTTCATACGCTTGATTTCCCCACCCCTCACGGCAGTGGATGCCGAATTTCGACGTGGGCTGCACGATGAACTCGGCGCGGTCGCGCAAGATCGTCCGCTCGGTCTCGGATAGACCGAAGTCGAAAATCCCGAGCGGAATGCCTCGCGCGGTGCGATGTTCGCGCAACGAGTCGGTCATCTCCAGTAGAAGCTGAAAATAATCGGAATTGGCCCCCGTCACGATGATGCTTCGCGGCTGTTTCATGTTTCCTCGACGAAGTTCCACGATCCTGACACCTCGATCCACGATCCTGACACCTCGAATGGATTAAGCCCAGCCAGAGCGAAAGGCACACGAGCAGCGTTGTGGATTCCACAGACAGGCGTCCCCCCGACTGCACCCTCTCATGCTGTAACCCTGCCCCAACTCAACGTCACAGCACGAAGCACCGTTCCAGGTCCGAGGCACGCGTAACCGGATGGGAGGCAAGGGCTGCGACATTGCAACCAAACAGGCCGTCTGGGAGTTTCCGAATGCTGGAATCACTCTCGTCATGGAAGCTTGTGAAAGCCGCAAGCGTGACTGTTCTTCCGTTGAGCAAAACCTGCTTTTCTGAGTTGCATGCTGGTGAGGGCGAGTACTCGCGCCAGCCGGCCCGCCAGAGCGATCTGCCTCCAGGCGTGCGGCAGCCCGCCAGTTCCAGCGTTCGGCAGCGGGACGGCGGCAGTGTTTCATGGAATTTTGCGAGTCGTTCCTCAAGAGGCGAACAGGCCCGATGCTAGAGGCGAGAAACAGCGACTTCGCTCGGCATGCGTCGTCTACTCCGGCGGATTCGGGGCTTTCTGGCGATCCCTCGGCGGTTCCGCTGCAGCTTTCGAGCCTATGGCGACATAAGGGAACAATCGGTTTGATTGTCCTCGCCTCGGTCATTCTGGGGTTTCTGATCTCGTCCGTACGGCCGGCGAACTACACGGCCGTTGCTCGCCTGCTGATCGACAACCGCCAACTCCAGCTGTCGCAAAAGGACGTCGTCTATGCCCAGTCGGCGGTCGACCTCCCGTTTGTTCAGAACCAGCTTGAGCTCCTCAGGTCGGAAAAAGTGGCTCTGAAGGTGATCGACGATCTCAAACTGGCGGCCGATGAGGAGTTTGCGGGCGCGCGCGGCCTGCTTGGTTTCGGACCTGTCGGCGTTGGCGAGCGTGGTGTGGAAGCGGACAGTTCCGAATCGGCGCGCGAGGCGGAAGTGCTGAAGCGCCGCCTTGCGCTACAGCACCTGCAACAGAACGTGTCGATCGGACGCGTGGGAGAGAGCTACACGCTCGAGGTGCGCTTCACGGCGCGCACCCCCAAGAAGGCCGCCGCTGTCGCCAACGGGATCGTGAACTCCTACATGCAGGATCTCATTGCCGCCAACAATGAGAAAGCCCAGAGCGCGACGGCCTGGCTGCGCGACCGGCTGCGGGAACTCGGACCCAATGCGCGGGTGATCACCGAAGCGGCGCCGCCGGTGCGCCCCGATGGACCGGGAACGACGAGCATTCTCGCCGCATCCGCCATTCTTGGAATGATGTTAGGAGCGGCATGGGCCTTTGCCCGGGATCTGCTGGACCGGAGCATACGGACGCCGGGCGCTGCGGCCGCGCTGATCGGTGCGGAATGTTTCGGCCTGTTGCCGAAGGTCTCGCGGCAGGGCAAGTGGGCAGGCTTCGCCAAGCGCCATTCGGCAAATCGTCCGGCACGGACCTTCCATCTCCTCGAAGCGCCATTGGCCATCGGCGTTTCACAGCCGCTTTCCCTGTTTTCGCAAACCATGACGCGGCTGCGGACGTCGCTGGTGCGGGAACAAGGCGGCCTGGTTAGGGCGATAGGGGTCACATCGGCTCTTCCCGGCGAAGGCAAAACCACATTGGCCGTCAACCTGGCTCTCTCGCTGGTTCACGCAGGCAAGCGCGTCCTGCTCGTGGATTCCGCGAGCTATGAACCCGACCTGTCACGCATCTTCGCCCGTGAGGCGAAAGCCGGGCTGTTAGACATCTTGCAGGGTTCCGTCGACATGAGCGAAGCCGTGTGGCGCGACCTCGACACCTCTCTGCACTTTCTCCCGCTCGGGCGGCAACCGCGCCCGGGACACGAAATTTGGTCGGAGCGCTTCGAGACCTTCCTGGAACAGGCCTTTGCAAGCTACGATTTCCTCGTCTTTGACCTTCCCCCGCTCGCGCCGGTATCGGACGTCCGCGCAGCCGCGCACAGCCTGGATGCGCTGCTGCTCGTCATCGAGTGGGGCCACACGCCGGCGCCCACCATCGATGCCGGCCTTGCCATGTCCGGTCCCGCTAAGTCGAAGCTCGCGGGATCGGTCTTGAACAAAGCCGCTGTCAAGCTGCTGGTCCAAGACGCAGTTCGGCACGGATGGTTTGGCCGGAAGCGACGATATTCGGATCATGCCGGTGTCGCTGCAAGCGACCGGAAAGGCGCCGGAGAGTGACATGCGCAGACTTTCTCTGCTGTCCTGCTGGGTCCTGTGTGTTTTCATTGCAGCGCTGATGCCGACCGGCGGCTGATCGCCGAGATCGAGGATCGCGCAAGCATCGCCTTTCCGCCCGAACTCAGGGCGCGGCAATCTGAGACCGCGGTGGCTGAGCTTTTCCGAGAGCAGAATCTTTTGTTGGAAACAAACCGAAACGCGATCGCCGCCAGCAAGAGCTCGCGATCGCCGCCAGCAAGAGCTTTCGTGAGCAGATGATGCATTGTGGTGCGACCATCGAACTGCCCCATCGGCTCCCGTCGTCGACGGCAGTGGAGTAACGGGATGAGCCTTCACGCGCCGGACTCCGGCTTGCGACGCACGCTTTATCTTATTCGGCGGGGATCAACGGACGGACCAACGCCTATTCAACAGGGAGGCGCGGGCGTCGGACCGGATCGGCGGGTGCGACGCTTTCGCCTGCAGCGCCGACAACCTTCTGCAGCCAAGGAAACCTGAACAGCGCATGCTGCACCGCGTGCCGCAGTTCCATCCGAAGGAGGGCGCGACGAAAACCGGCGCCTGGAGGAACGAAGATGCGCTTGCGGATCTGCGCGACGTAGGGGTGGGCTGCGAACCAGCGGCCCAGGAAGCTCGGCTGCCGGGCCGAAAAATTGCGGTGGTAGTACAGGTAGTCGTGGTCTTCCCGCTCCATCAGGAACTCCGGAACTTGAAGGATGTCCCCCCGGGTCAGAATCAGCGCCAAGACGACATAATCGAAGCCGTAGACATCGATGTCGTCGGGAAAGCTCTGTCTGAGAGGCTCGGTTCGAAACACCGAGTAGAGCCACGAGGCTTCCGACGGCCTTTCCAGGAACGAAACCAGCCGGTGGGGCATTGTACCTTTGAGGGGCGAAGTTCCGCGGGCCGACCGTCGTCGCCCCTCTGGCGAAATCATGACCACACCGGAAATGCTGCCGACCGCGTTAGGATTTCCGGCAAGCGAAGCGAGGTTCCGTTCGACGAATGTCGGGGACCACTGATCGTCATGGCAAGCCCACATGAAGAAAGGCGTAACGGCCTCATTGAGGACGAAACGAAAGTTCCCGCAGATGCCGAGATTCTGCCGTTGCCTGAATACGGTGATCCGACTGTCTTGGGCCGCGAATTCCTGGCAAGCGTCGACGGTGCGGTCGGTCGAGCAATTGTCAGATATGAGGATTCGGATGTCGCGATGAGTTTGCGCAATGAGCGAGGAAAGCGCAACGTGGATCTGCTTGGCGCCGTTCCGGACGGGCATGCCGATCGTGACTGCTTGACTCATGCACCGGTCTCATCCCGGAAGAACATCATCCGGGCTCTGCGCAACCGACGGAGCTCCTCCGATCTCAGGCTAACAGAAGGACAAGAATCGTGCAAAGCGCTCGCGCCCGGTTCCTCTCCTTCCGCCCTGCTGACGAGTAGTGCGCAAGCGACTGATTGTCGGTCACGCTCGAGCTTCCGGCCTTCCATGGTCGGAAGACGGTTGCTGAAGCCGTTCGAACGGAGACGTCGGGCGCCATGCTAGAGTCACAGAAGCATGCGTTATCCGACGTCCGCGCGGCCGCGCACAGCCTGAATGCGCTGCTGCTCGTCATCGGGTGGGGCCACACACCGGCGCCCACCATCGATGCCGGCCTTGCCATGTCCGGTCCCGCTAAGTCGAAGCTCGCGGGATCGGTCTTGAACAAAGCCGCTGTCCAACTGCTGGATCGGGACGCAGCTCGGCGCGGATGGTTTGGCCGGAAGCGACGATATTCGGATCATGCCGGTGTCGCTGCAAGCGACCGGAAAGACGCCGGAGAGTGACATGCGCAGACTTTCCCTGCTGTCCTGCTGGGTCCTGTGTGTTTTCATTGCAGCGCTGATGCCGACCGGCGCCGTGGCAAACTACAAGCTCGGTCCCGATGACCGGCTGATGGTGCGCGTTTCGGAATGGCCGGATCTGACCGGCGAATTTTCCATCGGCGCCGATGGAAGAATTTCCCTCCCAATTGTCGGCGATGTCCCCGCATCGGGCCTGCAGCTCGGTGAACTTTCAAGCGCCATCGCCGAGGCGTTGCAGCAGCGGGCGAATTTGCGGACGTTGCCGAGCGTGATCTTAGAAATGAGACAATACCGGCCCTTCTACATCTTGGGCGACGTGCAGCGGCCGGGAGAATACCCGTTCCGACCAGGACTCACGGCGCTGCAGGCCGTGAGCATTGCGGGCGGCTATTTCCGATTCAGCGATCCCGGCCTGCTTCGGCTCGAACGCGACGTCTTGGCGGGTCGCGGTCAGCTTCGCGCGCTGGCGCTCAAGGCGGACCAGCTTGCGGCTCGTCGAGCGCGGCTGATCGCCGAGATCGAGGATCGCGCAAGCATCGCCTTTCCGCCCGAACTCAGCGCGCGGCAATCCGAGACCGCGGTGGCTGAGCTTTTCCGAGAGCAGAATCTTTTGTTGGAAACCCACCGAAACGCGATCGCCGCCGCCAGCAAGAGCTTTCGTGAGCAGATCAAGCTTTTCGAAGACGAGATTGCCTCATTGAGGCTGCAGATCGAGACGGAGAAGCGTCAGCTGCGAGCCGTCCAGAAGGAAACGGACGATATGCAATCCCTTGCTTCGCGCGGGCTCGCGCAAACGTCCCGCCTGGTGCTGCTCGAGCGAACGGTGGCACAGATCATCGGGCAACAGCAGGCGCTGGAGACGACGATCGTGCGGGCGCGCCAGAACATCAGCCAGACGGAGCAGAAGATCAACGATTTGCGCAGCACGCGTCGCCAGGCGGCCACCGCGGAGTTGGAAAAGACCAATGCTGAATTGAATGACACGCATCAGCAGATTGCCACGGCGGAACAGTTGCTCGTCGAAGCCGAAGTGACGGCTCCGACCGCCATCGCCGAGCGCTTGCGGAACACGCAGCGGGAGGCAAAAATCTTCGTCACACGAAAGGCGGGAGTCGCATCGCAAAGCATCGAAGTGGACGGCTCGGCGTTGGTTGAGCCAGGCGACGTCGTTCGTGTCGACCTTCAGCCCTTGCCGCAGCGGCCGGCCGTACAGAGCTCGAACGCGCGCCCGTTGTCGGTCACCTCGACGACCGACAGACCCTCGCTGCAATGACGGCGTCGAAATCAGGATGAAGGACCCTTCCGGCTGACGCGTTCTTTCATCAAGGCGAGCGCTACCATCAGCGCGTCGATGGTATAACGGCGCCACAAACGCGAAGGCTCGTTGCCCAGGCGGTAGAGCCACTCGAGCCTCGTTTTGCGAACCCACGCCGGAGCACGCGGGACGGCGCCGGCGACGAAATCGAAAAGCGCGCCGACGCCGATCAGCAGCGGGGCCTGCAGGCGCGCGGCGTGCCGCAGGATCCAAAGCTCCTGCTTCGGATTGCCAAGCGCGACGAGAACAATGTCCGCGCCGGATTCGTTGATGCGGTCCACTAACTCGGTGGCGAGCGTATCGGCGATGTAGCCGTGACTGGTCCCGGCTATTCGGACCCGATATTGTGCCGCGAAGGTCGAAGCCGCTTTGGTGACGACCTCGGGCTTTGCTCCGAACAGAAACACTTTTGTATGCGGCGGAACGGCGGCGAGGAGCGCGGCCGTGAAGTCGGTTCCGTTGAGATTTTCCGGAAAACGGGCGCCGTGGATCGCCTTTGATACGAGATCCAGTCCGACCCCGTCGTTGAAGATGACGAAGTGACGCGAGAGTTCGGCGGCCAAGCCGAGCCGATGGGCCACGCTCAACAGGTTCAGATTGGCGAAAGCCACGGCGGTCTTCTCCCGCTTCGCCAAGCGTGTCAACAAATATGCCAGCGCGTCCGCGCGCGAGGCTGATGCGACTGCGACGCCGAGAAATTGCCGCACCGGAAAGCGGGGGTCAGGGGAGAGCACGAATCGTTTTCTCGTAACATGCCTCGATCAGCGCTTCGCCGCTGGCCCAGCTCTGGGCATGGGCATAGCGCGCGGCCGTTTCGCGATCTTGGCTTGTGATCGACTCTCGCCACTCCAGAAACTGCCGGGCTGCGTGTTCCGGCTTGCGGAAATCGACGAGCAGACCGCTGCGGGAAAGCGTGACCGTTTCGCGGAACGCGGCGTTGTCGTGCACCACCGGCAGCAAGCCGACCGACATGCCTTCCACAATCGACAATCCGTACCCCTCGTATTCGGAGGCAGATACGATAAAGCCGCTGTCGCGCAGGATGGGCTCGAGTTCTTCACGGGAGAGATAGCCGTGAAAGCGGACGATGCTCAGCACCGTGCCTTCGAGCGAACGGCTCAAGCCGGGCCAGCGACCATCGGGATCGCTGCCCACGATATGTAATCGGCAGCGCGGATCGCGCGCGGCTACCGTGGCGGCAAACTGCAGTAAATCCTCCAGCCGCTTGTTCTCGGCGATCCGTCCGATATAGAGCAGATTCCGGCCCTCGGAGATGAAAGTCCCGAGCGGAACGATGGGGTTTCGGAGAAGAACAGGTTCCAGCCCGATGCTCCGCACGATCCGCCGGTCGTTCTCGCTGACGGCAAAGATCGCCGCGCTTTGACCGAGGCTGCGGCGTGTGAGGGCCCGCAGGTAAATGCGTTTGACCGTTCGGAATCGGCTGGTGTGGAAAAAAAGGCCATGCGTCGTCACCACGAAGGCAAACCCGAACAGGCGCCTGAACACCGCGATCAAGTCGAGAAGCTGATCGGTTCCATGCACGTGCAGGATGGCGAAGCGCCGCAGAAGGCGCGGCGAAAGGAAGGGAATAAAGAAGCGCCGGGAACCTACAAAGCCGATTCGGATTATTAGTACTCTGCCTTGCCGTTCGAGTGCGGGAAGTCGCCTGCGTGAGCCGAAAACCCGGTTGAGCGTTAAAATGTACACGCGGTCTCGTCGGGTTTGCCGTGTCGCGAGCTCATGCACATAGGCTTCCAGCCCTCCGATGGACGGAAAGTACTGCCTGACGACATGCGCGACTTTGCGCCGAAACCTCGCTGCGTCGGACCCCGCTTCGTCTGCCTGAGGACCGCCTGCCGCGGTTTCAGAAAGCGATGACAGAGACTGCACGAGAGCGCCCTTGCAAATTCCAGCCCCGGTTGATCGACAGAGACAAAACTAGAGGACGCTGCCGGTTCCCACAACAGTGCGCCGCGTCGCACGGAAGCGCTTCACTTGCAAAATACCGCACAACCTGTCTTTCAAGACGGCGCGGAGGCTCAGTCGTTGACTGAACCTGAAAATCGGCCCGTAGACAGTCTACGCTCTCGCGCAATCAGCGGCGCCATCTATATGAGCTTGGGACAGTTGTCTAAAGCTGTCCTGCACTTTGCGTCGATTGTTATTTTGGCGCGACTGTTGACACCGGCGGACTTCGGCGTCTTCGCGATGGCCGCGCCGGTTCTCGTCCTTGCCACCTTCCTCGGCGAAGCCGGGCTGGGGGCGGCCGTCATTCAGCGGAGTTCGCTCAACACCGCGGAACTCAACACGATCTTCTGGGTCAACGCTGGCTTGGGCATACTGGCCGCTCTCATCCTTGTCGCTGTCGCGCCGAGCATCGCGTCGTTTTACCGGGAAGAGCGGGTGGAAGCCATGATCGCGGCCAGCGGCGTCATTGTGATGCTCGTCGCCCTCTCTGCTTCGCATTTGGCGCTCCTGAACCGCAAGATGCATTACCGGAGCATCGCGCTGATCGACGCGCTCTCTCTGTTGGTCGGGACGGCGCTCGCGGTCGGCGTCGCAATCGTCTGGCGCACCTACTGGGCGCTTTGGCTGCTGCCCTTTGGGACGCATCTGTCTACCCTGGCGCTCGGCTATTGGCACTCGCAGTGGCGCCCAGGGCGATGGGCCACCCTGTTGGAGGTTCGCGATATGCTGCATTTCGGAAAGAACGTTTTGGCAGCGCGCCTGGCGGATTATCTCTGCCGGAACGTGGACAAGGTTCTGATCGGCCGAGGCTGGGGAACCGTTGAGCTCGGCCTCTATGATCGCGCCTACAAGATCGTTCTTCTCCCGCTTCTTTTCGTCAATGTCCCGCTCGAGCGGCTGACCTTGCCCATGTTGTCTGGGACGCGCGACGATCCTGACAAGTATCGGCGAATCTATTCGACGGGGCTGCAGTTCGCGCTGCTTGTGACGATGCCGCTGATCATGGTCGTCATCGTCGCGCCCGAGCCTGTGGTGGCTGTCATCCTCGGCCGCGATTGGCTCGCGAGCTCTCCCATGTTCCGGTGGCTCGCGGTTGCATGCTTGTTGCAGCTCGCAGGTCATACGTTGAGCCAGCTCCTCATAAGCCAGGCGCGAACGCGGGAAATGGCGTTTGCGACCGTGGTCAGCAGTCTCTACACGTCGCTTGCATTCCTTGCCGGCCTGCCTTGGGGTGCCACCGGAGTAGCCGCCGCATACGCGTTGAGCGAGATTCTGCGGACCCCCGTGCTGTTTTGGTGGGTAAGCCGAAGAGGACCGGTCCGGATTTCCGATCAGGTCCGCTCGGTGTTGCCCTTTTTGATCAGCGCGGCGCTCTGCGTGCCCGTTATTATGGCGCTTCAGTCACCGCTCGGCTTTTCACCTTTGTTGTTCACCGGCGCTGCGTCTTTGGCTGCTTTCATCACGACTTTTTTTGGACTGGTGCTCACGCCGTCCGGGCGCAACTGTCTGCGTGAAGGCTACCAGATGGCCCGCTCCGCACTCTCGTCGACGAATCCGGCCGCTGGCGGGGATGTGAGCCCGCTCGCCACCCTCGAGTAAGTTGCATGCACAGCAAAGGCCCTCGGCATCGAGCCCAAACCCGATGCTGGCGCTTGCCGCAGTTTGGAGATTTCGCGCGTTCGTTCGGCGTTTGTTGTTGCACAATGCCGGTGGAGCGCTACCCTTTGGCGATAGCCCAGTTTCCCCGATTTCCTGCCTAGAGCCTCACATGCGGCTCACCCAGTGCGACCACATCGTGGTTCTGGTTCCCCCTGATCGGGTTCGAAAATGGGCGCTGACCCTTGCCGAGATTTTGCGCTCGAAGGTGCGTCTGCCCGTAACCTTGTTGCGGCAGACCGGAATGGCAGATCCCAAGCCCCTGCCATGCGAAGCGCTTGAACGCCGCTTGTTTCCGCTCCCCCGCCCCGATCATACCGTCTGGATGTCCACGAGGGGCCTTGCGGAAGCCGACGACAGATCGCTGCAGCAAACCCTCGTCGTCAACCTGACCGAGCTTGCCCCAAGCGACATATTGCCCCGCGGCCCGGCTGTCGTAGTGACGCCGGCGTTCAACGGAAAGTACTCTGCGGACGCGTTGATCGGCTCCCTTCACAATCATGAAATGCCCCACCTCAGCCTTTCCGCAGTGACAACCGACACCACCCAGCTGCTGCACGGCGCCAACCTCACCATGCACGACCGGAACCTGATCCTTCCTGTGCTGAACGCCGTTCTTGCTCGCGCGATCACAGTCATAACGCAGGCGGTGGGCCATCTCACAAAAGGCACGCCGCTGCCGGAACCGAGCTGCGCGACCTTGGACGCGGGCCGTCCCGCGAACCTGCACTTCTGGTTTCGCCGTGCCTCCAGAATCTATCCCCGCATGGCCCTGCATCGCTTGGTCCGGCACGTCCTGCATACCGGCGACTGGTGCATCGCCTACCGGCGGGCTGACCGCGCCGAGCCTCCGGATCTCGACCTGACGCCGCGGACATTTTCAGTGATCCCATCCGCCTATGATCGGTTCTATGCCGACCCCATGTTGTTCCACCACGACGGAGAAACGACGCTGTTCTTCGAGGATTACGACTACGGCACAGGCCGCGGACGGATTTCTTGTGCCGCCGTGTCAGAGGGCGGGAGGGTCGGCGAGCCGCGCGAAGCACTCTCGCGTCCCTATCATCTGTCCTATCCCTTTGTGTTCTCGCACGGCGGTGCGATCTTCATGGTCCCGGAGACAAGCGCGAACCGCACGGTGGAACTCTATCAGGCCGAAGCTTTTCCCGACCGCTGGACGCTGCGCGCCATTCTGATGGACGAGATCGAAGTTGCGGACGCCACGCCCTTCTTTGACGAGAACACCGGTTTGTGGTGGCTGTTCGGCACGGTCACCGAGTTTGGAAGCTCCTCCTACGACAGCCTGTCGATATTCTTCAGCGAGAATCTCGAAGGACCTTGGCGTCCGCATGTGATGAATCCCGTCAAGTTCGATCCCTTCTCGTCGCGGCCGGCAGGACCCCTCATCAGACAGGACGGGCGTTTGCTTCGGCCCGCCCAGGATTCCTCGCGCGGCTATGGCAGTGGACTGGCGTGGTGCGAGATCAGGGAACTGACTCCGACCTCGTTTCGCGAAGAGGTGGTTGCGCGTCATATCCCAAGCTCCGGATATCGAGGCCTTCACACCTATACGCGCGGGGGCGGGTTTGAGGCGGTCGACTTCCAGCGGCGTCGCTGGCGCCATATATGACGGCAGAGATCTCCCAGGGAGCAGCGCAGCGTGCCTTTCGAAAAGCCCCTCGGCGTCGCTCACGTTCACACCGTTGTGGCTGGTACAGGCGGCGATCGGGTCAGTGAACTCGAAGCACGTTACCTCGCCAAGAATGGGCACAGGGTTACGGTTGTGAGCCCGGTCGCTCCCGAAATCGCCGCGAGGATGCGCGCTGGCGGAATCGCGATCTACGACAAGGCTCCCGCCCAACGCTCGGCGGGGGAAACGATCCGCGCCTTGGGCGAACTCGATGTTGTTCACTGTCACTGCATGGTGAGCGCGCCGTTCGCGGCCGAGCTGGCCCGCTCGTCCGGTGCGGCGCTTGTCCTGCACAATCACAGCATGGGCGAGGAATGGTGGGAGTGCGCAAGCTGGCGATCGTGGCTTCGGCCGGCGCGGCGAGAGCGGCGCAAGCAAATCGATGCCGCCGTGCAGCAGGCTCACCGCATTCTCTGCGTCAGCGAACCCGTCGTTGCACACATGCGAGACCTCGGGTTGCGGACCGACCAAACCTTGATCGTTCCCAACCCGATACCTGATGAATATTTTGGCGGCACGAGTGAAGGAAGTGAACGCTACGACGTCTGCGTCATCGCCCGTGCAAGCCGCCCGAAGCGACCGTTCACGACATTGCGCATTTTGGCGCAAGCGAAAAGGATCAGCCCCGGACTTCGCGTCGTTTGGGTCGGCAAGCTCGGCCACTGGAGCGTGCCGGTCAAGACGACAGCCGCGCTCTTTGGCTTGCGCAGCATCGATTTCCGCGGCGTCGAACCCCCTGCTGCCGTGCGTTCGATCCTCGACTCCTCGCGCGTGCTCTTGACCGCCAGCCAGCGCGAAGGTCAGCCTCTCGCCGTGCTTGAGGCTCTGGCGCGAGGTTGCGACGTCATCTTGTCGGACATTCTTGCGCATCGCGCGTCCTTCTCCGCGATCGAGGGCGCATCGTTTTTTTCAGATGACGACATCGAAGCGGCCAGCCGCTTGCTCGTCACGGCCGTGAAGAGCCACGCCCGCAATCCGCGGCCATGGCTTGCGGCCAAGCACGGTCTGCATGTCCACGGCAGGCAGATCGAACAAGCCTATGGCGAGGCGCTCTCGGTGCGGGATGGATCGGCTATTTCAAGGATCATGCGCCCGCCCATGGCCGGCGGCGCCAGCGGCGGTTCGGCGGCGCAAGATGAAGCCTGCGCAGCTGGCGCCTCTCGATGAGTCGATCAGCGGGGCGCTGGCCGCGCCGACTTCGAAGGATGCCGCGCTCGCGACGCCAAGAGCGCGCTGGAGAACATGCCAGCGAGATAGCCCAGCTGAACGGCGAGGATCGCCCCGCCCCCCACCCACGCCGCCGTTGCCAAGTCGCCGAGGAGAAAGGCCACCCCCGCTTCGACACCCACGAGAGCAAAGACGGGGACAAGAATATGAACCCGAAATCTCAACCCGAGCAGGGTGCCGAGCACGAAGTGAACAATGGAGTTTGCCGCCACGATTTCCATATCGGCCCCGGAGTGCGCGTCGCGACTCCAACCTCAATCCCGCCGGAATTAAGACCCGGCCGAATCTTCGATCGGACTGTCCCGGTCAAACTGACACAATCGCACCGGCCTGTCAGGTCGTGCAAATTGCCGAGTCGGGTTTGTACGCTGGAAATTGCCACGGCCATGGCTCGGCGCGCCGTGACTGCAGCGCAGCCGGCATAGCTTTGCTTGCGGCGAGGTGTTCAGGGCTGACGATGCTGACGCGCCGCAAGGTCGAGGTGCGGTTGACACCCGCTATCACGAGTGGACCGGTGGCAACGCCGATTGTCCGGGCACGGCAACATGCGGCGCTCACCGCTGAGCTTTCGCCGCCGCGGGCGCGGGCCTCCAAATGCTTGCCTGCTCAAGGCGCAGCCGGTCGCAAAGGCGATCCTTCGGCAACTCGACGTCTGCGTAGGTCAGCACCGTATCGCGCTTGATATTGCGGATCACGCGGCAGCCAACGGCGATGCCGATCGGCAAGAGATCCTGGGCGGCGGCGACATCGGCGTTTTCCGCCAAGCCATAAGCCGTGTAGCCACCAAGCTGATCGATGACCTCGCCGGCCTCGAGGTCGCGTTTGGCGGCGGCCACGACGTCCACCTGGGGCGCGCCGCACGGGGCGATGGTTGCGTCATGGAATAATGCAGCCCGCGCGATCGTCGTCGGGACCTCAAAATGGCAGAGATGATAGGGCGTATAGAAGCAATAGAGGGGACCGGAGCCAAGCTTATAGAGATTGAGATAATGCCTTTGGGTCTGGTTCTCGATCGTCCCGAGCACGAACACGCCTGGTGACGGAGCGGCACCGACCACGTAGTCCACAACACCCGGCCCTGCCAGCAACTCGTCAGCCGAAAACAACCGGGCTGCCTCTTCGATCGGCGTGCCCGCCGGAACCGTAAAGCCGTGCATACCGCGCCTGGCGACACGCATTCCGGTCGCGTTCGCAACAATCGCCTGCTCGAAGGAAATCTTCGTTCCATCGGCGAAGGATGTGACCATGCCGGGATTCTGGCCCCATCGTTGCGCGAAGTCACGCTGTGTGGTTGGCGTGCGGTAGGGATCATGCAGTCCCTTGATGTTGCCGCAGAGAACGGGACGGACGCCGATCCCTTTCACGAACCGATACAGATTCATGATCACTCCCGGCTGATCGCCATCGGTGTTCGTGAAGATGACCCCGGCGGCATCGGCTTTCATCTTCAGGATCGGCCCGAGCGTCCCGTCGAGCTCCGCATTCATGAGCACGACGTGCTTGCGGCTCTCGATCGCCGCCAGCAAGGCCGGGAGAACCGGTTCGATGGCGCCGGTGACGTCGAGGAGCACGTCGATGGCATCGGCCTCCGCCAGCAGTCGCGGCTCGCTCGTCACCACCCCCCGCCCGGCCCGAAGGGCGGAGCGGACGGCGCTGGCGGTCGAGCATTCGACCACATTGGTTTCGCCCGCGTCGCGGAATGCCCGGCCGGCATTCTCGACCGTTCTATTGGCGATGCCGACGACGCGGATGCCCGGAGAAGCCGTTGCGACCTGCAGCGCGATCCCGCGCGCCATGAAACCCGCGCCGATCATGCCGACTCGGATCGGCGAATTCTTGCTCGCTTGCCGTGCCAGAGCCGTATCGACGATGATCATCTCGCGCGTCCTTGTGGATGTCGGGGACGGCTTGCGCTACAAAGCAATGGGGGAGAATGGAGGTCGGATCGGATCATGATTTTCACTCCTGCCACTCTCCCCGGCGCTGTCCTGATCGACATCCAAAGAAAGCACGACGAGCGGGGCTACTTTGCGCGCACGATGTGCCGCGATGAATTTGCCAGCCGCGAACTGGCCGCCGATTTCGTCCAGTCCAATCACTCCTTCAACCGGCGCGAAGGGACTTTGCGGGGCTTGCACATGCAGGCGAGCCCGCACGCCGAGGTGAAGCTCGTTCGTTGCGTCCGCGGAGCGATCTATGACGTGATCGTCGATCTGCGGCCCTCGTCGCCGGCCTATTTGCGCTGGGAGGGTTTTGAACTCTCCGCCGACAATGGTCGAATGCTTTATGTCCCGGAAGGCTTCGCCCACGGCTTCCAGACGCTGTGCGACGACACCGACGTCACCTACCAAGTCTCGCACCCTTATGTCCCCGGCGCGGAGATCGGTGTCCGCTACAACGATCCGACCTTCAACATTGCCTGGCCGCTGCCGGTCGCCGTCATTTCGCCGAAGGACGCGTCCTGGCCGGACTTCAGGCAGATCGAAGCGATGTCGGCGTGATCGGGCAAGTCGACCCAGCGCAAGTCTTGGCCGAGCTGGCGGCTGTCCTTGAGATACCGAAGCTCGGCGAGCCGCGTGAAAGGCGGCGCTTTGAACACCTCCTCCGTCAGTCCGACTCGCTCGAAGATCAGGCGAAGCTGCGCCGCGCCGTGCTCGAGCGACCAGCGGCACTTGAACTCAGGCATATGCGCGCGGATCTTTTCGAAAGAGACCCGGTAGCTTCGTGAGTCGCCATCCGAATTTCCCAAGCTGAGGCGGCAATCCGGAAAAGTCTCGTTCACGACTTCGGCAATTTCGCGGATGCGATAGTTCTGCTCGTCGGCGCCGACATTGAATGCCTCGCCCGCGACCGCCTCGTGCGGCGCCTTGAGGGCGCAGAGAATGGCCTGGCAGAGATCGTCGACATGCACGAGCGGCCGCCAGGGCGAGCCGTCGCTGGTCATGCGGATTTGTTTCGTCGTCCAGGCCCAGCCGGCGAGATTGTTCAGCACAAGATCGAACCGCTGACGCGGACTGGCGCCGAAGGCCGTCGCGTTGCGCAGGAAGACGGGAGCGAAGGTTGGAGTGGCCAGGGTCTTCACGTCCCGTTCGACAAGAACCTTGCAGCGGGCATACGCGGTTTGCGGATTGACGGAGGATTCTTCAGTCCGCGCATCGCTCCCGCCCGCACCGTAGATGCTGCAGGAGGAGGCATAGACAAATCGGCGCACGCCCGCTTCACGGCACAGCCGTGCCAGCCTGACCGAAGTGTGATGGTTGATCTCGAAGGTCAGGCCTTGATCCTGCTCGCCGAGCGGATCGTTGGAGAGTTCCGCGAGGTGAATGACGGCATAGGCACCGTCGAGGTCCTCGCGCGCGATTTCGCGCGTATCCTTGGTCAGCACCATCGGACGCGTTCGCCGATCGTCGAACAGCCACCCTCGACGGTAGAACCCGGTATCGATGCCCACGGCGGCATATCCGGCATCGAGAAGCTTGGGCCCGAGCACGGCGCCGATATAGCCGTCCGCCCCGGTAAAGATGACTTTCAAGGGACGGGGCGTCATCAGTGCACCGGGTTCGGCACGGGAACGGCCGAGGGCGCAAGGGTGGGCATTTGGATATCATGCTGCGTATTCCAGACGCGCCACGGCGGGTCGCCGCTGTCCCAGAGATCCTGCAGCAGCGCCTTGTCGCGCAACGTATCCATGTTCTGCCAGAACCCGGCATGGCGAAAAACGGCCAATTGCCCGGCGGCGACGAGTTGCTGCATCGGCTCGTTTTCCCACACCGTATCGTCGCCGCTGACGAGATCAAGCGCGCAGGGTTCGAGAACGAAGAAACCACCATTGATCAGATGGCCGTCATCGGTGTGCTTTTCGCGGAAGCTTTCCGCGCGCGGCTGGTCCTTCGCGATGCCGAGAACCCCGTAGCGCCCGCGCTGCTGCACGGCGGTCACCGTGGCCATCGCTCCTTCTTTGCGGTGAAAAGCAACGAGCTTGCCGATGTCCAAGTCGGTGACCCCGTCTCCGTAGGTGAGGCAGAAAGTCCCGTCGAGGTAGTCTTTGACGCGCTTGATCCGCCCGCCGGTCATGGTCGAGATGCCGGTGTCCACCAGCGAGACGCGCCAAGGTTCGGTCCGTGACCGATTGAATTCGACCCGGTTGGTCTCCAGGTCGATCGTGACATCGGAGTTCCTTTGAAAGAACTCGAGAAAATACGACTTGATGAGATCGCCTTTATAGCCGCAGCAAATCACGAAGTCGTTGAAGCCGAAGCTCGAATAGATCTTCATGATATGCCAAATAATCGGGCGCCCTCCGATCTCTACGAGCGGCTTCGGGATGACGCGCGTCTCCTCGCTGAGCCGCGTGCCATAACCGCCAGCCAGAATGACAACTTTCACGATGGAATGCCCCAGACCATGTTCATCAGGGCAACCGGGTCTCCCAGCGTTTGTTCCTGGTTCCGTCTTTTTTCTTGGGAATTCCATGCTGCCAGGCCCTCGCAGGTGCGGCCGGCGGCCAACCTGTGCTAACCCTAGGCGACAAAGAACGGGCCCCGCGTTGCTTTGCCGGAATTCGGAACTATATTGCAGCGCAACCGCGGGCGTTCTGGCCCGCGGTATGCATTTAGGCCGCCATGCAGCTTCGTAATATCGCCATCATTGCCCATGTCGATCACGGCAAGACCACGCTCGTCGATCGCCTGCTCCACCAATCGGGGGCCTTCCGCGAGAATCAGCGCGTGGCCGAACGCGCCATGGATTCCAACGACCTCGAGCGCGAGCGCGGGATCACGATCCTTGCTAAGGTGACGTCGATCGTCTGGAACGATGCGCGGATCAACATCGTCGACACGCCCGGCCACGCCGATTTCGGCGGGGAGGTCGAGCGCATCCTCAACATGGTCGACGGTGCGATCGTGCTGGTCGACGCCGCCGAAGGGCCGCTGCCGCAAACGAAATTCGTGGTCACCAAGGCGCTCAAGATGGGGCTCAAGCCGATCGTCGCCATCAACAAGGTCGATCGCTCCGACGCCCGGCCGACCGCCGTCGTCAATGAGGTGTTCGACCTTTTCGCAGCCCTCGATGCCACCGACGAGCAGCTTGATTTTCCCATCCTGTATGGCTCGGCCAAGGAGGGGTGGATGGCCGCGGGCCCCGAGGGGCCGAAGGAATCGATGGCACCGCTGTTCGACCTCGTGCTGCGCCATGTGCCGGCTCCCGTGGTCGAGGAGGGCGCGTTCCGCATGCTCGGCACGATCCTCGAAGCCAATCCCTATCTCGGACGAATCGTCACCGGCCGAATTACCTCAGGCAGCGTCAAGCCGAACCAGCAGGTGAAGGTCATCGATCGCGAGGGCGCGCTTGTTGAGCAGGGCCGGGTCACCAAGGTTCTCGCCTTTCGCGGGCTGGACCGAACCGGCATCGACGAGGCAATTGCGGGGGACATCGTCTCGCTCGCGGGGCTGCCGAACGCCACCGTCGCGCACACGATCTGCTCGCCGGATGTCACGGTCCCGCTGCCGGCGCAGCCGATCGACCCGCCGACGCTGGCGATGACTTTTCGCGTGAATGATTCGCCGCTCGCCGGCACCGAAGGCACGAAGGTGACGAGCCGCATGATTCGCGACCGCCTTTTGCGCGAAGCGGAAGGCAATGTGGCACTGCGGGTCACCGAAGCCGCGGACAAAGACTCGATGGAGGTCGCAGGACGGGGCGAATTGCAGCTCGGCATCCTGATCGAGACGATGCGGCGCGAAGGCTTCGAACTCAGCGTCTCGCGCCCCAAGGTGCTGATGCAGCGCGACGCCGAAACAGGCGAACTGTTGGAGCCGATCGAGGAGGTGGTGATCGACCTCGACGAGGAGCACTCCGGCATCGTCGTGCAAAAGATGGCGGAGCGCAAAGCCGAGATGATCGAGATGCGGCCGTCGGGCGGCGGCCGCCTGCGGCTCGTGTTCCATGCGCCGACGCGCGGATTGATCGGCTATCAGGGCGAACTCCTCACCGACACGCGCGGCACGGCCATCATGAATCGCCTCTTTCATGGCTACGCCCCTCACAAGGGCGCGATTCAAGGCCGTCGCAACGGCGTGTTGATTTCCAACGACGCCGGCGAAGCCGTCGCTTACGCGCTGTGGAATCTCGAAGACCGCGGCCCGATGATGATCGAGCCCGGCTGGAAGGTCTATCGCGGCATGATCGTCGGCGAGCACACGCGCGACAATGATCTCGAAGTGAACGTGCTCAAGGGCAAGAAGCTCACCAACATCCGCACGACCTCCAAGGACGAAGCCGTGCGGCTGACGCCGCCGATCCGCATGACGCTCGAGAAGGCGCTCGCCTATGTTCAAGACGACGAGCTGGTCGAGGTGACGCCGCGCTCGATCCGCTTGCGCAAGGCGACCCTCGATCCGAACGATCGCAAGCGCGAGGTGCGCCGGCGCGAGGCGGAGGCCGAGGCGGTATGACTATGACAACGTGCCGGGCGGGCAAATGGAAGCCTGCCCGACAGACCTGATCCTCACCCCAGAGCCATCGCGCGCGCCTGATGCTGCGCAAGGTCGGAAACCTGCGCGTAGCGCGCGGCGGCGCGACGGCAAGTCATGAAAGAATCATAGACCCTGCGATTGAATTCGCTCTGCTCGGCGATCTCTCGCAGCATCGCTTCCGAGGTGCGCGCCTTGGCCTGCACCACGTCGGCCGGGAACGTTCGTATCTGCACGCCCTCGAGCAGCAGTGTCTCGTAGTTCACCGCATTGTGGTAGGTGAAGTCGCAATAGGTTTCCCAGCATGAGGCAGCCGCCGCCCGCCGGATCACCTCCTGCAGATCCGGGCCGAGACTTGCGAGCGCCTCCTTGTTGATGCTCGCCTCCAGCATCGGGCCGATCTCGAGCACGCCGGGCATGTAGTAATAGGGCGCCATCTTGTGCAAGCCGGCCTCGCGATCGTTCCATGGCCCGTTCCATTCGACGGCGTCGAGCTTGCCGCTTGCCATCGCGGCGGCGATCTCGCCGGGCGGCGTGAGAACCGCATCGACGCCCATTCGCTTGAGCACTTCGCCGCCGAAGCCTCCGGCGCGCATCCTCAAACCCTTCAGATCTTCGACGCTCTTGATTTCCTTCTTGAACCATCCTCCGGCCTGCGGACCCGTCGTGCCGGCCAGCAAAGGTTGAACGCCCGCTTTGGCGTAAGCTTCCTCCCAGAGCGCCTGACCGCCGCCGAAGCGCAGCCAGGCGGCGTGTTCGTGCGCCGTCAATCCGAACGGAACGTTGCCAAAGAAGCGGAACGACGGATTCTTGGCGGCATGGAAATGCGGCGTTGCGTGCAGCATGTCGGCGCGGCCATCGGATACCGCGTCGAACACGGCCAAGGGCGGCACCAGTTCGCCGGCGGCGAAGACGCGCACTTTCAATCGGCCGGCGGACATCAGGTCGATCATGTCGGCGAGGCGTTGCGCGTTGGCGCCGAGCCCCGCCGAGCCTTTCGGCCATGCGGTCACCATGCGCAATTCGCGCGGCGCGCCTTGGGCGCTCACGATCGCAGGCGCCGCCACGACGGCGCCGATGCCCCCTGCTACCGTAATCACGTCGCGGCGAGTCATAGCGGGTCGTCCAGCCTCATCCGTACCAATGCTCATGGGGTCCTCCCTGCCCTCCGTCATTTCACGGAGCGGCGGGCGGATGTTCGCCGACTTTGCGGCGCTTGGAAAGCAAATCGCGGGCACTCTTTCGGGGAAGCGGACAAGCGTGGCGGAAATCCGCCGGTCCGCTCGAAGACCAGCCTCCAGAACATGAGTGATGCAGCAAAGCAACGCTTGCAATCACTGTTAACTCTTCGTTAACAATAGACTTGATCGTCGAGGGGACGCGAGTTTCAATCCGACCATGAGCACGGTTCTAATAGAGATTCGCCGGGCCAAACCGGCAGACGCGCAAGTCGTTGCGGAGACCCACGATGAGGCGTGGCGCTCTGCTTACCAGGGGATCATTCCGGGGCCCGAACTTGAGAAGCTGATCAATCGGCGCGGTCCGGTGTGGTGGGAAAACGCCATTGCCAAGGGCAGCCGCGTCGCGATGCTGGGCTTTGGGGACCGGGTGGCCGGATACGTCAACTACGGTCGCAATCGCGCGCGCAGCCTGTTCTATGACGGCGAGATCTACGAGCTCTATCTGCGTCCAGAATTCCAGGGACTGGGGTTTGGACGCCGTCTTTTCACCGCCGCGCGCCGCGATCTCGCGCAGAGCGGATTGAAGAGCCTCGTCGTCTGGGCGCTGACCGACAACGATCCGGCGGTGAACTTCTATCGCGCGCTTGGCGGCCGAGCCGTGGCGCGCTCCTCCGAGCGGTTCGGCACCAAGGTCTTGGATAAGGTCGCCTACGCCTGGCAGCAGTAGCGCGCGATCCCGAAAAGTGGATCCCGGTTTTCGGACAAGATCGCGCGAATCATAGCGCGCGATCCCGAAAAGTGGATCCCGGTTTTCGGACAGGATCGCGTGCAACCGCAATCATAGCGCATGAGACGCCGATCAGAGCGTTGTGCTGACGCCGATGATCGTGCAGGCCGCGCGAACGGTATTTGCAAGCAGACACGCGATCGTCATCGGCCCGACGCCGCCGGGCACCGGCGTGATGGCCCCGGCGACCTCGCGCGCCTCGCTGTAAGCGACGTCGCCGGCCAGCCGCGGCTTGCCGCCGGCGCCGGGAACGCGGTTGATGCCCACATCGATCACCGTCGCGCCCGGCTTGATCCAGGCGCCGCGCACCATGTGCGCCTGGCCGACTGCTGCAAAGACGAGGTCGGCGCGGCGGGAGACAGCGGGCAGGTCCTTCGTTTTCGAGTGCGCAATCGTCACTGTTGCGTTCTCGCGCAGCAAGAGCTGGGCCAGCGGCTTGCCCACGATGTTCGAGCGGCCGATCACGAGCGCGTCGCGTCCCGCCAGCGAGGGATGAATCGTTTTCGCCAGCATAATGCAGCCGAGCGGCGTGCACGGCACGAGCCCGGGCAACCCGATCGCAAGCCGCCCGGCATTGAGGGGATGGAATCCGTCGACGTCCTTGGCCGGTTCGATGGCCTCGATCACCGCTTGCGCATCGATGTGCGGGGGCAGCGGTAGTTGCACCAGGATGCCGTGCACGGCCGCGTTCGAATTCAGATCCGAGATCAACGCCAGCAAATCGCGCTGCGTTGTGGCCCCGGACAGCCGATGCACCGAGGATTGCATGCCGGCATCGCGCGTCGCCCGCGCCTTGTTCCGGACATAGATCTCGCTCGCCGGATTATCGCCGATGAGGATCACCGCAAGCCCCGGCACAAGCCGATGCTCGGCCGCCAGCCGGCGGACCTCCAGCGCAATCTTGATGCGCAATTCTGCGGCGATCGCCTTGCCGTCGATAATGCACGCGGTCATCGAGATCCCCGGGCTTTCACGCTATGGCGCTATCGATGGCGCGTGCGAGCGCAGCACCGTCGCCGAGGATCCTGAGCCGCTTCACCCGCGCGGTCGCGCCCGAGATGATTTCGATTCGTCGCGCGAGGACCCGCAGCGCTTGCGTCGCGCGCGGCTTTGGGGGCGAGGCGCACGGTTACGATCAAGCCGTCGCCGGCGGAGGTCCAGACCTTGCTCAAAAGACGTTCGGATAGATGTAGCGGGCGATGACGCTCTGCAGGAAGAAGATGATCAGAATGACGATGATAGGAGAGATGTCGATGCCGCCGAGGTTCGGAAGCATCGAACGAATCGGGCGCAGGACTGGCTCGGTGAGCCGATAAAGGAAATCGCCGACCGTCGCCACGAACTGATTGTGCGTGTTGACGACGTTGAAGGCCACGAGCCAGGATAGCACGGCCGAGGCGATCAGGAGCCAGACATAGATTTGCAGCACAAGAAGAATGACGTCGAGAAGCGCTTTCATGTGGCTCAGGCCCCGCCGAAGAATCAGCGGCAGATGTAGCGGGAGCGTGGCCGGCAAACAAGCGCCGCGCCGAAAGCGGCCGATGTTCGGCTTCTTGACAGCGCGGAACCCCCCGCCCTAAATGCCCCGCATCTCGCCGGGTCGCGGATACTGGATCGCCGTGAACCAGACCCGCTTGCGGGGCCGTAGCTCAGCTGGGAGAGCGCCGCAATCGCACTGCGGAGGTCAGGGGTTCAAATCCCCTCGGCTCCACCATTCCATCGACCGCCAGTTCGACGATCGCGGCCGGGGCTGGTCCCGGCTCGCGCTTTGTAATTTCCCGGCGTGACGTCGGACCTGACGAGGCCATGAGCGACATCGAATACCTCCGTTCCAACGCCGTGCTGCCGCCTGAGCTTCCATTTTCCGACGGCGTGCGCGTCGGCGATCTTATCATCCTTTCGGGGCAGGTCGGCATCCGGCCCGGGACGCTCGAACTGGTGGCGGGCGGGATCGAGCTTCAAACCCGGCAGACCTTTGAGAACTTGCGCCTGACCCTCGAGCGCCACGGCTTGAGTCTGCGCGACGTCGTGCGCGTGCAAGTCATGCTGGCCGACATGGCCGATTGGCCGAGCTTCAACGCAATCTATCGAGAGTTCTTTTCCGAGCCCTGGCCCGCGCGCAGCGCGTTTGGCGCGAACGGCCTTGCCCTTGGCGCGCGCGTTGAAGTCGAAGTGTTTGCCGCGAGACGCTGATTACTCTGCTGCCTGGAGCAGCGGGTCTTGGCGTCCGATCCAATGGTCGAGAAACGCCGCGAGCCAATTCCGATTGGCGTAATCGTAAGCGGCGCGATCCTGAAAATGCGTCGGCCTCGGCCTGGCGCCCGGCAGCGAGAGCCGCTCATGCCCGCGCGTGGTCCAGCGGCACATGATCGCGTGCGTCACCTCGGGATGGAACTGAAGCGCATAGGCACTGCCGAACCGAAAGGCCTGGACCGGGAACGTATCGCCCTCGGCGAGCACTTCTCCGCCGGCAGGCGGATCAAACCCTTCCCGATGCCACTGATAGACCTGCTCCGGCCAGGCGCAACAGACCTCGCGGCCAATCGGCGTCGGACGGATCGGGTAATAGCCGATCTCGGCCCGTCCCCCGGGATGCGGATAGACGCGGGCGCCCAAGTGTCGCGCCAACATCTGCGCACCGAGACAGACGCCGAGAAATGGTTTTTGCTCGGCGAGGGGAACCGCGAGCCATTCGATCTCCTGCCGAATGTATCCGTCTTCATCATTGGCGCTCATCGGACCGCCGAAGATGACGACGCCGACATGCTCCTCAAGCGAGGGCGGCAGCGCGTCCCCGAAGCGGGGGCGGCGAACGTCGAGCGTGTATCCTCGCGATCTGAGCGCGTGCCCGATGCGACCGGCGGTCGAGTGCTCCTGGTGGAGAATGATGAGGATCGGATCGGACATCGAATTGCTGGAGCTGTGCGAATGGCGCGAACGGATATAAGGATATAAGGAAACCACTAGCCGGTTAACGACGGATTTCAAGCCCGCGGGGATGGTTTACGTGGCCAAATGGAATCCTTCGAATTGCGCCGACCCTGGGATTGCATGACCGCCCATCGTAGAATCCCCCGGGGGACAAAGCGCGGTACCCAGGAGACCAATTTTGTCCCGGTACCGGGTACGATGAGCGCGCGCCCGGCCATCAGCCCTTGATAGGCTTCCGCGGCGACCCGCTCCGGCGCCACGTCCAGCATCCGCGGCAGTTCTCCCGGCCTGATGCCCGCGCGCGCCTGAAAACCGGTCGGGACCGGACCTGGGCAAAGCGCGGTGACGCGGACACCCTTGGCTTTCATCTCCTCGTGCAGCGCTTCGGTGAACGACAGCACATAAGCCTTGGTGGCGTAATAGACCGCCATGCCGGGCCCGGGCATAAACCCGGCCAACGAGGCGACGTTGAGGATTCCGCCCTGATGACGGGCGATGCTATCGCTCCAGCGGAGCGACAAATCCGTGAGGGCCCGCACGTTGAGATCGATCATCGCGAGCTGTTCGCCGCGATCGAGCTCGGTCGCCTGCCCGATCAAGCCGAAGCCTGCATTGTTGACGACGAATTGCGGCTCGAGGCCTCGCCCCAGGAGTTCATGGGCGATGCGCGCGGGCGCATCGGCGCGCAACAGGTCGACCAGGAGCACATGCGGGCGGACTTTCGTGCGCAGGGCCAGTTCGGACGCGAGCAGCGTCATCTCCTGCTCGCGCCGCGCGACCATCGCGACCTCGTGCCCATGCTCGGCAAAAACGCGCACGAGCGCGGAACCGATGCCGGAGGACGCGCCGGTGACGATCGTGACCGGCTTGAAGATGGACATGGGCGCTCCCGATTGTGTGTCGCGACCTATTCGCCGGCGTCGGCTTGCGCAGCCGCCACTTGCCGCCTGATCTCCACGCGATGGCGCGAAGGCACGTGCAGAAGATCGGCGACGCGCCAGACGAGATTGTCTTCGAATTCGTTGACGCGGCCGTCGACCAGCACGACCTGCCACAGCATCTCAACCATCCGGCGGCGGCCTGCGTCGTCCAGCACGCGATCGAGCAGACTCGTGAAGCGATGAAGGTCTACGGCTTCGCGCTCTGCGTCCATCGCCTCCGCGATCAGCTCACTGGCCGCTTCCTGGTCCAGCTTGAACCGATCCATCAACACTGCTTGCAGCTTCTCGCGTTCGGAATCCGCGACCGAGCCGTCGATCGTCGTGGCGTGCACCAAAAGCGCGGCCGAGGCCAGACGATAGTCATTGTCGTCGAAACGCTCGGCCTTGGAGCCGTCGGTGAGTTCGGCAAGGAGGGACTTCAGTGCCGCCAGCATCGGGATGTCCAGGCGTGAACGATCTTCCCGCTTCGCACGTCCGGCTGGGCGAGTAAAGCGCACCCGCCGCATGGGTGACCGGACATGGAGAGCGCGCGCGGCCTTGCCAGACCGGCCGGCGAAGTGAAACCCGGTTCGCCGCAAGAACCCAAACAAAACCCGCTCTAGGCGGAGCGCAGCGTCGGTCCAACGCGCAGATACGCCGAGTGTACGTGCTCATGCATCAGGGCGGCGGCGCTGTCGGCCTCGCCCTGTTCCATCGCGCTCAGAATCGCCGCGTGCTCCTGCCAGACCTTGCGCGACAGATCCGGATAGCGCAGCACCTCCCGCATGGTCCGCCGCAAGTGATGCCAGTTCAGCCGCATGGTCTCGGCGATCAGGAGATTTCCGGAAAGTTCGTAGACGAACGAGTGGAACTCGATGTCGGCCTGCACGAGCGCCCGCCCGTCGCCGGTTTTCAGCACCTCGTTGCCGCGCGCGATCAGGGCGCGGCCTCGCGCCGCGGCCTCGGCCGTCATGCGCGCAACGGCAAGCCGTACCGCCAAGGGCTCGATCGCGGTGCGGAACTGGTAGATCGCCTCGAAGTGGTTTGGATCGAGCGGGGCGACGGCGACCCCGCGCCGTCCCACGTCGCGCACGAATCCCTGCGCTTTCAGGACCAGCAGCGCGTTATTGATCGGTTGGCGCGAGACATTCAGGCGCTCCGCGATGTCGGCCTGCGTCAGCCGCTCCCCGGGTTTCAGCGTGCCGTCGCCGATTGCGTCGAGAATGGTTTCGTAGGCCTGCTCGACCAGCGTTCTTGGATTGACGAGAGATTCCACGAGTGCCCCTGGTTGCTGGGAAGCGCCCCTTGACCGGGATGCCCCTATAGAATACAGAATACCGTATGTCGAGAGAGAAGGAAAGCGCTAATGGATGCCCCAATTCGCGTTCTGCTCGCCAAGGTCGGTCTCGACGGCCATGACCGTGGCGTGAAGGTTGTCGCCCGCGCCCTGCGCGACGCGGGCATGGACGTGATCTACACGGGGCTCCACCGGACGCCCGACGAGGTCGTCACCGCCGCGATCCAGGAAGACGTCGACGTTCTTGGAATCAGTCTGCTTTCCGGCGTGCAGATGACGGTGTTTCCGAAAATCTTCGACAAGCTGAAACGGGAGGGTGCAGACGACATGATCGTCGTCGCGGGCGGCGTCATGCCGGACGAGGACGTGGCCGCCCTCAAAAAACTCGGCGTCGCCGAAGTCATGCTGCAGGACACGCCGCCGCAGGCGATTGTCGATCGGCTGCGGCAACTCGTGAATGAACGCGGGGCGAGGTAGGGCGTGCCGCAACTGCCCGCCGACGACAGCGTTGCCGCGGCGATTGCCGGCCTTTTGCGCGCGCGCGGCGTCGAGCGGGTGTTCGCCTTGTGCGGCGGGCACATCATGCCGCTCTGGATGCACATCGACGCGGCAGGCATTCCGATCGTCGACGTGCGTGACGAGCGCGCGGCCGTGCATATGGCGCAAGCGCACGCCGACGTCACGGGGAGGCTGGGCGTCGCGCTTGTGACCGCCGGGCCCGGCGTCACCAACGCCATGACCGGCATTGCCAATGCGTTTGTGTCGCGCGCGCCGGTGCTGATCCTCTCGGGCGCCCCGCCGCGCGCGCAGATTGGCCGCGGTGCGCTGCAGGACCTTGATCATTCGCGACTCGTTGCGTCGATCACGCGCTACGCTCGCACGATCGCCGAACCCTCGCTCGCGATTCGTGAGCTCGACGAGGCGATTGCCTGCGCCTTCGGCGACGGCGGCGAACCCGGACCGGTCTTTCTCGATTTTCCTGTCGACGTCCTGCGGGCTCCCGCCACGCTTGCGAGCGAGGAGCATCGGCGCGCGAAACCGCGCCCTGCCCTTGCGCCGAGCGAGGCGGAGGTGGCGCGCGCCGTTGAATTGATCTGGTCGGCCAGGCGGCCTTTGGTGGTTTCCGGACGCGGCGCGCGCGGCGCCGGCCGTGAACTCGCGCAGTTCCTCGATCGGACCGGCGCGCTCTACCTCGACACCGGAGAGAGCCGCGGGCTCATCGCCGACGATCACCCCTCCGTCGTCGCTTCGATGCGCGGCGCCGTGATGGGGGAGGCCGATCTCGTCGTCACCATTGGCCGGCGGCTCGATTTTCAGCTCGCCTACGGCTCGCCGGCCGTGTTCGGCGAGGCGAAATTCGTCCGCATCGCCGATGCGCCCTCGGAGCTGCGCGACAACCGCCGCGGCGCGGCGGAAATCTTCGCCTCGCCGGCCCTCGCTCTCTCGGCCATGGTGGCGAACGCCGCGAACCGCTTGCCGGCGCTCGATCAGGCCTGGATCGACCGGATGCGGACGGGACACAGGGAGCGCGTCACGAAACTGCGGCAATCGATGGCGGCCGCGCCGGCGGACCGCGACGGGCGCATGCATCCGAACCGGCTGCTCGCCGCCATTCAGGACAAGCTCGGACCTGACGCGATCGTCGTCACCGACGGCGGCGATTTCCTGAGCTTTGCCCGCGTGGGTTTGTCGGCGCCGACCATGCTCGATCCCGGTCCCTTCGGCTGCATCGGCGTCGGCCTGCCCTATGGCATCGCCGCGAGCATGGCCTGCCCCGATCGTCCGGTCGTCGTGGCGACCGGGGACGGCGCCTTCGGCTTCAACGCCATCGAGCTGGATACCGCCGTCCGCCACCGCGCGCCGGTCGTCGTCGTGGTCGCCAACAATGGCGCCTGGCAGATCGAAGTGCACGATCAGACCGTCACCTATGGCAAGGTCGTCGGGACCAGGCTGCAGTTTGCCGATCACGCGGCCATGGCGCGCGCCTTCGGCATGTATGCGGAGCGAATCGAAAGCCCGGACGATCTGCCCGCCGCGCTCGACCGCGCCTTTGCCAATCGCCCCGCTTTGCTCGACGTGGTGGTGACGACCGACGCCGTGTCCTCCGACGCCAAGTCGGGCCTGGCCTGGGTTCCTGATTTGCAGCCGCTGGCCGCCTGGGACGAGGCCGAACGGCGGTGGCGCGCGGCGGGTGCAAGACAATGACGCTCAGGAGAGCATGATGGAATCGTGGTCTTTTCCCCCGGCCTATGATGACGGCTACATGCCTCCGCACGACAGCCGCTATTGGTTTCCGGTGCGCGAAACCATGCCGGCCGCGGAGCGCGAACGCGCGATCCTCGAACGGCTCAAGCTCGTTTGCGATTACGCCTACAAGCATGCGCCGTTCTACAAGAGAAAATGGGACGAGGCCGGGTTCCATCCGAGCCAACTCAAATCGCTGGAGGATTTCGAGAGCCGCGTGCCGGTGGTGACGAAGAAGGACTTGCGGGAATCGCAAACGCGCAATCCGCCTTTCGGCGATTATCTGTGCGTCCCGGAGGCAGAGGTTTTTCACATCCACGGCACCAGCGGCACGACTGGTCGGCCGACCGCTTTCGCCATCGGCCGCAGTGACTGGAATGCGATCGCCAATGCGCATGCGCGCATCATGTGGGGCATGGGCATGCGCCCCGGCGACACGATCTGCATCGCCGCGATCTTTTCCCTCTACATGGGAAGCTGGGGCGCTCTCGCCGGCGCCGAGCGGCTGCGCGCAAAAGCCTTTCCCTTCGGCGCCGGCGCACCCGGCATGTCGGCGCGCTGCGCGCAATGGCTCGACCTGGTCAAGCCGAAGGGCTTTTATGGCACGCCGACCTACGCGCTGCACCTCGCGCAGGTCGCGCAGGACGAAGGACTCGACCCGCGCAATTTCGGCCTCCAATTCATGTTCTTTTCCGGCGAGCCGGGCGCGTCCATCCCCGCCGTGCGCGACAAGATCGAGCATCTCTACGGCGCCAAGGTGTACGATTGCGGCTCGATGGCCGAGATGACCCCATTCATGAACGTCGCGGGGACGCGCGAGACCGACGGCATGCTGTGCTGGCAGGACGTGATCTACACGGAAGTCTGTGATCCCAAGACCATGCATCGCGTCGCCTATGGCGAACGCGGGACGCCGGTCTACACTCACCTCGAGCGCACCTCGCAACCGATGATCCGGCTGCTTTCCGGCGACCTGTCGTTGTGGACCAATGAACCGAACCCTTGCGGGCGCACTTATCCGCGCCTCCCTCAGGGCATTTTCGGCCGCATCGACGACATGTTCACGATCCGGGGCGAGAACGTCTATCCAAGCGAAATCGACTCGGCGCTGAACGAGATCAAGAACTACGGCGGCGAGCACCGCATCGTCATCAGCCGCGAGTCCAGCATGGACGAGCTGCTCTTGCGCGTGGAGGCAGATGCGGACACCTTTGGAAAAGGCGGCGAGGCAGTGAGCCGCTTCCGCGACGAGGTCGGACGCAAGGTGCAGAAGGTATTGGGCTTGCGGACGCTGGTTGAGGTGGTCGAGCCGAATTCGCTTCCGCGCACGGATTTCAAGGCCCGCCGCGTGATCGACGACCGCGCCGTCTTCCGCGACATGCATCGACAGTTGGAGAGCGCGCGGTGACCGAAGGCGCAGAACGATGAAACGCTTTGTTCCCTCGCTGGCGCTTGTCGAGCGCGTGCAGAATGGCGAGGCGGCCGCCGTGGCGCGGTTGATCTCGCGCGCGGAAACCGGAACCGACGAGGCGCGAACGGCCTTGGCGCGCATCTACAAGCTGGCCGGACGCGCGCATGTCATCGGCATCACCGGCGTGCCGGGCTCGGGCAAGTCGACGCTCGTCGGCAAGCTTGCGCAAAAGATGCGCGCCCGCGCCCACAAGATCGGCATCGTGGCGATCGATCCCTCGAGCCCCTATTCGGGCGGCGCGATTCTGGGCGACCGCATCCGCATGACCGAGCTCGCCATGGATCCCGGCATCTATATCCGCTCGATGGCGACGCGCGGCGCGATCGGGGGCATGGCGCGCGCGGCGCTCGACGCCGTCGACATCCTCGACGTCGCGGGCTTCGACACGATCATTATCGAGACCGTCGGCGTCGGCCAGGACGAGGTCGAGATCGCGCGCGCCTCGCATACGACCGTCGTGGTGTCGGCGCCCGGCTTGGGCGACGAGATTCAGGCCATCAAGGCCGGCATTCTGGAGATTGCAGACGTTCACGTCGTCTCAAAATGCGACCGCAGCGACGCCAACCGCACGCTCACCGATTTGAAGCAGATGCTGATGATCGGCATGATGAATGCGCCCAACCCGGACTGGACCGTGCCGGTGATCGGGACCAGCGCGGTCAATGACCAGGGGCTTGACGATTTGATTGAGGCGATCGCGAAGCACCGGCAGGTTGCGTTCGAGACCGAGACCGGCCGCGCACGCCGGCTCAGCGTCGCGCAGTTCCGGTTGCGCAAGACGGCCGAGAACCTGTTGCTGGAGCGCTTTGACCGCGCGGTGGCGAAACACGGGGCTCCGCTCGCAACCAAGCTCCAAAACCGCGCCGCGGACCCCTATTCAGCCGCCGCCGAACTCCTCGAGGCCTCGTTTGAAACGGAAGACTGCCATGAACAAAATGCTCGATCCAAAATCGCTCGTTAGCCTGCGGGACGAGGTCGCGGCCTGGGAGGCGAACGAGGTCGCCGCTTTCCTGAAGAAACAGAAGGAGCGCCGCGAGCAATTCTTCACGACCGGCGACATTCCGGTAAAGCGCGTCTACACGGCGGCGGACATCGCCGACACGCCGATCGAGGACATCGGTCTCCCCGGCCGCTATCCCTTCACGCGCGGACCCTATCCGACGATGTATCGCAGCCGCGCCTGGACCATGCGCCAGATCGCGGGTTTCGGCACCGCCGAGGACACCAATCAGCGCTTCAAGTTTCTGATTGAGCAGGGTCAGACCGGGCTGTCGACCGACTTCGACATGCCGACGCTGATGGGCTACGATTCCGATCATCCGATGAGCGAGGGCGAGGTCGGGCGCGAGGGTGTCGCGATCGACACGCTCGCCGACATGGAGCTTCTCTTCGAGGGCATCGATCTCGAGAGCATTTCCGTGTCGCTGACCATCAATCCGAGCGCCTGGATCCTGCTCGCGATGTATGTCGCGCTGGCCGAGAAGCGCGGACTCGACCTGAACAAGCTGTCGGGCACCATTCAAGCGGACATTCTCAAGGAATACATGGCGCAGAAGGAATATTGTTTTCCGATCGCGCCCTCGGTCCGCATCGTGCGCGATTGCATCGTCTACTGCGCCAAGAACATGAAGCGCTACAACCCGATCAATTTATCGGGGTACCATATTTCGGAGGCGGGCTCCTCACCCGTTCAGGAAGTCGCGTTCACGCTGGCGAACCTCATCGTCTATGTGGAGGAGGTGACGAAGCTCGGCATCGATGTCGACGAATTCGCGCCGCGTCTTGCCTTCTTTTTCGTGTCCCAGGGCGACTTTTTCGAAGAGATCGCGAAATTCCGCGCGGTGCGCCGCGCCTATGCCAAGATCATGAAGGAGCGTTTCGGCGCCAGGAACCCGGAATCGATGCGGCTGCGGTTCCACTGCCAGACCGCGGCGGCGACGCTGACCGCGCCGCAATACCAGATCAACATCGTGCGCACCGCTCTGCAGGCGCTCTCCGCCGTGCTCGGCGGCTGCCAGTCGCTGCACACCAATGGCTACGACGAGGCCTTTGCCATCCCGACCGAGGACGCCATGCGGATGGCCTTGCGCACGCAGCAGATCATCGCGGATGAGACGAACGTCACGAACGTCGTCGATCCGCTTGGCGGTTCCTACTTCGTCGAGGCGCTGACGAACGAGTACGAGAAGCGGATATTCGAGATCCTCGACGAGGTGGACGCACGCGGCGGCACGATCAAGCTGATCCAGGAAGGCTGGTTCCAGAAACAGATCGCCGACTTCGCTTACGAAACGGCGCTGCGCAAGCAGTCGGGCGACAAGCCCGTGATCGGCGTCAACAAATACGTGATGGAGGAGGAGCATCACGACATCGAGGTGCATCCCTATGACCTGACCACGGCCGAGCGGCAGATCGCGCGCACCCGCCGCGTGCGCGCCGAGCGCAACGAGGCCAAAGTGCAGGCGCTGCTCGATAAACTCGTCGCCGTGGCGAGCGACGAGTCGCAGAACATCATGCCGGTGACCATCGAGCTGGTGCGCGAGGGCGCGACCATGGGCGATATCATCGAGAAGCTGAAGGGCCTGTGGGGAACGTACCGGGAGACCCCGGTATTCTGATTCGGCCGCACGGTCTTTGCAGCCGTTGAACGCCGCGCCATTCTACGTCAAGAGTTGAGCATGACGCGCCCCTTTCCCCTGATCCTCCCCTTTGGCGGCATGCATCCGAAACTGGCCGGCGCGATAGCGCATGCCGGCGAGGGCTCCGCCGTTCTCGGGCGGGCGACGCTCGGCTGGAATGCCTGGCTCGGACCGCTCGCGGTCATCCGGGCCGACGGTCACTATGTCGAAATCGGGGACGATTTCCATCTTGGGCCGCGCTCGACGGTGCACATCGCCCACGACGTCTATCCGACCATCATAGGCGACCGCGTCAGCGTCGGCGTGAACGCCTGCGTGCATGCCTGCACGGTGGGCAGCGATGTCGTCATCGAGGACGGCTCGGTGATCCTCGACGGTTCGATCGTCGAGGACGAGGTCGTGCTCGAGCCGGGAACCTTCGCCTTTCCGCGCGCCCGATTGCAGCGCGGGCATGTCTATGCCGGCGCGCCGGCCAAGCCGGTGCGCACCGTCGCGCCGGGCGAGATCGCCGAGCGGCGCGAGGCGATGCGCGAGCGGCACGCAAACAGCCTGCCCGAAATCCAGGCCCGGTCCTTCGGCCCGCGAACGCTCGACGCGACGAGCTTCATCGCCAGCACTGCGCGCGTGCGCGGGGCGCTCGTCATGGCGCCGATGTCGAGCATCTTCTTCAGCAATGATTTCGACGCCGGAGCAGGCACGATCACGCTGGGCGAGAACACGAACGTGCAGGACAACACGATCATCCGCTGCACGGGGGCAGGCGTCACGATCGGGCGCGACACGACGGTCGGCCACAATGTCTTTCTCGAGGATTGCACGATCGGCGAGGAATCGCTGATCGGGATCCGCAGCTTCGTCGCCAGAGGGACGGTGGTGGAGGACCATGTGCTGCTTGCAGCCGGCGCGCGAACCGAGCCCGGGCAGGTGCTCGAGAGCGGCTGGCTCTATGCGAGATCGCCAGCGCGAAAGCTGGCGCCGCTCGACGCCGGCAAGTGCGAGATGATCAAATTCATCATCTGGACCTATTGCCAATACAATCGCGACTTCAGCGCGGCCGAAAAAGTCAGAGCATGATCCCGAAAAGTGGGACCCGGTTTTCGGACAAGATCATGCTCGAACAAAGAGCATGATCCCGAAAAGTGGGAGCCGGTTTTCGGACAAGATCATGCTCGAACAAAGAGCATGATCCCGAAAAGTGGGAGCCGGTTTTCGGACAGGATCATGCTCAGACAGCAAGCTCGCGTGCGAACACGCGACAGGCTCAGTCCTCGTACTTGAAGGACACCTTCAGTTTGGTCCTGAAGGCCTCGACTTTGCCGCCATTGATGACGATGTCCTGGTCCACGACTTCCGCCACGCGCAGGTCTCGCAACGATTTCGAGGCTGTTTCGACGGCGATTTTCGCCGCCTTCTCCCACGATTCAGAGCTCGTTCCCACGACTTCGACCACTTTGTAGACGCTCTCGGGCATGGCTCGTTCCTCCATTGCTGCGGTCGCCTGGGCGGCGCCGAGCAAGGAGGCCAGTCTAGAACGCTCGCCCAAGGGCGGCAACGCGCGAACTCAAGGCGCGCACTCAGGCGGCAACTCTCCACGCTTCTGCAAACGCGTCACCCAGTATTCCCAGGCGCGCGGCAGCATTTTGGCGTGCGCGGCGGCCGCGCGCTCGATCTCGCCCGGGCTTAAGGGCGAGACGATCCCGTGCGCCTGGGCCTGCGTCTGGAACTCCGCGTTGCGCGCGGAATAGACCGATCGGAATACGAGTTCGGCGAGGCTTGTTCCGACGACGGTCGCCCCATGGCGCCGCATGAGGACGATCGCCTGTTGGCCGAGAGCGCGCGCGAGCGACAGGCCCTCTTCGGGCTTGGCGACCAGAAGGTTGGTGTCGCCGAAATCGTCGCGGCTGTCCCAGAACGGCGCCTCGCGCCCGATGGCGGCACCGAGAAGAAACACCGGCACGAGCGGCGTTCCGCTGATCGTGTACGGCATGATCGCCGGAGCGTGATGATGGCACACGGCCTGCACATCCGGCCGCAGCCGATAGATGCAGCCGTGGATCACCCGCTCGGCGTAAAGACGCGCATCCGTCGCCGCGACCGGCTCTGAATCGAGCGTGAATTCGATGACGTCGTCGGCTTCGACGAGTTCCGGCGCGCGCGAGCGGGAGAGGAGATACCGCGAGGCGTCATGGGGGTGGCGCGCGCTCACATGGCCGAACGTGTCGAGCAGTCCCTCTTGCGCCAGAATGCGGTTGGCGATGGCGATATCGCGGCGCAATGATCGAAGCGCGTCAGGCACGCTCAACCCCCCTTGCCTCAAGCCCGCATGCTGCTGGCGCGTGGCCGCTCTAGCCGCTTGAGGCGATGCGTACAATAGCGAAAGTGGCTGATCACGGGTCGTGAACCGTCCGGCCCTGCCCGCGTTGAGTATCGGATCAATTGCGCAGGAGCGTCCCATGGCAAAGGCGACCTCGAAGAAACAACAGATGGCTGCGGGCGCGGCCTTGTCCGCCAAACGGGGCAAGCGGCCCAAATCGAGCCTCAAAGGCGCATCGCGTCAGATGGCCGACTCGATGAGCGAGAGCGAGCTCGAGAACATGGCGAGCGTCAAACGCAGGAAGCTGCCGGCGCGGCGGACTCGGAACTGACGTCGTCCTCGCTTCGAACCCAGGAACCTTCCCATCCGCCAGCGCGTTGCGACGGCGACGGACGAGAGGGCTCGTCCCATTCAATTGGAGATGTTCCATGGCCAGTGCGGAAGAACGATTGATGGAGTGGCTGCGTGATGCGCATGCGGCTGAACAGCAGGCGGAAACCATGCTGAGCGGGACTGCGCAGCGGCTCGAGAACTATCCCGAGCTTCGCTCCCGGCTCGAGCAGCACATGCGAGAGACGCAGCGGCAAGCCGAACTCATCCGCGGCTGCATCGAGCGCCGCGGCGGCGGCACCTCCTTGATCAAAGACACCGGAGGCAAATTGATGGCCATGGGTCAGGCGATGAGCGGCTTGTTTGTCGGCGATGAAGTGATGAAGGCCTCCATCGCCAGCTACGCGTTCGAAGCGATGGAGATCGCCTCCTATCGCACCCTGATTGCGACGGCCGACATGGTCGGGGACCAAGAGACCAAGCGCGTGTGTGAGCAGATTCTGCACGAGGAAGAGGCGATGGCCGACTGGCTCGAGCAGAACTTGCCGACGCTGACCCAGAAATACCTTCGCCTTGAGGAGACCCCAGGCGCCACCGCCAAACATTGAGCGTCGAACGAGGGCAGGCGCGAGCCTTCCCTCTGCGCTCCAGCAGCTCGTCAAAGACGCAAAGCGAGAAGATGGGGCGCGGCGCGCCCGCGCGGCGGCGGGGCGGCTGAGGCAGTTCGCGTCTTCAGGCCGGACGCCTCAGGCCTACTGCGACTCTTGTTCTTTCTTCTCGGCGCGTTCCATCGACCACTTCACGCGCTGCGCGATGAATTCGGCGAAGGGACGAATGTCAGCTTTGGTGCTCGCACTCTCCAGCCCCTGCATGTAGCCGGTGCGGTCTTCAACGCGAATGACCGTCCAGGGATAGCCGCCTGAAGCCAGCATCGCATTCATCAAAAACCGCGCCATGCGACCATTCCCGTCTGGATAAGGATGGACGTAGGCGAGTAGCCAATGGCCCAGCACGATGCGGACCGCAGGCTCCCTCTCGGCCTCTAGGAGATCAAAGAGCGTATTCATTGCGTCGGACACGGTTTCCCAACGAGGCGGAACATGCCGGGAGCCTTGCAAATAGACAGGATGATTGCGGTAACCCGCGAGGGCCGTGGCCTTGATCAGACCCGCTGCGACACAAGGCTGAAATAGCTCGCGATACCAACCGCGATGGACTGTACGCACAAGCTTGGCCGCATCGGTCCCGGCGATGATTTTTTCGATGGCTATTCTTACTTCTTGAAAGGCTTGCCAATATCCACGCGCGGCTAGCGCATCCCGACTCTGGCGATCAGCATCGTGCGTATCCGGGCTCCAGTCACCCGCGCGTACGCGCTCGATCAGTTCAGGCGCGACCCGATAGCCTTCAATCGAGAGCGAGTGATAGGCATCGTTCTGATAGATGTCGTCGACGAATTCCAGATAGGGCTTGGGGTTCGGCTTGCCGGGTGGTTTTGGGAAGACCTCCAGGATCGGTTCACGCATCGCGCTCCACAGCGCCCGAAGGCGGCCAACGATTGGCGCGACGCCGGTCTGAACCGAACCAAAGGTCTGCTCTTTGGCAAAAGGATCGGACTCGCGCACTTCATGTCCGGCCGCCTTCATGGACTTGAGGATTTCGTCGGCGATTTCAGGTCGTCCGACGCGGCGGAATGCGCCCGCCAGCCGTCCAGCAACGACGGTGTGGCCGCCTTCGAGCAAGGGCGCGAGAACCTCCGAGGCGTCACGAATACGAGCCAAAACGATTTGTGTCTCAAGCGGACGACGGATCAGAAAATCCTCGGGCACCTTCACGAGCGCCATCGCTGGCGTTAAGAGACGAAGATTGTCCTTCACGACCAGATCAGATTCGCGCGGCATAGCCGGTTGTTTCAGGTCGTAGAGCGACGTGCCGAACAGAAGCTTGATGTTGTTGTTGGTGCCCTTAGGCGCGTAGATCACGACTTGGCTTGGGATGACTGTGCCTTCGGCGTGGAGAAGAAGCGATTGCTCGGGCGAGAGATGCCAGTCGCGACCGAAGCGATTTTCGCAATAGCGCGCGCAGAACTCCCAGAATGAGGCAGACCAAGGCGTGGTATCGCCCGAAGTGGAACGGGGGCTGGTCGAGATCAGCCAGCCTTTGATCACCTCGCGCAAGAAGCCTTGAGCGAGCAGCCTCTCACGATCAGTGCGGCTAAGTTCATCCGACTGAAGGACGCGACGTCCGTCCGCCTGCAATTGCTTGAGCTTGTCCAGCGAGGTCGCAAGCTTCTCATGGATGCTAGGCAACGGGTGGCTCCCTGTGCGAACACAAGTATATGATGCTGTATTATTACAAGTAAATAATGCTGTATAATTACAAGTCAATTATGTTGCATAATTACAAGTATTTGACGCGACATGCAACCGACCGAGATTCGATGCCTCGGCGCGAGTTCGATAGCGAACGCCGCGGCCGGCCGAGCTCTATCCGAGCTCTAATCCTGGCCTGCCCAAAATATCCCTTCCACGACCGCGATATCTTGGTCACCGCCTGCGGCCGCATCTGCATGCACAAGAAGAAAATCAACATCTCGACCGTGCTCGCCGGCCAGAAGCTCGGCATCAAGGAAGTCGACGACGGCATTTGGCTCGTCAGCTTCATGCGCTACGATCTCGGCTACATCGATCTGGAGCAGAGAACCTTGCAGACCATCGACAATCCGTTCGGCACGAGATTGTCACCCATGTCTTAGGTACAATCTGTCACCCATGTCTCCGGGTCGGACACACGAGCCGCCTGGTGCCGCAAGAGGGATTCGAACCCCCGACCCCATCATTACGAATGATGTGCTCTACCAGCTGAGCTATTGCGGCTTGCCCTTCCTGTAATGGGCAGGGCTCGGTTCCGCAAGGTGGCGCAAGCGGATTGCGAAACCGTTACAGCGATCGATCCCGAACGTGCAGGGCGCCGTCGGAGTGGATTTGATATTCGCGACGTCAACGGGCGGCAAACTCACAAAGCGAATGGTGGAGTCGGGATCCAACCGGTATCCGCTTGGCCGGACAATGCTCTAGCGAAACACCGAGCGCAGTCGCCGCCAGCCGGCTCGATGCGGAGGCGGCGGATCGAACACAAAATCTACTTCATCATCCGGCCCGGGGTCGTCGGGAGCATGAACGAGCGGGATCACCGGCTCCGCGACGGGCTTGAGCGAGGGCGGCCGCGACGGCGCGGCTTCGCTGCTTGGCAGGTTGACCAGGGCGGAGGCCGGCTCTGGGCCTCGCGCGGCCAAAGGCCCGCTATCGTTGACCGCAGCCTTTGATTCGATCCCGGGCGTTCCGGCTTCAGGCCCCAGCGGCGCGCTGTGCGTGAGTTCCGCAAGCGGCGTCTTCCACTCGAAGGCATCGAGCCGACCGGTGACCGGCGATGCCGGCATCCAGCGATCGGAGACGTAGCCGTCGGCGGTCCAGGCTGGATCGCGCGGTGCGCGCAGCGCGCGCGTCATCCATTCCCGCGCGCGCCCCTCGTCGCCATGCTCGCGCTCCTCGAGCTCGGCCATGAGCATGAGCACGCGCTGGGTCGGTCCGGAGCCGGCCGCCCCTTCGCCGTCCGCCGCCGCGAACGATTTGGGAGCGTAGAGCAGGGTCTCGAGCGTCCGTCGCGCGAGCGCGAATTCGCCGGCGTCGATCGCCGCGCGCGAAAGCGCAATCTGGCCTTCGATGTGCCCCGGCCGGAGCGCGGCGAGCTTCTGCATGCGCTGCAGCCGGTCACGCGCGCTGTCGCCAAACCGGAGATAGGCGTAGGCGTCGGCCAGTTCGGGATGAGGACCGGCCTTCCACGCTTTTTCGATGATCCGGGCCGCGCGGCGTGTTTCGCCGGCGTCCGACACAAACCGCGACGCAAGGACCGCTGCCGGAACAAGTTCGGGCGCGAGCGTCACCGCTTCAAGCACGAGCGCCTTTGCCGTCTCGCGATCATGCTCCTCGGCCGCCAGCGCCTGGGCCGTGAGCAGAACCGCGCGCTGGCGGCGGTAGGCTTTCTTGTCGATCAGGCGGTTGGAAAGGTTGGCTTCGATCACGCGCAGCGCGCCGTCGAAGTCACCGGCCGCGCAGCGATACTCGAGCGTCGCTTTGGCCGCCCAGGACAAAGTTGGCGCGGTCTTGGCGGCTTCCTCGGCAAACAGGCGCGCGGCTTTGGCGTCGTCATGACGTTGCGCCTCGATGTAGAGGCCGCGCAGCCCCAGGAGTTTTGTGTCGCTGCGCTCGGCCATGGCGCGGAAAGCCGCTTCCGCGCTGGCGCGATCGCCCGAGAGCTGCGCCGTTTGCGCGCGCAGCAGCAGCGTCAGCGGTTCGGACGATGCGTAGCGCTCGGCTTCGGCCCGATGCCGCTGGGCCGTTCGCGCATCGCCGGCGCCGATCGCGATGAGCCCGTGCGAAATGGCGCGCAGCCCTTTCTCGCGCCTTCGACGGCGCGTTGCGTCGGCCACGATCTTGGGCGAGCGCCAAAGCGTCCGGATCAACGCCCAGAACAGCATGGCGAAGGCAAGAAGCGCGGCCATGGCGGCGATGGCCACCGCGACCGACGTTTCGATCTGATAACCGAGCCAGGTGACCGACACTTCGCCGGGACGGTCGGCGAGCCAGGCGACCCCCAGCGCGAGGAGTCCGACAAACGCAATGAAGAGGACGACGCGGATCATGCTGCCTTAAGGCCTTTGTCCGAGCACCCTAGCCGCGTCCCCGGACAGCCTTCGCGCATTCGCCAGCGCATCAATACGCGCCTGCGCTTCTGTCATCCAAGGCCCGGCCAGGGCCTTCAGATCCGGGGGCAGCTTGGCGAGTTCAGCGAGGGCGCCGGCGAGATCGTCGCGGCCGGCAAGGTTTTGCGCGCGCATCACGATGCCCGAATCCTCGACAGGACCGGCTTCCCCGGCCGGCCGGATGCGGACGAGACGCTCAGCCCCGATCTGCAATCGATCGATAAGCCCGCCCTCTTGCGTTACGGCTTGGCGGCGGGACTCCGCCATGCGTGCAGCGACATCGCGCAAGCTTTGGCGCAGCATGCTGAGACTTGGAACGCCCTTCTCCGCATAGCCAGCCAGCGGCGCCAGGATGCTCGGATCGGACACAAAGGGCCGTACGGCGGCAAGCTCTGCCGAGAAGAGCTCGCCGCTCTCGACCGCAGAGCGCAGCATCGCGGCCGCGAGTGCGAAGCGTGCCGCCGGATCTTGAGAGGAACGCTCGGCCTTGGTCGCAATGCGCTGCAATTCGTTCGCACGCTCCTCCAGCGCGGAAAGGCGATTGGTGACGGCCGTGAGGTCGCTTGACGCTTCGGCGCTGACCGATTCCGCAAGTCTTTGCGTCTCGCGCGCGCTCGATGCGGTCTGCTCCGTCCGCATGCGCGCGTCGCGCGCCAGCGCTTCGGCTTCGCTCAGACGCCGGTTCACCTCGGCGTAGCGGTCGGTCGCGGCCCGAGCGGACGCTTCCGCCACCGCGAGGCGTTCGATGAGCGCCGCGTCGGCGGGGCGCGTCGTCGCCAGGGTCTTCTCGGCTTGCGCCAGCGCCTGCTCCGCGCGGGCGAGCCGGGATTCGATCGCTGCCATTCCGCGCGACGCCTGTTCCGCGGTCTCGAGGCGGCGGAGTGTGTCGGGCGGCAACGAAGCGGCCAACCCGGACGCCGGCGGCTGCGCGAGTTCGCGCACACGCGCTTCCATCGCTCCGATCCGATCGGCCAAAGCGGCCGTGCTGGCCGGGGGAGCGTGCAACGCTCCCGACAGCCACAATCCGCCAATCAGCAGCGAACACAGGACAGCGCCGCCGGCTGCACCCGCCGCGATCGGCCAGGCAACGGAGTCGGGGCTTGGCCAGGCCAGATAGCCCACGGCCTCTGCGGCCGGCCGCGTTCCGGACCGATCGTCCCGCGGACCCTCAGGGGGCACACGCGATCCGTGCGGTTCGGATGCTTGAGAAGGCGAAAGCGGAGGGTCCGGCTGTTCTCCGTATGCCTCCTCCCGAGCCTCCGCGGCGCCCTCGGGTGCCGCGGGAGACGCAGCCGGGATTTCTGTCGCCTGCAAATCGATGGTCGGCGGCGGCCGCTTGGGGCGTCCCCCTAGCCGCTGACCCGGTTCGCCCGGCTCGCCTTTCCCCGTGGTCATCTGCCTCTCCCGCCGGAACGGACCGGCATGGCTCGTGATCCTTATGCTCCTGCCATTCGCAGAATCGCCTGCCGAAACGGGATGCGAATGCTGGAATCGGACCGCTAGGGCATACTGCGCGGCCAGCCCTCCGGCAATGTGAGACATCATGCTTTGGGAAGGAGTTCCAACAGGGAGTCTTCCGTCGGCCGGCTTGCAACCTCGATCTTGAGGAAGCCGGCCGCGCGCAAGGGCGCTGCGACCTGCTCCGACAGGCAGAAATGGGCAGCATGCGCGGCGTTTGTCACGGGTCCCTCCGCATCCAGCATTCTGACGAACAAATCGGCGCTGCGCGGCGAGTAATGCAAGACCGCGTCGATCGTCCCCACCGAAAGCGCCTTGAGCGCCTCTCGCGGCAGGGCTTCTGCCGCAGTGGCGCGATAAACGACGGCCGTCTCGACCGGAAATCCGCGAGCCGTGAGCGCTCCGCCGAGGTCGCCCGTGCGATCCTCACCCGCGAGATAGAGCAGATGGACGACGCGGCCGCGGAACATGTCGGCGACCTGCGCGACCAGATCCGCTTGATCGCCCTCTGCCGAGACGACGTTGAGAAACCCCGTCTCCCTTGCTGCGGCGGCGGTTCGCGCGCCCACTGCGATGAGCGGAATGGACAAGAGATCGCGAAAGCGCGGATGCGCTTCGATGACCCGCGCTGCGTTCGCGCTCGTAAGCAGCACTCCGTCCCAGGGACCCGGCCCGATGGCTGCATCGGACCTCGCGTCGATGCGAAGAAGCGGCGCGTGCAAAACCTCATGCCCGCGTTCACGCAACGCGGCGATGGTGCGCTCGGCATCCGGCAGGGGGCGCGTCAGGAGGATGCGCATGGCTCAAGCGTGCGAAAAGAAGTCAGGAGCCGCGCGCCGCTTCAACTCGGCGCCGGCATCCGCTCCGAGCACCGCGGCCTCGGCCAGCGAGCCGACGCGCTCGGTCTCGTGTGCCTCGCTGCCGTCGGGCCGCAGGATGAGACCGCGGAAACGCACTTGCCCGTCTGCAACGCGCGCGTGACCGGCAATTGGCGTCCGGCAGGAGCCGTCGAGCACGGCAAGAAAGGCGCGCTCCGCCGCGAGCGCAATGGCCGTATCGGGGTCGTTGATCGCGGCCACGCTGCGCAGCATGCGCGCGTCGTCGGCACGGGTCTCGATGCAGATTGCGCCTTGCCCGACGGCGGGAAGGAATTCGTCGATGTCGAGGAGCGAGGTTGCATGCTTGTCGAGCCCGAGGCGCTTCAACCCGGCCAGCGCCAGCAGCGTCGCGTCGACGGCGCCCTCCTCGAGCTTCTTCAGACGCGTTTCCACATTGCCGCGAAAATTGATGACCTTCAGGTCAGGCCGCAGCCGCTTGATGATCGCCTGTCGCCGCAGCGACGACGAGCCGACGATCGCGGCTTGCGGAAGCTCGCGGATGGTCCTTGCCTTAAGGCTGACGAACGCATCGCGCACGTCCTCGCGGGGCAGGAACGCGGCGAGCGTGAGACCCTCGGGGAGGATCGTGGGCATGTCCTTCGACGAATGCACGGCGAGATCGATCTCGCAGTCGAGCAAGGCCTGCTCGATTTCTTTCGTGAACAGCCCCTTGCCGCCCGCTTCAGACAGCGGACGGTCCTGGATCATGTCGCCCGTCGTGCGGATCGTGCGGATGTCGATGGCCGCTTCGTCGAGTTTGTGGGCGGCCGCAAGGCGCCGCCTCACCTCGTGCGACTGCGCGAGCGCCAGCGGGCTCCCGCGCGAGCCGATCCTCAACACCGCCGATTGCGCCATCCGACCCTGCAATGCTACGCCGGGCCAAAGGTTGGCGCGGCGGGCGCGACTATAGGGCTCATGCGCCGCGGGTAAAGCTGTTCATCGCTTTCCCGGCGCGCCGTCATTTTCATGCTGCGGCCGCCGCCGATCCAACGATGGCGCACAGGCCAGGACAAGGAATGCTCGTTCTCGGCATTGAAACCACCTGCGATGAAACCGCCGCCTCGGTGGTGCGCCGCTATGGGGACGGCCGTGGAGAAATCCTCTCCGACATCGTTCGCTCGCAGATCGATGAGCACAAGGATTATGGCGGCGTCGTGCCGGAGATTGCCGCGCGTGCCCATGTCGAAGTCCTGGACCACGTGATTGCGCGCGCCATGCGGGAGGCGGAAGTGGGTTTTGATCGGCTCGACGGGGTCGCGGCCGCGGCAGGGCCGGGCCTGATCGGCGGGGTCATTGTCGGATTGACCACCGCCAAGGCGATCGCGCTCGTGATCGAGCGCCCTTTGATCGCTGTGAACCACCTGGAAGCGCATGCGCTCACGCCCCGCCTCACCGACGGCACCGCATTTCCCTACTGTCTTTTCCTGGCATCCGGCGGGCACACGCAGATCGTCGCCGTGCTCGACGTAGGCAATTACGTGCGGCTGGGCACCACCATGGACGACGCCATCGGCGAGGCCTTTGACAAGACGGCGAAGCTCCTGGGCCTGCCCTATCCTGGCGGGCCCGAGGTCGAGCGGGAGGCCGAGCGCGGCGACTCCGAGCGGTTCATCTTGCCGCGCCCGATGATGGGCCGCGCCGAACCCGATTTCTCGCTCTCGGGATTGAAGACGGCGGTGCGGATCGAGGCCGAGCGGGCGGCTCCGCTCTCGCAGCAGGATATCGCGGATCTTTGCGCCTCGTTTCAGCAGGCGGTCGTCGAGGTGGTTGCAGACCGGCTTCGTGCCGGGTTGCGGCTTTTTCGCCAGCGGTTCGGCGGACCGGTCGCGCTGGTCGCGGCCGGGGGCGTGGCCGCCAACCGCTCCATTGGCCGCGCCTTGCAGCGGGTTGCGAGCGAGTCGGGGACCGCGCTCGTGATTCCGCCTCCGCGTCTTTGCACCGACAACGGCGCGATGATTGCCTGGGCGGGTGCCGAGCGGCTTGCGCGCGGCATGACCGACATGCTCGACGTCAGTCCGCGCGCGCGCTGGCCCCTGGCAGGCAAAGGAGCGGCGGCGTGACGCTCGACCACATCGGCGTGCTCGGCGCCGGAGCATGGGGCACGGCGCTGGCCAATGCGGCGGCCCGCGCCGGCCGGCGCGTGACGCTCTGGGCGCGCGACGCCTCCGCGGTCGAGCGCATCAACACGGCGCGAGAGAGTCCGCGGCTTCGCGGCGCTGCGATCGAGGCCGGTATTTCGGCGACTGCGGATTTGGCAGAGGCGGCGCACGCCGACGTCATCCTCTTGGTCGTTCCGGCCCAGGCGTTGCGTTCCGTCGCCGGCACGATCAAGCCGATGCTCGCGCGGGGGACGCCGGTCGTCGCCTGCGCCAAGGGGATCGAGCGGACAACCAAGAAATTCATGACCGAAGTCATCGCTGAATGCCTGCCGGACGCCGTAGCTGCGATCCTTTCCGGACCGAGCTTTGCCGACGATGTCGTGCGCGGCTTGCCGACGGCCGTGACGCTTGCCGCCCATGACGAGACGATGGCTTCAGCGCTCGCGCGCACGCTCGGCTCCACCACGTTCCGACCTTATCATTCGACCGACGTGCGCGGCGTGGAAATTGGCGGCGCGGCAAAGAACGTCATCGCGATTGCCGTGGGCATCGCGATGGGGCGAAAGCTTGGCGCGAGCGCCGGCGCCGCCCTCACCACGCGTGGATTCGCCGAGCTGTCGCGCTTCGGGCGGGGGCTCGGCGCCCGCGTCGAGACGCTCACGGGGCTCTCCGGCCTCGGCGACCTCGTCCTTACCTGCTCGAGCCTGCAGTCGCGCAACTTCTCGCTCGGCGTCGCGTTGGGCCAAGGCCGCACGCTGTCGGAGGCGCATGCCGGCGGCAGACTGGCGGAAGGCGCGTTCACCGCGGAGGCTCTGGTCAAGATCGCCATGGCGCACAAGGTGGATATGCCGATCGCGCGCGCAGTCTCCGCCGTGCTCGAAGGCTCGATCCGCATCGATGACGCCATCGAGTCGCTCCTCATGCGCCCGTTCAAGGCGGAATGACAATGGCGCAGTGGCTGCTCAAGACCGAACCCGATACCTTCTCCTGGGACGATCAGGTCGCGCGCGGCGGACGGGGCGAGCCATGGACCGGCGTTCGCAACCACGCCGCCAAGCGCAATCTGCAATCGATGAAGATCGGCGAGCGCGCCTTCTTCTATCATTCGGTGCACGGCAAGGAGATCGTCGGCGTGGTCGAGGTGATCCGTGAAGCCTATCCCGATCCAACCGACCCGAGCGGCAAGTTCGTCTGCCTGGACGTCAAGGCGGTCATGCCCTTCCCCGAGCCCGTCACGCTCGTGGAGATCAAGGCCGAGCCGCGCCTTGCCGACATGGCACTTGTCAAATACGCGCGCCTGTCGGTGCAGCCGGTGACGGACGAGGAATGGCGGATCGTGTGCGGGATGGGTGGCGTGGATGCTGCGTCCACGCGATGAGCCAGGCCGGTGATCCATGACCCGCGCGCCTTCGTCCTCGAGAACACGCGCCTGCGGCCGGTTCCGCTCGTGCCGGAGATCAAGCTCCGGGTCGCCGACGAGGCTCTGCCCCTCTGGACCAAGACGGAAGAGCAGCTCGAAGCGATCGGTCTGCCGCCGCCCTACTGGGCCTTTGCCTGGGCCGGCGGACAGGCGCTTGCGCGCTACGTGCTCGATCGCCCCGAACTGGTTGCGAACCGCCGGGTGCTGGACCTTGCATCGGGTTCCGGTCTCGTCGGCATTGCCGCGGCCAAAGCGGCTGCGGTGCCGGTCGTCGCGTCCGACATCGACGCCTTTGCCGAGGCGGCCATTGCGCTCAATGGCGAAGCCAATGATGTGTATCTCGAGACGCTCCTGCTTGATCTGCTCGAGGTACCGTCGCCCCGGGAGACCCGTTACGACGTCATCCTTGTCGGCGATCTTTTCTACGAGCAGGACACGGCAGTGCGCGCCCTCGCCTTCCTCGACCGCCATGCGGCGCTTGGCAGCCACGTGCTGATCGGCGATCCGGGCCGAACCTATCTGCCTCGCGCGCGGCTCGCCGCCGCTTGCGAATACGAAGTCCCGGTCAGCCGCGACCTCGAGGACCGGGAAATCAAGCATACGAGCGTCTGGTCGCTGGTGCCCGGGCCCTCGGAGGCCGTGTCGGCGGTTTGATGTCAATGCAGCAGTTCTGATTTGCGCAACATGGGAGGGGCTATGTCTTTTGCAGGGATCGACTACTGGTCCGTTTTCATTGCCGCCGTGCTCGGCAATGTCGCCGGCGCCATCTGGTATTGGGCATTCGCCAAGCCATGGATGGCCGCCAATGGCCTCACGCCTGAGATGATCAAGCGTGCCGGCAACGCCGGCTCGCTCGCGCGCTATGTCCTCGCCCTCCTCGCTCAACTGATCATGGCGGGCACCTTGGCGGGGGTCATCGGCCATCTCGGGCAGGACCAGGTCACGCTGCGAAACGGCATCATCTCCGGAGCCATGATCTGGGCCGGCTTTGTCGCGACGACGATGCTGATCAATCACGCCTTCTCGATGCGCAGACCCCAGTCTTTGCTGATCGACGGCGGATACTGGCTCGTCGTGCTCGTCCTGATGGGCGGTGTCATCGGCGGGTTGGGCGTCAAATAGACCGTCTCCGGAGAACACCCTACCAACCAAAGTGTGACGGCGGGCCGCTTGTTCGCCCTGCGCGGCAGAGCGCATAATGGGCGCCATGATCGGTCGGATGGCGCGGGCATCTCCACGCGCGCCAGGCGTCAAAGGGAGCGAAGCATGTCGGACAAGGCCTACGAAGTTCCGGCGGAATGGAGCAAACGCGCTTTCATCGATGATGCGAAATACCGCGCGATGTATGAGCGCTCGATCAAGGACCCGACCGGGTTCTGGGCCGAACAGGCGCGGCGGCTTGATTGGTTCAAAGCCCCGACCAAGATCAAGAACACGTCCTACGATCCGCACAACGTCTCGATCAAATGGTACGAGGACGGAACGCTGAACGTCGCCTACAACTGCGTCGACCGGCATCTCGCGAAACGCGGGGATCAAGTCGCGATCATTTGGGAAGGCGACGATCCGAAGGACGACAAGAAGATCACCTATCGGCAGCTCCATGCCGAGGTGTGCCGTTTCGCGAATGTCCTGAAGGCGCGCGGCGTCAAGAAGGGCGACCGCGTCACGATCTATCTGCCGATGATCCCCGAGGCGGCTTATGCGATGCTGGCCTGCGCGCGCATCGGCGCGATCCATTCCGTGGTATTCGGCGGGTTCTCTCCCGACTCGCTAGCGGGGCGCATCGAGGATGCGAAATCGACGGTATTGGTCACCGCCGACGAAGGCGTTCGCGGCGGACGAAAGATTCCGCTCAAGGCCAATGCCGATGTCGCGGCCGACAAAGCCGGCGGAGTCGCCTCGATCATCGTCGTCCGCCACACGCGCGGCAAAGTCGACATGAAGGCCGGGCGGGACGTCTACTATGACGAGGCCGCGAAATCGGTTGCGGTCGATTGTCCGTGCGAGGAGATCAGCGCGGAGGATCCGCTCTTTATTCTCTACACCTCAGGTTCGACCGGGAAGCCGAAAGGCGTTCTGCACACCAGCGGCGGCTATCTTGTCTTCGCCGCGATGACCCACCAGTATGTCTTCGATTATCACGACGGCGACATCTACTGGTGCACGGCCGATGTCGGCTGGGTGACCGGACACAGCTACATCATCTACGGCCCGCTTGCCAACGGCGCAACCACGCTGATGTTCGAGGGCGTACCGAACTACCCGTCGATGTCGCGGTTCTGGGAAGTCATCGATAAGCACAAGGTGCACACGTTCTACACCGCGCCCACCGCCATCCGCGCGCTGATGCAGGCGGGCGACGCGCCGGTGAAGAAGACCTCGCGCGCCTCGCTCCGCCTCCTCGGCAGCGTCGGCGAGCCGATCAATCCGGAGGCCTGGGAATGGTATCACCGCGTGGTCGGCGACGACCGGTGTCCGATCGTCGACACTTGGTGGCAAACGGAAACCGGCGGCATCCTGATTACGCCGCTGCCGGGCGCGACCAAGCTGAAACCTGGTTCCGCGACGCGGCCGTTCTTTGGCATCATCCCGCAGATCGTGGACGGGACCGGCAACGTGCTCGACGGCGCGGGGCAAGGAAACCTGGTCATCGCCGATTCCTGGCCGGGCCAGATGCGCACCGTCTATGGCGATCATCAGCGCTTCGTGGACACCTATTTCAGGACCTACGAGGGCAAGTATTTCACCGGCGACGGATGCCGCCGCGACGCCGACGGCTACTACTGGATCACCGGGCGCGTGGACGATGTCATCAACGTCTCCGGCCACCGGCTCGGCACGGCGGAGGTGGAATCTGCGCTTGTCGCGCATCCGAAAGTGTCCGAAGCGGCCGTGGTTGGCTATCCGCACGACATCAAGGGCCAGGGCATCTATGCCTATGTCACTTTGATGAGCGGCGAGAAGCCGAATGAGGAACTGCGCAAGGACCTCGTCAATTGGGTGCGCAAGGAGATCGGTCCGATCGCCTCGCCCGATCTCATCCAGTTCGCGCCGAGCCTGCCGAAGACGCGATCGGGCAAGATCATGCGCCGCATCCTGCGCAAGATCGCCGAAGACGAATTCGGCAATCTCGGCGACACCTCGACGCTCGCCGACCCGGCCGTCGTCGACGATCTCGTGAGCAATCGGCAGAACCGCAAGAGCGCATAGCGTTCGATCGGTCAGCCCTTGAAATGATGCGCCGCAGCTCGTCCTTTTTTTCGGCGCAAGCGGTTCCCGCGCCGCGGCGGCAGCGAGCGCAGCCGCGCGACCGGAACGAGTCGGCGCGATTTGCATTTCTTCTACATAGGCTACCGGGGTTGGCTCGCAGAAGAGTTCCGCGTGCGGACGTTTGGCGTCACTCGCAGTTCGGCTCGGACGCGCCAAGGGAGGAGGTTTGTTGGCGTTGTGCGAGTTGAGGCGTTGAGGGTGTCATGCGTTTGCGGGTTACGTTGCTCGCGGCCGCTGTTGCGGCCGCAATATCAGGAATTCCGGCCTCCGGTTCGGCTCATGCGCGCGAGCTGGTGACGTTTTCGGAGAACGGCTATTCGCCCGGCACCGTCGTGGTCCGCACGAGCGAGCGCCGTCTCTATTACGTGCTCGGTGACGGGCGCGCCCTTCGCTACAGCGTCGGGGTCGGCCGTCCGGGCAAGCAGTGGTCCGGCGCGACGCGCATCAACGGCAAGCACATCCGCCCGGCCTGGTCGCCGCCGGCCGATGTCAAGCGCGACAAGCCGTCGATCGCCAACTACATCCCCGGCGGAAGCCCGAGCAATCCGATGGGCGCGGCCGCGCTGACGCTCGATGCGGGCGGGGGCGAATACGCCATCCACGGCACGAACCGGCCGGGTTCCATCGGCGGCTTCGTGTCCTATGGCTGCATTCGGATGCACAACAGCGATGTCATCGATCTCTATCAGCGCGTTAGCGTCGGCACGCCGGTCGTCGTTACGCGCTGACGTGCGGCGAAATCGGCCGCACACCAGTGTCCGGGGCGTCCCTTCGCCCGAGAGGAGCCCTTCTCTTGCTGACATTGGAGACTGCAATGAAACAACTTCTTGCTATGGCCTGCGCCGCCGGGATCGCTCTCGCCTGGGCCGCGCCGGCGCGGGCTGATCTGAAGCCGGTGGTGGTTCCACCGAAGCCCGTGCACCACCACCATCATTTCGGAGGCTCATCCAACCACTGGCCGGTGTGGGTGATCATGGGTTGCGCCACAGGCGTCGTCGTCGCCGCCGTGGCCGTGAATGCGAGCCAGAACCGCCAGCTCACGGCGGGCGAAGCCTGGACCTGCGGTCTCGGCGCGCTGTTCGCCCAGCCGGTCGCGCCAATGGCGGTCCCTGTGCGCGCGAGCTACTAAAGGTTCTCCCCGAGACGAATCGCCGCCCGCGGTTGCCCGCTGCGGGCGGCATCCATAACTGTCTGGAGAACGTGAGAGCATGGCACGTAAGCGTCCCGCGCGGGCGTTGGCGCAGGTTGCCAAGCCGGGGATGTTTTGGCATAGGTGGCGCCCCAGCCAAGCTGGCGCTTTCGGATGCGGGTGTAGCTCAGGGGTAGAGCACAACCTTGCCAAGGTTGGGGTCGAGGGTTCGAATCCCTTCGCCCGCTCCAATTCAAAACGTCTTCATCGAGCTGGAGGCGCGCTTGGCTCGGACCAGCTTGGATCGAAGCGGCGCGCCCGTGTGGCCTGATATACCCTATGAGCCCTGGCGGGAGACCTGCAGCGCGCTGCATCTCTACACCCAAATGATCGGCAAGTACCGCCTCGCGCGGACCCCATGGGTGAACCACTCCTGGCACGCGACCCTTTATGTCAACGCATGCGGGTTCACCACGGGAGTGGTGCCGGACGGGCCTTGTGGTGTCGAACTCTCGTTTGATCTGATCGACCATGCTCTTGTCGGCGTCGCCGCGGGCGGACGATCGGCTCGCTTCGGCCTCGGTCCGATGTCGGTCGCCGATTTTCATGAACGGCTTCTCGGACTGCTGCGCTTCCTCGACGCCACGCCCGTCTTCCACGGCCGGCCGAACGAATTGCCCGATCCTGTTCGGTTCGCCGAGGACCGCGCGGAACGCCCCTACGACGCCGAGGCCGTGACGCGCTTCTTCCAGGCGGCGCTTGCGGTCGACCGGGTGCTGAAGCGCTTTCGCACCGCCTATCTCGGCAAAGTGAGTCCGGTGCATCTCTTCTGGGGCAGCTTCGACCTGGCGGTGACGCGGTTCTCCGGGCGCCTCGCGCCGCCGCACCCGGGCGGAATTCCGCACCTGCCCGACAGCGTCACGCGCGAAGCCTATAGTCACGAGGTTTCCTCGGCCGGCTTTTGGCCGGGCGGAAGCGGCGTCGATTATCCGGCCTTCTATTCCTATGCGTATCCGGCGCCGGACGGTTTTGCCAAAGCGCGCGTGTCGCCGGGGGCTGCGTTTTACGATGAGATGCTCGGCGAGTTCTTGCTGCCTTACGACGCGGTCAGACGCGCGCGCGATCCCGAAGCGGCGCTCATGAGCTTTCTGGAAAGCACCTACCGGGCGGCGGCCGATCTCGGCGGCTGGGATCGGGCGGCGCTCGAATGCGCCGTGGGGGAACCGGGCCGGCCGCGGCCGATGTGAACCGGATAGCGGCCTCCACTCGGCCGGAAAATGCGCTAGCGACCCGCGTCAAGCCAAAGCCGCACGGCGAAGGCGCCCATCAATCCGGCGAAGAGGTAGTCGACGACGCGCATCACGCGCGGCGAGCGTTGCGCGGCTCTGGCGACGCGGGTCGCGGCGAGCACGAGCAGCGCGCAGGTCGGCACCGCCAGCCCGGTGAAGAACAGCCCGAGAAAGAGCAGCTTGCCTGCGGCGTTCGGATCGTCCGCCGAGACGAATTGCGGCAGGAACGTCACGAAGAACATCACGATTTTCGGATTCAGGAGATTGATTGCAAGGCCCATCGCATAGACCTGCGCGAGCGGACGGCGGACGCCTTTTTCGCTGGACACGCGCAGCGCCGAGCCGCGCCGGATCGCCTCGACGGCGAGCCACACGAGATAGAGCGCGCCCGCGATCTTGACCACGGTGAATGCCGTCGCCGAGGCGAGCAGAAGCGCCGACAGTCCGAACGCGGCAAGCATCGAATGCACCAGCAGTCCGCTGATCGCGCCGAACATTGCGGCGAAGCCGCGGGCGCGCCCCGCCGCGAGCGTTTGCCCGACAAAGAGCGTCATGTCGGGCCCCGGCGTGAAGATCAGGACCAGCGAGGCCGCGCTGAAGGCGAGCAGCACGTCAATATTCGGCGCGAAGATCATGGTCGGACTTGCGGCTCCTGCCTTCGTTGCGTCCACGCGAGCGCCTGGTCCAATCGATCATTGCCCCAGAAGAGCTCGCCGTCCTCGGTCACGAAGCTGGGCGCGCCGAAGAGGCCGCGCGCCTGCCCTTCCTCCGTGTTGCTTCGCAGCCTCGCCTTGATCTCGTCCGACTGCGCGCGTTCGAGCACCGACTCGGCGTCGTGCCCGAGCCGCGTGATGATCTCGCCGATGACCGCCGCATCGCTGATCTGCCGGCCCTCGCCGAACTCGGCGAGATACACGGCTTTCACGAAGTCTTCGCCGAACCCTTGCTCGATCGCGGCCAGCGCCGCGCGCGCCGCGTTCAGTCCGTTCTGCGGAAAGGGGTCGGGAATCCGAAACGGCGCATTCAGCTCCGCGCACAGCCGCTCGATGTCGCGCCACATGTAGCGGCCCTTCACGGGATAGAGATTGAAGGGCGAGGAATCCCAGCCCTGCGCCTTGAAGATCGGCCCGAGCAAAAACGGACGCCACCGCAATTGCACGCCGGCGCGCGCCGCCGCGTCGCCTGCGCGCATGGCGGCGACATAGGAATAGGTGGATGCGAATTCGAACCAGAAATCGAGGGAGGGGCGAGACATGGGCCGGCGTCCGTGCAGCGTCCGCTACTCAACCACGGGCATCGGCAGCCGTCGATTGCATTCGCGATGGGGCTTCCATGTCATTCCGGCAAAAGTGAAGCTCGCGCGCAGCCACCGCCGTGTTGCAAACGTCTTCGTGGAATGCGAAGACAGTCGGGGGCGCGCAGCATCAGGTGAACATCTTGCGCAGCCGGCTCGCACGTCTTCTCGTTCTCATTCCCACGCTGCTTGCGTTTCATCTCGCTCCGGTCCCGGCGCAGGAGGCCAAGTCTGCGGCCGAGCCGCGCGTCGCCGCCTCCGGCGTGCTCGCGATGCTCCCGGCGGATTCGCGCACCGAGCACGTGCTCGACCTCGGCCGCGAGAAACTGGCCTATGCCGCGGTCGCCGGGACGCTGCCGCTGAGGGATCAAAACGGCGAGCTTTCGGCCGCCGTTTTCTACACCGCCTACACGCTTGCCGGGGCGAATGTGCCGACGCGCCCGCTTACCTTTGTCTTCAACGGCGGCCCGGGCGCCGCCTCCGTCTATCTGCATCTCGGCCTCGTCGGTCCGACCATTGTCGAGTTCGGAGCGAAGCCGGACGGCTCCGACCCGCAACTGCGGCCCAATCCCGACACCTGGCTGAAATTCACCGATCTCGTGATGATCGACCCGGTCGGCGCCGGCTGGAGTCGCGCCGCCAAAGCGGACGGCACGGGCGCCTTTTGGGGCGTGCGCCAGGACGCGCAGGCGCTCGCCAAGGTGATCGCGCTCTATGTCGCGCGCAACGGCCGCACGGCATCGCCAAAATACCTTCTGGGCGAGTCTTATGGCGGTTTCCGCGCGGCAAAGGTCGCGCAGGTGCTGAAGAGCGAGCAGGGCATCCTCGCGAACGGCATCGTGATGGTGTCGCCGTTTCTCGACGGCGGGCTGACCTTCGGCGGCCGTTCGCCGCTGGTTGCCGCCTTGCAGTTGCCCTCGCTCGCCGCGGCCGAGCTCGACAGGGCCAACCGCTTCAGCGACGAGGCGCTGCGCGCGGCCGAGCGTTTCGCGGTGACCGATTATCTTACGACGCTCGCCGGACGTCCGCCGGGAGCGGAAGAAGGGCGGGCCTTTTATGCACGGATCGCCGAACTGACCGGACTTCCGCTCGAGGCCGTGATCCGCGCCCGCGGCTTTGTGCGCGAAGCCTATGGGCAGCACGCGCGTCTCCGCCGCAAGGAGGTCGTGAGCGCCTATGACGCGGCCTTCGCCACGCCCGACCCGCATCCCGAATCGATCGCGCGCGAGGGCGGCGATCCGGTACTCGACGGTTTCACCCAGGCGCTGGGCGGCGCCTTTGTCGGCTACGCGCGCGACAAGCTCGGCTTCAAGACCGATATGACCTTTCACCTGCTGAACCGCGAAGTGAGCGGCAAGTGGGATTGGGGCGGTGGGGGGCGAAGCCGCGCCAGCGCGAGCGAGGAGCTGCGCGAGCTGATGGCGTTCACGCCGAGTTTCCGCCTGCTTGTCGCGCATGGCCGAAGCGACATCGTCACGCCCTACGGCGCCACCCGCCACGTGCTCGATCACCTGCCCGAATTCACCTACCCGCGCGCCAGGCTCGCGCTCTACAAGGGCGGGCATATGTTCTATTTCGACCGGGACACGCGGGCGGCGTTTACGGCCGAGGCCGCTGGTTTTTACCGTGGCGGCGGACCTTGAGCCCCGCCCGCTTGCCCTCGGGACCGTTCGCCCTATAGTCCGCGCGCAATCGTGTGGGCGGGACAATCATGCCTCGAGGCGACGTGAAAAAGGTGGTGCTGGCCTATTCCGGCGGGCTCGACACCTCCATCATCCTGAAGTGGCTGCAAACGACCTATGGCTGCGAAGTCGTCACCTTCACGGCCGATCTCGGCCAGGGTGAAGAACTGCAACCGGCGCGCGACAAGGCGCTGCTCCTCGGCATCAAGCCGGAGAACATCTTCATCGAGGATCTGCGCGAAGAATTCGTGCGCGACTACGTGTTTCCGATGTTCCGCGCCAACGCGCTCTATGAGGGTCACTATCTTCTCGGCACCTCGATCGCGCGCCCCCTGATCGCCAAGAAGCAGATCGAAATCGCGGAGAAGACCGGCGCCGACGCCGTCTCGCATGGCGCGACCGGCAAAGGCAACGACCAGGTCCGCTTCGAGCTCGGCTATTACGCGCTCAAGCCCGACGTGAAGGTGATCGCGCCTTGGCGTGAATGGGACCTGGCGTCGCGCACCAGTCTGATCGCGTTCGCGGAAGCGCATCAGATCCCGATCGCCAAGGACAAGCGCGGCGAGGCCCCGTTCTCGACCGATGCGAACCTGCTGCACACCTCCTCGGAAGGCAAGGTGCTCGAGGATCCCGCGCAGGACGTGCCCGATTATGTTTTTTCGCGCACGATCGATCCTGAAAAGGCGCCGGATCAACCGACGGTCGTCAGCATCGACTTCGAGAAGGGCGATCCGGTCGCCCTCGACGGAAAGACGATGTCGCCAGCGGCGCTGCTCGCTCGCCTGAACGATCTTGGCCGCGCGAACGGCGTCGGCCGCTTGGATCTCGTCGAGAACCGCTATGTCGGGATGAAATCGCGCGGGATGTATGAGACGCCGGGCGGGACGATCCTCTATGCCGCGCATCGCGGGATCGAATCGATCACGCTCGACCGCGGCGCGGCGCATCTCAAGGACGAGTTGATGCCGAAATATGCCGCGCTGATCTACAACGGCTACTGGTTCTCGCCCGAGCGCGAGATGCTGCAGGCGATGATCGACAAGAGCCAGGAGTTCGTCACCGGCCGCGTGCGCGTGCGTCTCTACAAGGGCACCGCCGCCGTGATCGGCCGCGAAAGCCGCTATTCACTCTATGACCAGGACCTCGTCACCTTCGAGGAGGGCGCGGTCGCCTATGACCAGCGCGATGCCGAAGGGTTCATCCGCCTCAACGCGCTGCGCCTGCGCACGCTCGGCCAGCGGAAGAAGAAGCTGGGGCTGTGAGCGCGCTGTGAGAACGCCTTGGCCCGCATGCCGCTGACTCCCGACGAACTCTTCGCCTTTCTCGACCGCCTCGGCATCCCGCATCGCACGGTCGAGCATCCGCCGCTGTTCACCGTCGAGCAGTCGAAGGCCTTGCGCGGCACGATTCCCGGCGGGCACACGAAGAACCTGTTCTTGCGCGACAAGAAGGCGACGGTATTTCTCGTCGTCGCCGACGAGGAAGCCGACATCGACCTGAAAACGCTCCATCACCGGCTCGGGGCGGGCCGCTTCTCGTTCGGCCCGGCCGACCTCATGCGCGAGCTGCTCGGCGTCGAGCCCGGCGCGGTCACCCCATTCGGGCTCGTCCATGACACGCAGGCGCGGGTGCATGTGGTGCTCGACCGGGCGATGATGGAGCACGAGACGCTCAACTACCATCCGCTCGTGAACACGATGACCACGTCGATCGCCCGCGACGACCTGCTGAAATTCCTCCACGCGACCGGTCACGACCCCCGGATCGAGCAGGTTTCCGGCCGCCCGGCCACTGCGTAAGATGATTGCAATCGGGCATGTCCTGCCCATCTTTAAGGACGGATTATGCGCTGTTTGGCGCTCATCAGGGGCTTTGCATGTTGAACTTCGGGAATGCCGCCGCCGCGACGGCGGCCGACGATGTGATCAAGGACACGACCACCCAGGCTTTCATGAAGGACGTCATCGAGGAGTCGCGGCGCCAGCCCGTGCTCGTCGACTTCTGGGCGCCCTGGTGCGGCCCCTGCAAGCAGCTCACGCCGGTCCTGGAGAAGGTGGTCCGCGCCGCCAAGGGGAAGGTGAAGCTCGTCAAGATGAACATCGACGAGCACCCCCAGATCGCGGGCCAGATGGGCATCCAGTCCATCCCCGCCGTGATCGCCTTCGCCAACGGCCAGCCGGCCGACGGTTTCATGGGGGCACTGCCGGAGCGGCAGGTGACGGCCTTCATCGAGCGCATCACGCAGGACCGCATCGGCGGCGAGGAAACGGACCTCTTGAAAGTGGCCGATGCGGCGCTGGTGGAGGGTAACGCCACCGACGCCGCCGAGCTCTACGCCCGCGTGCTGGCAGGCGACTCGGGCAACACGCACGCGCTGGCGGGGCTCGCCCGCTGCTATGTCGAGACCGGCGCCATCGAGCAGGCCAAGCAGACGCTCGCCTTGGTTCCCGAGGCGAAGCGCAACGAAGCGCCGGTTGCGGCGGCGCGCGCCGCGCTGGACATCGCCGAGCAAGCCGCCACCCTCGGTCCCATCGCCGAGCTCGAGCAGAAGGTTGCGAGCAATCCCGCCGACCATCAGGCGCGGTTCGATCTGGCGGTGGCGCTCAACGGCAAGGGGCGCAAGCTCGAAGCCGTCGACCATCTGTTGCAGATCGTGCGGCGCGACCGCGCCTGGAACGAGGACGGCGCGCGCAAGCAGCTCGTGCAGTTTTTCGAGGCCTGGGGCCCGACCGACGAAGCCACGATCGAAGGTCGCCGCAGATTGTCGTCAATCCTGTTTGCTTGAACCTGGCGCATTTTCCGGCGAAGTGGACACCGGTTCGCCGCAAGAAAATGCGCCAAAGTAAAAAATAGCAGATGCCGTTCAACGTGGTCTACCGGAGCCCTGGCGATCTTCCCGAGGTGATCCCAGTGTTCCCGTTGTCCGGCGCTCTTCTGCTGCCGCGCGGGCAGATGCCGCTCAACATCTTCGAGCCGCGCTACATGACCATGATCGACGATGCGCTGAAAGGCGGCGATCGCCTCGTCGGGATGATCCAACCCGACGCCGCAAATCCAGGATCCCCGACAGCGCCCAACCTCTACAAAGTGGGCTGCGTCGGCCGCATCACGCAGCTCTCTGAAACCGGCGACGGCCGTTATCTCATCCAACTCACCGGCGTCTGCCGTTTCCGGATCGAGCAGGAGATGACCGTGCGCACGCCGTACCGGCAATGCCGCGTGACCTATGTGCCGTTTAAGGACGATTTCACCGCGCGCAAGGACGAGGACGCCGTCGACCGCGGCGCGGTGCTGCGAGCCCTTTCGGAATTCCTCAAGGCGAACAAGCTCCAGGCTGATTGGGAAGGGATCGACGAGGCGCCGAACGAGGCGCTGGTCAACGCGCTGGCCATGATGTCGCCCTATGGCCCCGCCGAGAAGCAGGCGATGCTGGAGGCCCCGGACCTGAAGACCCGAGCGGAAATTTTGGTCGCCGTCACCGAGATCGAACTCGCCAATCAGCGCACGTCCGGCGAGACGCCCCTGCAGTAGCCCCTTGGGTTCCTCGGGACGTGCAATTTCCGTCGCCATTCGCTATTGATCCGGCATGAACACACCTGAGCGCCCCGCGCATACCGTCGATCCAAAGCTTCTCGAGATCCTCGTCTGCCCGCTGACGAAGGGGCCGCTGGATTACGACGCGGAGAAGCAGGAGCTGATCTCGCGTTCGGCCAAGCTCGCCTATCCGATCCGTGACGGCATTCCCATCATGCTGCCGGAAGAGGCGCGGCCGATCGAATAGTCATCCTTCCCTTTCGGGGGAGCATCGAGAATAGGGGGAGAAGCATGCTCAAGATCTGGGGCCGCAACACCTCGTCCAACGTGCAGAAAGTCATGTGGGCGATCGGCGAGTTGAAGCTCCCGCACGAGCGCATCGACATCGGCGGCGCTTTTGGCGGCAACAAGGAGCCGGCCTATCTCGCGATGAATCCAAACGGGCTCGTGCCGACGCTCGAAGAGGACGGCTTCACGCTCTGGGAATCGAACGCGATCGTGCGTTATCTCGCCGCCCGCAACGGCGCGGGCGCGCTCGAGCCTGCCGATCCGAAGACACGGGCGCGCGCCAACCAGTGGATGGACTGGCAGCTCTCGGTGGTCGGGCCTGCGATTTTCGGCGCCTTCTGGGGCCTGATCCGCACCCCGCCCGACAAGCGCGACCCTGCCGCGATCGAAGCCTCGCAGAAGAAAACGACCGAGGCGATGATCATCCTCGACGCGCAGCTTGCCAAGACGGCCTTCGTTGCCGGCGACGCCTTCTCGATGGGTGACATCCCGCTCGGCGTGATGGCCTATCGCTTCCGCCAGCTCGTGCCGCAGCGGCCGCCGCTGCCGAACCTCGAAAGATGGTACGCGTCGCTGGAGAAGCGCGAGGCGTTCCGCACGCATGTGTCGACCATCCCGCTGACCTGAGCATGCATGATTGACCATCTCTCGCTTCCGGTCGGCGATCTCCGGCGCTCCCGCGCGTTCTATGGTCGGGTGCCTGCGCCGCTCGGCTATCGTCGCGTTGGCGACGTCAGCGCGATCAGTCAAACCTCAATTGGTTCTACAACGCCTCGCCGCGCAGCAGTCTCGGCGTCTCGCCGGTGAGGCCCGCCGCCTCGCGGATGAAAACGCGCTTGAGCATCGGCAGCCGGTCGACCAGCCCGAGCCCGACATCGCGCGCAAGCCGCAGCAGGTCGGAATTGTTCGAGAACAGCCGGTTGAGCCCGTCGGTCGCGGCGCTCATCGTCATCGTGTCGAAACGCCGCCAGCGCTGATAGCGATCGAGCACATCCGCACCGCCAGGATCGAGACCGACCCGTGCCGCGTCCGTGATGCATTCGGCAAGCGCGGCGACGTCGCGCAAACCCATGTTCAAGCCCTGCCCCGCGATCGGATGAATCACATGCGCCGCGTCGCCGACCAATGCGAGACGCTCGCCGACGAATGAGCGGGCGATGAACAGCGACAGCGGATAGGCGCGCGGCCGGTCCACCGCCCGGATCTCGCCAAGACGCAAGCCGAAGCGCCGCTCGAGCTCGTGATGAAACAGCTCCGGCGGCAACGCCACGATGCGCTCCGCCGCGCGCGTCTCCTCCGTCCACACGATGGACGAGCGCCTGCCCTTCAGCGGCAGGATCGCGAACGGCCCCGCGGGCAGGAAATGCTCTTCCGCGCGGCCTTGATGATCGCGCTCATGCGCGACGGTCGTGACGATGCCGGACTGCTCGTAGGACCAGCCATAGACCGGGATGCCGGCGAGCTCGCGCAGACGCGACCGCGCCCCGTCGGCGGCGACGAGCACTCGCGCGCGCAGCGTCTCGCCGTCGGCCAGTGTTGCCGCGACTTGCGTTTTTGCGGATTCGAAACGCTCGACCGCGCTCGGCCGCAACGCCACGCCGGCCTCCCGTGCCTTCGCGGCGAGCGCATCGATCAAGTGCCGGTTCTCGATCATATGCGCGAACGGCTCGCCCGGCTCCACCTCGCCGCCGAAAGTGAGGAACACGGGCCGGACGGTGTCGCGCAGTTTGCTGTCGGTCACGATCATGTCGAGCATCGGCTGCGCCTCGCTCTCGACCGCGCTCCAGACCCCGATTGTCTCGAACAGCCGCCGCGCCCCCGCCGCGATCGCCGAGGCGCGCCCATCGCCCGAGCCGGCGCGTGCAAAGGCGGGATCGGCGACCACGGTCGAAAACGCCCCGCCGAGCGCCTGTTTCAACGCGATCACAAGCGACAGCCCGACAAACCCGCCGCCCGCGACGAGAATGTCGATACGATCTGCGGAGGCCGCGTGTCTGCGCATGCGACCCTTATCCCGCTCTCATGCCCAGCATGCAACCCGGTCTCCTTGACTTGATGCCGCAAACCGCGTGTGAGTTGCGTGTTCCGCCGACCCGAAGCCTTCAACGAGCCCTGCATGTCCTCCGCCGTCACCGACCTCCTCGGCATTCTCGATCTCGAACAGCTCGAGGTGAACCTGTTTCGCGGCCGCAGCCCGCAGGTCGGCTGGCAGCGTGTGTTTGGCGGACAGGTGATCGGGCAGGCGCTGGTTGCGGCTTGCCGGACCGTCGAGGGCCGCCTGCCGCATTCGCTGCATGCCTATTTCCTTCTCGGCGGCGATCCGAAAGTGCCGATCATCTACGACGTAGACCGTATTCGCGACGGCAAAAGCTTCACGACGCGACGCGTCGTTGCGATCCAGCATGGCGCGGCAATCTTCTCGATGTCCGCATCCTTCCATAACGACGAGCCGAGCTTCGTGCACCAGGCCGAAATGCCGAAGGTCGCGAAACCCGAGGAGCTGCCGAGCGAAGCGCAGATCCGCGCCAGCGTGATGCCGATGATGCCGGATCCGGTGCGCCGCTATTACGAGCGCGAGCGTCCGATCGAGCTGCGGCCGGTCGAGTTTCAGCGTTATCTGGGGAAGAAGATTCCGGACGGCCGCTTCAATGTCTGGATTCGCGCGACCGGCAAGCTGCCCGACGATCCGATCGTGCAGCGCTGCGTGCTGGCCTATGCCTCCGACATGACCCTGCTCGACGCCGCGCTCGTGCCGCAGGGCCGCACCGTTTTCGAAAAGGCGATCATGGCCGCGAGCCTCGATCACGCGCTCTGGTTTCATCGCCCGTTCCGCGCGGACGAATGGCTTCTCTACGCGCAGGACAGCCCGAACCTGTGTGGCTCGCGCGGCTTCTCGCGCGGACTGATCTTCACCGCCGATGGCACGCTGGTCGCCTCCGTCGCGCAAGAGGGCCTCTTGCGCGAACGACGCGAGTAGCGCGTGATCCCGAAAAGTGGGAACGGTTTTCGGAACAGATCACGCGCAAAGTTCGCGTGATCCCGAAAGTCCATGCGCGCGCCTGGCGGCTTTCTGAGCGGAATGCCGCAACACGCGGCAACAGCATGCCTAGATTGTGGGCAATCTGCCTCGGCTAGCATCAGAATCTCTGCCCGCCAAAAAGGCGCCCTTGCAACGGGATGCTGATTCTCTTGTGGAATCAAGCTGTCCGCGCGCCCGCGACGCTGGCACGGGTCTTGAAGCCTCGGAGCCTTCACCGGCCAGCGTCGCCGGCCGCATGCCGCCGGGGGCGTCCCATGAAACTTGTCACCGCCATCATCAAGCCGTTCAAACTCGACGAGGTGCGCGACGCCCTCAACAGTCTCGGGGTCGCCGGGCTCACCGTTACCGAGGTCAAGGGCTATGGCCGGCAGAAGGGCCATACCGAGATCTATCGTGGCGCCGAATACAGCGTGAGCTTCCTGCCGAAGGTGAAGATCGAAGTAGCGGTCGCCTCCGATCGCGTGGACAAGGTGATCGATGCGATCGCCTCCGTCGCGAAAACCGGGCAGATCGGAGATGGCAAGATCTTCGTCACGCCCCTCGAGCACGCGCTGCGCATCCGCACCGGCGAAACCGACGCCGGCGCGCTCTGACATTTTTTTGCCAGGGAGATTTCATGACCGCCTTCATGCGCGCCGCCGGCGCGGCGCTTGCAATTCTCATCACAACCTCGACCGCTTCGGCGCAGGCATCGAAGATCGACGCCGCCGACACCGCGTGGATGATTGTCGCGACCGCGCTGGTGCTGATGATGACGATTCCCGGACTGGCGCTCTTTTATGCCGGCATGGTGCGCAAGAAGAACATTCTCTCGACCATGGCGCAGAGCTTTGCCGCCACCGCGCTGGTTTCGATTCTGTGGGTCGTCGCGGGCTACAGCCTCGCCTTCACCGGCGACGGGGCCTTCATCGGTTCGCTGGAGCGCGCGTTCCTTGCGGGCATGGGCATGGACTCGATCAGCCCGCTGGCCAAGACGATCCCCGAAAGCCTGTTCATGCTCTACCAGATGACCTTTGCGATCATCACCTGCGCGCTGGTAGCTGGCGCGGTCGCCGACCGCATGCGATTCTCGGCCTTTCTTCTGTTCACGGTCGGCTGGCTGTTCGTCGTCTATGTGCCGCTCGCGCATTGGGTCTGGGGCGGGGGCTTTCTCGGCTCCGCCGGGGTGATCGACTTCGCCGGCGGCACCGTCGTGCACATCAACGCAGGGATCGCGGGGCTCGTTGCCGCGATCGTCCTAGGCTCACGCCGCGGCTATGGTTCGGAAAACCTCGCGCCGCATGACCTCTCGATGGCGGTCGTCGGCACCGGTCTGTTGTGGGTGGGCTGGTTCGGCTTCAATGGCGGCTCGGCGCTTGGCGCCAATTCGCGCGCGGTCATGGCGATCGCGTCGACGCATCTTGCGGCCTGCGCCGGCGCGCTGACCTGGATGGCGCTCGAGTGGTACACCCGCAAGAAGCCGTCGGTGCTCGGCATCATCTCCGGCGCGGTCGCGGGGCTCGGCACGATCACGCCGGCCTCCGGCTTCGTCCTGCCTTGGCATGGCATCGTCATTGGATTGTTCGCGGGCGCAGCCTGTTTCTGGGCCTGCACGGTGCTGAAACTTTGGCTCCGCTATGATGATTCTCTCGATGTTTTCGGCGTGCATGGCATCGGCGGCGCGTTGGGAACGTTGCTCGCAGGCGTCTTTGCGGTGTCGGCGCTGTCTGCGAGCCCTGACGCACCCGGGATCGCCGGCCTGCTCGAAGGCAATCCGCAGCAGCTCTTGCTGCAATTGTTCGGGGTGGCGGTCACGATCACCTGGTGCGCGGTTGCCACCTATGCGCTGTTGAAGATCGTCAACCTTCTGGTCGAACTCCGCGTCAAGCCGGAGTCCGAGCAGGTCGGGCTCGACATCGCGCTGCACGGCGAGGCCGTGCAGTAACGTCCTACTCCTGTGGCAGCATTGCAACGTGAAACGAAATTTCGTCGGCAGGTCGTCTATACGCCCAAAAACGATGCAGTTGCACAAAGCTTTGTCTTGGCGAACAGGCGGATTGCGTGGCGAACTATGCCGGACAGTGGCCTGAAATCTGCAGGGGCGTGAGCAGGCCAACCAGGGCGAAACGGGGGTTGCTGATGAAGAAGACGATCGTATTGGCCGCTGTGGCGAGCGCCGCTTTCATCGTGCCGGCGGCCGCGGCCGACATGATGGTGCGCAAGGCAAGGCCCGCCGCGCCCTCACCGGCGGCAGCAAGCCCCTTCGACATCGCGTTCGGCGGCGCGATCATGTCGGATTACAATTTCCGCGGCATTTCCCAGTCCGATCGCGGCCCCTCGGTTTTTGCCTATTTCGAACCACGCTACAATGTCACCCCGGACCTCCAGCTCTATGTCGGCCTTGCCGGCTACGCGGTGAAGCTGCCGACCGATCCCACGGCCGAGATCGACATCTACGGCGGCGTCAGGGCGACGCTCGGGGCGCTCGCGCTCGACGTCGGTCTTCTCTACTACTATTACCCCCGTGAGCGGCAGATCGACGGCATCGTCATTGCCGTGCCGAACGGCAACACGACGCTTGCGGACACCGATTTTCTCGAGTTCTACGCCAAGGCGACCTATACGGTGAACCCGAGCTTCGCGCTGGGCGCCAATCTCTTCTACACGGCGGACTGGCTGAATACGGGCGCGGACGGAACCTTCGGCTCGATCACCGCCAAGTTCACGGCGCCGAGCACATGGTTTCCGCAGGACTGGGGCATGTATCTCTCCGCGGAGCTCGGCCACTACTGGCTCGGCCAGACGAAGTTCGATCCGATCGCGTTCCCGGCCGTGGGCGGCTGGGCATTGCCTGACTACGCGCATTGGAACATCGGCGTCGGCTTCACCTACAAGGTCATGACCCTCGATCTTCGCTATCATGACACCGACCTCTCGAAAGAAGAGTGCAATGTGCTGACCGCCGACCCCGGGGCCTCGATCGGAGGCGGCAGCCCTATTGCGGTGACCAACCCGTTCGGCAACCGCTCGAAGTGGTGTGGCGCAGCCTTCGTCGCCAAGCTTTCCTTCGATCTGACGCTCGGCAGCTTGAAATAGGCGCTCGCCGGCCGGCCCGGATCTCCTGGAACGGCCGCCCCACCGGGCGGCCGTTTCGCTTTGGCGGCCTTGGATGGTTGCGACCAAAATCCAGGCAGGCGTGCACAAATGCCCTCATTTTAGGCACCGAGCTGCGGCAGGCCGGCCGGATGCTCCCGGTTGGCGCTTGATTATGTCACGGGCACAAAGACTTACCGACCCTTGGCAAGGCTGGCACGGCTCTTGATTAGCTGGCTCTCGGCAACCGCGGGGCGTTCGGCAACGTGGGTACTCGCGCTCAGAACCGCTCGGTCGTCAAGGAGCCAAGCCGGGCATTGGGGGTCGTCAATGAAAGTCGTTATGGCCGTTATCAAGCCATTCAAGCTGGACGAGGTGCGTGACGCCCTGACGTCCATCGGCGTGTATGGCCTCACCGTCACTGAGGTCAAAGGCTACGGCCGCCAGAAGGGCCACACCGAAATTTACCGCGGCACCGAATACGCGGTGAGCTTCCTGCCGAAGGTCAAGGTCGAGGTCGCCGTCAGCGACAGCCTCGTCGACAAGGTCATCGGCGCGATCAGCGCCGCCGCCAAGACCGGCCAGATCGGCGACGGCAAGATCTTCGTCTTCCCGCTCGAGCACGCCATGCGCATCCGCACCGGCGAGATGGACGCAGCCGCGCTCTGACGCGCCCTTGGACATTCTTCCTCAGGAGTTGATCATGACTTTCGGAAAAATAACCGTCGCGAGTGCTGTGAGCGCCATCGCGATGCTGGTCTCCACCGCTGCGCTCGCACAGGAGCCGACCGTCAACAAGGGCGACGTGGCCTGGATGTTGACCTCGACCGTGCTGGTCTTGCTGATGACGATTCCGGGGCTCGCCCTGTTCTATGGCGGACTTGTGCGCGCGAAGAACATGCTGTCCGTGCTCATGCACGTTTTCTACACGGTCTGCATCGTGTTCGTGATCTGGGTGATCTATGGCTACAGCCTGACCTTCACCGGCGGATCGAGCTTGATCGGCGGCTTCTCCAAGGCCTTTCTCGTCGGCGTGACGCCGGACTCCAAGACCGGAACCTTCAGCGTCGGCGTCAACATTCCTGAAATGCTGTTTGCCGCGTTCCAGATGACTTTTGCCGCCATCACCGCGGCGCTGATCGTCGGCGCCTTCGTCGAACGCATGAGGTTCGCGGCGCTCGCCTTGTTCGTGCCGTTTTGGGTGACGATCGTTTATGTCCCGATCGCGCACATGGTTTGGTATTGGGCTGGCCCCGACGCGATTGCCGATGCTGCGAAGGCGCTCGCGGCGGCAGCCGACGGCGCGGCGAAGACGGCCGCGCAAGCGAAGCTCGATGAAGTCACGGCCGATGCCGGACTGATCTTCTCCTGGGGCGCGATCGATTTCGCCGGCGGTACCGTCGTGCATATCAATGCAGGCATCGCCGGCCTTGTTGGCGCAGTCATCCTTGGCAAGCGCATCGGCTTCGGCAAGGAATTGATGCCGCCGCATTCGCTGACCATGACCCTGATCGGCGGCTCGCTGCTGTGGGTCGGCTGGTTCGGCTTCAATGCCGGCTCCAATCTCGAAGCGTCCGGCGGCGCGGTTCTCGCGATGATGAATACGTTTGTCGCGACTGCCGCGGCGGCGCTCTCCTGGATGCTGGCCGAGTGGCTGACGAAGGGCAAACCCTCGCTGCTCGGCATCGTGTCGGGCGCGGTTGCGGGGCTCGTCGCGGTGACGCCCGCCTCCGGTTTCGCGGGGCCCATGGGCGCGATCGTGCTCGGCTTGATCGCCGGCGCGGTCTGCTACGTCTTCGTCTCCACGGTGAAGAACACGTTCGGTTATGACGACTCGCTCGACGTGTTCGGCATCCACTGTATCGGCGGCATCATTGGCGCGCTTCTGACCGGCCTGCTTGTCAATCCCGCCCTGGGCGGGACCGGCATCATGGACTATGCGGCGGGCAAGATCGCCGATTATGACTTCGCGACCCAAATGTGGGCGCAGTCCAAAGCCGTGCTGCTCACGCTTGTGTGGTCCGGCGTCGGCTCGGCGCTCGTCTTCTTCGTCGTCGATCTCCTTGTGGGCCTGCGTCCGACGGCCGAGCAGGAGCGCGAAGGCCTCGACCTCGCCGATCACGGCGAGCGCGCCTACACGATGTAAACACACGCCGGTGGGCAGAGAGGCTTGCTCCTTTGCCCCCGGGGAAGCGTTAGCGGCCGGGCGGCATGACCCGGCACCGCTCCGGCCGCGAGGCCCCGGTTGAAAGACCGGGGCCTCTCTTGTCAGGCACGCGATCTCTGTCTTGCCTTGCGCCGCTGCGCGCGACGCGAAATCAGGTTGAGCGCCTCGACCGCGGTCGAAAACGCCATCGCGGAATAGATATAGCCCTTGGAAACATGCGCTCCGAACCCTTCCGCGATCAGCGTCATGCCGATCATCAGCAGGAAGCCCAAGGCGAGCATCACCACCGTGGGATTGGCGTTGATGAAATTCGCAAGCGGGTTGGCCGCAAGCAGCATGACGATCACCGCCACGATCACGGCGACCACCATCACCGGGATGTGCGGCGTCATTCCGACAGCCGTGATGATGCTGTCCACCGAAAACACCATGTCGAGAATCAGGATCTGAACGACCACCGAGCCGAACGTGGCCGTGACCCCGCCCCGGTCGAACATGTCGGGTCCAGGGTCCGGGTCCACACGATGATGGATTTCCTTTGTGGCCTTCCAGACAAGAAACAGCCCGCCCGCAATCAGGATGAGGTCGCGCCAGGACAGACCGTGGCCGAACAGGTTCACGACCGGCGTCGTGAGCTGAACGATGAAGGCCACGGTCCCGAGCAGCGCAAGGCGGAGGATCAGCGCAAGGCCGATCCCAACGCGCCGCCCGCGCGCCCGCTGATGCTCCGGCAGCTTGTTGGTGACGATGGAAATGAAGATCAGGTTGTCGATGCCGAGCACCACTTCCATGGCGATCAGTGCCGCGAGCGCGGCCCAGACGACCGGGTCGGCGGCGAGAGCGGCAAGATTGTCGAAAGAAAAAGCATCCATAGCGGCCTCAGGAGAGTTCCGGCTTGCCGGTGTGCGAAGCCGTGATGCTTACTAACGCACAACTCGCACGTGGGCCGCACCGGGCGGCGCGGCAGGTGGCGGGGGCTCGGTGATTCCAGGCCGATGCCGGGCTTTTTTTCTTGGCCGATACCGTCGTACGCCAAGCTCTCGCCTCGGCCCCATCCCCATGGTTAAACGCGCCTTAACCCGCCCCGGGCTATCGTGTCTGTTGGCGGCGGGGATCCCTGTACCGTGTTGATGGTGATGAAAAGTTCCGACCGCGAGTCCACTACCCCGGCTGCGCGCGCCCCGGGCGCGCGTTCGCCCTTCGTGCGCCTGGCCGAACTCCTGGGCGACGAAAAGCCGGGGAAGCCGCCCATCAATCTTTCCGTCGGCGAGCCGCAGCATCCGATTCCCGCCTTCGTCGGGCCGGTGATCGCCTCGCACCTGGATGAGTTCGGCCGCTATCCGCTGAACAAGGGCACCGACCAATTCCGCCGTGCGGCCTCCGCCTGGCTCGCGCGGCGTTTTGCGCTCGCGCGCCCCCCCGATCCCGAGCGTGAGGTCCTCGTCCTCAACGGCACGCGCGAGGGACTGTTTCTCGCTGCGATCGCCGCCACGCGTTTCGTCCGCGCCCGCGACGGCACCCCCGCGATCCTCGTGCCGAATCCCTTCTATGCCGCCTATTCCGCGGCGGCCGCCGCGGCGCGCTGCGAGGCGCATTACATGGCGGCGACGGCGGCGACCGGCTTTCTCCCCGATCTCGACGCGCTCACGCCGGATCTTCTCCAGCGCACCGTGGCGTTCTACCTCGCCTCCCCGTCCAATCCGCAAGGCGCCGTGGCCTCCCGCGACTATCTCGCAAAGCTCGTCGCGCTGGCGCGACGCTACGGCTTCCTCGTCTTTGCCGACGAGTGCTATTCCGAGATCTACTCTGCGGACCCGCCGCCCGGCATGCTGGCCGCCGCGGGGCCTGCCTTCGAGAACGTGATCGTTTTCCACTCGCTCTCGAAGCGATCGAGCCTGCCCGGCTTGCGCGTGGGCTTCGCGGCAGGCGACGCGCGTTTCCTCGCGAGCTATCTTGATTTGCGCAACGTCGCCGCGCCGCAGGTGCCTGTACCCTTGCAGCATGTCGGCGCGGCAGCGTTCGCCGACGAGGCGCATGTCGCGGAGAACCGCCGTCTCTATGCGGAGAAGTTCGATCTCGCCGATCAGATCGTCGGTGACCGTTTCGGCTACCGGCGTCCGGCCGGCGGATTCTTTCTCTGGCTTGATGTGTCGCAGCACGGCGGCAGCGAGGCGGCGAGCTTGAAACTCTGGCGCGAAGGCGGACTGCGAGTCCTGCCCGGCCAATACATTGCACACGACCAGGCCGATCCGAAGAATCCGGGCGCCGCCTATATCCGCGTGGCGATGGTGCAGGATCGGTCGACGACAGCCGAGGCGCTGCATCGCCTGGTCGATGTGCTCGGGTGACGCCGATGTCTGCCTTGCGCGATAGCCTCGACATCGACATTCTCACCGACGAGGCGCGTGCACTCATGCAGCGCCGCTTGCGGGAAATCACCGGCTTGGCGCTGGTCGCGACCGCCGTTGCCGCAGCGATTGCTCTGGCAAGCTGGTCGGTCAAAGACCCGAGCCTCAGTCACGCCATCGACGGGCCGGTGCGCAATCTGCTCGGCCGCCCGGGCGCGATCGTGGCCGACCTCCTTATGCAGCTGTTCGGGCTCGCGTCGCTTACGCTGGTCTTGCCGCTCGCGATCCGCGGATGGCGGATGATGACGCATCGCGCGCTCGACCGCGTGAAGTATCGATTGGCTCTATGGATTGTCGGCATTGGCGCGGCGGCCGCATTTGCCTCCGCGCTGCCGAAAAGCAGGGCCTGGCCGCTGCCCTCCGGTCTTGGCGGCGTGCTTGGCGACACGCTGCTGCGCTGGGTTGCGGTGCTGCCCGGCGCCACGAGCGGTACGATGCGCTTCGTCACCGCCGCGGCGCTTGCGGCACTTGCGGCTTACGCGCTCGTGAAAGCCTCCGGCTTCGGCGCTCAGGCCGGCGGGGATGCCGAGGACGAGGAGCAGGAGGAGGAAGAGAGGGAAGAAGCGGCCCCCGCCGAGCGTACCCGCCGCCCCTCGATTTCGCTCGGCCTTCTCTATCATGCGCTGTTTAGTCTGCGCGCGCGCCTGGCTCGTCTGTTCACGCGAGGCAGCGATGATGACGACATTCTGCGCGTGCCGCCCCCGCGCGCGCTCGAGCGGCGCGCCGCCGAGGCAGAACCATCGGAAGCCGAGGACGAGGAGGACGAAGAGAACGAGGAGGAGGAAGAGCCTGCCCGCAAGCGCACAAAGCCTGCGCGGGCGAAGCGCGTGAGCCGCGATGGGTTCGAGCTTCCGGACATTGCGCTTCTGACCGCTCCGAAATCCTCCGAGCGCACGAGCGTAAGCCAGGAGACGATCGAGGAGAATGCCGAGTCGCTTGAAGGCGTGCTCGGCGATTTCGGCGTGCGCGGAGAAATCATCGGCGCGCATCCGGGTCCGGTGGTGACGCTCTACGAACTGGAGCCCGCGCCCGGCATCAAATCGTCACGGGTCATCAGCCTGTCCGACGACATCGCCCGCTCGATGAGCGCGCTATCGGCGCGCGTCGCCGTCGTGCCGGGACGAAACGTGATCGGCATTGAGCTTCCGAATCCGAAGCGCGAGAAGGTTTTCCTGCGCGAGCTTCTCTCCTCCGACGAGTACGATAAGACCGCGGCGAAGCTTCCGCTGTGCCTCGGCAAGACCATCGGCGGCGACCCGGTGATCGTCGACCTCGCGCGCATGCCGCATCTCCTTATCGCCGGCACCACCGGCTCCGGCAAGTCCGTGGCCATCAACACGATGATTCTGAGCCTTGTTTATCGGCTGAAACCGAGTCAGTGCCGGCTCATCATGGTCGATCCGAAGATGCTCGAACTGTCGAGCTATGACGGCATTCCGCATCTTCTGACCCCCGTCGTCACCGATCCGAAGAAGGCGATCGTGGCCCTGAAATGGGCCGTGCGCGAGATGGAAGAACGCTACAAGAAGATGGCGAAGCTCGGCGTGCGCAACATCGACGGCTATAATGTTCGCGTCGCCGAAGCGCTCGAACAGGGTGAAACGCTGACCCGCACCGTCCACACCGGTTACGACAAGGAATCCGGCGAGGCGATCTACGAGGAGGAGGAGCTCGAGCTCGAGCCCCTGCCCTATGTCGTCGTGGTTGTCGACGAGATGGCCGACCTGATGATGGTGGCGGGCAAGGACATCGAGGGCGCGATCCAGCGCTTGGCGCAGATGGCGCGCGCGGCGGGCCTGCACGTGATCCTCGCGACGCAGCGCCCCTCCGTCGACGTCATCACCGGCACGATCAAGGCCAATTTTCCCACCCGCATTTCCTTCCAGGTCACGTCGAAGATCGATTCGCGCACCATCCTCGGCGAGCAAGGCGCCGAGCAGCTCTTGGGCCAGGGCGACATGCTCTACATGCAAGGGGGTGGCCGCATCAGCCGCGTGCACGGGCCGTTCGTTTCCGACGAGGAGGTGGAGAAAGTGGTCCGCCACCTCAAGAAGCAGGGCGCACCCGAATATCTCGAAGCGGTCACCGCGATGGACGAGGAAGACGAGGATCAGGCCGTGTTCGACGCCACCGCCATGGGCGAGGGCGGCGGCGACCTCTATCAGCAGGCGGTGCAGATCGTCCTGCGCGACCGCAAGGCCTCGACCAGTTATATCCAGCGGCGGCTGCAGATCGGCTACAACCGCGCTGCCTCGCTGATCGAGCGCATGGAAAAGGAAGGCGTCGTGGGGACGCCGAATCACTCCGGCAAGCGCGAGATCCTGATCGGCGGCGACGATGACCCGCACGGCTGAGCCGCAAACAGGCCGCGAAATCGCCATGGGATGTCATTAGGCCCGCGCCCCGGGACACCGCGCGCGCCGGTTGGCCTTTGCGCCGCCGCGGTGGCGCATGTATAGCGAGTAGCAGGGCCCGGCCCGCCGGGTGGAGGACGATCATGCGCCATACGAGCCTTTCGGCTCTTGTCGGAATCGTTGCAGTGGCGGTCGCGAGCACGCCCGGCGCGGCGCAGCAGGTTCCTGTTCCAAAACCCGCGCCGCAGCCGAAAGTATTCGCACGGCCCTTGCCGCAGCCGGCGAGCGGCGTGGCGCCGGCGCCGCCGCGGCGCGATGCCGTCGGGCAAGGGTCGGGCCAGAACGGGACGTCGCAGAATCAATCGGGGCTCAATTCGCTGTTGCCGTTTCGCTTGCCTTGGGATTCCGGCAAGGGCGGCAGCAATACGACCGCTTTCGACCCCGGCCAGCGCGCGCTGGTCGAGCGGGTGAACGCCTACCTGATGAGCGTGCAGACGCTGGTCGGCGATTTCACGCAAGTGGGACCGGACGGCTCCAAGGCCGAGGGCAAGCTCTATTTGCAGAAGCCCGGCCGCATCCGCTTCGAATACAATGCGCCGAGCCCGATCGAGCTCGTGGCGGACGGGCAGTCGCTCGTGGTCCGCGACCGCAAGCTCGCAACCCAGGACCTCTACCCGCTGTCGCAGACCCCGCTGCGCTTCCTGCTCTCCGACCGCATCGACCTGTTGCGCGACACCAATCTCATTCGCGTCCACGCCGACGATTTGTTCGTCTCGGTGCTGATCGAGGAGAAGCAGACCTTCGGCGGCTCGCATCGCCTGATGCTGATGTTCAACGCCAAGGACATGCAATTGCGGCAGTGGACGGTGACCGACCCGCAGGGCTTTGACACGACGGTCGCGGTCTACAATCTCGATACGTCGAAGCGCCTCGATCCGGGGCTCTTCAAGATCAATTACGAGCGGGTGATTCAGTGAGACCCACTTGTGCCAGCACGCAGAGCGTGGCCGGCGGCGTTGATCGGCCATAGGCGCAATTCGTTCATGCCGCTCGTCGTGACCACTTGGAACATCAATTCCGTCCGCCTGCGCATCAACCTCGTGGCCAAGTTCTTGAAAGCGGCACGGCCCGACGTGTTGTGCCTGCAGGAAACGAAGTGCCCCGACGATGCCTTTCCGCGCAAGCGCTTCAAACGGCTCGGCTACGAGCACATCGCGATCAACGGACAGAAGGGCTATCACGGGGTCGCCATTATTTCGCGCGTGCCCTTCGACACGACGCAGGTGGCGAACTATTGCGGCAAGCGCGATTGCCGCCACGTCGCCGTGACCTTTGGGGAGCGGGCGGGCCTGCGCGACCCGCTCACCTTGCACAATTACTATGTTCCGGCGGGAGGCGACGAGCCTGACCCGGACGTGAACGAGAAGTTCGCGCACAAGCTGTCGTTTCTCGACGAGATGCGCGGCTGCGAGGCGCTGCGCGCCTCGGCGCAGGATCGCGCGATTCTCGTCGGGGATCTCAATGTCGCCCCGCTCGAGCATGACGTCTGGAGCCACCGGCAGATGCGCAACATCGTCTCGCACACGGACATCGAGTGCGAGAAGCTGACCGCCTTGCAGAAGTCCGGCGGCTGGGTGGATGTGGCGCGCTCCTTCATTCCCGAGCCCGAGAAGGTCTACACCTGGTGGAGCTATCGCGCGCTCGACTGGGCGGCGGCGGACCGCGGACGGCGGCTCGACCATATCTGGGTCGCGCCCGCGCTTGCCGACAGGCTCGTTGACATCAAGATCGCGCGGAAGGCGCGCGGCTGGGACCGTCCCTCGGACCACGTGCCGGTGACGGCGACGGTGGCGGCGTAGCGCGTGATCTCCCAAAAGTGGATGCCGGCGCTGTCCGATCGGATCAGGCTCCAGGACTCAGCGCAGCCCGTCGAGTGCGGCTCTCACCTTGCGGATGTCGGTTGCGGTCTCCTCGGCGCGACGCGCGACGTCGTCACGCACGCGCCGCGCGGCATCGGGATAGCCCTCGAGCATTTTCAGGAACAGCGTGCGCGGGATGCGCATGACGCTGCCCTGCTCCAGCGCCGTCACGGTCATCGGCCGCACCGTGTCGGCGATCATGGCCAACTCGCCGATCAGCGCACCGGGACCGATCATTTGCGGTTCTCCACCGCTCAGGGCGTCGGCCTCGAACGACCCGTTCACCACCACATAGGCGCAATCCGCCGCTTCGCCTGCGCGAAACAGGGCGCGGCCGCTTGGCACCGTTTGCGTTTCCGCGCCGATCGCGATGACACGCAGGGCCTCACCGCCGACCAGTGACAGGAGCGGCACGCTTTCAAGGAATGCAACGTCGCTTTCGATGCTCATGCGGCCCGGCCGCTCATGGGACCAGCTTGTAGCCGCCGCCTTCGGTCACGAGCAGCGCGGGCGCTGCCGCGTCGCGTTCGATCTTCTGGCGCAGGCGGTAGATATGGGTTTCGAGCGTGTGCGTGGTGACGCCGGAATTATAGCCCCAGACTTCCTGCAACAGGATTTCGCGCGACACCGGCCGCTGACCGGCGCGGAAAAGATAGCGCAGAATGGCCGTTTCCTTTTCCGTCAGCCGCACCTTGCTGCCCTTCGGATGCATGAGCAGCTTCGAACTCGGTCGGAACGTATAGGGTCCGATGCTGAAGACGGCATCTTCGCTTGCTTCGTGCTGGCGAAGCTGGGCGCGGATGCGCGCGAGCAGCACCGCAAAGCGGAACGGCTTCACGACATAGTCGTTGGCGCCGGATTCCAGCCCGAGGATCGTGTCGGAGTCCGTATCGTGTCCGGTCAGCATGATCACCGGAGCCTTGAATCCGCTCTTGCGCAGGATCCGCACCGCTTCGCGGCCGTCGAGATCCGGCAGGCCGACATCCATGATCACGAGATCGATATGGCCGTTCTTTGCCGCCTGCACCCCCTTGGTGGCGGTATCCACGGCCGCCGCCTCGAATTCGTCATGCAGCGCAATCTGCTCGACCAGCGCGTCGCGCAGGTCGGCGTCGTCGTCGACGATGAGAATCTTTCGTGTGGTGGACATCGGGGTTCTCGGCGCCGGCTTACATCCCGGCCCTTGCGCGCAATAGAACATTCGGGACACAAAGTGCAAGCATCGCGGGGTCGAGGGTTCCTTTGATCCGTAGGTATGGAACGAGGTTGATCGTTGCGACGCGCCCCGGGGATCGCCGGCGCGGCTGGCTTAGCCTTGGCCAGCAAAGGATTCCTGTAGCGCTTGGGCGCAGCGGCGTACGCGCCGACAAGCGCGAGGGCGATGGCGCGACGCCCCGCGGGGGATTCCGCCTGCTTCGCCTCTGGTGGCGGGCGGATCGTCTTGTGCGGCCCGCAACCCTTTTGCCCGTGCGGCCGATCACAAAAGATGACGGCTGGTGCGAGGATCCGCTCGACCGTCGCTACAACCGTCCGATTCGACTGTCACCGATGTCCAAGGCTGACCGGCTCTGGCGCGACGACCGGCTCTATGATCTCATCATTGAGATCGATCACAATACCCGTCCGCGGATCGCCGGGCGCGGCAGCGCGGTCTTTATCCATGTGGCGCGGGACGGTTTCGGGCCGACGGCCGGGTGTATCGCCATGAGCGCACACGACTTGCAGCGCCTCTTGAGGCGCGTCGGCCCACGGACGCGAATCATGATTCGCTAGTGTCGAGCGCGTTGCGCGATCCCGCCTCCCTCGCGCCAAAAATGGCGCTGCCGACCCGCACATGCGTGGCCCCGAACTGAACCGCAATTCGGAAGTCACCGCTCATACCCATGGAAAGAAATTGCAATTCATTTCTTGAGGCGATTTTGGCCAGCAGGGCAAAATGCGGTGCGGGCGGCTCGTCGACGGGGGGAATGCACATCAGTCCCCGGACATCGAGCCCGTAGGTTTCACGGCAGGCGCGAACAAAAGCGTCCGCCTCCTCGGGCAGAACGCCGGCCTTTTGCGCCTCCGCGCCGGTATTCACCTGAACGAACAGGAGCGGGCTGCGCCCCTGACGGGACATTTCCTTCGCCAGCGCCGCGCACAGGCTGTCGCGGTCGACGGAATGGATCGCGTCGAACAGCGCCACCGCCTCCTTGACCTTGTTCGATTGCAAGGGCCCGACCAGGTGCAGCTCAAGCCCCGGATGCTGCGCCCGCAAGGCGGGCCACTTCGCCTTCGCCTCTTGCACGCGGTTTTCTCCGAAGACGCGCTGCCCGGCGGCGATCGCCGGCAATATCGCGTCTGCGCCAAAAGTCTTGGTGACTGCGACCAAAGTCACCTCCGCGGGATCGCGCCCGGCCTCCTCGCAAGCCTTCGCGATCTTCGCGCGAACGCGATCCAGATTGGCGGCTGGTTCTGACCGCGTCTCGATCATGGATTGAAGGTCAGCCGCGCCTCGACGCCGCGCCGAACATCTTCGGGGCAGTGGGGAGGCGCGCTTGCATTGGGCTGGGTTATGCCCTGGACGATGCCGTGCAAGAGGGAGATCAGTGCGATCTGCCGGTCGTTCTTGCGTGCCTTTTCTCGCCAGTACGCCATCATCGGCGCGAAATTGCGCTTCTGCCAATCCAGCCCGCAATGCATGGCCGCGCCGGTCAGCGCGCCGCGTTGGATGACCCAATGCGCTTCGGCCGGGGTGATCGGCGGCTTCGCCTTTTCTTCGGCCGTGGTTGGCGCGCAGGGCTGGGTCTCTCTGCACTGGGCCTTGTGGATATTGTCAAGCGCCAGCATCAGGAGCCGTGTCACCTGCTCGTCGGACAAAAGAGGCGGGACCGGGGCCTGGGCGCGAAGGCCGCCCGGGAGAGCAAGAACCGAAAGCAGGACAAGCAAGGCCAGGCGCCGCATGGTGAACCTAGTAGCAGTAAGGATGCCGGCGGAGCCGGCAAGTTTCCCGGTCAACGTTCTTCGCCCCCCTTTGTGGCCGGGGGAAGATCGGCGAAGCGGCCCACGGGGGCCGGCACGGACAAGTCTATCCTCAGCCGGCGAGCGAACGCAAAACGGCTTCCACTTTTGCCGGTCGCGCGCTAAGTCCAGCCGTTCGCAAGCGGAACCGAGAATGGCTGCCGAACGCTACAACGCCCGCGAAGCTGAGCCGCATTGGCAAAGGGCTTGGGACGAGCGGCGCCTCTTCGCCACGAAGAACGACGACCCGCGCCCGAAATACTACGTGCTCGAGATGTTCCCCTATCCCTCGGGGCGCATCCACATGGGGCATGTGCGCAACTACACGATGGGGGACGTGGTCGCCCGCTACAAGCGCGCCAAGGGCTTCAACGTGCTGCATCCGATGGGCTGGGATGCGTTCGGCATGCCGGCGGAAAACGCGGCGATGCAGAACAGGACGCATCCCGCGGCCTGGACCTACGACAACATCGCCGCCATGAAGGCGCAGCTCAAGCTGATGGGCCTGTCGCTCGACTGGGAGCGCGAATTCGCCACCTGCGATGTCGAATACTACGCGCAGCAGCAGCGGCTGTTTCTCGACTTTCTTGACGCCGGGCTCGTCGAGCGCAAGACCTCGAAGGTGAACTGGGATCCGGTCGACCAGACCGTGCTTGCGAACGAGCAGGTGATCGACGGCCGCGGCTGGCGCTCGGGCGCCCTGGTCGAGCAGCGCGAGCTGACGCAGTGGTTCTTCAAGATCTCGGACTACGCGCAGGATCTCCTCGACGCGCTCGACCGGCTCGAACGCTGGCCGGAGAAAGTACGGCTGATGCAGAAGAACTGGATCGGCCGCTCCGAGGGTCTCTTGATGCGCTTCGCGCTGAGAGCCGGCACGGCGCCGAAGGGGCACGACGATCTCGAGGTTTTCACCACGCGCCACGACACGATTTTCGGGGCGAGCTTCATGGCGATCGCGCCTGACCATCCGCTGGCGAAGGCCGCCGCCGAGCATGACCCGCAGCTTGCCGCCTTTTGTGAGGAATGCCGGCGGCTCGGCACAGGCGCGGCTGCGCTCGCGACTATCGAAAAGAAAGGTTTCGACACCGGCATCAAGGCCCTCCACCCCTTCGACCGGAGCTGGGAGCTGCCGGTCTATGTCGCCAATTTCATTCTGATGGACTACGGCACCGGCGCCATCTTCGGCTGTCCGGCGCACGATCAGCGCGACCTCGATTTCGCGCGCAAGTATGGCCTGCCGGTAACACCGGTCGTGCTTCCCTTCGGCGAAGACCCGAAAACCTTTGCCATCGGCGACGTTGCCAACACCGATGACGGCGCCATGATCAACTCGCGCTTCCTTGATGGAATGACCGTCGAGCGTGCGAAGGAGGAGGTGGCGCGCCGGCTCGAGAACACATTCTTACCTCCCCCTGAAAGGAGGAGGTCGGCGCGCGAAGCGGGCCGGGTGGGGGTCAATGGCGGAAGCGGACCCCCACCCCGTCCCTCCCCCTTGCAGGGGGAGGGAGAAGGAAGCAACCGCCCTGTCGGCCAGCGGCGGGTGAATTTCCGTTTGCGCGACTGGGGCATTTCCCGCCAGCGCTACTGGGGCTGCCCGATCCCCGTCATCCACTGCGAGGTTTGCGGCATCGTGCCGGTGCCGCGGGAAGACCTGCCGGTGAAGCTGCCCGACGATGTCGAGTTCGACCGGCCCGGCAACCCGCTCGATCGCCACCCGACCTGGACCAGGATTGCCTGCCCGCGCTGCGCAAAGCCCGCGCGCCGGGAAACCGACACCATGGACACCTTTGTCGATTCCTCCTGGTATTTTGCCCGTTTCACGGCACCGCGCGCGAATGCACCGACCGAGCAGGCAGCCGTCGATTCCTGGCTGCCGGTCGACCAGTACATCGGCGGGGTCGAACACGCGATTCTGCATCTCCTCTATTCGCGCTTCTTCACCCGCGCGATGCGCAAGACCGGCCATCTCGATCTCGACGAGCCCTTTGCCGGCCTGTTCACGCAAGGCATGGTCACGCATGAGACCTATCAAGGCGCGGACGGACGTTGGCTTTATCCCGACGAGGTGGTGATCAAGAACGGCGTCGCAACCCATGCGCAGACCGGCGAACCGGTGACCATCGGCGCCATCGAGTCGATGTCGAAGTCGAAGAAGAACACCGTCGACCCGACCGACATCATCGAGGCCTTCGGCGCCGATACGGCGCGCTGGTTCATGTTGTCGGACACCCCGCCCGAGCGCGACATCCAGTGGACCGACGCAGGCGTCGAAGGCGCCGCGCGCTTTGTGCAGCGCGCGTGGCGGCTGGTCGCGGAACTGGCGGCTCTCGCCGCCCCGCCGGGCACGGCCGTGCCGCCGTCGGTATCGGAAAGCGCGCTTGCGGTGCGCCGCGCCGCTCATGGCGCGCTGGCGGCGGTTGAGAACGACATCGAGCAGCTGCGCTTCAATCGCGCGGTGGCGCGCGTCTATGAATTGTCGAATCTGCTTTCCGACCACGTCGCCAGGGCGAAATCGGACGGCGGCGTGGGAGCCGATCTCGCCGCAAGCTTTCGCGAGGCCGCGGACATCCTTGTGCGCCTTTTCGCCCCGATGATGCCGCATCTCGCTGAAGAATGCTGGGCTGCGCTCGGCCACCGCAGTCTTGTGGCTGAAGCGGCCTGGCCGCAAATCGAGCATGCGCTTCTTGTCGAGGACATGATAACCTTGCCGGTGCAGGTCAATGGGAAGAAGCGGGCGGACGTCACCGTCGCGCGCGATGCTGGGGATCGGGATGTCGAGGCTGCCGTGCTGGCGCTGGAAGGCGTTCAGCGTGCGCTTGGGGGCAGGCCGCCGAAAAAGGTGATTGTGGTGCCGCAAAGGATTGTCAATGTCGTGGCTTAGATCGCGCCCTCTTTTCGCGCTCGGCCTCGCGCTCTTCCTGGCCGGCTGTTTTCAGCCGCTCTACGGCCAGTATTCGCCGACCGGAGGGCCGACGCTGCGGAACGCCCTCGCCGGGGTCGAGGTGTTGCAGATCGAGGCGCCCAAGGGCTCGCCCGAAGCGCGCATTGCCGTCGAGCTGCGCAACTCCTTGCTTTTCGAGCTCACGGGCGGCGGCGGCGGCGCGCCGCAAACGCACCGGCTCGCGATCCGCGTCCGTCCCACGCGTCAAGCCATCATCGTCGACATCGCGACGGGCCGCAATGAGGCGATCATCACGGGCATCAACGCGGAATACGCGCTGACGGAGATCGCCACCGGCAAGACCGTCATCCGCGACACGACGTTTTCGCGCGTTTCGGCCGATGTTCCCGGTCAGCAACAGCGCTTCGCGCAGATGCGCGCCAACCGTGACGCCGAGGACCGCGCCGCGCGCGTGATCGCCGAACAGATCCGCACGCGGCTCGCCTCCTATCTCGCGGCAGGGACCTGAGTCACCCGGTTCAGCGCCGTTTGCGCGCGAGGGAGCATCCGATGACCGCCCTCAAAGGTCCCGAGGTCGACGCCTTTGTCCGCAAACCCGACGCGCGGCCGATCGTGCTCGTCTACGGACCCGATGCCGGCCTCGTGCGCGAGCGCGTCATGGCTGTCTTGCGCGCATCGGTCGACGATATCGACGATCCGTTTTCGCTTGTTCGTCTCGAAGGCGACGATCTCGCCTCTGATCCTGCGCGCCTCCTTGACGAAGCAACGACCATTCCGCTGTTCGGAGGCCGCCGCGGCGTGTGGGTGAGGGCGGGCTCGCGCAACATCGTGCCGGCGGTGGAAGCCTTGCTCGCGGCGCCGCTGGCCGACGTTCGCGTAGTGATCGAGGCCGGAGACCTCAAGCGCAACGCCGCGCTGCGGACGCTCTGCGAGCGCGCAAAGAACGCCGCCGCGCTGCCCTGCTATGCCGACAGCGAGCGCGATCTGGCTCGTCTCGTCGACGAAGAGATGCGCGCGGCCGGTTTGACGATAGCCCCGGATGCGCGCGCGATGCTGATCTCTCTGCTCGGCAGCGACCGCCTGGCCTCGCGGGCGGAATTGGCGAAGCTTGTTCTTTATGCGCGCGGCAAGACCGACGTCACGATCGCCGACATCCGCGCCGTCATTGCCGACGCCGCAGCCCTCGCCCTCGACGACGTGATCGACGCGGCTTTCGCGGGATTGCCGGAGGAGGTCGACATACACTACACGCGCGCCCGCGCCGCCGGCACCGCGCCCGGCACGATTGCCGCAGCCGCATTGCGCCAGGTCTCGCAACTTCATCTGGCGCGGCTGGCTGTCGATTCCGGCACGCCGGCCGAGACCGTTTTGGAACGTCAGATGTTCGTGCATTTCAGCCGCAAGGCTTTGGTGCAGGCCGCGCTGAAAATCTGGACTGCGCCGCGCCTCGCGCGGCTCATGCTGCAACTAGCCGATGCCGTGCGCGATACGCGCCTGCATGCCGCGCTGGCCGACGCCATCGCAGAACGCGCTTTGCTGGCGATTGCACAGTCCGCACGGACCAGAAACGAGTGAATGCCCTCGTGCGGTCGGAGGAGCTAGGCTCACTTCACCTCGTACTTCACCCCGGTAATCGGCGCCACCAGGCGATTGTAGAAGTCGCCGCAGCGCTCGCCGCAGCGTTTCACGAAAGCGGGCAGCACCACGGTGGTCACTGAATTGCGCAGCGTCTCCATGTCGGCCGATGTCGCGCGAACGATGGTCATCGGCCGGTTCTCGACCAGCCGGCCGATACGGCAGCCCTCCTTCTGTCCGGCATTGCAGGCGATCCCGTCTTCGGTGGCCTCGGCGCCGAGTTTCCATTGCGCGTCCTCGACCTCTTTGAACACCGTCTGAAGGAAGCTGCGAACAGGCGGATCGAGCCGGTTCCACCAGGCGAGGTTTGCGACATAGGCCGACACGCCCCAGGAAATCGGCAGCGCATAGAGGCTACGCGTCACCTCGTACCAGCGCGCGCCGTTCCCCGTCGCCGTCCCCGTCGTGGCGCAATCGACCACGCCGCGCTCGAGCGCCGAATAGACCTCCGGAAATCCGATGCCGACCGGCTGCGCCCCAATCGAGGCGACGAAATCGTTGAACGAGCCGCCGGGCGTGCGGATCTTCCGGCCCTTGAGATCCGCGAGGCTGGAGACGGAGTCGCGGCAGAAGAACACCTGCGCCGGGTAGGGGAACGTCGCAATGATGCGCACGCCGAACTTCTCGAGCTCCTTGTTGATGTCGGGCAGAACGGCGTCGGCCACGCGCCGCGCCTGCTCATGCGAGGTGTTGAGCCCGGCCAGATCGATGATGTCGAGCAAGGGAACGTCGCCCGCAACCGTCGGCAGCGCCGCGCCGCCGACTTCGATCTGCCCCGCGCGCACCACGCGCAGGAGCTCTGGACCGGTAAGATTGCGCTCCGGCCAGCTCGCGAGCGTGACCTGAATGCGCCCGTTGCTGCGCTTTGCGATGCCCTCGCGCAGCATCGGGATATCAACGCGCGTATATTGCGGAATCGTGGGCGAAAGCTGCGTCACCATGGTGACGCTGATGGCCGGCCCCGGGGGGAGTTCCTGCGCGGCGGCATGCGCGGCGAACAGCGCGGCGAGCGCGCCGCCGAAACAGGCGATTGGCTTCATGGGACGTCCCCTTTTCACCCGGTCCGGGCCGGCTGGGAACTATAGAGGTCTATGAGCCGCGGGCAATGCGCGCCACGCACGCCCGATCGCTCCGGACCGGCTTACCCGCGGTCCAGGCGCGTGACCAGGTCGTCGAGCTGATCGAGGTTCTTGTAGCGGATTTTCAGTTCGCCGCCGTCGCCGCGATGCGTCAGCGTCACGGTCAGCCCCAGCGCGTCAGACAAGCGCTTCTCCAGCGCGCGCGTATCGGCGTCCTTGTCCACGCGCGTGCGCGCAACCGATTTCCTGCCGGACTTGGCCGCGCTCTCCTGCACGATGGCTTCGACCTGGCGCACATTGAGGCCCTGCTCGACGATGGCCTTGGCGATCGCTTCCGGATCGGCTTGGCCGATCAGGGCGCGGGCGTGGCCGGCGGAAATCTTGCCGGCATTGAGATAGGCCTTCACCGTTTCCGGAAGCTTCAGCAGCCGGAGCGTGTTCGCCACATGGCTCCGGCTCTTTCCGACGATCTTGGCGACGTCGTCCTGCCCATGGGCGAACTCGTCGATCAGCGCCTGATAGCCCATGGCTTCTTCCAGCGGGTTGAGGTCCTCGCGCTGCACGTTCTCGATGATGGCGAGTTCGAGCGCCTCGCGGTCGCTGACCTCGAGCAGCACCACCGGAACGTCGTGCAGCCCGGCTTTCTGCGCCGCCCGCCAGCGCCGCTCGCCGGCGATGATCTCGTAGGCGTCGTGCGCGCCGGCGACCGTACGGACCAGAATAGGTTGAATGATGCCGCGCTCGCTGATCGAGCTTGCCAGTTCGTCAAGCTCGGCGTCGGTGAAGATGCGCCGCGGGTTGCGCGGATTCGGCCGGAGAAATTCGATCGGCAAGCGGCGCTGCGCGCGCGTCCGCTCGACGACCGCACTGTCCTCGCCGACATCGCCGATGAGCGCGGCAAGCCCGCGTCCCAATCGCGATCGCGTATCTTCCGCCATGGCGGTCTTCCCGAATGGTCTCACTGCGGCACCCTGTATGCGAAGGGCATGGAGTCGCTCGCTTGCGCGCACGAATCAGTTCACGCGGCGCGCAGTCTTTTTTCGCGCGCTATGATTTCCGAGGCAAGCTTGAGATAGGCCTGACTCCCAACGCATTTGAGATCGTAGAGGAGCACCGGCTTGCCGTAGGACGGCGCTTCCGAAATGCGCACATTGCGCGGGATCACCGTGTCGTAGACCTTTTCGCCCATGAAGGAGCGCACGTCGGCGACAACCTGGCCCGACAGATTGTTTCGCGCGTCGAACATGGTCAGCACGATGCCGTGAATCGTAAGGCTCGGGTTGAGCGTCGCCTTCACTTGCTCGACGGTGTTGAGCAGTTGCGACAAGCCTTCCAGCGCGAAGAACTCGCATTGCAGCGGCACGAGAATCGAGTCGGCGGCCGCCATGGCGTTGAGCGTCAGCAAATTCAGCGACGGCGGGCAATCGACCAGGACATAGGTGAATGTGCGCTCGGCCGCCACCTCCAGGATTCGGATGGCATTGCGCAAGCGATAGGCGCGGTCGCGCGCGGCGGCGATCTCGAGCTCGAGCCCGGCAAGGTCCATGGTCGAAGGCGCGATCGACAGGCGCGGAATCGCGGTCTCCAGAATCGCGTCCGCCAGCGGCGTCTCCCCGGTCATCACGTCGTAGGTCGAGACGCGCCGCGCGCGCCGGTCCACCCCAAGCCCGGTTGAGGCATTGCCTTGCGGATCGAGATCGATGATCAAGACCTCCTCGCCGATCGCCGCCAGGGCCGTGCCCAGGTTGATCGCCGTGGTGGTCTTGCCGACCCCGCCCTTTTGGTTGGCCAAGGCCAGAACGCGAACGTTGCGTGCCGCATCGCTCATGGTCACCCCGCTTCGTTGCGTGGCCGAATCAGTCCCGCGCCGGACGATTTTGCCTGCTTCTCGGCCTTTCGCACCACAACAATCCGACCGTCCGGACTGGTCTTGCTGAGCACGAGCTCGAACTCGATAGTCCAATATTTAGCGGCTTCGGTCAATTCGGAGCCTACATGTTGACCCTTGGGGAACAGTCCCAGGCTCCCCCTTGTCAACAGCTTCTCCCCGTAATCCAGAAGCTTCGACAGCGGCGCCAACGCCCGAGCGGTGACGACCTCCACACTGCCGCGGAACTCGTTCACGAATTGTTCGACACGAACCGGATGCACGGTAGCAGGAAGCGCTAACGCCTGGATGACATCCACCAGGAACCGCGCCTTTTTTTGAGTGCTTTCAATCAGATGCACCATCGCCCCGGGGTGGTCTTTCAGCGCGCAGGCGATCACCAGGCCGGGAAACCCGGCACCCGATCCGAAGTCCATCCAGGTCTTCGCACCCGTCGCGAGCGGGAGGAGCTGGAGCGAATCGGCGATGTGCCTTGTCCACAGGCTGTGGATGGTCTTGTCCCCAACCAGATTCATCGTCCGCTGCGCGGCGAGCAGAAGCTCGACAAATCGGTCGAGTCGTGCGGCCACCTCCGGCGCGACCGGCGTCAGCGCCAGCGCCCGCTCGCGGTCGGCGGCGAGAGCTGTCAGCTCAACATCGGGATCGCCTTGCTTCATGTCCGGCCCGAGCACTCCCGTGATCCCCACTCCCGGCGAGGCGAGCACGCAAGCCGGGGCGGGGTTTATGCCTGCGCGCGCCGTCACCCCGGTTCGCGTCCGCGCAGCTTTGTCTCGCTCGCGCCGGCGGGCCTCTCCTTTGCAGGGGCAAGATGGGCGGTGCCCGCCGCCCTCCCCCGCCGCACATGCGCCGCAAGCAAGGTGAGCGCAACCGGCGTGACCCCGTCGATGCGGCCCGCCTGGCCGATGGTGCGGGGACGAATCGACTCCAGCCTTTGGCGTATCTCGTTCGAGAGACCCCGCAGGGCCGCGTAGTCCAGATCGTCCGCCAAAACCAGACTCTCGTCGCGCCGATAGGCCGCGACATCCGCCGCTTGGCGGTCCAGATAGACGGCATATTTCGCGTCGGTCTGGACCTGCTCGGCGATCGGTCCGTCGATGCTGGACAAGTCAGGCCAGATGCGGACGATGTCGGCGAACGCAATCGTCGGGAACGACAACAGCTCGAACGCGCTCCGCCGCACGCCGTCTCGGTTGAGATTGAGCCCGTGCCGCGCGGCTTCGTTCGGCGTCACCGAGTATGAGCCAAGCTGCGCACGCGCCGCCTCCAGCGCCTGCATCTTCGCGCGGTGGAATTGCGCGCGTTCCGCGCCGACGCAGCCCGCCGCAATTCCCTTGTCGGTCAGTCGCTGATCCGCATTGTCGGCGCGCAGCGTCAAGCGATACTCGGCGCGTGACGTGAACATCCGATAGGGCTCCGTCACCCCGCGCGTGATCAGATCATCGATCATGACCCCGAGGTAGCCTTCCGCGCGATCGAAAACGATCTCGCGTGAATCACCGGCCCGCGCCGCGGCGTTCAGCCCTGCGAGAAGTCCTTGCGCCGCAGCCTCTTCGTAACCTGTCGTGCCGTTGATCTGACCGGCAAGGAACAGCGCGCGCACGCGCTTCGTCTCCAAGGTCGCGCGGAGTTCGCGCGGGTCGACGTGATCGTATTCGATGGCGTAGCCGGGCCGCGTGATGCGCGCGCGCTCCAGTCCCGGAATGGTCGCCACCAGCGCCGCCTGCACCTCTTCCGGCAGCGATGTGGAGATGCCGTTCGGATACACGGTGGTGTCGTCGAGCCCCTCCGGCTCGAGGAAGATCTGATGCCCGTCGCGCTCGCCGAAGCGCACGATCTTGTCTTCGATCGATGGGCAGTAGCGCGGCCCGCGGCTTTGGATCTGCCCGGAATACATCGGCGAGCGGTGGACATTCGCGCGGATGATGTCGTGCGTGGCATTCGTCGTGCGCGTGATCCCGCATTCGATCTGCAGATTCGGGACGCGCGTCGTGAGCACGGAGAACGGCTCCGGCGGCTCGTCGCCGGGCTGCATGTCGAGCGCCGCCCAGTCGATGGTCGAGCCGTCGAGCCTCGGCGGTGTCCCGGTCTTGAGGCGCGCGAGTTGGAAGCCAGCACGGGCCAGGGTGTCCGAGAGTCCGAAAGCCGGCGCCTCGCCCGCGCGTCCGGCCGGAATTTGCGTCTCGCCGATATGAACCAATCCGCGCAAAAACGTGCCGGTCGTGAGCACGACGGCGCCGGCATCGAGGATGCGCCCGTCCGCCATCTTCACGCCCGTGGCACGGCCCTCTCGGATCACGAGATCGTCCGCCTCGCCCTCGATTACCACGAGGCCGCGTGTTTGGCGGATCGCGTCCTGCATGGCGCGGGCGTAGAGCTTGCGGTCAGCCTGGGCACGGGGTCCGCGCACCGCCGGTCCCTTGCGGCGATTGAGCACCCGGAACTGGATTCCCGCCGCATCGGCGATCCGCCCCATCAACCCGTCCAGCGCATCGATTTCGCGCACCAAGTGGCCTTTGCCGAGCCCGCCGATGGCTGGATTGCACGACATCGCGCCGATGGTGTCGAATCGATGGGTGACGAGCGCGGTCCGCGCGCCGGTGCGCGCCGCGGCCGCCGCAGCCTCGCAGCCGGCGTGCCCACCCCCGATGACTACGACGTCGAACCGATTGGTCATGATTGGGAAACCTTGCTGCGCTATGTAGCGAGCGGGCCGGCGGGGGTCAAAGGGCAGAACCGCAAAAGCCGTGTCGAGCTCCGGCCGCATGGACCGAAGCAGGGCCATCCCGGCATCCGTGAGCGGCTTGTCTGAGCCGGGCGAATTAGGGTCCTGTTCAGGTTGACAGAACCCTAGCGCCGAGAGGCCGGAGCAACAAACCGTAACGTCTCCGAATCGAGTTTCACGTGAAACAACTGTCGGGATCATTTCCCGATACAGAAATCCCGAAAAATCACATCCAGCACATCTTCCACGTCCACCCGGCCGGTCAGCCGCCCGAGCGCGCGAGCCGAAAGGCGGAGCTCCTCCGCCACAATATCCTCCCGCCCGGCCGCCTCCTCGGAGACGGCACGCCGAAGCGCCTCCGAGGCCTCCCGCAAGGCCAACCGGTGCCGCTCTCGCGAGATCAAGGCCGATTCAGCGCCTAAAAAACATCCCTCTGCGTAACCTCCCAGCGCCGCGAGCAGGCCCTCTACGCCCTCGCCGGTTCTTGCCGATAGCCAAAAATGTTTACTTTCGGGGCCGAATCGGTCGGTTGCGGACCGTTGCATGGCCGAATCGATCAGATCGATTTTGTTAACCACAATCCACGTTTCCGTCGCATGGGCCGGCGCCGCATCGCTGACGCCCTGCCCCGCCTCCACGACCCAAAGAACAAGATCCGCGGCCGCCGCGCGCGCCCGCGCCCTTCGCACCCCCTCAGCCTCGACGGGATCTTCCGAATCGCGGATTCCCGCCGTATCGAGCAGCGTCACCGGGTAACCGTCCAGATCGAGGTGGACCTCGATGACATCCCGGGTGGTCCCTGCATAGGGCGAGACGATCGCCGCCTCTCGCCGCGCGATCCGGTTCAAGAGACTCGATTTGCCCACATTCGGGGTCCCCGCAATGGCGACGACGAGCCCCTCACGCAACCGCTCGCCCCTTCGATCGGCCCGGAGGACCTCTTCGATGTCCGCGGCCAGGGCTCGGGCAAGTCCCCTCGCCTCCCCGGCCAATGTCTCAGGGACATCCCCCTCGTCCACGAAATCGATGCAGGCCTCAGCAAGCGCCAGCGCCTCGATGACCCGCGCGCGCCACGCTTCCGCCCGTTGCCCCAACACGCCCGACAGCTGCCGATAGGCCAGGCGCCGCTGCGCTTCGGTATCCGCAGCGATGAGGTCAGCCAACCCCTCCACAGCCGTGAGATCAAGCCGACCGTTCTCAAACGAACGCCGCGTGAACTCCCCGGCTTCCGCGGGCCGCAATCCGGAAATCGCGCCGAGCGACTGGAGCACTCCCGCGATCACCGCCCGTCCCCCATGCAGGTGCAGCTCGACCATATCCTCGCCCGTCTCCGTTTTTGGGCCGGGCAACCAAAGCACGAGCGCATCATCGAGCGGCTCTTCCGTCACCGGATGGCGCAGCCGCGCGAGCGACGCCCGGCGCCCTTCCGGCACCCTCCCCGCCAGCCGCTCGAGCGCCACGCGCGCGCTCGGCCCGGAAATCCGCACCACCGCGATTGCCGCCGGCGGCCGTCCGGAGGAAAGCGCAAAGATCGTATCCCGCTCGGTCATATCGAAGCTCTGAACATCGACTCATTGCCGGAAGCGGGCCCCTTGCGAAACGTGCCGCCGCTTGCCGGATCCGCTGCGTCGTTTTCGCCGATGCCTGCGTTATGCTCGATCTTTATCATCCGGCGAGACCATGGCCCTGCCTGCGCAAACCCTCAAGGAAAACCGCCTCGCGCGCGAGGCGAGCCCCTACTTGCTCCAGCACAAGACCAATCCGGTCGACTGGTGGCCGTGGGGACCGGAGGCGCTGGCCGAAGCGCAACGCGCGAACAGGCCGATCCTGCTGTCGGTCGGCTATGCCGCCTGCCATTGGTGTCACGTCATGGCGCACGAGAGCTTCGAGGATCCCGAGACCGCGGCGGTCATGAACGAGCTCTTCGTGAACATCAAGGTGGACCGCGAAGAGCGCCCGGACATCGACCAGATCTACATGTCCGCGCTGCACATGCTGGGCGAGCAAGGCGGCTGGCCTTTGACTATGTTCCTAACACCCGCCGGCGAACCGGTCTGGGGCGGCACCTATTTTCCCAAAACCTCGCGCTTCGGCCGACCGGCCTTTGTCGACGTCTTGCGCGAGTTGGCCCGCCTCTTTCGGGAAGAACCGCAGCGCATCGCGCAGAACCGCAATGCGCTGATGGCGCGCCTCGCCGACACGGCGCATGCGCAAGGTCGCGTCGTGATCGGCGCACGCGAACTCGACGGCGTCGCCCGCCGCATCGGAGAGCTGATCGATCCCGTGCATGGCGGCCTGCGCGGCGCGCCGAAATTTCCGCAAGCCTCGATCTTCGAGCTTCTCTGGCGCGCCGGATTGCGTACCGGCGATGACACGTTCTTCGCGCGGGTCGAACTCACGCTCGAGCGCATCTGCGAGGGCGGCATCTACGATCATCTGGGCGGCGGCTTCGCCCGCTACGCGGTCGACGAGCGCTGGCTCGTGCCGCATTTTGAAAAAATGCTCTACGACAATGCGCAGCTGCTCGATCTGCTCGCGCTGGCTTGGGGGCGCGCGCCGCGGCCGCTCTGGCGCGAGCGCGCGGCCGAGACCGTGGAATGGCTGCAACGCGAGATGACGACCGGGGAGGGCGCTTTCGCCTCCTCGCTTGACGCCGATTCGGAAGGCGAGGAAGGCAAGTTCTATGTCTGGTCGCTCGCCGAGATCGAGCACACGCTTGGCGCCGATGATGCCGCGTTCTTCGCGGCCCATTACGACATATCGGCCGAAGGCAATTTCGAAGGCCACAACATCCCGAACCGATTGAAGCGCCTGCCGCGCACACCGGACGACGAGCGCCGTCTATCCGTGTTGCGCCAAAGATTGCACGAGGCGCGCGGAAAGCGGGTTCGGCCCGGTCTCGACGACAAGGTTCTGGCCGACTGGAACGGGCTGATGATTGCGGCGCTCGCGCATGCCTCGACCGCCTTTGGCGAATCGTCCTGGCTGACGATGGCCGAGCGCGCTTTCGCGTTCATCGCCTCTGCCATGACCACGGGCGATCGCCTCGGCCATTCCTGGCGCGACGGCCGGCTGCTCTTTCCCGGGCTGGCTTCCGATTTTGCCGGCATGATCCGCGCCGCGCTGGCGCTGTTCGAAGCCACCGGCGAGCGGCGCTACCTCTCGCAGGCGCTCGCCTGGCAGGAGGCGCTGGAGCGTCACCACGCCGATCCCGACACCGGCGGCTATTTCCTCACCGCCGACGACGCCGAAGGCCTCATCGTGCGGCCGAATGCGACCGCCGACGATGCGATCCCGAATCCGAACGCCATCGCCGCTGAGATCCTCGTGCGGCTTGCAGTGTTTGCCGGGGACGACCGATGGCGCGAGCGCGCCGACCGCTTGTTCGACGGCCTCTTGCCGGTCGCCGGCGCCAATCTCTTTGCGCATGCCGCGCTGTTGAATGCGCTCGATGGGCGGCTGCGCATGGCCGAGATTGTCGTCACCGGGCAGGGCGCGCGCGCCGACGAACTGACACGGGCCGCACTCGAGCTTCCCTTCGTGGACCGCAGCGTTTTGCGCGCGCCTTCGGCCGACGCGCTCGCACCCACGCACCCCGCGCGCGCCAAGGTCGGCTCAGCCTCCGCCGCCGCGGCTTTCATTTGCGTTGGAGAGCGGTGCTCGCTGCCGGTCGGCGAAGCGCGGCAGATCGCAGAAACCCTGCGCGCGGTCGCCCAGACTCGACAGTAGCGATCAATCGACCTCGGCAAACGCCAGAGAACCCCGGCGGCTCACGCGTTCATCGACTCGAAGAACTCCGAATTGTTTTTCGTGCTGCGCAGCTTGTCGAGCAGAAAGTCGATCGCATCCATCGTTCCCATCGGATTGAGGATTCGCCGCAGGATATACATCTTTTTGAGAACGTCGGGCGGCGTCAGCAGCTCTTCCTTGCGCGTTCCCGATCGCGTGATGTCGATGGCCGGGAAGGTGCGCTTGTCGGCGACCTTGCGGTCGAGGATGAGCTCCGAGTTGCCGGTTCCCTTGAACTCCTCGAAGATCACTTCGTCCATGCGGCTGCCGGTATCGATCAGGGCGGTTGCGATGATCGTGAGCGAGCCGCCTTCTTCGATATTGCGCGCAGCGCCGAAAAAGCGCTTCGGCCGCTGCAGCGCATTGGCGTCGACGCCGCCCGTCAGCACCTTCCCGGATGACGGAACCACCGTATTATAGGCCCGGCCAAGCCGCGTGATAGAGTCAAGCAGGATCACCACGTCGCGACTGTGTTCGACAAGCCGCTTGGCTTTTTCGATCACCATCTCGGCCACTTGCACGTGACGCGACGCCGGTTCGTCGAAGGTGGATGAGATCACCTCGCCCTTCACCGAGCGCTGCATGTCCGTGACTTCTTCCGGACGCTCATCGATGAGAAGCACGATCAGATAGCACTCGGGATGATTGCGCGTGATCGAGTGCGCGATGTTCTGCAAGAGCACGGTCTTGCCGGTGCGTGGAGGCGAGACGATCAGCGCGCGCTGGCCTTTTCCGATCGGCGCGACGATGTCGATGACGCGCGCGGACAGATCCTTTTTGGTCGGATCCTCGAATTCCATCCGCAGCCGCTCATCGGGATAAAGCGGCGTCAGATTATCGAAATTGATTTTGTGGCGCGCCTTTTCCGGCTCCTCGAAATTGATGGTATTGACCTTGAGCAGCGCAAAGTACCGCTCGCCGTCCTTCGGGCTTCGAATATGGCCCTCGATCGTGTCGCCGGTGCGCAGGCCGAAACGCCGGATCTGCGATGGGGACACGTAGATGTCGTCCGGTCCGGGAAGATAATTCGCCTCGGGCGAGCGCAGGAAGCCGAAGCCGTCCTGCAGCACCTCGACCACGCCCTCCCCGACGATGTCCACTTCCTGGGAAGCGAGCTGTTTCAGGATCGCAAACATCAATTCCTGTTTGCGCATCGTGGACGCGTTCTCGACCTGGTGCTCTTCGGCAAAGCCCAGCAATTCGGTCGGAGACTTGGACTTGAGGTCCTGAAGTTTAACTTCCCGCATGGGGGGAGGGGTCCTGTGAGATAAACCGGTTCGTCAAACCGCCGGTGTGTGGAAAAGGGAATCGCAGGTCTTGGGGAGGGCGAAGCATGCGCTTCGCTCGCCGATGCACCGGCTCCTCCATCGGAGCCCGGAATCCGGATGCACCTGCCTGCGTTCAGGGAAGTGGGCGAAACATAAAAAACATCGCGGCTTTGCGCAAGGGCTAGAACCGCGGCGGCGAAATTTTTTACCAGGGCTTCACGATGACCAACACCACGATGCCGACCATCAAGACAGTCGGCACCTCGTTCATCACCCGCCAGTGCGCGGCTGATTTCGTGTTCCGGTCTCGGGCGAAGGCACGCACCGCTGCGGAAAAGTACCCATGGACGCCAGAGAGCGCGAAGACCAGCGCCAGCTTGGCGAGAAACCAGGGGCTGGTGAAGAAACCGGCGACCCAGGCGAGCCAAAGTCCGACCACCCAGGATACGACCATCGCGGGATTGATGATCGCACGGAGAAGTCGGCGCTCCATCACCTTGAACGTCTCGGATTGCTTCGATCCTGGTTCGGCCTCGCAGTGATAAACGAAAAGCCGGGGCAGATAGAGCATGCCTGCCATCCAGGCGATGATGGCAATTACATGCAATGATTTGAGCCAGGGATAGAGCTGCGGCGGTCCCAGGAGAACGAGCACAAGAACGGCGGCTGCGGTCGCGGCGATGGCAACCACCGCGCGCAGGGCACGGGTCCGCCCGCTCATGGCCATCGGGGACTCTGGCATCGGTCAGCCGCCTCGAATGCGACGGAGCATCTGCTCCACATGGTTGATCGGCGTTTCCGGCAGGATTCCGTGGCCAAGATTGAAAATGAATGGGCGTCCCGCGAACGCCGCCAGCACGTCGTCGACCCCCCGATCGAGTGCTGCGCCTCCCGCAAGCAGCACGATCGGATCGAGATTGCCCTGAACTGCCGTCTTTGCTGAAACCGACTCGCGAGCGAAAGCCCGATCGATCATCCAGTCGAGGCCGACGCCGTCCGCTCGCACCGCTTCCGCATACCGTTTCAGGGCGGTTCCCGCGCCGCGCGGAAACGCAATGATCCTTGCGCCGGGATGCTTGGCGCGCACGCCGGCGACGATGCGTTTCGCCGGGTCGATGCACCAGCGATCGAACTCCGCCGGCGGCAACATGCCCGCCCAGGTATCGAAGATCTGCACGGCATCGGCGCCGGCATCGAGCTGTCGCGACAGGTAGGCGATCGAAGACGCGATGAGCCGATCGATCAATATCGCGAATGTGTCTGGTTCGCGGTAGGCGAAAAGCCGCGCCGGCCGCTGATCGTCCGTTCCGTGACCTGCGACCATGTAGGTTGCAACGGTCCAGGGCGCGCCGCAAAAGCCGAGCAGCGCGATGCCAGATGGCAACTCCTCTTTGACGCGCTCGACCGTCTCGTAAACCGGCGCCAGCAAGCTCTGATCGATCTCATCCTTCAGGCGAAAAAAATCGGCTCGGTCTTTCAGGGGATCAAGTCTTGGTCCTTCGCCCGCTTCGAATCTCACGGCCTGCCCGAGCGCGTAAGGGACCACCAGAATGTCCGAGAACAGGATCGCTGCATCGAATCCGAAGCGCCGGATCGGCTGCAGCGTCACTTCGGCTGCAAGCTGTGGATTGAAACAGAGATCCAGGAACCCGCCCGCCTTCTCACGCGTTGCCCGGTACTCAGGCAAATACCGTCCTGCCTGCCGCATGAGCCAAACCGGGGGCGTATCGCGTTTCAAGCCCGCAAGAGCTTCAAGCACTGGCTGCGGCACACCAGGACTTTTCAATGATCGCTCCATTCTAATAACAAGAGTCTAGACTCTCTTTAGTAGCGTTAGTTGGTGGGGGTGATTGGACTCATACCGGTCTTTCAACATCTTGCCCACAGGCTATCCAGAGATGGTTACTCTGCTGCGGACCTTGTCATGGCAGGGGGGCCACAGTCCAAGCCCTGATTCCTGCCGACTATTTGCGTCGCGTCCTTTTCGCACTCGAGTTATCCAATGACTTGCCACGGCCCACCGACGAAGCGGCCAGAATCTCTTCTGAACGCCGCTCTGTGGACGATTTCCTCTCTTGGCAGGTGGCCTGACCCGTCCAAGGCTTGCGCAGTGCTGAAAGCCATGGCCTTCTCCACAGGAACTCACAGCCTCCAGGCCATCGTGTGGAATGCCCCAACGCACCGAAAGCTATTTCCATCTTCATCTCGTCTCCGACGCCACCGGTGAGACGCTGTTGACGGTCGCACGCGCGGCGGCTGCGCAATACGCCAGTGTGTCTGCCGTGGAGCACATCTATTCCCTCGTGCGTACGCACAAACAGCTTGATCGTGTCCTATCGGAGATCGAGGAATCGCCTGGCATCGTGCTCTACACCTTGCTCGATCAGGAATTGGCCTCCCGGCTCGAATTGAAATGCCGTGAGCTCGGCGCGCCGTGCCTGTCGATCCTCGGCCCCGTGCTCGGCCTCTTTCAATCCTATCTCGGCGCCGAAACCTCTCAGCGCGCCGGCGCGCAGCACACGCTCAACGCGGAATATTTCCGCCGCATCGATGCGTTGAACTACACCATGATGCATGACGACGGCCAGCACACGGCCGACCTCGAGCAGGCTGACGTCATCCTGGTCGGCGTTTCACGCACGTCGAAAACGCCGACGTCCATCTATCTCGCCAATCGCGGGATCAAGACGGCGAATGTTCCGCTTGTCCCCGGGTTGCCGATCCCGCCCGAGCTCGAGCGGCTGAAAGAGCCGCTTGTCGTCGGCTTGCATGCAAGTCCGGAGCGGATCGTGCAGATCAGGCAGAACCGTCTGCTCGGTCTGAACGCGCATCGCGACGATGATCGCTATATCGATCGTCAGGCGGTCGCCGAGGAGGTCGCCTTTTCACGGCAGCTCTGCGCGCGCAACAACTGGCCGCTGATCGACGTTACGCGCCGCTCGATTGAAGAGACGGCGGCGGCGGTGCTGTCGCTGTTGGCCGAGCGGCGGCGCGTGCCGGCGCAGTGATGATGCTGTGGCAGCCCACGATGCCGTTGCTGCTGGCCTCCCAGAGCGCCGCGCGCCGCGCCATGATCGAGGCGGCCGGAATTCCGGTCGAGACTCAGCCTGCAGGGATCGACGAGCGCCGGATCGAAGCGGCGGCGCAGGCGGCAACGCCCGGCGATGCCGCGCTCGTGCTTGCCCGCGCCAAAGCGAAAGCCATTGCCGCGGCGTGGCCGGAACGCGTTGTCGTCGGCGCCGATCAAACGCTCTCGTTTGGAAATCGGCGCCTGTCGAAACCCGCCAACCGCGCGGCGGCGCGCGAGCAACTGCGGGCGCTGCGCGGGCGCACGCATACGCTTCATTCGGCGGTGGCGGTGGCCCGCGAGGGTGCCGTCCTCTTCACCCATCTCGGCACGGCGGATCTGACGATGCGCGCCTTTAGCGACGCCTTCCTCGATTCCTATCTTGACGAGGTGGGGGACGCCGTCGTCAGAAGCGTCGGCGCCTATCAGCTCGAAGGGCTCGGCATCCAGCTCTTCGAGCGCATCGAGGGCGATCATTTCACCATTCTCGGTTTGCCGCTTCTGCCGATGATCGAATATCTACGCGCTTCCGGCTGTCTTGCGTCATGAGTGGCTCGATGCGCCGCGCCTGTGTCATGGGCCACAATATCGCTTATTCGCGCTCTCCTTTGCTGCACGGCTATTGGCTGAAGACGCTCGGGATTGCTGGCGCATACGAGTTGAAGGATCTCGCGCCGCGCGAATTTCCGTCCTTTTTCACGCGGCTGCGGGAGCACGGCTATGTCGGCGGCAATATCACGAAGCCGCACAAGGAGGCGGCTTTCGATCTGGTTCACCGTCGTGAACCCGCAGCCGCGTCGATCGGCGCGGTGAACACTGTCTGGTACGAGAACGGCGCGCTTGTCGGCGGCAACACGGATTGGATGGGTATCGTGCAAAGCCTCGACGACATCCACCCGGGCTGGGACCGGGCGGCGAAGGAGACGCTTGTCCTCGGGGCGGGGGGCGCCGCGCGGGCCGCGGTCTATGGCTTGCTCGACCGGGGTTTGCGCGTGACCGTCGTCAACCGCACGCGCGCTCGCGCCGACGAGCTGGTCGAGCATTTCGGCGCGCGCACGACGGCGCATGCCTGGGAGGAGATCGAGACGCTGCTTCCCCGCACCGATCTGCTCATCAACGCGACCATGCTCGGCATGCGGGGCGAGCCGCCACTGGAGATCGGCCTCGCCCGGCTGAAAGCCGAAGCCATTGTCTACGACATCGTCTATGCTCCGCTCGAAACCGCGCTGCTGCGCGATGCGCGCCGCAGCGGTCGCAGGACCGTGGATGGGCTGAGCATGCTGCTCTATCAGGCGGTTCCGGGCTTTGCGCATTGGTTTGGCGTGACGCCGAAAGTCACGCCGGGCCTTCGCGCACTGATCGAGGCCGACATCCGCAAGTCCGAGGGAGCGTGATGTTCATTCTTGGGCTGACCGGCTCCATCGGCATGGGCAAATCGAAGACGGCCGAGTTCTTCGCGGATGCCGGCGTGCCGGTGCATGACGCCGACGCCGCCGTGCATCGCCTGTACGAAGGACAAGCCGCGCCCTTGATCGAGAAAGCCTTTCCGGGGACGACGGCGAACGGTGTCGTGGATCGCGTGAAGCTTGGCGCGGCCGTGCTCGGTCGGCCGACGGCGATCAAGACGCTCGAGGCGATCGTCCATCCGCTGGTGCGCGAGACGACCGTCAAATTCCTGCAGGAGACCGCGATCGAAGGGGCCCGCATTGTCGTGCTCGACATTCCGCTGCTGTTTGAGACCGGCGGCGACAAGAGCGTGGACGCCGTCGTGGTGGCCTCCGCGCCTCCCGCGGTTCAGCGCGAGCGCGTGCTCGGCCGTCCCGATATGACCGAGGAAAAGTTTGCCGCGCTGCTCAAGAATCAGATGCCGGATGCGGAAAAGCGCGCGCGCGCGCATTTTCTCGTGGATACATCCGGCGGCTTCGATTCCGCTCGCGCCCAGGTTCGTGCCATTCTCCGCGCCGTTGCCGCCTTGCCGGGCCGCGCGTGGGGGACGTTGGATGCGGGAGATCGTGCTCGACACGGAGACGACCGGGCTTGATCCCTTCCAGGGCGACCGCCTGGTCGAGATCGGCTGCGTCGAGCTTCTCAACGGCTTTCCGACCGGCCGCACGTTTCATACCTATCTCAACCCCGAGCGCGATATGCCGGCTGCGGCTTTTGCCGTGCACGGCCTCTCGGGCGATTTCCTGAAAGACAAGCCGTTGTTTCCTGAAGTGGCCGGGGAATTCCTGGAATTCATCGCCGACTCCAGGCTCGTCATCCACAACGCGCAGTTCGATATCGGCTTTCTCAACGCGGAGCTGGAGCGGGCCGGAAAGATCCTGATCGGCCGCGAGCGCGTCGTCGACACGCTGCTTCTCGCCCGCCGCAAGCATCCCGCCGGTCCGAACCGGCTCGACGACCTCTGTGCGCGCTACGGGATCGACAATTCACGGCGCACGAAGCATGGCGCGCTGCTTGACGCGGAGATCCTGGCCGAAGTCTATGTCGAGATGACCGGCGCCCGGCAGGCGCAGCTTGGGCTTGCGGCCCAATCGGCTGACGCGCGAAGGCCTGGCGGCGCCGCGCGGGAGCGGCCGGAGCGGCCGATTGCGCTGTCGCCCCGCATCACGCCGCAAGAACGCGCCGCGCATCGCGCCTTTGTCCTGACGCTCGGCGCGCACGCGATCTGGCGCCAATACATCGACGATCTGGCGGACGGCGAAGAGGCGGCGAAAACGGCGTCCTGATCAGCTCGGCTGCATCTCTGCCGGCTGCGGCGTCGCCTCGCCCATTTTCTGGCGATAGAGCGCAACGAAATCGATCGGGTCGATGAGCAGCGGGGGGAACCCGCCATTGCGGACCGCAGCGGCGACGATCTCGCGGGCGAAAGGAAACAGCAGTCTCGGGCATTCGATCATCACGACCGGATGCACGTTGTCCTTTGGGATGTTCTGAATGCGGAACACGCCGGCATAAGAGAGATCGAAGCTGAATAGAACCGACCCTGCGGAATCCGCCTTGCCTTCGAGTTTGAGCTCGACCTCGATGTCGGTATCCGACATCGGCTTGGCGTTGACGTTGATCTGGATTGAAATCGAGGGCTGCTGCTGTGTCGGCTGCAGCGAGCGCGGCGCATTCGGATTCTCGAACGAAAAGTCCTTGGTGTACTGCGCAAGCACGCTGAGCTGCGGTGGCGTCTCGGGCTTCGGCCCGCCATTGGTCGTTGTCATCTCGTACCCTTTCGCGGTGGCCAAGAACGCGCCTCCGCGGCTGCGGTGTCGCTAACACACGAGGGCGCACCCGACAAGAAAGCGGGGTCAGGACCGCTCGCGCTTGGCGCGCGCAGTCGGCTTGTCGGGGATGCGGCGCCATTCCTGCGGATCGAGATCGATCACCGAGCCCCGCCCCGATCTTGCCCGTTTTCGTCCATGCGCGCGGGCGAGATCGACCGGCCTGATGCGAGCGCGGATCTGGGCCTGGACCGAGGGAGCCAGGAGAAGGGCCCCGATCGCATCGGTGACGAAGCCGGGAAGCAGCAGCAAAAGCCCGCCGAGCATGGTGAAGAGGCCGCCTTCGTTGAACCGCGAGACATGTCCGCCGGCGAGCGCGGAACGCAAGCGGGCAATCCGGTCCCGGCCGGTCTGCCGCAAGACCGCAAGTCCGATCAACGAGGTCGCCAAGCTGACCAGCACGGTCGCCAGGAATCCGAATTGATAAACCGCCAGCATGAACACGGCCAATTCGGCGGCCGGCAGGCCGATCAAACCGATAAGAACCCACTTGGTTACGCGCATCGTCGTTTTTGCCATTGCTGAGGTTGGCGCGGCATCAAGGATCGTCTAAGTTGCGTCACGCGGGCCAGGCCTCGGTTTGCCCATCTTTTTCGGACAAGCTCTGGTACCGGTCCGCGCCATGACTACATAGTGTGCCCGGTTGACGGCGGCAGCGCGCGCTGTTGCCGCCCCTCCCTGTCCGGCCGCGCGAGAGCATGCGAGACGTGTTCGATATCTATACCATCATCTTCCTTGCGCTCGCAGTCTTCATCTTTCTGCGCTTGCGGAACGTTTTGGGACAGAGAACGGGCCGCGAGCCGCCTCGTTACGATCGGTTTCCAACCCGCGATGCCGCTCGACCGTCCACGAACGACAATGTGGTGAGCCTGCCGCCGGGTCGTGCCGCCGATCTTCCTGCTCGCATGCCGGAGGAGCCTGCGGCGCCCGGCGAGCGGTGGAAGGGCGTAGCGGCCCCCGACACGCCGCTTGCGCAAGGTCTCGACGCCATCGCCGCCGACGATCCGAATTTCGACGCCCAGCACTTCATCGCGGGGGCGCGCTCCGCCTATGAGATGATCGTGCTGGCCTTCGCCGAGGGCGACCGCCGCACGTTGAAGAATCTGCTGTCCCGGGAAGTCTATGAGGGCTTCGAGGCGGCCATTTCGGAGCGGGAGAGCCGGGGCGAGAAAGCGGAAACCCGTTTTGTTTCAATCGACAAGGCCGACATCACCATGGCCGAGATGCGCGGGCGCTCGGCTCATGTTACCGTACGCTTCGTTTCGCAACTTGTATCCGTCACGCGCGACCGTGCTGGGACCGTGATTGACGGAAGCCCCGACAAGGTCACCGATGTCACGGACGTCTGGACATTTGCCCGCGACATTTCCTCGCGCGACCCCAACTGGAAGCTCGTGGCCACGGAAGCCGGCGGCTGAGTTCCGCTTGCGGCTGTCTCGGCCCGCGCGCGGGCGCCGGTCGCGCGGCGCGATCCTCATCGCTCTTCTCCTCGCCTCGGGCAGTCCGGCGCTTGCCGCCAAGGCCAAGCACAGCCCGTTCCGGGTTCCCAACGCCCAGCTCGAACCGCTCGATTGGCCGCAGCTGGCCGGCTGGCAGGATGACGATCACGCCGCCGCCTTTGCCGCCTTCATCCCAAGCTGCAAGGCTATTCTGCGCGGCGGCGCTCGAGGCAAGCGGGCCATGCTCGCCCCCGCGTTCAAGCGGGTCTGCCAGCGTGCTTTACGATCGCTGCCGCTCGACGGGGAGGGCGCCCGCGCCTTCTTCGAGGCGAATTTCCGTCCCGTCCGCATTTCCAAAGTCGGCGAAGCCGAGGGGTTCCTGACCGGCTATTGGGAACCCGTCGTCGAGGGCTCGCAAGTGCGCACCGACGAGCATACCGTTCCGATGCACCGGCGCCCCGGCGATCTCATTGTCTCGGGCATACGGCGAAAGGCGGGGGCTTTTCCCAACAAGGGCGCGAAGATCGTGCGCCGGGTCGGCAAAGGCAAATTTGCGCCCTATTTCGATCGCGGCGAGATCGAGGATGGCGCTCTTCGAGGCCGCAACCTGGAAATCGCTTACCTGAAAGATCCGATCGACGCCTTTTTCATCCACATCCAAGGCTCGGCCCGCGTTCGCGTCGAAAGCGGCCGCTTTCTCCGCTTGAACTACGATGCGCATAATGGCCATCCCTACACGCCGGTCGGGCGCATCCTGATCGATCGCGGCATCGTGCCGAAGGATCAGATGTCGATGCAGCGCATTCGCGAGTTCATGCTGGCGAATACCGAAGAAGGGCGCGCGCTGCGGCGCCTGAACCGCTCCTACGTTTTCTTCCGCGTGACAAGGCTCGGGGATCATGAGGAGGCGATCGGTGCGCAGGGCGTGCAGCTCACGCCGGGCCGTTCGATCGCGGTCGACAGGGCGCTGCACATGTACGGCACGCCGTTTTGGATCGAGGCCGATCTGCCGCTGGCGACCGAGGAGCCGAATACGGCCTTCCGCCGCATCATGATTGCGCAAGACACCGGCTCGGCGATCGTGGGTCCCGCCCGCGCCGACATCTATTTCGGCGCCGGCGAGGAAGCGGGTCGCGCCGCCGGGCGCATTCGCCATAACGCCCGCTTCGCCATGCTGCTGCCGCGCGACATTCATATCGGCGGCGCGCCGGCGGCGCTCGCCCCGCTGCCGCGTCCGCGCCCGGCGATCGAGGAGGTGCCGGTCAGCGATACGCCGTCCCCGCGGCCAAGGCCGGGGGTATGAGTGGGGAACATCGCAAGCGCGGCCATCGCCGTCTGAGCGCGCAGGAAGAAGCGCTGTGGCGGACCGTGACGCATGCGGTTTCGCCTCTCCGGAAGACGAGGCCGGGCAAGCGCGCGCCTGAGCCGCCCGAAGCGGCTGCAACGAGCGTCGCGGTGCCGGCGCCGCCGTCCCATCGCCCCAAGCTGAAAGAGGCAAGCGCCGGGCCTTCGCCTCGGCCGCCGCTGGCGCCGATCGACCGGCGGCTGAAGCAGCGGCTCTCGCGCGGCAAGGAAACCATCGCCGCGCGCATCGATTTGCACGGCATGACGCAAAGCGACGCGCATCGCGCGCTCGTGCGTTTTCTGCGTCGCGCGCAAGGCGAGGGCGCGCGCACCGTGCTCGTGATCACCGGCAAAGGCACGGCGCGCGACGACGACGTCTTTTCGCCGCGCGGCGTGTTGCGGCGACAGGTGCCCCTCTGGCTCAAACTGCCCGATCTGCGCGATCTCGTGCTCGGCTTCGAGCCGGCGGGTCCGGCGCACGGAGGCGAGGGCGCGGTCTATGTTCGGCTGCGGCGCGCAAAAGGATGATCGCGCAAGCGGGGCGCGCTGCGCCCGGACCGCCTACAGGATGAACCGCGAGAGATCCGCATTGCTGGCGAGATCGCCGATGTGCTCGCGCACGTAATTCGCGTCGATCGTCACGCTCTCGCCGGAACGGTCGGACGCCGAAAACGAAACTTCGTCGAGCACGCGCTCGATCACGGTCTGCAGCCGCCGCGCGCCGATGTTCTCGACGTTGGAATTCACCTCGACCGCGATGTCGGCAATGGCGTCGATCGCATCGTCGGTGAAGACGAGGCTGACGCCCTCGGTGCCGAGCAGCGCCACCGTCTGCTTGATCAGCGATGCTTCGGGCTCGGTGAGGATGCGCCGGAAGTCGTTGCGCGTGAGCGGGCGCAACTCGACGCGGATCGGCAACCGTCCCTGCAGTTCCGGCAGGAGGTCCGAGGGTTTGGAGACGTGAAACGCGCCGGACGCGATGAAGAGAATATGGTCGGTCTTCACCATCCCGTGTTTGGTGTTCACGGTCGTGCCTTCGATCAGCGGCAGCAGGTCGCGCTGCACGCCCTCGCGCGACACGTCGCCGCCGATGCGGCCGTCGCGCGCCGTGATCTTGTCGATCTCGTCGAGAAACACGATGCCGTTGTTCTCGACCGTCCTGATCGCCTCCAGCGTCACCTGCTCCTGATCGAGCAGCTTGTCCGACTCCTCATTGATGAGGAGCGGATAGGAATCGCTGACCGGGAGCCTGCGCGTCTTGGTGCGTCCGCCGAACGCCTTGCCGAAAATGTCGCCGATCGAAATCGCGCCCATCTGCGCGCCGGGCATCCCGGGTATCTCGAACATCGGCATGCCGGCGCCGCCGGCCTGCACCTCGATCTCAATCTCCTTTTGGTCGAGTTCGCCGGCGCGGAGTTTCTTGCGGAAGGAGTCGCGCGTCGCCGGGCTTGCGTTCGCTCCAACGAGCGCGTCGATGACACGCTCTTCGGCGGCGAGATGCGCACGGGCCTGCACGTCTTTGCGCTTCTTTTCCCGCATCATCGCGATCCCGACCTCGACGAGGTCGCGCACGATCTGCTCGACGTCGCGCCCGACATAGCCGACCTCGGTGAACTTGGTGGCTTCGACCTTGAGAAACGGCGCGCCGGCAAGGCGCGCGAGCCGACGCGAGATCTCCGTCTTGCCGACGCCCGTCGGCCCGATCATGAGGATGTTCTTCGGCAGGACCTCTTCGCGCATGCGCTCGTCGAGCTGCAATCGCCGCCAGCGGTTGCGCAGCGCGATGGCGACGGCGCGCTTGGCCTCGCTCTGCCCGATGATGAAGCGGTCGAGCTCGGAGACGATCTCCCGGGGCGAAAAGTCGGTCATGTCCTTTGCCGTAAGCCTGAAAGCATTTTCCGGCGAAGTGGGAACCGGTTCGCCGAAAGAAAATGCGACAACAATATTCCAGAGCGGTTTCCGATCCAATCGAGGCGGGAACCGCTCCAGTGGCGAGCGCCGCGCCGTGACGTCAGCCGGTCTTGAGCGACTCGATGACCACATTGCGGTTGGTGTAGACGCAAATCTCCGCCGCGATGCCCATGGCCTTGGTGACGATTGCTTCGGCGTCGAGGGACGTGTCGAGAAGGGCGCGCGCGGCGGCCAGCGCGAAATTCCCGCCCGAGCCGATGCCCATGACTCCCGCCTCGGGCTCCAGCACATCCCCTGTGCCGGTCAGGACGAGTGAGATATCGCGGTCGGCGACGATCATCATCGCTTCCAGCCGGCGCAGGTAGCGGTCGGTGCGCCAGTCTTTCGCAAGCTCCACGGAGGCGCGCATCAACTGGCCCGGATACTGCTCGAGCTTCGTTTCGAGCCGCTCGAACAAGGTGAACGCATCCGCGGTGGCGCCGGCGAAGCCTGCGATGACCTCGCCCTTGCCAAGCCGGCGGACCTTCTTCGCGTTCGACTTGATGATGGTTTGCCCGACCGATACCTGGCCGTCGCCGCCGATCACGACGCTGCCGCCTTTGCGCACGGTCAGGATGGTGGTGCCGTGCCAGGGATCGTTTGTTGTCGGGTGGGTCATGGAAAGGGTCTGTTTCGGGCGAGGATTGATGTAGGGGTTCGCCGCTGAGGATGCAAACCGCCCGGCCGCCCGGCAGACTTCGTCAACCTAAGCGCAACGGGCGAGTGGCGAAGCCCTCTGCCCCCTGCTAGAACCCTGCCGAACAAAGTCCACCGAGATGCGAAGCATGCGCAAGGGATCGGTCCGACGAGCCACGAAGGAGACCGATGTCGAGGTCGCTCTCGACCTTGACGGGCGCGGTGCGTCCGCGATTTCCACCGGCATCGGCTTTTTCGACCACATGTTGGATCTTCTCGCCCGCCATTCGCGGATCGACATCACGGTGAAGGCCAAGGGCGATCTGCACATCGACCATCATCACACGACGGAAGATGTCGGGATCGCGCTCGGCCAGGCCTTCAAGCAGGCGCTCGGCGACATGAAAGGCATCACCCGTTATGCCGATGTGCATGTGCCGATGGACGAAGCCTTGACGCGCGTGGCCATCGACATTTCGGGCCGGCCGTTTCTCGTCTTCGACGCCAACTTCGGCCGCGACAAGGTTGGAGAATTCGATACCGAGCTTGTGCGCGAGTGGTTCCAGGCTTTTGCGGTGCATTCGGGTGTCACGCTGCACGTCGAGACCCTATATGGATCCAACGATCACCATATCGCCGAGTCCTGCTTCAAGGGACTCGCGCGTGCGCTTCGCGCCGCGATTGCGATCGATCCGCGCGCGGCCGACGAGGTGCCTTCGACCAAGGGCCGCCTCGGCGAGTAAGTCCGGAGATTTGTGATGGCGATGTATACCGTGCACGAGTCGCCGCGGAGCGGCGAGGCGAGGCGTGCCGAGAGTTTCAAGTTCGTGCGCGACGGATTTCACTGGTGGGCATTCCTGCTGGCGCCGCTCTGGATGGTGTGGCACGGCCTTTGGCTGGTGTTCGTCGCCACAGTTGTGCTTGTCGGCCTGTTGAACTGGGGACTCGCGCGGCTCGGTGTCTCGGACGGCGCGCTCTTTTTCGTCAACATCCTGGTTTTGCTGCTGATCGGGCTTGAGGCGTCGACGCTGCGGCGCTGGACCCTGTCCCGCTGGAAGTGGCGATTGATCGACGTCGTGAGCGCCGACACGATGGAAGGCGCCGAGCGGCGGTTCTTCGACAAGAGGAGCGCCGCTGAGCGAAACGTGCAGACGATCGTCGCCCCGGTCGAGCCCCCCCAGGCTTCGGTTCAGCGGCGCGCAGAAGCGGGCTCCGGCGTTGTTGGGCTGTTTCCCGAACCCGGATCGCGGACATGAGCGTGGCGATTGTTGATTATGGGTCCGGCAATCTGCATTCGGCGGCGAAAGCCTTCGAACGCGCCGCGCGCGAATCCGGCCATGAGCAGCCGATTCTCCTGACCCGCGATCCAGACGTCGTCCGCCGCGCCGATCGCATCGTGCTGCCGGGCGTTGGCGCCTTCGCCGATTGCCGCCGCGGTCTCGACGCGCTGCCCGGCATGGTCGACGCGCTGGAGGAGACGGTTCGCGGCAAGGGCCGTCCGTTTTTCGGAATCTGCGTCGGGATGCAGCTGATGGCCGAGCGCGGGCGTGAATACGAAGTCTCCGAAGGCCTCGGTTGGATTGCCGGCGAGGTCGACCGCATCACGCCGCGCGACCCGCATTTGAAAGTGCCCCACATGGGATGGAACACGCTCGACGCATTGCAGCGTCATCCGCTCACCGAGGGGCTGGATCTTGGCGCCGGCGGGCTGCACGCCTATTTCGTCCACTCCTACCATCTGAAGCCCAGCGACCGGTCCGACCTTGTCGCCGAAGCCGACTATGGCGGCCCGGTGACCGCGATCGTCGCGCGCGAGACCTATGCCGGCACGCAGTTCCACCCCGAAAAGAGCCAGCGGCTCGGACTTGCGATCATTGCCAATTTCTTGAAGTGGAAGCCGTGATCCTGTTTCCGGCGATCGATCTGAAGGACGGGCTCTGCGTTCGCCTCGAGCAGGGCGACATGGCGCGCGTGACCATCTTCAATCGCGATCCCGCGGCGCAGGCGCGCGCGTTCGAAACCCAGGGTTTCGAGTATCTGCATGTCGTCGATCTCGATGGTGCCTTTGCCGGGAAACCGGTGAACGCCGGGGCGGTCGAGCGCATCCTGGAATCGGTTTCGATTCCGGTGCAGCTCGGCGGCGGTATTCGGACGATGGCGACGCTGGAGGCTTGGCTGGTCAAGGGCGTGTCGCGCGTCATCATCGGCACGGCCGCCGTGCGCGATCCCGCTTTTGTGAAGGAGGCGGCGAAACGGTTTCCGCGACGCGTTGCCGTCGGGCTCGATGCGCGCGCGGGCAAGGTCGCGGTGCAGGGCTGGGCGGAGACGTCGGAACTCTCCGTCTTCGACATGGCGCGCCGCTTCGAGGATGCCGGCGTGAGCGCGCTGATCTACACGGATATCGCACGCGACGGGCTCTTGGGCGGCCTCAACCTCGATGCGACGATCGCGCTCGCCGACGCCGTCACGCTGCCGGTCATCGCCTCCGGCGGCCTGTCGTCTCTTGACGACGTGCGCGCGCTGCTTGCCCCGCGCGCGCGAAAGCTGGTGGGCGCGATTGCCGGCCGTGCGCTGTACGACGGCCGCCTGGATGCGGCCGCGGCGCTGGCGCTCGTCCGCTCGGCCAAGAACGCCGCCTGATGTTCAAGGTTCGCGTCATTCCCTGCCTCGACGTGAAAGACGGCCGCGTGGTCAAAGGGATCAATTTCGTCAATCTGCGCGATGCCGGCGATCCGGTGGAATCCGCCATCGCCTATGACGCGGCGGGCGCCGACGAGCTCTGCTTTCTCGACATCACCGCAAGCCATGAGGACCGCGGCATCCTTCTCGATGTGGTGACGCGCACCGCGGAGGCCTGCTTCATGCCCCTGACCGTCGGCGGCGGCGTGCGCCGGGTCGACGATATCCGCGCGCTGCTGTCGTCCGGGGCGGACAAAGTCTCCATCAACACGGCGGCGGTGAACAACCGACATTTCGTCAAGGAGGCGGCCGAGAAGTTCGGCGATCAATGCATCGTGGTCGCCATCGATGCCAAGAAGGTCTCAAAGCCCGGCGAGCGCGACCGCTGGGAGATTTTCACCCATGGCGGGCGGACCCCGACGGGGCTCGACGCGGTGGCTTACGCCAAGGACGTGGTGGCGCTCGGCGCCGGAGAGATTCTCCTCACCTCGATGGACCGCGACGGAACGCGGCAAGGTTTTGACATCGCGCTGACCCGTACGGTGGCTGACGCCGTCTCCGTGCCGGTAATCGCCTCCGGCGGGGTCGGCACGCTCGATCATCTGGTCGAGGGAATCCGCGACGGCCATGCGACGGCGGTGCTTGCGGCCTCGATCTTCCACTTCGGCGAGCACTCCGTGCGCGAGGCCAAGGAGCACATGGCCCGGGCCGGGTTAGCCGTGCGGCTCGATCCTTGACGGCCGTTCTCGCCGCAGCCCGCTGAATTTGCTACAGCGGTTCCTGCTTCGATCGAATCGGAAGCCGCTCTGGAATTTGATGTGTCGCATTTTCTTCGGCGCGCCGGGTCCTCACGTCGCCGGAAAATGCTCTCTAGAGGGAACGCATGACCGCGAGCACGCTGCATGACCTTGCCGAGCGCATCAAGGAGCGCGCGAGCGCGAGTCCGGAGGAGTCCTATACCCGCAAGCTGCTGGACCGGGGCATCTTGCATTGCGCAAAAAAGCTTGGCGAGGAGGCGGTTGAGACGGCGCTTGCCGCCATCGGCGAGGACCGCGAGCGGGTCATTTCGGAAGCGTCGGACCTCCTCTATCATCTGCTGGTCGTACTTCAGGCGCGCGGCGTCGCGCTGTCCGAGGTGGAAGCCGCGCTCGGCGAGCGCATGTCGCAGTCCGGCCTTGCGGAGAAGGCGTCCCGGCGGCGCGACTGAGGCGGGAGACGATGGACCAGCGCGCCGAAGACGGACTGTCGCCCTACCGGGTGTTCATGCGCGCCGAATGGGCGACATTGCGGGCCGACACGCCGATGACCTTGCGCACCGACGAGGTGACGCGCCTTCGCTCCCTGCACGACCGGCTCGACATCACGGAGGTTGAGGAAATCTATCTTCCGCTCTCCCGGCTGCTGTCGCTCTATGTCGCCGCCACACAGCGGCTCTTCCGCGCGCAGCAGCGCTTCCTCGGCACCGAGGACGCCAAGATGCCCTACATCATCGGCGTCGGCGGGTCGGTGGCCGTCGGCAAGTCGACCACCGCGCGCGTGCTGCAGGCGCTTCTCACCCGCTGGCCGAACACCCCGCAGGTCGATCTCCTCACCACCGACGGCTTCCTCTATCCGAACGCCGTGCTGGAACGCGAAGGCCTGATGGAAAAGAAGGGCTTTCCGGAGAGCTACGATCTGCCGGCGCTGCTCCGCTTCCTGTCCGATGTGAAGGCGGGGCGCCGGCCGGTGCGCGCGCCGGTCTATTCGCATCTCGTCTATGACGTCGTCGCCAATCAATCCATCGAGATCGACCGGCCGGACATCCTCATCGTCGAGGGGCTGAACGTGCTCCAGGCCGGCCGTCCGCCAAAGGACGGCAAGGCGATCCCCTTCGTGTCGGATTTTTTCGATTTTTCCGTCTATCTCGATGCCGACGAAGACGTTTTGGAACAATGGTATGTCGACCGCTTTCTCACGTTGCGCGGCACCGCCTTCCGCGATCCGAAGTCATACTTCCATCGCTACGCGCAGCTTCCCGATGCCGAGGCGGCCAAGACGGCAAGATCGATCTGGTCGCGCATCAATCTCGTCAATCTGCGCGAGAATATTCTGCCGACGCGCCAGCGCGCCGATCTGATTCTGAAAAAGGAGGCAAGCCATCTCGTCCAAGAGGTGGCGCTCCGCAAGCTCTGAGCGGCAGCGCGTGATCCCGAAAAGTGGATGCCGGTTTTTCGGAAAAGATCACGCGCCAGTCAAAGCGTGATCCCGAAAAGTGGATGCCGGTTTTTCGGAAAAGATCACGCGCCCGTCCAAGCGTGATCCCGAAAAGTGGATGCCGGTTTTCGGAAAAGATCACGCGCC
>JALHLQ010000003.1:166634-216770 GCA_022844485.1 Xanthobacteraceae bacterium
CACGCGCCAGTCAAAGCGTGATCCCGAAAAGTGGATGCCGGTTTTTCGGAAAAGATCACGCGCCCGTCCAAGCGTGATCCCGAAAAGTGGATGCCGGTTTTCGGAAAAGATCACGCGCCAGTCAAAGCGTGATCCCGAAAAGTGGATGCCGGTTTTTCGGAAAAGATCACGCGCCCGTCCAAGCGTGATCCCGAAAAGTGGATGCCGGTTTTCGGAAAAGATCACGCGCCCGTCCAAGCGTGATCCCGAAAAGTGGATGCCGGTTTTCGGAAAAGATCACGCGCCCGTCCAAGCGTGATCCCGAAAAGTGGATGCCGGCGCTAAGCGGCGAGGGGAGCGCGCGGCGGCGCGGCGAGGCGCAACGCGTCCGCCAGGCGGTCGCGATCCAGCGGCTTGGTCAGGAACTCATCCATGCCTGCGTCCCGGCACGCGTCGCGGTCTTCCGCGAAGGCGTTGGCGGTGAGCGCCACGATAGGGGTGCGCGGCGCGCCCGCGGCGTTTTCAGCGGCGCGAATGCGCCGCGTGGCCTCGAGGCCGTCAACCTCGGGCATGTGCACATCCATCAGAACGAGATCGTAAGGAGTGCCGGCGGCGCGGGCGGCATGCCAGGAGTCGATGGCGGCCGCGCCATTCGTGGTCATTGTCGGCCGATGTCCGAGTTTCACAAGGAGCGCGCGCGCAAGCAGCGCGTTGATCTCGTTGTCCTCGGCGACGAGCACCGACAAGCCGTCGTTTTGCGGGATAGGCTTTGCTTCGGATCGGGGTTCATGGGCTGCGGGAGGCTCGCCTGGCTCGCCGCGCAGCCGCGCGGCCAGCGAGGACGCGCGCACCGGCGTGACCAGGTAATCGGTGAATCCACGGCTCAAGAGGTCGGCGAGGTCGCGGCGATCTTCCGGCGCAAGCAGCAGGATGCGGCGCGGCGCATGGGCGCGGATCGAATGCGCCAACGCCATGGTAGCGAGCCGGCGGTCCACAAGGACCGCAGCCCAATCGCGTTCGGGCAGGAGCGCGCGCGCCACCGCTTCGTCCTGCACGACACAGGTCTTCGCGCCCCAGCGGCCGAGCTGTTCGGCGATCAGGGGGCCTTCCACCACGGTCGGCGAGGCGATGAGGATGGGTGCACCTCGAAGATCGGTCGCCTGAGCGGATGCCGGGCCGCTGTCCGCCGGCGGCAGGGGCACATCGACCCGGAAGGTGGAGCCGTGGCCGGGGGCGCTCTCCACGCTGATGCCCCCGCCCATCCGCACGATGATGCGTTTTGAAATCGCAAGGCCGAGCCCGGTGCCCGGGAAGCGTCGCGCGGGCCCCTCCTCGCCCTGTTCGAAATCGGCGAAGATGCGCGCCTGCGCCTCGGCCGAGATCCCGATGCCCGTGTCCTTCACGGCGAACTGAACGCCGTCGGCGCGTCGGGCGGGCGCGACCGTCAGCGCGACGCCGCCCCGCTCGGTGAATTTGATGGCGTTGCCGAGCAGATTGAGCAGCACCTGTCGGAGCCGCGTGGCATCTCCGATCACCAAAGGCGCGATGCGGTCGTCGACCAGGTAGGCGAGCTCGATCCCTTTGGTATGCGCGCGCGGGGCCAAGAGCTCGATCACGCCCTCGATCATGGCGGGGAGGCGGAAGGGCCGCGCGTCGAGGTCGAGCTTGCCGGCTTCGATTTTCGAGAAGTCGAGGATGTCCTCGATCAGCAACAGGAGCGCGTCGCCTGAAGACTTGATCGCCTGCACATAGGTCGTCTGCTCGGGTGTCAGCCGCGTCTCCAGGAGGAGGTCGCCCATCCCGATGATGCCGTTCAAGGGCGTGCGGATTTCGTGCGACACCATGGCGAGGAAGCGTGACTTGGCGCGGCTCGCTGTCTCGGCCTGGTCGCGCGCCAGGTGCAGCGCCTGCTCCGCTTCCATGCGATCGGTGATGTCGCGGCCGACGCTTTGCACTTGCGCCTCGAGCGCGGCGTCGTCGCGCACGATGACGTCGCGCCAGGCGATCCAGCGCGCGCCGGCGGATGTCGCAAGCTTCTGGTCATAGGCGCGCGTGCCGTCGGGGAGGGAAGCCGCGGGTGTCTCCTCGAGCACGCCTGGCGCCGGAATCTCCCCGTCGCGTTTGGCATCGACCGCGAACAGATTGCGGAACGCCTCATTGGCGAAAGTGATGCGGCCGGCGGCGTTTCGCCGAACGATCAGGTCGCCCTGCGCGTCGATCAGGCTTTGGCTGCGCTCCGCGGCTTCGCGCAATTCCCAATTGCGGTCGGACAGGTCTTCGATGCGGGCTTCGAGCCTGCGGATGTCGCGCCTGCGCCGCCAAACAACGCCGAGCGCGAGCAAGGCCCCCGCCGCGCCGATCGCAAAAGCAGACATCAACAAGACCGAGGAATTCATCCGCCGCGCCGCTCGTGCCGGAACGTCCGGGGCGGAGCTTCGCAGCGCAAGCTTGCGCAAATCCTTCGAAGGCGGGCGCAGCTCCACCCAGGGTGAATGCACAGCAAATGGATTCAGTAAAATTGTTTCGATCGGCGCTCACGCCGCGCGGCGCATGTCGTCGCCCAGCGCGCGATAGGACAGCGCCTCGGCCAGATGCACGCGGCCGACCTTCTCGGCGCCGTCGAGATCGGCCAGCGTGCGCGCCACCCGCAGCACGCGATGATAGCCGCGCGCCGAAAGCCGCATGGCGTCCGCCGCGTCGCGCAGCAGCGACAATCCGGGCGCGTCGGGCTGCGCGACCTCCTCCAGCGCCGGGCCTTGCGCCTGCGAATTGAGCCGCGCGCCGGCAAGACCGAGCGCCGCGTAACGTGCCGCCTGCACCTCCCGCGCCCGCGCGACGCGCGCCGCCACCTCGCGGCTTCCTTCCGCCGGCGGCGGCAGGATGAGGTCGGCGGCGGTGACCGCCGGCACCTCGATCTGCAGGTCGATGCGGTCGATCAGCGGCCCCGACAAGCGGCCCTGGTAATCGGCGACGCAGCGCCCGGCCGGTCCGCGCTTGCAGGCATAGCCTGGATCATAGGCTTTGCCGCAGCGGCATGGGTTCATCGCGGCGATCAGCATGAAGCGGGCCGGATAGGTCACGCGATGATTGACGCGGGCGATGGCGATTTCGCCGCTTTCCAGCGGCTGGCGCAAGGAGTCGAGCGCCTGCGGCTGGAATTCCGGAAACTCGTCGAGGAAGAGCACGCCATGATGGGCAAGCGAGACCTCGCCCGGGCGGGCGCGCAAGCCGCCGCCGACCAGCGCCGCCATGCTGGCGGAATGGTGGGGGCTGCGGAACGGGCGGCGGTTCGTCAACGCGCCCTCCTCGATGTCTCCGGCAATCGAGGCGATCATCGAGACTTCGAGCAGTTCGGCGGGCGACAGCGGGGGCAGGATCGAGGGCAGCCGTGAGGCCAGCATGGATTTGCCGGAGCCGGGCGGGCCGACCATCATCAAGTTGTGGCCTCCCGCGGCGGCGACCTCCAATGCGCGCTTGGCGCTCTCCTGGCCCTTGATGTCTTTCAGGTCGAGCGCGACGCCGTCGAATTCGCGCATTTTCGGAACCGGCCGGGAGAGCACCTGCGTGCCCTTGAAGTGGTTCGCGAGCTGGATCAGCGAGGAGGCGGCGACGATCTCCATCTCCGGGCTCGCCCAGGCCGCCTCGGCGCCGCAGGAGGCAGGGCAGATCAAGGCCTCGTTGCGCGCATTCGCACCGATCGCCGCCGGCAGCACGCCGGCGACGGCGGCGAGCGATCCGTCGAGACCGAGTTCGCCGAGCACCGTATAGCCCGCCAGCGCATCATGCGGGATCGCGCCGATGGCGGCCATCAGCCCGAGCGCAATCGGCAGGTCGTAATGGCTGCCTTCCTTCGGCAAGTCGGCCGGCGCGAGGTTCACCGTGATGCGCCGGGCGGGGAGGGCGAGACCGGAGGCGATCAGCGCGGCGCGCACCCGCTCGCGTGCCTCCGACACGGCCTTGTCGGGCAGTCCCACGATGGTGAAGGCCGGAATCCCCGGCGCGACCTGGACCTGCACATCGACCGCGCGCGCCTCGATGCCCTCGAAGGCGACTGTCGAAACCCGCTGAACCATTGGCCGCCCCCCGCCCCGACACGTCGCGACTGCACCGATTGTGAACGCAGGAACAAGACAAGAACAAAATGGCACAGCTTCCCGCCGCCGGCAATCTCAATCGGCCTGAATCACCCCGCTGAATCGCCCCGGTCAGCCCGCCCGCCGCTTTTGCTCGATTTTGTCCCAGACCAAGGCGGCGATGTCCGGGCCGCCCAGCATCTTGACCGCGCGCACGCCGGTCGGCGAGGTCACGTTGATCTCCGTCAGGTATCCATCGATCACGTCGATGCCGACCAGGAGCAGCCCGCGCGCGCGCAAGCTAGGCCCGAGCCGGGCGCAGATCTCGCGTTCGCGCGCCGTCAAATCGGTCGCCTGTGCGGCGCCGCCGCGCACCATGTTGGAGCGCAGGTCGTCCTCCGCCGGCACGCGGTTGACCGCGCCGGCGAACTCTCCGTCGACCAGGATGATCCGCTTATCGCCCTGCTTCACGGCCGGCAGATAGCGCTGCACGACCCAGGGTTCGCGGAAGGTCGTCGCGAACAGGTCGTAGAGCGAGCCGAAATTGAGGTCCTGTCGCGTGAGCCGGAACACCGCCGCGCCGCCGGCCCCATAAAGCGGCTTCATGACGATATCGCCGTGCTCGGCGCGAAAAGCCTTGATCTCGTCGAGGTCGCGCGTGACGAGCGTCGCCGGCATCAGGTCGGGAAATTCGGTGACGAAGACCTTTTCCGGGGCGTTGCGCACCTGGGCGGGGTCGTTGATGACGAGCGTTTTCGGGTGAATCCGCTCGAGCATATGGGTGGCCGAGATATAGGCGAGATCGAAGGGCGGGTCCTGCCGCATCAGGACCACGTCGAAGTCGGCAAGCGCGGCGCGCTTTGCCTCGCCGAGCGTCGCGTGGTCCCCCGCGAGGTCGCGCACCTTGACCGGGCGGACGGCGGCGAACAGCCTGCCGTCCCGCAGCGCCATCCGGTCCGGCGTGTAATAGGCAAGCGCGTGCCCGCGCGCCTGCGCCTCGAGCATCAGCGCGAATGTCGTATCGCCGCGGATATTGATCCGCTCGATCGGGTCCATCTGCACCGCCACGCTGAGCGCCATTCCGCCTCCGGATTATTGATCTGTCTTTAACCACTACCCCGTAACCATCGCCACTACCCCTTCACCAGCGGGATGGTAACCCAGGGATCGAACATGCCCTCGCTCAAGATGCCCAAGCTTTCATTGGCGGCCAAGCTTTACACCATTTTCGCTCTGCTGGCGGCGGCAAGCGCGGCCTTGGGCACGGTCGCCGTTCTGGATGCGCATCGTCACGGCGCGCTGCTGGACGAGTATGAATCGGTGTCCTCCGGCGCGCGGAACGTCGAGCGGGTGAACGGCCTCATTTATGCGGTCGTGATGGAGTCGCGCGGCATCTACATGTCGGCCGACGTGACCGCCGCCAAGCGCTTCGGCGACAACCTGCTCAAGTTCAACGATCAGATCGCGAAGGTCGTCGGCGAATGGCGGCATCATGTCCGCTCCGAGGAGCGGACTCAATTCGATGAGTTTTCCAAGCGAATCGAGCAGTTCATCGGCTTCCGCCGCGAGCTGGTGCGTCTTGGCGTCGAGGTCAGCCCCGCCAAGGGGCGGGAATGGGGCGACAACGAAGCCAATCGCTCGGTGCGCACGGCTCTGAACAAGGACCTGGATGCGCTTGCCGCGCTTTATGCCCGTCAAACCGAGCGCATCCATGCCTTGCTCGATTCCAGCAACAAACGCTCCACCGTCATTCTTTCGACACTGGGCTCGCTTGCGATGCTTCTGGCGGCGATCGGCGCCGTCATGATTCGCCGCGCGGTGGCGCGGCCGCTGGCCGACCTGACGCGGATCACCGTGGCAGTTGCGAACGGCGCGTCGGAGGTCTCGATTCCCTTTGCGCATCGCCGCGACGAAATCGGCGCGCTCGCGCGCTCGATCGAGGTTTTTCAGGCCGCGATGCGGCGCAACGAGGAGCTCAACCGCGCCGTGACCGATGAGACGTCCGCGCGATTGGCGAGGGCGGAAAGCGTGACGGCCGAAATCGCGCGGTTCGCCCGCGAGATCGAAACGACCTTGGAGGAACTCGGCCGTATTTCGGCGCGCGTGTCGGGTTCGGCCGATCGTCTCGGCACCACGTCCGACGAGGCGGCGCAGCGCACCGCAAGCGCGACCACGGCGTCGGCCGAGGCGTCGAGCAACGTGCGCGACATCGCGTCGGCGACCGAGGAACTGACGGCGTCGGTGATGGAGATCGATCGGCAGGTCTCCCAGTCGAAAGCCGTTGCCGAAAAGGCCGTGACGGATGCCGAGCGGAGCAATACCGAAATCAAGGCGCTCGACGACGCGGCGAAGCGCATTGGCGACGTGATCAAGCTCATCACCGCGATTGCCGAACAGACGAACCTCCTGGCGCTCAACGCCACGATCGAGGCGGCCCGCGCCGGCGAGGCCGGCAAGGGCTTCGCCGTCGTCGCCGGCGAAGTGAAGGCTCTCGCCAGCCAGACCGCGAAGGCGACGGAGGATATCTCGACGCAGGTCACCGGCATGCAGCAGGCGACAATGCGTTCGGTCGAGGCGATTGGCGGCATCCAGCGCACCATTCGCGAAGTCGGCGAGGTCACCAATGCCATCGCGGCGGCGGTCACCGAGCAGAGCGCCGCGACGCGGGAAATCGCCCGGAGCGCCGAGACGGCCGCGCAGCGGACCCTGGAAACATCGGAAGAGATCAGGCAAGTCACGCAGGCGACCGAGATGGCGCTGACGGATGCTTCGGATGTCAAGCAGGTCGCCGGCGATCTGCAGGCGGTTGCCACCCGCATTCGCGGGCAGGCCGAGGGGTTCTTCCAACGACTTCGCGCCTGACCGGGCACAACGGCGTCTCAAACGCTGGCGTCGAAGGCATTCGGGATGTGGCGCGGCAGCCGCCCGGGTGCGACAAGAACGACATCGAAGCGAACGTCGCAACCGGCATCCTCGGCATGGGTTGTGAACCAGGCCTCGGCGGCGGCAACGATGCGCCGGCGCTGGCGCTCGGTGAGCGATTCCACGGCAGCGTCGAAGCCGCCGCGCGCTTTCACCTCGACAAAGACGAGAAGCTGACGCCGCCGCGCGACGAGGTCTATCTCGCCGAGCGGGCTTCGCCAGCGCCGCGCGACGATGCGGAAGCCTTTGATCATCAACAGCGCGGCGGCGCGGCTTTCGGCGGAGACGCCGAGCTTGAAAGCGGCCAGCCGCTCGGGTTTTGCGCCGGGCGCCTTCGAGGCCTGCGGCTCACTTTGCCGCGCCATCGTCGCCCCTCGTCAGCGCCAGCGCGCGCGCATAGACGTCGCGCCGCGCCGCGCCGGTCACGCTCGCGACGTCTGCGACCGCATCTTTCACGGACATGCGCGCCAATGCGCGCGCCAGCATCGCGTCGATGTCGCCCTCCGCATCGGCCGGGGCCGCACCGGGAGGCGCGATGACAAGGACGATCTCGCCCTTCGGCGCGCTCTCCCCCGCATAGGAGGCGGCAAGCGCGGCGAGATCGCCGCGCCGCACCTCTTCGTAAAGCTTCGTCAGTTCGCGGCAGACCGCCGCGTCGCGCGCACCGAAGCCCTCCGCGAGATCGCGCAGCGCCGAGGCAAGCCGCGGCCCGCTTTCGAACAGCACGAGCGTGGCTGGTATGCGGGCCAGCTCGGCAATGCGCGCACGCCGCGCGCTCTGCTTGGCCGGCAGGAATCCGTCGAAGTGGAAGCGGTCGGTTGGCAGCCCGGAGATGCACAAAGCCATCAGAACCGACGACGGCCCCGGCGCGGCGCTCACCGCGTAGCCGGCCTCGCGCGCGGCGCGCACGAGCTTATAGCCAGGATCGGAGATCAAGGGGGTGCCGGCATCGGACACGAGCGCGATAGAACGGCCCGCCTCGAGCCGCGCCATCAGTTTCGGCCGGGCGGTCTCGGCATTGTGGTCGTGATAGGGCGTGAGCGGCGTGGTAACGCCGTAATGCTCGAGCAGCTTGCGCGTCACGCGCGTGTCCTCGCAGGCGATCACGTCGGCGGCCGCAAGCATCTCCAGCGCCCGCAGCGTGATGTCGCGCAGGTTGCCGATCGGGGTCGAGACGAGATGGAGTCCTGCCGCGAGCGCCGGCGCCGACAGTCGATGGCCGGCAATGCAATAGGTCTTGGCCGGCTCCTCCCGTCCGGAAGGCTGTGGCGAGTGCTGCATGGCGTCATCTTAGACGCGGCTGCGCCGCGCGTCATGGTGGATGACGCCGCCCATCATTTTGACTCGGGACCGTACCACCCACATTATGCGTTTGACGGGGCCGCGAGCCGCCCGCGCGCTATTGCGCGCGCGAGGTGAGGGAGATCGCTTGCAGGGTCAGGAGGTGTCTGCGTTGGGCGACGGACGCCGGCGGCTGTTGCGGCTTGCCGGCGCGGTTGCGCTTGCGACGCTGCTTGCGGGCTGCGCTGGTCTGCCCGGCATGGATATGCCCGCTTCGTCGAGCGCGCCGCCGCCGCCGCCCGCGAACGCGGTCGGCACAGGACAGATCAAGGTCGGTTTGATTCTGCCTTTGTCTGCCGCGGGCAATGCGGGCCTTGCCGCGCAATCGATGCGCAACGCCGCGGAACTCGCCCTCGCCGAGTTCAACAGCCCCAACATCCAGCTTCTGATCAAAGACGATGCCGGGACCGTGCAGGGCGCGCAGCAGGCGGCGCAGTCGGCGCTGAACGAAGGCGCCGAGGTGATCTTGGGCCCGCTGTTCGCCCATTCGGTCACGGCGGCGGCGCAGGCCGCAAGGCCGCGCGGCGTGCCGATCATCGCCTTTTCGACCGATGCCAATGTCGCCGCCAAAGGCGTCTATCTTTTGAGCTTCCTGCCGGAATCGGATGTCAACCGCGTTGTCGACTACGCAATCTCCACCGGCAAGCGCTCCTTCGCCGCCCTCGTTCCCGACAACGCCTATGGCACGGTGGTCGAAGCCGAGTTCCAACAGGTGGTCGCGCGCCGCGGCGGCCGCGTGGTTGCGCTCGAGCGCTATCCCTCGGACAAGGCGCAGATCGGCGATCCGGTGCGCCGCATCGCGCAGGCAGCGGCCAAAGCGGATACGATTTTCATACCCGAAGGGTCGGAGGCGCTTCCCGCGATCATCCAGGCACTCGTCTCCAGCGGCGTCAATCCGCGCCGCATCCAACTCGTCGGCAGTGGTTTGTGGGACGATCCGCGCATCCTCAACGAGGCCTCGCTCCAGGGCGGCTGGTACGCCGCGCCGGATTCCGCGGGATTTCGGAACTTCGCCAACCGCTACCGCACGCGATACGGGCAGGACCCGGTGCGCACGGCGACGCTCGCCTATGATGCCGTGTCCTTGGTCGCGGCTCTGGTCAAGACACAAGGCGCGCAGCGTTTCTCCGAGGAGGTCTTGACCAATGCCTCCGGCTTTTCGGGGATCGACGGCATTTTTCGCTTCCGCCCCGATGGCACCAACCAGCGGGGCTTGGCCGTGCTGCGGGTCGGGCCGCAAGGCGGGCAGGTGGTGAGTCCGGCGCCGCGCTCCTTCGGCACGTAAAGCACGATCCCGAAAAGTGGGAACCGGTTTTCGGACAGGATGCTGAAACTACGCCGCGAGATCGGCGACGACGGCATCGAGCACCGGCAGGCCGTCCGCGGTCACGCGCAACCGGCCGTCGCTTCCGATACGGACGAGACCGTGGTCGCGCAAGGCGGCGATGCGTTGCGGATCGAGCATGCGGCCTGAAAGCTGCGCATAGCGCCCGGGGTCGATCCCTTCGGTGAGGCGCAGTCCCATCAGCAAGAGCTCGTCGGCCTGTTCGCTCGGGCGCAAGACCTCGTCGCTGACGAGCGCATGTCCCTGTGCCTCGACGCGCATGAGCCAGCGTTCCGGATGTTTCTCCGTGACCGTGGCGCGCCGCGCCCCGCCGATATCGAGCCGGCCATGCGCGCCGGGGCCGATGCCGGCATATTCGCCATAGCGCCAGTAGAGAAGATTGTGCCGGCTCTCCGCGCCGGCCCGCGCGTGATTGGAAATCTCGTAAGCGGGCAGGCCGCGCGCCGCGCAGACCTCCTGGGTCGCCTCGTAGAGAGCGCGCGCGGTCTCCGCATCGGGCGTTTTCAGTTTTCCCGCGGCGTGGAGGGCATAAAACGGCGTCTCGTGCTCGATCGTGAGCTGATAGAGCGACAGGTGCTCGGCGGCTTCCGCGATCGCCTCTTCGAGCTCGGCGCGCCAGGCGGCGACGGTCTGGTTCGGCCGCGCATAGATCAGGTCGAACGAGTAGCGCGCGAAATTGGCGCGCGCGAGCGCCACGGCCTCCAGCGCCTCGCGCGCCGTGTGCAGCCGCCCGAGCGCCTTGAGATCGTCGTCGCGCAAGGCCTGCACGCCGAGCGAGAGGCGGTTCACGCCGGCCGCGCGATAGCCGCGAAAGCGCGCCGCTTCGGCGCTCGTCGGATTCGCTTCGAGCGTGATCTCCGCGTCCGGCGCGATGCTCCAATGCCGCGCGACGGCGTCGAGGAGCGCGCCGACTGTGCGCGGCTCCATCAGCGACGGCGTGCCGCCGCCGAGAAAAATGCTCGACACGGTGCGGCCGGGAACGCGCGCGGCCGTGCCGGCGATTTCGGCCGCGAAGGTTCGGGCGAAGCGGTCCTGGTCGATCGCGGCGTGCCGCACATGGCTGTTGAAGTCGCAATAGGGGCACTTCGCCAGGCAGAACGGCCAGTGGAGGTAGACGCCGAAATTGCCGGCGATCCCGGGCCTTGCGCTCGTGTCAGCGCCGATCAAGGCAGGCCTCGGCCAATTTCAGGAACGCGCGGGCCCGGTGCGACAGGCCTTGCCCGCGCGGGGGCAGGCCGTGTTTCTCCTCGGCGCTCATTTCGCCGAAGGTGCGGCAATATCCATCGGGCAGGAACATGGGATCGTAGCCGAATCCTTTGTCGCCGCGTGGCGGCCAGACCAGCGTCCCCTCGACGCGCCCTTCGAATTCTTCCGCATGGCCGTCGGGCCAAACGACGCACAGTGCCGACACGAACGCCGCACGCCGCTCGTCCGGCGCGCTCGCATTCCGCTCTCGAAGCTGGGCCTCCACGCGCTCCATTGCAAGGTTGAAATCCTTGTCCGGCCCCGCCCAGCGCGCGGAATGGATGCCCGGCTCGCCGCCGAGCGCGGCGACGGCGAGGCCCGAATCGTCGGCGAAAGCCGGAAGCGAAGAGGCTTGCGCCGCCGCTGCCGCCTTGATGCGCGCATTGGCGCGAAACGTGGCGCCCGTCTCCTCCGGCTCGGGCAGCGCCAACGCGCCGGCCGAAGCGGCGTCGATCCCATAGGGAGCCAGCAGCTCGCGCATCTCGCGAAGCTTGCCCGGATTATGCGTGGCGATCACGAGCCGGCCCATGAGCTGGCGATGGCCGAGCGGGGGCATGCCCTCACATCACCGTCATCTTCTGCAGATCGACCAGCTTCGCCGTTCCCTTGCGCGCGAGCGCGAGCATCGTCATCAGCTCGTCTTCGGTGAACGGGGTCTTTTCCGCCGTCGCCTGCACCTCGATCAGCCGACCCGCTCCCGTCATGACGAAATTGGCGTCGGTCTCGGCTTCCGAATCTTCCGCGTAGTCGAGATCGAGCACGGGACGGCCATTGCAGATGCCGCTCGATACGGCGGCGACGTGGTCGCGCAACGGCTCGCCGAGGATCATGTTGCGCGTCTTCATCCAGGCAAGGCAATCATGCAGCGCCACCCAGGCGCCGGTGATCGCCGCCGTGCGCGTGCCGCCGTCGGCTTGGATGACGTCGCAGTCGACCGTGATCTGCCGTTCTCCGAGCGCCGGCAGGTCGACGACGGTGCGCAAGGCGCGGCCGATCAGCCGCTGGATTTCGAGCGTGCGGCCGCCCTGCTTGCCGACCGAGGCCTCCCGCCGCGTTCGCTCCAGCGTGGCGCGCGGCAGCATTCCGTATTCCGCGGTCACCCATCCGCGCGCCTGGCCCTTCAGCCAGACCGGGATGCGGTCCTCCAGGGTCGCGGTGACCAGCACATGCGTGTCGCCGAATTTCACGAAGCAGGAGCCCTCGGCATATTTCACCACCGCGCGCTCGAGCGAGACGGCGCGCATTTCCTCAGGCTGACGGCGGCTCGGCCGCATGGTTAATCTCCGGTCGATTGCGGAAGGCTGCGTGCTTGTAGGTTAAGACGCTCCCATGCGGCAAGGGCCCGCTTGCGCTCAGGCGCGATCAGGGACAAACCTGCAGGCGTGAGGCAGCGGGAGTATCGATGTCCCAGGATAGTCCGATCGCCCCGAGTCAACTCGGCCTGGCGCAGCTGAACGAGCGGTCGCGCGAAATATTCCGCCGCATCGTCGAGAGCTATCTCTCGACCGGCGAGCCGGTCGGCTCGCGCAATATCTCGCGCCTGATCCCGATGACGCTCTCGCCGGCATCCGTGCGCAATGTGATGTCGGATCTGGAGCAGCTTGGGCTGATCTATGCTCCGCACACCTCCGCCGGCCGCCTGCCGACCGAGCTCGGCTTGCGTTTCTTCGTGGACGCTCTGATGCAGATCGGCGATCTGAATGAATCCGAGCGCCGCGCGATCGAGGCGCAAGTGGCGGCAAGCGGCGAAGGCAAGAGCGTCGAATCGGTCCTGACCGAAGCCTCGGCTCTCTTGTCGGGCCTGACGCGCGCCGCCGGCGTCGTGCTCACGGCCAAGATCAATTCCCGGCTCAAGCATATCGAGTTCGTGCGCCTGGAGCCCGAGCGCGCGCTTGTCGTGCTTGTCTCCGAGGACGGCCAGGTCGAAAACCGGGTGCTCGTCCTCCCCGCGGGTCTGCCGACCTCGGCTTTGACCGAAGCTGCGAATTTCCTCAATGCCCGCATCCGCGGCCGAACGCTGGCGGATGTCCGCGCGGATTTGGAGAAAGCCCTGGAGCATGGGCGGGCCGAGCTCGACGAACTGACCCAAAAAGTCATTTCCGCGGGGCTCGCGAGCTGGTCTGGCGGCGAGAGCGAGGACCGCAAGCTGATCGTGCGCGGTCATGCCAATCTGCTCGACGATCTGAGGGCGCTCGAAGACCTCGAGCGCGTGCGCCTCCTCTTCGACGATCTCGAAACCAAGCGCGGCGTGGCGGACCTGCTCGGCCGTGCCGAACAGGCCGAGGGCGTACGCATCTTCATCGGCTCGGAGAACAAGCTGTTCTCCTTGTCCGGAAGCTCGACGATCGTGTCCCCCTATCGCGACGGGTCGGGACGCATTGTCGGGGTCATTGGCGTGATCGGGCCGACGCGGCTCAACTACGCACGCGTGATCCCGATGGTGGACTATACCGCCAAGGTCGTCGGCAAGATGCTTGGCGGCTAGTGGAGTGGATTTGACATTCGCTACCCATCTAGCAGCGGGTTCACAAGCGAATGTCAAATCCAAAACTCCACTAGTCGTCCGTGAAGAACACGATTTTCAGGCTGGTCTGAGCTGAACGGTCAAGCTGCAGGCGGCCAGGATTCTGAGCAGCAAGAACCTCAGCCAGAGGATCAAGCGGCGGAAGTTGTAGCCGACGGCGGCGAGCACGGCGTTGATGGCGTCGCCGGTTGAGTGGGCGAGATAGTTGCGGCCCATGCGGTGATCATTTTTGAGATGACCGATCACCGGTTCGATGGCGGCGCGGCGTTTGAACTCGCGTTTGATCTGCTCGGTGACGCGGCGCTTCTGGCCCGTGGTATAGACGCGAAATCGATGCTCGGGCGGAGCATTGTGGCCGCGATAGCCGGCATCGGCGATCACGCGCTCAAGCACGTTGCCGACCAGCGTCTCGATCGCCGGGATGACGGTCGCGAGCGTGTGGCCGTCGTAAGGATTGCCTGGCAGTGCAGCGGCGTGGGCGACAAACTGGCCTCCCTTGGAGCGTTGCACCGTGGTGGCAACGCTCACCTTGACGCCGAATTCATACGGTTTGTGAGCCTTGCCTTTGCCGATGCATTCCACCTCCGGTGCATGCAGCGAATAAACCTTGCGCCCGCGCTGATGCCGATTTTGTTCCAGCACGCGGCGGGCCAGGCTCAGCTCTTTGGCAAAAGCCTCCTCCAGATCGTTGCTGCCAGCGATGCGTCTTCCGATGTCGCGGATGACGCGGCCGAGATAGGTCTTGAGCTTGCGCAGCGCCCTGTTGGCGCGCTTGAACTGATGGGCATGGGCGTAGCGCTGATGCTTGATCAGCATGAGCTTGCCAAGGCGTGCATAAGATTGGCGCAGACCCACACCAAGCTTTTGAGCCTGCCGCACAAGCCGCGCACGCGCCCGGTTGAGGAGCTTGGCATCGGTCGGGAACATCACCGCCTTCTCCTGCACCGTGGTGTCGACCACCACGCGAGAGAGATCGGACGGCTTCAGCGCCCCGGTGCGGGCCGCCACAGCCAGGCTCTCCTGCAGCAGCGCCAGAAGCTTCTCCTCGCCCATGCGCGCCCGCCAGCGCGTCAGTGAGGAGCGATCGAACACCAGCCGGTGCTGGAAGAACTCCTCGCCGCAGAAGTACTGGAAATACGGGTTCTCCACCCAGCGCTCGCACAGACCTTCATCGGAGAGATCATAGCTGTGCTTGAGGATCGCCAGCCCCGCCATCAGCCGCGTCGGCAGCGGCGGATGCCCTGGCTTGTCGCTGTAGACGGCGCCGAGCTTCTCTTCCAGGAACCGCCAGTCGATCGCCTTGGCGAGCTTCACCAGCGCATGCTCAAGATCGATGATCTGGTCGAGCCGCGAGCGGAACAGATCCTGCTCGCCGCTCTCGCGTCGCTCCTTCGGCCGCATGTCCAGTCCTCCCGCCCGGTCGGTTCAGGCGAAGGGAATCATGGCGGCCGATTCGAGGGAATCCACGACGCAAAATTTGCAAGAAAACTGCGCTCAACGCCCGAGAAACCGGCAAAATCGATTACTTCAGAGTGCCCGATTATTCCACGCGATCAACGCGCTGTGAGTTCTTCACGGACGACTCCACTAGTGTCCCGATTCCGAAGTTCGCATCATCATGCGGCACGCTCATTTGCGAACTTCGGAATCGAAGGACACTAGTGTGGCGGTTCGGAAGTCCGCATCATTCTTGCCGCAAGACCGCAATGCGGACTTCCGAACAGCCACACTAGCAATTTGAATTTGCTAGTGGTCCTTCGATTCTAACATTCGCAAAATGGCCTGCCGCAACGGGATGCGAATGTTAGAATCGGACCACTAGGATAGGATCGCAAGACGGTTGGACCGGCCCGCAGGAGCCTTTGGCGCGATACCGGCCTCAACCAAGCGGCCTCCCCTCGCGCCCGGCGGCGGCTTCCTTGATTTTTTGCCCAAAGCCCTGATATCCGCGGGGTATTGCATGACCAAAGGCTGAGATTTGGAACAATGACCGACACGAATGGACGCGATCCGGACGCCGGCCAGCCCGGTGATCCGCTCGAGGCGGATCGATCCGCCGAGGCGAGCGATCCCGCCCAGGAGGCGGCGGAGCTCAAGGACCGCCTTTTGCGGACTCTCGCCGAAATGGAGAATCTCCGCCGTCGGACCGAGCGCGAGATCGCCGACGCGCGGGCCTATGGCATGGCGGCTTTCGCCCGCGATGTGCTGAGCGTCTCCGACAATATGCAGCGTGCTCTCGAAACCATCAGCCCCGACGTGCGCCAGAATACCGACGCCGGCGTCAAGGCGATGATCGAGGGCATCGAATTGACCGAGCGCGAGCTGCAGAAGGCGCTCGAGAAGCACGGCGTCACCCGGCTCGACCCGCAGGGGCAGAAATTCGATCCGAATTTCCATCAGGCCATGTTCGAGCTCCCCGACCCTTCGGTCCCTGCCGGGACCGTCGTTCAGGTCGTCCAATCCGGCTACAAGATCGGCGAGCGCGTCCTTCGTCCGGCGCTGGTCGGCGTGTCGCGCGGCGGTCCCAAGCCGCAAGCGGACTCCCAGGTCGCCGCCGAGCCTGCCAACGACAACGCGACCCGCGTGGCGGACGCCTGACATCGTTAAGGCTTGGTGACCGCTCGCGATGAAGCGAGGATGGAGACGGAGGCCCAAGTGAATGCCTTGCGGCCCTTTTGCGAGCCTCCTATATGCCAACCGTCACTGCGTCGCGCGGTGACGCGAAGACCATAAAGGGGGTCGGACTGGAAGGACTGCGGGCTCGATCTCGCGGCGCTTCCTGCGGGTGCTGAGAAGGCCCAGCCGATCTGCTGGAAAGAGAGGACATTATTATGGGCAAGGTCATTGGCATCGACCTCGGCACGACGAATTCCTGCGTCGCCGTGATGGAAGGCAAGACGCCGAAGGTCATCGAGAATGCCGAAGGCATGCGCACGACGCCTTCGATTGTCGCCTTCTCCGAGGACGGTGAACGGCTCACGGGCCAGCCGGCGAAACGCCAGGCGGTCACCAATCCCGAACGCACTTTTTTTGCCGTGAAGCGGCTCATCGGACGCCGCTATGACGATCCGACGGTTGAGAAGGACAAGAAGCTCGTCCCCTACAAGATCGTGCGCGCCGGCAATGGCGATGCCTGGGTCGAGGCGGACGGCAAGACCTATTCACCCTCGCAGATTTCCGCTTTCATCCTGCAGCGGATGAAGGAGACCGCCGAAGCCTATCTCGGTCAGAAGGTCGAGCAGGCGGTGATCACCGTCCCGGCCTACTTCAACGACGCCCAGCGGCAGGCCACGAAAGACGCCGGCAAGATCGCGGGCCTTGAAGTGTTGCGCATCATCAACGAGCCGACCGCGGCCGCGCTCGCCTATGGTCTCGACAAGCAGAAGACCGGCACGATCGCGGTGTACGATCTCGGCGGCGGCACGTTCGATATTTCGGTTCTCGAAATTGGCGACGGCGTCTTCGAAGTGAAGTCGACGAACGGCGACACCTTCCTCGGCGGCGAAGACTTCGACATGCGTCTCGTCAACTATCTGGCCGACGAATTCCAGAAGGAGCAGGGCATCGACCTTCGGCGCGACAAGCTCGCGCTGCAGCGGCTGAAAGAGGCGGCGGAGAAGGCGAAGATCGAACTCTCCTCGACGACGCAGACCGAAATCAACCTGCCCTTCATCACCGCGGATGCGAGCGGTCCGAAGCATATGACGATGAAGCTCACGCGCGCGAAGTTCGAAGCGCTCGTGGACGATCTCGTGCAAAAGACGATCGAGCCGTGCCGGCTCGCCTTGAAGGACGCGGGCCTTGCCGCGGGCGACATCAAGGAAGTGGTGCTGGTCGGCGGCATGACGCGCATGCCGAAGATCCAGGAGGTGGTGAAGCAGTTCTTCGGCAAGGAGCCGCACAAGGGCGTCAACCCCGACGAGGTGGTGGCGATCGGCGCGGCGATCCAGGCCGGAGTGCTGCAGGGCGACGTGAAGGACGTGCTGCTGCTCGACGTCACTCCGCTCTCGCTCGGCATCGAGACGCTCGGCGGCGTGTTCACGCGCATCATCGACCGCAACACGACGATCCCGACCAAGAAGAGCCAGGTCTTCTCGACGGCCGAGGACAATCAGAACGCGGTGACGATCCGCGTCTTCCAGGGCGAGCGCGAGATGGCGGCCGACAACAAGATGCTGGGCCAGTTCGATCTCGTCGGCATCCCGCCGGCGCCGCGCGGCGTGCCGCAGATCGAAGTCACGTTTGACATCGACGCGAACGGCATCGTCAACGTGTCCGCGCGCGACAAGGCGACCGGCAAGGAGCAGCAGATCCGCATTCAGGCGTCGGGCGGGTTGTCGGAGGCGGACATCCAGAAGATGGTCAAGGACGCCGAGTCTCATGCCGCCGACGACAAGAAGCGCAAAGAGGCGGCCGAGGCGAAGAACCACGCGGATGCGATGGTGCATGCGACCGAGAAGGCGCTGTCCGAGCACGGCGCGAAAGTCGGCGAAGCCGAGCGCCGCGGCATCGAGAACGCGCTGGCCGATCTGAAGGAAGCGCTGAAGGGCGATGACGTCGAGGCGATCAAGGCCAAGACCAATACGCTGGCGCAGGCCTCAATGAAGCTCGGCGAGGCCATGTATGCGCAATCGCAGAAGGATGGCGGCGGCGAGGGGGGCTCAGGCCCTGCCGGCGGCGCCAAGGAGGATGTCGTCGACGCGGAATTCACCGAAGTCGACGACGACAAAAAGAAATCGGCGTAACCGCGCATGCGCTTGCAATGAACATCGAGCCCTCGGGGGGTCTCCCCGGGGGTTTATTTCTGGTGGCATGGAAAAATTTGCGCGTGACCTTGGCTGACTCCACATGTCAAATGCATACGAGTTCGACGACTTGAGGTCCTCTGTGGACGGCACGATGGCAAAGCGGTGCTATTACGAGGTTCTCGGCGTGTTGCGCGGCGCAAGCGACGCCGATCTGAAGTCGGCCTTCCGCAAGCTCGCCATGAAATACCACCCCGACCGGAACGCGGGGGACAAGGACGCCGAGCATCGCTTCAAGGAAATCAACGAGGCCTATGAGGTGCTGCGCGATGCCGACAAGCGCGCGGCCTATGACCGTTTCGGCCATGCCGCCTTCGAACATGGGATGGGGGGCGGCCCGGGCCCCGGCTTCGGCGCCGATTTTGCGACGACGTTCTCGGACATTTTTGACGATCTGTTCGGCATGGGCGGGCGCCGCGCGCGCTCCGGCGGGCGCGAGCGCGGCGCGGACCTGCGCTACAATATGGAAATCACGCTGGAGGAGGCGTTCGCCGGCAAGGCGGCGCAGATCCGCATTCCGACCTCCGTGATCTGCGAAACATGTTCGGGCGGCGGCGCCAAGCCGGGCACCAAGCCAAAAACCTGTCCCACATGCTCCGGGCTTGGGAAAATCCGCCATGCGCAGGGCTTCTTCACGCTGGAGCGCACCTGCCCCTCCTGCCAGGGCCGCGGACAGGTGATCGACGATCCCTGCAAATCATGCGCCGGTTCGGGGCGCGTCACCAAGGAGCGCGCGCTGTCGGTGAACGTGCCCGCCGGCGTCGAGGACGGCACACGGATCCGACTCGCCGGCGAGGGCGAAGCCGGTGTGCGCGGCGGCCCGCCGGGAGATCTCTACATCTTCCTGTCGATCGCCCCGCATGCGTTTTTCCAGCGCGACGGCGCCGACCTGCACTGTCGCGTGCCGATCTCGATGGTTGCGGCCGCGCTCGGCGGCGGCTTCGATGTGCCGACGATTGACGGCGGCAAGACGCGGGTGAAAGTCCCGGAAGCAACCCAATCCGGGCGGCGCTTCAGACTGCAGGGCAAGGGCATGCCTGTTCTGCGCTCGAAGCAACTCGGCGACATGTATGTTCAGGTCGTCGTCGAGACGCCGCAAAATCTCACCAAGCGTCAGAAAGAATTGCTTGTGGAATTCGATAAACACTCGTCGGAGAAAACGCAGCCTGAAGCATCCGGCTTCTTCGGTCGTGTCAAGGAGTTTTTCGACGGCTTGGGGAGCCGTCCGAATTCACCGTGACTTGTGCTTGACCGGCGAAGCTTTGCGCATTACCCGTTTGCAACGTGAAGAAATTGTGTCAGCCCTAAGACCGCGGGCACGTTTATAAATGCCTTTGCATTCCATTCCTGTCGCCGAAAAAAGGACCCTTCGTCTCGACGACGAGGTCCATTTCATCCGCTCATGGCTGGAGAAGCCGCTGGCGACGGGCGCGGTCACGCCGTCTGGCCGCGCGCTGGCGCGCACCATGGCGCGCTATGTCGATCCGCATTCGCGAGGACCGGTGGTCGAGCTGGGTCCGGGCACAGGACCGGTCACCGAGGCGCTGATCGAGCGCGGCATCGATCAGTCTCGGCTCGTGCTGGTCGAGTTCAATCCAACCTTCTGCCAGCTTCTCCGCGCCCGCTTTCCGCAAGCCACCGTCATTGCGGGCGATGCCTATGACATTCGGCGCGTGCTGGGTCATGTCGGACCGGCGGCCGCGGTCGTGTCGGGGCTGCCATTGGTGACGAAACCGATGCGCATGCGGCTGCGGCTTCTGCGCGACGCGCTCGGCGTCATGCAGCATGGCGCCCCCTTCGTGCAATTCACCTATGCCGTCGTCGCGCCCATTCCGCGCTCGCTCGCCGGATTGCGGGTTCAGGCTTCGGAGCGCATCTGGATGAATTTGCCACCTGCGCGCGTTTGGGTTTACCGCAAGGATTGACCCCCGCCAGGGTATTTTCCGGCCAACCGGTACGCACTCGGAAAATGCTCTGGGATTGGCAGCAACCGGATTCCCCTAAAATGCCGAGAATCCTGGTTTTTTCGGGCTCGACCCGCACCGGCTCGTACAACGCCCTTCTTGCCGCGCGAGCCGCCGATGAACTCCGCAAGGCGGGGGGCGAGGCCACGCTGTCTTCGCTCTCCGATTATCCTCTCCCGATCTATGACGGCGACCTTGAGAAAAATTCCGGCCAGCCCGCCGATGCCGTGGCGCTGAAGCGCCTCTTCTGCGCGCATCACGGCGTGTTCATCGCCTCGCCTGAATACAACGCCTCGGTGACGCCGCTGTTGAAGAATGCGCTCGATTGGGTATCGCGCGTGCGCGAGGGAGGCGAGCCGGCCTTGCCGGCCTACAAGAACCGCGCCTTCGCCATCGCCGGCGCATCGCCCGGCCCCTCGGCCGCCATCCGCTCCTTGCTCGCGCTCCGCCAGATTCTCGCCGTCGGTTGCGGCGCGCTTGTCATCCCCGAGCAGGTGACGATCCGCGACGCGGCCAATGTGTTCGGCGAGGACGGCGAGATCAAGGATGAGCGCACGGTCGGCTTCCTGCGCGCGCAATGCCAGCGTCTCGTCGTCATCGCGCGCTTCTTCGAGCAAGGAGGCGGCGCGTGAGCGTGACCGCCCGCGAGCGGCTGATCGTCGCCCTCGACCTGCCGCGCCTTTCTGCGGCGGAAGCCATGGTCGAGCGGCTCGGCGACAGCGTTGTCTTCTACAAGATCGGCTATCAGCTCTTGTTCGATCGCGGTCTGCCCTTTGCGGAGGCGCTCGTGCGCGCGGGCAAGCAGGTCTTCCTCGACCTGAAGCTGCACGATATCGGCAACACGGTTGCGAACGGGGTCGCTCAAGCGGCGGGCCTGGGGGTCAGCTTCCTGACCGTGCACGGCTATCCGCAGACCATGCGGGCCGCGGTGGAAGGACGACGCGGCTCAGGCTTGCGCCTTCTCGCGGTGACGGTGCTGACCTCCTACGACGATGCCGACCTGGCGGCCGCCGGCTACGCGACCGGCGTGAAAGATTTGGCCGCGCGCCGCGCCGAGCAGGCGCGCGAGATCGGGATGGACGGCCTCGTCTGCTCGCCGGAGGAAGCCGCCGGCTTGCGCCGCCTCGTCGGTCCGGACATGGCCCTGGTCACTCCGGGGATTCGTCCCTCCGGCGCGGAGGCAGGCGATCAGAAGCGCGTCATGACGCCCACTCGCGCGATCGCCGCCGGTGCGGATTATCTGGTTGTCGGCCGTCCCATTCTCGACGCCGATGACCCCCGTGCCGCGGCCGAGGCGATACTGGCCGAGATCGCCAAGGCGCAAGGACGCTGAACAAGGAGGACAACGATGCCCAAGGCCTATTGGATCGCGCGCGTCGACGTGCGGGATGCGGAAGGCTACAAGCCCTACACGGCGGCGAATGCCAGCCCCTTCAAGAAATACGGCGCCAGGTTCCTCGTGCGCGGCGGCAAGTTCGAGACGGTCGAAGGCACCAGCCGCTCGCGCAATGTCGTCATCGAATTCAAGGACTATGCCACCGCGCTCGCCTGCTACAATTCTCCCGAGTATCAGGAGGCGCTCGCTCTCCGCCTGCCGCATTCCACCGCCGACCTCATCATCATCGAAGGCTACGACGGCCAGCAGCCTTGAAGGATCAGTGAACGCGTCACGCTCGACGGCGCGCGGCCGGTCGCGCCGCGCCATGGCCGCGTTCAAGTCCGATCGGCAACGCTGTTCACGCGGTCCGGCTTCCCTACGAGCCGCTCCCTCGTTATACCCGCGCAAACGGAGCGATGGATGGGCGACATGCGATTGATCGTGGCCGGTGCCGGCGGGCGCATGGGGCGCACGCTCATCAAGGCCATCGCGGATGCAAAGGGGCTCGTCCTCGCCGGCGCGATCGAACCCGGCGGCTCGCCCTGGCTCGGGCAGGATTCGGGAACGCTCGCCGGCCTTCCCCAAAACGGCGTTCTCGTGAGCGCCGATCCGAAACCCCTCGCCAAGTCGGCCGACGGCATCATCGACTTCACGATACCGTCGGCGACGGCCGCCTTCGCCGCGCTGAGCGCGGAGAGCGGGCTTGCGCATGTCATCGGCACGACCGGGCTTTCGGCGGCCGAGGACGCCAGGATCAAGGACGCCGCGCGCCGCACGCCGATCGTGATGTCCGGCAATATGAGTCTCGGCGTCAATCTTCTCGCGGCGCTCGTGCGCCGCGTGGCGAAAACGCTCGACGAGGAGTTCGATATCGAGATCGTCGAGATGCATCACAACAAGAAGATCGACGCGCCGTCCGGCACGGCGCTCCTTCTCGGCCGCGCGGCCGCCGAGGGCCGCGGCGTCGATCTCGACCAGCGCTCGGTTCGCGCCCGCGACGGCCACACGGGCGCGCGGCGGACCGGCGACATCGGCTTTGCGGCCTTGCGCGGGGGCACGGTGGTCGGCGAGCACAATGTGATCTTTGCGGGTCCCGCCGAACGCATCGAGCTCGCGCACAAGGCCGAGGACCGCATGATCTTCGCCCGCGGCGCGCTGCGGGCCGCGCTGTGGGCGCGCGGCCGCAAACCCGGGCTCTACGCGATGGCCGACGTGCTCGGGCTCACGGATTTCTGAAGATCAAGGACCACGCATGACCGACCGCCTTCTTGTGCTCGTCCGCCACGGCCAGAGCGAATGGAATCTGAAGAATCTGTTCACCGGCTGGCGCGATGTCGACTTGAGCGAGCAGGGCGTGCGGGAGGCGCATGTCGCCGGCGCAAAGCTCAAGGCGCAAGGACTTGTTTTCGACATCGCTTTCACCTCGGCGCTCGTCCGCGCGCAGCGCACGCTCGACATCATCCTGCAGGAGCTTGGCCAAACGGGCATCCCGGTGATCAAGGACCAGGCGCTGAACGAGCGCGATTACGGCGACCTTGTCGGCCTCAACAAAGACGACGCGCGCAAGAAATGGGGCGAGGAGCAGGTGCATGTCTGGCGGCGTTCCTATGACGTCGCGCCGCCCGGCGGCGAAAGCCTGAAAGACACCGCCGCGCGCGTGCTGCCTTACTACATTCAGGAAATCCTGCCGCGCATCCTGCGCGGCGAGCGCGTGTTGATCGCCGCGCACGGGAATTCCTTGCGCGCGCTCATCATGGTGCTCGACCGGCATACGCCCGAATCCATCACCCGGCTGAACCTGGAAACCGGCGTCCCGATGATCTACCGCCTCCATGCCGACTCGACGGTCGCCTCGAAGCTCGATCTTGCGGCCTGACGCGATCACGGAAAAGCCTGGATTGGTGCGCAGGACATCGCCACGGCCGCGGTTGCAGAGCGGCGGCCTTCAGCCATTTTCATGGGATAAAAAGGGTCCTGTCATGCGCCTTGTGACGAGCGCCGTCGTGTTTGCTGTTGCCATGAGTCCTGCCGCCGGGCAGGTCGCAAACGAACGTCCGCAGCGCAGCCCGCCGCCGCCGAGCACGGTCGCGGTCGGCGCGCCCGGTGCGCCACGCGCGGAGCCGACCTGGAATTTCCGAGAGCTCGACAGGAACGGCGACCGCGAGCTGACGCGCGTGGAATTCAGCCGCGTCGCGCGCGAGCTTTTCCGCGCCTGGGACATGAATCAGAACTATCGCATCGAGGGCATCGAATTCTACCGCTCGCTCTTTTCCAGTTGCGATCGGGATCGCGACGGAAAGATCTCCGACCAGGAACTGGCCCGGGCGGCGGCCTTCTGGGGCCGCGGGATCGACGGGATCGGTCTTGCGGCATGGGATGCGGATCGCAACGGAACGATCGATCTGCAGGAATTCAGAACCGGCTGGACGACGGCAGGACTTTTTGCGCGATGGGATCTGAACAAGGACTTGTGGCTCAGCGATGATGAGCTCGAAGCGGGATTGTTCGGTCTCTGGGACCGGGACGGCAACGGCAATGTTGCCGAGAACGAGTTCGCGGAAGGCAACGCGTTCGCCTGGTTCTGACCGGCGCCCGGTGCGGACAGGCCGTCAGCCCGCGCCGACCTTCCCCGCCTCCCAGCCGATGATCGCGCGCTTGCGCGTCAGCCCCCAGTGGTAGCCGGTGAGATCGCCCGAGCGGCCGATCACGCGATGGCAGGGAACGACGAAGCAGAGCGGGTTCTTGCCGACAGCAGCGCCGACGGCCCGCGCGGCCTTTCGGCTGCACACTTTCTCGGCGACATCGGAATAGGTCGTGGCGCGCCCCATCGGAATGCCGAGAAGCGTTTCCCACACGCGCACCTCGAAATCGGTCCCGATCATGACGATGCGCAGCGGCCGATCCGGCCGCCATTCGCCGGGATCGAAAACGCGCCGCGCGAGCGGCGCGGTCGCGGCCTGGTCCTGCACATAGGCGGCTTTCGGCCAGCGTCCGCGCATGTCCGCCAGCGCCGCGTCCTCCTCACCGGGATCGGCGAAGGCAAGTCCGGCGAGGCCGCGCGGCGTCGCCATCACCAGCGCGGTGCCGAAAGGCGAGGGGTGGAACCCGTATTGGATCGTCAGTCCCGCCCCGCCCGCCTTCCATTCGCCGGGCGACATCGCCTCATGCGTCACGAACAGGTCGTGCAGGCGTCCCGGTCCGGAAAGCCCGACCTCATAGGCGGCGTCGAGCACGCTGGCGGATTCCCGCAGCAGGGCGCGCGCATGATCGAGGGTGAGCGCCTGCAGGAACGCCTTGGGCGTAAGCCCCGCCCAGCGGCGGAAAAGGCGGTGCAAATCGGCGCTTGAGACCCCGGCCGCCTCGGCGATCTTGTCGACATCCGGCTGGGCGCGCCAATGCTCGGAAATATAGGCAATGGCCCGCCGCACGATCGCGTAATCGGTCGCGGCGGTGGAGAGGGCGGAGAGGGCGGAGAGGTCGGCGCGATCGGGCGACAGCATGGCTCATCCTCGCAGTGGTCCTGGTCAGCCTAGCTGCCACGCCGGCGGAAACCACCCGATTTCTGCCGGGCCTTGGGGTCTTCAAGGCCCGCGCGCCGCCGAAAGCGCGGCCGCTAGCGCCTTGGCGAACCCCTCCTTCTCGTGATGGCCCAGAACGCTGGCCACCGGAAGCCGCCGCCCGTGCGAGACCAGGAACAGGCGGTGAGTTCCAAAGGTCTCGATCCCCTCGCGGTCGAGCCGGACCCAGCGCGGGTTCAGCGTCCACTGCTGCGCGGCGCCCCGCCCGCTCACCTTGCGCACCGTGAGTTCCGACGGCGTCACCGTCACCACCTCGTAGGCGCGTCCGTCGCGATTGTTCACGCGGAACGCCCAGTAGAGGAGGGCGACGTCGAGCCCGAAAAACCCGAAGACCGGCCACGCTCCCATCAGGGCGAAAACGATGCCGGCGACAAAGCTCGCCGCTCCGAAGAGGCCGAGCACGATCAGGAGCCCGCCAGGCGGCAACGACCGGCTCGGCCGCAGGACCGCGGAGAAGAGCGGGAGTTCGTCGAGCGGAGCGTTGCCGGGGATCATCGTTTCACTATAGGGGAGTTCATGGCTCGGAAAACGATCTCTCGCAAGACAAGCGATTCAGCGCGCACGGGTTCGACAAGGAAAGCGCCTTCGGGCGCAAGGAAGCAAGAATCCGTTTTGCCGGGCTCCCGCCGACCGGCTCCGTCGAAGGCGGCGAATGCGAAACTCAGGCCCTGGTCGGCGGTCGAGGTCAAGGAGGCCTTCGAGCGCTTCCAAAAAGCCAATCCGCAGCCGCAAGGAGAACTGAAGCACATCAACCCGTTCACGCTGCTTGTCGCGGTGGTCTTGTCGGCGCAGGCGACCGACGCCGGCGTGAACAAGGCGACGCCCGCGCTCTTTGCCGTGGCTGACACGCCGCAGAAGATGGTGGCGCTGGGGGAAGAAAGGCTGATCGGATTCATCAAGACCATCGGCCTGTTCCGCACCAAGGCGAAGAACGTCATTGCACTGTCGAAGCGTCTGGTCGAGCAGCATGGCGGAGGAGTGCCGCATGATCGCGCCGCGCTCGAAGCCTTGCCGGGCGTCGGCCGCAAGACCGCGAATGTGGTGCTCAACATCGCGTTCGGCGAGCCGACCATCGCGGTGGACACGCACATTTTCCGCGTCGGGAACCGGACGGGGCTCGCGCAAGGCTCAACGCCGCTTGAAGTCGAAACGAAGCTCGAAACCGCGGTGCCGGACGAATACAAGCTCCACGCGCATCACTGGCTGATCTTGCACGGTCGCTACGTCTGCAAGGCGCCGAAGCCCGAATGCTGGCGTTGCCTGATCCGCGATCTCTGCCGCTGGCCCGACAAGAACCTAAACCCCGTCGCGCGTTGAGACCGCGCGCCGCGACGGCGGCTCGATGACGTCGATTCGCCGGCCGCCGGCGAGCCGCTTGTGCAGATGCACCATGAACGCCGTGCCGAACAGCGGCGTCGCGAGATTGACGATCGGGATCGAAACAAAGGCCGCGATCAGCATTCCGGCGAAGAACAAGGTATTGCGATGCTCGTGGCGCAAGGCGCGCGCCTCCGCCGGCGAATGATGGCGCATGGCCGCCATCAGAAAATACTCGCGGCCGAGCAGATAGGCGTTGGCAAAAAAGAAGATCAGCAGGCCCAGTCCGGCAAACAGCAGGAACGGCGCCGCGACGAGATAGATGCCAAGCGCGAGCAGCGCCGTGCGCGCGCCTTCCAGCACGGCCCGCGCAATCGGCATCGCGGCTCCGAGCGGCTCTGCCGGATAATGCGTGCGCTCCACCTGGTCCGCGATGTCGTCGGCAAAGAAGCTTGCGACCAGCGCCGTGACCGCCGGCATGAGGAAGATCGCGCCGGCGAACAGGCCGATGCCAGCAATGATGGCGAAAATCCAGAGCAGGGCGGTGACGATCGCCGCGCCCAGGCCGAGACTGCCTTCGAGCCACGCGCCGCCGTGCTCGGCAAGCCAGCCGAACAAGCGGTGCAAACCGAACGCTGCGGCCAGGAGGATCAGCAGCGCCAGGCCGACAGATTTCATCAGCACGGCGCGGAACGGCAGCGATGTCATCTGCGACAGCGCCTTGATTGCGGCGTCGATCATCGGAAAAGACCTCGCGCACTTTCCGGCGAAGTGGAAGCCGGTTCGCCGACACTGGATTCTAATCCGATGGGACGGAATCGGATTAGAATCCAAGAATTATTATTTTGTCGCATTTTCTTTCGGCCAACCGGTACCCACTTGGCGGAAATGCTGTAGTCGCGCGGGCTCGCTCTGGCAAGTCAGCGCGCGATGATGCGTCGGCGGCTGCGCATGCGCGGCATCCCGTCGAGGCCGGGAACGAGCGTCACTTCCACGTCCTCCACGACCGGCGCCGGCGCCTGTGGGGCGGCGTCGCGCAAGCGCGGCAGATCGGCCCAGTGCATCTTTCGGTAGTCGAAGCCCTTTTCGAGCGTCGGCTTGACCACGCGGAAATAGGGCGAGATGTCGAAATCGCGCGGCGCATAAAGCGACGAATGCCGGATCTCGAGAATTTCACGCCGCGCGAGGCGGCTGTCCATGAGCGTGACCTTCGGCAGGATCGGATAGCGCACCGATTCGAAAGCCTGCGCGATCAGCGCCGAGCAGATGATGCGCGTGGGATCGCCGGAGCCGAGCGCCATCATGCGCCGCCGCCAGCGCGCCGGGATCGGCAGCGGCATCAGATAGCGCATCAGGTCGATGATGTTCTTCATGTCATAGTCGAGCCCGAGGCGCTCGACCGCGTAAGCGCACACCCTTTCCCGGTCGTGCTCGGTGAGCCCGACCGGCCGGCAAATGCGCGTGTGGAACTGGAAGTATTTCGACAGCGGAACCGATACGACGCCTTCGCCGAGATTGGCTTCGATCAGGGTATGCGGCTCGCCGTCGCCGCTGCTCTGTCCCGGCATCGGCCCGACATAGAGCGCCGCATGCGACCAGGTCGACTGCGTCAGATACTTGATGACGCCGGAGATGTGATTGTTGCCCTCGATCAGGAGCACGTCGCCCGGAGCGAGCGTTGCGGCGAGCGCGTGCGGATCGCTGGGCGTGAACGGCTCGTAGCCTGACATCGGCCGTTCGAGATATTGGGCGAGTGCCTGCCCGATATTGTCGAGTACCCGACCCATCCGCTGCGTTTCCCAGCCCAGCCCGCGGAGCCTTGCACGCGGGCGCAAGGCAGCATTTTATCCAGGGCGCGGTTGCGAATTGGTTCATCCCGCCGCAAGCCGCGCGGCGGTTTCGCCGTTCGTTTGCGCAGCTTGCGCCGTTGAGGCATTCTGATGCCGCCCTGCCGCAACCATTCGTCAACCATGAAGCGATTAAGCCGCCGCTCCTTTCTTGCTGGCACCGCTGCGAGCGCGGCGGCGCCGACGCTGCCGCTGGCGCAGACGTCCGGTGACGTCGATGTGGTGGTGGTCGGCGCCGGCGCGGCCGGGATTGCCGCCGCACGTCGGCTCTTGTCCGCCAAGCGCCGATTTGTCGTGATCGAGGCCGCCGACCGCATCGGCGGTCGTTGCGTGACCGACACCAAGATATTCGGCGTGCCGTTCGATCTCGGCGCCCATTGGATTCACATACCCGATGCCAATCCGCTTGCGAGACTCGGCGCGCAAAGCGGGCTTGACATCTACATGGCGCCGCAGGGCCAGCGCCTTCGCATCGGCCGGCGCAATGCGCGCGAGGGCGAGCTCGAGGATTTCCTGGCGACGCTCGTGCGCGCGAACCGCGCCATTGCCGAGGCCGCCAGAGGCCGCGCCGATATGAGCTGCGCGCAGGCCTTGCCGAAGGACTTCGCCGACTGGCGGCCTTCGGTGGAATTCGTGCTGGGGCCCTTCGGCTGCGCAAAAGACCTCACCGAAATATCCGCCATGGATTTCGCCCGCTCCGCCGAGCGCGACGTCGATGCCTTCTGCCGCCAAGGCTTCGGAACGCTGCTCGCAAAGCTTGGGGAGGGTTTGCCGGTGCGGACGGGAACGGCGGTCACGCGCATCGATGCCGGTTCGCGCGCCGGCGTCGAGGTGGAAACCAATCGCGGACGGTTCACCGCCCGGCAGGCCATCGTCACCGTGTCGACCAACGCGCTCACCTCGGGCCGCATCAGGTTCGCGCCGGATGCGCCGAAGCGGCAGCTCGACGCGGCGGCGAGACTCACGCTTGGCAGCTATGACCACGTCGCGATCGAATTCGACGGCAATCCGCTCGGCCTGCAAAGCGACGAACTGGTGTTCGAGAAAGCATCGGGCAACCGCACGGCGGCCATGCTCGCCAATGTATCGCGCACCTCGTTATGCCTCGTCGAGGTTGCGGGATCGTTCGGAAAAAGCCTGTCCGCGCAAGGCGACGCGGCCATGATCGCGTTTGCGCTCGAGTGGCTGTCCTCGCTTTACGGCGCCGAGATCAGGCGCGCGGTCAAACGCACGCATGCCACGCATTGGAACAAGGAGCCCTGGACGCTCGGGGCCTTCTCCGCTGCTCCGCCGGGCGGGCAGGGCGCGCGCCGCGTGCTGATGGAGCCGGTCCGTGACAAGCTCTGGTTCGCGGGCGAAGCCGCGCACGAGACGCTCTGGGGCACCGTGGGCGGCGCGTGGGAATCCGGCGAGCGCGCCGCCGACGCCGTGCTCAAGCGGCTGGCGAAGTCGGCATAACATGCGCTTCATCCCTCCCCTGAAAGGGGAGGGTGGCGAGCACGCAGCCAAGTTTACGCAGCGTGCGTAAACTTGGCTGCGTACGAGCCGGGTGGGGTCGATGGCCAACGAACTCGCACGCCATTTGCGGAAGCGTATGACGCCGCAGGAAGTGAAACTATGGGTTCACCTGCGCGCTCTGCGCGAACTCGGATTCCATTTCCGCAGGCAATCTCCACGCGACGGCTGCATCCTCGACTTCGTCTGCTTGCGCGCTCGATTGATCGTGGAGGTCGATGGCGGTCTCCACAATTTTGATGCACATGCCCGGATTGACCGAAAGCGCGACCGGCGCTTCGACGCAAATGGATTTCGTACGCTTCGGTTTTGGAACAATGAAGTCGATAAGAATATGCAGGGCGTGATCGAGCTCATTCTCGACGAGCTCGCTCGACGCTCGCCCCCCACCCCGGCGCTTCGCGCCGACCCTCCCCCGTAGGGGGAGGGATAGAAGATGCCTTGTGACTCATCCCCTTAGCACGCCGCCGGTCCGCTTTGTCACCTCCGCGACGATCTTCGCGGCGACGGCCTCGATCTCGGCATCGGTCAGCGTCTTCTCGCGCGGCTGCAAGGTCACGGCGATGGCGATCGATTTCTTGCCCGGCTCGATATTCGCCCCCTCGTAGACATCGAATACGCTGACGGCGGTGACCAGCTTGCGTTCGGCGTTCTGCGCCGCGCGCACGATGTCGCCCGCGCGCGCCGAACGGTCGACGATGAAAGCGAAGTCGCGCTCGATCGGCTGGAACGGCGAAAGCTCGAGCGCCGGCCTGGCACGCGTCGCCCTGGCTTTCGGTTCGGGAATCCGCTCCAGAACGATCTCGAACGCCATCATGGGCCCTTCGACATCGAGCGCCGCAAGCGCCCCCGGATGCAGTTCGCCGAAATGGCCGAGCACGTTCTGCGGGCCGATCTGCAGCGTGCCGCAGCGCCCCGGATGCAGCCAGGCCGGACCACCCGGCGCGACCTGCACGGCGTTCATCGGCGTGCCCGCGGCCGAGAGCGCGGCCAGCGCATCGGCCTTGACGTCGAATATATCCGCCGACGCGGAGCCGTTCATCCAGTGCCGGCCGATGCCGCGCTCCGTGGCGCGGCCGCGCCGGACGCCGCTTGCCGCCGTGAACTGGTCTTCCGGCCGGTCGCCCTTGAACACCTGCCCGACCTCGAACAGCGCCACGTCGGAAAAGCCGCGGTCCGCATTCCGCTGCGCGCTCATAACCAGGCCGGGCAGCAGGCTCGGCCGCATGTCGGAAAGATCCGACGCGATCGGATTGGCCAGCGCAAGCTCCGGCGCGGCGCCGCCGAACAATTCGGCCTGCCGCTTGGCAACGAACGACCATGTCACCGCCTCGACCAGCCCGCGCGCCGCAAGCGCGCGCTTTGCCTTGCGCGTTCGCACTTGGTTCGTGGTCAGGACCGGCTTGCGCGCGGTCTCGCCGCGCTCGAACGGCGTCGAAGGCACGCGGTCGACGCCGACGATGCGCATGACCTCCTCGACGATGTCCGCCCTGCCGTGGATGTCGGGCCGCCAGCTCGGCGCGGCGATCTTCAGCACGTCCTTCTGCCCCACGACGTGAAAGCCGAGATGGCCGAGGACGCGTCTCATCTCCATGAGCGGCACGTCGGCGCCGGTGAGGCGCTTGACTTCGTTCACCGGGAAATCGATCGGCCGCTCTTCCGGCATCGGATTGCCGACGACGATGCTGTGCGACGGCGTCCCTCCGCAAAGCTCGAGCGTCATTTGCGTCGCCAACTCGAGCCCGCCGGTCATGAAGGCCGGGTCGACGCCGCGCTCGAAGCGATAGCGCGCGTCCGAATGGATGCCGAGCGTGCGCCCGGTCATGGCGATGTTGAGTTCGTCCCAGATGGCCGACTCGATCAGCACTTCGGTCGTGCTTTCAGAACAGCCCGTCTCTTCGCCGCCCATGATGCCGGCCAGCGACTCGACTCCGTTCTGGTCGGCGATCACGCACATCGTCTCATCGAGCGCGTAGGTTTTGCCGTCGAGCGCAAGCAGCGTCTCGCCCGCGCGCGCGCGCCGCACGACGAGGTTGCCGCGCACCTTCGCGGCGTCGAACACATGCAGCGGCCGGCCGCGGTCGAAAGTGATGAAGTTCGTGATGTCGACGAGCGCATTGATGGGGCGCAGCCCGATCGCGGCGAGCCGCTTCTGCAGCCATTCGGGCGAGGGACCGTTCTTCACGCCGCGCACGAGCCGCAGCGCAAAACCGCGGCAGAGCGGGGCCGTGGCGCCGAAATCGAGCGTGACCGCAGTCGGGCAAGGGAATTCGCCTTTGATCGGCTTCACCGGTTTGTCGACGAACTTGCCGAGATCGGCTGCGCCGAGATCGCGCGCGATCCCGTGCACGCCGGTGCAATCGGGGCGGTTCGTGGTCAGGTTGATTTCAATGACCGGATCGCCGAGCCCGATGATCTCGGCGAAGGGTTTTCCGACCGGCGTCTCCGGGGGCAGGTCGATGATGCCGGTGTGGTCCTCGCTGAGCCCCAATTCCCGCTCGGAGAGCAGCATGCCGCGGCTCTCGACGCCGCGGATGGTGCCGATCTTCAGATCGAGCCCGGTGCCCGGGATATGCGTGCCGGGAGGCGCGAACACGCCGATCATGCCGGCGCGCGCGTTGGGCGCTCCGCACACGACCTGCACCGGCGCGCCCGCGCCGGTCTCGACCACGCACACGCGCAGCTTGTCCGCATTCGGATGCTTTTCGGCGGAGATGACGCGGGCGGTCTTGAACGGGGCGAACTCCTTCGCCTTGTCGTGCACGGCCTCGACCTCGAGCCCAATCATCGTCAGCGTATTGACGATGGCCTCGAGCGAGGCCGTGGTGTCGAGGTGCTCCTTGAGCCAGGCGAGGGTGAGTTTCACGGACTGAGGCCCCCCGCAAGCGTCGGCAGGTCGAGCGGCCGGAAGCCATAATGCGCGAGCCAGCGCACGTCCGCCTCGAAGAAGGCACGCAGATCCGGCATGCCGTATTTCAGCATGGCGATGCGGTCGATCCCGAGGCCCCAGGCGAAGCCCTGATACTCATCGGGGTCGATGCCGCAATTGCGCAGCACGTTCGGATGAACCATCCCGCAACCGAGAATCTCCAGCCAGTCCTCGCCTTCGCCGAACCGGATTTCGCCTTTGTCGCGTCGGCACCGGATGTCGACCTCGAGCGAGGGCTCGGTGAACGGGAAGTAGGACGGGCGGAAACGCATCGTCACGTGATCGACTTCGAAGAACGCCTTGCAGAATTCTTCGAGGATCCATTTCAGGTGGCCGAGATGCGCGCTCTTGTCGATCACGAGCCCTTCCACCTGGTGGAACATCGGCGTGTGCGTCTGGTCGGAGTCGCAGCGATAGGTGCGGCCCGGGCAGATCACCCGGATCGGCGGCTTTTGCGCCAGCATCGTGCGCACCTGCACGGGGGAGGTATGCGTGCGCAGCAGCATGCGCGATCCGTCCGGCTTCGGATTGAAGAAGAACGTGTCGTGCATCTCGCGCGCGGGATGCTCGGGCGGGAAGTTCAGCAGCGTGAAGTTGTAGGCGTCGGTCTCGATATCGGGACCTTCCGCAATCGAGAATCCCATATCGGCGAAGATCGCCGTGAGCTCGTCGACGACCTGGCTGATCGGATGGATGCGTCCGAGCTCGATGCCGCTCTCGCGCGCAGGCAATGTGACATCGACGATCTCGCTATTGAGCCGCTCGTTGAGCGCTGCCTGCGCCAGCACCTCCTTGCGCGCGGCGATCGCGGCTGCGACGCGGTCGCGCAAGCCGTTGATCTTGGGTCCCTGCTCCTTGCGCTCCTCGGGGCTCATCGCGCCGAGTGTTTTCAGAAGCGCGGAGACCGAGCCGCTTTTTCCGAGCGTCGACACCCGCAGGGTCTCGAGCGCGGCTTCGCTATCGGCAGCCGTGATCGCCGCGGAGATTTCCTGTTCGAGACGCGCGAGGTCGGACATGGATCACCTGGCTTGGCCGTCACGGTCCGCGGCCGCGGAGGACCTCAAGTCTCGCGACGCCGAGGCTGAGATCGGACCCGGGTCAAGCCGGCAGCGCCGCCTTGGCCCGCTCGACGATGGACTGGAACGCCGCCGGCTCGTGGATGGCGAGATCGGAGAGGACCTTGCGGTCCACCTCGACGCCGGCCTTGCCGAGCCCGTCGATGAATCGGCTGTAGGTGAGCCCGAAGGGGCGGACCGCTGCGTTCAGCCGCTGGATCCAGAGCGCGCGAAAGGTGCGCTTCTTCCGCTTGCGGTCGCGATAGGCGTATTGGGCGGCCTTCTCTACCGCCTGTTTGGCGATGCGGATCGTGTTCTTGCGCCGGCCGTAATAGCCTTTGGCGGCCTTCAGCACCTTTTTGTGCTTGGCATGGGCGGTGACGCCCCGTTTGACGCGGGCCATGTCGTAATCTCCTGGATAGCTCGATGCGAGGCGATGTTCGTTAAGCGGGAGGCGGTCAGCCGTTCGGCAGCCAATACTTCTTGATGTTGTCGCCGTCCGTCTTGAACAGCACATCCGTCCCGCGCAGCTGGCGGATCTGCTTCTTCGTCCGCTTGATCATGCCGTGCCGCTTGCCGCGGTGGGCGTAGAGCACCTTGCCGGTGCCGGTGATCTTGAAGCGCTTTTTCGCGCCCGACTTGGTCTTGATCTTGGGCATTTGGCTCTTCCTTCTCTAAACACGGCTCCTGCAACCTCGGGCCGCAAAGCCCCGGCTTGGCCGAACATCGCTGATCGAGCGATAAAATCGCCGCCACGGCAGCCCATTTCCGGCCGGGCGGCGATGCGCGCGCTTATGGCAGAGGAGGGGCGAAATATCAACTGGAGCCGGGGCGTCCGGGTGCGGCCCGGGCGCCCCCAAGGGAGAGAAAACGGGGCTCAGCGCGGGGCCAGCACCATCACCATCTGGCGGCCTTCCATCTTCGGCTCCTGCTCGACTTTGGCCAGCGTCGCGGCGTCGGTCTTGACCCGCTCGAGGAGCTGGACGCCGAGCTCCTGGTGCGCCATTTCGCGGCCGCGGAAGCGGAGCGTCACCTTGACCTTGTCGCCTTCCTCGAAGAAGCGCTGCATCGCGCGCATCTTCACGTCATAGTCGTGGTCGTCGATCATCGGCCGAAGCTTGATCTCCTTGACCTCGACTACCTTCTGCTTTTTGCGTGCCTCGGCGGCTTTCTTCTGTTCCTGGTATTTGAACTTGCCGTAGTCGAGGATCTTGCACACGGGCGGCGACACATTCGGCGCCACCTCGACCAGGTCCAATCCGGCTTGGTTGGCGATCTCGATCGCCTGCGCGGTGGGAACGACACCGCGGTTCGCACCATCTTTGTCGATCAACTGAACTTCGCGAACTCTGATCTCCTCGTTCACGCGCGGACCGTCCTTTTGGACAGGCGGCGGGGCTCTCATTGGGCGTCGAATGGCTCAAAACTCCTCTGCTGTTTCGTGGATGGCCGGCGCGCTGGCGTCAGCCGCGGTCCGAGAACATCGGGACAATCGGCGGACAAGTCAACGCCGATCCGCCGATTTCGACCGTTCGGCAGACGTTCAGCTCCGCCGGCCGGCCGCACGCAGGCCGGCGACTTCGGCGTAGAGGGCGAGCGTCTGCTCGGACGCCGCCCGCGCATCGAATTGGCTCGCGACAAAGGCCCGGCCGCGTTCGCCGATCGCGCGGCGCGCTGCCTCGGGAAGCGAAAAAAGCCGGAAAAGCGCCGCCGCCAGCGCGGCGTCGTCGCCGGCTGGAACGCGCAATCCGGACATGCGGTCTTCCGGCACGGCCGGGGGGCTCAGCACCGCTTCAGGTCCGGCCGCAAGGTCGGACACGATCAGCGGCACCTTCATCGCCTGCGCCTCGAGAATGGCGCGCTGAATGCCTTCGGGCTGGATCGCCGCCGAGACGGCGGCGCAGCTCGCGGCATAGATGGCCAGAATGTCGTCCACCTGCGCGGGCAGCCGGACGACGTCGGCGATATCGCAGGCGAGCACGAGATCCCAGATTTCCCCCGTGTAGCGCGACCCCTCCTGCTCCTCGCCGAGGAACACGCAGATGAAATCCTTCAACCCGCGCTGTTTGAGCCGGCTGATCGCCTTCACCACCACCTCGTGACCCTTTCGGCGCAGCATGCGTCCGAGCACGAGAACGATCTTGGCGGTGTCGTCGACCCCGAGCGCAAGCCGCACCGCGTCGATGCGCTCCCGGGAAACCTGCGCGGGGTCAAACACGCTGGTGTCGACGCTCGGCGGCATGACGACGATCCGCTCGGACGGCGTCTGGTAGCGGTCGCCGATCAATTCCGCGATCTGCTCGCCGACGGCGATGATCCTGTCGCCGCGCGCCATCACGCCGTTGTAGAGGCGTTTGAAGACGTTCTGCTCACGGAACCCCTTGTACCAGCTTGTGACGAAGGGAACCCGCGTGACCCGGCTGGCGATGTATCCGCTCCAGGCCGCGGTGCGTCCATGGGCATGGACGAGATCGCACTGCTCGCGCCGGATGAGCCTCGCAAGGCGCGCCGCATTGCTCAAAATGACAAAGGGATTCTTGCTCGCCAGGTCGAGGTGGACGAATTCGCCTCCGGCGGCATGGAGCTGCGCTTCGAGCCGTCCACCGCGGGCGGCGACGACTGCCCGGTGTCCGTTGTGCGCAAGCACGCGCGCCGCATCGATGACGCTCAGGTCCGCTGCGCCCGCATCGAGCGTCGGCACGACTTGCAGCACCGTCATCGGGCGAAGGGCCACGGCACGCGCGGGCGCGGCAAAGTCCGCCACGCCCGTCTCCGTCTTACGCGCCAGGGACGATGGGCTCACGAAATCCTCGCAGGGAAACTTCGGTCGGCGCAGAACGGGCGAATGCAAGAGCGAAAGGCCCGCCGCAGCCTTCACGCAGCGACGTATAGAGGTCGAGCGCCGCCGCCGCAATGCGCCCTGGGGACATGGGGAAGGTCGGCGCGGCGTCGCGCGCAAGTTGCCAACGCGGCATGACCGGTGCGCGACAGGCCGCAGTTGATGTAAGGATCGCGTTCCGATCCCGTGTTCCCGTCGACCGTCCGTCGAAACCTTGCCCCGAACGGCCGGCGGCCGGCATGCGAGCGCCAAAGACGAGCCGATGAGCGATACTTGCCTCAAATTCATCCAAACAGGAACCGATGCCGCCGCGCGCGCGCTGGCGGTGCGCGTTGACGAGGGCGAGGCACCCGGTCTCTTCTGGCTCGGCGGCTTCAAGTCCGACATGCGCGGCACCAAGGCGGAAGCGCTCGCGGCTTTTGCGCGCGGGCACGGGCGCGCTTGCGTGCGCTTCGACTACTCGGGACACGGCGAATCCGGCGGCGTCTTCACCGAGGGCACGATCGGCCGCTGGCTCGAAGACAGCCTCGCCGTGTTCGACGCCTTTTGCCGCGGACCGGTGATCGCGATCGGCTCCTCGATGGGCGGCTGGCTTGCGCTGCTGCTTGCGCGCGAATTGCGCCGCCGCGCGCGTGATCCCGAAAAGTGGTCACCGGTTTTCGGAGAGGATCACGCGCAAGTCAAAGACGCATCGTCCGCTGCCTCGCTCGCGGCCATCGTGTTGATCGCGCCCGCGGTCGATTTCACCGAGCGGCTGATGTGGCAAAAATTTTCGCGCAAAGCGCAGCGCGAGATCCTGGAGAGAGGATTCTGGCTGCGTCCTTCGGCCTATGGCGAAGAGCCCTATCCGATCACCAGGACGCTGATCGAGGAGGGCCGCAATCATCTCCTCCTGGACGGCCTGATCGAGACCGGCTGCCCCGTGCGCATCCTGCAGGGCGTGCAGGATCCGGACGTGCCTTGGACGCATGCCGTCGACCTCGTCGCGCGCTTTGCGCAGGATGACGTGGTGCTCACGCTGGTGAAGGACGGCGACCATCGCCTCTCGCGCCCCGAGGACATCGAACGCCTGATTGCGGCGGTGCGCGAGTTCGATCCGTTGCCATAGAGTGACAGCGTGTCTTCATCCCTCCCCTTTCAGGGGAGGGATACTTCTTCATCTCCCCGCTCAGACACGAATTCTTGCGCGTGCAGCGCCTTGATGCCCTCCCGATAGGTCGGATAGCGCAGCCGCACGCCGAGCTCGCGCTTCATCGTGTCGTTCTTCGCGCGCTTGACCTCGCCGTAGAAACTTTTCGCCATCGGGCTCATGCTCTTTTCGGCGATCGCGTAGGAAACAAGCGGCGGCGGCACGACGCCGAGCAGCGAGGCGGCGAACGCGACCACCTCGTCGGCCGGCGCGGGCTCGTCGTCGCTCACGTTGAAAACGCCGTTCGCGCGCCGGGCACAGGCCGCCTCGATCGCCTGCGCGATATCCGCGACATGGATGCGGTTGAACACCTGTCCCGGCTTGACGATGCGCTGCGCCGTCCCGCGCCGAAGATTCACCAGCGCGTTCTGTCCGGGACCATAGATGCCGGCGAGCCGCAGGATCGCGAGCGGCTTGTCCGCACGCGCGGCGAGCGCCCGCCAGGCCCGCTCCGCGTCGAGCCGCTCGGCGCTCCGCGCAGAGAGGGGATCGGTCGCCGCCGTCTCGTCGATCCACGCCCCTTTGTGGTCGCCATAGACTCCGATGGTCGAGAGATAGACGATGCCCGCGATCGGCGACGACGCGATCGCATCGGAGAAATGCCGCAGGATGGGATCGCCATCCGGCCCCGGCGCAATCGAAATCAAGAGCGCGCTGCTTTGCGAAAGCGCGGCTTCGACCTCGGAGGAACGCGTTTGCCCGTCGAAGACGAGCGCATCGACCTTGCGTCCGCCAAATCCATCTCGATTGAGGCGTTCCGCCTTCTCCGCGCTGCGCACCGTGCCGGCGACGCGCTCAAAGCGCGCGCCGAATTCGCGAACGTAGTGCTCGGCGCAGTATCCGAGCCCGAAGCAGAAAAGCCGCGTCATGTCCGCTCCATGGCGAGCGCGCGCCATTCCTCGTGTACGGCCGCGTCGCTCTCGCGCTCAAGCCGTTCGTCGGCCAGGCGCGCCGCGCGCTCGGGCGCAAGGCGGGCGAGCGCCCACACGGCGGCTCCGCGCACGAGCGGCGAAGCGTCGGCGAGCAGGCGTTCCGCCTCGGAGGCGAGCGACGGCGTCCCGGAATTGCCGATGGCGATGAGCACGTTGCGCAGAAAGCGGTCGCGGCCCGTGCGCTTGACCGGCGATTTCGCAAACAGCGCGCGGAAGCTGGCGTCGTCGAGCCGCGCCAGCTCGGCGAGCGCGGGCGCGTTCAGCGCGTCGCGGGCGGCGAGCTTCGCCTCGCGCCCCGCTTGCGCGAACTTGTTCCAGGGGCACACGGCGAGGCAATCGTCGCAGCCATAGATGCGGTTGCCCATGCCCGCGCGCAGCGCGCGGGGAATCGGGCCTTTGTGCTCGATCGTGAGATAGGAGATGCAGCGGCGCGCATCGAGCCGGTAGGGCGCGGGAAAGGCGTCCGTCGGGCAGACGTCGAGGCAGGCGCGGCAGGTGCCGCAGTGATCGCGCTCCTCCGCGTCGAGCGGCAGGTCGAGCGTGGTGAAGATCGCGCCGAGAAAGAGCCAGGAGCCGAATTCGCGCGAGACGAGGTTCGTGTGCTTGCCCTGCCAGCCGATCCCCGCCGCGGCGGCGAGCGGCTTCTCCATCACCGGCGCGGTGTCGACGAACACTTTCACGTCGCCGCCGGCTTGCGCAACGAGCCATCGCGCGATCGCCTTCAGCCGCGGCTTGATGATGTCGTGGTAATCGTCGCCGCGCGCGTAGACGGAAATCGCGCCGCGGGTTTTTCGCTCAAGAATGCCGCGCGGGTCCTCGCCGGGCCCGTAATTGAGCCCGAGCATGATGATCGAGCGCGCCTGCGGCCAGAGCGCGCTCGGCTGCGCGCGAAGTGCCGATTTCGCCGCGAGCCAATCCATGTCGCCATGCGCGCCCGCGGCGAGGAAGTCCGCAAGCCGCGCGCCCGCTTGCGCGATCGCGTCGGGCCGCGCGACGCCGAGTGCGTCGAAGCCCTCCGTGCGCGCGCGTTCGACGAGCCTCTTCTTCAGATCGGAGAGCGGCGCGCCGGTCAGAAGTCGAGATTCGCGTAGGCCGCCGCCGGCGGCAGGCCCAGGATGCGGTCGGCGAGAATCGGCCGGAACGAGGGGCGCGACTTCACCCTCGCGTACCAGCCCTTCGCCGCCTCGTCCTCGTCCCACGGCACGTCACCCGTATAATCGGCGCATGACAGATGCGCCGCCGCGGCCAGATCCGCATAGGTCAGCCCGTCGCCGGCGAGCCAATGCCGCGCGCGCACCAGCCACCCGATATAGGCCAGATGATAGCGGATGTTATGGCGCGCGACGCGGATCAGCGCGGTATCGGGCGATCCGCCGCCCTGCGCCAGCGTCATGTGGTGCTTGTAGACCTTCTCGGTCACGAGCAGGCTGGTCACCTCCTCGAAGAACTTGTGGTGGAACCAGCCCATGAGCCTGCGCACCTCGACCCGCGCATGCGGATCCTGCGGCAGGAGGCGGTGTTCGCCGAGTCTGGCGCCGCGCGTCTCGTCGAGATATTCGGCGATCACCTCGGCGCCCGGAACCGGCGCTCCGCCCTCTTCGACCAGCACCGGCGTCGTCCCGGCCGGGTTCATGACGAGGAAATCCTCCCGCCGCTCCCAGACCCGCTCCTCCATCAGCCGCGGCGCGTCGCCGTATTCGCCAAGCGTCACGCGCACGAAGCGCGAATGCGGGCAGAACGGGTGATGGACCAGCGTCGGCGCCAAAACATCCTCCGGCGGCGAGAGCTGGCGCAAGGGCGATCGCTGGTTCAAGTCGGCCCCCTTTTTTGCTTAGGGCGGGTGATTCGTCTTTAGCATTGCCCCGAAGCGGGCGTTGGGTCAAAAGGCTTGACGCCGCCCGCCGCTGCTTCGCCTCCCCCGTCCCGAGACCTCCGCATGCTCCTCGATCTGTTCAAGGCTGTCGTTCTCGGCACGGTGGAGGGATTGACCGAGTATCTGCCGGTCTCCTCGACCGGCCATCTCCTGCTGCTCGAGCGCTTCTTCGGCTTCGACGACGACGCCTTCGGCAAGACCTTTGTTGTGCTCATCCAGCTCGGCTCCATCCTCGCCATCCTGTCCATCTATTTCGGGCGATTGTGGCGCATTGCGCTCGCGCTGCCGCACGATCCACAGGCGCGGCGTTTCGTTCTCGGCGTGCTGATCGCCTTTCTGCCCGCGGCCGTGATCGGCGCGCTGGCGCACGGCATCATCAAAGGCGTGCTGTTCAACCCCTGGATCGTCTGCGCGGCGCTGATCGCAGGCGGCGCCGTTCTGCTGTGGGTGGACAAGATGGCGCTGCAGCCCCGCTACGAGGACGCCACCGCGTTTTCGCTCCCGATGTATCTCGGCATCGGCCTGTTCCAGTGCCTCGCGATGATTCCCGGCGTGTCGCGCTCGGGCGCGACCATCGTCTCCGCCATGCTGCTCGGCGCCGACAAGCGCTCGGCGGCGGAATTCTCCTTCTTCCTCGCCATGCCGACGCTGGCCGGCGCCTTCGCCTACGATCTCTACAAGAGCTGGGCGATGATGGATGCGGGCAACGTGCTGATCGTCTTTGCGGGATTTGTGACGAGCTTCGTCGCCGGCTTCATCGTGGTGAAGAGTTTTCTCGACTATGTGTCGAGCCACGGCTTTGCGCTGTTTGCCTGGTGGCGGATCGTCGTCGGCGCGCTCGGCCTGATCGGGCTTGCGATCGTCGGGTGAGAGCCGACGCGGCTCGCCGCTCCGTCGCGTAGCCCGGATTGAACGAAGTGAAATCCGGGACGATCCGACCCGAATGTCGCTCCGCTCCATCCGGGCTACGAGCGGCTGCTCATGCCACGCGGCCGCGGAATTGGCCGCTCCGGCGGAAGCGCCAGAGATAGGCCGGCACGATCGCCTCGAGCGCCGTCGGCGCGATGCCGAGCCCCTCGAAGCTGCGCTTCTCGCGGATGGCGGCCTCGGAGACGACATTGTCGCGCTTCAAAAGCTCGACCTGGCCTGGGGTGAGCGGCGGATTCGGCAGGAATTGCGTGATCGTCGCCATCGCCTTGGCGACGGCGAAGGGGATCGGCACCAGCGCGCGGCGGCGCTCGACGGTCTTGAGCACGAATTCCATCAGCGCGCGGAACGTATGGACATGCGGGCCGCCGAGTTCGTAGATCGCGCCCGGCCGCGCGCGGCCTTCCACCGCCTCGAGCACGGCGGAGGCCACGTCGCCCGCGAACACCGGCTGGAATCGCGTCTTGCCGCCGCCGATCAGCGGCAGCGCCGGCGCGGCGCGCGCCATCGCGGCGAAGCGGTTGAAGAAATTGTCCTCCGGGCCGAACACGATCGAGGGACGCAAGATCGTCGCCGAGGCGCTTGCGGCGAGCACGGCCGCTTCGCCCCGCGCCTTGGTGACGGCATAGCCGGGCGGCCCGTTCTTGTTCGCGCCGATCGCCGACATGTGCACCAGGCGCGCGCCGATGGCGGCGGCGGCGGCGGCGACATGTCCGGCGCCCTCGTCCTGCACGGCGGAGAATTTTTGCCTGCCGCGCTCGAACAGGATGCCGACGAGGTTGACCACGGCGTCGGAGCCCCGCACGGCCGCCTGCACCGAATCGGGATAGCGGACATTGGCCTGCACAGCGTGGATCTGGCCGACGATGCCGAGCGGCTGGAGATGGCCGGCGAGATCGGGCCGCCGCACCGCGGCGCGCACGCGGTAGCCGCGCTCGGCGAGCGCGCGGACGACATGGCGTCCGACGAAGCCCGAGCCGCCGAACACCGTGATCAGCATCTCATAGGGAGCCATGGCTGCGTGAAGCCTCTGTGGGTCGACCTCGGGGGCAGTCGGGTGGCGATGAGAGGGCGAATACAGGATCGCTCCCGCGCTGTATAGAGCGCTGATTCAGGACCCGTAGCCCGGATTGAGCGGCAGCGAAATCCGGGATGTCTTCCCGAGCGCTGATACGACCCGTAGCTGATAGAACCCGTAGCCCGGATTGAGCGGCAGCGAAATCCGGGATGTCTTCCCGAGCGCTGATACAGGCCCGTAGCCCGGATTGAGCGGCAGCGAAATCCGGGGCGAGCCTTCCGGCATCGTGCTATGGCGGATTTGCTACCGCCATGCGCCCCGCTCGCGTTGACGACGGCAATCGCGCCGATCGAGCGCCCCGTAGCCCGGATTGAGCGGCAGCGAAATCCGGGACGAGCCTTCCGGCATCGTGCTCCGAGCCGTCTGCGTGCTCCCCTGCGCCGCTTCTCCACCCGCGTTGACAAGAGGAATTGCCCCTCCTTATGTGGGGACCGGAGCATGGTCCGGCCAAGTGGTCGCCGGTTGGCCGCAAGACCATGCGACAAAGCAAAAGCTGAGCGCCTGATCCGCGCGGATCAGGCGCTCGGGCCCAGGTGGCGGAATTGGTAGACGCGCTGGTTTCAGGTACCAGTGGTGAAAGCCGTGGAGGTTCGAGTCCTCTCCTGGGCACCAGCTCGCAGCGCACGCCGTGATGCCGCTTTGCTTCGCTGCTTCGCGCGCGCTCACGGATTTCGGTCGATGCGCCGGTGCAGTTTGTATCGTCTGAGTTCGACGAGAGATAAAGGCCCCGGCGTTTCCTCGTCCTCCTGTTCCGGCGACCGGTCCAGTCCACCTCGAAACGTCAACACGCGAAAGGCATCAACCATGGTGTTGAGGTGTGCAGCCAACGTTTCGTTCGATGGAAGATCGCCTGCCCCGTAAATGAAGCCCGTTGCGCGGCCGGCGCAGTCGTCAGCCGGGAGGTGTGCTGTCGAACCGAGTCAATCGGCCCTACCGGACAACCCATCGACCAGCGCTTCGCGAATAATGGGGACAGCTGCCCACCAGCGATGACTGCTGGTTGGCTCGGTTCCGTATTTGTTCTAGCACGATGCCATGACTATGGCGCCCGACAAACTTGCCGACCTTCGCGTGAAGCACCTCGAGATGGTGCAGTCCGTCATCTCGCGGCTAGCGGGCCAATGCGCCAACATGAAGAACTACTGCCTCACGCTGACGACCGCCGTTTGCGGATTTGCGATTACCTTACAGAAGCCGATTGTGGTCGCCGTAGCGATGTTACCGATCATCGTGTGCGCGCTTCTCGACGCGCAGTACCTCACCCTGGAGCGCCGCTATCGACAAGTGTTCGACTGTGTGCGGTTGGAAAACTGGGAGGCCCGCCCTACATTCGAGATCAGTAGTTTGAGCACCCCGGGCGTCCGTTATTGGGGGGCATTTTTCAGTTGGTCCATCATTTCGTTCTATCTCTCGCTCACCGCCGCCGTAGTGGCCGTGATGCTCATTGCAAGGCACATCTATGGCAAATTCATCTGACAATCCCTTTGCGCCTAAACCCTCGCTTCAAGATCTAATCGATCGCGCGACTCCAACCCTGGAACGACAATCGGTAAGCGCCTTGGTGCGCGCATTGGGCTCACCCCAAACTGACCGCTCCGACAATTCGCTCGGCTCGTGGCTCAACACGCTGGCATCACCACCCTCACCAAGAAACAGCGTGCCGTTTGGGCTCTTGGGGGGCTACCGCCTGCCCATAGCTCCTCCTGCTCCTACTCAGCCCGCGCCCACTGTTCGTCTCCCCATTGCGCCACCGCCTCCCGCTCGGCGGCTACCAGTCGCTCCACGGGAAACGGTTGCGCCAACCAAACGGAAGGCCTTTTTCTCGTTCCACTTCGACGACCTGATGCGCGTCAACAACGTTCGCAAGTCCTGGCAAATCGAGCACCGCGACAGGGTGTTTATGCGCAACTTCTATGACCGCAGTCTCTGGGAGAGCAAGAAGCTTGAAAGCGATGAAGCGTTGAAGGCTCTCATCCGCCAGGGAATGACCCACGCTTCGGCTGTATGCGTGCTGGTGGGTTCTGGGACCTACGCTCGGCGGTGGGTGCGGTATGAGATCGCTCGGTCTGTGATCGAGCGCAAGGGCCTGCTCGCGGTCCACGTCAACGGGCTTAATCACATTGCTCGTCGATGTCCGGACCCGCTTGGTCCTAATCCCTTGAGCTTCATGGGCATCTATCAAGCGAATGACGGACGATTTCTGTTGGCGGAAAAGCGGTTTATTCCCTCGCCTAGGGGAGAATGCATCTGGCAATGGCAGCGTTACCGGGATTACAGCCAAGCAGTGCAGCTTCCCCGCTACTTCGCGGCTTCGCCCGATATCGATAGGGTCGTGCCGTTGTCGGCGTACGTCGATGAATACGACTACGTTGCGCAAGTTGGCCACAAGCAGATCGGGCAATGGATTGACCGCGCTGCAATACGCGCGGGTCGCTAAGACGGGGAGTGGCGGAACGCTCAATGCTTGGTCACGGTGCCATAGGAGAGTTCGCGCTCGGGGGCCAGTGGCGGAGCAGCTTTAGAGTTCGACCAGAGCGGTCGCCCTCTCAGTGTCTGCGCTTATCACCCCCGGCACTCGATTGGTGATGGGGAAAGGAAACTGAAGGGCGGGTGGTTAGCTCGACGCGGTGCGCGATGAATCCGTTCCCCGGCCGAAGCGCAGGCGAAGCCGGGGCGAGAGCCGGGGTCCAGGCAGGTTGAAGCCCGGCTGGGGCGGAGCGCCAGCGGAAGAACATTCCCCGGAATTCGCTGACGCTGCGCGTTCCGTCGCGCATCTCGTTCGCGATCAATCTGGAGCGATTCGATCAAAGCGGTTCGAAGCAGGGAGCGCGCGCAAGCGGCTCGCGTGCAAGCAGCGCGGCCGTGCAGCGCGTTTCCGCTTGCATCGAAGCATGAAGCGCGGCGATTCCGCCCGAATATTCGGATGACCTCCTCCGGGAATCCCCGCCCGGTGATCCACCTCAATGCGCGCTGCATAAATGTTGGCACCGTGCGCGTCATTAGGGCATTCGTGTCCGGCCCCCGGGGCTCGCATGCAAAAGCGTTGATGCGGATCAAGCCCGGCCTCCTTGCATCCGCGTCTGCGCGACGCAGGGAGGTTGCGATGAAACTCACCAGGCGAAGCTTTGTCCAGGCGTCGGCGGGAACGGGCGGTCTGCTGCTCGCCGGACTCCCTCTCGCCGCCCAGCCCGTCGCCAATGCGATGGCGCTGCGCAAGGCAAAGCCGGCCGGGCCGGCGAAAGGCGAGTGGGTTTCGAGCTGCTGCCAAGGCTGCACGCAATGGTGCGCGATCCAGATCTTCGTGCAGGACGGGCGCGCCGTGCGCGTGCGCGGCAATCCGCTGAGCCGATCCAATCACGGCTATGTCTGCCCGCGCGGACACCTGATCCCGCAGCAGGCCTATGATCCCGACCGCATCAAGGCGCCGATGAAGCGCACCAATGCGCAGAAGGGCCGCGGCGTCGATCCGAAATTCGTGCCGATCACCTGGGACGAGGCGCTCGACACCATCGCCGACAAGATGCTCGAGCTGCGCCGCAACAACGAGGCGCACAAGCTGACGTATATCCGCGGCCGCTATTCCTCGACCTCGACCGAACTCCTCTACGGCGCGCTGCCGCGCATCTTCGGCACCACGAATTATTTCTCGCACAGCGCGATCTGCGCCGAAGCCGAAAAGATGGGGCCGGGCCTGACGCAGGGCTTCTTCGGCTATCGCGACTACGACCTCGCCAACACGCAATGCCTGGTGACGTGGGGCACCGACCCGCTCGCCTCCAACCGGATGGTGCCGAACACCATCCGCCGCTTCGGCGAGATCCTCGCGCGCGGAACCGTGATCGCCGTCGATCCGCGCCTCTCCAACGCCGCCGCCAAGGCCCACGAGTGGCTGCCGATCAAGCCGGGCACCGACGGCGCGCTCGCCGGCGCGATGGCGCATGTGCTGCTGACCGAAGGTCTCTGGAACAGGGAATTCGTCGGCGACTTCAAGGACGGCAAGAATTTGTTCGTCGCCGGCCAGACCGTCGCCGAGGACGCCTTTGTCGAGAAGGAGACGTTCGGACTCGTCAAATGGTGGAATCTCGAGCTGAAGGACCGCACGCCGGCCTGGGCCGAGAAGGAAACGCTGATCCCGGCGGCGCAGACCATCCGCGTCGCGCGCGCGATGGCGAAGGCCGCGCCGAAAGTCGCGGTCTGGATGGGACCGGGCGTCGCCATGAATCCGCGCGGCACCTATGCCGCCATGGCGGTGCATGCGCTGAACGGGCTCGTCGGCTCGATCGACGTCGAGGGCGGCACGCTGCAAGGCTCGAGCGTGCCGGTCGGCGCCTTTCCGAAGACCGACGCCTATGTGGACGACGTCGCCAAAGGCGCGGGCAAGCACAAGAAGATCGACGGCCGCGGCGACAAGGACATGCCGGCGATGATGAACGCGCGGCCGGGCAGCGGCGTGGTCACCAACAACATCGCCAACACGATGCTCAAGGATCCCGGCGCGGTGAAGATGCTCATCTCCTCCTGGAGCAACTTCAACTTCTCCTGCACCGATCCGGCGCGCTGGGACAAGGCGCTCGCCGCCGTGCCGTTCTTCGTCCACATGGTGACGAACCCCTCCGAGATGACGCAGTTCGCCGACATCGTCCTGCCTGCGACTTTCAACACGAGCGAAGGCCTGTCGGTGATCACCAATTCAGGCAATGCGCACGGCTTCGCCACCATTCAGCAGCCGGCCGGCAAACGGCTGTGGGACGTCAAGCAGGAGGAGACCGAGGTCGTCTGGCTGCTCGCCGAGAAGCTGCGCAACAAGGGCTTCCCGAATCTCTTCGACTACCTCTCCAAGGAGTTCAAGGACCCGGAGACCGGCCAGACTCCGGCGAACGAGAAGGAGTTCACGGAGATCGCGGCAAAAATCTCGAGCGCGCCGATCTGGATGCCCAAGGAGCCGCTCAAGGGCGACACGGTCCAAGGCTGGGCCGACTTCAAGAAGAAGGGCATGTACAACTCGCAAGCCTACACCTTCAAGCGCGGCTGGGGCGGCAAGTTCAACACCGCCACCAAGAAGTTCGAGTTCTACAGCGAGACCATGAAGAAGGGTCTCGCCGACCACGCGGCGAAGCATCAGACCACGATCGACGACGTCCTCGCGGTCTCCGGCTATGTCGCGCGCGGCGAGCGCGCCTTCGTGCCGCATTATGAGGCGCCGAAGCGGCACGGCAGCCTCGCGGACTATCCGTTCGAGTTCATCGATTACAAGTCGCGGCTCAACCGCGAAGGCCGTTCGGCGAATCTCGCCTGGTATCAGGAATTCAAGAAGGTCGATCCGGGGGACGTCTCCTGGGAGGACGTCTTGAAGATGAATCCGGCCGACGCCAAGAAACTCCGTCTCAAGACCGGCGACGCCGTGCGGGTCTCCTCGCCCGCCGGCTCGATCGTGACCAAGCTCAAGCTGTGGGAGGGCGTTCGGCCCGGCACGGTCACGAAGTGCTTCGGTCAGGGCCATTGGGCCTATGGACGCCACGCCGCGCAGAACTACGCCAAGGCGATTCCGCGCGGCGGCAACAACAACGAGATCCTGGTCGACGACTACGATCGTCTGAGCGGATCGACCGCGCGCAACGGCGGCTTCACCGGCGTGAAGGTGGAGAAGCTCCAGAACCGGCGGCAGAGCTGAGGGGAGAAGCGTCATGGCACGCTATGGAATGGTCATCGACCTGCAGCGCTGTGTCGGTTGCGGCGCCTGCGCGCTCGCCTGCAAGGCCGAGAACAACACACGCACCCGCGCGGCCGGCCAGAGCTTCAACTGGGCCGACTTCGTGATGAAGACCGAGGGGACGTTCCCGAACGTGCGGCACTGGGTGATGCCGGTGCTCTGCAATCACTGCACGAACGCTCCTTGCGTGGCCGCCTGTCCCGTCAAGCCGAAGGCGATGTACAAGACGCCGGAAGGCGTCACCATGCATGACAACGCGCTCTGCATCGGCTGCCGCGCCTGCCAGGAGGCCTGCCCCTACAGCAGCACGGAGCTTTCCGAGAACAGCCTCGCCGGCGAGACCTACAGCGTCATCAGCTTCAACGCCACCGAGGGCTCCGCCCAGCCGCAATGGGCGGACGATACGGTCTTGATTCCGGGATGCACCGCCTCCGGAGCCGAGGTCACGAAAGCGGCAGGCGCGGCGACGCCGATGTTCAACGCCTTCGTCCCCGGCGACGTGCAGCCGGTCCGCCGGGGAGGCATCGTCGAGAAGTGCACCTTCTGCTATCACCGCACGAGCAACGGCCTGCAGCCCGCCTGCGTCGAGGTCTGCCCGGCGAAGGCGCGCATCTTCGGCGACCAGGATGATCCGAACTCCGACATCGCCAAGGTTCTCGCGGCGAACAAGTCCGTCCGACTGAAGGAGGAGAAAGGGACGAAGCCAAACGTGCATTACGTCGGCCGCTACTCGGCCCGCGCCTGACGCATCGATGCACGATCGCAATGACAGCGGCGCCGCGCCGGCCGATCTCTGGCGGTTTCTCGCCGCCTGCTACTACGAGCCGACGCCGCTGTTTTCCGAGGAGCGGATGTTCGACTCGATGGCCGCCGCCGCGCAGCAGGTCGATCCGGCGCTCGCGGCGCAAGCGCGCGCCCTGGGCGAGGCCTTCGCCGCCGAGCCGCTCGATGCGCTGCTCGTCGATTACACGCGGCTGTTTCTCGGACCACCGCAGGCGCTCGCGAAACCCTACGCTTCGATCTGGCTCGGTCCGGACGGCGGGGTCATGCAGGACTCCACGATGGAGGTCCTGAAATTCTACCGAGAGGGCGGGTTCGACCTCGACGAGGAGTTCCGCGATCTTCCCGATCACATCGCCGCCGAGCTCGAGTTTCTCTATCTGCTTACGAGCGAGGAGATGCAGGCCGAGAACGCCGACGCGCGCGCCGCGCCGGCCGGCCTGCGGCAGCGGTTTCTCGACCAGCATCTCTGCGTCTGGGTCCGGCCGTTCACAACGACGGTGCAGGCCGCCGCCGAGACTGCCTTCTACCGCGAGCTGGCCGCGCTCACCGCGCGGTTAGTCGCCAAAGAAGCGGGCCGATAGCGTTCGCGCCTTCGGCGCTTCGCCCACCCTACCGAATCTCGATCGTGCGAATGTCAATCGTAGGGTGGGCTTCGCCGCGCGAAGCCCACGTCTTCTCTTTCCTTGCGTGGGCGCGCGCCTTCGGCGCGTCGCCCACCCTACGCTCACCACGGCGCTGCGCGGGTTTTGTGCTGGGGTCCCGGGTCGCGCTCCGCTTGCCCGGGATACGCGGTGTGCGATGAATCCGTTCCCCGGCCGGAGCGAGCGCCGTAGGGTGGGCTTCGCCGCGCGAAGCCCACCGTCTTTTCTTTCCTTGCGTGGGCGCGCGCCTTCGGCGCTTCGCCCACCCTACGACACACTGGAAAAAATTTAGGCCCATCTCTTGCGCAAGCCCCTCCTGCTTTGCTTCCCTCCATGCGTCTTGCTCA
>JALHLQ010000004.1:0-91880 GCA_022844485.1 Xanthobacteraceae bacterium
GCTGCGATTTCCAGCTCGGCAGGGCAAACGGGTCGCGCGCGCCGGCGCCCGGCGCGGGTGCGGACGCGCGTTCGGCGCGCTTGTCGGCGGTCGCGGCCGCGCGGGCGATGCTGCGCTTCTTCTCCGGCTTCTTTGTTTCTTTCGGCGGCTCCGGCTTCGGGGGCGGCAGCATCGCGAGTTCCGGCTCGGGCGCCGGCGGGTCGGGCGGAATCTCGACTTTTTCGATCGGCTTTGGCGGCTCCGGTTCAGGCTCGGCTTCGGCGGATTGGACCGTGTCCGGAGGCACTTCGGTCGGCGTGATCTCGGGAGCGGCCGCGACCGGCGCAAGCTCGAGCATGATCACCGGCGCATTGGCCAGCAGATCGGAATCGTCGCTCCAGCGCGCCAGCAGCGCGGCCGCGCCGCCGGCATGCAGGCCGACCGCGAGCGCCAGGCACGCTCCCCACCGCAGGGTTTCGGCGCCGCGCATCATGGCGTCACCTTCTCCGCTTCGAGCCCGACCAGCGCCACATGCAGATAGCCGGCGCTACGCAAATCGTTCATCAGCGACATCAGCTCGCCGTAAGGCACCGTCTTGTCGGCGCGCACGAAGACGCGCTGCTGCTTGTCGCCCGCGGTCGCCCGGTCGAGCGCGCCGGCGAGCGTGCCGCGGCTTATCGCGTCGTTGTCGAGCGCGACGCTGAGGTCCTGCTTGAGCGTCAGGAACAGCGGCTTGTCCGGGCGCTGCGCGCGCTCGGCATTGGCGGAGGGCAGGTCGACCGAGATGTCCACGGTCGCCAGCGGCGCCGCGATCATGAAGATGATCAGCAGCACCAGCATCACGTCGATGAACGGCGTGACGTTGATCTCGTGCACTTCGCCGAGCTCGTCGCTGCCATGGTCGAGGCGAACGCTCATCGTGGTCTACTCGGCGGCGACCGGCCTGCGGCCGCGTTGAAAGGCGCCGCGATCGAGATCGCGGCTGATGATGCGCAGGATCGCGGCCGAGGCATCGGCATGCTGGGCGCGGTACCCGGCGGTCCAGCGCGAGAACATATTATACATCACCACCGCCGGAATGGCCGCCACTAGGCCGAGTGCGGTGGCGAGCAATGCCTCGGCGATGCCGGGCGCGACCACCGCGAGGTTGGTGGTGTGCGCCTTCGAGATGCCGATGAAGCTGTTCATGATGCCCCAGACGGTGCCGAACAGGCCGACGAAGGGCGCGGTGGCGCCGATGGTCGCGAGAATGCCGGTGCCGCGGATCATCTGCCGGCCGGCGGCCGCCTCCAGCCGTTCCAGCCGCGAAACGATGCGTTCCTTCACGCCGTCGGGCGACAAGGTGTCGGCTGACAATTTGAGTTCCGCATCGGCGGCGGCGATCAATGCGCCGGCGCCGCTGCTGTCACGGCTGCTCTGGCTCACTTCGCTCCACGCGCGTGCCTGATCGAGCACGTCGAGCGCGCGCCGCATCCGCCGCCGCGCCACCATGAGTTCGATCGCCTTGGCGAACCAGATGGTCCAGGTCAGCACCGACGCGAAGGCAAGTCCGATCATCACTGCCTTCACGACCAGATCGGCCGCCATGAACATGCCCCAGGGCGACAGGTCGCGCGGGAGTTTGAGAAGCGTGTCCGCGCTGGGCGTGGGTGCCGTGGATTCAGGCGGCGCGATGACCGGGGCGGCCTGTGGCGCAGGGCTTTCCGCCGCCGTCGCAGCCGGCGCGGGCTGTGGGGCGGGGCTTGCCGGGGCGGCCTGCGGCGCCGGGCTTTCCGCTGCCGTCTCAACCGGCGCGGGCTGTGGGGTGGGGCTTACCGGGGCGGCCGGCGGCGCGGGAGTTGTCGTTGCGGTCTCTGGCGCGGGGCTGGTCGGCGCGGTCGCGGCAGGCGGCGCGGTTTGCGGCGTCTGCGCGGACGCAGGGACGGGCAGCATCAAAGCGGCGGCCAATAAAGCGGCCAGCCGCCAGCGCTGCGAAATGCAAGAAAGCCTGCTCATGTCGTTCATCGTCCCTTATTTCCGGCCGTGCGCCTAATGTAACATTATAACAAATTCTAAGTCATTCCGCCGGCCGCAGTTCGGGGGCCCGCAGGGCTTCGAGCTGCTTGCGGCCGGCGCGCCGGCGCAGCCACATGATGATGCCGGTCACCGCAAAAATGGGCGGAAACACGCCCGTCAGGAACACGATCACGGCCCAGACCGGCCCGCTGTGGCTGCCCTCGTGAATCCAGCGGATCCAGGAGGCGGCGCGGTCGCCCGATTGCGGCGCCGGCGCGAGCGCGGCCTGACCGGCGCGGTCGTCCACCATCACCGTGACGTTCTCATATTCGCTGCGCGCCATCTGCACGCGCCAGGCCGGGCCCGCGCCGCGTTCGCCGCGCGCCTCGACCGGAAGGAACAGCATCGCCGGCTTGGCATCCGGCGCGGCCTGGCGGGCCAATTCGAGCGCGCGCTCCGGCGTCAGCACGATCTGGCGCGCCACCGTTCCGGCAAAGCCGCGTGGACCTTGCGGATTCATCGGCGCGATCGACGACATCGCTTGGCGCGCGGTCTGCGGGAACGACAGGTAGATGCCGGTGAGCGACACCACGGCGAGCGGGATCGCGATCCAGAAGCCGAGCATGTTGTGCAGATTGAAGGTGAAGCGCGGCGAGCGCGTCCAGCGCAGGGCGCGCAGCAAGCTACCATTGCGCGGCCACCACAGCCAGATGCCGGTCAGCGACAGGATCAGCATGCCGACGCCGGCCCAGCCGACGATCTGGCGCCCGGAGTATTCGGGGATTGTCAGGTTTTCGTGGAATATGTGCAGGAAGCCGATGAACGACGTGCGGAATTCCATCACGTCGAGCACTTTCGCGGTCGGCGGATCAAGAAACACGGTGACGAAACGCGGGCGCGTACCGGGCGCCGCGTTCTCATGCGCGCGCGTGACCACACGCACCGGATAGCCCGGCTCTTCCGGATAGCGCATCCCGGTGGCGCGCAGGTCGCCCGGCTGTCCGGCAACGGCTTCGCCGGCCTTGGCGAGATAGACCGACGGCGGCTGCGCCACCTCGGGGCCGGTCACCGCATAGCGGTGCGGGCTGATGATCGCGTCGATGTCGTCATGCCAGACCAGCAGGGCGCCGGAGATCGAGATCGGCACCAGCAGCACGGCCAGGCCGACGCCGATCCACAAATGCACATTGAGCCAGAGGCGGCGAAGCACCGCCGCACGCGTTTCCGTCATTGCCGGCGCCCCTTGGGTTCGATCGGCAAGGTATAGCGGCCCCGGATCAGGCACGAAATAGAAAACAGCCACCTGTCCAAAGATTATAAGTATTCCAAACAGTATATATCAGTTTAGAAGTGTTCTAATTCTATAGTTGTGTTGATATATCAATCAGTTCTTGACCACGAATACATATCGTGTTTCCAAATATAGCCTAATAATCACAATGATTATTATGGCTCTAAAGTATAATAATCAAGCAGGGGCTGTAAAGATGAGCCATGTAGCGTCAAGTATTGAAGCGGACCCTTTCAGTCATCGCGGCTGCGTCCCGCAAGTCCTGCAAAGCGCCGACGGAGCAATCCGCGTTCAAATTTCCAGCCGGGCGCGGCTGCATACGGCGGTAAGCTTGGCGTCGCTGATGGCGGCCTCCACGGCGGTGGCGCAAGACGGCGGCCTCCAACTCCCCACTATCGACGTCTCCGGCGCCCAGGGCGGCGGCTACCAGGCCACCCAGCAGTCCATCACGCGCCTGCCGGTTCCGCTGCTCGATACGCCGCAGAACGTCAACGTCGTGATCCAGCAGGTCATCCGCGACCAGCGCGCCGTCTCGATGGAAGATGCGCTGCGCAATATTCCCGGCATCACCTTCAGCGCGGGCGAGGGCGGCCAGCAGGGCGACGCTCCGTTCATCCGCGGCCAGGCCGCGCGCGGCGACATCTTCCGCGACGGCATGCGGGATCCGGGCTGGTACACCCGCGACTTGTTCAATATCGACCGGGTCGAGGTCTATAAGGGCCCGTCCGCCTTCGCCTTCGGACGCGGCGCCACCGGCGGCGCGATCAACAACGTCAGCAAGACGGCGAACGGCGCCACCTTCGCGGAAACCACCGCGACAGGATCGAGCGCGGGCGGATATCGCGTCGACGCCGACGCGAGCGGCAAGACCGGCCGGATCGCCGGACGCGTGGCGGCGCTCTATCAGGACCTCGATACGGCCGACCGCGACAATGTGTGGACCAAGCGATGGGGCATCGCTCCCTCGATCACCGTGGACATCATGGAGCGCACCAAGGCCTCCCTGAACTACGTCTATCAGGGCGAGGAAAGCATCCCCGACTACGGTCATCCGTGGCGGCCTGCGCCCAACGCCAACGTTTCGACCGGTGCGGTGACTGGCGGCTATAACGGCAACGGCTCGGCGGTCACGCCGGTACAGGTCCCGCGCAGCAACTGGTACGGTTTCACGAGTGGCGCCCTGCGCGATCTGGTGCAGACCGACACCCATATCGTTACCGCAAAGCTCGAGCATGAGTTCAGCGATGCGCTCAAGCTCAGCAACGCGACGCGCTATCTGTGGGTCGGCCGCATGGCGCGGCCGACGGCGCCGCGCACGCTCAATACTGCGGCAGGCAGTTCGACGATCCCGGCCGGTTATCCCGAGGATCAGATGACGATCGGGCGGCAGCACTTCGAAACCAGCACCGACAACCAGATGATCGCGAACCAGACCGATCTGGTCGCGAAATTCAACACCGGCACCTTCAGCCACACGCTTGTTGGCGGCGTCGAGGTGGCGCATGAAGATCGCAGCCAGTCGCGCTGGAATCTTTGTTATCCGGCGACCGGCGGCAGCACGCCGGCGGGCGCTCCGGTCTGCCGCACCAGCCTTTGGTCGCCCGATGCGGGCGCGTCGTCTGGCTCGTACTTCGTGCAGAACGCGCCGAACCGGACCAAACAGGACACGATCGCCGTCTATGCGTCCGATCAGGTTAAGCTCAACCGGTACTTCGAGGTGCTCGGCGCTGCCCGCTTCGACAAGTTCCGGACCGACTACACGTCCGGCACAACGAACCTGTCGGCCAGCGACGACCTGTTCAGCTGGCGTCTCGGCACGGTCTACCATCCGGTGCCCAACGCCAGCCTCTGGACGGCCTATGGCGTCTCCTACAATCCGTCGGCAGAACTCGGCACGCTGTCCAGCGGCAACATGAGCCTCGATCCGGAAAAGAACGATACGCTCGAGGGCGGCGTGAAATGGGACACCATGGGCGGGCGGCTCAGCCTGAGCGCGACCGTCTACCAGACGTACAAGCTGAACATGCGTGTGGCGAACGATCCCTCGCTGCCGAACGCGCAGCAGGTGCAGGTCCTAGACGGCAAGGCACGCGTTTCAGGCCTCGAACTCGGCGCGCTCGGCCAGCTTACCGACAAGTGGAACGTCACGGCCGGCTACGCCTATACGGATTCGGAAATCGAGAGCAGCACCAACGCGGCGGAGCGCGGCAAGCAGCTTCCCAATACGCCGCCGCACGCGTTTACGCTGTGGAGCACTTACGACATCACGCGGGCATGGACAGTGGGAGGCGGCGCGTACTACGCGTCCGACGACTACGCCAACACGACGAACACGCAATATGTGCAGGCCTATTGGCGGTTCGACGCGATGACGAGCTACAAGGTGACCGAGAAAGTGACCCTGCAGCTCAACATCTACAATCTCACCGACGAGTTCTATTACGCGCAATATTACGGCGGTCACGCGGTGCCCGCCGCCGGCCGCTACGCGACCCTGTCGCTGAGGGCAGCCTGGTAACGAAGAGCTTGAGCCTCAAACTCGGCGCTCGCACGTCATCCGTCACCGGACGATGTGCGAGCCGCCATTTTTGAGCGGTGAAGCGATTGAGCGAGCGGAGTATTAGGTCATGATGGTGCACATTCCGAAGGTGCTGACGCCCGAGCAGGTGGCGCGTTGCCGAGCGGTGATGGAAAAGGCCGCCTGGGTCGACGGCCGCGTCACCGCCGGCCATCAGTCGGCGCAGGTGAAGAACAACCTGCAACTGCCGGAAGGCACGCCGGAGGCGCGCGAGCTCGGCGACATGGTGCTCGACGCGCTTGGGCGCAACAATCTGTTCATGTCGGCGGTGTTGCCCAAGCAGGTGTTCCCGCCTTTGTTCAACCGCTACGACGCCGGCATGACCTTCGGCGCCCATGTCGACAATTCGATCAGGGGCATTCCGGGCACGCCGTTCCGCATCCGCACCGACGTGTCATCGACATTGTTCATTTCGGGCCCGGACGACTACGACGGCGGTGAGTTGGTGGTGGAGGACACTTACGGCAGTCATTCGGTGAAGCTGCCGGCCGGCGACATGATCGTCTATCCGGCCACCTCGCTGCACCACGTGACGCCGATCACGCGCGGCTCGCGCATCGCCTCGTTCTTCTGGACGCAGAGCATGATCCGCGACGAAAACAGACGCTCGCTGCTGTTCGACATGGACATGGCGATCATCAAGCTCGCGCGCGATCATCCGGAGCACGCGTCGGTGGTGGAGTTGACCTCAGTTTACCATAACCTCCTGCGCCAGTGGGCGGAGATGTAGCGCACGCGAATTTTACGCTAGGGCAGATTGCTCGGACCCCGTTTTGTCGGCATCGTCCGCGCGGCTGGCACGCGCCAGAAAGCAATCAAGGAATTTGCCGATGCCCTTTACGATGTCCCAAGCCTCCCTGCCGGCGTTCGAGATCGGTCTCACCGCATTGTCGGGCGTGCTCGACAAAGCGGCCGCTCATATGGCGGCCAAGAAGGTCGATCCTTCGGTTCTGCTCGGCTGGCGGCTGGCGCCGGACATGTTCGCGCTCACCCGCCAAGTGCAGGTGGCCTGCGATATGGCGAAGAACGGCGGAGCCCGGCTCGCTGGCGTCGAGCCGCCCAAATTCGAGGACACCGAGACGACGCTCGCCGAGGTCCAGGAACGGATCGCCAAGACGCTGGCCTTCCTGAAGACGCTGGACCGGCAGACGATCGACGGTGCGGCAGAGCGCGAGATCGTCTTTCCGCTCGGCGGCCAGAACAAGGGCCAGATGTCCGGCGCCGACTATTTGAACCACTTCGTGATGCCCAACTTCTATTTCCACCTGACCGCGGCCTATGCGATCGCGCGCAATTGCGGGGTCGGTCTCGGTAAGTTGGATTATCTCGGGGCCATCCCGCTCAAGCGCGTTTGAAAGAGCAAAAACAAAACCGCCCCGCCGGGAAGGCGGGGCGGCTTTGAAGCGCTGCCGTGGTGTGTGTCTCAGTAGCGGTAGGAAACCACGTCGCGGCCGCCGTGGCGCCGGCCGTCCGGACCGCAGTTGCAGTCCACGCCGCGCACTTGGCGCCGCTCGACCACGCGGGTGGTCGTGCCGGGAGCATAGCGGTTGACCACCTCGCGGCGGTGCACCTCGCGTACCTTGTTGGTGACGTTGACCCGGTGCAGGACGACGTCCTTCACCACCGTGTTGGTGCGGTGAACGACCACTTCCCGGTTGATGACCGGACGGACGTGCACGACCAATCGGTTTTCCTGCTCGAGCCGGGTGTTGCCGCGGACGACGCGGGTGTGGTTGACCACGCGCTCGCGGGTCACCACGCGGGGGGCGGCGCGCACGGTGCGCCGCGTGTTGTATTGGTGGTCCGGGCGCATACAGTTACACACGCTGTCCCAGCGCATGCCTGCCGCCTGAACCGGTTGGGTATCGAAGCCCGCCAGCCCGAAGACGAGCAGGGCACCGTAGAAAACCTTTGCCAGATGTTTCATGCTCAACGCCCCGTTAACCATGTAAGTTAAGCTACTACCTTATCTTTTCCGCATTAACCATATTTGTAAAGCATTAATTAACCAATTCCGCCGCAGTTCCCGCCTGACGTGACAAAAAAGCCTCGGGCCGGAGTCCGAGGCTGTTTTTTTGTATTTTCAGTATCTTAGATTACTTCAGCCGTTTGGCGGCGTCCTGCGCCAGGCTCAAGTCGACGTATTTTTTGACGTCGATCGGCTTCTTCACGAAGCCGAGGTCGCGGGTGGTGTCGACGTTGCGCTGGAGCGCCTCCAGGTTCGGCATCAGGTTCGGGTCGCGGTAGGTGTCCTGGTTGGTGAACAGCCAGCCGAAGCGCTCCGCCGGCACCTTGGTGACCTTGGAAGCGATCTGCTGCACCTCGGCCTTGTTCTTGGGGTCGGTGTACCAGTGCACGATGCGCAGCATGTCCTCCATGAAGTCGACCATGGCGGCGCGGTTCTTGTCGATGAAGGACTTGCGCGCGGTCCACACGATCATCTGGGTGACGCCGAGCGCCTCGCGCTGCTCCATCAGGACCTTGCCTTCTTCCTTGAGCTTGGGATTGAGCGAGAAGGGCAGCACGGCCGGGATCAGGTCGACCTTCTTCTCGAACAACATGGCCGGCATCGCGGGCAGCGGGCCTTCCAGCATGGTGTAGTCGCGCTTCTCCTCGAGGCCCGCCTTCTTGAGCGCGGCGCGCAGGGCGACGTCGACGGCGCTGCCGCCGCCATTGGTGCCGACGATCTTGCCCTTGATGTCCTTGATCGAGTTGATGCCTGAGTCCTTGCGCACGTAGAACTGCGTCGAGTAACGGCCGGCGACGCCGTCCTGGAATTCGTCGGCGATGACGCGGATGTCGTCGAGGCCGGCATTCTCGATGGCGATGGCGAGCGAGGAATAAGCGAGGTTGGAGACTTCCAGCTCCTTGTTGGCGATCGCCGTGATCATCTGCGGCGTGCCCTGGTAACGCACGGATTCGAGTGTGTAGGATTTGCCGAGATGCTTCGCGAGGTCCTTCTTCTCCAGCACGATCGAAGCCCAATTGGAGACCGGGGCCACCCAGGACATACGGATCTTCACCGGCTCGGCGCTATTGGCGACGCCGCCGAACAGGCCCAGCGCGCACGCGCCGGCCAGCGCGAGTTTCAGGAAACGCATGATATCCTCCCAGATTCGCCGCGCTTCCCGCGTTCACGATGGGCAAGCGTCGTTGTGCGAATGGGCAAGATTGTCGGGCGTCCAACCGACTTTGGCAAGCCTCGCAGGCGCACCGGTTTGCCCCGGATTCCGGTACAGGACAGATTGTTTGCGAGCGAACTTTTGCTTACGCGGTCGAGGGCGCGTGCGCTTCCTGATGCCAGATCAGGAGTCGCCGGCGGACATAGGCCAGCGCCTTGACCATGATGTAGCCGACCACCGCGATCTCGACGATGCCGGCGAACACGCCGACCGAATTGGCGAAACGCGAGGCTTCGATCATGGCACCGCCGAGGCCGTAGCCGCCCATCAGCATCTCCGCCACCACGGCCACGATCAGGCAGAGCGGCAGCGAAACCTGAAGTCCGGTCATGATTTGCGGCAGCGCCGCCGGCAGCACGATCTGCCAGAGCAATTCTCGGTTATTGGCGCCCATGTTGCGCGCCGACCAGATCAGCTCGCGCTCGACGCCCTGAATGGCGATGACGGTGGCGGCGATGACCGGGAAGATGGCGTCGATCACGATGATGGTGATCTTGGAAACGTCGTAGACGCCGAGCCACAGGATCACCACCGGCAGGAAGGCGATCTTGGGCATCGGGAAGCCGATCGACACGATGGGGTCGAAGAACCAGTTGGCGATGACGTTGCGGGACATGGCCATGCCGATGGCGACGCCGACGACGGCGCAGATGGCGAAGCCGGTGAGCGCGCGATAAAGGGTGAGGCCGGTGTTGATGGCGAGTTCGCCGGACACCGCGTCGCTCCAGATGCGCTCGAGCACCTTGCTGAGCGCCGGCAGCTGAAAGGGCGTGAACAGGCCGCTGCGCGCCAGCAACTCCCACGCCACCAGCAGCGCGACGATGGAAAACACGCGCGCGCCGGCCCAGAACAGCGTGACGGCGATGCGCGCCAGCTTCTCCGGTGCTCCGTTGGGCGTATCGACGGCGCTCATGGCTCCTGCTCCCGCCAGGCCAGCACGCGCCGCGTGACGAGCAGATAGAAGCGGTCGGCGGCGAAGCCGAGGAAGGCGACGGTGAGCACCACGGCGTACATGGCGTCGTAGGTGCCGTTGGCGCCGAGCGAGCCGATCAGGTGGCCGAAGCCCTTTTGCGCCACGATCAGTTCCGACGACACCAGCAAGATGAAGGACAGCGCCAGCGCGGTGCGGATGCCATTGAGCAGCTCCGGCATGGCGCTCGGCAGCACCACGTCGCGCAAGACGCGCAGGCGGCTTGCGCCCATGCTGCGCGCCGACCAGACCAGCACCTGTTCGCTGGAGCGCGCGCCGTTGAAGGCGCCGATCGTCACCGGCAGCATGCAGCCGAGGAAGATGAGCAGAATCTTGGACCCGTCGCCGAAACCGAGCCAGATCACGGTCACCGGGATCAGCGCCGATTTCGGCAGCGGATAGAACACCTCGACGATCGGTGAGAGCAGCACATTGACCGGCTTCCACCAGGCCATGCCGATGCCGAGCACGATGCCGACGAGGATCGACAGGCCGAGACCGGCGCCGGCGCGGTAGAGCGAGGCGCCGCCGTTATGGACGAGCTCGCCGTCCTTGATCATCTCGACCCAGGCGTGGATCACGTCCGAGAGCGGGGGCAGCGCGGTGGTCGAGACCAGTTCCAGGCGCGCGGCAATCTCCCAGCCGGCGGCCAGGATCAGCAGCGGCAGATAGCGGACGAAGGCTTTCATCTCACGCCTTCTTGCCTTGCGCCTTGATCGCTTCCTCGCGCACGAGGTTCCAGGTTTCGTCGACTTTCTCGACGAAGAACTTGTTCTTGAAGATGTCGGGGTCGTTCTTGTCGAACTTGGTGTCGACGATGGTCTTGATGCGGCCCGGCCGCGCCGACATCACCGCGACGCGGTCGGCGAGATAGACCGCTTCTTGCACGTCGTGGGTGACGAAGATCACGGTCTTGGGCGTGCGCTGCCAGATCGCCAGCAGTTCGTGTTGCATCAGCCCGCGCGTCTGCGCGTCGAGCGCGCCGAACGGTTCGTCCATCAGCAGAATCTTGGGGTCGAAGGCGAGCGTGCGCGCGATCGCGGTGCGCTGCTTCATGCCGCCGGAAAGCTGCGAGGGGTAGCTGTCTTCGAAACCGTGCAGGCCGACCAGGTTGACGAAGTCCTGCGCGCGCCGCTCGCGTGCGGCCTTCGGCATGCCCTGGCGCTCGAGTCCGTAGAGGATGTTGCCGCGCACCGTCTTCCAGGGAAACAGCGCAAAATGCTGGAAGACGATGCCGCGGTCGGGGCCGGGGCCGGTTACCTTGGCGCCGTCCACCGTGATGCTGCCGGTCTCGACCGGCAGAAAGCCGCCGATCAGGTACAGCAGCGTCGACTTGCCGCAACCGGAGGGCCCGAGTAGCGCGACGAATTCGCGGTTGGCGACCGAAAGCGAGACCTGGTCGAGCGCCAGCACCTCGCGCCCGCGCGGCGGCCGGTACAGGTGGTTGACGTTCTCGATGACGATTTGTGCCGACGCGGCCATGATGCCATGAAGCCTCACGACCGGCGGCGTTCTGTCAAGCGCTGTCGCGCGCCCGGGCGTGTCCTATAATGGGGGACACAAAACCAACTGCAAAGCACAAAAGGAAACGCTGTGGCCGATACTCTAGCCGAATCCCTCCGCGAACTCGCGCTCGCCAACCGCATGGTCGCCAACGAAGGCGTGCTCGATGCCTTTGGGCATGTCAGCATGCGCCATCCCGGTAATCCGAACCGCTATTTTCTGTCGCGCTCGCGCGCACCCGAACTGGTCGCGCCGGAGGACTTGATCGAATACGACCTCGACTCGCGGCCGATCGCTGAGCCCGGCGTCACGCAATATTCGGAGCGCGTGATCCACGGCGAGATCTACAAGGCGCGGTCCGACGTGATGTCGGTGTGCCACCATCATTCGCCCGCCTTCATGCCGCTCATCGCGACCGGCACCGACTACGTGCCGGTCTTCCACCTCGGCGCGGTCGGCGGCATCAAGCCGCCGTACTGGGACCAGCACGACGAGTTCGGCGACACCAACATGCTGGTGGTGAAGCCGGAGGAGGGGGCATCGCTCGCGCGCGCGCTCGGGCGGCACTGGATGGTGCTGATGAACCGCCACGGCGTCACGGTGGCCGGCACCAGCGTGCGCGATTGCGTGTTCCGGTCGATCTACGCCGCGCGCAACGCCGAATATTTGGTGCAGGCGATGGCGATCGGCAGCACTATCGCGGCGCTGTCGCCGGGCGAAACCGAGCGTGCGGGCAACATCACCGGCACGACCACCGGCCTGACGCGCTCGTGGGAATACTGGGCGATGCGGGTGGCGAAAGCCGGCGGCGCGCTCGCCCCCGCCAAGGCGGCCAAGGGGACCAAGCGCGCGCCGGCCAAGGCTTCAGCGCGTAAGGGGAAAGCGAAAGGCGGCAAAAGACGGTAAGATTTCCACTTCCCCCGTGGGCGGCATCGGGTGTTGAATGCCGCCATCGTGGGGCGTCAAACAATAATGAATGCTATCAAGGAGGAACGCATGAAGACCTTTAAGGGCATTGCAGCCGCGCTCGGGATCGTCGTCCCGTTCGCACTGGCGGCCGCACCGGCCGCGGCCGAGGACACGCTCAAGCTCGTCATCGGGCAGATCAACAACTGGGAAAACCAGGCGCCGACGCTCGGCCAGGACGCCGGCATCTTCAAGAAGCACAACCTTGTGCTGGAGAACGTCGGCACGCAGGGCGCGGGCGAAACCATCCAGGCGGTGATCTCCGGCTCGGCCGATATCGGCGCGGGCGTCGGCGCCGCCGGCGTGATGCGCGCCTATTCCAAGGGCGCGCCCGTGCGCATCCTGGCGCCGGGCTTCACCGGCACCGGCGACCTGTTCTGGTACGTGAAGGCGGACTCCAAGCTCAAGACGCTGAACGACGCCACGCCGGAAAACACCATCGCCTATTCGACCAACGGCTCGTCGTCGAATAACATCGTGGTCGCCTTCGGCGCCGAACTCGGCTCCAAGGCCAAGCCGACCGCCACCGGCGGGCCGGCGGCGACGCTGACCGCGGTGATGTCCGGCCAGGTCGATATCGGCTGGGCGGCGCCGCCGTTCGGCTTGCAGGAAATCAACGACGGCAAGATCCGCATCCTTGCGCGCGGCAGCGACGTGCCGTCGCTGCGCGGGCAGACGGTGCGCACGCTGATCGTCAACCTGAATTCCTGGAACACCAAGCGCGACGCGATCCTGCGCTTCATGGACGGCTATCGCGAAGCCGTCGACTGGATGTACGCCGACCCCAAGGCGGTCGAGATGTATTCCAAGAAAATGAATCGCCCGGTCGCGCTGCTCAAGGAGTCGATGGACAAGTTCCAGCCGAAGCCCACGATGCAGACCGAAACCTTTGCCGACCTGGAAGGCGCGGTGAGGGACGCGGTCAAGCTCAAGTTCCTGGACAAGCCGCTGACCAAAGAGCAGCTCGCGGAACTGATCGTCACCCCGCCGCTGAAGAAGAAGTAAGCGCGCAAATCCGTAAGCGTCGGCGGCCGGCCCTTGACGGGGGCCGGCCGCCTTGCGTATGGCGGATGGGACAAAAGTACAGGAGATTGACCTAACGTGCATGACAGCTGATGTGCGTGCTGGGGCCCGCCTTCACCGGCAGTAGCGACCTTCATCGGCTGGGCCTCGCCGCCGTTCGGCCTGAAAGAGATCGAGGCGGATCCGCGTGCTGTCGCGCGGCAGCGCGGTGCCCTCGACCCGCAATCAGACCGATGGAGCGGGAGCAACTCGCCGCTTTCTATCCATTTCCTAACTTAAGTGAAGTAAGCGTCGCGCCTGCTGCAACGAAATCGGGCCGCTGCAGTGCAGCGGCCCGTTTTCATTTCGAACCGTGTAGGCCGGCGCGAAGAGCGCGGCCCGGCCGATTACATCTTCTTCTTGCCTTTGGCCTTCTTGGCGGCCTTCTTGCCGCCCTTCTTGGCCTTCTTCGCCTTCGGCGCCGGGCAAGCCTTGGCCGACGCGATCTTGGCGCCGTCGTTGGCCGCATAGCAACTGTTGCGGTAAGTAAACTTCATGCCGCCCTTGGTGGCGCAAACCGGTCCGCCGGCGGCCATCATGCAAATGCCCTGCTGCGGCTTGGCGGCTTCCTTCTTCTTCTTGCCCTTGGCTTCGCTGGTGGTCGCCGAAGCGAGCGTGAACGCGGTCGCGGCAATGGCAACGACGGCGGCATAAGCGATGCTTCTCAGTTTCATCCGTACCTCCCGAATTTTTTAAAGACGGGCGCATAGTGACGGTCGCGTATGAAACTTACAAGAAATTTGCGCGCGAATGCGCCGACAAAATTCTGAACGCGCGTTCAGAAACGACCGAAATACCGCGCGTTTTTCGGTGCCGCGCGCGGCGCGTCGCTGCGCTTAAAGGTCGTGCTGGTGCTTGTCCTTGACGCGGCTGATCGCGTCGAGCATGGCGGCGCGGCCATCGTGCAATGTCGCGCGGACCGCCTCCTGCTTGCCGAACGCGCCCATTTCACGCTGGCGCTTGACGGTGGCCTCGACCATCAGCGGGTCGAGCCCGAGCTCGCGCAACGTCACGGCCGATTCTTCCATTTCGGCGGCGCGGCGTTCGCCGTGGCTGGCCATGCGCTCGATGTTGTAGTCGCCCATCGCGGCGAAATCGAGCGTCGGATAGTTGTTCTTCATCGAGACGAGCACTTCGTCGAGCAGTCCGGCACGCGAGGCAGCGAGATAGCATTCAAGCGTGAGCGCCTCGAGCCCCTTGATCATGACCGAGCGGATCATCTTGATCGCCGCCGCCTTGCCGGTTTCCCCGGGCACGATCTTGAGCGACATCTCCATCTCTTGCAGCAGCGGCGAGATCGCCTCCGCGTGCGGGCCGGCGATCAGCATCGGCGTCTTGTGGCGGGCCGGATGGATCGGCGCGATCACCGCCACGTCGACGTAGCGCGCGCGCTCCCCGAGCAGGTCGGCGGTCGCCTGCTTGCGGCCGGGCGACACCGAATTGACGTCGAGATACCAGGGATTGCCTTTCAGATGCGGCGCCACCGAACGCGCGGCTTCAAGGCTCGATGCGGCGGTAACGGCGGAGATGATCATGTCGGTCTCCGCAACGGCGTCGGCTGCGGACTTCGCCAGCCGCACGCCGAACTTTTCACCGGCCGCCTTCAGTTTCGCGCCGGCGTCTACCGGAAAAAGAATGTCCCAGGCGGCGATCTGCTCGATGCCGGCGTCGCGCAGGCCCGAGGCGACGGCCTGGCCGGCTTCGCCGAAGCCGATGAAGGAGACGCGGGGCGTGTTGCGGCGGGTCATGGACAGTCCTCGGTGATTGGCGAGCATTGTAATGAGCGGGGGTACGGCGCGCTACAGCATCGCCAGCGGCACGGGCTTCTTCGGCGGCGGGAAAGCGTTGTCGAGCGCGGCGAAGTCGTCATGCGTGAGCAGCAGGTCGAGCGCTGCGACGTTCTCGTCGACATGGGCGAGCGTCGTCGCCTTGGGGATGACTATCACGTCGTCGTGCCGCATCAGCCAGGCGAGCGCGACCTGCGCCGGGGTGGCGCGGTGGCGGGCGGCCACCTCGCGCAAGGCCGCGTGGCCGAGCAGGCGGCCCTGCTCGATCGGCGAATAGGCCATCACCGGAATCTTGCGCTGACGGCACCAGGGCATCAGGTCGAACTCGATGCCGCGGCGGGTCAGGTTATAAAGCACCTGGTTGGTCGCGGCGGTGTTGCCGTCCGGCGTCTTCCACAGTTCGCCCATATCGGAAATGTCGAAATTGCTCACACCCCAGTCGACGATCTTGCCGGCCTCGCATAATCCGACGAAGGCCGCGATCGTCTCCTCCAGCGGCACGTCGCCGCGCCAGTGCAGCAGGTAAAGGTCGATGCGGTCGGTCTTGAGCCGCTTCAGGCTGCGCTCGCAAGCGGCGACCGTGTCGCGCCGGCCGGCGTTCTCCGGCAGTACCTTGCTGACGATGAACATCTCGGCACGCCGCTTGCCGACCGCTTCGGCGACGATGCGCTCGGCCTCGCCGTTGCCGTACATCTCGGCGGTGTCGATCAGTGTGACGCCGCGCTCGATGCCGTGGCGCAGCGCCGCCACCTCGGCCAGGCGTCGCCGCGCATCCTCGCCCATGCGCCAGGTGCCCAGCCCGAAGGTCGGGATCTTGGTGCCGGAGGGCAGGGCGGTGTAGGGGATGGCGCTCAACGCGATGTCCTACTTGTGCTTCACCGCCGGTGTTCCGTGCGTGTGGAACGACTCGATGGTCTTCAGTCCCCAAGCCTGGCCCTTGCGCCGCTCTTCCTCGGTCCAGGTGATAGGCTTCCAGTCGGGCGCCAGGATGAGGCGCGCGCCGGCGTTGGCAACCTCGACGCGGTTGCCGCCCGGCTCGTAGACATAAAGAAAGAACGTCTGCTGGATCGCGTGCTTGTGCGGGCCGGTCTCGATGAAGACGCCGTTTTCCAGGAAGACGTCGGCGGCGAGCAACACCTCCTCGCGCGAATTGAGCGCGTAAGTGACGTGGTGGAAGCGGCCGCGCGCGCCGGTGTGGTCGCGCGTATAGGCGAAGTCGTAGCTCTTGTTGGTGGCGGTGAACCAGATGCCGGCTTCGCTGCCATCGTTGAGCACAATGCGCTCGGTGAGGCGGAAGCCGAGATAGTCCTCGAAGAATTTGCGGCAGGCGGAGATGTCGGCGGCGAGCCCGTTCCAATGATCGAGCCGGCGCACGTTGCAGCCGCGCCCGGGGAAACGCTGGGCCTGGTTCTTCAAGGAGGGTTTGAGCTCCGGCGGCGCCTCGTACCACTCGGTGTCGTAATAGAGCTCGATGACATGGCCGTCCGGATCCTTGCAGACGAAGGTCTTGCCGTGGCCGAGATCGCCATCGGTCCAGCCGACGTCAAAGCTGGAGCCCTTGAGCGCGGCGGCGCGGCGCTCGAGCGCCTGCGGCGAGCGCGTCCGGTAGGCTACGTGCGCCATGCCGTTGGTCTTGGCGGCGGTGAGCTTAAGCGAATAGCGCTCATAGTCGTCATAGGCGCGCAGATAAATGCTGTCGCCCTTTTCGCCGCTCATGGTCATGCCCATGACGTCGATGAAGAAGCGTGCGCTCTTGTCGAATTCCGGCGTCAGCAGCTCGAGATGGCCGAGATGGGCGATATCGAGGATCGGTTCGGCTTGCATCGCTGTCCTTTTTCTTCTTTCGCGTTCTTAATTCTGCCGGGCGGGGCGGGCGAAGACCAGCACCTGGTTGTTGGCCGGCATGTCGATGGTTTCGGCGAGCGCCAGGCCGCCCGCGGCGGCGAGTGCCGCCAAATCGCGGACGTCGCGCAGGCCCCAGGCCGGGTTTTGCGCCCTCAGGCTGGCGTCGAAGGCGGCGTTGCTCGGCGCGGTGTGCGTACCGTCGCGCATGAAGGGACCGTAGACAAACAGCTTCCCGTCCGCCGTGAGGAGGCGCGCGGCGCCGGAGATCAGGTTCTGCGCCACGATCCAGGGCGAGATGTGCAGTACGTTGAAGCACAGCATCGCCGTCAGCGGCCCGCCGGGGCTCCAGCGCCAGGCCGGATCGGTCAGGTCGATGCGCTGCGGCGCGCGCAAGTTGTCGCAGGCCGCCTGCCGCCGCCAGGCGGCGATGCTGGAAAGGTGCGAGTCGAAAATGTCGCTCGGCCACCAGGTGAGCTGCGGCGCCCACCCGGCATAAGTGGCGATGTGCTGCCCGGTGCCGCTGCCGATCTCCAGCACGTCCCCGCTGTGCAGTGCGAGGAACCCTTTAAGCGCATCCCAGATCGGCGCGTGATTGCGGTGGAAGGCCGGCGCATCCAGCCGCCCGTCGGGCGCCGGCGGCGCCGTTCCCGACTTTCCGTATTCGACGACGAATTGGGCCATTGGTTGCGCGCGGTCGCGGTTGACGCGGGGGTCATTAGGCACGCCCGCCGGGCGCGGTCAAAGGGCAAATTTCGTCGGCCGCGTGCCTGTCTGGCGGGGATGAACCGCCGCCTCTTCGTTGTTTTTGAAGGGCCGATCGTGCAAGATCGTGGGCAAAGGCGGAACACGGGCGGCCTGCCCGCAACGTGGACCGCCATGAGCCGGCCAATCAGAAGCCGGCCAGGAGCTGGAACACAAAGGGAGGACTATTGTGATGCGCAAGCTCGCTCTGACGGCGTTCGCCGCCGTCTGCATGCTGCCGGTCGCGGCCAATGCCCAGACCAAGGTTGTCATCGGCATACCGACGTCGCCGCCCAATATCGTCCATATGCCGGCGATCGTCGCGAAGGATCTCGGCCTCTACAAGAAAGCCGGCCTCGACGTCGAAATCGTTTCACTGGGCGACGGCGTGAAGGTCTACCGCGCGCTGCTCGCCGGCAATATCGACATGGGGCTGACGCCCGGCGCGCCGACGATCATCGGCCGTTCCAACGGCGCGCTGGTCAAGGCGGTCTCCGCCAACCTGCCCAAGCTTGAAGCGTCGCTGATCGTCCGCCAGGACGTGGTCAAGACGATGGCCGACCTCAAGGGCAAGCGCATCGGCATCCAGGAGCCGGGCGGCTTTGCGGACATCTTGAGCCGCGGCGTGTTGCGCGCGGCCAAGATCGATCCCAAGGACGTCAACTTCGTTAGCATCGCCAGCGAGGACGTGCCGGCGCTGGTCGCCAACCAGGTCGACACCGCCATCCTGCACGTCGAGCAGGAAATGCTGGCCAAGAGCAAGGTGCCGAACCTGCACGCGGTCGCGCGCATGTGGGAGCTGCAGCCGAAGACGCTCTATACTTTCCTGTCGACGACCGAAAAGACGATCAAGGAAAAGCCCGCGATGGTGCAGGCGTTCGTCAGTGCCAACATTGAAGCGACGCGCATCATCTATACCGACAAGGCGAAGGTCATGCCGATCTTCGTGAAGCATACCGGTTATCCGGAAAAGATCCTGTCCGATACCTACGACTTCATGGTCAAGGCATGCATCTGGGACGCCAATAGCGGCCTTGGCCCGGAGCGGGTCAACTTCACCGCAGACTTGATGACCAAGGTCGGCAACATCAAGGAAGGCAAGACGCCGAAATACGAAGACATCGTCGACACGACGTTTTCGAAAAAGGCGATCGAACAGCTCGGCGAATGGAAAGGCCCGGTCTGCCCGACCGCGGCCTTCTAATTTGAGCTAGCCTGAAACTCCGCGGGCGCCGCCTCAAGGGGTGGCGCCCGCCGCACTACAGAAGGCCAGCCAGGGGAGATATGATGAGCGTTGCCAATCAAGCCCATAGCGTTGCCCTCACCGACGGCGCGCCGCGCGCTGCGGCTGTTAAGGGACCGTGGTGGGACCGGCCTGCGCTGTTCCGCTACGGCTTCGTGGTGCTGATCCTGATCGTCTGGGAAATCATCGGGCCCTTCATCAACCCGATCTTCTTCACTTATCCGACCAAGATCGCCGCCGCCTTCTACGAAACGACCGTCTCGGGCGAGCTGCCCTACTTCCTCGCGCAAAGCCTGGAGGTGATGTTTTACGGACTGAGCGTCGCGCTCATCGTCGGCATCCCGCTCGGCATCGCCATGGCGCGTATCCGCTGGCTCGACTGGGCGCTCGACCTGCCGATCAACGCGCTCTACGCGACGCCGCTGGTCGCGGTGGTGCCGCTGCTGGTGCTGTGGTTCGGCATCTATCTGAAGGCGAAGATCATCGTCGTCTTCCTGTTCGCCGTCTTCCCGGTCCTGATCAACACCTATCAGGGCGTGCGCGAGTGCGACAAGAACATGCTCGAGGTCGCGCGCTCCTTCCGCTCTACGGAGTGGCGGGTATGGCAGGACGTGCTGCTGCCCTTCGCGGTGCCCTACATCATCGCCGGCATCCGGCTCGCCATCGGCCGTGGCTTGATCGGCATGATCATCGCCGAGTTCTACACCACGATCTCGGGGCTCGGCTTCATGATCACGCGCTATGCCAACTTGTTCGAGATGGATAAGACCTTCGTGCCGGTGATCGTGCTAATGGCGCTCGGCGTTTCGTTGACCTCGATGCTGAAATGGGTCGGCCGCCGCATCGCGCCCTGGAGCAGCGCCAACCGCGGCTAGATTTGCTCGCGGAACCATGGTTGCGCTCATGTCTTAGTAAGGCATGGCACCGCCCAAACTCGTCAAAGATGCCGAAAAGATCAAGGATAGCGCCGTCCAGATGAAGGACAGCGCCGTCCGTATGGAGCGCGAAACGGCGCGCATGGAGGACAGCGCCGACCGGCGCACCGAACTGTCCGCCGACCGCACCGTCTTTGCCGCCGAACGGACCTATGCCGCCTGGGTGCGCACCGGGCTCGTGGCGATGGCGAGCGGGCTGGGCGTCAAGCCCTTGCTGTTCGGCGTGGTGCACGACTGGCTCATCGCCGTCACCGGCAGCGTGCTCATCCTGTTCAGCGTCTTTTGCTACGGCGCCGCCGTCTGGCGCAATCTTGACCCCGGACCGCCGCCGCCGGTGCCGGACGCCAAGCGCATGCACCCGGCGCTGCTGGTGCTCATCAACGGCTTTCTCATTGTCGTCGCGCTTGCCGCCTTGGTGAGCATCAATCTTGGCCATCCGGCCGGCTGACTGCCACAAACTCGCGAAAGCATCGCTCGTCACCGGGCTCGTCTCCATGGCGATCCTGGCGATCGCGCTGTTTGCGATCTGCATCGGCAAGCTCGCCGGCATATGGCGCTGGATCTATGTGGTGAGCGCCGTCGCGGCGCTCTATTTCAACTTCGTGGCGCTGGTCGTGCAGGCCTTCCTGAAAGTGCCAGTATTCTAAGCGCTGGCGCCGACCGGCTCGGAGCCGGCCTTCCTGACCGCGCAGAGCGCTCTGCTCACGATCTTTATCATATTGGGCGCGGCAGCGGTGATCCGCTTCCATCCTGCCGCCCGCTCGCCGCCTGAGTACACTCACCTAGCTCAAAAACGAGGAAGCCGCCGTCGCCGGCGGCTTCCTTTACCAGCCCACGCAGGGGACCGGTTATTTCAGCTGGGTCGAGATGCTGTCGAATTTGGTGTTTAGCTTGCTGCCCAGCGTGTTCACGACCGCGATGATGGCGACCGAGATGCCGGCGGCGATGAGACCGTATTCGATAGCGGTTGCGCCCGACTCATTCTTGAGAAAAGCGACGATCTTGGACATGTGACACACTCCACGAGGACGAATGCGTGGACGATATGGCCATGGCGTTAAAAATATCTTCTGTGTAACCGCGCTAATTTATGAATTAAAACTTGTCCGAACGCGTACAAAACTTCGCGGCCCGGTATAAATCTTGTGCAGGTTGTATGACAGGCGTCGCGACATCGCTGCGCGGCCCACAAAATATCGGCATTCAAAGAGTATCTAATTCGCTGCGCCGCAATGACGCGGCCCGCGGCGCCGCGGCCTTTAACCCTCTGTTACCGATATTGAAATTAATCCGGCGAGGGTGGGAAACGAAAAGCGTCCGCCGGCGGGGCGACCTCTGCCGCTCGTCGGTTGATAAAGATCAATGCAATTTTGGCCGGTTGGGCGAGCTTTCTCCGCAACGGAGGAGACCATGACCGCTCATCCCGCCCAGCAGCAGCATTACCCGCGCCTCGAAGCTATTCTGGACGCGGTCGCACATTGGATCACAAAATACCGCCAGGCCGTCGACGCGCAGGATGAGTTCCAGCAATGCGGTCGCGATGAAGTGGCGCGCATTGCGCACGATCTCGGCGTAACGCCCGACCAACTCGCCGAGGTCGCCGGCAAAGGGCCGGACTCTGCCGCGCTGCTGGGAAAGATGCTTGTCGCCCTCGGGGTCGATGCCAAGCGGGTGGCGGACGGAGAGCCGGGCGTGATGCGCGACCTGCAACGCCTCTGCGCTTCCTGCGCGACCCGCCAGCGGTGTCTTCATGAATTCGCGGCCGGCACCGCCGCCGAGCACTACCATGAGTTCTGCCCGAACGCATACACGCTGGATGCGCTGCTTCAGGAGCAGCGGCAAGAGCAGAAGCATTAACTGCGCCGTTCTCCCGCGGAGAATTCCAGCCGGCAGGTGACGCCTTCCGGGTCGAACCGCAAGGTTGCAGTGCCGCCGAGTTGCGCCGCGAAGCCTTGCTCGATCAGCCGTGAGCCGAAACCGGTGCGGGCCGGATGCTCTACACTGGGGCCGCCCCGCTCGCGCCAATGCAGTTCGACTAGACCGTCGGGCAAGGCCGACCATTCGACCACGACATAGCCGCCCGGGCGTGACAGGGCGCCGTACTTTGCTGCATTGGTGGCAAGCTCATGGATCACCATCGACACCATCACCACGCAACGCGGCGACATTGGTACGGCGGGCCCGCTCTTGCGGATGGCATCGGGGTTGGCGCTTTCGAACGGCGCCAGTGCCGCGTCGATGACTTCGCCGATGCGCGCACCTTCCCATTTTTTGGCGCTGAGAACGTCATGCGTACGGCCGAGCGAGCCGAGCCGCGCTTCGAACTTGCTGCGCGCTTCGGCGTCGGCGCTGCCGCGGAACGTCTGCCCCGATAGCGACTGCACGGTAGCCAAAGTGTTCTTCACACGGTGATTGAGCTCGTTTATCAGCAGCTCGTGCAGCGCTTCGCCGCGGGCAATTGTGGTTGCCATGCGAATGGCGAAGCCGAGCCCGATGACGAGCATGCCAAGGCCGATGGCGCCGGTGAGAAAGAAGGAGCGCAGGGCGGGGGCTGACAGCGTGGCCTCGGCGATGCCGGCGGCGGCGATCCAGCCGGTCAATTCGGAGCGGGCGAACGCCGTAAGCAGCGGCACGCCTTCGAGCGAAACGGTGCGTGCCTGCCCCTCCGGGGCGCTGAACAAGACGGCGAGCAGCGTCGGGGAAGCGCTCTTGCCGATCGTTTGCTCCGGGTTGGGAACGCGCGCGAAGTTTACGCCCTTCTGGTCGAAGAACGAAATCGTCCAGTCGTCGCTCGCCTTCTGCTGCTCGATAATTTTTTGAAAGATCTGCTGCGGCGGATTGAAGGAAAGATCGTAGATCACCTCGCCGTCGCGGAACACCGGCACCGTCACCGTCACGATCGGGCGCCGGGACACCGAACCGATAAACAGGGGCGAGAAGGCCGGCTTGCCGGTCTGAAAGACGATGTCGCGCTCCTCGCGCGGAGTCCGCGGCGGCAGCACGGCGTCCGGCGCTTCGCTCGAATTGAAAACCTGCCGGCCCGCGCGGTCGCCGATGACAATCGAAGGATGATCCGGGAACTGTGACAGGAAGGCTTGCGCGCGCCTGCGAAAGACGACGAAGTCGTCACGCGCCAGCGCATCGGAACTCGCCAGCACGGTGAGGCCCGACAGGATACCCTGCATCTCCCGGTCGAGCACGAGTTGAATGCCGCGCGTGAACTGTACCACGCGGCCGAAGGCTTCGGTCCGGCTTTCCTGATAATGCTGATAGACAATGGCCGCGGAAAATCCGATCAGCGGCAGCAATGTGCCAGCGACCAGGATCGCCAGGCGGACCGGCAGCGACAAAGAACGACGCATGAGGTGTTGAAATCCCCGGGGGAATGCATTGTTTCGCAACCATCCCCGGGGAGCAAGCGGTTCATCGACCGCAGGCGCGTCAGTTACTCAAAATGAGATACGGCCTATAGAAAATTACACATCCTCCGGGTTGTCGGCATAGCGCAGGCCCGCTTTTTCCAGCGGCTCACGCATCTTGTACATGTCGAGACCGAGTACGCCGGCAGCGAGCTGCTTGCGCTTGCCGTCCTCATCGTCGAAACGCTTCTGCGCCTTCTGCGCGACCTCGACCGCCAGCTTCTTCGGCACCACCACCACGCCGTCGTCATCGGCCACCACCGCGTCGCCCGGCTCGACATTGACGCCCGCGCACACGACCGGAACGTTGACCGCGCCGAGCGTGGCCTTCACCGTGCCCTTGGCCGAGATCGCGCGCGACCACACCGGGAAGCCCATCTCGTGCAGCGCCTTCACGTCGCGGCAGCCGGCGTCGATGATCAGGCCCTTCACGCCGCGCGCCTTCAGCGAAGTGGCGAGCAGTTCGCCGAACATGCCGTCGGTGTTGTCGGCGGTGCAGCCCAACACGACGATGTCGCCCTTCTGGCTTTGCTCGACGGCGACGTGGATCATCCAGTTGTCGCCGGGCTGCGCCAGGATCGTGACGGCCGGTCCTGCGATCTGTGCGCCCGCCCAGACCGGCCGCAGGTAGGGTTTCATCAGGCCGGAGCGGCCGAGCGCCTCGTGCACGGTCGAAACGCCGAGCGCCTCGAAGGTGCCGATCGCGTTCGGGTCGACGCGTTTGATGTTGCGGACGACGACGGGTTTCATGTGGCTTTCTCTCTGGCTTGTCCTGGACGCGGTGCAGCGCGATAGCGGTGCGCCGCAGAGCCGGGACCTTCGCAAATTCGGAAGTCTTAATGGTCCCGGGTCTGCAATGCATCACTTCGTGCTGCATTGCGCCCGGGACAAGAAGCTAACCCAGCGTCTCGGTGACGACGCGCGGGAACAGCGTCTGATAGGCCTCGCCGTAGGTCATCGGGATGCCGGTATTGCGCGAGCCCTGGATGCCGCGGTTGAGCGCGACGCGCTCGTAGTAGCCCCACAGGTGCTTCTGCGCGGCCAGGATCTGGAACGCCTTGTATTTCTGCTCCCAGACATCGTCGATCTTCAGGATGAGGTCGGGCTTGTAGTTGCACTGCTCCGGCTGGTGCGGCTCGAACAGGTAGACCGGCGGCGCGGAATACTTGTACTTGGCGCCCGGTTTGTGGCCCATGGCCTGCGCCACCACGCGCGTCTCCTGCGCGAAATGTGCGGCGTTCGGGTGGTCGAAGTTATAGGGGTCTTCGAGCGCGTGCGTAAGCACGAAGGCGGGATTGATTTCGCGGTAGATGTCGACCATGCGGTCGAAGTGCGTTTCGGTGAGCTTGAGCGGGTAGTCGCCGCAATCGAAGAACTCGATCTCGGCGCCGAGCAAAGCGGCGGCGCGCTCGGCCTCGTCCTTGCGGCCGGCCTTCACCTTTTCCATCGTCGCGCCCGGCTCCTTCCAGGCAAACTGGCTTTCGCCGCGCTCGCCGAAGGACATGCAGACGATCTTCATCCTGTAGCCGCGCCTGGCATGCAGCGCGATGGCGCCGCCCGCGCGCCAGACGAAATCCCCCGGATGGGCGGTGACCACGAGCCCGGTCTTTTGCTCCGACATGACCGTAACAACTCCCTTTTCCGTTGGCGTTCTTTAAACTAGGTAGGGCAGGGGCCGGTCAAGCGGCGCGAAAAAGGCATTTCATCATGGGCAATGCGCCTGCCACATTGCGCATCGTGCTGGGCGACTACCCGCACACGCTGCCGCTCAAGCGCGGCGAGGTGACGTCGCCCACGCTCAAGCTCGACTTCGTCGAGGTCAAGGCGCTCTACACCGCGTTCAAGCCGATGGTGCGCGAGCACGCCTTCGACGCCAGCGAAATGGCGCTGACGACCTATTTCCAGGCCAAGGCCTGCAACAAGGGGCTCACGCTCCTGCCGGCCGCGATGCTGTCGCGCTTCCAGCACCACACTATGCTCTACAACAGCGAGCGCGGCACGCTGACGCCCGAAAGCCTGCCGGGCAAGCGCATCGGCGTGCGCTCCTACAGCCAGACCACCGGCGTCTGGATCCGCGGCATCCTGCAGAACGATTACGGCGTCGACTTTTCGCGCTGCCAGTGGGTCACCTTCGAGGACGGCCATGTCGCCGAGGCCAAGGATCCGCCCGGCGTCATCCGCGCCGGCGCCAACCAGGACATCACCAAGATGCTCCTCGCCGGTGAGTTGGACGCCGCGATCTACGGCGCCGCCATGCCCGACGACCCGCGCCTCAAGAGCGTCATCGCGAACCCGGATGCCGAGGCCAAGAAATGGTTCGCGACGTACGGGTTGGTGCCGGTCAATCACATGGTCGTGGTCACCGATGAGCTGAAGCGATCCAATCCGGCGGCGGTGGCGGAGCTCTATCGCCTGCTGGTGGCCGGTAAGAAGGCCGCCGGGCTGCCGGCGAGCGGGCAGGTCGACACCATCCCCTTCGGCAAGGACGCCTGCCGGCCCTGCCTCGATCTGCTCATTTCCTATGCGGTCCAGCAGGGCCAGATCCCCCGTCGTTTGAATGCCGACGAGCTCTGGTAGGGATTTTACGGACGAAAATGCCTGATCCATGCCGGCTTGTCATATTTGGCGCGGATTCAGCCAATTTTGCCCATTAAAAAGGCACTCGCTGCTGGCGTAAAACTAGGCAGCTTCCGCAGCCGCGATTATACCCTCACAAAATCAGTGGCTTAGGCCGCGTCCGCCGCCTTGGCATAGCCCTTGCGAAATACTCCCTGCGCCGAGGTCGCCGGGCCTTTCCGCGCGCGTCAAATGCAGGGGATTTCGCTCATGCTCACATCGACACATACGGTCGCGTCCCGATCGACGGTCGCGTCCCGACCGACTGCCCGCCGGTGGCTTGCCGCCGCCGCGGGATTTGCTTTCGCCGCCGCGGGCGCCATGCAGCCCGCCAAAGCGCAGGACACCATCAAGGTCGGCATCCTTCACTCGCTGTCCGGCACCATGGCCATCAGCGAGACCACGCTGAAGGACACCATGCTCTTCCTCATCGACGAGCAGAACAAGAAAGGCGGCGTGCTCGGCAAGAAGCTCGAAGCGGTGGTCGTCGACCCCGCCTCGAACTGGCCGCTGTTCGCCGAGAAAGCGCGCGAGCTGATCTCCAAGGAGAAGGTCTCCGTGGTGTTCGGCTGCTGGACCTCGGTGTCGCGCAAGTCCGTGCTGCCGGTGTTCAAGGAACTGAACTCGATCCTCTTCTACCCCGTGCAGTACGAGGGCGAAGAGAGCGAGCGCAACGTGTTCTACACCGGCGCCGCGCCGAACCAGCAGGCCATTCCGGCCGTCGACTACCTGATGAGCAAGGACGGCGGTTCGGTGAAGCGCTGGGTGCTGGCGGGCACCGACTACGTCTATCCGCGCACCACCAACAAGATCCTTGAGGCCTACCTGAAGGCGAAGGGCGTCAAGCAAGAAGATATCATGATCAACTACACGCCGTTCGGTCACTCGGACTGGCAGACCATCGTGGCCGACATCAAGAAGTTCGGCTCGGCCGGCAAGAAGACGGCCGTGGTCTCCACCATCAACGGCGACGCCAACGTTCCCTTCTACAAGGAACTGGGCAATCAGGGGGTCAAAGCCACTGAAATCCCGGTGGTGGCGTTCTCGGTCGGCGAAGAAGAGCTTGCCGGCCTCGACACCAAGCCGCTGGTCGGCCACCTCGCCGCCTGGAACTACTTCCAGTCGATCAAGGACAAGGGTAACAGCGAGTTCATCGCCAAGTGGAAGGCCTTCACCAAGAATCCGAAGCGCGTCACCAACGACCCGATGGAAGCCCACGTGATCGGCTTCGCCATGTGGGTCAAGGCGGTCGAGAAGGTGAAGTCCACCGATCCCGACAAGGTGATCGACGCGCTGCCCGGCATCGAGGCGCCGAACCTCACCGGCGGAATCTCGAAGATGCTGCCGAACCACCACATCACCAAGCCGGTCTTCGTCGGCGAAATCAAAGGCGACGGCCAGTTCGACGTGGTGTGGAAGACCAAGGGTCTCGTGCCGGGCGACGCCTGGACCGACTTCCTGCCCGGCTCGAAGGATCTCGAAGCCGACTGGGTGAAGCTCAAGTGCGGCAACTACAACACCGTCACCAAGAAGTGCGGCGGCCAGGCCTCCTGAGGTCTGACGCAAACGATTCCGGAGACGGCGGTTCGCCGCCGTCTCCCCACTCTCACGAAGTTCCTGCCGGGACGGACTGAAATGCGTAGTTTCCACGATCGCGTCGTGGCGTTCGCCTTTGCCGTCGGCTTGCTGATTGCCGGTGCGGTGGGCGCCCATGCGGGCCCTTACGAGGATGCGCTCGCCGGCTTCACCGCCGACTCCTTCGGCGACACCGCCGACGCCATCGAGGCTCTGGCCGCCTCGGGAGATGCGCGCACCGCGCCGCTCCTGGAGGCATTGAAAGACCAGCGCCTGTTGTTTTCGGCCGAGGCCAAGAAGGTTTTCATCAAGGACAAGGCCGACAAGCTGACCGACGCCGGCACCGGCGAAGCGGTCGCGTCGCCGCCGTCCGACATCGACAATGTCCGCCTGAACAACCGCGTGCGCGGCATGATCGACGCGACGCTCGGTTCGCTCACCTTGATGGCGAAGGAGCCGCAACGCCGCTACGAAGCGGCGCAGGCCGTGTTCAAGTCGCGCGATGCGGGCGCGTTTGCCGCGGTCGAGAAGGCGCTCGCCGCCGAAACCGACCCGCACGTCAAAAAAGCTCTGAGCGAGGCGCGCGCGGCCCTCGTGCTCACCTCCGACGACGCCAGCGCCGAGGACAAGCTCGCCGCCGTCGCGGTCGTGCGCGACCGCGGCGACCAGGACGCGCTCGCGCTGGTGGAAAGCCTGCCGGCCGATGCGCCGCCGGCGCTGCGCGAGGCCGCTGCCTCCGCGCGCTCGAAGATCCAGGGCAACCTCGCGGTCTGGAGCGCGGTGCAGAACGCCTGGTACGGGATCTCGCTCGGCTCCGTGCTGCTGCTGGCCGCCATCGGGCTCGCCATCACCTTCGGCGTCATGGGCGTCATCAACATGGCGCATGGCGAGATGGTGATGCTCGGCGCCTACACCACCTTCGTCGTGCAGGAGTTCATCCGCACGAATTATCCGGGCCTGTTCGACTATTCTCTGGTGATCGCGGTGCCGCTTGCCTTCCTGGTGGCGGGCGCGGTCGGCGTCGCGGTCGAGCGCGGCATCATTCGCTTCCTCTACGGGCGGCCGCTGGAAACCTTGCTCGCCACCTGGGGCCTGTCGCTGATTTTGCAGCAGGCGGTGCGCACGGCTTTCGGCCCGACCAACAAGGACGTCGGCAACCCGTCGTGGATGAGCGGCGCCTTCGATTTCGGCGGCATCACCGTCACCTACAACCGGCTCTGGATCATCTGCTTTACGCTTTCCGTGTTCGTCGCGCTGCTGGCGATGCTGCGCTTTACCCGGTTGGGGCTGGAAATGCGGGCGGTGACGCAGAACCGCTCGATGGCGGCGGCCATGGGCATCCGCACCGCGCGCATCGATGCGCTCACCTTTGGGCTCGGTTCCGGCATCGCGGGCATTGCCGGCGTGGCGCTGTCGCAGATCGACAATGTGAGCCCGAACCTCGGGCAGGGCTACATCATCGACAGCTTCATGGTCGTCGTCTTCGGCGGCGTCGGCAACCTGTGGGGCACCTTGGTTGGCGCCCTCACGCTCGGCATCGCCAACAAGTTCCTCGAGCCTTATGCCGGCGCGGTGCTCGGCAAGATCGCCATCCTCGTCTTCATCATCCTTTTCATCCAGAAGCGCCCGCGCGGCATGTTCGCGCTCAAGGGCCGGGCGGTGGAGGCGTGAGGATGAGGCTCCCTCCGCTTTTCCCGGGCGCAGCGCAGCGCGCAGCGGTGCGCTGCAGACCCGGGATCGTCGAGAACGCGGTGCTTGCGACGGTCCCGGATCTGCGGTGCACCACTTCGCTGCGCTCGTGCTGCACCGCATCCGGGACACGGGGCTTTGCATGAACGCCTTCCCGCTCACGCGCCTGCTCGACCGCGCCTCGACCATCTTCCTGGTGCTGCTCGGCGCCTTCGCGATCGCCATTCCGGTGCTCAATCTGCTGGTGCTGCCGAGCTCGGGCCTGCACGTCTCGACCTATCTGGTCGCGCTGTTCGGCAAGTACATCTGCTACGCCATCCTCGCGCTCTCGATCGACCTGATCTGGGGCTATGCCGGAATCCTGTCTCTCGGCCATGGCGCCTTTTTCGCGCTCGGCGGCTATGCCATGGGCATGTACCTGATGCGGCAGATCGGCACGCGCGGCGTCTATGCCGATCCGGTCCTGCCCGACTTCATGGTGTTCCTGAACTGGAAGGAGCTGCCGTTTTATTGGTACGGCTTCAACAGTTTCGCTTACGCCGCGCTGATGATCCTCCTGGCGCCGGGCCTGTTGGCCTTCGTGTTCGGCTGGTTCGCCTTCAGGAGCCGCGTCACCGGCGTCTATCTTTCGATCATCACGCAGGCGATGACCTATGCGCTGATGCTCGGTTTTTTCCGCAACAATTTCGGCTTCGGCGGCAATAACGGCCTGACCGATTTCAAGGACATCCTCGGCTTTCCCGTGCAGGCGGAGGGCACGCGCAACGCGCTTTTGGTGATCTCGTGCCTGGCGCTGGCGGTCTCTTTCCTGATCTGCCGCGCCATCGTCACCTCCAAGTTCGGCAAGGTGCTGGTAGCGATCCGCGACGCCGAGGCGCGCACGCGCTTCCTCGGCTATCGCGTCGAGGCTTACAAGCTCTTCGTGTTCACGCTGTCGGCTGCGATGGCGGGCGTGGCCGGCGCGCTCTACGTGCCGCAGGTCGGCATCATCAATCCGGGCGAGTTCGCGCCGGCCAACTCCATCGAGGCGGTGATCTGGGTGGCGGTCGGCGGCCGCGGCACGCTCACCGGCGCGGTGCTGGGCGCCTTCGTGGTCAATTACGCCAAGACCTTCTTCACCTCCGGCTGGCTCGCACCTTACTGGCTGTTCATGCTGGGCGGGCTGTTCATCGCGGTGACGCTGCTGCTGCCGCGCGGCATCGTCGGCACGCTGAAGTACGGCCTCGACCGCCGCGCGGCGGCAAAGTCGGCCGCCGCCGAAGAGGGCGCGGACGCTCCGCTCAATTCCGGCGCGGCGCCGCGGGCGGCCGAATAGGGGGCATCATGGACGGCACCAACACCACCTCCGCGCTGCTCTACCTCGACGGCATCTCGGTGTCGTTCGACGGCTTCAAGGCGCTCAACGAATTGTCGTTCCTGATCGAGCCGGGCGAGATGCGCGCCATCATCGGCCCCAACGGGGCCGGCAAGACCACCATGATGGACGTCGTCACCGGCAAGACGCGGCCCGACGACGGCGACGTCTATTTCGAGCAGGGCGCCTACGACCTCTCCAAGCTGGACGAGACGCAGATCGCCGAGCTCGGCATCGGCCGCAAGTTCCAGAAGCCGACCGTGTTCGAGATGCACTCCGTCGAGGACAACCTGCTGCTCGCGCTGAAGAACGACCGTCGCGTGCGCTCCACGCTGCTGTGGCAGTCGTCGCAGCCGCAGCAGAAGCGCATCGAGGAAATCCTCGACACCATCCGCCTGACGCCGCTGCGCGCGCGCGTGGCCGGCAGCCTGTCGCACGGGCAGAAGCAGTGGCTCGAAATAGGGATGCTGCTGGCGCAGGAACCTAAATTGCTTTTGGTCGACGAGCCGGTGGCCGGCATGACCGACACCGAGACCATGCAGACGGCCGAGCTGTTGAAAGAGATCAACAAGACCAAGACCGTCATCGTGGTCGAGCACGACATGGCCTTCGTGCGCGAACTGGGCGTCAAGGTCACCTGTTTGCACGAAGGCTCGGTGCTGGCCGAGGGCACCATCGATCAGGTGTCGCAGAACGACCGGGTGGTCGAAGTGTATTTGGGAAGATAGCGAGTAGGGAGTAGCGAATAGCGAGTAGTGAGTGTGTCCGGAGCTTTCTATTCGCTACTCGCTATTTCGCTATTCGCTCTTACGAGATGGAACAATGCTAGAGGTATCCAACATCGACCTTCACTACGGCGCGGCGCAGGCGCTGCGCGGCATCTCGCTCACGGCTGAGCCCGGCAAGGTCACCTGCGTGCTCGGCCGCAACGGCGTCGGCAAGACCAGCCTGTTGCGCGCCATCGTCGGTCAGCATCCGGTGAGCAAAGGCAACATCACCTTGGGCGGGAGCGACATCACCAGGCTGTCCACCGTCCAGCGCGCCCGTTCGGGCATCGCTTTCGTGCCGCAGGGCCGCGAGATCTTCCCGCTGCTCACCGTCGAGGAGAACCTGGAAACCGGCTTTGCACCGCTGCCGCGCGACCAGCGCAGCGTGCCGGACGACGTGTTCTCGTTGTTCCCGGTGCTCAACAGCATGCTCAAGCGGCGCGGCGGCGACCTCTCGGGCGGCCAGCAGCAGCAACTGGCCATCGGCCGCGCGCTGGTGATGCGGCCGAAGCTCCTGCTGCTCGACGAGCCGACCGAGGGCATCCAGCCCTCGATTATCAAGGACATCGGCCGCGCCATCTCCTACCTACGCTCGCTCAAGGACATGGCCATCGTGCTGGTTGAGCAGTATCTCGACTTTGCGCAGGAGCTCGGCGACCGGCTGGTGGTCATGGACCGCGGCGCCATCGTCTACGCCTGCGACAAGGACACCATGGATGAAGGCGCGCTCAAGCGCGCGCTGGCGATTTGACGGCGGCGCGGGCTATGCTTCCCGGCGTAACAGGACTTCTCCCCGTGGACGCCGCCCGCAGCGCCATCTTCGACGCCAACCGCGCCACCGGCACGATTGCGCTGTCGGTTGCCGCGCGCGACGGCCGCACGCATCGCACCCGCGTGCACGAAGCAGGCTCGCTGCGCGTGCGTTTCCCCAACGCGGCGGCTGAGATGCTGGAAGCCGTCATCGTCAATACCGGCGGCGGCATGACCGGCGGCGACCGCTTCAGCCTCGACATCGCGGTGGGCGAGGGCGCGCGCCTCGTCGCCGGCGGCGCGGCGGCGGAGAAGATTTATCGCTCGACCGGCGCGAACGCCGAGATGGACGTCGCGCTCAAGGTCGCCGCGGGCGGGCATCTTGCCTGGCTGCCGCAAGAGACCATCCTTTTCGACGAGGCGCGGCTGTCGCGGCGGATCGACATCGAGCTTGCCGAGGGCGCCTCGCTGATCATGGCCGAGGCGGTGGTGTTCGGCCGCGCCGCGATGGGAGAGACCGTCGCGCAGGGCTTCTTCGCCGACCGCTGGCGGGTGAGTTGCGGCGGCAGGCTGGTCTATGCCGACACCGCCCGCCTCGAGGGTGCCATCGCCGACAAGCTCGCACGGCCGGCCGCTGCCGCGGGCGGCATCGCCATCGCCACCGTGCTGATCGCGCCCGCGGGCGAGCTGCAACTCGCCGCCGTGCGTGCTCTGGAAGACCAATTTTCGGGGCAAGTGGGCATCTCGGCCTGGAACGGCATTGCGGTGGCGCGCCTCTGCGCCAAGGATGGCGCGGCGCTGCGTCACGATCTGATGGCAGTCCTGGCCGCGCTCGGCACGTCGGTGCCGCGGCTGTGGCTGCAATAAGAAAACATCGGGGGAGAGATGAATCTAACGCCGCGTGAGAAAGACAAGCTGCTGGTCGCCATGGCCGCCATGGTGGCGCGCCGCCGCCGCGAGCGCGGCGTCAAGCTCAATCACCCGGAGGCGGTGGCGCTGATCACCGAGTTCATCGTCGAAGGCGCGCGCGACGGCAAAAGCGTCGCCGCGCTGATGGAGGAGGGCGCGCATGTGCTCACGCGCAGCGACGTGATGCCCGGCATCGCCGAGATGATCCACGATATCCAGGTGGAAGCGACGTTTCCCGACGGCACCAAGCTCGTCACCGTGCATAATCCGATCCGTTAGAGGAGTTCTCGATGAGAGCACTATTCATTCTTGTCGCCGTGCTGGCGGAAACTGTGGCGCAGGCGCACGACTCGCTGGTGCCACACCCGCACCCGCACGCGGTGAGCTGGCTGCCGAGCGTCGAAACTGTCGGCGTCGGCGCGCTTGTTCTGGCGCTGGCGGTGATCGCACTTGCCAAGATGCGGCGGGGGTGACGCAATGATCCCCGGCGAGATGTTCATCAAGGACGGAGACATCACGCTCAACGCGGGCCGCAAGACCGCGACGCTCAGCGTGTCCAACAGCGGCGACCGGCCGATCCAGGTCGGCTCGCACTACCATTTCTTCGAGACCAATCCGGCGCTCAAGTTCGACCGCAAAAAAGCGCGCGGCATGCGGCTCGACATCGCGGCCGGCACGGCGGTGCGCTTCGAGCCGGGACAGACGCGCGAGGTCACGCTGGTCGCACTCGCCGGCAAGCGCACGGTCTACGGGTTTCGTCAGGACGTGATGGGGAAGCTGTGAGAGGTGTTTTGCGCATCCCCAAAAGCCATAACGGGCAGACCGTCGTCTGCCCGTCACAAGCTCTCGGATCCATACGCGGCGCGAGCGTGAGCTCAGCGTCTGTACCAGCTACTGAGAGCCAGGACCGGCAACCATGGACCACGAACACTGCCGAAGCGGCGCCCACGTCCCATGACCGTTCGGCCATGGCGATCATCCGTGTCCGGCCGGAGCCAGAGATGGGTGACCTGCGGGAAAGCTTACGCCCGCAGACTGCGATGGCAAGGGCATAAAATCGGCAGTTGATAACTTTGGGGATGAAAAATGGCGGTCACAATCAAGCGCGCGGCCTATGCCGACATGTTCGGCCCGACGACGGGCGACCGCGTGCGCCTCGCCGACACCGACCTCATCATTGAGGTCGAAAAGGATTTCACCACCTACGGCGAGGAGGTGAAGTTCGGCGGCGGCAAGGTGATCCGCGACGGCATGGGTCAGTCGCAGCTCACCAACAAGCAGGGCGCCGTCGACACCGTCATCACCAACGCGCTGATCCTCGATCACTGGGGCATCGTCAAAGCCGACGTCGGCTTGAAGGAAGGCCGCATCGCGACAATCGGCAAGGCCGGCAATCCCGACATCCAGCCGAACGTCACCATCGTCATCGGCCCCGGCACTGAGATCATCGCCGGCGAGGGCAAGATCCTCACCGCCGGCGGCTTCGACTCGCACATCCATTTCATCTGCCCGCAGCAAGTGGAGGAGGCGCTGATGTCGGGCGTCACCTCCATGCTCGGCGGCGGCACCGGACCGGCCGCCGGCACGAATGCCACCACCTGCACGCCGGGACCGTGGCACATCGCGCGCATGATCCAGGCGGCCGACGCCTTTCCGGTCAATCTCGGCTTTGCCGGCAAGGGCAATGCCTCGCGCCCGGCCGCGCTGGAGGAAATGGTCAAGGCCGGCGCCTGCGCGCTCAAGCTGCACGAGGACTGGGGCACGACGCCGGCGGCGATCGACTGCTGCCTGTCGGTCGCCGACGACTACGACATCCAGGTGATGATCCACACCGATACGCTCAACGAGTCGGGTTTCGTCGAGGACACCATCAAGGCCTTCAAGGGCCGCACCATCCATGCCTTCCACACCGAGGGCGCCGGCGGCGGGCACGCGCCCGACATCATCAAGGTGGCGGGACTGAAGAACGTGCTGCCGTCATCGACCAACCCGACGCGGCCGTTCACGAAGAACACCATCGACGAGCATCTCGACATGCTGATGGTGTGCCACCACCTCGACCCGTCGATCCCCGAGGACTTGGCCTTCGCCGAAAGCCGTATCCGCAAGGAGACCATTGCGGCCGAAGACATCCTGCACGACCTCGGCGCGCTCTCGATGATGTCGTCCGACTCGCAGGCCATGGGCCGCTTGGGCGAGGTCATCATCCGCACCTGGCAGACGGCGGACAAGATGAAGAAGCAGCGCGGGCGACTGCCGCAGGAAAAAGGCGACAACGACAATTTCCGCGCCAAGCGCTACATCGCCAAGTACACGATCAATCCCGCCATCGCGCACGGCGTTTCGAAGCACATCGGCTCGGTCGAGAAAGGCAAGCTCGCCGACCTGGTGCTGTGGTCGCCGGCCTTCTTCGGCGTCAAGCCCGACATGATCATCAAGGGCGGCTCGATCGTCGCCGCGCAAATGGGCGACCCCAACGCCTCGATCCCGACGCCGCAGCCGGTGCATTACCGGCCGATGTTCGGCGCCTTCGGCAAGGCGCTCACCGCCTCGTCGTTGGTGTTCGTGTCGAAGGCGGCGGCGCGCTCGGGCCTGCGCAACAAGCTCGGCGTGGAGAAAGAGTTGGTCGCGGTCGAGAAGACGCGCTCGATCTCGAAGAAGAGCATGATCCACAACGACGCCACGCCCAACATCGAGGTCGACGCGGAGACCTATGAGGTGCGCGCGGACGGCGAGCTTTTAACCTGCGCGCCGGCCGACACGCTGCCGATGGCGCAGCGGTATTTCCTATTCTGACGCCATGCCTGTCTGGACGCGATCTAAACTATGACATTTGCGGCGCGCTTGAACCGGGGCTATTCGTCGTGACCGCGCTCGGCCGTCTCACCCGAGCATGCAATCCGGCGAAGGGTCATGAAGCGATACGTATTCTTCGGTCTCGGCTGTTTGATGCTCGCGCTCGCCCTGATCGGTGCCGTGGTGCCGCTGATGCCGACGACCGTCTTCCTCATCGCCGCGGCGGCCTGCTTCGCGCATTCTTCGCCGCGCCTCGAAGCGTGGCTGCTCGAGCACCCGCGGTTCGGTCCGACCTTGCGGGATTGGCGGGCCCATGGCGCCATCTCGCGCCCGGCCAAGTTGATCGCCTGTGCCGGCATGGCGGGCGGTTTCGCCGTCTTCTGGATCGGCAGCCACCCGTCGGTGCTGCTCGCCACCGTGGTGGCGGGGCTGTTGCTGACCAGTGCACTTTACGTAGTGTCGCGCCCGACCGCCGACCGGCGCTAACATGAAACGCGTGACGGCCATCAAACCGCCTGGCGCCTGGCCGGCAACATCCGCAGCCGACCGCGTCGTGCTCGATGCCAACGACCGCAACAGGCGGCGTATCGTGCTGACGGGCGAGAAGGGCACGGAGGTCCTGCTCGATTTCGCCGCGCCGGTCGCCTTGCGCGACGGCGATGGCCTCGTGCTCGACGACGGCGCCATCGTGCTGGTCGCGGGCGCGCCCGAGTCGCTCGTTGAAATCTGCGCGCACGGGCTCGATACCGTGCGGCTGGCCTGGCATCTGGGCAACCGCCACACCGATGTGCAGATCGTCGGTGAGCACATCCGCATCCGGCGCGACCACGTGCTGGAGGACATGCTGCGCGGCCTCGGCGCGCATCTCGATCCGCTGGAGGCGCCGTTTGATCCCGAACCGAGCGCGCCGCATGGGCACGGTCATGGCGGGTAAGAAGAGTTCGGATGGCGTCACGCGCGCGCTTCGCCTCTCCCCGCGCGCGGGGAGAGGTCGCCCGCCGAAGCTCGAAGAGCGTCGGCGGGCGGGTGAGGGAGCGTTGCCACTGCCTGAACCTATCGATATGCCCCCTCACCCGGCTCGCAGCGCAAGCGAAGCTCGCCACCCTCTCCCCGCATGCGGGGAGAGGGAAAGCGGCGCCCTCTACCGCCTGATGGCCTGGCTGTCGCCGGCCTATCCGGTCGGCGCTTTTTCGTACTCCAGCGGCATCGAATGGGCGGTGGAGGCGGGCGACATCAAGGATGCCGCCACGCTCAGGGACTGGCTCGCGGTCATGCTCGCCGAGGGCGGCGGCTTCTGCGACGCCGTGCTGTTCGCGCATGCGCATCGATCCGCCGAGGCGGCCGACGGCAAGGCGGTGCAGGCGGTGGCCGAGATCGCCGCCGCCTTCGCGCCCACCAAGGAGCGCCACCTGGAGACGACCGCGCAGGGCAACGCCTTCATCGAGGCGACGCGCGCCGCCTGGCCCTGCGCGGCACTCGATACGCTCAAGGAAGTCTGGGCCGGCCCGGTCGCCTATCCGGTCGCCGTCGCGGCCGCGAGCGCCGGCCACGGTATTGCGCTTGGCCCCGCGCTCGCCGCCTATCTGCAGGCGGTCGCCGCCAACTGGGTCTCCGCCGGCGTGCGGCTGGTCCCGCTCGGCCAGACCGATGGCCAGCGCGTGCTGGCCGGGCTCGAGCCAGTCATCGCCGGCACCGCCCAGCGCGCGCTTGCCGCCACGCTCGACGACCTCGGCTCGTCGGCCTTCCGTGCCGACCTCGCCAGTGCGCGCCACGAAACCCAATACACACGGCTGTTCAGGAGCTGAGAATGAAAAATCCCCATGGTCCCTTGCGCGTCGGCGTCGGCGGCCCGGTCGGCTCCGGCAAGACCGCGCTGATGGACGCGCTGTGCAAGAAATTGCGCGACCGCTACGAGATCGCCGCCATCACCAACGACATCTACACCAAGTGGGACGCCGAATACCTGGTGCGCTCCGGCGCGCTGGCGCCAGAGCGCATCGCCGGCGTCGAGACCGGCGGCTGCCCGCACACGGCCATCCGCGAGGACGCCTCGATCAATCTCGCGGCGGTCGCGGAGATGCGCCAGAAATTTCCCGATCTCGATATGGTGCTGATCGAATCCGGCGGCGACAATCTTGCCGCGACCTTCTCGCCCGAGCTCGCCGATCTCACGATCTACGTCATCGACGTCGCCGCCGGCGACAAGATTCCGTCCAAAGGCGGGCCCGGCATCACGCGATCCGATCTTCTGGTCATCAACAAGATCGACCTCGCGCCTTATGTCGGCGCCTCGCTCGAAGTGATGGAGCGCGACGCGAAAAAGATGCGCGGCGCGCGGCCCTTCGTCTTCGCGAACATGCGCGAAGGCAAGGGCGTCGACGAGATCGCGGGCTTCATTGAGCGGAAAGGCGGCCTCGGCGCCTGAGGCATAACGAACGAGGCGCCCCTTGCGGGACGCCTCATCCAACTCAAACACACGCTACAGTACAGCTATTAGCGATAGCGCCACCGGCAGCGCCGGTTGCCCCAATCGTCTTCCCAGCAGACACGCACGCGTTCGCCGCGATAGCGCCGTTCGCCGGCGCTGGCGCCGATGGCCGCTCCGGTGGTGCCGCCGATCACCGCGCCGACCGCCGCGCCTTCAGCCCGACCGGTGGCCGCGCCGCCGATCACCGCACCCGCACCGGCGCCCACGATGGCGCCGCCGAGGGCGTCCTGCGCCTGCACGGTGGCGGGCGCAACTGCCAGTGCGGCAAACGCCGCAATGGCCAGAATTGCTTTGCGCATGATATGCCTCCACACTTGTTCCCTCTGGTGGGTCGAAAACGTTTGCCGGGAGACTTGGTTCCATGACGCGAGACACCGCGCGCGCGCGACTTGAGATTGCGCTGGCGCGCATCGACGATGCAAATGGGGAGGGCGCGCGCGCCTGCCTCACCGTCTATCGCGAGCAGGCGAAGGCCGCCGCCGACGCCGCCGACGCGCGCGCCAAAAGCGGCATATCGCTCGGGCCGCTCGACGGCGCCATCGTCAGCATAAAGGACCTGTTCGACGTCGCCGGCGAGGTGACGCGCGCGGCTTCGAAGGTCGTCGCGGAGGAGGGCAAGCCCGCGGCAAGCGACGCGCCGCCGGTGCGGCGCTTGCGCGCCGGTGGCGCCGTCGTCGTCGCCAAGACCAACATGAGCGAATTCGCCTTTTCCGGCGTCGGCATGAACCCGCATTACGGCACGCCCGGCAATCCGGCCGACCGCGCGCGCGTGCCCGGCGGCTCCACCTCTGGCGGCGCCGTCGCCGTTGCCGACGGCATGTGCGAGATCGCCATCGGCAGCGACACCGGCGGCTCCACCCGCATTCCGGCGGCGCTATGCGGTGTCGTCGGCTTCAAGCCCAGTCGCCAGCGCATCTCCACCGAAGGCGCCTTTCCGCTGTCGCAGAGCATGGATTCCATCGGCCCCATCGCGCGCTCGGTCGCGGATTGCGCCAAGGCCGACGCGGTGATGGCGGGCGAGGAGTTCTTGGCCATCGATCCGGCGCCGCTCGCGGATTTGCGCATCGGCATCGCGCAAGGAATGCCCATTGACGCGCTCGATGACGTTGTCGAAAAGCGCTTCGATAGTGCCCTCGCCGCGCTGAAGAAGGCCGGCGCGCGCCTGCACGATCAGGCCTTGCCGCTCATCGACGGCATGATCGCCGTGAACGCGCGCGGTGGCGTGCAGCCGGCGGAAGCCTTCACCGTCAATCGCGACCGGCTCGACCGGCGCGGCGCGGACATTGATCCCAACATCCGGGCGCGGCTGGAACGCGCCCGCGCTACTCCCGCTTCGGATTACATCTGGATGGTGAACGAGCGCGCGCGGCTCGTGCGCGCGATGGACGCCGAGCTGAGCGATCTCGACGTGTTGGTGGCGCCGACCACGCCGATCGTGGCGCCGACGATTGAGGAGATGAGCGCGCCCGATGTATTCGCGCGCAAGAACGCGATGCTGCTGCGCAACACCTCGGTGTGGAACTTCTTCGACTGCTGCGCCATCTCGCTGCCGCTGCCGCGCGAGGGTGGCCTGCCGGCGGGGCTGATGCTGGTCGTGCGCAACGGCCATGATCGCCGCCTGTTCCGCATCGCGGCAGCGATGGAGCGGCTGTTCGCCTAGAGCCTAGAACTCCCGCAGCGTGTCGAGCAGGAGCCGGTGCGGCTCGGCGCCGAGCTTTTCCTTCAGTCCGGCCTCATGCTGCGCGGCCAGCGCCTTGGCCTTGCTCAGCACTTTCTGTCCCTCGCGCGTGAGCTGAAGGGCATGCCGGCGGCCGTCGGTGGAGGAGGGGCGGCGCTCCGTCAGCGCCCGCCGCTCCAGGCGGTGCAACAGCCGCACCAGCCGCGCGCGCTCGATGCCCAAGGTCTCGCCCAGCTCGGCCTGCGAAAGCCCGGGATTGGCGCCGATCACCACCAGCACGGAGAACTGCGCCGGGCTGATGTCGAGATGCGCCAGCCGCCGGATGAAGTCCTGGAATATCCACACCTGGATGCGGCGCACAAAATAGCCGAGCCGCTCGTCGAGATCGCCGAGGTCGATCGCCGGGCGGCTGGCCCGGCGCGGGCCCGCCGGCTTGCGCAATGCGGCGGCCGGGGTTTTGCGCGTGCTCTTTTTGGCCGCCATCGCGACGTCCTCCTGCGGCGGCCGGATGCGGCCGCCCGCGGCAATATCGGTGTTGACGAAATTGTTGTCCAGGTCAACAATGTGTTCGCGCATTCCAGACCAAATCCGCCTGCGGGCTGCGAGACGGCCTCCCGGTGCGGATTTGGCGCTTGTGAGAACCGGAGCAAATCCGGCATCATTCGCGGCAACGGCCGCTGTCTCGGCCAGGGAGGAAATCCATGCAACGCAAAACGAAATCGGCGGGCGTCAGCCGCCGCACCTTCAACGCGGGTCTCGGCGCGGCCGGTATCGTCGCCGGCACGGCCCCCTTTAACATCGTGCGCGCGCAAGGCGCGGCCCTCAAGGTCGGCGTGCTGCTGCCGCGTTCCGGCTATCAGGCCGGCATCGGCCAGGATTGCCAACGCGGCGTCGACATTACCGCCGGCCTGCTCAAGGAGATGGGTCTGCCGACGCTGCAGATCATGAACGCCGACACGGAAACCAACGTCGACGTCGCCCGCGCGCGCGCCGAGAAGCTGATCGCCGACGGCGCGCAGATCCTGGTGGGTGCCTTCGACTCGGGCCAAAGCTCTGCCATCGCGCAGGTCGCCGAGCAGAAGGGCATTCCCTACGTCATCAACATCGCCGCTGCGCCGCCGATCACGGAGCAGGGTTACAAGTTCGTGTTCCGCAACTTCCACACCGCGCCCATGATCCTGGGCGGCGCCTTCGCCTGCCAGAAGGAAATATTCGCTGCGTCCGGCGACGCTCCGAAGACGGCGGTGTTCATGCACGTCAACGACACCTTCGGTACGGCGATGCAGAAGGGCATCGGCGCGGTGATGCCGAAGTTCGATCTGCCCTACAAGATCCAGGAGACCATCTCCTACGATCCGGCCGCGCGCGACCTTTCGGTCGAGGTCGCCAAGGCCAAGGCTACGGGCGCCGAGATTCTCATGGTGGTGAGCCGTCTTAACGACGCGATCCTGATCACCCGCGAGTTGATCAAGCAGCGCTGGTCGCCGAAGTCGATCTTCAGCATGGGTCCCGGCTGGTACGAAGACCAATATCTCAAGACCCTCGGCAAGCTCGGCGACGGCCCGATCAGCTTCGTGCCCTGGTATGATCCGAACAAGGCGCTCAGCAAGAAGCTCGAGGCCGCGCTCGGCAAGGCGCATCCGGGCGTCAACCTCAACACCAATCACGTCTACACCTTCGAGGCACTGCTGGTGGCCGCCGATGCCTATAAGCGGGCGGGCTCGGCCGATCCGAAGGCGCTGGCCGACGCGATCCGCAAGACCAGCATCAAGGACAACGTGTCGACCGGGCCCGGCATCCAGTTTGACGCCAAGGGCCAGAACGACAAGCTCCAGATCTCGGCTATTCAGAACCGCGGCGGCAAGCTTCCGACCGTCGCTCCGAAAACCGCCGCGAACGAGAAGGTCGAATGGCCGATGAAGCCGTACGACAAGCGCGGCTGACCTTTCGGACCGAGACTTAAATCGGTGCGCAAATCTGTCATGGCCGGGCTCGTCCCGGCCATCCCGCTTGCTGAGGCAAGGCCGTCTTTCCCGATCGAGATCGCGGAGAGGCGCGGCTATGACAGGTAGAGCGCTGACATTCGAGAGCAACGCGTGCCTGTAGAAATCTATCTCAATGTCGCTGTCAGCGGTGTCCTGACCGGACTTGTCTATGGCCTGATGGCGCTCGGCCTGTCGGTCATCTTCGGCGTGGTGCGGGTGGTCAACTTCGCCCACGGCGAGATGATGACCATCGCAATGTACATCGCCATCACGGTGTTTGCGGCCCTCCGGCTCGATCCGCTGCTGATGCTGGTGCCGATCGCGGCGGTGCTCGGCGTCTTCGGCTACGTTCTGCAGAAGGGGCTGATCAATCCCTTTATCACGCGGCCCGAGCACAGCCAGTTTCTGCTGCTGGTCGCGGTGGCGATCATCATGGTCAACGTGCTGCTGATCGTCTACGGACCGGACGCGCAGAACGTCCAGGTGTCCTATTCCTTCGACAGCTTCCAGATCGGCCCGCTGATCGTGGACGCCACCAAGGTCTACGCCGGGCTCGCCGCCATCGTGGTCGCGGCCGCGCTGTTCGTGTTCTTCCGCTATACCCGCCTGGGCACCGCGATCCGCGCTTGCGCCGACAATTACACCGGCGCGCTGGTGGTCGGCCTCGACGTCAAGCACCTCTATGCGCTGACCTTCGCCCTCGGTTCGGCCTGCGTCGGCGCCGCCGGCGTCATGCTGATCCTGATCATCGACGTCACGCCGGCGCTCGGGCCGGCCTATACCTTGCTCGCCTTCGTCATCGTCATCACGGGGGGATTGGGCTCCATGCCCGGCGCGCTTATCGGCGGCGTGCTGATCGGCGTCACCGAGGCCATGGCCGGGCTGCTGTTCACGCCGTCGGCCAAAAGCATGTTCGCCTTCGCCATCCTGGTGCTGGTGCTGTTGTTCCGCCCGCAGGGCATCATGGGCAAGAGGGCGGCATGATCGCGCGGCTGATCGAAGGTGCCTCGCCGCGCGCGCTCGTTCTGCTCGGGCTGCTGCTGCTCGCGGCGATCGCCGCACCGCTGGTGGCGAGCGATTATTTGCTCACCGTGCTGATCCTGATTTTGTACTTCGCCTATATCGGGCAGGCGTGGAACATCATGATGGGCTTCGCCGGGCAGCTATCGCTCGGCCACGCGCTCTATGTCGGGCTCGGCGCCTATACGGCGGCGGCGCTTTACGTGCACTTTGGCATCGGCCCCTGGATCGGCCTGCTGGCGGCGGTACCGATCGCGGCGCTCGCCGGCGCCTTCATCGGCTTCCTGGCGTTCCGCTTCCGTGTCGGCGGCGTCTACTTCGCCATTCTGACGATCGCCTTCGCCGAATTTGCGCGCGTCGGCTTCGACCATCTGCCCTGGACCGCCGGTTCCTCCGGCCTGTTCCTGCCGGTCAAGCAATTTGCCGGCAATGACCTATGGCTGCTGCGCGGCCAGCCGGTGATGTTCTATTACCTTCTGCTCGCCGCCACCGTGCTCGCCTTCGTCGGCTGCCGCGCGCTGCTCAAGAGCCGAGTCGGCTATTTCTGGCTGGCGATCCGCGAGGACGAGGAAGCCGCGCGATCGGCCGGTATCGACACCTTCCGCTACAAGATGATCGCGGTAGTGATATCGGCCTCCATGACCTCCTTCGCCGGCGTCATCTACGCCTTCTATTACAACAATCTGTTTCCCGAGCAGGTTTTCCACATTTCGCGCTCGATCGAGATCATCCTGGCGCCGATCGTCGGGGGCCTCGGAACCCTGTTCGGCCCCATCCTCGGCGCCTTCATCCTCACCGGTCTTGCCGAGACGCTGACGGAGACGCTGCATGCGCTCGGCGTGGACGTGCCGGGTGCCAAGCAGGTATTCTACGGCATCTGCCTTTTGGCGGTGATCGTGGCGTTGCCGGACGGGGTCTGGCCCTGGCTGGCACGTCGCCTCGGGCTGAAGGAGCGCGGTTCATGAGCGCGCTGCTCACCGTCGACAATGTCAGCAAACGTTTCCGCGGCCTCGTCGCGGTCGATCGCCTCAGCTTCGAGGTCGAGGCAGGTGGCATTTATGCGGTGATCGGGCCGAACGGCGCCGGCAAGACTACGCTATTCAACATGATTGCCGGCGTGTTCGCGCCCAATGGCGGCGCCATCACTTTCGCCGGCGAGCGAATCGACGGACTGACGCCCGACAAGATCTGCCGGCGCGGCATCGGCCGCACATTCCAGATCGTGCGGCCGTTCCCGGCACTGTCGGTGGAGGACAACGTCATCGTCGGGGCGCTGCTGCACCGGCACCATGTCAAGGATGCGCGCATGCACGCGCTCGACGTCCTGCGCCGCCTCGATCTCTACGACAAGCGCAATCAGCGCGCCTCCGGCCTGACGCTGCCCGACCGCAAGCGGCTGGAAGTGGCGCGCGCGCTCGCCACCGATCCGAAACTGCTGCTGCTCGACGAGGTGATGGCGGGCCTCAGGCCCACCGAGACCGATCGCATGGTGTCGATCCTCAAGGAGCTCAACCGCGAGACCGGGCTGACCATCCTTTTGATCGAGCACGTCATGCGCGCCGTGATGGCGCTCGCCGCGCGTATCCTGGTGCTGCATCACGGCGCGGCAATCGCGGAAGGCGCGCCGGCCGAGGTCACGCGCGATCCGGCGGTGATCCATTCATATCTGGGTGCGGAGGACGTCTAATGCTCCGCATTGAGAGCCTCGACGTATTCCACGGCGACGCGCAGGCGCTCGACGGCGTCTCGCTGGAGATCGCGCAGGGCGCCATCGTCGCCATCGTCGGCGCCAACGGCGCCGGCAAAACCTCGCTCATTCGTACAATCGCCGGCATGCACAAGCCGGCGCGCGGCCGCATTCTTTACAAGGACCGGAACATCGCCGGCTGGCCGAGCCACAAGGTCTGCGATCTCGGCATCGGCCAGGTGGCGGAGGGGCGGCAGGTGTTTCCCTCGCTGTCGGTGGCGGAGAACCTCGCTATGGGCGCCATGCTGCCGCGGGCGCAAGCCTCGCGCGCGCGCAATCTCGACAAGGTCTATGCGCTGTTCCCGGTGCTCACCGAGCGGCGCGGGCAGGCAGCCGGCACGCTGTCGGGCGGCGAGCAGCAAATGCTCGCCATTGGACGATGTTTGATGGGCGCGCCAGATTTGGTGATGTTCGACGAGCCCTCGCTCGGGCTGGCGCCGGCGGTGGTGCAGACCGTGCTCAAGACCGTGCGCGACCTCAACCGCGACGGTCTCACTTGCGTGCTGGTCGAGCAGAACGTGGCGGTGTCGCTCAAGCTCGCCAGCCAGGCCTATGTGCTGGAGAACGGCCGCATCACCTTGTCCGGCTCGGGCGACGCGCTGCTCGGCGACGACCGCGTGCGGCAGGCCTATCTCGGGCTTTGAGTCCGGGCAAACCTGTACAGCAGCAGGCCGACGAGCGCGCAGCCTGCCGTCAGCGCGGCGGCATGCACGGCGAGCGACGGCACCCAAACGGTGAGGGAGGCCAGCGCAATCAGCGCCAGGTTCAGCGCGAAGACGCGCAAGACGATGGCTGGAACGCTCAGGCCGGCGTCTTTGGCGCGCTGGTAGAAGTGGCTGCGATGCGCCTGCATCACCGGCTCGCCGCGCGCGAGTCGCGTGAGCAGGGTGGTAGTGGCATCCGCGGCGTAGTAGAGCGGCAGCAGAATCGCCGCCGCCAGATGGCGGTCGCCCAGCAGGATGAGCATCCAGCCGAGCAACAGCCCGATCGGCAGGCTGCCGACATCGCCGAGAAACAGCTTCGCCACCGGCCGGTTATGCGGGGCAAATCCGAGCATGGCGCCGCACAGCGCAAGCGCCACCACGGTGGCGTCGGCCGGCAGTTCACCCATGAGCCCGAACAGCGCGAGCGCGGCGGTCACCGGGACCACCTCGGCAACCGTCATCCAGTCGATGCCGTCCATGAAGTTGACGAGATTGACGAACCAGAGCAGGGCGACAAACAGCAGCGCACGCTCGAGCCACACCGGCGCCGCCGACAGCAGGTGGATATTCGGCGGTAGCGCATAAAGGACGGCGAGAACGGCCAGCGATTGCACGGCGAGCCGCGGAACAGCCTCCAATGGGCGGATGTCGTCAGTCGCGCCGATAACTGCGAGCAGGAGAGTCGCGCCCAGGACGGCGGTCAGCGCCCCGGCCGAATAGGCTGGAATCACAATCGCGATAAGCAGGCTGGCGATAAGGGTGAGGCCGATAACGGCGATGCCGCCGCCCTGCGGGGTCGGCTCGGTATGCGAAGAGCGCGCATTCGGTCGCGCCATGGCGTATTGGCGCATCAGGGGGTGCAGCAGATGGATCAGCGCATAGGTCGACGCCGCGGCGGCGGCAACCAGGCCGGCGGCAAGAGTGATCCCCATGTTTGCTAGGCCGCCCATCGTCCGTCCCAATTGCGCGGGCGTTGATACGCCGGGCGGAGCCGGATTGGCAACTAGCGCGCCGCCGCGGCGGCCGGGTTGCGGCGGTTCAGCACGTCGTTCCAGAAGCCGAAATAGCTCTGCGCCTTGGCGTCCGAAAACAGCGCCATGAAGCGGCAGATGTCGCCGAGCATGTCCTGGAACGACAGCTGTCCTTGCGAGGCGCGCAACTTCTCGCACAGCGTCTCGGCTTGCTTGACGAAATGCGAGTCGAACGGGAACCGCGGGTTGTTCAGGAAGCGCACGAACATCAGCGAGAACCACTGGTCGGTCATGGCTTGGCGCTGCGCCAGCGGATAATCGGGGAAAATATCGGCGTTGCGGATGAGCACCGCGCCTTCGAAACCGCACAGAAACCAGTGCAGCTTGCTCATCGCGGCATCGAGCCCCGCGTCGCGGTAGAAATCGACGTCGCGCTTCTGCGCGGACACGGCGTCTTCCCAGGGGCCGACGTCGTAGGCGTAGATCAGGCGCGGCAGTTTCACGAACTTGCCGTTGAGCAGATAGAGCAGGCACGTGATTTGGTCGTGGTAGGACAGAAAGACCGGCAATTTTCCCATGAAGCTGAACACGCGCTCAACCATCGTGCGCCGCTGCGGCGAATAGGCCAGCACGTTGGCGCCGCCATAGCTCAGATAGCCGGCGACGCGCGCGGCGACGTCGTTGGAGTCGATGTTGTTGTAGGCGGCGAGCGCCGTGCCCTTCGAGTTTTCGATCGCATAGGTGCCGGTCATGCCGGCGACGGTCGGGTCCTTGCCTGCCTCGTCGATGACGCCAGGCAGGGCGGCGACGGCGCGGTCGAAATAGATGTCGTCGTCCCCGACGCAGAAGATGAAGTCGCCTTTGGCGAGCCGCATCAACTCGGAAAATTGCTCCAGCGGCTGGCAGGGATCGGCGCTGATGACGGTGCAGTTGTCCCGTTGGAAGCGTTTGATCTGCTCGCGCTTCTCGGCGTTGCCCGAATTGTCGCGGACGATCACCTCGACCGAAGGGCTGGCCCAGGAACACGCCTGCGCAATGCGCGACAGCGCCATCAGGTCGTGCCGGTGCGTGGGGAGGAGAACGGAAAGTTGCACGGGTCTCGCTGCCGGCTGGCGGCGCCACCGCGCCATGTCGTTTTCAGGTGATTCGCAGGTAACAACGGCGGCCTGATTCTGTCCAACGCGCCTGCCGGGAAAAGGCTGGGAAAGCGCGGCGGGCGATGGCAAAAACGTTGCTGGCTGATTCGCACCGGCGGGACTTCCGATTGCCGCACACGGCCCGATCCTTCGACGTATTGCCGGGCCCGGACCGGGCGCCGGCGCTGCTCGCCGAGCTTGCCGCAGCGCCTTGTCCTTACCGCCCGGCGGGTGCCGACCTCCCGCTCGCACTCTACGGGGCGGGTAACCTGGGACGGCTGGCGCGCGACTACCTGAAGACGGTGCGGCGGGACTTCGTCATCGCCATTGATCGCGACGCCGGGCGCATCGCGCTGGAGCCCGCCTGGGCGGGCTTACGCGTGCTACGCCCCGACGAGGTGCCGGCGGACGCCAAGCGCGGCGTGCGGCTGGCCGTCAGCGTCGTCACAGCGCCTTACGTGCCGCTGGAGACGGCGCTGCTCGCCGACGGCTTTACGGACGTGGTGCCGTTCTATGACCTGGCGGAAAACTTCCGCGACGTGCACCCGCTGTCCAACGGCTGGTTCGCGGCGCCGCTGGCGCCCGAGGATCGCGACAACACCGCCGCTGTGCTGACGCGGTGGGACGACGACATTTCGCGCGCGCATCATTTGCAATTCCTCGCCTGGCGGCGTCTGCGCGAGGAGTGGAGCTTCGCGCAAGCGCCGGTGGCCAACGGCGATCGCTTCTTCATCCCGGAAGTGGCGCGGGTATTGCGCGACGACGAGGTTTTCCTCGATGCCGGCGCGCATCATGGCGGGGTGATCGAGGCTTTCGTCCGGCACACCGGCGGCGCGTTCAAGCAGATCGCCGCGATCGAGCCGGACCCGGCCAACCGCGCGGTGCTGGTTGAGACTCTGCGCCGGCGCTCGCCGCAAGATGCGCGCATCACGTTCTTTGACTGCGCGTTGAGCGACGCCGAAGGCGACGCGGCCTTTCATGACGGCCTCGACTACGCCTCGCAGCTTTCGGATACGGGCCGCATGCGCGTGATGCGCCGGAGGCTCGACTCGCTTGGCCTGTCGCCAACCTTCGTCAAGCTTCATCTGGAAGGCGCCGAGTTGCCGGCGCTGAAGGGCGGACGCGAAACGCTGCTCAAAAGGCGGCCGCTGATCGCCGCGACGGTCTACCACAACGATGACGGCATCTGGAAAACGGCGGCCTGGCTGATGGAGACGTTGCCGGACTACCGCTTCTTGTTTCGTGCGCATTCGTGGTGCGGCACCGGCGCGGTGATCTACGCGCTGCCGCAGGAGAGGGGCGCATGAGCCGATTCGCGCGCGATAGCCGGCTGATCTTCGATCTCGGCATGAACAATGGCGACGACACGGATTTTTATTTGCGCCGCGGTTTCGACGTTGTGGCGCTGGAGGCCAATCCGGCGCTGTGCGAGAAGGCGGCGAAGCGCTTTGAAGGCGCTATCGCCGAAGGCCGCCTGAGACTTCTCAACGCCGCGATCTGGGAAAAGCCGGGCGAGGCGACCTTCTTCGTCAATCTCGACAACGACCACTGGAGCAGCCTGGACGCCGGCTGGGCCGGCCGCGACGCCAGCCGCTGCAAGGAAATCAAGGTGCGCTGCGTCACGTTGGCCGAATTGTTCGGCGAGTTCGGCGTGCCGCATTACCTGAAAATCGACGTCGAAGGCGTCGACCAGGCCGTGCTTGAGCAGTTGTGCGGCATGGACCTGCTGCCGCTCTATGTCAGCGTCGAGGACTGCCGTTTCGGGCCGCGCTACATCGAAATTTTGACGTCCTGCGGCTATGACGGCTTCAAGCTGCTCGACCAGTCCACGGTTCCGCACATGAATGGCGGATTTCCGCCCGGCTCGTCCGGCCCGTTCGGCGGCGAGGTGCCGGGCGAATGGCTGTCGCACGACAAGATGATGGCGCTTTATTCGACCACGGTGCGCGACGCCCAGGGCAACCGGCTGGCGCCGCGCACGCATTGGTGGGACATCCACTGCACGAACATCGGACAGGCGAAAGCCGCATGAGCATCGAAGCCGCAGAGAGGAAGTTCGCCGACTACGTCCGGCGAAACATCGAGAGCGCCGGCGGAGATCCGGCCTTCCGCGAGCTGTCGCAACAGTGGGTGCGCGCCTGCATCGGGCACAATTACGCGCAGAATTTCACCTGGCTCGGACGGCCGGTCATCCAAGTGCCGCAGGACGTTTATGCGACGCAGGAATTGATATGGGCCTGCCGGCCTGATCTGGTCATCGAGACCGGCATCGCCCATGGCGGTTCGCTGGTGCTCAGCGCCTCGATGCTGGCGCTGCTCGACTATTGCGACGCCGTCGCGGCGAACGCCGTGCTTGATCCCAGAGCCAGCCGGCGCAAGGTGGTCGGCGTCGATATCGATATCCGCCCGCACAACCGCGCGGCAATCGACGCGCATCCGCTGCGTCACAAGATTCACGCCATCCAGGGCTCGTCCATCGCGCCGGAGATCGCACAGCAGGTGGCGCGCGCGGCCGAAGGCTACGAGCGCATCATGGTCATGCTCGATTCCAACCACACCCACGCCCACGTGCTGGAAGAGCTGGAGCTTTATGCGCCTTACGTCTCCAAAGGCTCCTATTGCGTCGTCTGGGATACCGGCGTCGAGGACCTGCCGCCCGACATGTGCGCCGACCGCCCCTGGGGCAAGGGCGACAATCCGAAGACGGCCGTGTGGGAGTACATGAAGCGGCTGGAGGGCGAGGGCTGCAAGGCGCGCGACGGCGAAGCCTTGCGCTTCGTCTATGACCGCACGATCGAAAACAAGATCATGATCACGGCGTCGCCGGACGGCTTCCTCAAGCGCGTCTAGATCGCCGCCTGCATGACAGGCTCGCCCGCCGCCGGCACCAGCGGCGGCGCCGGCGTGAAATGCACGCCGTATTTGTCCGCCATGCCGCGCCACCAGTCGTCCTGCGCGCAAATTTCGAGGAAGCGCGCCAGGTGCTCATCGGCCAGCGCCGGCTGTCCGGTCGCGGCATGGCACTTCGACAGGTAGTAGTGGCCGAAGGCGTGGCCGGGATACTTGGCGACCACGTTCTTCAGGTAGTCCATCGGCACGTCGTAGCGACCGATCTTCATATTGTGGTTCTCGACGAAGTTCACGCGGATCTGCATCTCGTAGGCAAAGGCTTCCAGCTTCACCGGGTCGACGCCGGGCGCGCGGATGACGGATTTCGTCGCCACGAAGTCCTGCGATGAGGTGTTCTCGATGTAGCCGTTCTCGACGCAGATGTCGTAGAGGCGCGAGCCGAAGATCGGCATCGCCAGGTAGACGTGCACCCAGTCGAAGCCGCAGTCGAGCAGCATCTGCAGGGTTTCCTGACGGTGCTCGTCCTGCTCGCCGGGCAGGCCGAGGACGATGAAGACGTGCGAGCGCACGTTGAACTTGCGCAGCGCCTCGACGGCGGGGCGGATCAGCCGCTTCTTCAGCGGCTTGCGGATGATGTTGTTGAGGACGTGGTCGGAGCCGGATTCCACCGCCAGCGCCACCGCCGACACGCCGGCTTTGGCGAACAGCTCGGCCACTTCCTCGTCGATGGCATAAACCGCGACGCCGTTGGGGAACTCGACGCGGATGCCGAGCGCGGCCAGTTCGCGCAGGATGGTCTTGGCGCGTTCCTTGTCGTTGAAGAAATGATCGTCCTCCAGCAGGAGGACGGTCATGCCGAATTCTTCCTTCATGCGGCGCACGTCGGCGACGACGCGCTCGACCGACATGGTGCGCACGTCGCGCCCGTGCAGCGACGGGTTGGAGCAGAAAACGCAGAGGAACGGGCAGCCGCGCGAGGTATGGATCGCCATCTCGCGCTTCGGCTTGCTGGCATACTGCTTGTCGATGCTGCGGTTGTTGTAGAAGTCGAGATTGATGCCGCCGTAGTTCATCGGCGGGATGTCGTCGAGGTTCTCGATGAAGGTGTGCTGCGGCACCTTGTTGGCGGCAAGCCCGTCGCGGCCGATCCACGATTTGTGTTCGCGGATCACCTGCCAGGGGTCGTCGGCTTCCAGCAACTCGCGCATCGGCAACTCGCCTTCGCCCTTGCAGACGGCGTCGAGGTCTGGGCAACCCTCCAGCATCAGCTTGTAGGCCGCCGACGGCAGGCCGCCCCCGGCCAACGTGATGATGTCGGGGTCGTAGTCCTTGCAGGTCTTGACGATGCCCTGGATGTAGCGGTTCGACGAATTGAACAGCGCGGAGATGCCGGCGAACTGCGGATTGAAATCGCGCAGGCGCGCCTCGATTTCGCGGCTGAACACCGCCATGTAGTCGCCCGCGAAGCTCTCCTCGACCAGCCGTTGCAAGGCGATGTTGAGGTCCAGCAGCTCGAGTTCGACGCGCTCCTTGCAGGCGGCGTTGAGGTAGCTCTCCATAGACAGGATGCCGTAGGGGACCGTGAAGGCGGGGAGAACCGCGGCGCGCGCCTTGTTGAGGTAATCGTCGGCGTTGAAATAGGGAGGAATGATGAAAAGCACTTTTTTCACGTCGCTTCCTCCGCCGGAAAAATGAGGGTGCGCAGCCCCGCTTTACCGATAAGGCAGCAGTCTTAAGGTTGCGTTAACCATGGCGGCGGGCCCGTCAGGCCGGCAGGGCGCCGCTCCGCAGCCGCGCCAGCGAATCGTCTCCGGCGAACACGCGCTCGAAATGGGCGAGCGTGCCCTTCGTCGCTGGTGCGTCCGACAAGAGGGGCGGCGCCAGGATGGCGTCGGCGCCTTGGGTCGCGAGGAACCAGTCGGCCGGGCTGGCGCCGACGGCGCTCTTGAAATCGGGCTGGCGCGGCGCTTCGGCGCACAATTCCCGCCATAGCGCGACGAAGGCCTGCGCGCTGCGCGAGGGGGTGCGCGTCTCCGCCATGGCGTGGGCGGCGTTGCGCGACAGCCGCCCGCGCAACTCGGGCGAGGCCATCAGCTTTTGCAGCAGGCCGCCGCAGTCTTCGATCGATTTCGCCACCAGGCCGGTCTGGCCGTCGCGCACGATCGCCGCCTCGGCGGGATTGTTGAGAACAATCGGCACGAGGCCGAGCGACATGGCCTCGACCAGCGCGTTCTCGGCCGTGCCGTAATGTTCCGGTTGCAGCGGGTAGAAGAAAATGTCGGCTTCCGCCAGCGCGCGCTGAGGCGTTGCGGTCTGTCCGTGGAATCGCACGCGGTGCGGATGCTTCATCTCCAGCGCCCGCACCACCACCGCCCCGAACGGGCTGCACTCGCCCCAGACCGAAACCTCGACGTCGTCGCCCATGGCATCAATGACGTCGAAGAAGCCGGGATGCATTTTCACGAAATCGACGGTGCCGAGATAGGCGATGCGCGGGATGGAATTTTGCACGCGCCGCGGCGCGCCGGGGAAGCCGAAACCGCTGCCGATCGCGGTGGCCCGGCCCGGCGGCAAGGCCTTCGCCGACGGCAGCGCCAGCGAGGCTTCGGTGGTGAAAACGAAGCGGCCGGCCTCCGCCATCAAGCCGGGCGGGATCGCTGGCTTGAACAGGCCGGAGACATGCGACCAGAATACGGTACGCAAAGCGGGAAAGTCGACGCGCGCCAGGCACTCCAACAGGCGCGGGTGGTTCCAGTATTCGAACTGGACGATATCGGCCGCGCGCGCGTGCTGGGCAACGTCGTTGAAATCATAGGCGACGCGCACGCGCGCGCCGCAGGAGCGGATCGTGTCGACGTAGCGGCGGTCGCGCGGGGCTTCCAGCAGCAGGAAGGTCTGCTCGATGTCGTTCGGCAAGGCGGTGCAGAGCGCCGCGTGCGCCTTGCCGACGCCGCCGCCGAGATGGGGCGTGACGTGCAGGATCTTCATTCAGCCGCTTCGACCGTGAAAGCCGGGTTGTCGCCGCCCGGCGCCGCGACATTCGGATTGAGCGCGACCTGCTTTCGGAACTTGTCGAGCAATGCGACGCGGTGCGCATCGATATTGTCCGGCAGGCAATGGCTGAGCTGGCCGCAATTGCCGCAGACGCCGTTCTGCCGGCGGCGGCCTTCGAGATGCTGCAGCCGCAGCGCGTTCATGCGCTCGGAAGTCCAGATTTCCTTCATCGACTGCGTGCGCACGTCGCCGATGATGAGCTTGCGGCCCCAGTCGAGGAAGCAGGACGACACCAGGCCGTCCGCGTTCACCGAATAGCCGTAGAAGATGTAGGGACAGGTGTCGGTGTTGCCGACCTCCTGCTGGTAGATGCCCTTGCTGATCTTCACGCCGGTATGTTTTTCGATGTCGAATTCGGGCCAGCAGGGCGCGAAGTTCTCGATGAAGATGCGGTCGCAGTAGTCGCCGAAGGTATCGAGGAATTCCTGGCGCTGCGCCTCGGTGATCAGCTCACCCGGGATTTTGACGACGATCTCCGTGTTGCCCTTGTTGGCGTAGGTCCACTTCACGTTCTCGACGAACGTCTTGAAGTCGAACTTGAAGCCGGTGAAGCGCTGATAGGTCTCCTCGGTCATGCCGTCGACCGAGATATTGATCTTGTCGATGCCGGCTTCCAGCACCGGACCCATGCGCTCCGGATTGAGGAACGTGCCGTTTGTCGTCGTGTCGATGTATTCGATGTGCTTGGACTTGCGCGCATAGGCGATCATGTCGGCGAGGCGCTTGTTGAGGAACGGCTCGCCGTCCTTGTACATGCGCAGCACTTTGATCGGCTTGTCGAAGGCGGCGAGGTCGTCGACGATCTTCTGGAACACCTCGTATTTCATCGCGCCCTGGAAGCGGCCGGTTTCCGCGATCATGTCGCGGTGGCCGGTCGGGCAGAACGAGCATTTGAAATTGCAGGCGCTCGCCGGGTCGGCGAAAACCACAAAAGGCGTGGAAAGCGGAATAACCGTTTCCAGCGCCGTGCGTCCGACGAGATTGATGCGGGGTTCGAGCCGAGCCTTCATGCGCGGTTCCTGCGTGAGACCGCCTGATTCGTACATGACAATGGTTAACGGGGATTAACCAAACTCGGTCGACTTGACGCTACCGGACGCCGACCACCCGGGGCGGGTCGAAGGCGTTGTCGGGGCGGGCCCCGAAGCGCAGCAGATCGCGGCGGCCGGCTTCGTCGGCGATCCGCTCGGCCAGAGCCCGCACGGTGACGGGGACCCCGGAGCAGATGTTGACGGGGCCCTCGGCCGTGCCCAGGGCCGTTTCGGCGATCAGCCGCCCGGCCTCCGCCACGTCGAGGTAGTCGCGGACCTGGGCCCCGCTGGTCAGTTCGGCCGGCTCGCCGGCGGCGAGCTGCTTGCGCAGGTAGGGCACCAGGCGCCGCGCGTCCTCGCCCTCGCCATAGAGGTAGAACAGCCGGCACCAGGCGAAGCCGATATTGTGGCGCGGCAACAGGTGGGAGAGCGCGATGAAGGTCGCCGCCTTGGCTTCGGCATAGGGCGTCAGCGGCCGCAAAGGCGTCGTGACCGGCAGCGTGCCCGCGCCCAGGTCGTATTCGAAACAGGTGCCGATGCCGACGAAGCGCCGCACGCCGGCCTGCGCCGCGCCTTTGGCGAGCGCCAGCGTGCCGGCAAGGCAATCCTTGTTCTTCGGCGAATGCAGGTAGCTGCCGGGCTCGGTGAACCAGGCGGCATGGATGGCGGTGTCGATCCCCTGGCAGGCTTGCGCCCACCACGCGACCTTCTCTGCAAAAAGATCGGGCGTTGCTACCAGCTTATCGACCGGCGCCGTGAGACGCGCTTGCATGCCCGCGCGGATGACGGCGCGCACCGGCACACCGCGTTCATGGAGCGCCTTGTGCACCTGGCGGCCGACAAAGCCCGTCGCGCCGGTGAGCAGGATCATGCGATCTCCAGCGTCGGCACCGTGGTGACGAATTTCGTGCCCTGCGCGCCGAGCGCGGCGTGTTTCGCCTTGATCTCGCCGGCGATATTCCAGGGCAGGATCAGCAGGAAATCGGGCCGCCGCTCGGCCAGCGCGCCGGGCGCGAGGATCGGGATGTGGCTGCCGGGCATGAACTTGCCTTGCTTTGCCGCGGCGGCGTCGCAGACGAAAGGCAAGAGGTCGGGCTTCACCCCGGCGTAATTGAGCAAGGTGTTGCCTTTGGCGGCGGCGCCATACGCGGCGACGGTCTTGCCCGCGCGCTTCTGGTCGATGAGAAAGCGCAGCAGGTCGTCCTTGATGCGGTCGGCGCGCGCCTGGAAGGCGCCATAGGGGTCGAGCGTTTGCAGACCGCGCCGCTTCTCCTCGGCGAGCAGCGCACTGACGGCGGCGGAGGCCGCGCGGGCATCGTCCGCGTGACAGCCGTAGAGCCGCAGGCTGCCGCCATGCGTCGGCAGTTCCTCGACGTCGAAGATGCGCAGGCCTGCGGCCGCGAAGATGCGCGCGGCCGTGAACAGCGACAGGTAGGAAAAATGCTCGTGGTAGATAGTGTCGAACTGCGCCTGTTCTATCAGCCGCATCACATGCGGAAATTCCAGCGTAACCGTGCCGGTGGCTTTCAGCGCGGCCTTCAGCCCGCGCGTGAAATCGTTGATGTCCGGCACATGTGCATAGACATTGTTGCCGGCGATGAGGTCGGCCTGCTTGCCGTCCGCCGCCAGCCGCTTGCCCAGTTTCTCGCCGAAGAATTCGCGCAGCACGGGAATGCCGAGCCGCTCGGCCGCCTCGGCCGTGCCGGCGGTCGGTTCGATGCCGAGGCAGGGAATTTGGGCGGCGACGAAATTCTTGAGCAGGTAACCGTCGTTGCAGGCGACCTCGATGACCAGGGAATCGTGCGTGAGCGGCAGCGTGCGGACCATCTTCTCGGCATAACGGGCGGCATGCGCCAGCCAGCCCGCCGAGGTGCTCGAGAAATAGGCGTAGTCGGCGCGAAACAGCTCGTCGGCGGCGGCGTAGTCCTCGGTCTGCACCAGCCAGCAGCGGCCGCAGACCTTCACGCGCAGCGGATAATATTTCTCCGGCCGGCTCAGGTCGGCGGCGGTGAGGTAGGCGTTTGACGGCGGCGCAAAGCCAAGATCGACGAAATTGTGCGAAAGCGGTGCGCCGCAGGCGCGGCAGTTCATGGCGCCACTCCTGCGAAGCTGTCGGCCAGCATGGGGCGCTGCGAGTCCCGCGCCGACATCTCGAAGATGGGAAGCGGCCACGCAATGGCGAGCTTGCGGTCGCGCGGGTTGAGGCCGTCTTCCGCCGCGGCGTTATACGGCGCCGAATGGCAATAGATCAGCTCAGCGTCGTCGCTCAGCGCTTGGAATCCGTGCGCGAAGCCTGGCGGGATGAGCAGCGCGCGGTTGTTGCCGGCCGAAAGGATCTCGGCGTGCCAGCGCAGGAAGGTCTTCGAGCCCGCGCGGATGTCGACGGCGACGTCCCAGACTTCGCCGCGCACGCAGCTCACCAGCTTCATCTCGGCGTGCGGCGCATGTTGGAAGTGCAGGCCGCGTACCGTACCCGCTTTCGCCGTGACGCTATGGTTCACCTGCGCGACCGGGCCGCTCCAGCCGGCCGCGCGCAATTCGTCGGCGCAGAACAGGCGCGTGAGAAATCCGCGCGCATCGCCGAGCCGCGCGCGCTCGACGCGCTTGAGCCCCGCCAGCGGCAGGTCGGTAATCGACAGCCGGTTCACGCCAGCGCCTCATAGGCGGCGATGTCGGCGCGGCAGAGCGCGAGCGCGTCCTTGCCGTCGCGCTGCGCCCGGTACCACGCCATCGTTTTCTCGATCGCCTGCGCCAAAGGAAGCTTAGGTGCAACGCCGAGCGCCTCGCGCGCTTTGGCGATCTCCAGCGTGAGCCATGCGGATTCGTGCGGACCTTCGTCGGTAGTGCCGTAGTGCACCTCGCCGCCGCCATAGGCGGCGCGCGCCATCTCGACGAGTTCGCGCACGCTGATGGCCTCGCCGGTCTCCGGTCCGAAATTATAGGCGCCGGCGAGCGGCGCCTCCTGCCACAGCCTGCGCGCCAGCGTGAGGTAGCCGGCGAGCGGCTCGAGCACATGCTGCCAGGGCCGCACCGACTGCGGCATCCGCACCGTCAGCGCCTGCCTCTCCTGCCACGCGCGCACCGCGTCCGGGATCAGGCGGTCCTCCGACCAGTCGCCGCCGCCGATCACATTGCCGGCGCGCGCGCTGGCGACCGCAACGCTGTTCGCCGCCAGGAAGGCGTCGCGATAGCTGGCGATGACGATCTCGCACGCCGCCTTGCTCGCGCTGTAGGGATCGTGGCCGCCGAGCGGGTCTTCTTCGGTGTAGGGCCGCCCGGATTTGTTGTCGCGATAGACCTTGTCGGTTGTCACCATCACCGCCACGCGCGCGCCCGCGATGCCGCGCAGCGCCTCGAGCACGTTGGCGGTGCCCATCACATTGGTGTCGAAGGTCGCCAGCGGCTCGCGGTAGCTCGCGCGAACCAGCGGCTGCGCCGCCAGATGGAAAACGATCTCCGGCCGCGCGTCGCGCACGATGGCGGCGAGCGCGCCGGCGTCGCGGATATCGCAGAAGCGGCTGTCGCACCGCGTCTCGACTTTGGCCGCGGTGAACAGATTGGGCGTCGTCTGCGGCGGCAGGCTGACGCCCGTCACCTTGGCGCCCAGCCGATCGAGCCAGATCGCCAGCCATGATCCTTTGAAGCCGCTGTGGCCCGTGAGCAGGACGCGCTTGCCGCGCCAGAAGGCGGCGTCGGCCGCGCGCGTCACGACCAGATCTTCCAGGGCGCCTTGCCGGACGCCCACAGATCTTCGAGCTGGTTCTTGTCGCGTAAGGTGTCCATCGGCTGCCAGAAGCCGCGATGCTCGAACGCCATGATCTGTTCCATGGTGGCGAGGCGGATGATCGGCGAGCCTTCCCAACTCGTGTCGTCGCCCTCGATTAGGTCGAGGCACTTGGGCGACAGCACGAAAAAGCCGCCGTTGATCATCCCGCCGTCTCCGCGCGGCTTCTCGGTGAAGCCGGTGACTATGTTGCCGTTGCGCTCGATCGCGCCGTAGCGGCCGGGCGGGCGCACAGCCGTGATGGTGGCGAGTTTGCCGTGCTCGCGGTGGAATTCGATCTCGTTGCGGATGTTCACGTTGCTCAGGCCGTCGCCATAGGTGAAGCAGAACGCCTCTTCATCCTTGATATGCTCGGCGACGCGCTTGAGCCGTCCGCCGGTCTGCGTGCGCTCGCCGGTGTCGACCACCGTCACGCGCCAGGGCTCGGCCTTGCGATGGTGCACGGTCATCGAATAGTCCGCCATGTCGAAGGTCACGTCCGACATGTGCAGGAAGTAGTTGGCGAAATACTCCTTGATGACGTAGCCCTTGTAGCCGCAGCAGATCACGAAGTCGTTGGCGCCGTGCGTCGAGTAGCCCTTCATGATGTGCCAGAGGATCGGCTTGCCGCCGATCTCGATCATCGGTTTCGGCCGCAGGTAGCTTTCCTCGGAAATCCTGGTGCCGAGACCGCCGGCCAGAATGACGACTTTCATGATGGCAGCGGCCGCTCCCGCCTAAGGCTGATTCGCCAGGAGAGTGTAGCGGCTTTTGCGGCGGCTAAGCCGCCGGGCGATGCTTACTCGGGGATGCAGGTGAGCCCGTATGCGCGCGGCTGGCGGCGCATCAGGTAGTCGAGCGCGGCGACGCGGGCGCTGAGCGAGCAGTCGGGAAAGCTGGCGCGCAGGAGCTTGAGGGCGTCGGCGTCGGTCTCGGGCCTGAGCGAACGGAGCTGCGCGGCCATGCGCTCGAGATCGGCCGCCGGCAAAAAGTCCTCGACTTTGAAGGCCTTGCCCATGATCGGGTCCTCTATGCGTCGCTCGCAATACCCGGCATTCGCAGTCTGCGGGCGGCCCGTTAGCAAACCGTTAATCACACAGACCCGCACAAATGCCAGTCCCTCAACAGGCAAAAAGGCCGGCGGTTCCAGGCCCGCCGGCCGATTTTACGTGATGTGCCGGAAGGGCTTACTTGAGCGGCTGGCCGATGGTCACGGTCAGCTTGCCGACGCCCTCGACCTCGCATTCCAGCTTATCGCCGGGCACGGTGGCCGCCACGCCGGCGGGGGTGCCGGTCATGATGATGTCCCCCGGTTCCAACTGGCACATCTCGGACAGGTTGGAGATGATCTCCGGCACGTTCCAGATGAGCTGGTTGAGGTCGCCGTCCTGGCGGATCTGGCCGTTGCACTTGAGCGTGATCTTGCCCTTGGCCGGATGGCCGATCTTGCTCGCCTCCGCCAGCGGGCCGCAGGGGGCGGAATGGTCGAAAGCCTTGCCGACTTCCCACGGCCGCTTGAGGTCGCGCGAGGCGATCTGCAGGTCGCGGCGGGTGAGGTCGATGCCGACGGCGTAGCCATAGATGTGGTCATTGGCCTTGGCGACCGGAATGTTGCGGCCGCCGCTCTTGAGCGCGACGACGAGCTCCACCTCGTGATGCATGTCCTTGGTCAGCGACGGATAGGGCACGGTGCCGCCGTCCGGCACGATCGCATCGGCGGGCTTGGCGAAATAGAACGGCGGCAGGCGCTCGTCCTGGCCCATCTCGCGGATGTGCTCGATGTAGTTGCGGCCGACGCACCAGATGCGGCGGACGGGAAAGACCTTGTCCGTCCCGGCGACCGCGATGGTCGGCTGCGGCGGCGGCGGAATGACGTAGCGGCTGTCGGTCATGGGATGCAGGCCGTTGATTTGGTTAGAGAAAGGCCTGCGCGACGGCGGGCCAAAAAGTGCCGTCCGGTTAACAGGTAGGACGCCGGCCCGTCAACCGGGGCTTCTCAGGTGGCGGCCAGCGCGGCGTCGGCGGACGGGCGCGCTTCCTGCTCCTGCAATTGCAGCCGGTAGAACGAGGCGTAGCGGCCGTCCTGGCGCAGCAGGTCGTCGTGGCGGCCCGACTCCACCGCGCGGCCGTGCTCGATCACGTAGATGCGGTCGGCATGCGAAACCGTGTGCAGGCGGTGCGCGATGGCGAGCGTGGTGCGGCCCTGGCAGAGGTGCTCCATGGCTTCGCGCACCTGCAATTCGGATTCCGAATCGAGCGCGGCGGTCGCTTCGTCGAGCAGGATGATCGGCGCGTTCTTGATCAGCGCGCGCGCGATCGCCACGCGCTGGCGCTGGCCGCCGGACAGTTGCAGTCCGTGCTCGCCGACCGGCGTGTCGTAGCCGCGCGGGAACGCCATGATGAAGTCGTGCGCGTAGGCCGCCTTGGCGGCGGCGACGATCTCGTCCTCGCTGGCGCCCGGCTTGCCGAACGCGATGTTCTCGCGGACCGTACCGCGGAACAGGAACACGTCCTGGCCGACGTAAGCGATGTGCCGGCGCAGCGAGCGGCGCGACACCATGCGGACGTCCTGCTCGTCGATCAGCACTTTGCCGCGCTCGGCATCGTAGAAGCGCAGCAGCAGGTTGAACACCGTCGATTTGCCGCCGCCCGACGGTCCGACCAGCGCCGTCAGCTTGCCCGGCTCGGCGGTGAAGCTCATGCCGCGCAGAACCGACTCGTCGCTGCGGTAGCGGAAGTGCACGTCGTCGAAGGCCAGCGCGGCCGATTTGATCTGCAAATCCGGCTTGCCGGCGTCGGCCGGTTCGCTCGGCGGACTGTCGATCACCTCGAACAGGACGCGCACCCCGACCAGCCCGCTGTTGAGCTGGATATTGAGGCGGGCGAGCCGCTTGGCCGGCTCATAGGCGAGCAGGAAGGCGGTGATGAAGGAGAAGAACTGGCCCGGCGTCGCGCCGGTGCCGATCACGCGATAGCCGCCATACATGATGGCGATGGCGATGGCGACGCCGCCCAGCGTCTCCATCAGGGGACTGGCGCGGTTGGAAACGCGCGCCATCTTGTTGGCCTCGTGCTCGACCGCCGCGACGTTGCGGTCGAAGCGCTCGCGCATGATGTCCTCGAGCGTGAAGGCCTTGACGATGCGGATGCCTTGCAGCGTCTCTTGCAGCGTCTCGATGATGCGGGTGCCGCCGTCGAACTGCGAGCGCGCGATGGCATAGATGCGGCGGATCAGCTTGCGCAGCACCAGGAAGGCCGGCGGCGCCACCACGAAGCTGAAGAACGACATCACCGGGTCCTGGATCACCATGACGGCGACCAGCCCGATCAGCGACAGCAGGTCGCGGCCGAACGAGGTGATCAGCAGGTTGATCACGTCGCGCGCCGCGGCCGCGCCGGCGGAGATCCGGGCGATGAACTCGGTCGAGTGCCGGTCGGAGAAGAAACTCAGGCCTTCGCTGAGCAGCTTGTTGAAAACGGCGCGCTGATTGTCGGCGACGATGCGGTTGCCGATCTGCGAAAGCACCACGCTGTGGCCGTAGGTGGCGATGCCCTTGGCCGTGAACAGCACGACCGTGATGCCGCCGAGGATGAAGATGCCGGGCAGGTTCTTGTGGACGTAGGCCTGGTTGATGACGTCGCCGATCAGGTAGGCGCTGAACGCGGTGCAGCCGGCCGACACCGCCATCAGGACAAAGGCGACGGCGTACTTGCGCCAATGCGTCAGGCCCTGCTCGGCGAGCAGGCGCTTGATCAGGGGCCAGGCGCGGTAGCGCTCGTCCTCGGCTGTTGGCAAAGTGTGTTCGTTCATCCGCCCTCTATCGGGCTCGAATTATGGCACAGGTTCGGTGGGGCCCGGCTTCCTTGCCCGGACCCGGCGGATTTATCAAGCCAAAACCTGTGTAAAACCGGCGCTCTGCCGGCCGCTTCAGCCCGCCCCGCCTTGCTTGCCGGGCAGCCGCTTTTCCCAGGCGAGCGCGTGCGACACGATTGTGTCGAGGTCCTGGAATTGCGGTCGCCAGTCGAGCGTCTTGCGGATGCGGTCGACATTGGCGACGAGCGCGGCCGGATCGCCGGGCCGGCGCGGGCCGATCTCCACCGGGAAGTCGCGCCGGCTGGCGCGCCGCACCGCCTCGATCACTTCCAGCACCGAGGCGCCGCGGCCGTAGCCGCAGTTGAAGGTCGCGCTGGCGCCGCCGCGGCGCAGATAAGCGAGCGCAGCCGAATGCGCGCGCGCCAGATCGCTGACGTGGATGTAGTCGCGGATGCAGGTGCCGTCCGGCGTCGGATAGTCGGTGCCGAACACGTCGATCTTGGGCCGCTTGCCGAGCGCGGTCTCGCAGGCGACCTTGATCAGATGCGTGGCCGCCGGCGTCGATTGTCCGGTTCGGCCTTTCGGATCGGCGCCTGCAACGTTGAAGTAGCGCAACACGACGAAGCGCAGGCCGTGCGCCTTGGCCGTATCGTGCAGCATGATCTCCGACATCAGCTTGGTGGTGCCGTAGGGCGACATGGGAACCGTCGGCGCGTCCTCGCGCACCGGCGTCGTCTCGGCATTGCCGTAGACCGCGGCGGTGGACGAGAAGATGAACTGCTTCACGCCCGCTTCGACCGCGGCATCGAGCAGCACGCAGGTGTTCATCGTGTTGTTGAGGTAATAGCCGAGCGGGTCGCGCACCGAGTCCGGCACCACGATCGAGGCGGCGAAATGGATGATGGCGCTCACATTGTGCTGGCGCAGCGTTTTGAGCGCCAACTCGCGGTCGCCGGTGGAGCCGACGACGAAGGGCACGCTGCCCGGAATGAGGAAGCGGAAACCGGTCGACAGGTTATCGAGCACGACCACCGGCTCGCCGGCGTCGACCAGCTCGTGCACCATGTGGCTGCCGATGTAGCCGGCTCCGCCGGTAACCAGGACCGTCATGACCGATGCCCCTCGTGGTTGTCGTACCCGGCGGCCGTGAACGGGTGCTTAGGCGATGCAGCCGGTCGTCATGGTTATGGCGGTCATCATTAATGGCCGGTATATGGTGCGGCAACACGCCATGGCCGAAATCCTGTTCATCAAGACGTCGTCGCTCGGGGATGTGATCCACCACATGCCCGCTTTGACCGAGGCCCGGCGCCACCGGCCGGACGCGGCCTTTGCCTGGCTGGTGGAGGAAGCCTTCGCGCCGCTGGTGCGGTTGCACCCGGCCGTGGGCGAGGTGATCCCGGTGGCGTGGCGGCGCTGGCGCAAGTCGCTCTACGCGCCGTCGACCTTGGCGGAAATCGCGCGCAGCCTGCGCGGCGTCCGCGCGCACCGCTACGACGAGATCGTGGACAGCCAGGGCCTGCTGCGCTCGGGCGCGATCGCGCGCATGGCGCAGGGGCGGCGGCACGGTTACGACCGCAACAGCATCCGCGAGCCGCTCGCGTCACTGTTCTACGACGTGCGCTACCAGGTGGGCCGCGAGCTGCACGCGGTCGACCGCAACCGCATCCTGAGCGGGCTGGCGCTCGGCTATGCGCCGCAGGGCGCGCCCGACTTCGGCCTCGATCGCGCGCGCTTCACGCAGGAGGGCCCGCGCTACGCGGTGCTGCTGCACGCCACCGCGCGGCCGGAAAAGCAATGGCCGGTGGCGAACTGGATTGCGCTCGGGAAGGCGCTGGCGGGGCGGGGGCTCGAGCCTGTGCTGCCCTGGGGCAGCGAGGACGAGCGGCTGCGCGCCGAAGAGATCGCCGCCGCGTTGCCGCGCGCGCGCGTTCCCGCGCGGGCGCCGCTCGACGAAGTCGCACGGCTGATCGGCGGCGCAGAGCTCGTCGTCGGCGTCGACACCGGGCTGTTGCATCTCGCCGCCGCGCTCGGCGTGCCGCTGGTCGCGATTTTCACCGGCAGCAAGCCCGCGCTCACGGGCCCGGTGGGCAGCGGACGGATCGTCACGCTCGGCGCGCAAGGCGCGCCGCCGTCGGTGGACGAGGTAAGGGAAGCGGTGGAAAAGCTCGCGCGTTGATCACGCCGCGCCGGCGCGCAACAGGTCGTGCACATGGATGACGCCGACCGGGCGGCCGGCTTCCACGGCGAACAGCGCGGTGACCTTCATCGAGTTCAACAGCTCCAGCGTCTCGCTGATGAGCTGGTCGGGTCGCACGGTCTTCGGCTTCGACGTCATCACGTCATCGACCTTGGCATGAAGCAGGTCGTTGCTCATGTGGCGGCGCAAGTCGCCGTCGGTGATGATGCCGACCAGAAATCCGCGCGTATCGGTGATGCCGATGCAGCCGAAGCCCTTGGCCGACATTGTGAGGATGGCGTCGGACATGCGCGTTCCGAGCGGCGCCAGCGGCACCGCGGCGCCGTCATGCATGAGGTCGCGTACCTGCTTGAGCAGGGTGCCGAGCTTGCCGCCAGGATGCAGCATGCCGAAATCGACCGCGGTGAAGCCGTGGCTTTCCAAGAGCGCGATCGCGAGCGCGTCGCCCAGCGCGAGCTGCATCAGCGCGGAGGTGGTCGGCGCCAGATTGTGCGGGCAGGCCTCGCGCGCCTGCGGCAGCGCCAGCACCACGTCGGCGGTTTTCGCCAGCGTCGAGTCGGGGCTCGCGGTCATCGCGATCAGCCCGATGTTGTGGCGCTGCGAGTAGTCGGTGAGGTTCTTGAGTTCGGCGGTTTCGCCCGACCACGACAAAGCCAGGATCACGTCGCTCTTGGTGATCATGCCGAGATCGCCGTGGCTCGCTTCCGCCGGATGAACGAACAGCGCCGGCGTGCCGGTCGAAGCGAAGGTCGAGGCGATCTTGGTGCCGATGTGGCCGGACTTGCCCATGCCGGTGACGATCACGCGCCCTTGCGCGGCGCGGATGAGGTCGATGGCGGCTGCGAAGCTCTCGCCCAGCCCGTTGCGCAGCGCGGCGGCGAGCGCGTCGATGCCGCCGCCTTCCGCGTCGAGCGTGCGGAGCGCGGAATCGAGGGCAGCGCGCATGCGCGCGTCGTCGGTGGAGGCGGGCTTGGCTTTGGCCATCGCGTCTTTTCGGTCCTTGGAAATTCGAGGGCTTGATAGCACGGAATGGGGCGGGCGTCAGGCTCGGCCGCGGCGAAGTGTTAACGCCGCCGCGGCGCGTGCTAGCGGGCTTTTTGCAGCGCCGCGCGCACGGCTTCGAGCACCGTTTCCGGCGCGACATCGGCGGTGCGGCGGTGGCTGACGGCGTCGTTGCCCTCGGCGCGCGCGCGTTCGCGGGCGAGATCGTCGCCCGGCGGTTCCAGAATGGCGGCGATCGGGTTGAGCGGCTTCCAGTGCCACGGGCTGGTTGGGCCAAAGATCGCCACTGTCGGCGTGCCGATGGCGGCGGCGACATGCATCAGGCCGGAGTCGTTGGTGACGGCGGCGTCGGCGGCGGCGAGCGCGAGAATCGCGTTGCGCAGGTCGGTGCTGGTGAGGTCGCGGACTTGCGGTCCGGCGGCCTCGGCGATCTGGCGCGCGATGGTCGTCTCGCTCGGGCCTCCCAGCACCCAGACGGCGGCGCCGTCTTGCACGAGCGCGCGGGCGAGTTCGGCGTAATGGCCGGGCGGCCAGGCCTTGCCTTCGCCGACCGCGCCGGGCGACAGCGTGACGATCGGGCGGTGTTCCGTGGCCAATCCGCGCGCGCTGCGCCAGGCCTCGACCTCCTGCGCCGGCACCTTCAGCTCGGGCAGCGGCCATTCGGCGGGCAGGGCGGCGCCTTTTGGCAATGCCAGGGCGCCCATCTGGTCGATCATGCGCGGCAGCTTGCGCTCGCCCCAACGCATGTCGTTGATGAGCCCGACACGCGCTTCGCCGGCAAAACCGGTGCGCACGGGAATTCCGGCGAGCCAGGGCGCCAGCGCCGCCTTCCACTTGCGTGACATCACCAGCGCCTGGCCGTAACGGCCCGCGCGCAGGCGATCGGCGAGGTCGCGCTGGAGGGCGACGCCCAGCCGCCGCCGCGGCAGGTCCTGGACGATCGCCCGCCGCACCCCCGGCATGTAGTCGGCCAAGGGCGCGCAGAGCGTGCTGGAAACGATATCCACCGGCCGGTCGGGGGCCTGCGCGCGCAGGACCTTCACCACCGAATGGCAGCGCACAAAGTCGCCGATCCAGACATAGGGGACGATCAGGATGGGCTGGGCGGGATCTGGGCGCATCAGGGGGGCCGTGGGCGCCCGTTCCGGGCATGGAGAGAGGCGGTAGCCCGGGGGAGCCGGAACTGTCCAGCCGCTATTTTTACCGTTTCCAGCGCCAATTTAACCGGCCTTGCGCCCGCTATTTGCGCCGGTCCCCGGTCTGGGGCAAAGGATGGCCCGTCTTTCGCGGGGTCAAGGGCAGGGATGTTTCTGGTTACCGGGGGCGCCGGGTTTATCGGGTCGAACGTGGTGGCAAGCCTGGAGCAGGCGGGTCAGACCGTTGCCGTCAACGACCTGCTCGGCCCGGGCGATCCCAAGTGGCACAACCTCGCAAAACGCCGCCTCGCCGACCTGGTGCCGCCGGCCGCGCTGGTTCAATGGCTCGCGGGCCGCAAGCTCGACGCCGTCATCCACATGGGCGCGATCTCCGACACCACCGCCTCCGACGGGGAGCTGGTGATGGAGAACAATTTCCACCTCTCCATGCGCCTCTTGGACTGGTGCACGCAGACCCGCACGCCCTTCATCTACGCCTCGTCGGCGGCGACCTACGGCGACGGCACCCAAGGCTTCGTCGACGACGCGACGCCGGCCGCCTTGCGCGCGCTCAAGCCGATGAACCTCTACGGCTGGAGCAAGCATTTGTTCGACCTCGCGCTCATCGACCGCTTCGTGAAGAAGCAGCCGCTGCCGCCGCGCTGGGTGGGCCTGAAGTTCTTCAACGTCTATGGCCCGAACGAATACCACAAGGGCCACATGGCGAGCGTGCTGGCCAAGGTGTTCGCCGGCGCCAAGGCGGGGCAGCCGGTGCGCCTGTTCAAGTCGCACAAGGAAGGCATCGCCGACGGCGAGCAGCGCCGCGACTTCATTTACGTCGACGACGCGGTGGCGGTGATGCGCTGGCTCCTTGAGACGAGCGCGGTCAACGGCATCTTCAACGTCGGCACCGGCAAAGCGGAAAGCTTCCGCGACATGATCGTCGCCATGTTCAAGGCGCTCGGCCGCGCGCCCAACATCGAATACGTCGACATGCCGGAGAATATCCGGGGGCAGTATCAGTATTTCACGCAGGCCTCGGTCGAGAATCTGCGCCGGGCAGGGTATAACGCGGGCTTCACGCCGCTTGAGAGCGCCGTTCGTCAATACGTCACCGGCTATCTCGACGGCGCCGACCGGTACAGATAGACCCATGTACGACTTCGACAAGCATCTTTCCGAACTCGCCGGCCAGACGGTTCTCGTCGTCGGCGACCTGATGCTCGACGAGTTCGTCTACGGCGAGGTGTCGCGCATTTCGCCGGAAGCGCCGACGCCGGTGATCGCCTGCAAGCGCAGCGAACTGATGGTCGGCGGCGCCGGCAACGTCGCGCGCAACCTGGTCGCGCTCGGCACGCGCTGCATCTTCGTCGGCGTCGTGGGCGACGACGACGCCGGCCGCGCGCTCACCGAGGCGTTGCGCACGCATCCGCTGATTGCGTTCGAACTGGTGGTCGATGGCGAACGCCAGACCACCCGCAAGGTGCGCTTCGTGTCGGAGCATCACTCGACGCATCTGTTGCGCGCCGACTGGGAAGTCGCGCGTCCGCTCGGCGGCGCCGCCGAGGACACGCTAATCGCCCATGCGCTCGCCGCCATACCGCGCGCCGGCGCGGTGGTGCTGTCCGACTACGCCAAGGGCGCGCTGACGCCGCGCGTGGTGCGCGCCATCATCGACGCCGCCAATGCGCTCAACAAGCCGGTGGTGGTCGATCCTAAAGGCCGCGACTATTCGATCTATCGCGGCGCCACCATGATCACGCCCAACCGGCAGGAACTGGCAGAAGCAACGCATACCGGCGCCAAGACCGACGATGAAATCGTCAGCGCGGCGGCCGATCTGCGCGACGCGATGGAAGCCGAGGCCGTGCTGGTCACGCGCAGCGAGGCCGGCATGACGCTGGTGGGCGAGGGTGCGCCGGTGCACGTGCCGGCCTATCCGGTGCGCGTGCGCGACGTGTCCGGCGCCGGCGACACGGTGGTGGCCGTCGTCTCCGCCATGCTGGCGATGGGCGCCGACCACGAATCCGCCATGCGCGCGGCCAATGCCGCCGCCGCGGTGGTGGTGGGAAAGCGCGGCACCGCGACGCTCACCGTCGCCGAATTGCGCTCGCGCATCCTGCCGGCCGCCTCGCTCGCCCCCGAAGAAAAGATCGTGTTCGACTGGGCGCTGCTCGAAGACCATCTTGCCGACTGGCGCAAGCAGGGCCTGCGCGTCGGCTTCACCAACGGCTGCTTCGATCTCCTGCATCCCGGCCACGTGCGCTTGCTTGCGGCCGCGCGCGCCGCTTGCGACCGGCTGGTTCTGGGGCTGAACAGCGACGCGTCCGTCACGCGGCTGAAAGGCGAGGGCCGTCCCGTGCAGCCGGCGCAGGCGCGCGCCGAGGTTCTGGCCGCGCTCGAGGCGGTCGATCTCGTCGTCGTGTTCGAGGAGGATACGCCGGAAAACCTGATCCGCCGCGTGAAGCCGACCGTGCTGGTCAAGGGCGGCGATTATACGCGTGAGCAGGTTGTCGGCCGCGAGATCGTCGAGGCGCTCGGCGGCGAAGTCGTGTTGATCGATCTTGTTCCGGGGCATTCGACGACATCGATCGTAGAACGCTCGCGCGGGCCCCATTCAGGTTGACCCCCGTTGGACCGCTCATCGATGCCTGCCGCCCACCGGCACGAAATGGAGCTTGTTGCCGCCTTCTTCGCCGGAGCGAAAGGACTTTTCGTCGAAGTTGGCGCAAACGACCCTTTCGAGCGCTCGCAAACCTGGCATTTGGAGCAAGCGGGCTGGACCGGTGTTCTGATCGAGCCGCAGCCCGATCTTGCACATAAGCTTCGCGCGGCTCGCACGGCAAAAGTGTTCGCGGTCGCCTGTTCTTCGCCGGACAAAGCCGACCGCGCACTGCCGTTGCATATAGCGGGCCCATTATCCGCGCTCGATCGCGATCGCATGGCGCCAGGCGCCGTTCCCGAAGCGCTCATCCAGGTGCCGATCAGAACTCTCGACAGCATTCTCGAAGAAGCGGGAGTCCCGACCGGTTTCGAGTTCCTTTCTATCGATGTCGAGGGCCACGAACTCGAAGTATTGAGCGGTTTCGATTTGGCCCGGTGGCGGCCGATGCTGATCCTGTTGGAAGACCATGTCGCAGACCTGGCCAAGCACCGCTTTTTGATTGGCGCCGGATATCGTTTGATCCGCCGCTATGAAAACAACGGCTGGTACGTGCCAGCCGAATCGGCGGTGCGACGTCAGTGGGCCGACTGCTGGGAAATCGTACGAAAATACTATTTGGCGCTGCCGTTTCGCATCCTGCGCAATCTTTCGCGCCAGATACGCGCGCGCGTCAGTGGCCGGTTTCGCGCCTGATGGTCTTTTCCTCCGGCCGCTGCCAGCCTTGCTGTTCCTCGTAGCGCTTGGCGTAACGGTAGAACGTGCCCTCGAAATTGCCGAAGGCGATGACGAAACCGGCCCAGCCGTCGAGGAAGCCGCGCTTGAAGACATAGTGCTTGATGAACGACCACAGGCCGTGGCCGAAGGCGCTCGCCATCGACACGCGCTTGCCGGCGAGCTTGGGCACGCCGAGCGTCGAGTAGCGGTTCATCTTCTGGATCAGTTCGTCGAGATTGCGGAAGGGATATTGCCAGACCGCGTTCTTTAAGACGCCGAGCGGCTTGCCGCTCAGATTCTCGAAGCCCTCGTGCACCGGCTCAAGCGTGTAGCGCATGCTCCCCTTTCGGAAGAGCTGCGGCTGGCGGAAGTTCGGATACCAGCCCGAGCCCTTGATCCAGCGCCCCATCATGTAGCTGCGGCGCGGCACCAGGTAGACGTCGTGCGCCGGCTGGCTGGCGATCAGCGCCAGGATTTCGTCGCGCACCGCCTCGGTGCAGCGCTCGTCCGAATCCAGGCTGAAGATCCATTCGTGCTGGCACGCTTCCAGCGCCTTGTTGCGCAGGTCGCCGAAGCCCTTGAATTCCACGTCCACCACGCGCGCGCCGAGCGCGGTGGCCAGCGCGGCCGTGCGGTCGGTGCTGAACGAATCGACCACGACCACCTCGTCCGCCCACAACACGCTGGAGACGGCGGCCTCGATCTTTTCTTCCTGGTTATAGGCCAGGATGTAGGCGGTTATTTTTGGCGTCATCGGCGTGGATTCGTTAAGGCGGGCCGGACGTTACCATTGCCGGCGGGCGCCGCCCTAGGGGTTTGTCGCCGCCGCGAACATCGGATAAGCCTCACGGCAAGGAGCAGGGCGCCCGTGGCCGAGCTGATTTCCGTCATCGTCACCACTTACAACCGCGAGGACGCGCTCGCGGCGGTGCTGCGCTCGCTCGCGCAGCAGACCGATCCCGACTTCGAGGTGGTCGTGGCGGACGACGGTTCGGGGCCTGACACTGCGGCACTCGTGGAGGCCGAGAAGGCCCGGATCGGCCACCGCGTCGAGCACGTCTGGCACGAGGACCGCGGCTTCCGCGCCGCCGAAATCCGCAACCGCGCGGTCCTCGTTGCGCGCGGCGCCTATGTGATTTTCCTCGACGGCGACTGCATCGTGCGGCCCGATTTCGTCGCCACCCACCGGCGGCTCGCCGAACGCGGCTGCTTCGTCACCGGCAACCGAATTTTGCTGTCGCCCGAACTGACCGCCGCGGTGCTGCGCGAGCACCAGGCGCCCGAGCGCTGGAGCGCCGCGCGCTGGCTGCGCGAGCGCCTGCGCGGCGGCGTCAACCGGCTTTCGGCGCTATTGCATCTGCCGCTCGGCCCGTTGCGCCGGTTGCGGCAGAGCGCCTGGCGCGGCGCGCGCTCCTGCAATCTTGCGGTCTGGCGCGCCGATCTCGACCGCGTCGACGGCTTCGACGCCGGCTATAGCGGCTGGGGCAAGGAGGATTCCGACATCATCGTGCGCCTGCTGCGCGCCGGGGTGCGCCGCAAGGACGGCGTCTTCGCCACCGGGGTGATCCATCTCTGGCACAAGGAGGCCGACCGTTCGCAGCTTGCGGAGAACGAGCGCAAGCTCGCCGATATCGTCGCCGGCGAGGGCGTGCGCGCGCAACGCGGCCTGTCGGCGCTGGCGCCGGCCAAGACGGCGATGGGCTGAGCCATGGGCGGAACCGCACTGATTGGCGGACTCGATCGCGCCAAGCTTGAGCGCATCGCCGAGGGCCTCGTGATCGCCACCGCGGTGGCGATGCCCTGGTCGACCTCGGCCGTCTCGATTTTGCTGGTGCTCTGGCTGCTGGTGCTGATCCCCACGCTCGACTGGCCGGGCTTGCGCCGCGAACTTTTGACCCCGGCGGGCGGCTTGCCGGTGCTGCTCGTGGCGCTCGGCGTGCTCGGCATGCTGTGGGCGGAAGTGAGCTGGCCGGAACGATGGAATGGTATCGGATCGTTTTTCAAGCTCGCGATGATACCGCTTTTGTTTATTCAGTTTCGCCGCTCCGATCGCGGCCATCTCGTGTTTGCCGGTTTTGTCCTCTCGTGCGTGGTTTTGCTTCTGTGGTCGTTCGCGCTGACGTACTGGCAAGGGTCGCCGCTCCATTTTTCGCGAGATTTTGGCGTGCCCGTGAGAAATGCGGCGAGCCAGAGCGGGGAGTTCGCGACGTGCATTTTTGGGCTTTTGTTTCTCGGCTATGAAGCGATGGCTCGGCGGCAATGGCTGCTGCTTCTCGGCCTCGTGGCGGTGATACTCGGCATGCTGGCGAATATCCTTTTCGTGGCGACGGGTCGTACGGCGCTCATCGTCATTCTCGTTTTGCTTGTGCTGTTCGCGGCTAGAACGTTGAGCCTGCGCGGTATTGTTCTTTTACTTGCAGGCGCAGGTGTGGTGGTGGCCGCAGCGTGGTCCACGTCGCCATATTTGCGCGACCGCACCGCGGCGGTCTGGCGAGACATCCAGGAATACGAAGCAGCCAATCAGCGCAATTCAACAAGTGAGCGTATCGAGTTCGCCAAGAATTCGATCGAGTTTATCATCCGCGCTCCGATTATCGGCCATGGCACCGGCTCGATCGCCGATTTGTTTGCCAAGTCGTCGATCGGGAAAACAGGCGCCGCCGCCTCAGCCACAACCAATCCGCATAATCAAACCTTCGCAGTCGCCATCCAACTGGGCATCGTCGGGGCCGCCGTGCTGTGGGCGATGTGGATCGCGCATTTGCTCCTGTTCCGCGGGACCGGCCTGGCGGAATGGGTCGGCCTGCTGATCGTCGTGCAGAACATCGTCGGGTCGTTGTTCAACTCGCACCTGTTCGACTTCCTGCAAGGCTGGGTCTACGTGCTCGGCGTCGGCGTCGCCGGCGGCATGGTTCTAAAACGACGCGCGGCAGAAAAGCCGCCCGCGCAATGACCGAGCCGCTCACCCTTGGTGCCTCGCCGCGCATCCTGGTGATCGCCTTGCGCCGGATCGGCGATGTGCTGCTGACCACGCCCCTGATCCGCAGCCTCAAGCGCGCCTGGCCGCTGGCCTCGATCGACGCGCTGGTGTTCGCCGACACCGCCGGCATCCTCGACGGCAATCCCGACCTCGACCGCGTCATCCCGATGGCGCCGCGCTCGGCGGGCAACGCGGTGCTGGCGGCGCAGCTGTTTCGCCAATACGATTTGGCGATCTCCACGCAGCCGGGCGACCGCCCGACGGCCTTCGCAATCCTGGCTGGCCGCCGGCGCGCCGCGCCGGTGGAAGCGCGCCTGAGCGGGCGCATCAAGCGCGCACTGCTCCAGCGCAGCGTTCCCGCCGCCAGTGGTCGTCATCGTGTCGAGGAAATATTGCGGCTGGCCGACGCGCTTGGTATCGCGCGCGTGCCGGAGCTGGTCTGCCCCCGCCCGCGTCCGGTCGAGGGATTGCCCGCGGGCGCTTACGCGGTGATCCACGCGGCGCCGATGTACCGCTACAAGCAATGGACGGTGGAAGGCTGGCGCGCCGTTGCAGACGCGCTTTCCGCGCAAGGACTGACGGTGATTTCGACCGGCGGCCCGGCCGAAAGCGAGCGGCGTTACCTCGACGCGGTGTGGCGCGGCGGGCCGGTCCTGCGCCTAGACGGGAAACTCGACTGGCCGCAGCTGGCCGGGCTGCTCGCCAAGGCGCGCGTCTATGTCGGGCCCGACACGTCGGTAACGCATCTCGCCGTTGCGGCGGGATGTCCGACCGTAGCGCTTTACGGCCCGACCGATCCGCGGCTGTGGGCGCCCTGGCCGGCGGGCGGTCTCGCCGAGCCTTGGGCGGCGACGGGGCGAATCCAGCGCCGCGGCAATGTCTGGCTGGTGCAGCATGCGTTCCCGTGCACGCCCTGCCAGCTCGAAGGCTGCGAGCGGCGGCTGGAAAGCTACAGTGCTTGTCTCGATGAGCTGCCGGCGGCGCAGGTGATCGAGGCGGTGACGGGTGCCCTCGGCGTCTCTCAGCCCGCCAATATCTTGCGATAGAGCGCGACCACGGCCGGCGCGATCTTGTCGGTGGCGAACTCGTTTTCGGCCAGCGCGCGGCTGGCGGCGCCGAAGCGCGCGCGTAAATCCGCGTCGTGCGCCAGGCGAGCAACCGCGTCGGCCAGCGCGGGCGCATCATCGGGCGGCACCAGCAGCGCGTTGACGTCCGCCCGCGCGATCTGCCGGCAGCCCGGCACGTCGGTCGCCACGATGGCGCGGCCGCAGGCCGCCGCCTCGAGCAGGCTCTTCGGCAACCCTTCGCGGCGCGAGCCGAGCACGGCGATGTGCGCGCGCGCCCAAAGCGTGCGGATGTCGGCGACATGGCCGAGCACCTCGACGCCGGGCTGGCGCCGCCAGGCCTCGATTTCCTGTTGCGGGATCGAGGCCGGGTTGGCGGGGTCGGCGTCGCCCGCGATCAGCAGCCGCACGTTCTCGCCGCGCGCGGTCAGCAAAGCTTGCGCGGCGACCAGCGTGCGCAGGCCTTTGTCGTCGAGCAGCCGGCCGGCATAAGCCATCGTTATGGGCCCCTTGGGTTCCGGCGAGGGCAGCAGTCGGTCGGTATCGACGCCCGAGCCCGGGATGAGGACGAGGTGCGAAGGCGCGATGCCGAGGCTTGTCATCAGCGCGTAATCGTCCGGGTTCTGCACCAGCACGGTGGAGGAGGGGCCGCTGAGCAGGACGCGCAGGATCGGCCGCAGCAGGGTGCGCAGCATGACGGCCTTGGGCGAGGCGGAGGTGAAGGCGAAGCCGAGCCCGGTCAGCGCCGTTACGCGCTTGAGCGGCAGGCCGAGCGCGGCGATCGAGCCGACGATGGCGGGCCATAAAGCCACCATGTGCACGAGGTCGGGGGCGACGGTGCGGTAGGTTCGCCGTACCTCCTTGATCGCGCGCAGGAAATCGATGGGGTTCGTGCTGCCGCGCCGCCAGGTGAGCGGGTGGAGCTGGAAGCCTTCCGCGGCGATGGCGGCGGCGCCGGCGGCAACGCGGGTGGCAACGTGAACGTCAACACCATCGTCACGCGCCGCCCGCGCCATCGGCAACCGGTGCGAGAGGAAGTACCAATCTTCGGTGACCAGGTAGAGGAGCCGGCGCCTCGCCGGCGTCCGCGCGGTCCCGCGATGCTCGCTCATGGCGCCGGATATTTGTCGCCGATGACGGAAGGCAGCTTGACGACGACCGTGATCGCGTCGGTGACCGCCTTGAAGCTCGTGGTTTCGCCGGGCGCGAGCTTGATGATGTCGCCGCTGTTCAAGCGACGTCCGCACATCTCGACGCTGCCTTCGAGCACCAGCGTGACCTCCGCCGCCTGCTTGTGAAAGTGCGCGCTCTCCTGATCGCCGGCCTTGTAGCGCTTGACGCCAACCTCGGCGGCGGCGGTGCGCAGAGCGCTGGGCGCGAAATCGCCGACGAACCAGCCTTTGACCATCTTGTTAAGGTCGAAGATTTCCAACGCGCTGTTCTCCCCGCAAAAACGTGATGTAGGCGTCGAGATCTTCCGGCACGCCGATGCCGTGCATTGCCGCCTGCTCGATCTCGTAGACGCCGACCCTCTGGCCCTGCGCGATCATGTAGTTGTAGACGGGGCAGGTGTAGAACTCGTTGTTCACGCGGTCGTTGCGCGCGATCATGTCGACGGCGGCGTCGATGAAGTAGGCGGCCTTCGCGAAGAAGTAGATGCCGACGGTGGCGAGGTCGGAGATCGCCACCTTCTCGCGCACTTCGACGACCATGCCGGCGTCGTCGGTGCGCGCGTAAGACCATTTCGGATTGCCGCCGGGCTCGCGGAATACCAGGATCGAGCCGTCGAGCTTGCGCTCCAGGCAGTCATTGATGAAGCGCGAGCAGTCGAAGTCGACGATCTGGTCGCAATTGGCGATCAGCAAAGGCGCATCGCGGTCGATCTCGCGCCGCGCCAGTAGCACGGTGCAGACGGAGCCTTCGGTCAGCCGGTCGACGGCGACCACGCGGACGCCGCGGTCCTTCGTCAGCGCCTGGGCGAGTTCCGGCTCCGCGTCGAGATGCGCCTTGCGGGCCAGCAGCACGACGTCGAAGGCCGTGTGGTCGAGATTTTCGAGCACGCGCCAGATCATCGGCTTGCCGCAGACGTCGATGAACGGCTTCGGCAATCGGTACCCGGCCTTGGCGAAGCGCGAGCCGTCGCCGGCCATCGGGATGACCAGGGTCGGCTTCTTCGGCGCGAACCCGTAGTCGATCCGCTTCGACAGCAGCGCCTCTTCGAACTCCATGATCTTTTGCGGGCTGTAGAGCGGATAATAACGGTCGGCCGCGATCTGATGATAGCCGATGTTTTTTGCCGCCAGGACCATCTCGTTGAGCGCCTGCGAGATGAAGAAGGCCTCGTGCACCGGATTGTTGTTCAGAAGGACGCGCCTGGCCGCTTCGATGAAGTCGCCGCCACGGCGGAAATAATAGAGCCCGGCGATGGCCTGCCGGCTGATCACCCGCTTTTCAGCCGTCTCGACTACGCGGCCGCTGTCGTCGCTGCGAACGTAGGAAAAGCGCGGATGGGTCGAAATGAAGGTGAGGACGCCCGCATCCAGCCGCCGGCGGCGGAAATCGTCGAGCGCCTGGCTGACGTCCGCGAGCAGAACCTGGTCGCCGTTGGCGATGATCAACTCTTCGTCCGGATCGATGTGGTCGATCGCCATCAGGCACGAACAGATGGCGCCCTGGGTGGGCGCCGTTATCTGCACGATACTCGCCCGCTGCGCTCCGACCACGACCTTGACGACGTCGTCGAGGCTGTAGGACTTGCAGTCCTGTTCCTGCACCACGAACGTGAAGCGTGGATGGCCGGCCACCGCCAGCAGCCCGCGCAGCGTATGCTCGATCAGCGGCGTGCCGCAGATGTCGACCAGCGGCTTCGGGAAGACGAACTGGCCTTCCGGAAAATAACGGTCGCGCCCGGCGATGGGGATGAGGATATTCACGGCGCGGCGCCCCTCGCGATCGCCTCCAGCGCGGAGGCGACGCGGTCATAGGTCACCGCGTCGGGATCGGCGACCTCGATGACATGCATACCGGCGGCGGTCGCCGAGCGGATGCCGTTGACGTTGTCCTCGACGACCAGGCAGCGGTCGGGCTGCACCTGCATGCGCTTGGCCGCTTCGAGATAGATTTCCGGATGCGGTTTGGGGGAGCGGATGTCCTCGTTCGACAAAGTGAGCTCGAAAAACGAGTCGAGGTCGGCAGAGCGGATCATCTCGTCGACCGTCCGGCGCACCGAGTTCGAGCACAGCGCCAGCCGGTATCCGTCCTGCGTCAGGCGAGAAAGCAGGTAGCGGTGATGGAAAACCGGCCGGCAATGGGTCGGTATCTTGGCCAGCGTGAATTTCTGCTTGAGCTCGTTGATCAACCCGTGCAGGCCCGCCGGCAGGCCGCGCGTTTCCGACAGGATCGCGAGTTTCTGGCGTGTCGACAGCCCGTCGAAATTGGCGAGATGCGCGTCGTGGCTGATCTCCAGGCCGAACGGACCGAGCGCGGCGTTCAATGCCTCGTAGTGGAGATGGCGGGCGTCGATGAGGACCCCGTCCATATCGAACAAGATGGCATCAATCCGCTTCATCGAAGAAAGCCTTAGCCTCCCGCGGGTGGTCCGTGCAGAGCATGATGCGTCCGCCGTGGCCGAGTCGCAAAGCATCGCGGTAGGCCTTACGCCACGTTTCCCAGGCCTTGCGCCAATCCCGGCCGTGCAATTCCGGAGAAACGAGCGCGATTGTCCTTCCGGCGTCGCAATGCTCGCGTATTTCCCGCTCGTTTATCCAGTCTTTCTCGAAACAATCAAGCCAAATGCCGGCGGCATGGTCAACAAACGCGGGGACCGGCTCGATCTCGCTTTTGCGGGTGAAACTGGGCATGCCGCGACGCAGGTAACCGAGCGCGTCCGGAACCGCCATGTCGAAGACGAAGTAGTGGGCCGCGCCGATCCCCCGGCTGTCGAGCGCGGCTGCGAGCGCAGGCTGGAGTCCGTCGGCCTTGACGTTGAGCGCCAAGAGGCCGGCCTGCGGTATTCCTTTGTAGGCGTCCAGAAAGTCCGCCAGCGCGACGGCGCCGGCGCCCGGCGGATCGTGGCTGATCACCAGCTCTCCGTCCCGATCGCGAACGTCGGTCTCGACGCCGAAGCCTTCGCGTAAGGCGGCGCAGAGCGCCGGCAATGAATTGCGCTCGGCCGGCTGCCGCCACAATCCGCGGTGCGCCAATATGATCATGCTCGGCCGGACTCAGTTCTTGCGGATCAGGAACGGGCCGAGGGCAAGATTGCGCAGCCCGGAATTGGCGAAAGTGTACAGTGCCTGGGCTGGCGTTGCCACCAGCGGCTGACCGTGCAGGTTGAGACTGGTGTTGAGCAGCGCGCCCACGCCGGTGCGTTCGGCAAAGCGCGCGATCAGCGCGTAGTACTCCGGGTTGGCCTCGCGGCGCAGCACCTGCGGCCGCACCGTCATGTCGCCCTGATGCATGGCCGCCCGCAGTTTCGGCGCGGCCTCGGGGGTCACCGCGAAAGCCGTGATCATGTACGAGGCGTCGGTGCGAGCCGGATCGTAGTCCTTGAGATAGATGCCGGCGAAGCTGTCGAGGACGGTCGGCGCGAACGGCATCCAGAAGTCGCGCGCCTTGATCTGGTCGTTGACGGTGTAGAACGATTCCATGCGCGAGGGATGCGCCAGGATGGCCCGGTTTCCGAGCGAGCGCGCACCCCATTCGGCGCGCCCGGCGAAGCGCGCGACGATCTCACCCTCCGCCAGCAGATCGGCGACGCGCACTTCGATGCCGTCCACCCGCGTTACGTGATAGCGCGCGCCAAGTTGCTCGGCTGCGATGAAACGCTCCAGATCGGCGTCGCTGTAGGCTACGCCGAGATAGAGGTCGCGTAGCGGCTGCACGGGCACCGACTGGCGCGCGGCCAACTCATACAGCGCGCCGATCGGCAGCGACTCGTCGCCTGCCGACGGCATGAATTCGATGCGCTCGACCGCGGGCAGTTCCTGAAGCTTCTTGTTGAGCTTGACGTTCATGAAGACGCCGCCGCCGGTGGCGATGCGTCGAATGCCCGTCTGTGCGATCGCGCGCTCGACCCATTGCGTCACGCGCTCTTCGACCAAGTGCTGAACGGCAGCGGCCAGATTGTCGAAGCGCTCGCCGACCGCGTTCTCTGCCAGGTAGTCGTAGAAGTGCGCTGTGTGAAAGGGCGCCCGGAAGGTCAGGCTGTCTCCCGCAAGGTCGAGCGCGGGAGCGAAGAGCCGATCGTAGGTCTCGCGATAATAATGCTTGGCATAGGGCGCGAGGCCCATGACCTTGTACTCGTGTTCAAGGATGCGCATGCCGAGGAAGCGCGTCGTGGCCGAATAGATCCAGCCGAGCGAGTCGTGCGCCGGCGTCTCGGCGAGTCGCGTCCAGATGCCGTCGGGCGTAACCTTGCTGACGGTGGCACTGATCCCATCGCCTTCGCCGTCGAGCGTGAACACCAGCACGGCCGCGTCCTTCGGCGTCGGATAGCAATGATAGGCCGCGCGTGCGTGGCAGAGATGATGGTCGAAACGCATCACCATCTTACGGTCCAGCCCGGCGGCGCGCAGGCATTCGGTCACGTAGGCGTCGCCGGCAGCCAGCTGCCGTCGCCGCAGGTGTGCTCGCGCACTATCGAACGGCGCGGGGATGAGGCGGCCAACACCGCGTTCGAGCCAGCGCGCGGCGGCGACCAGCGGGTTGGTGCTGTAGTAGCGGCGTTTGCGGTCGGTGATCGTGGCGAATGCGTCGGGGCGATAAATCTGTCGGCTCGACAGAACAACGTTGTCAACGTCCGAAAGTGTCCAGCCGGCTTGGTCGCACAGGGCCTGGGCTGCGCCGATTGGAAAGGCGGCCGAATTCTTGATCCCGTCGATCTTCTCCTGGCTCAGCACGCCGAGAATCGCGCCGTCATCCATAATGGCGGCAGTCGCGTTGTGGCCGAGGTGCAGGGCCAGCGCTTTCATGGGCTGGATCGGCGGGCTGATCCGATGAGGTTGGCTTGGAGCTTGTCCCACACAGCCTGCGGCGTGCAGTGGGTGTCGATATAGAACCTGCCGGCTTTCGCCATCGCCTCCATCTCGTCGGGCTTGGCGGCGATGCCGGTCATTGCAGCGCGGATTGAGTCGACGGAGCCGTCGTGTTCGAGGTAGTGCACGCCGGGTTGGAGGCCTAGGCCGTCATAGTACGTCCCGCGAGCGCCGAGCATGACACAGCCGCAGGCCATGGCTTCGAAGAACCCGACCGCAGGTGCCCCCGACAGTTCTTCGCCAACGATCGCAAAGCGGTGCTGATTGTAGAAATCGACGATGTCGAAGGAAAAATAATCCGCCTGGATGATGTCGAGCCGGAGCAGCCTTTGGAGCTTGGCTCCGAAGGTGTCCTTTCCCCCCATCTCGCGGTAGGGCGAAGTGCGGCATTCGAGCCAGTCCGCGAGCTCGGCCCGCCGTTGGTACAGCATCTTGCGGATCGGATGATAAGTGTCCGTTTTGAAGAAGCTCATGAAGTCGCGGTAATACGCGCGCGGCAACTCTTCCGTCAGGTTATGAAACGACCCGGTGGCGGCGCATTTCGGGCTGCGCTCGGGCAGCGGACGTTTCGCGACGAAGCGCGAGCTGACGGCAAAGGGGAGAACGATCGATGGCGGCGGGTTCGGAAAGAACGTGCGGAAGTATTCGTTGCGCGTGTGGTCGCTGTCGACATGCAGGATCACATTGCGAAGCTTGGCGATGTTCGCCGCTTTTTCACCCGTGCGGATGAAGTAGTGGCTGAGGTTGACGACCACCCGGTTGAACGCCGCCAATGCGGGCATGCGCCGATCGAAGGCGCCGACGCAGTTCTTGTACGAGAACACGTAAAGCGCGGACCGGTCGCTGATCGTGTCGGGCGACCAGTGCACCTCGACGTCGGCGTTGAGTCCGTTGATGCGGAGCCAGAAATAGATTTCGATACGCAGGACGAACCGGCGAATCCACGCGGGCAGTTTTGCGAAAACGCTCTGGTCGATGAGCGAAGACAACGTGCCGTCGACAAAAACCGGAACAGGCTGCCCGCGGCGGATCGGCTCCTCCAGCAGGAATCGGTACTTGCCGAGGCCCCGTCGTCCCACCAGCCAGAAAGAGAGCGGTGTAGAGACGAAGTCGTCGGCATGCGGGTTGAGGAGTGTCAGACCGACGGCATCAACCATTTCGGGACCAGAGCGGAGCTAGCAGGCCCGCCGCCAAAAAATACGCTAAAGCCTTGATTCGCAAAACCAGACGGGTCTTTGGCCGCATCGCATCCCCGCATATCGAAATATAGCGGAGATGCCCGCGTGCGAGGTAACGTGCACGCTTGAGTGTCCCCTTGAAACTGGAGAGGCGGTCTTTCCGCACACGATAGTAACGTCTCGCAACAATCGTGGCCAGAAGTGCCGGCCCGTGCCTTTTGATCAGGCGAGCACAACCGACCCCTTCGTAGCCCTGAAGATCTGCGTCGAAGGGTGGCTCCGGAACGACGGCCTTGTTGATGGCCACCAGCGCTTCGCCATAAGACGCGTGCGTCGCGTAGATCGGCAAGGTCAGGCGCTGCGGCGCGTCGAATCGTTGACCGACGATGGCGCCGGTCTCGTCGACACACCGGAAGAACACAAGCGCTTCCTCATCATGTGCTTTCAGCAGTGCCGCCGCCGGCGCAGCGGTTTCTTGGATAAGTTCGTCGTCGGAGTCCAGAAACAGCACCCAGTGGGAGGGGCACCGATCGAAAGCGGTATTTTTCGCAGCAGTCACGCCTAAGTTGCGGTGGTGTCGGAAATAGGCAAGAGTTCCAGACTTCAACTTTTGAGTGAATTTGGAAGAGATTAAGCGTTCCGTCTCATCGGTTGAACAGTCGTCCACGACGACGACTTTACCGCCCACGGGCTCCACGAAGTCGAGGGCCGATTGGATGGCCCGCCCGACGATATCGCTGCGGTTGAAAGTCGTGATCGCGACGGAGATCACGGCTCGGCCGCTCCATGAGCGACGGCTGCTGCTGTACCCTGCGCTTCCCACGGGGGCGGCCCGGCGACGGCCCGCAAGGGGTCTGAGAGCTTGACCGCGGTCGCCGGGGTGGCGAAACGTTCATGGGCCGGCTGCCAAGCTATGCTCGGCAGGCCGGGCCTGAGGGGGAATTCGGCGTTGAACGATCGTTTGAGCATCTATGTGTCGTCCTTCGACGACTATGCCGATATCTGGCCGGCCTTTTTTGCGCGATTCTTCAAGTACTGGCCGGACTGCCCTTACCCGCTCCGCCTCGGGTCCGTCGCGAAGGTTTACGACGATCGCAGGGTGCTACCGCTTCATGCCGCCGACCACAAGAACTGGTCGTCGCGTGCCCTTGAACATCTCGGCCAGATCGAGACCCCCTATGTCCTCATGATGCTCGAGGACTACATGGTCGACCGGCCGGTGGATAACTCCCTGATCGACAAGCTCGTCGACCTGATGGACCGCTACGACTTGCACGCCATCCGGCTCTTTCCGGATCCGCCACCGGCCATGGCCGTACCCGGCGTCCCCGTGATCGGGTTCCAGGGGCTGGGCCAGCTCAACCGCACCAACACCCATGCGACCATCTGGCGCCGCGAGAGCCTGCTCGCGCTCATCCGGCCGGGCGAGAGCCTGTGGGAATTCGAGATCAACGCCTCGATTCGGTCGAATCGATTCGCGGGCGGCATTTGCGGCTGCTGGCAGCCGGCGCTTCACTACGTGATGGCAATCGGAAAAGGCCGTTGGTTCCGTCGGGCGTTGCGCAGTCTCGCGCGCGACGGCATCCGGCCCGATCTGGCTGTTCGGGGCGCCGAGACAGCCAGCGAGGAGATAAAGGCTGTTGTTCTCGCGTTCATGGCCGATTGTTTGCGCGCCGTCATGCCGTTGCACTGGCGGCAACGGCTTCAGTTGAAACTTAACCCGCGCGCCTACCGGTCCTGACCGGCCGCGCCGATCCGGATCGAACGCGGTGCTGCGCAATTCAATCGCCCACCTGATCGCGCGCATCGCTGGACTCGGCGCCGGTATCGTTGCCATTCCGCTTGTCACGTTGACGCTCGGCACCGAGGCGCTGGGCCTGGTCGGCGTCTACGCCACTTTGCAGGCGATGCTGGGCCTGTTCGATCTCGGGCTTCCGATGGCCGTCAATCATCGGCTGGCTGTAATGATCGGCCGCGAAGCCGCGCCGGCCGAGCGGGCTGTGCTGGTGCGCACACTCGAAACGCTGTTCTGGGCGCTCGTGGCGCTTTTCTTCGTCATCGGCTTCGGATTGCGTGCGCCGCTCGCCGAATCATGGCTCAAAGTCACGATCCTGTCGCCCGCCACCGTCGACACCGCGCTCGGCGTGATGATTGCTGCGGTAGCCATACGCTTTCCGGTCGCGTTTTATACGAATGTCCTGTTTGCCCATGAGCGCCATATTTTTCCAAATGCGGTGACGGCGGCCTCCGCCATCCTGCGCATACTGGTGAGCGTGGTGGCGCTCGTCTGGCTCAACGTCGGCATCGTCGGTTTCTTTGTCATCCAGTTGATCGGCAGCGTCGCCGAAGTGGCGCTGCTGGTTGGCGGCGTCTGGCGCGCCCAAGCACATCGATGGGTCAGGCCGCGCTGGGCAGTCTTTCGCGACATCGGCGCGATGGCCGGCGGGCTGACGCTCATCTCGCTGACGGCTGTCGTGCTGTCGCAGATCGACAAGATCATCCTATCGAAGCTGTTGAGCCTCGGCGATTTCGGGCTTTATTCGGCCGGCTACACGCTGGCGGCCGGATTGGTGGCGTTGTCGTATCCGGTCGGCAGCGCGCTCTTCCCCCAGCTCAGCCGCAACCTCGACGGTAAGGGCGTAGACACCAAGCGTATCGTCCAGACAGCCACTGAACTGACCATCCTGATCTTGGTGCCGCTCGGCTGTGTGATGGTCATGCAGGCCGAACCGCTGTTGCGGCTGTTGTTTCTGGTGAAGCCGGCACCCGATGCCTTGGCGGGCATTCTGCCGGTCATGATGCTCGGAGGCATCGCCCAGGCGTTCGTGACATTGCCGCATTTGTTCCAGGTGGCGGCCGGCCGGGTCGCCACAGTGGTGTGGATCAATGTCGGCTTTCTCGTTCCCTACGGCGCCGGCATTCTTGTCGCGACTGCGACGGGTGGCGTCTCCGGCGCAGCCGCGGCCTTTGCGGTCTTTAATATCGCGCGCTTGCTGGTGCACTGGAGCGTGCTGCTGGCAAACCGGCACACGCAATCGAGCTGGCGGGCGAGCATAGGAATGATTTTGGCTTCGGTCGCTGGCGGGCTGATCCTGGCCGGCGTGCCTGCGATGATCGGGATTTCAGGGCTTGGCGCGATAATCGCTGCGGTTCTGTCGGTAGCGGTGCTCGCCGTCATCGCGGCGCTCACAATGCCGCGTGCGCGCGAACGGTTGTGCGCGCTTTGCGAAGCGCGAACATAGAGCGCTCTTTCATGGTTTGGCGGGCGCGCTTCTACGGTGCAGGCGTGTCCGGCGGATGCGGCTTCGACAGGTCACGTCTCAACAGCCCGATGACGGCCGGGAGCCAGAGCCAGAAGATGAAATAGGTCACCAAAGGATAGCTGGTGAAGCTAAACCCGATCGCGGATATCGCGTAGAATTTCGCGCGGCCGGAGAGACCGCGCAGTGCCCAGCCGAAGCCCGTGAGGAGCGAGATCAGTCCGACAACGCCAAACGACTTGAACAGGAAGGAAATGCCGTTGGCGGGCAGGCATTCTTCAAAAAACCGCGTGGAGAGCCCATCGCCCAGCAAGACCGACATAAGGCGCGCTTCCGGCGTGACGCTTCTGATCTGTATCTGTTCGGCGCGCGAGCAGGTATTGCGCAGATAGCGTTCGCGCAAGCTGGAATCCTGCGCGATCGAGACGATGCGCCAATAGAAGTAGGGGACATGCTCGTTCGGGTTCTTGTTCAGCCACAGATAGGCATTGAAAAGGACTCCGACGGTTGCCCCGGTAACAGCAAGGGCAATTAGAAGGTGGCGCAACGGTTCCTTTCGTCGCATTTCATTGAGCAAAAGTAGCAGGAGGGCCGCGCCAAATCCCCACAAAGATTCTGAGACGATGATAGTAGCGACGGCGCCACTAGTCAGAAGGCGCGACGGTCGCCACAGGATTGCGATCGAGGTGAGGACGAACAGATTTAAGCAAAAACTGTTGGCTTCCTGAAACAAGCCGGCCGCGCGCATGTGACTCGGAGCGCGCACGATCCTCGACGCTTCTCCCACGATCGCCTGAAAGTCGATGACCCGGCCAAAGCCATAAAAGGCGCCGAACTGGATGACGAAGAATGAGATGTGGACGCCGACGAGCACCCAGAGCGTAGGCCCGATTGCTTTCAGCCATTCCGCTCTTCCAATCAGAATGAAACCGATCGCCGCGAGCGCGACGATCGCGAGCGACGACCGGTGGCCGTGCATGACGTATCCGGCGCCCGCATAGACGGCGACGGTTAAGAATAAGAGCCAGTAGTCGCTGCGCCGTCGCAGGAAACCGGCAACCGGCTCCGGCGTGAGGACCAGCCAAAGCGCAAACAGCATGATTGCCGCGCCGTCGAAGACGCGCAGGTCGAACAAGCGGTAATCCCACAGCGTCGCCGCGGCCATCGCCGACTGGAGCGCCAATTTTGCGGCATTGGCTTTCACTGACATGGAGGCACTTGGTATTGACTAGGGGTTTAGTGCACGGTGAAGAGCAGGCTCGCAGTCTAAACTGCCGGTTCGCGAACAACCAGCGACTGCATCATTTGCGGCGGCGCTGTTCAGAAGCGGAAATAGATGAAGTCGGTTGTTCGGTCAAAGAACAGCAGGCAGGCCACGAGCGCCGTGCCGGCAAGCATGCCGCCGCAGACCTGGTTTGTCGTGCGCCGCCCTAGCCATGCGAGAATGCTGTCGGGCTCGGCGAAACGCGCGGCGGCGGCCGCCGCTGCCAAAGCGATCCACGCTTCCGGCGGAAGATTGGTTTGTTGAGACCATGTTCCGAGTGCGCCCAAAACTTGAGCTATCTGCGGCATATCAAACAGGAACGGAAGCCACGCGAACGATACGAGCGTAAATGTGACGCCGCGTTGCACACCAGTGGGGACGCGATCCCAAACCGTGGCGGACATGTGATAGGCAATGACCATCAGCCCATGCGCCATGCCCCAGAGCGCGAAATTCCATCCGGCGCCGTGCCAAATCCCGCAAGCAAGGAAGACAATCAGGATGTTGCGAACGTAGCGCGTGTTGCCGCCAAGCGGGAGATACACGTAGTCGCGCAGCCAGAACGAGAGGGAAATATGCCAACGGCGCCAGAACTCGCGTGGGTTTCGCGCAGCATAAGGTTGTTGGAAGTTGTCGGGCAGGCGAATTCCAAACAGACGGCCTAGGCCAATGGCGATCAGAGAATAACCGAAGAAGTCGAAGTAGATCTGAAGGCTGAAGCTGAATACCAGAAATAGCGCGCCGGGTGCGGACAGCGCGTCGAGGTGGCTTCTGAGTACGGTTATGTAGCCAGCCAGCCAGTCAGCGAGAAGGATCTTTAGGAAAAAGCCGACGCAGATCTGTACGAGCGCTTCCTGGGTCTCATTGGATTGCAGCCGAAATACAGGCAGTCTATCGAACTGTCCCGCCACGTTCCTATAGCGCAGGATCGGACCGGCGACGAGATGTGGAAAGAACGTAACGAATAGTGCAAAATTGACTAGCGATGCGGGAGGCTCGATCTCGCCACGGTACCGATCGATGGCATAGGAAATCAACTCGAACGTGAAGAACGAGATGCCGATCGGCAGCAGGATGTCGGTGAAGATCGTTTCCTGTAACAGCGCAGGCGGTATTCCTAATCCATCGATCAGTATGAAAGTGAGATACTTAAAATAGACCAGAGCCAATATAGGGACGCTGATTGCCAGCGCTAGCCGCCACGTTTTGTGCGGGTAGAAGCGGTCGCGCGTCACCGCGTAAACCCAGAAAATATCCGCGATAAGCAACACCAGATGGGCGAGGCCCGATAGCGCATAGAATACGAGACTCGCGCCCAGCAAAAAATGTCTGCGCCATGGCCGTGGTACGATGAAGAAATAGCCAATGAGTGTGGCGGGTAAAAAAATCCAGACGAAGGAGAAATTGTTGAAAAACACGCTCGGCCCTAATGTTCGATGAGAGGACGGAGCCATGCCGCGAGCGCCGCAGCTGGGGCGTGGTCGCGGTCGAACCATGCGTTTTGAGTCAGCAATGGCGGGCCGTGACATTCAAGGCGAAAAACTTCACAAGCTGCGTGAAACCGTCGCCGTACCGCGCGCGCTTTCGCTGAAAGGCTGCTGTCGTTCAGGTTCATGTGCGGTGGGGCTACAGGGCTTTCGTATACCAGCACGCGTGTGCCTGAATCGCGAACTGCCGCGAGCCGTGCAAAATCGCTTTCAAGCTGCGGATAGTCATCTGCGCGCTGCGGCAAACGGCCGAGGTCCGTCGGACGTGACGGGACAATCTCTTTACGGCTGCCATCGGATCGAAAATCGCCTGTGGGCTCACCAAGACCGAGCACCGCCCGCAGTTTGGTCAGGATATATGTATGGTTGAATGTCAGCGTAATCTGAGAGCCCTCGTTAGCGGCCGCATTGAAGATCGAGGCGGCCGGGCCACGGACCCCGCTTTTCTCCCACGCGATCCACGCGTCGACGATATAGCCGAACCATCGCGCTGGCGGTCCCGGATAGACGCCCGCACCGCCCGGCAATCCGAGTTCGACATAATCCATACTGATGACGGCTAGGGCAGGCGCTTTTCCCAGTCCGCGGAGGGCCTCCAACAGAAGGATGCTTTGGCGTACAGATTGCCCAGGAACCGCGAAATTGAACATCCTTCGATCGACCTTTAGTTCATCTGAGCCAATCATGAGAATTCGGCTGTTGCCGAATAGGCCGATATCGTAGCGGGTGTGCCGATCTGCATATCGGAGCTTGATGGCAGCAACCTCATCCGATGGCAGGACTTCCAGCATGCCTCGCCGCAGGGGATCATCGATGATGCTTGCGGGCAACGGCATCAGTCGCAGCATCGCCAGCAGCACAACGAGTGCAACCATGACTGCGACGAAAGACCGGATAAACAACCTTGCGCCGTTGGCGCTGGTCGCAACGGGTTCGAGCCCGGCGTCGTGGAGTGCTTTTGGATTCATCGCTATTAATGGCGGCTGGTGTTTGCAGGTAACCCGGAGAGCGAATCTGCCACCTGGTGATTGAATGCTCAGCCCAGGTTTTCGGAGCGGCTTCGGACAAGGCGTTGATAGACTTCATCATACCGCCGGACGCATTGCTCCAACGAAAATAGTGTTTCGACCCGGCTCTTGGCCGCGTTACCCATGCGGTTCCTGAGTTCGGGGTTTGAAGCAAGCGCCAAAATCGCGGCTCCAAGCGATTGGGGATCGTGCGGTGGCACGACAATTCCGCTTTCCTGATCGACGACCGCCTCGGCATTTCCGCCGACGTCTGTCACCACCATCGGAAGACCTGTCGCCATGCCTTCGAGAATGGCGTTGGAGAATCCCTCTTCATGTGAGCACAGGACGCCGATGTCGGCGGATGCGAGCAGGTGCGCGACGTCGGTTCGAGCGCCAAGCAGTTGGACATGCCGCTCAATTTGGAGCGTACGGGTAAGTTCCCGCAGCTTTGCCGCCAGTCCATCGTCGCGGCCGACGCAGAGAAGTTTCCAGGATCGTGGTAGGTTTTCGGATTGCATCGCGAGAGCTTGAAACAAATCTGAGTGACCTTTGTAGTGGATCAGATTGGCGACAATGATGAGCACCAATTCGTCAGAGTTGCGGGCATCAGGTTTGTTGTTTTGGGTTGGCGGTTGTGGCTCTGTCTCGAGGCTCACACCATTGTAAATGAGCTCAATCGGCGTTCCGCCCTTCGCCTCGGCTCTCAATTCATTGACGACCGCTTGCGAATTTCCCAGCAGCATCTGCATATGCGCGTGCAGAAACCGCTCGACACGGCGCAATACCGGGTAGTTTTTCTGGTAGCGGTTGAGGCTGCGTCGACTCATCAAGCGGATAGGGACGCCCGCAACGATCGCAAGCGGCGCGCCGACAATATACGCGGCAGGCAAAAAGAAATGAACGATGGGTGGGCGGCTTGAAAGCAGAAGCATGAACAGTCTTGCACTCGATGCGATCAAGCGCATGAACCGTCCGAACGACGTCTGCGGCTTTCTGTTGCCAGAAGGCGGTCCGATAACTTTGACTCCGGAGCGCTCGAGCGCATCAGCCTGGATGCCGCGCGACGAGAGGCAATACACCATTGGCCGCCATCCGAGCGCTCTGAGGCGGGGCGCAATAATTGCGATATGCCGCTCCGCGCCGCCGAGATCAAGGGATCCGATCACATAGAGGATTGTTTTGTCGGGCAAGTTACTATGCTCGGGTTAGTTCAAAAGTCCCGGTCGTCTCGGGGGCCAGTCTAGTTTTGCCAACCATGCTCTTGCTTGCCTCAAACCGGGACGGAAATCGATTGGTCGGACACGGAAGCCGCTCAAATGAAGGCAGCCTTCATACCATAGGTTCGTGGCCTTCGATAAGAATGTGAAAACTGCGGGAGAATGGTTCGCCGGGATAGGCGGGGCGGTCATTTTGACAGGCAGAATTTGGCCGTGGTACCGGTTCATTTGAAGTAACCGCAGCGGTGCGGCACTCGTCCGCCGAACAGGGGCTCGTGTGAATCTTTCGCATTCATCGCCGAAATTTGCTCTGATCGGTGCGGCCGGTTTTGTCGCCCCGCGCCATATGCAAGCGGTTAAGGAGGTGGGCGGAGACATCGTTGCAGCGTTCGACCCGAACGATTCCGTCGGCGTGATCGATTCGTATTTTCCGGACGCGCATTTTTTCACCGAGTTCGAGCGCTTCGACCGTCATGTCGACAAGCTGCGGCGGCGTGGCGCAGGCATCGATTATGTCTCGATTTGCTCGCCCAACTATCTGCATGATGCCCACATTCGCTTCGCATTCAGGTCGCATGCCGATGCGATCTGCGAGAAGCCGCTCGTGCTCAATCCATGGAATCTCGATGCGCTTGCGGAAATCGAGAAGGAAACGGGCCGACGCGTTAGCACGATCCTGCAACTGCGCCTGCATCCCGCCATCCGGGCGCTCAAGCAGAAAGTGGCGGAGACCGGTTCAAACGCGAGCTACAACGTCGTGCTCACTTACGTCACCTCGCGCGGGCGCTGGTACCACACGTCGTGGAAGGGCGACGAAAAAAAGTCGGGCGGCATCGCGACGAATATCGGAATTCACTTCTTCGACATGCTGACTTACGTGTTCGGGAAGCCGCAGCTGAACGTCGCCCATTTGCGTGACGACTCGCGGGCGGCGGGCTTTCTCGAGTTGGAACGTGCGCGCGTGCGGTGGTTCTTGTCGGTGGACCGCAACGATCTGCCAGCCGATGGCCCGCCCGGCCGATCGACCTATCGGTCGATTACCGTCAATGGCGAGGAAATCGAATTTTCCGGCGGGTTCGAGCGGCTTCATACCGACAGCTATCGTTTGATTCTGGACGGGAAGGGCTTCGATCTCGAGGAGGCGCGGCCCTCGATCGAACTCGTTTCAACGTTACGGACGGCGGATATCGCTACCCGTGGTGAGCGGCACCCCCGGCTAAAATAGAAATTGGACTTCCCGTAAGATGCGGGGCCCCAGACTGACTCTCAAGGCTTGGAAGCCTGTCAAGGCCGAACGATTTCTATTATTTTACAATGTCCAGAAGCCGATTTTGTCGTCACGTCGCAACAATGAACCTGCCGGATAGGATGCCGAACCGTTGAGCAGGCGCGGTAAATGAGTCCATCTTGGCACAAGCGCAGCCCGACATGGTCGCGGCACTATTTGGCGTTCACCCATTCTTCTTTGCGGTGGTTCTGTCTCGCAATGCTTGATTCAAGGCCCGGCCGTTTCGACCATGATGGATTTCTCGATGACCGATTTACGGCTCAGACAAAATGGAAATCACTCAGGTGCTGTTGCAGTAGCACCGTTGTCACATCGTTCAGCGTGATTGTATTGGCCAAATCGGGTGAAATTACTACATTACCCAGACCGTCATCAGTCATATGTCCACTTACAGCGGCGGCGTCCGCAAACACTGTCTGGTCGAACTGAAGGACGTCCATTCCGGGGCGAAAGTCCATAATGGTGTCATTTCCAAAACCGAAGTCAAAGACAAACGTATCGGCTCCCGCTCCGCCGGTGAGGATATTGTTGCCGCTGTTGCCGGTGATGACATTATCGGCGGCATTGCCGGTGGCATTGAGATTGCCGCTCCCGGTCAGCGTGAGATTCTCCACGCCATTCGGCAATGTATAGCTGATCGAGGACTGAACGGCATCGATGTCAGTGTCGGCCGATGCAAGGGGCTGAACCAGGTCCGCCGTGCGGCCGCTGGTCATCAGATAGCTCAGGCGAACGCTGCCGCCATTGTAAGTATCCACCTGCTGCAGCGACGTGCCGGCTTGCTGATAAAGAACTTCCTTGTAGCCATCGCCGTTGATGTCGGTGAACCCCAACAGAGGCCAGCTCGTCCAGTACTTCAACGAAATCGCTGACGAGACCGCCCCATTCTCCAGCAGCCACACCTGGTTCGCCGAGGCGGCACCCGTTGCCGCGGGGTCGTTCGTCACCAGAACGTCAACGTCGCCGTCCTTATCGAAGTCGGCCGTGCCCTTGATCGTCCAGCCCGATGGAGGAGTGAAGCCAGCGCCTCCGGTCTCGGTCACTGCGTCGCCGGCATCATCAACTATGTAAGTGTCGGCGCCGGCGCCGCCGGTCATCGCGTCGGCCCCGGTGCCGCCGTCCAGCAGGTCGTTGCCGGCATTGCCGATCAGCGTGTCGTCCCCGCCAAGACCCGAGAGCGTGTCGTT
>JALHLQ010000004.1:91890-179488 GCA_022844485.1 Xanthobacteraceae bacterium
TAAGTGTCGGCGCCGGCGCCGCCGGTCATCGCGTCGGCCCCGGTGCCGCCGTCCAGCAGGTCGTTGCCGGCATTGCCGATCAGCGTGTCGTCCCCGCCAAGACCCGAGAGCGTGTCGTTCATCTTGCCGCCGATGAGCGTGTCAGTTCCTGCCGTCCCGCTCAAAGTGAGCGGCATCAACAGGCTGCCGGGGGTGAAGTCGGCGGTTGTCAGGGACAGGTTGCCGGCAAGCTCATTGCCGAAGTCAGCGACCTGATCGCCGTTGATATCGCCTTCCAGGACGGTGACATTGCGAATTGCATCATAACTCGTACGCAGCGCACCAGTTGCACCATCGAACGCCGCGCCGCCGAGGAAACGGAAGGCATCTTGGCTCGCCGTCGTGCTGTCGGCATCGATCCCGGTGAGATCAAGCAGGTCGACCCCCGATGTGAAATCGGTCATCAGGTCACTATCACCAGTGGCGAACACGAATGTGTCTATGCCTGATCCCCCGGTCAACGTATCGGCTCCCGCCCCACCGGCGAGGAGGTTGTTGCCGCTATTGCCGACGATGACATTATCGGCGGCATTGCCGGTGGCATTGAGATTGCCGCTCCCGGTCAGCGTGAGATTCTCCACGCCATTCGGCAATGTATAGCTGATCGAGGACTGAACGGCATCGATGTCAGTGTCGGCCGATGCAAGGGGCTGAACCAGGTCCGCCGTGCGGCCGCTGGTCATCAGATAGCTCAGGCGAACGCTGCCGCCATTGTAAGTATCCACCTGCTGCAGCGACGTGCCGGCTTGCTGATAAAGAACTTCCTTGTAGCCATCGCCGTTGATGTCGGTGAACCCCAACAGAGGCCAGCTCGTCCAGTACTTCAACGAAATCGCTGACGAGACCGCCCCATTCTCCAGCAGCCACACCTGGTTCGCCGAGGCGGCACCCGTTGCCGCGGGGTCGTTCGTCACCAGAACGTCAACGTCGCCGTCCTTATCGAAGTCGGCCGTGCCCTTGATCGTCCAGCCCGATGGAGGAGTGAAGCCAGCGCCTCCGGTCTCGGTCACTGCGTCGCCGGCATCATCAACTATGTAAGTGTCGGCGCCGGCGCCGCCGGTCATCGCGTCGGCCCCGGTGCCGCCGTCCAGCAGGTCGTTGCCGGCATTGCCGATCAGCGTGTCGTCCCCGCCAAGACCCGAGAGCGTGTCGTTGAGTATATCGCCCACCATCGTGTCGGCGCCTGCGGTGCCGGTCAGGTTCAAGGGAACGACTGGCCTGATACTCCCCGACGTGAAGTTGGCGCTCGTCAGTGCCTTGTTGCCGGTGAGGTCGATGGCGAAGTCCGCCGCCCGATCGCCGTTGGTGTCGCCTTGAAGGATTGTGACGCCACGAGCGGCATCGTACAGATAGGAGAGCGCAGCCGCCAATCCATCGAACACCGCGGTGGCGATGAAACGGAAGGCATCCATAATTCCCAAGGTGCTGGTGTCGGCGTCGATGCCGGTCAAATCGATCTGATCGGTGCCAACCGAGAAGTCGGTGATCAGATCGTGCTGGCCGGACGTCGCGGCGCTTTGCCCGGTGTAAAATGCGAACGTATCCGTACCTACCCCGCCGGTGAGCGTGTCGATACCGGTTCCGCCGATCAGCCTGTCCGCGCCGCCGCCGCCGATCAGCGTGTCGTTGCCGCTACCGCCGCTAAGCGTGTTGCCCGCCTCGTTGGCAATCAGCGTGTCATTGAAATTGCTGCCTATCGCACTCTCAATGGCAGCGCCGAAAGCAATCGCAACATTGTTGGTGCCGGCGATCGAGCTGAAGCTACCCGGGTGCAGGTCGATCTTGACTGCACTCAGCTGATTGGACGCGTCGAACGTGTCGGTGCCGCCGCCATCCCAAATTGTTTTGATCTGCGTGGAGGTTGTAAACGTATAAATATCGTTCCCGGAACGCGTCGAGCTCTTTACGCCATAGAGCTGCTGTACCGCCGCGACGTCGTATATTTGGGGAGTGATTGGATCGAGATTGCCGAAACTCGCTCCGGAATAGTAGGACATCACCGTGTATTGGTTGTTGTCCTCGGCACTCGGAAGATAGGGGCCGTCAGTGCCGCCGCCACCGGCATTGTAGTTCCCGGGGTGCTTCAGTCCGATGGCATGGCCGATTTCGTGGATATAGGTGAGGTATTCCCAAGAGCCTTTGGTTGGATTGCCGTAGCCGTATTGATTGGTGATCCAGACGTCGCCGTAGACGTAGCCGTCGTTGCTTCCGGAATAACCATTCAAGGGGTAATAGGCCCAACCGCCGATTCCGCTACCAAGATTGGCGGTGCCGAGATTGATCGAGCCGCTACCGGGCGAGACTTCAACGAAAGTGATGTTGGCCGCTTCCGTATAAAGCGCAAAAGCATCGCGAGCCGCCTGCTTCTGCGTGGAGTTCATGCCGATGAAATTGTTTCGCTCTTCGGCGTTCGACCAGTAATAGTTTGGGACGCCGGTCAGGAAGCTGTAGGTGACCGTCGCCGTCCCGGACAAACTGCCCCACTTGTAGCCGCTGATGAGGGCGCTGGTGGCGTAGGAAGGCGCAGTTTCCGCGCCGGCCGTAAAAGCGCCCGCCCCGGCAGCGACCGGTTGAATATCCAAGGCCGGTTGAACGACCGTCGGAAAATCGTCGGAACCAGATATTTTGAAGGTGTCCGAGTCTGCACTACGAGCCGCCAGACAGGCGGCGCAGCCGCACATCATCATTGGGGCGAGATCACCCTCCGACGCTGCTTGTGCGGGCGTCAGCGCCTCTTCCGACCACAGCGACGAAATCGAAGCGAGCGAACCGTTGCCCGCGTCAGTGCGTTCCGACATGTCGGCAGAATGCGTCGAGTTATCTGAGACGGCAGAGGTCTCTTCGATGACCGTGCTGAGCGTGCTCGCCGCTATTTCCGAATCCGAAATGGTTGAGAGCTTACTCCAGTCAAATACGAATTGACCTACCGCAAATTCAAAGCTTGACGCGCTGGCGATGCCGTCGTCCCCCAAAACACTCGCAGCGCCGTCACTCCCCAGGGAGTTAGACGCAAGTTCGCCGCCGCTTGGCGCAAGAATCTTCTTCGTCAGGGCTAGGCGGGTCATGGGAACTCATTGTTGGAGTTGTCCGCAGTAGCTGTTCACAGCAGAACTTTGGGGCCGAATATTGCTGTCGCCAAATTGTGGTCGCCGGTTTCAACCTGAAGAATAAACAGCTGTTCAGAAACGACTGGCTATTTTAGGAATAATACATCTCGATCGCCACTCGCGCTATTTGGGAACATTTTAGGCGATATTTGAAGGAAATTTTGGAACTTCCCATTATTCGCCTGAGCAGAAGGCTTCCCATGGCCACATGATCGACCTGCTCCCCTTGAATGCCCCCGCTTTTGGGTAGAATCCGTTCCCTACGGGAGACGGACATGCGTAAGAGCAGATTCACGGAAGAGCAGATCATCAAGGCGTTGAAGGAGCATGCGGCCGGCGTGTCGGTTGACGAGCTTTGCCGCAAGCACGGGGTCAGCAACGCGACGTTCTACAAGTGGCGGTCGCGTTATGGCGGGATGGAGGTCTCCGACGCCCGCAGGCTCAAGGCACTCGAGGACGAGAACCGGCGGCTGAAGAAGTTGCTGGCGGACACGATGCTCGATGCGGCTACGCTCAAGGAGATGCTGACAAAAAACTTCTGACGCCCAGCTTGCGCGAGCGTGCTGTGACCTGGCGGTCCGAGAGAGGGACTATTCGCAGCGGCGAGCCTGTGGGGTCGTCGGTCTGCACCCGAAGACCTATCGTTATGCGTCCAAGCGGCCTGGCGATGAAGGACTGCGGGCTAGGCTGCGCGTGATGCTGGAGCGCCAGGGCATCAAGCTCAGCCCGAAGAAGCTCTACCGGCTTTACAAGGAAGAGCGGCTGTCCGTGCGCAAGCGCGGGGGCCGCAAGCGGGCGCTGGGCACTCGGGCGCCGATGGCAATCCCGCAGGACCGGACCTGCGCTGGTCGATCGACTTCGTCATGGACACGGTGCGTTCTAACCATCTGATAAAATAGATTGTTCAAGCTTTGAACGTTTATTGACTCGAGCTTTTGCGGATCCTATAAGGCGGCTACGTTCACATCGTGAACACGAACCTTAGAGGCTCCTGTGAGTCTTTCGGACTCAGCCAGCGACGACCGGTATGCTGATACCGCCAGAACGCTCAGAGTTCTCGATGCGGTCGAACGCGGTCATGCCAAATCGCAGCGCGATCTCGCGCGCGATATGGAGGTCGCTCTCGGTTTTGCCAATGCGTATGTCAGGCGCTGCATTCGCAAGGGCTGGATTAAGGTCCGTGCGGCTCCGGCCCGGCGCTATTTCTATTACATCACCCCGACCGGGTTTTCCGAAAAGGCACGCCTGACCGCGGAATATTTGTCGAGTTCTTTCGATTTTTTCCGGACTGCCCGAGGGCAATGCGACAAGTTGATCGATCAGTGTGTCGAAAAGCGCTATCAGAAGATCGCGTTGATCGGCGCGAGCGACCTCGCGGAAATTGCGATAATTTCCTGTCTCAACAACAACGTGAAAGTTGTCGCAATCGTTGACGCGGCAAGCAATCAATTAAGCCTCGCTGGCGTGCCGGTCGTGCGCAGTCTTGCCGAACTTGACGACGTCGACGCGGTCATTCTCACGGATATCCGCACTCCGCAACTTGCCTACGAGCAACTGGCCCGCGCCATGGCGGAGGAGCGTATCCTGACTCCATCCGTTCTGCGGGTAATCCGCGATCGCCGCGAGTTCGATTTAGATGAGGACGGAGTTGACGGATGAAGCGCTGGTTCGTCGTCCAAACTCAGCCCAACAGCGAAGTGCGTGCGAGCGTGAATCTCGACAGGCAGGGCTTCGAAGCTTATTTGCCGCGTTACCTGAAGCAGCGCCGTCATGCACGAAAGATCGAGCAGGTGGCCCGCCCGCTGTTTCCGAATTATCTTTTCGTCCGCCTGGATACCGGGCGCGATCGATGGCGCTCCGTGAACGGTACCTTCGGCGTCAACCGTCTGGTGTCGCTAGGTGAAGCGCCGATTTCGTTGCCCGAAGGAGTGGTGGAAGCCATTCGGTCGCGCGAGGACGAGAGTGGCCTCATCGCATTACTTCCGCCAATTTTCAGTCCCGGCCAGCGGGTAGAAATCCTCGAAGGTCCGATGGCCATGTGCACGGGGCTTGTCCAGCAAATGCCGGACAATGACCGTGTTGTGCTCCTGCTCGATATGCTCGGTCGGCAGGTGCGCGTCACCATACGCTGCGCAGGGGTTGCGGCAGCCTGAGGGCTGCCACCACGTCCTTTGCCGGAACAGATCAGAGTTTGACCTGGGTGAACGCGTTTCACCCGGAGTGCGGTAGCTTGAAAAAAGCTCGACGATCCAGTCCCATCATTGTCGTGCAGGCCAGGATGACTTCGGCCCGGTTGCCCGGCAAAGTTCTTCGGCTCGCTGCCGGCAAGCCGATGCTCGCCTATTTGCTCGATCGTATTACGCACGCGACGTCCGCCAGATCCGTTGTGGTGGCGACCTCGGATACGGCCGATGACGACGCAGTCGCTTCGTTTTGCCGGCAGCATGACGTGAAATGTATTCGTGGCCCGCTCGATGACGTTATGGGGCGGTTTCTCCGAGTTCTTGATGAGACCGGCGCGCGTGCCTTCGTGCGGGTGAATGGCGATAGTCCACTAATCGACGCAAGCCTCATCGTTCGCGCCGTCAAATTGTTCATGGAAACCGAAGCCGACCTTGTGACCAATGTGCAGCAACGTACTTTTCCCAAAGGCATGTCGGTTGAGGTCGTCGATGGTGACGCGTTTCGGCAAGCCGCGGCGCAAACCAGCGACCCGGAAGACCGCGAGCATGTAACGCGCTTTTTCTACAGCCATCCCGAACGCTGGCGTATCGCGGCGTTCACCAACGGGCGCGACCTTGGCCGAGTCAATCTAAGCGTTGATACCGCCGGAGATTTTGCCCGGTTTGAAGCCATTCTTGCGCGGATGACCAAACCGCACTGGCAATACGGGCTCGATGGTGTCTTGGCGCTCATGCCGGCGTCGACAGGTTCGTCCGTATGAGCGATTCGCAATTGCGTGTTGGCGTGATTGGCTTGGGCGTCGGGGAGGCGCACATTGCGGGCTTCGAGCAAGATCGGCGTTGCCGCGTTACCGCACTATGCGATATCGACGGCGAACACCTCGCGGCCGTTGCGGCACGGCATCCGGGCAAGCGGACGACTACCGATCCGGAGATGGTTCTTGCCGATCCGGAGATCGATCTGGTGTCGATCGCCTCCTATGACGACGCTCATGCCGGGCAGGTGATTAAGGCGATCGCGGCCGGCAAGCACATCTTCGTCGAAAAACCGATTTGCTTTCACGATGCAGAATTTGCGGCGATTTCTGCCGCCCTCGCGGCCAATCCGTCGATCCGTCTCTCTTCGAACCTGATCCTGCGTCGGTATCCCCGCTTCTTGCGGCTCAAGTCGTTGATCGAGGCGGGCGGCCTCGGTGCCCTCTACTATCTCGAGGCTGACTACAATTACGGGCGCATGGAAAAAATAATACAGGGCTGGCGGGGGAAACTGCCTTTTTACTCAGTTGTTCACGGCGGCGGCATTCATGTGATCGATCTGCTGCTGTGGTTGACTGGAGCGCGTCCAGTCGACGTCGTAGCAATGGGTACCAACATTGCCTCGCGGGCAACCGACTTCAGATTTAACGACACCGTCGCGGCGTTGCTGCGTTTCGACAACGGGGCGGTTGCCAAGGTCAGCGCTAATTTCCCGTGCGTTTACCCGCATTTTCACGACGTCACTGTGTTCGGCACAGATGCAACCTGGCGCAACGGCCGTGACGCGGCGCGGCTTTATCGCAGCCGCGATCCTGATGCGGCGCCGGACCTCCTCGACGATCCCTATCCCGGCTCGCTGAAAGGCGATTTGATCCCGTCTTTCGTCACGGCCTTGTTGGACGGGGGGAAGGCAGAGGTGGAGTGCGTCGACGTGCTTAACGCGATGGCTGTGTCGCTGGCGGTCGAGCGCGCCGCGGCGACCGGCCAGCCGCAGCGCGTTTCCTATCATTGAGCGTTTGCCCATGAATTCTACGAAGAATACAACAAATGAAATCCACTTCGGCCGGCCCTTGATCGGCGAGGCGGAACGGGCGGCTGTGATGGACGTACTCGCCGGACCGGTCCTCGCGCACGGACCGCGCGGCAAGCAGTTCGAGGCCGACTTCGCCGCGTGGACCGGTGCGCCCGAAGCCATCTCCGTTTCCAACTGCACGGCTGGACTTCACTTGGTTTGGTTCGCGCTCGGTATCGGGCCTGGCGACGAAGTAATCGTACCGACGGTTACGCACACCGCCACTGCACATGCCGTTGAACTGACCGGCGCACGCGCCGTCTTCGCCGATATCGATCGGGCCACCGGCAATATCGATCCCGCCGCTGTCGAGGCCGCGCTCACACCGCGCACCCGCGGTATCAGCGTCGTCCACTTCCTCGGCCTGCCGGCGAATATGACGCGCATCAACGCCATCGCGCAAAAGCACAATCTCTTCGTGCTCGAGGACTGTGCGCTCGCCGTTGGTACCAGGTTCGACGGCGTTCATGCCGGCCTCATCGGCGGGGCAGGCGTCTTCTCATTCTACCCGGTCAAGCACATGACGACCGCCGAAGGTGGCATGATCGTTACCCGCGATGCCGCGCTGGCGCGCAAGCTGCGGCTCGCCAAAGCCTTCGGAGTCGACCGCGGCGTCGAGGAACGCACGGTACCTGGCATTTATGACGTTGTTTCGCTTGGCTTCAATTACCGCATGAACGAGATGGCCGCTGCGCTCGGTATAGTCCAGCTCAAGCGCATGGATGGATTCTTGAACACGCGCCGTGCCAATGCGGCGGCGCTGGGCAAGGCGCTTGACGCCATCGATGGCCTGCATAGGCTCGACGTCGGCGACGCCAAGCGCGTTCACAGCCACTATTGTACGTCGGTGGTGTTGCCCGACGATGTCGCCGGCAAACGCGCTGAAGTCGCGCTGGCGATGAAGGCGCAGGCGGTCGGAACAAGCGTCTACTATCCCGGGCCAGTCCCGCATTTGACGTATTATCGTGAGAAGTACGGCTACCGGCGCGGTCAGTTTCCAGCCGGCGAGTGGTTCAGCGGCGGTACGCTGGCGCTGCCTTGTGCGCCTCATCTCGACACGAATGATATGGCGCGTGTCGGTGCAGCCCTGACAACGGCGATCAAGGAGGTACGCAAATGATTATTCCTATGAACGGGCGGCGCGTCGTTCTAATCGGTGGCGCCGGCTTCATCGGCCACAATTTCGCGCTGCGGCTCAAGTCAATGGGCGCGGATGTGCATGTAATTGACGGCCTTCAGGTCAATAACCTGGTCGCGATCACGTCGAATACCAATAATCTTCCCAACCAGCGCCTCTATCTACGGATGATCCAAGAGCGGCTGCATTTGCTCGAAGCCGCGCAGATCCCTCTGCATGTCCAGGATGCTCGCGATTATTCCGCGCTGTCGAAGCTGCTCGAAATGATCAAGCCGCAGGTCATCGTGCACCTCGCGGCTGTTGCTCATGCCAATCGGGCCAACAAGGATCCGCACTCGACCTTCGATCATAGCCTGCGCACCTTGGAAAATGCGCTCGACTATTCGCGCAACCGCATCGAACACTTCGTATTTCTGTCGTCGTCGATGGTGTACGGCAATTTTGCAGAGGGAGAAGTGGCCGAAGATACGCAGTGTAATCCGCTCGGCATTTACGGCGCGCTTAAGTTCGCCGGAGAGAAGATGGTGATTGCCTATAATCAAGTCTTCGACCTGCCTTACACAATCGTCCGTCCGTCGGCACTTTACGGCGAGCGCTGCGTCTCGCGCCGCGTCGGCCAGGTGTTCATTGAGAATGCGCTGCAAGGCCTCGACATCACCGTCAACGGCGACGGTAGCGACAAGCTCGATTTCACCTATATTGGCGATCTGGTGAATGGGCTGGTGAAGGTGATTGAGAATGAAGGCGCTCGCAACGAGGTGTTCAATCTCACTTACGGTCAGGGCCGCTCGATTAACGAAATGGCAGAGATTCTCCGCAACCAATTCCAGCACATCAATCTGGTGCAAAATCCGCGCGATCGGCTGATGCCGGAGCGCGGCACGCTTTCAGTCGAAAAAGCCAAGCGGCTCATCGGCTATGACCCGCAATGGCCGCTCGACGAGGGCTTCGTCGAATACATCAAGTGGTACCGGCATCTGTTCGACAGCGACACGAGCCTGCGTAAGGCCGGATGACCGACTCATTGTCCGCGGACGCTTGGCTCGGCCGTCTTCTGGGAAAGGCAGCCTTTCATTTGAGCCCTGCTGCCGACCCCGCCATGCCCTTAGCCGCGCCGGCATTCATCGACGCTAAGGTGGCAACGGGCGATATCGGCCGTGTCCAAAAATTGGCTCAGGCCGGCTATCGCCTGGTCGATACCAATGTTCGGCTCGACCGTCCGAACGGCGCGTTGGATGTCCCCGTCGTCACGCCGGCCATTCGGGCCGCGAATCCGCAAGATGCCGATGCGGTGCGGGCGCTCGGTTCAAGCGCGTTCCGGTTCGACCGCTTCCACGCCGATCCGGATATTCCGAAACCGGTGGCGGATCGCATTAAGGGCGAATGGGCGGGCAACTATTTCAATGGCCGGCGCGGAAATCGCATGATCGTTGCGGCTGAAAAAGGCGAAGTGTTGGGCTTCCTTCAGATCATCGACCGGCCCGATCACTCGATCATCGACCTGATCGCGGTCGCCACGCCTGCGCAGGGCCGTGGCCTTGCCGGCGCGATGATCGCTTATGCCGTCAGGCAAGGGCCCGCGAACCCGTGGCGTGTCGGCACGCAGGTCGCAAATGTGCCGTCGCTGCGGCTCTATGAACGCCTCGGTTTTCGCTGCGCCGAAACACAATATGTTTTCCACCGGCACGTGAACTGAATTCAGCCATGCGCATCGGCAATGTCGATCTAGATCGGCGCGTCCTTCTGATCGCTGAAATCGGCAACAACCACGAGGGCGATTTCAACCTCGCCGTGGCGATGATCGAAGCGGCCGCCGCAGCGGGCGCCGACGCGGTCAAGTTCCAGACGATCGTGCCAGAACTGCTGGTCGCGCCAAGCGAAACCGCGCGCATCGCGCAGCTCAAGCGATACGCATTTACGCCGGATCAGTTCGCGCAGCTCGCCGAAGCGGCGCGTAAAGCTAACGTACTTTTCTTGTCGACACCCTTTGATATCGGCAGCGTCGCGGCGCTCGCTCCGCTGGTGCCGGCATTCAAGATCGCTTCAGGCGATAACGACTGGCTCACCCTGCATCGGGCAGTCGCGCGCACCGGTAAGCCGATCCTGATGTCGACCGGGCTTGCGAGTCTCGACGAAGTGGCGAGAGCTAAGTCGGGAATCGATGAGGAATGGGCAAAGCTCGGAACGTCTCCCGGTCTCGTCGTGCTTCATTGCGTGTCGGCTTATCCGACCGCGCCGGAAGATACCAATCTCGCCGCGCTGCAGACGTTGGCCAAACTGGGCGTCGTGGTGGGCTATTCCGATCACACCTTAGGAATCGATGCGGCGTTTCTTTCCGTCGCGCTAGGTGCCCGTGTCATTGAGAAGCATTTTACGCTCGATCATGACCAGTCGGATTTCCGCGACCACAAATTGTCGGCTGACCCGCGCGAGTTCGCCGAGCTCGTCAAGCGCGTGCGCCTAGCGGAGGCCATGGTCGGCACGGGTGGGAAGGGTCGGCTTGACGTTGAAGCTGCCGTCGCCGCGGCGGCCCGCCGATCCGTCCATGTCGTGCGCGATCTTGCGGCCGGCACAGTACTGAGCGAAGCGGACATCATCGCATTGCGTCCGGCCGGAGGCATTGCCGCCGCCGACATGGATTCTTTGATCGGCCGGAGGTTAACGCGTGCGGTTCTCGCCGGCGCACGTTTGGCGACAACGGATCTGGCCTGATCGCTATGCACATTGAACGCCGCGATCCGCCACGCCACTACACGGTGGGAGCCGTTCGGGTCGCCGATTGTGGAACGATCGATCTCGCTGCAGACGAACAGGTGACTTTCGCCACCGGTGGACGCGACGGCTACGACGTCACGCGCAAGAGCTGGGGCTGGTACGCTACGCCCTCACTCAATAGCCGGCTTCCCGCCAAAGGCCTGCGCGCCGTGATCGCCCGCAACGAGGCCGGCCGAGCTTATCTGCTTCTGGTCGATGCCGGCCGCGAGGCAGAATTCGAGGCCTATCTTGTGTCGGAAAAGATGAGCGTGCTGATTTGGCTCGACAACGATGCCGCGATTTCGGCGCTCGTCGACTGGCAGAGAATCTAGAATCGATATGTGCGGAATAGCCGGTTACATAGGCAGTCAGCCGCCGGATGACGGTGCGGTAGCTGTCTGTCACGCGCTGATGGGCCGCCGCGGGCCGGATGCGCTCGGTGCCTGGCGTCATCGCAACCGAGCGGGGCGGGAAGTCCTTCTGCTGCACAGCCGTCTGTCGATCATCGATCTCGATCCGCGCGCCAATCAGCCGATGCGCGCCGATGGACATGCGCTGATCGTCAATGGCGAGCTCTACAATTACGTCGAATTAGCCGGCGAGTTGCGCGCGTTCGGCGCCGGCCCCTTCGTCACCAGCAGCGATAGCGAAGTTCTGCTGCGCCTTTTGGCGCGCGATGGGATCGACGCGCTCGACCGCTGCGAGGGCATGTGGGCATTCGCGCTCTACGACGAGCACGCCGGCCGGCTGGTTCTTTCGCGCGACCGTTTCGGCGAGAAACCGCTGTGGCTCCATCGTGCCGCGCACGGAGTTTATTTCGGCTCGGAGCCGAAATTCATAGCCGCGCTTGCTGGACGCCGGTTCGCGCCGAACCAACGCCAGCTCATGCGCTATCTCGTGACCGGCTACCGCACGCTGTACAAGACCGCTGACACCTTCTTCGAAGGCGTCGAAGAGTTGCGCGCCGGGCATGTGCTGGTCGACGACGGCAACGGTGCCGCGCAGACGCGGCCCTATTGGACGCCGGCTCTCAGTGAAGATGACACCCTCGATTTCGGCGCATCCGTGGCCAAAGTGCGCGCCGCGTTGATCGACGCGGTGCGCCTGCGCATGCGCGCCGACGTGCCGCTCGCCTTCTGCATGAGCGGCGGCGTCGACTCGAACACGCTTATCTCGATCGCCCGCAACGTCCTCGGTTGCGATGTGCACGGGTTCACAATCGTAAACCGCGACGCCCGTTACGCGGAACAGGATATGGTTGAGCACGCGGTGGCGGCGCAGGGTTTGCAGCACACTGCTATTCCACTATCGACGGCGGACTTCCTGCCGCGACTCGAGCGCCTCGTCGATTACCACGACGCGCCGCTGTTCACGATCACCGCTTATGTGCATTGGCTGTTGATGGAAGCCATGTCTGGGCGCGGCTACAAGATCGCGGTGTCCGGGACAGGTGCCGACGAGATCTTCTCCGGGTACTACGATCATCATCTCGCCTATCTGGCTGACGTGCGACACGATCAGATTCGGCACGCCAGCGCGCTGGCGGAGTGGCAGCATCACGTCCTGCCGCATATCCTCAATCCGCTGCTGCGCGATCCCGACCTGTTCGTTAAGAATCCCGGCGATCGCCGTCACGTGACCACCGGTTCGGAGTCCTTTGCGGCGGCGATGGTCACACCGTGGTCTGAGCCATTTACCGAAACGCGTTGGGTCGATGGTGTGTTGCGCAACCGGATGCTCAATGAAATATTTGTTGAGACGATTCCGCCGCCGCTGCACGAAGAAGACTGCAATGCCATGTACTGGTCAATCGAGAACCGCTCGCCGTTCCTCGACCGTCGGCTGTTCGAGGCTTGCGCCTCTGTCCCGACGCGGCATCTGGTGCAGGACGGCAAGGCGAAGGCGGTCCTGCGGGAAGCCATGCGCGGCATCGTGCCCGATGAGATTCTCGATAACCGGCGCAAGGTGGGCTTCAACGCGCCCATCCGCGACTTGCTCGACGTGCGCGACGAGGCCGTGCGATCCGCCGTGCTTGATGACGGCCCGATATTCGACCTTGTGCGCCGCGACGCGATTGAACAGTTGCTCGATGCGCCGGAACTCGACAATGCCCAGAGCATGTTCGTGTTCCGGTTTTTGAACGCGCGCTTTTTCTTGGACCGTTTCGGGGCAGGGGGTAGCTCTGGCGCTCGCGATGGCGGCCGCGCTGCCGTGGAGGTCGCGGCGTGAACGACGTGCAGTCCACGGCTGGTGCGGTCGATCTCGGCTGGTCCAGAGCCGCCGATATCCCGATGCGTTACGGCACGGCGTTCGATATTCGGACTTCGGCGGGTTTCTGGACCCGCTGGTATCGTATGGTGTTCGCTCGGAAAGGCATCAAGGTCGGGCGGGGGCTGCGCGTGCTCGGTCCGCTGCTTTTGCAGGTGGACGGGAAGCCGTCGAACATCCAACTCGGCGACAATGTCACTTTGATGCCGGGGGTTCACCTCAAGAATCGGGAGAACGGTCGGATCGTGCTTCACGACCGCGTGACACTCGACAGCAATGCGCGGCTCGTCGCCGCTAACGACGCGACCATAGAGCTAGGCGAGAACTCCAGTGTCGGTATGGGATCGATCATCAATGCCGGCCGCGATGTCATTATCGGTCGCGGCACCATCACCGCCGGCTACTGCTATCTGAATGTGTCCGACCATCGCTTCGTCGCCGGCGTTCCGATCCGTGCACAGGGCTTTCATCACGCGCCCATCGGCATCGGTGAGGATTGCTGGCTGGGCGCCTATGTATTCGTGACCCGCGGGGCGCGCATCGGTCATGGAGCCGTGATAAGTGCCGGTGCCGTGGTGGAAGGCGACATCCCCGCCAATGCCATTTGTCAGGGCCGGCCGGCGGCGCCGATCCGTTTCCGGCGTCCGCAGGAGGTATGATGCATTACTGCCGCCGTTGCCTGCTGCCCGATACCAAACCGCACATTGCATTCGATGCTGAAGGCGTGTGCACGGCCTGCCGCGCGCATGAGAAGAAGAATGCCGCGATCGGCGGCATCGATTGGGCAGCCCGCGCGGCCGAGTTCGAGAAGCTGATCGAAGAAGCGCGCGCCGCCAAGGCGCCGCTGTTTGACGTGCTAGTGCCGGTGTCCGGCGGCAAGGACAGCATTACCCAGATCCACCGGGTGCTCGGCCGCGGATTGCGCATCCTGGCGGTCAATGTCGATTACGGCATGAAAACCGCGATCGGTCAGGAAAATCTCGCTGTCATCCCGCGCATGGGCGCGACGCTATTCCAGGCGACCCCCGACCACACCCTGCACCGCGAGTTGGTGCGGCTAGGCTACGAGGATTTCGGCGATCCCGACCTGCTGTCGCATACGCTCCTGCATGCACTGCCGCTACATGTGGGCATGCGGTTCTCGGTGCCGTTGGTGCTTTTGGGCGAGAATTCGGCTTTCGAGTATGGTGGTGATGCCGATATTGCCGACAATAACAGCATGACGCGGGCGTGGTTCGATCGCTACGCCGCAAATGCCGGCCATGACGCCCGCTTCGTGTCACGTCAGTACGGCATCCCATTCGACCGGCTGCGGCTCTACGATTTTCCGGACGAACTGCCCGGTTCGGGCACCAAGGCGGTGTTTTCCAGTCACTTCTTTCATTGGGACTCGGAGGCTCATCTTGAAATCGCGACCCGATATGGCTTCAAGCCCCTCGACAAACCTGCCGAGGGCACCTTCCGTACCTATGTCGGGATCGATGAGAAAATTCACCGGATTCACCAGTACTTTAAAGTACTCAAATTCGGCTATGGGCGGGCGACCGACCATGCGTGCGAGGATATCCGCAACGGTCGCCTCACCCGCGAGCAGGGCAAGGAACTGGTGCGTCAGCACGACCTTCTACCTTTGTCCGAGCACTTCAAGACCGACTTCTGCGGTTTCACCGGCCTCTCGCGCGCGCGCTTCGACGCGGTGATAGAGCGCTATCGCAACCCCGCCATCTGGTCGCGCGACAATAACGGACGCTGGTTTATTCCAGGTCATCTCGTTGACGCCGCGCCTGCCCGGCAAAGTGCCTGAATTCAAATCTTGGTACCCAGATGAACACCAATCTCGAAGCTGAGCACGACACCGTCTTTGGCAAGACCTTCGCGCTCTATGACCGGCCGGAGATGGAGGAGTTTGTAGGCTTCTTCCGGCAGCGTTTCGCCGCCAACAAACTCGACGCGCGGGCAATCTTCGAGGGTCGTGCCTGTCTCGACGCCGGTTGCGGTAACGGCCGAGGCTCGATCTTCATGATGTCAAATGGCGCCAAGAGCGTCGACTACGCCGACATCAGCGCCACCAACATCGAGAGCACCGGTCGCAACCTGAAGTCGTTCGGTTTCGACAGCGTTAAAGGCCATCTCACGAGCCTGGAGAAGCTGCCGTTTGCCGACGCGACCTTTGATTTCGTCTGGTGCAATGGCGTCATCATGCACGCGCACAATCCGGACAAGTGCCTGCGTGAACTGGCGCGCGTCCTGAAACCCGGCGGACAGATGTGGCTCTATGTCTACGGATCGGGCGGCGTCTACTGGTATGCCGTGCGCCGTTTCCGGAACATAGTCCGGGAGATCGCTGCAGCGCGCTGCATCGCCGGATTGAGGCTTCTCGGCTATACGCCGCGATTTGTGGCGGAGTATCTCGACGATTGGAAGGTGCCTTACCTGCGCACATACACCGATGCCGACTTTGGAACGCGGCTCGCCGATTTGGGCTTCGCACGCATCGCCCCACTGCCGCACGGCGTCTCATACGACACCAGTGAGCGTCGCACGCGTTTTCCCGAGGACGCACATTGGCTGGGCGAAGGTGATTTGCGCTACCTCGTCAAGAAGACCGGTGTTGCGCGCGCTGGTGGCAAACCCATTAGCGCGTCGGAATACGGGTCCGAGGTTGATTTCGACCCGCGAATTCCGAAGCGCTTTGCTCATGCATTCGATCGTCTCGAACAGGCGGTAGAAGGCGACCCGATCACCGCGCTCGCTGCTTGCGGACGTATCCAGTTTCGGCTGCGCGAGCTGATGTCGCAGGATGGGCGTCTCGATCTTGATGCTTGGGAACAGACGATCGGCGAGGTGCAGAGTCTCGTCGAGACCACGCGCGGATGACGATTTCGAACCAATCAGCGCCGAAAGCGATGGCGCCAACAGCGCCGCATATTCTGTCGTCCAAGGGCGCTATCGACCTAGAAATGCACCGCCGAACAGTCGGGCCACGCGGCGTGGACGATTTCCTTTGGCCGATGGGGCCGCTCGAGCATTGGCCAGCTCGAGACGCAATCGCATCTTCGCTGCTGGCTGCGGCGCGTCATGAATTGGCTTCTGGATCGCTCGCCGCCGAGGCACTGCGTACGCTCCTGTTACCGGTTCTTCTCGAATCGCTCTCGATTTTTGTGTCGCAGCGGTTGGTAGCGGCCTTTCGCAAGGCCGGCTACGAAGTGACGCCGCCGGCGCGCGGACGGGTCCTACAAGGCGTCGCTACAGGATGCGCTCCGCAACCGCCGCGGCTTCTTTGGTGGCTGGCGAAGGGCCCGGAAGTGCCGCGGCGCACCCGCGCACCAGCGCGGTTTGCGCGCGACGTGGTTCTGCAAAAACACGTCCGGCGTCGGGTCCTGCGGCCGCTGGATCTTTCCGCTGACATCGTCAGCACGTCGGTCGACGCGCTTCCAGAAATCCATGCCAGCCGCGTATCTGAGCGGGTAGTGTACCGCAGGTGGCATCACTGGTTCGGCGCGCAAACGGCGAAGGCCGAGGAGGCTCATCGTCGAATCGCTGAACGTACCGTCGAAGCAGTAGCGGATGGGTTCGCGAAAAGCGGAATACAGATCGATGCGAATTGTGCGGTCGGATTGCGCGGCTGGCTCGCCGATGCCATCGCGCTCGTCGAGGCCCATTGTTCGCAGATATCGCGGCGCGCAGCACTGCCACGCAGGTTGTGGACGGGATCCGGTGGCATTAATTGGAACCGAATGCTGCAATGGGCCGTCCGCGACGCGGGCGGTGAGGCGGTTGGCCACGACCACGGCTCCGGCAATGGCCACGTCGCGCCGGAAATTTACCGCACGATGTTCGAATATGAGATGACCGATCGTTTCGCCACCTTCACGACCGGACAGGCGGAGGGGCAACGGGCTGCTCTCACGCCGGGCCTGCTGGTAAGGCCGCATTCAGTGTCGATCGAAGGTGTTGGCGATGGCCAATCCACTGTGCTGCGAATGGGCCGGGTACCCGAGCGGCCGCCGCGAAAAATCATGGTCCTGTCGAGCTACTACTTCGGGGACGTGATCACCTGTGAAGGTTACATTCCGGACTTGCCCATGCTTGATTTTGAAGCACGCCTGATCGGCGAACTGAAGATGCGCGGCTACGATGTCATCTACAAGCCGCATCCGTTGATCGTGACGCGGCCGCCACATGATATGGCGACGCGTTTGGGCGGAGTTGAGCTCGATAGGCCGTCAGAAGAAGTGATTAATCGCGCCGATGTCGTCCTCATGTTCGATCCTTTGTCGACAGCTTTTGCGACCACGTTGGCCAGCGACCGTCCGGCTGTCTTCATCGATCTTGGGCTCGCGCCGTTGACGCCTTCGGCAAGTGCGTTACTCGCGTTGCGTGCTGCGATCGTTCCGGCCTGTTTCAATCGAGACAATCGGATACAGATTGACTGGGAGAAACTAGCAGCTGGAATAGAAGCCGCGCCCGCGCTAAGCGATGCCGGCTTCGTATCCAAATACTACGGCGTTTGCTTGGTTGCTTAGAACCGTGCCGACCCTACAACCTTCGCCAAAGGCAAATCTATGAACGCGCCAGAATTCACCATCAACGGACGCCGGATCGCGGAGGATGCCGATTGCTATGTCATCGCCGAAATAGGGCACAATCATCAGGGTGAGATCGAGAAGTGCAAAGCCCTCTTTAAGGCCGCGCACGAAGCGGGTGCCGACGCCGTTAAACTGCAAAAACGCGATAACCGGTCGCTTTATACCAAGGTGATGTATGATCAGCCCTACAACAGCGAGAACGCATATGCGCCTACGTATGGCGCGCATCGCGAATATCTAGAATTTGGGCGCACGGAGTATATGGAGCTGACCGTCTACGCCCGCGAGCTCGGTATCACATTCTTCGCCACGGCGTTCGACTTCGCAAGCGCCGATTTTTTGGCCGCGTTCGACATGCCGGCGTACAAGCTCGCCTCCGGCGATCTAAAAAATATCCCATTGATTGAACATGTCGCCCGGATCGGAAAGCCGATGATCCTTTCTACCGGCGGGGGCGATATGGATGACGTGCGGCGCGCCCATGATGCGGCGATCGCCATCAATCCGCAGCTTTGCATCATGCAATGCACGGCCGCATATCCGGCCGAACCGGAGCAACTCAATTTGCGAGTGATCGAGACATTTAGACGGGAGTTCCCGGACTCCGTTATCGGCCTTTCGGCGCATGATAACGGTATCTCAATGCCGCTCGTGGGCTATGTCATGGGCGCGCGCGTGATCGAAAAACACTTTACGTTGAATCGCGCCTGGAAGGGCACAGATCATGCATTCTCACTAGCACCCGACGGAATGCGGCGACTGGTGCGCGATCTCCGCCGCGCGCGTACCGCGTTCGGCGATGGCGTCAAGAGCCCGCGACCTGAGGAAAAGGGCCCACTGCTTAAAATGGGCAAGAAGCTTGTGGCTGCCTGCGCGCTGCTGCCGGGGCATCGGATCACTCGCGACGACATCGTCATCAAATCGCCGGGCGACGGCACGCCGCCGTATGAATTGCAGAAGTTCATTGGCCGCACGCTGGCGGTGTCGCGCATGGCGGACGACGACCTCAAATTCGAGCATCTCGCTTCGTGATTTCGCGCATGTATCCTTTCGATATCGAGAATCGCGTCATCGTATTGACCGGCGGCGCCGGACAGCTCGGTAATGCATTTTCGGCCGCGCTCCGGTTGCAAGGCGCTCGCGTTGCGGTGTTCGATGCCGCCGCCGGCAACACGAAAGTGGACGGACTCATCACCTGTCGCGTCGACGTAACCCGTCGCGAGGAAATTGAAGCTGCGGTTGAGATAGTGATCGATGCTTGGGGCCCGCCCGACGGGCTGATCAACGCGGCCGCCCTTGACTCTCCGCCCGATGCCTCCGCCGACGAAAATGGGCCATTCGAAACTTACCCCGTCGAATCCTGGGACCGCGTCATGGACGTCAACGTCAAAGGAGTATTCCTAGCCTGCCAGGTGGTCGGTGGCGCGATGGCCAAAGCGGGGCGCGGTTCGGTCGTCAATGTCGGCTCAATCTATGGTGCGCTCAGCCCGGACCAATCGCTCTATGAATATAGGCGCAAACGCGGGGAAACGTTCTACAAGCCGGTCGCGTATTCGGCTTCGAAGTCGGCGCTTTATAATCTAACCCGCTATCTGGCCGTGTACTGGGCCCCGCGCGGCATTCGCGTGAATACAGTTACTTTCGCGGGCGTATTCAACCGCCAGGATTCGGAATTTCTCGAGAATTATCTCAAGAAAGTGCCCCTCGGGCGTATGGCAGAACCGGAAGATTATACTGGGCCCATCACGTTTCTTCTATCTGACGCGGCGCGCTACATGACCGGAGCCGATCTGGTCGTGGACGGCGGGTTTAGCAGTTGGTAGCCGCAATTATGACTGACGATTTGCGTTTCGTCCCGCGTTCGGAGATTGCGCGCGCATTGTCGGAGGCGAACGATCCAATCGTGCGCGCCGGGCTGTTGGCGACTGCGTCGCGACTGAACGCCCTGTACATGATTGCCCGCGCTGGCTCCGGACATATCGGGTCGAGCTTCTCAAGCCTCGACATCATGTCATGGCTATATCTGAATGAGATGAACGTTCAAAAGAATAAGAATGTCAGTGACGTTTTCTTTTCCTCCAAAGGGCATGACGCACCCGCGCTCTATGCCGTCCTCATCGGTCTTGGACTGTTGCCGGAGGCCATGCTCGACGGGCTGCGAAAGCTCGGCGGCCTTCCGGGCCATCCTGATGTCGCGACGCCTTATATTCAGACGAATACCGGCTCGCTCGGTATGGGCATCTCGAAAGCGAAGGGCATGATCGAAGCTGATCGTTTGGCAGGCCGTGCGCGCCGCTATTTCGTCATGACCGGTGACGGTGAACTGCAAGAAGGGCAGTTGTGGGAATCGCTCCAGGGCGCTGTAAACCGCAATTTGAGCGGACTGACCGTCATCGTTGATCACAACAAGGTCCAGTCGGATCATTACGTCAGCGCGACCTCCGATCTGGGAGATATCGAAGCAAAATTTGCCGCGTTCGGATGGAATGTGGCGCGTTGCAATGGCCACGATTTCGCGGCTTTGCGCGACACCATCAATTCATCGCGAATGGCCGCGAAGCCGACCGTGATCGTCGCGGACACCGTGAAGGGAAAGGGCGTTCCTTTCATGGAATCCACTCAATTCGGCCCGCATGACTTTTATCGCTTCCACAGCGGGGCGCCGTCCGCGGAGGACTATAAAGGTGCGGTCGATGCGCTCCAGGCGACGCTCGGCACTTTGAGCGGTCAATCTGGCGCCGCCCCAATGGCGGTGGAAAGCCGGCCGCGAACGCCGGCGTCGCCGACGTCCCCGCAACTTCACCGCCTCATTCCGGCCTATGCTGACGCGCTGCTCAATGCCGGCAAGCAGAATCCGAATATCGTCGCGCTCGACGGCGACCTCGTACTCGATTGCGGCGTCGTGCCGTTCAGAGATGCATTTTGGGATCGCTATATCGAATGCGGCATCGCCGAGCAGGACATGGTCAGCATGGCAGGAGGATTGAGCCTCGGCGGGCGGCTTCCCATTGTCCATTCGTTCGCGTGCTTTCTTACACCCCGCGCTAACGAACAAATTTACAACAACGCAACCGAGGGTACAAAAATCATCTATGTAGGCTCGCTGGCCGGATTGCTGCCGGGCGGTCCAGGTCATTCACATCAATCGGTGCGCGACATTTCGCTGATGGCAAATGTATCGGGCATGACGCTGTTCGAGCCGGCGACAGGGCGCGAAGCGTCCATGGCTTTGAATTGGATGATCGAGCAAGCGAGTGGCCCTTGCTATCTCCGCTTGGTGTCGATCCCTGTCGCGTTGACCTACGATGCTGAATTGGCGGCTGAGCCCGTGGTTGGCCGCGGCATGCCGTTCACCGAGGGAGAAGACGCCGTCATTTTCGCCTATGGCCCGGTAATGTTGAGTGAGGCCGTTGCGGCCGCGCAGGAATTGCGTCAGGCGGGCCTTGGGATTAAGGTCGTAAATCTTCCTTGGTTGAATCGGGTGGATGCCGATTGGCTCCGTGCCTGCGTCGCCGGAATCGATCATGTATTCACGATCGACAATCACTATCGCGAGGGTGGTCAAGGCGAACGGATTGCTGCCACCATCGCCCAACTCGGACTTGAGCGCTGCCCACGTGTGCGATGCCTCGGATTGGACGAGATTCCGGCCTGCGGAACGAACGAAGAGGTGTTGCGCCATCATCGTTTGGATCGCGACAGCATAGCGGCGTTCATTTATGCCTCGCTCGATCCGGCAACCGATTCCAAAACGCTGCAGTGTTCTATTCTCGCCAAGGCTGGCCGAGGCTAAGATCATGGCAGCAAAGTCTTCACATCTGAAAGACACCGGCCGCCTGCTGGCGATGTTCGCCCGCAAATACCCCGGCGCGACCGCCATAGCGCTAGCGTTGTTGCTGGTGGCTGGACTGGCCGAAGGGGTCGGCGTGCTGACGCTTTTGCCCCTGTTTGCCATGGCATCGGGACAAGGCGTCGATGGCGCTTCAGGCGTGCAGGAAACAGTCAACGACGCATTGTTGAGCGTCGGCTTGCAGCCAAACCTGCCCCTGCTGTTGTGCATCGTTGTCGGCGGCGTTCTGCTGAAGGCGGTGCTTGTCCTGATTGCAAACACGCATGTCGGGTATACGGCGACCCGAATGATGACCGAGCTGCGGCTTGAACTCATCCGCGCGCTGATGGGCGCGCGTTGGTCTTACTTTGTCAAACAGCCTGCCGGCATCTTGTCGAACGCGCTGGGATACGAGGCAAAACTGGCGTCATCGACCTATCAGAGCGCCACTAAGCTGATCACCGAGTCACTGCAAGTGTTGATCTATGGCGTCGTGGCGCTCTTCACCCACTGGCAGGTGACGGCTGCAGGCGCCTTGTTTGGCATGATCCTGTTCGCATTGCTTCATAAACTTGTCGAAATCAGCCACACCGCCGGCCGCCGCAACGTCGAGTTCATGCGTAATTTGAGTTCCAGGCTGAATGACGGCTTGAATGCAATCAAGCCGATCAAGGCGATGGCGCAGGAAGACAAGCTTCTGCCGCTGTTGGTGGCGGAGACCTACGCCGTCAACCAGACGCACCGGCGCGAGATTTTTAGCTCGGCCATGTTCGGTTCGATGGTAGAGCCAATGTTGACTGTTTTTCTGGCGACTGGTGTCTATGTCGTCCTGACGATTGCCAAATTACCGTTTTCGGAAGTGCTGTTCATGGCGGTACTGTTCCAGCGCATGGTGACACGGATCAGTACGGTGCAGGGGACCTATCAAGGACTCGCCAGTTCGCAGGGAGCGTATTGGAGTCTGACAGGCCTTATTGAACGCACCAAAGAGGCGCGAGAACAGCTCATCGGCCGTCAGCGGCCGGCCGGTTTCGACCGCGTTTGCTTCGAGCAAGTATCCTTTAATTATGGAGAAGGGGCCGTTTTGCGCAAGGCGACCTTCGAGATTGAGCGAGGAAAGGCGACCGCGATCATTGGACCTTCGGGCGCCGGGAAGACGACGATCATCGACCTTCTCACCGGGTTCCATGTGGCGACAAAGGGCGTGGTGCGGATCGGTGCGACCCCTATCGAAGATGTCGACCTGCATTGGTGGCGGCAACAGCTCGGTTATGTCCCGCAGGACACAGTCATGTTTAATGACACCATTCGCAGCAACATTACCCTCGGCGACACTTTTGTTTCCTTAGACGCTATCACCGAGGCTCTGGCGGCAGCCGGGTTATCGGAATTCATCGGAAGTTTGCCGGACGGGCTCGATACGATTGTGGGTGAGAGGGGCGCGCGGCTCTCTGGGGGACAACGGCAGCGTCTCGCAATTGCCCGCGCCCTTATCAGAAAGCCGGCTCTGCTGATCCTCGATGAAGCTACCAGCTCTCTTGATCCGCAGACCGAGACCGAGATTCTGACCTCAATCGGTACACTCGCTGGGAAAGTCACGGTGGTGGCGATATCGCATCAACCGGCCGTGCTTCAGATCGTAGACAACGTTTACAAAATCGATCGAGGCACCATCACGAAGATGAAGAAACGAAGCAAAGAAGCCGACGCGCCCGCGCTGCCGGCCACGCACTGAACATTTGACCTATGACAACGCGCAAAAAGAGCAATCTTGCGTACAAATTAAACTGCAACCGACGAGTAGACCCATGAACATGACAACGACAACAGCCCGCGCCGGACGTGTGCTGCGTGCCTTAGCCACCGGCGATGGCCGGCAGATCAGAAGCTACGCCGAACGCCTCGGAATCAACTCGGAGGTGGCTTATCCGATCGCCTCGACCATCAAATTTGTCCGAAATCCGCTGCGCGCGGCTCGCTACAAGAGTTCCTTGCGTCTGATCAAACGCCGTCCGGAGTTGGTGCAGCTGCAAGACGAGAAGACCGGCTGGGGAAAAATCGTGCCTGGCACCGTTCCCGGCATCGAGCCTGTGATTGCGTTGATGCGCAAGCTGCGGGACGACTACCGCAAGACGATGAAAGAGGAGAAAGACGCCTTCTATATCCGCACGATTTTCAGTCCGAAGCACCTGAGCGACCATAAAGAAGTGCTCGACTTCGTCCTCAGCGATGAGTTGCTCCAGATCGCCGGCGAATATCTCGGCGGCGTTCCGGTGCTTATGACGGTGCAGGGTTGGTGGACACCACGGAACGAAACCAAAGCGGGAAGTCAGCTCTTTCATATTGATAATATCGACCACCGGCAGGCAAAGTTCTTCTTCAATATGGAAGACTTGGAATCGAGTGGCGGACCTTTCTCCTTCTTGCCGGCCGATATTTCTAAGCACGTCCTCGAGCGCCTGCCCAATTGGCGGCGCCGCATCGAGGACGAAGAGGTGTTTCAGCACTGCAAACCGAGCGACGTCATCGAAGCAAGTGGGCCGACTGGCGCCGGTTTTGTGGTTGATGGCTGCCGCTGCTTGCACTACGGCGGTCGCGCCCGAAACGGTGAGCGTCTCGTTCTGATGGTGAGTTTTGGCCGCTATTTGTCGCCGATGGACGCGGCAGTGAATGTGACGCCCGACGCGTCATGGTACGCTGACGATCCCCTGCGCCGTATGGCGCTGGCGCTCGACTAAAAAAGCGGTCAATTCACTTGAAGCGTCCGCAGGCTGCAACGCTGGTCGCGAGATTTATCGCGGCACAGGCCCGATTGCTTACAGCGGTTCTCAGGCCGCGCGCCCGCGTATACGCATTGGCGCAGCTAAAAGAGATGATCGAGCCGGTCTACGTCAAAGCGACGGGGTATGGCCCGATCAGCTTTTATTGCCCGGCAACGTGGCCCTATTCCCGCAGCGATATGGCGAAAGAGCCGCATACGCTGGAATGGATAGATACGTTCGAGCCGGCGGACGTGTTTTGGGATGTTGGGGCCAATGTCGGGGTGTTCACGCTCTACGCCGCAAAACGCGGCCACACGGTTTGGTCATTCGAGCCCGCGGCGGTGAATTTCTTCGTGCTCGCGCGCAACATTGAACTAAATTCGATGTCGGATCGCGTCACCTTTCTCAACGTCGCGGTAGCGGCGACTTCGAAGCTTGACGCGCTTTACATGTCGCACACGCTTGTGGGCGGCGCTCAGCATCAGTTCGGCCGGCAGCAAGACGATACCACCCATATTAAGAGGCACAGCTATGGACAGGCAAACAAGTTTCGTCAGCCCGTGTTCGGCTATGCCATCGACGATCTCGTGAAGCTAGAGGGAGTTCCGTTCCCGAACCACATCAAGATCGATGTCGACGGGAACGAGGTCGAAATTATTGAAGGCGCCCGCAACACCATTGCAGATCCCCGTCTAAAATCGCTTCTAGTCGAGATCCGTCCAGATGATCGGGAGATACGCATCCGCACGATGCTTGCGACGGCCGGCCTCCAGCTGTCGGACCAGCATGGATTGAACCACATCTTCGTGCGACCTGTATCATGAAGGTTCTTGTCACGGGCGGCTGCGGATTCATCGGCTCAGCGTTGGTGCGCCAGTTGATTCGCGAAACCGACGTCGAAGTCGTCAACGTCGATAATCTTACCTATGCGGCGACGGATCGGAGCGTGGCCGAGATCGCCGGTTCTCCGCGCTACGCGTTCGAGCGGGCGGATATAGCGGACGGGCCGCGGATTCGGGATATCTTCAATCGGCATTCGCCGGACGGAGTTATTCACTTGGCGGCCGAAAGTCATGTGGACCGGTCGATCGATGCGCCCGGAGCGTTCGTTCAGACCAACGTTGTCGGCACCTACACGCTTCTGGCCTGCGCGGAAAAATATTGGCGCAGTTTAAGCGGCGCGCGCCACGCCGCCTTCCGTTTCGTACATGTCTCGACCGATGAGGTCTACGGAAGCCTCGGAGAAAGCGGTCAGTTTACCGAGGATAGTCCCTACCGGCCGAACTCGCCTTACGCCGCCACCAAAGCCGCATCGGACCATCTGGCGCGAAGCTGGAATGCGACCTACGGGTTACCCACGATAGTCACCAATGCCTCGAATAACTACGGGCCCTACCAATTTCCGGAAAAATTGATACCGCGTTCCATCATTCGGGCATTGCGGGGCCAGCCCATTGAGGTCTACGGCCGCGGTGAAAATATCCGAGACTGGCTTTTCGTGGACGATCATGCGCGCGGGCTGTGGCGGGTCTTCACGCACGGCGAAGTGGGCCGCACCTACAATTTCGGCAGCCAGTCCGAGTGCAAGAACATCGCGCTTGTCGGCATGATCTGCGATGCGCTCGACCGCGAGCGCCCTGCAAACGCCCCGCACTCGAATCTGGTTCAGTTCGTTACCGACAGACCCGGTCACGATTTTCGTTACGCACTGGATGCCAATCGTGCCTGCACGGAGCTCGGCTGGCGTCCCGCGGCCGCCCTCGATGAGGGCCTCGTCAAAACGGTGCGTTGGTACATCGCCAATGCCGGTTGGTGGGAACCCATCTTGAATGACGGCTATAATGCCAGCCGCCTCGGTTTGGCGACGGCCTGATCAACGGAAAGAAATTTGCGGCAATCGGTTTTCCGGAATGTCTCGCAGATACGGATGCGCGGCATCTTTTTCGGATACCACGGGGGCTTTCGTCGGCCACGTGATCGCCAGATTGGGATCAGCCCAATGCACTCCGCCTTCGTCACCAGGTCGGTAGGGCGACGACATCTTATAATGCACCATTGCCCTATCGCTGAGGACGCAGAAGCCGTGCGCAACGCCGGCCGGGAGCCAGACCTGGCCGAACCGGTCGCCGTCGAGAACTTGTCTGCTCCAGCGGCCGAAGGTCGGCGATCCCTTCCGCAGATCGAGCGCGACGTCGAAAATACGCCCGATCAGGACCGTGATGAGGTGGCCCTGAGGCTGCGAAATCTGATAATGCAGTCCACGCAAAACTCCGCCGTGCGAAAAGGACAACGCGTCCTGCGCGAAGTCCGGCTCGATTCCAAGAGCGGCGTAACGTTCCTTCTGCCAGGACTCGGCGAAAAAGCCGCGTCGATCGCGATGTTGCTCCGGGGCGATAACAATGACACCGGGGATTTCGCTGGCTCGGGTCTGCATGACTCAGCCGCCGCGTTCTTCCCGCACCAGCATGCGCAGGTAGCTGCGGTAGCGGCTATCGGGCATCCGCTCGGTCAACACCGCCAGACGATCGAGGTCGATCAAATGTTGTCGGAAGGCGACTTCTTCCGGAAAAGCTACGCCGGTCGACTGGCGACGCTGAAGGATTTCCACATAAGTGGATGCCTGCGCGAGCGCTTCGGCCGTCCCGGCGTCGAACCAGGCGTGGCCTCGTCCGATCTCGAAAGCGGAGAGCCGTCCTGCACGCAGGAGGGCGCGATTGACATCGGTGATCTCCAGCTCACCGCGCGCGGACGGGGCAAGACTTCGCGCAACCTCGACGGCGTCGGCCGCATAGAAATAAAGGCCGGTCACGGCGCGGTTGGACGGCGGCGGCTCCTCGGGTTTTTCGATGAGGTCCTGAGCGTTGCCCTCGCGGTCGGTGACGAGCACACCGTAACGTCGCGCGTCGGCGACACGGTAAGTCAAAACGGCGCCGCCAGCGCCTGCCGTTGCGGAGGCGCGCTCGAGCAGCTCCGGCAAACCGTGACCGAAAAAAATGTTGTCACCCAAGATGAGGCCGAATGGCTCGCGCGCAATGAAGTCGGAGCCGATCAGCAAAGCCTCGGCGATGCCACCGGCTCGAGGCTGCTCGGCGTAGCTGATCGAGATGCCCCAGTCGCTTCCGTCCCCAAGCAAGTCGCGGAATGCGGGGACATGGTGCGGATTGGTGATGACGAGGAATTCGCGGACGCCCGCCAACATCAGCGTGGTCAGCGGATAGTAGATCATAGGTTTGTCGAATATCGGCAGCAGATGCTTATTCGTGGCTACCGTCATCGGATGCAAGCGCGAGCCGGTGCCGCCGGCGAGAATGATGCCTTTGCGGCTGAGACCTTGTCGCGACGCCATCAAAGTAGACTCCAGGTATCTTTCGCTCGCGGCCACCTTAATTTGTCCGCCAACGCAAGCAAGATTTCTCGGTGTGGCCGTGCATGCGTGCAGGGCGCGGGTGCTCGGAATGTCGCCATTGAACCGCGTTGGGATCGAAAAACAGCCCTGCCGTCTGGTCGCTCTATCAGAACCCTAGGCATCCTAAAGTGAAAATTCAAAACTGTCGAGTTTGCGGCGCAGCAATACGTCCGTTCATGAGTTTTGGTTCGATGCCAATTGCCAATGCATTTTTGCCTGCCGACCAGTTCGATCGGGAAAGTCGCTTCGAATTGGCGCCGGCATTCTGCAGCGCATGCTGCATGCTGCAGTTGGTCGAACAGCCCTCGCCCGAGGCCATGTTTCACGACCACTACATGTTTTTCACGCGGACATCGCGGCGCATGGTTGAACATTTCACCGGCTACGCCGAGTGGCTTGCCGAAAAATGGTTCGATCATCCCGATCCTTTCGTTGTCGAGATCGGAAGCAATGACGGCGCCTTGCTGGAGACATTCGCCCGGCGCAATATTCACCATTTGGGGGTTGAGCCCTCTGCCAACACGACGGAGGTCGCGCGCAGACACGGTGTCCAAACGCTGACGGCCTTTTTCAACGAGCCCACCGCCGCGCGTATCCGCGCGGAGCACGGTCCGGCAGACGCAATCGTTGCCGCCAACGTTATGTGCCATATCCCCGATCTCAACGAAGTCGGGCGCGCCGCCGCTCATCTGCTTGCGCCACACGGGGTGCTGGTCTTCGAGGATCCCTATCTGGGCGACATGATCGCGAAGGGGTCCTACGATCAACTTTACGACGAGCATGTCTATATATTTTCTGCGCACTCGGTCGCCGCTGCATTTGGCCGTCACGATTTTGAGCTGGTCGACTTGCTGCCGCAGGAAACGCACGGCGGCTCGATGAGATACGTACTTGCCCGCAAGGGTGCGCGGCGGGCCGCGGCGGCAGTCACGTCAATACTTGCGCGCGAGCGTTCGGCAGGCCTTGACCGGCCGGAAACCTTTGAAGCCTTTCGCATCCGTTGTGAGCGCCAGCGCGACGAACTCGTTTCGCTGCTCGGGCGATTGAAGTCGGAAGGCAAGCGCGTCGTGGGCTATGCGGCGACGTCCAAGAGTACGACGGTGCTTAATTATTCCGGCATCGGGCCTGATCTGATCGAGTTCATCACTGACACGACGGCCGACAAGCAGGGCCTCTACTCCCCAGGGGTTCATATCCCAATCGTTCCGGCTGAGCGCTTCTCCGCCCCTTATCCCGATTACGCGGTGCTATTCGCCTGGAATCACCAAGCCGAGATTTTCGCCAAGGAGCGCGAATACGTCGCCCGTGGCGGTAAATGGGTCCTTTTCGTGCCAGAGATATCGGTGGTCGGATGACAATTTCTGTCAGTCGCCCGCATGCACAATATAAGAGCCACGCCGCGGCAATTGACGCGGCGGTGCGGCGGGTATTTGAGAGCGAACGTTATATTCTCGGACCTGAACTCGAGCGGTTTGAAGCTGACTTCGCGACGTGGTGCGGTGCTCCACATGTCGTAGGCGTCGCTTCGGGTACCGATGCGATCACCATTGCGTTGCTGGCACTAGGCATTGGGCCGGGAGATGAAGTAATCACCGTGTCCCATACCGCGGTTGCGACGATCGCCGGTATCACGCGGTCCGGCGCAACAGCGGTCATGGTTGATATCGATCCGACAACCTGGACTATTGATCCCAAGGCTGCCGCTGCCGCAGTGGGATCACGAACACGCGCTATTGTTCCTGTGCATCTATACGGCCAGCCTGCCGATATGGACGCCGTCACCGCGCTCGCTCGAAGCCACGGACTGGCAGTCATTGAGGACTGCGCGCAGGCGCACGGCGCGACATGGCGTGGCCAGCGCGTCGGCTCGATAGGCGACGCTGGCGCGTTCAGTTTCTACCCAACGAAAAATCTCGGCGCGATCGGCGACGGCGGAGCGTTGACGCTGCGTGATCAGTCAACGGCGGCGCGGGCGCGGCAGATTCGGGAATACGGATGGGACCACAACCGCGTATCGCAGCTTTGCGGCCTGAACTCCCGGCTCGATGAGTTGCAGGCGGCGATCCTTCGCGCCAAACTGCCCTCGTTGAATGATGACAATTCGCGCCGCGTCGCTGTCGCGGCGCAATACGCCGCGGCCCTTGCTGATTCGCCGCTTCAGCTGCCGTGCGTACGCGCCGGCGCCAGCCACGTTTGGCACCTGTACGTGGTGGCGCATGCAGAACGTGAATTGCTGCGCGAGCATTTAGCTGCGCGGGGAATCGCGGCTGGTGTGCACTATCCACGCCCCGCGCATCGCCATCCTGCTTGGGCGAATGCGCGAACCAATGAGTTGCCGCATACGGATCGTGCAGCGAACGAGGTTCTGTCGCTGCCAATCTACCCGGAGCTGTCGCAGCATGATCTGGATATAGTGATTGCGGCGGTACGCAGCTATTTTGTGGAATCACAATGAAAGCGGACATGTCCAAGAACGTGCCGCTCGCACACTCTCCGATTTGGGATCGCATCCATGCCGGGCCGCTCGCCAACCCGGCTGCGATTGATCTCGAGACGTTCCGCTCTTCTGGCCCACTGTTTGCGATTTCCATGTGGGATCCGAACCGCTACGGCCTGCGCTATCTCAAGATGCTGCTGTTCGCTTTGCTGTCGGTTGATGGCAAACGCGATACCAAGCTCTACCGGAAAATTTCCAACCGTGCGCTTGGGAACCCAATCACTGTCCGGGTGCGTGGCGTCGACGTCTGTCTCGACTATTTTCAAGCTGTTGACGAGGCCAAGACCATTGCCGCCAGCGGCCTGCCGGGTGAGGCCGCCAGGCTGGTCGAGATCGGACCCGGTTATGGGCGCACTTGCCATGCGTTGATCAGCCTTTATCCGCAGATTGCCGAATATTGGCTTGTCGATTTAGAACCTTGCCTGGCATTGGCCCATCGATATCTCGAACGTGTCCTGGACCGCAACCTGTTTGCCAAGCTGCGCTTCGTGACCGCGTCGGAGTTCGGCGAAAAGGGCGGGGCAGAGCGTTTCGATCTTGCTCTTAATATCGATTCGTTCGGGGATCTACCGCCCGAAGTGGCGCAGGCGTATCTCGCATTGATCGATGCAAGATGTGACGCATTTTTTTGCAAGAATCCTATCGCGAAATATCTCGATCCGGCGTTGGGAGGCGAAGTGGCTACAAACGAGCGCGTTCAGGAAGCGCTCAGGAGCGGGCTCGCCCGCGATGTCATCGACATTTTCGACAGCGAGCAGGTGGACGCCGCCGTGCCGAAATTTTTAGCCGCCTACCGGCCAGGGCCGGACTGGCGTGTTATCGTTGAGCGGCCGGCGCCGCCTTGGAGCTACTACCATCAGGTGGTATTCCACCGGCAGAACTCGAGAAAACAATTCGACGACGGGCCGCGGCCCGGCGGAAAAGATCAATGAACGGACACGACAACGACAAGGTCACCATCGATTGGGGCGCGGCGACAGTCACCGTCGAGCGCAAAGGCGAACGGCGCGTGCTTCCTATGCAGTCGGAAGGCGCGTTCGACGCAGTCGGCCGCGCATGGCTTCGTGTCGGTTGGGATGTGAAATACGTCTATTCCTTCACATGGCTCGGCCGGCCTATGTTGCAACTGCCGGACGATATGATTCGCCTGCAGGAAATGATCTATGCGGTGAAGCCGGACGTTATAGTCGAGACTGGCGTGGCGCATGGCGGTTCGTTGGTGTTCAGTGCCGCCATTTGCCATGCCATTGGCCGCGGACGTGTGATCGGAGTCGAAAAGGGTCTGTGGCCGGAGAATAAGGCAGCACTTGTAAAACACGAACTGGCGCATCTCATGAGTGTGGTTGAGGGCAGCTCGGTCGACCCTGACGTCGTCGCCAAAGTTAAGGCCGCCATCAAGCCGGGCGAGACGGTGCTGGTCGTGCTTGATTCCAACCACACTTACGATCACGTGCTGGGCGAGCTGCGTGCCTATGGTCCGCTGGTTACGCCCGGTTCGTGGCTGATTGCTTGTGACGGCATCATCGGCGACCTCGTTGGCGCACCTCGCTCGCAACCGGATTGGGGTACAAATAACGCGACTGAGGCGGCAAAGACCTATGCCAAGGAAAATTCGGCCTTCTCGCTGATCGATCCACCGCTTCCTTTCAACGAAAGCATGATCTGCCGATCGCCAACCTACTGGCGCGGTGGATTTCTGCAGCGTGCGAAGGCTAACGCACCTGCCTGACGAAGTTCATAGTTTACAATCTTATCAATTGAGTTTTTGAGGATGATACGTGACGTGAGCCTACCATCCGTTACCATGGCCTTGTTGACCTATAATCATGCCCGCGTCGTCAGACCATCAATCGAAAGCCTGCTCCAACAAAATTACCAAAATTTCGAAGTTGTTGTACAGGACGATCACTCTTCTGACGAAACGATACAAATCGCTGCTCAATTTGCAGCGCGTGATCCGCGAGTGCGTCTTTCTAAGACGCCAAAAAATATGGGTGGGTGGGGAAACCTGGCGGTGGCTGCCGAGGAAAGCAAGTCAGACTTCATCTGTTGGGCATGTCCAGGCGACAACTGGGACAGTAACTTTATTTCAACGCTTGTTGAGAAATTGCGGCTCAATTCAGACGCAGTCGCAGCAATGTGTGGGACAATTGATGTCGATGAAGAGACTCGCTTGGAGTGCGGTCGACGGCCCATGAGCGGTGAAGGGTCGCCGGCGAATATGGGCTGGCTCCAATTGGCGTGTGCGGTGCTCATGAAGACCCGTCCCGCTCAAGTACATAGGCCACATTACTCGTTGATGCTTCACGGCCTTATTCATCGGCGTGTGTTGCGGGACGTATTGCGGTCTTATCAAGGTCTCGGGCCTATATTGAATGAACGTGCGATAGTTGCACATCTCGCGCTGGTGGGACCATTTGTCGTCAGCGATCGTTGGTTGTTTGAAAAAGAGCGCCACGTCCTACCCGCGTTGGCACGCGGACCGCACGTCGTAAACCGTGTAGCGCGAGCCAATGCGCGGTTACTCTATTCGCGGATCACCTATCAAGCGGCGCGTGCCATGTTCCGCTCAGCGGCAATTCCTAGCGAGCGCAAGCTCTCAATCCCGCTCGTCGTCGGTCAGTACTTTGCACGGTCACTTGCCGATGCAGCGTTCATTCGCATGGTTTCATGGATGAATCGGTGGCTACCCAGCGATTTCTACCACAGTGTTCGCAGGTTTTATCGTCGGCTCTCGCTGCGTCATGGCGGTTCGAATAGATTGTGAGCAAATCACTTTGGATTTGGCGGCAGACGTTTAGCCTCGGGCGAAGATTGGACCTGCATTGAGCGACCACAATCCATCGTCTGGATTTCGAGTCTGGGAAGGCATCTACGATGATTTTCCTGTGGAACTGCCAAAAAGGGCGTTTTCCGCGGATCGTTGGGTTGATTCACTGTCAGTCGAAACGCAAGAGGCCCTCGCGGCGCTAGACGCTGACCCGATTGAGGCAGCTTGCTCTACCGTAACCTTGACGCACCAATATCCGCTGCCAGTGCTCGTTGCGATCGCTGCATCGACCAACAATAAACCAGTTCGAATCTTGGATTTTGGCGGCGGGTTGGCTGCGAGTTACCCCGCCGTTGCAGGTGTGTTGCCGCATAGCGCAACCGTTGAGTTTCACGTTGTTGAAATTCCAGCGATCGTGACTCGTGGGCAGCAGCTATTTGCGGGGCGTAAGAATGTACATTTTCACAATGAGCTACCCACTGCTGGCCATTTTGACATCGTCCACGCTGCGGCTGCGCTACAATACGTCGCCGATTGGCAAGGGCTGCTTACCCGTTTCGCAGAACTGGCACCTGAATGGATGGCGTTCGGGCATTTGCTAGCTGGCCCCGTTCGCACTTTCATCACGCGTCAAAATGCATATGAAACACAAATTCCAGCCCGCTTTATTGCAATGGACGAGTTCCTGAAGGTGATTAGCGGACTGGGCTATCGACTAGTTTATCGCGCATTGATGATCCGTACAATTTTGGGCAAAGAGCAGCCTTTACCGACAGGGCATTTCCCCGAAGGGTATCGTCTTCGTTATGGGTGTAACCTAATATTTCGACGCTGCGGCAAGTCGGAACTTGGGTCGCAATCTCCGTGACCGAGCAAGTGCGACCCGGTCGAGTTTTTCTCCATATTGGAGCGCCGAAGACAGCTTCGACGACGCTGCAACGCAGCGTCTTTGCCCACCATCCGCAGGTGCATTACCTCGGAGAAGAAGGGGAAGGTTGGCCAAGCCGAGAGGATGCGGCAATCGTCGAGAAAATGATCTTTGCCGACGATCTGTTTTACCCAGCGGATGCTTGTGCAAGACTCTTCTCTGACCAGCTCGCGGTTGCGGCCAATCGTGCCTTCATATATTCCAATGGGGACATAATGACGAGCCGGCATCCCACAGTCTGCGCCCAGCGCCTACATGCGTTGCTGCCGGATGCTGACGTCATCATTGTGTTGCGCAATCAATTTACTGCGTTGCCGAGTTACTGGGCTAATCACGGTGCGTTCCTAAAGCCAGCGCCGCCTCAATACTTTCGGCGTTTCGTCGAATTCGAAGACTGGTTGGCTTGGGGTATTGCGTTCCCACACAATACCCCGTTTGCAAATTTCTTGTATGCAGAAATTATTGAGCTATATGCGAGTCTATGGGGTCGCAACCGGATACATTTGATGCTCTTCGAAGAATTTCTTTCCGATAAAGACGCGTTTGTGCGCCGGCTCGCAAGACTTATGGGCATCGATGAAGACAAGGCGGTAGCTCTCGCTCACGGCACTCACGAGCGGCGCCGCTATAGCGCCCGCGCATTAGCGTGGCATAGGTTGCGCACGCGCTACTTCTGGAGCTTGTCGTTGCCGCGGTACATGCCGGGGCGGCAGGCCGTACAGCGGACTTGGGAGAGGTTTCTTTTGGCCGGGTCGCCCTTGAAAATTGAAATTCCGCCTGCGCTACGCGCCGCTGTCGGAGGCGTGTTTGCGCCAGGGAACGCCCAGCTCGTCAAAACGTGGGGGCTTAATCTTGCTCGCCACGGGTATCCTCTTCCAGATTTCACCCGAGCTCCCCCGATAAAATGATGAACATAAAAACCACAACCAGTACTTCCGAGGCGACTGGTGGTATTCCCGATGAGCTGATGTTCGGTCCTTGGATCACCGAGCACGAAGAAAAGATTGTGCTCGACGCGCTGCGCAATGGCTGGTATGGGCGGAACGCTTACCGGTACGTCGAAGCCTTCGAGAGCGAATTCGCGCGCTGGCACAATCGCCGGTTCGCGCTCATGACCCCGAATTGTACACATGCGATCCATCTTTCGCTCGCAGGGCTGGGGGTGACGGCCGGCCACGAAGTCATCCTGCCTGAGTCCACCTGGATCGCCACCGCTGCGCCGATAACTTATTGCGGCGCAACTCCGGTTTTCTGCGATATCGACGCGTCAAGTTGGTGCGCGACACCGGAAGCCGTCGAGCACTGCATCACGCCGCGCACGAAGGCCATCATCGTCGTTGACCTATATGGCAATATGGCCGATTGGACCGGTTTTGCTGCGTTGTCCGCGCGCACCGGAATTCCCATTCTGGAAGATTCGGCCGAGGCACTCGGATCGACGTTCAACGGCACGAAAGCGGGAAAATTCGGCGCAGCTTCCGTCTTCAGTTTCCACCGCACGAAGACGATCACCACGGGCGAGGGCGGCATCATGCTGACGGATGACGTCAAGCTGTATGATCGATGCAAACTCCTGCGCGATCACGGCAGGGCGCCGGGCAGCTACTTCAACACCGAAGTTGCTTTTAAATATATGCCGTCGAATCTTCAAGCCTCGCTGGCCTACGCGCAATTTCAACGCGTTGACGAACTGGTAGGCCGCAAGCGGGCGATGCTGGCGCGCTACCGCGAGCGGCTGGAGGGACTTCCAGTGATGCTGAACACGGAACCGCCGGACGGACAGAACGGCGCGTGGTGCATTACGCTCGTCGCCGATGAGGCCTCTGGTGTCGATTACGGCGTGCTTAAAACGCACCTGGAGTCCCGAGGCCTCCCGTCGCGACATTTCTTCCATCCGCTGACGGCCTTGCCTGCGTTCGCCGGGCATCCGAACGGAGGTCAAAATGCTAACCCCGTCGCTTATTCGGTTGGTCGGCGCGGCATCAATATGCCGTCCTCGTTTCGCGTCACCAACGAGCATATCGATCTTTATTGCGCAGCCCTTGCGGACCTGTTCCGGTAACTCGATCTGCCATGGCGGCGTCTTCTGACCATGCACGGAAACTGGCGGCGCTTGACGACGTTCGGCTGCTGCCGTTCGACGTGCACCCGTCGGGAGCCGGCTCGTTGGCGGTCATCGAAGGCTCACGGACGGTTCCTTTTGCGATCGCTCGAACCTTTCACATCTGGGCGGTGCCTAAGGGTGAAACGCGCGGGCGTCATGCCCATCGCCTGTGTCAGCAAGTCTTCGTCTGCGTCGCTGGTGCCTGTCGCGTCGTCTGCCGTGACGGGCAGCATGAACGCGAGTTTGTTCTTGATGCGCCCGACCGCGCACTTTACGTGCCGCCGACGATTTGGGCTGAAGAGCACTATCTCTCGGCTGACGCCGTGTTGCTAGTGCTCGCTGACCGACGTTATGAGGCTGCCGATTACTTACACGACTGGAATGACTTCTTGAGTTTCCGGGGACTTCGATGACCATCGTCGTGACAGGCGCGCTGGGCCATATCGGCTCTCGCCTTATACGCATTCTTCCGCAACGCTTTCCCGGAAACGAGATTGTGCTGCTCGATGACCTTTCCACGCAGCGTTATGCGTCGCTTTTTGATTTGCCGCAAGAAGGCAGGTACCGGTTTATTGAAGGCGATATCACGAAGTTGACGATGGATCGCGTCGTGGCCGACGCGCGCGTCGTAGTTCACCTTGCTGCGATTACCGATGCCACCACGAGCTTTGAGCGGAAGGTTGCCGTTGAATTGGTCAATTTCGGCGGCACGCGCGCCGTGGCCGAGGCGTGCGCGGCAGCCAGCGTGCCTCTGATCGCGCTGTCATCGACCAGCGTTTACGGCACGCAGAAATCCTTGGTCGATGAGAATTGCGAGCCGGAAGAGTTGGCGCCGCAAAGCCCGTATGCCGAGAGCAAACTACGTGAAGAGCATCTGATTCAAGAACTGGGTGAGGCCCGCGGCTTGCGCTTCTTCCTGGCGCGCTTTGGCACCATCTTCGGCGCCTCTCCGGGCATGAGGTTTCATACGGCAGTCAATAAATTCTGCTGGCAGGCAGCGAGCGGCCAGAAACTGACCGTATGGCGCACCGCCTATGAACAAAAACGACCATATCTCGACCTTGAAGATGCCGTGCGAGCGATCTCTTTCGTCATCGAACGACGGTTATTCGACAATCGCGTTTATAACGTTGTGTCGCTCAATGCGACCGTCCGCCAAATTGTAGAATCGATCCGGCGATATATCGCGGACCTGCAAGTAGAGTTTGTCGACACGCGAATCATGAATCAGCTCTCGTATGAAGTTTTGGACGCTCGCTTCCGTGCGGCCGGCTTCCAGGCTAGCGGCGATCTCGACCGCGGCGTTCGCGATACCTTGGCGCTGCTGGCCGCGGCCAATGGACGTGCGTCCACTTCGGCTGCGGAAAAGGCCGCGGAGTAGAACGTGCGCGTCCTTTATTTGCCGCATGGCCGCCAGCAAAAGCGTTTCGCGCGCGTGCTGTCAGCCGGAGCCGAGCGTCGTGGCTGGCGCATCGGCGTGCTTGGTCCGGCCGCAAGCCGCAAGGGATATCCATTTGTTGCCGACGCCGCCGACTATTTGGCCTTGCCGGACTTTTTTGGGGACGCAAGGGCGGGGGTCGGCAATGACGCCGACACGGCGGCACTGATCGCCGACGCCGAGCGGGCCATCGAAATTCCGGCGGCGCGCCTGATATTGGCAGGCGAGCGCGACATCGGGCGTGGCTTCGGACGGCCGTTCTATCATCTGCCAGAGCGGCGGGTGGCCGGCGCAGTGGTCGCTGACAATGGGCTGCCGTCTCGTATCGTCGCGGCGATGTTTGCGCGCATGGCGGATGTGCTTGCGTCTTTCGAGCCCGACATCGTGGTGACCGGGAACATCGCTGCGCCTCACCATCTCGCGCTGATGATGATCGCGCGGCTACGCAGCATCCCAGTACTGATCGGCCGGCCTTCCAAAATTCATGACGACCGATCGTTTTGGACCGCGGATTTCACAATGCTCAACGATGCGGTCGCCGAAAACGTTGCCGCGCGCGCCGCTCGGTCGTCGTTGCCGGACCCGGCCGGGCTCGCCTATCTTGCCGAGTTCCGCAACAAGCCGCAGACGATTGCCTACATCGCGCGCACGTGGCGCGACGGTGCAGCTGTAAGCTGGTTCAGCCGGCATCGTTATCTTGCCGAGCTCCTTTATCTCCAGCTCAAACACGCGCTACTGCGCCAGCGTGGCGCGCCGCCGAAGCCTTTTTGGCCGTCACTGCTGGAATATTATCGCACCGAATGGTTGGCGTTCCGCCAACGGCGGTATTTCGCTCGACCGGCGCCCGACGCATTGGCCGAGTTGCGTTACGTGTATTTGGCGATGCACAAAGAGCCGGAGCTCGCGATCAACTATCAGGCCTTTGCTTGGCACAATCAGTATGAAGCCGCCGCCAAACTTGCGGCCTCGCTGCCGCATGGCGTTCGTCTCGTTGTGCGCGAGCACAAGTTCAATCGTGGCCGTCGGCCGTCGCGCTTTTACGCCGATCTTTCGGCTCTGCCCAACGTCATCGTGGCGGACCCGTTCGACGATCAATTCAAGTACATCACAAACGCCGACGTGATCGTCACTGACAACGGTTCGACCGGGTGGGAAGGTCTGTTGCTCGGCAAGACGGTCGTCACGCTCGATCGTACGTTCTACGATGCCGCGGGGCTTTCTTATCCGGTCAGGGATCCATCGCAACTCGGTGCGTTGCTGCTGAAACTGCTTCATGAGCGGCCGTCACCGCCATCCGATGCGGACGTGCGTCTTGCAAGCCTCATCGCCGCCGAATATGCGGCGACCGTTGCGGATGACGGTGAACAGGCTCTGGCGGCCGACATTGCGAAGCTAGAAGCCGTCGCCGGAAAGGCCAAGACGCGCGAGCGGCAAGCTGCAGCCTCATGACTACTGCAGTGCGCGCCCTTGGCGTCATCCCCGCGCGTGGCGGTTCGAAACGTCTGCCCCGCAAAAATATTCGCGATCTGAACGGTGCGCCGCTAATCGCCTATACGATTGCGGCCGCCGCTGGGTCAAGCATGCTGACTGACTGGTTAGTCTCGACCGACGATGATGAGATCATGGCGGCCGCCCATCGCTACGGGGCTCCTGTGCCATTCAAACGGCCGGCCGCACTTGGTGGCGACAATGTACGCAATTCGGACGTGATGGTTCACGCCATCGACTTTATGGAATTGAAGACTGGGGCGCCTTACGACATCGTTGTGCTGCTGCAGCCGACCTGTCCGATCCGCGATCCGGCTCATATTGACGCGGCCGTCAACTCACTGTGGGCGTCGGATCATCCGACAGTTGCGAGCGTAAAAGGGCCGTTCAAGAAGCGCGATCCTAATCTTAAGCGCATTCATGAAGGGGTCCTTCAGGACTATTGCGGCCAGGTGCAGGCGGGGGATTGGCCGGCGTTTTACATCTACAATGCTTCCATTTACGCGGTGCGCCGCGACTGGTTCATGCGCGAACGCAGGTTCGTATCGGAGCGTCAAGTCCCTCTGGTGATGGACGAGTATCATTCAATAGACGTCGACAATGAGGTCGACTTCATCATTGCCGAGACGCTGGTCCGCCACCTCGGAATCCCGACGCCGAAGCTGAAAGGATAGACAGGATGAAAGCGATGCGCAGTGTTGAGGGCGTAGTGCCCGTTTTGGTCACCCCGTTCAAAGCCAACGGCGAGATCGATGAAGGGGCGCTTGAGCGGCTGGTCGAGTTCCTCATCGGGCGTGGCATCGGCGGGCTTTGGGTCCTTGGGACCAATAGCGAAGACATGAACCTAAGCTTCCGCAAGCGGTTGGCTGTGGCCAAGCGCGTCACTGCAACCGTCCGAGGCCGGGTGCCAGTATTAGTGGGTTGTAGCTTTTACGCCCTGGACGACAGCTTCGAATTTATAGAGGCGACCAAACAGCTTGACTTCGATGCCTATCATTTCATGCCGTATCATCCGCTTTACGGTCTTGACCGGCTCGAGTGGCACTATCGTGCAATCGCCGATCGCGCGCCAAAGCCAGTTTGGGGTTATAGCAGCGCCAATTGGTGCAGGCCGGTTCCACCGGAATTTTATGAGCGAATCAAAGATCATCCAAACGTCGCCGGGGTGAAATTCAGCTCGAACAACACGGTTCATTGCACCAAGGCGATCTCGCTGCAGGAGCCGGGCTTCCAGGTTCTCACCGCGGTTGTTGCGTGCTTCCATTCCAATCTTGCGCTTGGCGTTCGGGGCACGACGACGAGCCTTGCGTGCCCGCTGCCGGAGGCGATCATTGGCCAGTACAAGGCGTTTCGCGCTGGGCGCATTGAAGATTCGCTGGAGATGCAGCGCCGATTCAACGCGTTCCAGGACGCTCTGCCGAAGGCCCTTAAAGTCGATAACTTCCTTCCGGGCGCAGCCGAAAAGTACATTTTGTCGCTGCGTGGCATCTGCGAACCACACATGAGCAGTTATTACCGTTCGGCCAATGAGGCAGAGCAAGCCGAGATTCGCGCAGCGCTGGGCAAATACCGAGTGTTACCTGAGACCGAGTCCGCGCAAATTGCTGCTGAGTGAACTCGGTCTTGCCGAACACGGCTGGGCGAAGTCGCGTCAAGGTACAACCATGGCCGCGATAGAGGCCGGCATGGATCGGTTAGGCCCCGTTAGGCGGCTCCTTCCGCTGGAGGCGAGGCATCGTTGGCGCAGCGTTGGAACGCCAATGGGCATGTTCCATGCCGTCGGCGATCCCGCAGCCGAGGAAGCGCTGATGTCTCTCTTGGCCGTGGGTGGTTTCCCCACGGCGGAGGCTGTCGCTGCGGCTGTGAAATCGGTGCGAGGCTTTTGGGCGTTGTTGCTGGATGGACCCGCAGGCCAATTGGCGGCCGTCGACCACGTCCGAAGCTTGCCGTTATTCTACGCCCAGGCGTCTGATGGCCCGATTATCGGAGACGATGCCCGCGGGGTTGCGCAGGCCGCGGGCCTGCACGCGTTCGACTCGATTGCGGTCGAAGACCTGGCGCTGTCCGGCTATGCGACCGGACCACGCACGCTGCTGGCGGGCCTCTCCCAACTGGTGGCCGGCGAAGTCGTGGTGTGGCCTGCGGGTGGTCAAGCGGCGCGTGCCCGGCATCACGCGTACAAGCCATCGGAAGAGGCGGTGGCACCGGTTTCCACGCAGGCCCTTGGTATGGCGCTGGATGTGGCGATCGACCGACTGCTGATCAAGGCTGCGGGCCGGCCAATCGGCGTTCCGCTATCTGGCGGCCTCGACTCCCGCTTTGTGCTTGCCAAGATGGTCGAGCGCGGCCACAAGCCCTTGTTCTCGTTTTCCTACGGCCCGAAGAACAACAGTGATGCCGAGATTGCCCGGCTCGTGGCGGAGCGGCTTGGCGTTCCGTGGCAGTTTGTCGCTACATCAGGTTCACAGATCAGGTCGTTTTTTGAATCACAGGCCCGCCGCGACTATTGGCGATTTGCGGACGGTTTGGCGTCAGTCCCCAATATGCAGGACGTCTTGCCGCTGGCCGTATTGCTTCAAGCCGATGCTATGCCGCCCGATTCTGTCATCGTCAACGGCCAGACCGGTGATTTCATCAGTGGCGCGCATATTCCGCGCAAGTTAGTCGACGCGGTCAATGTGAAGCCTGCCGAACTGTTCGATGCGCTCATCGACAAGCATTTTTCCTTGTGGCGATCGCAACTCAGCGCAGAGCGCCGACGTACTATCCGCGCGCGTATCGCTGCGGCGCTCGGTCTCGACCAGGACGGGCCCGCGATGACGCCGACGGCCGCGGCGTCGCATTACGAGCGATACGAACACGCCGAGCGTCAGTCAAAATTTGTGGTCAACGGTCAGCGATCATATGAGTGGCACGGGCTCGATTGGCACCTGCCGCTGTGGGATCGCGATGTCGTCGACTTGTTCGCGCGCGCTCCGCTCGCCGACCGCGCGCATCAATCGCTTTATCGACGCTATCTGTACGAGTGGAACTACAAGGGTGTGTTCTCGGACATAAATCGCAAGGTTACCGCGTGGCCACGGGTCACCAGCGCGCTGCTCGCACCCGTCGCCGTCGCATTGCGCCTTGCGGTTGGCCGGCAGCGCCGCGACCAGCTCTTCCGTTACGTGAATTATTTCGACCGCTTTGGCGATCACTATAAGGCGTTTGGATTCAAGGAGTTTGCGTGCAACGTGCAGGATGCGCGCAATCCTGCAGCGCTTTACGTCAGAACCTGGCTGCGCGAAAATGGCGTCGCTTTTTGAGCAAATCCCCGGCGCCTGATCACGTAGATCATCGACCGTGCGAATCCTCTACGTTTGCCGCGTATTCAGCGGCTTCGAAACCAGCCTCGAAACGGGTCGCTGGTTGCCGACCGGGGCGCCAACCATTTACCGGGTCATGGAGGCGCTGGATCGCGGCTCGAACGAAGTCCGGTTTGTCATGCCGTGCAAAGGTGTCGGCAGAGATTACCGCACCAGTTGGACCGCGCCGGATGATCGCGAGGTAAAGCTCGATGGATTGCGGCACCCCGTCCGTGTTCTAGCGAGCGAACACCGTTATCCTGCGTGGATCGGTCCCCTGCGCGGGCCGCTAACGACGCTCCGGCACATCTGGCGCCTCTGGCGCAGCGTACGGGCCGAGCGGCCGGATCTGGTCTATGTGGATCGTTCAAATGTTGTGTTCGGAGCGCTGGTGGCCTGTCTGACGGGCATCCCCGTGGTGCTACGGATTATGGGTGTTTACCCGTCGATGTGGGAAACGCTTCGGAGCAGGTCCATCGCGGACCGCATCACCCGCTGGGCGTATCGTGCACCCTTCGCTTTGGTGATTTGTACACAGGACGGCAGCGGTGGCGAGTATTGGCTGCCAAAGGCGCTGCGAACGGGCGCGTCGTTCCACATGCTGTTGAACGGCTTCGATGGCGTCGCCCGCGCTTCCGAGCCGGATGTGCGGCTCGACGCCATTCCGCGCGATCGGACGGTTGTGTTGTTTGTTGGCCGCTTCGAAACGATCAAGGGCTGCGAAGAATTCGCCGATGCGATGCTGAAGGTTCATGCAAGCGGTCGCCGGGATATTCACGCCGTGATGATTGGAACCGGCAGGTTGCATGATCGTGTGAGTGCCCGCGTCGCTGCCGCCGGCGCTGATGAGATGTTCACTTTCATCGACCGTCTGCCGCACGATCAGATCCCGGAAGCCCACCGTCGTTCGGACATTTACGTTTCGCTTAACCGACTAGGCCAGTTGAGCAATGCCAACTTGGAAGCAATGTCGATGGGTGCGTGCATGATTGTCCCGCCGCCGCAGCCTGAGCTCGGTATCGATATCGCGACGCAGGAAATCATCGACGATTCTGCGGTGGTGCGGCTCCCAATGGAAGATCAGATCGATGCGCTTGCCGCTGCAATCTGCGCGCTCGCGGATGCACCCGGCAGACGTGAGATGCTGCGTGCGAATATGCGGGCGGTAGCAGCGCGCGCCGTGAAGACGTGGGATACGCGCGTCGCGGAGGAACTCGCCCTGATCGGCGAGAAAGCCGGATGCCGGTTTTGAGCGATAGTCGTGTTGATGTCATGCTGGTCATCTCCGACCTGGGAAGCGGAGGCGCGCAGCGCGTCGTTTGCGCGCTCGCTTCGCACTGGGCGGCCGCAGGACGCAAGGTTGCGGTTGCGACATTGTCGGCACCCGACGACGATTTCTTCCACTTGCCGGACGCCGTCACGCGCGCCTCAATCGGGCTCAACAGTGCTTCTAGTTCAGCGGTTTCGGGACTCATCAGCAATGCACGCCGGGTTTGGCGTTTGCGGCGTGCCCTGAAGCGGTTGAAACCGGTGGTGGCGGTCGGTTTCGTTGGGCCGACAGCTGCGCTCCTGGTTGCGGCCGCTTTTGGTACTGGCGTCCGGGTCGTTGCGGCGGAGCGCAATGATCCCGCACGGCAAAGTTTCGGGCCCATCTGGGATCGGCTGCGCCGAGCCGCTTACCGCTACGCCGATCGCGTCACCGTAAATTCACCTGGGGCGATTGAAGCGCTCGGCAGGCTCGTTCCGGTCGGGCGGTTATTGTTCACGCCGAATCCGATACCTACTGCGACGGTAGGACCGCGTGCGTCGCTGCAAGAACCTACCATTCTAGCGGTAGGACGTTTGCACCGGCAAAAGGGGTTCGATGTCCTTCTGAACGCCTTTGCTCGTGTACAGAGCCATGGATGGCGGCTCGTTTTCGTTGGTGAGGGGAGCGACCGCGAGAAGCTGGAAGCGCAGGCACAGGCCCTCGGGATTGCAGGGCGCGTGCGTTTCGAGGGCGTGGTGAACGATCCGGCGCCGTATTACCGCGCCGCCGACATTTTTGTCCTGCCCTCGCGGCATGAAGGCACGCCCAATGCGCTCACCGAGGCGATGGCTTTCGGGCTCCCGGTTATCGTGAGCGATGGTTCGCCAGGACCGCTGAGTCTGGTGGAAAACGGTACCAACGGGTTGGTTACGCCGGTTGAGAACGTACCGGCATTGACCGAAGCGCTGGAGCGCCTGATGGCGGATGCCGGCGAGCGTGCGCGCCTTGGCGCCGCGGCGCGGACAGCTATGGCGGGGCGGCGCGCGCGCGACGAGGCATTCGCCTTGTGGGACCGCGCTATCGAATTCGCGTCCGCCGGCACGCGATGAGCGACTGCGCCGTTCACATACTTTCCGACGGACTGCGGTCGCCAAATTCCATGGCGCTCGTTTATCCGCTGGTCGTGCACGAGTACGCCCTTCGTAATCGTGGCATCGTGGTGCGTATCTTCGAAACGGCAGAGCGGAATTATGCCGACTGCGATCTGTTGATTGTCGATAGCAAGCATTTTACCGGACCCGAACGGGGACAGCTTTCGTTCGTTCAGGACGCGCTGCAAAGCTTCGGCATGAAAGTGCCCCTGGTTTGGTATGACTCCACAGACAGTGCGGGGTGGCTGGTTGGCGGCGTGGTGCCGCTGGTGCGGCGCTACTTCAAGAACCAACTCCTGCGGGATAGGAGCGCCTATACGCGGCCGATGTACGGACGCCGGGCATATACTGATTTTTATCACCGCACAGCCGGTGTAGTTGATCTGCAGCCGGAAGTGGCGCCTGCGCTGACGGATAGAGACCAACTCGATCGGGTGCGGCTCGGATGGAATTCGGGCCTTGCCGATTATTCTCGTTGGGGCCCACTGCGGGCGGAGCTGTATCGGCGTTTTCGGTTCCCCGGTCTGCAGAAGGGGAGGGAGTTCACGCCGGCATCGAGGTCGCGTCGCAACCGGCTCTCGTGCCGGATGGGCATCTCGTATAGCCGGGATACTGTAGCGTATCAGAGGCGGCGGCTGGCGGCGCAACTCGGTCAACGTCTTAAGACGGACAAGCTCGGCCGCGGAGCGTACTTCTCCGAATTGCGCGATAGCCGTCTCGTCGTGTCGCCGTTTGGTCTGGGAGAAATCACGCTGAAAGACTTCGAGGTCTTTCTAACCGGCGGCTTGCTGGTCAAACCCGATATGAGCCATCTCGAAACTTGGCCTGATCTTTACCGGCCGGACGAGACCATGGCGGCCTTCGCCTGGGATCTGTCGGACTTTGAGGCGGTCATCGACCGGTATCTGGCCGAACCCAAGCACGCCTTGGAGGTGGCCGCTGCCGGGCAGAACCTCTATTTGCGTCACGTTTCCGGCAATGAGGCGTCTAATCTGTTCGCCGACCGTTTTGCCGCTCTGGTCGGCGAGGCTCTTACCAACGCGGGCAATCCCGTGTTCGATCCGGTATCGCCGCGGTCACCCACCGCGACAACCGTGGGGCTTAAAGCGTGACGGTCTGGCTGTGGGCCGCTTTGGTAGCGGCGGGTGCCTATGCCGCTCTCCATGTCTGCGCGGCAGTCTGGAATCGTTATTTGGCATTGCCCAGGCCGGCTTCATTCCCGCCAGCCGCGCGGTTGCTGGTCGCCGCTTGTCTGTCGGATCCGAACTCTGAGCTGGCGCCTATGGCGAGGCCAGACATATGGCGGGCCTCGTCGCAAGGTTCCGCGCATGAGAACTCCAATTGCGCGTATCCTTGTGCACTTGATCAATCGTGAGCTATGGCTTGGTGACGCCACGCAGCCGCTGCCTGCGCCGACCGCCCGCGTATCCTGAAACATGCCGAATCTGGAATCTGAACTTTTGCGCCAGCAGGCGAAGTCCGCGAAGCTTTGGCTGATACTTATCTTGATAGCCGCGGCGGCGCTGCGCTTTGGTTATCAGGAGGGCATGCTGGCCTTCGGCGGCAGCTTTCATAATGGCAGCGACTCAGGAAAATACCTGGCGATCGCCGACACCATTTATGAGACCGGCCAATTCGGTCGAATGTCGGGCGGTGTTGTCCAGGAAGAGGTGAACCGGATGCCGGTTTACCCGTATTTCCTGGCAGGTGTGTTTGCGCTCTTCGGGAAGGGCAATCTTTACGCAGTGGTACTGGTGCAGATTCTTCTCGACATTGCCATGATCGCGGGCTTGGCACTGGCGGCGGCCGCAATCGACCGGCGCCTGATCGTCCCGGTCGCGGCGGTCGCGGCGGTCATACCGAATTTTTTGGTGCACGTTTCTTACGTTCTGACCGAAACGGTTTTTCTGTTCTTTTTCGTCTGGGGACTGTGCGCTACGCTCTGGGCAATTCGAGGGCGCCGCACGGGATGGCTTCTGGCCGCCGCCGGCATTTGTTTCGGCGCGACCCTGCTGACGCGCCCGGTCATGATGTTCTTCCCGATTGCGCTGTTTGTCACTCTGCTGGTCACGCTTCCGCGCGCGGCCGCCGCGAACTTCGGACGCAGGCTGGTACTGGCCGCGCTGCCGGGGATCATCGTGGTCGCCTTCGCCGTGCCGCGGGTCGTCGAAAACTATCGGGATTACGGTGTCCCGATATTGACCAACCAGTCGGGCACCCATCTTTTGAAGTGGATCTATCCTTGTCTGCGGACGCCATGGACTTGTTCCAGCTTGGGTCAGGCGTGGAAGGAGAGTGAGCCGATCGTCAGAGAACGCATTGACGCATTGCCCGAGTCGGAGCGTGCCAATCCCGCGCGGATCGATATGGTGATGCGTGAAGTTGGCGCCCAGCGGATCGCGGAGCTCGGCGCGAAGCAAATCGCGCTGGGCATGGCGGTCGGAATGTTCAAAAACATTATTCAGACGGGCTTCTATGAAGTTCTGACCCAATTCCGCCAACCGCCAACATTCTTTTCGGCGATGCCGGGGCACACGATCAGTGAGCGGATTAGGAACTTCGTGACAGTAAATGAGGGAAACCTATTTATGCTGTTCTGGGCGATCGCGCAGGCAACCTTGCTTCTGTCGCGCGGCGTGCAACTGGTCGGCGTCGGCGCGGGATTGGTGCGGCCTGAAACCCGTCCGTACGTGCTGTTTCTCGTGATGACCGTCGCCTATTTTCTGGTCGTGAGCGGGCCAGTTGCTGACCCAAAATACCGAATCCCGATGGAGCCTGCGCTGCTCATCCTGTTTTCGTTGGGACTGTACAGCATGTTTGATTGGGTGCGCGCGCGTCGCCGTCAGTCCGGTCAACTTCTGCGGCATGAACTAGCGTGACTGATATCGGTCAAATGATCACCTTCGCAACGGTCACGTCGCGCGGCTACATCGACCAGGCCGCCGGCCTGATTCTGAATTTGCGCGAATACTATCCCTCGGCCGAGATCGTTGTCTGCGCGCTCGACGTGGACACCCAGCGGGCGTTCGAGGTTGTGGCCGATGCAAATGTGACCTGTATAGCGGCGGCAGAAGTCTGGGGCCCTGATTGCTGGCGTAATATCTCGAGCCGCATGAGTGTGCCGGAGCGCGCCTTCGCGTCTAAATCTGCGCTGGTGGCTTGGGCCGTTGAAACCCGCAATCGGCCGGTTCTCTTATTGGACAGCGATTTGCTGTTTCTTGCCCGCACTGACGACATGATCGAAAGCCTGCAACATCATCCGCTGTTGCTCGTGCCGGGCCGCCACCCGTGGGACGCGTGGCGGAAGACCGCTAATTTCGGCCTGTTTTCGGCCGGTATCATCGGGGTGGCGCCATCGGCGGTTTCCATGGCGCGGTCATGGCGGGCAATGTGCTTCGAGGCGTGTATGGCGACGTCGCTGTCGGGGCTCTACTACGAACAAAAATATCTCGACTATTTCGTTTCGGTCGACGGTCTGAAGATTTTTAACGATCCCGGAATAAACGTTTCTCAGACCCTGCTTAAATTGCTGGGGCCGCGGCGGAATGAAGATGGGTCATGGCAAGTTACCGGCGGGACGCCGCTACGTATCTATCATGCGAGTCGCAGCACGGACGAAGAGTTCGAGCTGGCCAAAATAAAGGTGGAGTACAACCGCCGCGGGCTGGCGGCCTTTGGCCTGGCGGAAAAGCTTGCGCCGCGAGAGCAAAAGACCGGCAGCCGTGTCGGACTCGCAGCATTGGTCCGTTTGGTCCGGATTGGCAGCGGGCTTGAAGGAATTTCGAATCTGCTCGATCGCATGAGCCGGGGGTTGATCACACTTCATCGTGTGTTGACGCTAAATGACGGTACGTTGCGAGCGCGCATCCACGAGGCGTACCGAGTCCGGTCGCGGCTTCAGACCTCGCTGGAACGCGCTGCCTATCCGAATGCTGATCTAGATAGCGATAAGAGATGAGCACGTATTCTAACTCGCGGTACGACAAGACCGGCATCGCAAACGATCGCGCCGTCGATGAAACGGCGGTGAGGTCAATGGGAAAGGGACGCTAGCGCGATGATCAATGCCAGCTGCGAAATCGATTATCTGTATCGCGGTCTGCGCGCGCTGGTTGGGTTTCGCAGCAAGACCGCGCTCGCTTGGCTGCGCCATGGTCATTTTGTACGAGCGCGTGCGATCCGTTCGTATCTCGACGCTCATCCAGACGGCAAACTCCACCTCGGTTCGACGAATTCATTGCCCGGATTTCTTAATTCCCAGATCATGGGAGCGGTGCCGATCGACGTCGTCCGGCCTCTACCGCTACCGGATAGATCTTTTGTCTTGATATATTCGTCTCATTTGGTTGAGCATCTTCACCGATTGCAGTTTTTCGATTTTCTAGCGGAGAGCCGTCGGGTATTGAAGCCGGGTGGGCTGCATCTCATTGCAACGCCGTCGGCCGAGAAAATAGCGCGCACACTTTACGGACCGGACAGCCCGGAAAAGTCGACATTGTTGGAAGCGGGTGCGCGATTCTACCCGGAGCCGTTCCATACGCCTGCGCACCAGCTCAATCTGACGATGCGGGCCTATGGGCACCGCTTTCTCTACGATCTTGCGTTCATGCGGGAGGCAGGACGGGCTGCCGGCTTCGCCAGCGTGGAGTCGATTGACAATTTCGATTTGCCGGACGCGCATTTGAGCGAGTATGTGGGCAGCAGGAAATCCAAGCGCTGGTACTGCGAGACCGAGACCTATGTTTTCCGCGTTCCCGGATAACACGTCAGCCGTTGAAGAGCCGCACGAATCCTATGAAGATATTGACCGTCGTCGGCGCCCGGCCGCAGTTCATCAAGGCTGCGGTCGTGAGCCAGGAAATAAGATTACGGCCGGGGCTGTCTGAAGTGCTGGTGCACACGGGTCAGCACTACGACGATTCGATGTCGCGGATTTTTTTCGAGCAACTCGGGCTTGCAAAGCCGAACTATAATCTTGGCGTGGGGTCGGCGTCCCACGGCGCGCAGACGGGGCGGATGCTGGAGGCGCTGGAAACGGTGCTGGTGGCGGAAAGGCCCGACTGGGTGCTGGTCTACGGGGACACCAATTCGACCCTTGCCGGCGCATTGGCAGCGGCGAAGCTCGGACTGCCGCTGGCCCACGTGGAGGCCGGCCTTCGAAGCTTTCAGCGCGCCATGCCTGAGGAGATCAACAGGGTCGTGACCGACCGGATTTCCGACCTCCTGTTCGCGCCGACAAATGCGGCGGTGCGGAACTTACAGAATGAAGGCGTTGACGAAAAAAAGGTGCGCCTGGTCGGCGACGTCATGTTCGACGCTGCTTTGCGTTACGTTGAATATTCCGACGTCGGGCCTTTCATGGCGCGGCATGACTTGCAGGAGAAGCGGTTCGTCCTTGTCACCCTGCATCGCGCCGAGAATACCGACAGCCGCGCGCGCCTCTCGGAGATAGTCGACAGTTTGTGCGGGGTCGGTGGCGCAACGAAAGTTGTCTTCCCCCTTCATCCGCGTACAAAAGCGGCGCTCGATCGCGAAGGCCTTCTGGACCGCGTCACTGCTTCGACGATCTGTGTCGAGCCGCTGGGTTACCTCGACATGTTGGGATTGGAACGCGCAGCGTCGGTAGTCGTCACTGATTCTGGCGGTGTGCAGAAGGAGGCCTTCTTCCTCGGCACGTCCTGTCTGATCCTGCGGCCGACGACAGAGTGGGTCGAACTGCTTGAATTGAATTGCGCACGGCTTTGCGAGCCGGCCGATTTGGCCGCCGCTATCGCCAGCCCGCCGCAGTCGCAAAAGGCCGCCGCCCAGGGCTTGTTTGGCGGCGGCGCTGCATCCCGACGCATTGTCGATGCGTTGATGGATGCGCGCGCCGCTTAATGTGCCGTCTATATGGCGGTGGTTAACCCGCGGCTATTGTTCATAAGGCATTGTTCGAGCGTGACCGACCAGCTCAAGCCTGAATTCCTGGCACGTGGCGTCTCCGTTCACGAGAGCGCCTATATCGACAGTCCGGTCACCATCGGACGCGGAACGCGCGTTTGGCATTTTGCGCACATCCTCGGCGGATGCACGATTGGCGAGAATTGTTCGATCGGCCAGAATGTCGTGATCGGTCCCGATGTCACCGTCGGTCGCGACTGCAAGATCCAGAATAACGTTAGCCTTTACAAGGGCGTCGAGCTTGAGGATGGCGTGTTCTGCGGACCGAGCGCGGTGTTCACCAACGTCAACAATCCTCGGGCTGAAATCCGCCGGATGGATGAAATGCGCCGGACGCTGGTCCGCCGGGGTGCGACCATCGGGGCCAACGCGACGATCGTATGCGGTCATACCCTAGGTCCGTACAGCTTCATCGCTGCCGGCGCTGTCGTCACTAACGACGTCCCGGCCTACGCGCTCGTGGCTGGGGTGCCCGCACGCCGTATCGGCTGGATGAGCCGCGCGGGTGCACGGCTGGGTGATGACCTCGTCTGTCCGATTGATGGTTCGCGATACCGCACAAGCAGTGACGGCAGCCTCGAGCCGGTCGGTTAGGCCGTCCATCCGGTCTCATTCATTCTGGGGACTGACTGACGTGTGTGGAATCGCAGGTCTTTGGCGGTTTTCCGGTGCACCGGAGGCCAACCTATTGGCGACAGCGCACGCCATGACCGGCGCGATTGCGTTCCGCGGCCCGGATGGCGACGGTCATTGGTGCGATCCCGCAAGCGGGGTCGCGCTCGGGCATCGCCGGCTCGCCATTATCGATCTGTCGCCTACCGGGCACCAGCCGATGGCGAGCGCCGACGGCCGTGTCGTCATCACCTACAATGGCGAGCTCTACAACACCGGCGAGATGGCGGCCGAGTTGGCGATGCCGTTGCGCGGCACATCGGATACCGAGGTCCTCGTCGAAGCGATTGCTCGCTTTGGCATCGATGGCGCGCTGCGGCGCGCCAATGGTCTGTTCGCGTTCGCCGCCTTCGACCGCGCGACCCGCACGCTGCACCTGGCTCGCGACCGGCTGGGCATCAAGCCGCTCTATTGGACGCGGCAGAACGGTCTGTTCGCCTTCGCGTCCGAGCTCAAGGCATTGCGGCAGGTGCCGGATCTCGGGTTCGACATCGACCCTGCGGCGGTGGGCGCTTATCTGCGCCATGGCTGCGTCCCGGCGCCGCTCGCGATCTACCGCAACGTAGAAAAACTATTGCCAGGGCAACGGCTGGAAGTGACCCCGGCCGGCCTTTCGGCGCATCTCTATTGGGACCTCGTCGCCATCGCCAAGGCCGGGCAGGCGGATTTCGATCGACGTCCGGACATCGAGGTGGTGGACGAACTCGACGCGCTTCTGGGGGACAGCGTCAAGCGGCAGATGGTTTCCGACGTCCCGCTCGGGGCCTTTCTTTCGGGCGGGATCGATTCTTCTGCGGTGGTCGCGCTGATGCGCGCCAACAGCAATGGGCCGATCAAGACGTTCACGATTGGGTTTCGTGAGCGGGCCTTTAACGAGGCTGACTACGCGCGGGCGGTCGCGCAGCAGCTTGGCACCGACCACACCGAACTGGTGTTGTCCGCTGATGATGCGCTCGCGATCGTCCCGACCATTCCCGACATGTACGACGAGCCTTTCGCGGATTCCTCGCAACTGCCAACCCATCTGGTGTCGCGGCTTGCGCGTCAGCAGGTGACCGTCGCCTTGTCGGGGGACGGCGGTGACGAAGCGTTCGGCGGCTATGTCCGCTATCAGGGCATCGACCGCGTGTGGCGCACGGTCCGCCATGTGCCCCGCTTTGGGCGGCAGCTTGCGGCACAGGCGATCGGCCTGCTCGGCCCGGCGGTGTGGGATTCGCTCGCCTTCGCCATCCCGCGCCGGCGCCGGCCGACGCACTTCGGCGACAAGGTGGTCAAGGGTGCGGCGCTGCTTTCCGCGGCCGATCCACTGGACATGTATCGCCGTTTGATCTCGCAGTGGCCGGACCCCAATGACCTGCTGCGCAGCGGTCGCGAAGGGCAGGGGTGGATCGACCGCCTCTCTGACTCGACCGCCGGTCTCGATACAACTGCACGCCTGCGCCTCATCGACACGATGACGTATCTCCCCGATGACGTATTGACCAAAGTGGACCGCGCATCGATGGCGGTGGCCTTGGAAGTGCGGGTGCCACTGCTCGACCACCGCGTTGTCGAGTTCGGCTGGCGGCAGTCACCCGAGCGACTGATCGCGGGTGGTCAGGGCAAGCGGCCGTTACGGGCGGTTCTGGCACGCTATCTGCCGACAAATCTCATCGACCGGCCGAAGATGGGCTTTGGCGTCCCGATCGGCGAATGGCTCCGTGGCCCGCTGCGCGACTGGGCCGAAGATCTGTTGTCGCCCCAGTCATTGGCGGAGGGCGGCTTGTTGAATCCGGCGCCGATACGCGCGCGGTTTGCCGAGCATCTGTCGGGTCGGCGCAATTGGCAGCATTCGCTATGGACGGTGCTGCAATTCCAGGCGTGGCGGCGGGCGCAGCCGGCGGCAGGTTCGCTGCGCTAGACCGCCCGTCTGCGCCTGTTGAAGGAGGCTGCGAAGCCGGCCCCCGTCAACACCATCAGCAGCGGCTCGATCGGCAGACGGTACTTGGGCGACGCGATCGGTCCGTTGGCGAGCAGAATGTAAGTGCACCAGCCGGCGAACAGCAGCATGATCCATATATTGGCGCCGGTTTTAAGCAATGCGTATGCGCCAACGAGTTGCAGCAGGCGCGCGATCGCCACGCCAGCGATGCCGGCGAGCAGTATCCACGAATAAATTACGTTGTCCGAGCGGAAGAGGAAGTTCTCGATCTTCTCGATCGCGGTCTCGCCCCGTGTCGCATAGAAGCCGGTGCGCGGCAGTTGCGAAACCGGCGGTGACAAGATGATGCTCGGCGCCGCCAAATTGATCGCCGCGCCGGTTGCCCAGGCCTTTGCAAGCGGGGCGAAACCAAGCCGTGCCAATTCGTCCATCGCAACGGCGCGATAGCGCTGGGACTGCACGAAGGGGTTCTCTGTCACCGGGCCGAAGCGCTCGGCGGTGAGCTGCTCGGTCTTCTCGGCGGTAACCGCCCAGGGCGTGCTATCCTTGGCCTCGCGCACCAGCGGCACAATCCATCGGCTCAAGTGCATTCCTGACTGTGGCGTGAGCGACCAAGACCCGTAATTGGTGGCATTCCGCATCATGATCGCGCCGGCGCACGTCGCGAACAAAAGCCCGGCCATCGCGATCTGCCCGGCGCATTGCAATGTCAGCCTGCGCCGCAGCGCGGCCGTCACCAGGAGGAACGCAAGCAGTGCGGGCGCCCATGGCGCCATGACCGGGCGGACCAGGAGGCCGCCGCCAAGTCCGATACCGATCAGCAGCGCCGCGCGCCAGGTCGGGACTTTGAGCCAGCTAGCCGAGCCCAGCAGAAACAGTGCGGCGAACGAGGCGAACGGCGTATCGGTATAGAAAAATCCGCTCATGACGATCTGTGTCGGATTGATCGCTGCCGCGATGACCGCAGGAATGGCCGCAGCGGGATAGACCTCGCGCGCGATGCGATAGATCAGAAAGCATGTGGCGGTATCGAGCACGCCTTGCGACAGCACGTAGCTGAGCACGGCGAATTTGCCGAAAATTGCCACGTTTATGGCCACCAGCCACGCAAACAGCGGCATGATCAACGGCTCGGTACCGATCCAATTCCAGCCATGCAGCGTTCCGTTGAGCAACGCTTTGGCAAAATTTTCTCCAAGCGGAAGCAGGCTTCCTGAATCGACACCGGTAATGCCCGTGTTCCCCATCAGTCCATAAAGGGCCAGGCAATAGATCCACCGGATCGTCAGCGCAAAAATAATGATCTTTGCTACCAGCGGGGCGTCCGATCCGGATCTGTTGAGGGAGCGGTCGGAAAGCATTCTCTACACGCGCATCGAAGATGCGGGGATTTCGATCCGCTCATAAACCGCCAGCAACCTGAACGCCGCCAGCCGCCCGAGCAGCCGCCGCAGCCGCCATTCCGCCGCAAGAAGCGGGCGGGCGGCCGCGGCGGGCAGCATCGACCACGGCCGAAAGCCGCCGGACAGCGGATAGGCCAAGAACGAAAACCAATCCAGGTGCGTCAGTTTAAGCTCGGGAAGCTCCCGCGCGAGCGCGTCCCGATAGCGGTCGACCAGAAGCGTCGGAATGGCCTGGTTCGAATCCCAGGGGTTCTTGTCGGCTGAGAGCGCGCCGACCTTCAGCGGGTCGACCGACATGTCGACGGGCTCGGGATGAAACAGCCGATAGAAGCCACGGCTCAAGGGCGTGATCGCGGGTTCGCAAAAGATCAGACGGCCGCCGGGGCGCAGGACGCGGCAGGCCTCTTTCAGAAAGTACAGCGGGTTCTCGATGTGATGAACGACGTCGATCATCACGATGTTGGCAAACCGTGCTTCGGCGAAGGGAAGCCGTTGCGCGTCGCACACTACATCCAGCCAAGGCGCCGGCATGATGTCGGTGCTGACGGTCGCAGGGGCGAACTGTTTGAAATTTCCCGAACCGCCGCCGATCTCCAAAATCGGGCCCGGCACGGTGGCGTCGAGCATGTGACGATAGATGTCCGAGTAGACGGCGCGCAGGACCGGTTTGCGATCCCAAAGAGACCGATACTCGGCGGGGTCTTCGGGTGCCGTCGTCATGCGCGCTAGAACGCCTTCAGCTTCATGAAGGCGAAAACGACCATGCGCAGCAGCAGCCAGCCATGGCTGAAGCGCGAGATGTTGGTCTCGCCGTATTCGCGCGCGGCGTAGCGGATCGGCACTTCCGCGGTTTTCAGGTTCATCTTGGCGGCGCCGAAAATGAGATCGAAGTCGCCGAACGGATCGAACTCGCCGAAATAGCCGCGATTGCGGGCAATCTCTTCATAGTCCCGCCGTCGCAAAACTTTTGTGCCGCACAGCGTGTCGGTGTAGCGCTGGTTCAACAGGAAACTGAACATCCGCGCGAAAGCATGGTTCGCGATGTGATTGAGAAACTGCATCGCCTGGCTCTGCATCGGATAGACCAGGCGGGAGCCGTTGATGAACTCGCCCTTGCCGGTCGCGAGTGCGTCGTAATATTTCGGCAGATCCTCCGGCGGCATGGTTAGGTCGGCATCGAGGATCATCAGCACGTCGCCGCGCGCCTCGGCGAATCCTTTGCGCACCGCGTCACCCTTGCCCTTGCCGGTCTGTTGGAAGGCCTTGATGTCGAGCTGCGGATAGGCGCGCTGCACGCGCAGCACTTCATCCCAGGTGCCGTCGGTGCTGTTGCCTTCCACGAAAACGATTTCGATGTCGTCGCAGAAGCGCGGCATGCGCTGCACGGCGGCTTCGATATTGCCGCGCTCATTGCGGCAAGGGATGATCACCGAGGCCGACAGCGCGGCTTTCTCCGCCGCCGGACGAGGCCGTGCCACCACGTAATTGCGCAGGCACATCTTGCGGATGAGCGGGAGCGTGGCGACGAACCGGTTTATCAGACGCCCGAGGCCGAACAGCCGGAACGGCACCAGCATGCGCCACTCCTGCTTGATCACGTCGAAATCGGCGAGCTGCAGCAGGTTCGCGATGTCCTGGTTCGACAGCCAGTTGCGCCGCACGAAGCGCTGGCTGGCGGCCAGCTTCGTATAGAGCAGCAGCAACGGATTCCACAGGCGCGTGTAATAGGAGACGATCAGCCGCGTGTCGGCATGGCAGAAGCGATGCAGGTCTTGCAGCGTCGCCAGGCAATCGTCGAGTGAGCCGATGGTGTCCGACAGGATAATGACGTCGAAGGTGCGCGCGAGTTCGGGTGTGTCGGGCAGGTTTTCGACGTCGGCGCAAATGAATGTCAGGCCGGGATGCGCGCTTTGGGCACGCGAAATCTTGGCGGCGCTGAAGTCCACGCCGACGCCATGGGAAGGTTGCAGCGTGTCCAGCAAATGCCCGTTGCCGCAACCGAGCTGGAGAATGCTCTTTCCGGGCGGTACCAGAAACCGCAGATACCGCCATTCTTCCGCGTAGTAATAAGGATGTCTCGTCGCCCAGCGGTCGCGCTCCGCGGCCAGTTTGTCGGCCTGCTCGCGCAACAGTTCCTTGCGCTGCGTGGCGCGCCTGGGCACGCGGGCAGAAGGCCCGGTCGGGAGGCCGGTCGGCCGCGGCTCGCTGCCCGGTTCTGCCGTCTGTACGCTCGTCTGCATGCCGGCCCCACATCGGGCCGCCGTGCGGCCCTTTCCGGCCATCGATAGACGCCGCCCCGGCCTTCGGCAAGCCTCGTACAAATATGCCATGGCTATTGCCCCCCGTGGCGGGCGGCGGCTAAACACGGGCCGGAATCGGGCTGGGGTGCGGGACAATCGTTAACATGGCACACGGACGTAAGATCGCGGTGATCGGGCTCGGCTACGTCGGGCTGCCGGTCGCGGTCGCCTTTGCTCGGTCCGGCGTGCCGGTGATCGGGTTTGATATAGACCGCAAGCGCATCGAAGAACTGACCTCCGGTCATGACCGCACGCGCGAGGTCGAGCCGGCCGAACTCAGGCAGAAGGGCCTGCGCTACGCGAGCGACCCGGCCGAGCTCAAGGATGCCGACTTCCACATCGTCACCGTGCCGACGCCGATCGACGAGGCGAACCGCCCGGACCTCGGCGCCATGCTGAAAGCGTCGGAGACTGTCGGCGCCGTCCTGAAGAAAGGCGACATCGTCGTCTACGAATCCACGGTCTATCCCGGCGCGGTCGAGGAAGACTGCCTGCCGGTGCTGGAGAAAAAGTCCGGGCTCAAGGCGGGCGAGGATTTTACCGTCGGCTATTCGCCCGAGCGCATCAACCCCGGCGACAAGACCCACCGCTTCGAGACCATCATGAAGGTGGTATCGGCGCAGGACAAAAAGACCCTCGACATCGTCGCCGCCGTCTACGGCTCGGTGGTGACCGCCGGCATCCATTGCGCGCCCTCGATCAAGGTCGCGGAAGCCGCCAAGGTGATCGAGAACACCCAGCGCGATCTCAACATCGCCTTTATGAACGAGCTGTCGGCGATCTTCCATCAGCTCGGCATCGATACCGGCGACGTGCTCGCCGCAGCCGCCACCAAATGGAATTTTCTCAACTATCAGCCTGGGCTGGTCGGCGGCCACTGCATCGGCGTCGATCCTTACTACCTGACCTACCGCGCCGAGAAGGCCGGCTATCACCCCGAAATTATTCTGGCCGGCCGCCGGATCAACGACGGCATGGGGCAGTGGATCGCGCATGAAACCGTGCGCGCCCTGACGCTGCGCAATTGCACCAACGCGGTCGTTACCGTCCTCGGCATGACCTTTAAGGAAGACGTGCCCGACATCCGCAACTCCAAGGTCATCGACATCGTGCGCGAGCTCGAGCGCTTCGGCATTCGCGTGCAGGTGCACGATCCGCTGGCGCTGGCCGAGGAGACGAAGCACGAATATGGCGTCACGCTCACCGGCATGGACGCGCTCAATCCCGCCGACGCGGTCGTGCTGGCGGTCGCGCATCGGGACTATGTGAAGGAAGGATGGGGCCTGATGTCGCGGCTCCTCAAGAGCGGCAAGGGAACGGTGGTCGACGTCAAGTCGCGGCTGGACCGCGCCAAAAAGCCGGAAGGCGTCGATCTATGGCGTCTGTAGCTCCCATTCTCGTCACCGGAGCGGCGGGTTTCATCGGCTTCCATGTGGCCAAACGCCTGTTGGAGCAGGGCCGCGCCGTCGTAGGCCTCGACAATCTCAACACCTATTACGATCCGAAGTTGAAGGATGCGCGGCTCGCCGAGCTGCGCAAGCTCGCCGGCTTCGAGTTCGTCAAGCTCGATCTCGCCGACCGCTCCGGCATGGCGGCGCTTTTTGCGGAACATCGTTTTCCGCATGTCGTGCATCTCGCTGCCCAGGCCGGCGTGCGCTATTCGCTGATCGATCCGCACGCTTATATCGACTCCAATATCGTCGGCTTCACCAATATTCTCGAAGGTTGCCGGCACAATGGCTGCCGCCATCTTCTTTATGCGTCGTCGTCGTCGGTCTACGGCAGCAACACCAAGATGCCGTTCTCTGTGCACGAAAACGTCGATCACCCACTCAGCTTCTACGGCGCCACCAAGAAGGCGAACGAGCTGATGGCGCACGCCTACGCGCATCTGTTCAAGCTGCCATCGACCGGCCTGCGCTTCTTCACCGTTTACGGTCCCTGGGGCCGGCCCGACATGGCGATGTGGCTGTTCGCCAAGGCGATCTTCGCCGGCGAGCCGATCAAGCTATTCAACAACGGCGACATGCGGCGGGACTTCACTTACGTCGACGATGTGGCCGAGTCGGTCGTGCGCCTGGTCGAGCGCGCGCCGTCGGGCGACGCGGCCTGGTCCGGCGACAAGCCCGATCCCGGCTCGAGCTGCGCGCCTTGGCGCGTCTACAACATCGGCAACAATAACCCGGTCGAGCTGCTCGAGGTCGTGCGCCTGCTCGAGGAGGCGATCGGGATGAAGGCGAAGCGCGAGCTGCTGCCCATGCAGCCGGGCGACGTGCCGGTGACCTACGCCGACGTCGACGACCTGATGCGCGAGGTCGATTTCAAGCCGGCCACGCCGATCGCGATGGGCATCCGGAATTTCATCGGCTGGTATCGCCAGTATCATCGTTTGTAGGAGTGCAGGTCGATGACGAAGAAAGTCGCGCTGATCACCGGGGCGACTGGCCAGGACGGTGCTTATCTCGCGGAATTCCTCCTGGCTAAGGGCTACGTCGTGCACGGCGTGAAGCGGCGGTCCTCGTCGCTGAACACGCAGCGCGTCGACCATCTCTACATCGACCCACATGAGCGAAGTACGACGTTCTTCCTGCACTACGGCGACATGACGGACGCCACCAACCTCATCCGCCTGATGCAAGAAACGCAGCCCACCGAAATTTACAATCTCGCGGCGCAAAGCCACGTGCAGGTTTCCTTCGAGACACCGGAATACACCGCCAATGCCGACGCGCTCGGCACGCTGCGGCTGCTCGAGGCCATCCGCATCCTGCGCATGGAAAAGACCGTGCGCTTCTACCAGGCCTCGACCTCCGAGCTGTACGGCAATTCGCCGGCGCCGCAGGACGAGAAGACGCCGTTCGCGCCGCGCAGCCCTTATGCCGCCGCCAAGCTCTATGCCTACTGGATCACGGTGAATTACCGCGAGGCCTACGGCATGCACGCCTCGAATGGGATATTGTTCAACCATGAAAGCCCGATCCGCGGTGAAACCTTCGTCACCCGCAAAGTCACCCGTGCCGTTGCCGCGATCGAAGCGGGTCAGCAAGACAAACTTTACATTGGCAATCTCGATGCTCGCCGCGACTGGGGCCATGCGCGCGATTATGTCGAAGGCATGTGGATGATCCTGCAGCAGGCCACGCCGGACGATTACGTGCTGGCGACCGGCGAGACTCATTCAGTGCGCGAGTTCATCGAGAAGGCGTTCGCGATGGTCGGCCGGACCATCACCTGGCGCGGGCAGGGCGTCGAGGAGAAGGGCGTCGATGCTGCAACCGGGCAGGTGCTGGTCGAGGTCGACCCGCGCTATTTCCGTCCGACTGAAGTCGACGTGCTTCAGGGTGACCCAGCCAAGGCGCGCGCGGCGCTCGGCTGGCGGCACCGGACTTCGTTCGAGGATCTCGTGCGAGAGATGGTTGAGAGCGACCGCCGACAGTTCGCGGATTCGCGATGACCGCGCCCGTTCTCTATTCGCTCGCGGGCAAGCGCGTTTTCGTCGCCGGTCACCGCGGCATGGTCGGCAGCGCCTTGATGCGGCGGCTCGCGGGCGAAAGGTGCGAACTCATCACCGTGCCGCGCGGCGACGTCGACCTGCGCCGGCAGGACGCGGTCGAGCGCTGGATGGCGGCGAACCGGCCGCAGGCCGTCTTTCTCGCCGCGGCCACCGTCGGCGGCATCTACATCAACGACGCGCGTCCCGGCGACTTCCTCTACGACAACCTCGCCATCGAAACGAACGTGATCGAGGCCGCGCGCCAGGTCGGCGTCGAGAAGCTGATGTTCCTCGGCTCGTCCTGCATCTATCCGCGCGCCGCGCGCCAGCCGATGCCGGAGTCGGAGTTGCTCACCGGCCCGCTGGAGCCGACCAATCAGTGGTACGCGCTCGCCAAGATCGCCGGCATTATGCTGTGCCGGGCCTATCGCCGCCAGCATGGCTGCGACTACATCTCGGCGATGCCGACCAACCTCTACGGGCCCGGCGACAATTTCGACCTCGAGGCGAGCCACGTGATCCCGGCCCTGATCGCCAAGGCGCATCGGGCGAAGGATCGCGGCGGCGAGATTCCCGTCTGGGGTACCGGCAGCCCGCTGCGCGAGTTCATGCATGTCGACGACCTTGCCGACGCGGTCGTGTTCCTCATGAAGAACTATTCCGGCGAGGAGCACGTCAACGTCGGCACGGGCCAGGAAGTCTCGATCCGTGCTCTGGCCGAGACCGTCGCGCGCATCGTCGGGGTCGAGCGGCCGCTGCGCTTCGACCCGGCGAAGCCGGACGGCATGCCGCGCAAGCTGCTCGACACCGGCCGGCTGCGCGAACTGGGTTGGCAGCCGCGGATCGGCCTGGAAGAGGGCTTACGCGCGACCTACGCTTGGTATCTGGAGCACGTGGCGCGCCATGCGGCGTGACTCTCGGCAGTTCTACGTCGATGACGCAGACACGTGCTGACGCCAGCCTGCTGACCACTCCATCCCGCAAAGAGAGTTCGTCTCTCGCGGGTCCGGTTAGAATTTCCTGTCGGTCGTTTTGAAACGGTAGGACTGGTGTGAAGCTACAAACTATTGTAACAGCAGCGCCAATTTAAGGCGATTTTGACGATCCTCACTAGCCCGTTGGCCGCGCCTCTCAACAGACCGCCGCGCTCGAGCAACCCGCAGCGAGTTGTCGCTCGGCGCAGTGCATTCGTTCCGCGAGGGCGGGTTGGCACCAGAGGGGTGCTGCTTGAACGTTCTAGGCGTTCGGCTATGGTGGCGCGGCCATGATCCGGTTTACCTTTCGGGCCTATCAAGACATTCTCGCTGGGCGTGGCATCGGACGCCTCCCGGGTGTTCCGGCGCTCACGCGCGCAGTCGCCTCGGCAACAGGAGCCAACGCGCTTGGGCGCTGGGCCGTCATGCGCAGTCCGGTCAGTTTCGAGGGATTCCGCCTCTACCTCGACCCTCGATCCACCAGCGCGCCGCTATCGGGCAAAGGTTTCAACCGGAAGGAAGCGGAGTATGTGCGCGGCGCCCTGCAGCCCGGTGATGTCGCCGTGGATGTGGGGGCCAATATCGGCTTCTTCTCGGTTCTGTTCGGAACGCTCGTCGGTCCGGAGGGCTCCGTGGTCGCCTTCGAGCCGGTCCCGGAAAACTTGTCCGTCCTGAAGCGCAACCTGAGCCTCAACGCCCTGGGGAATGTCGCCATCGTCGAAGCCGCCTGCGGTCGCACAAACGGCGTCACCGCGATGCAAATGGGCAGAAACTTTTCGACCGCCCGCATGGCGGGTGAAGGTCGTTCTGTCTCTCTCACCACCATCGATTCTGTGATGTCGGCCGAGGCCCGGCCCGTCCGATTCATGAAGATCGATATAGAGGGAGCGGAACTTTTCGCCCTCGAAGGCTCGATAGAAACCATCGCCCGCAGTCCGGACATCGAGCTTATACTCGAGTACAACGAGAGCGCCTTTCTGCACTATGGATATACTGGGGCGAACGTGCTCGACTTCATGGCCTCGCGGGGCTTCCGGTCCACGGACGTTCGTAGCGGACAGCCGTTCGCCGGCTCAGCCGGGACAACTAACTTGCTGTTTTCGCGCCGCTAGACGACCTCTCGGATCATGACGTTAGTGTTGAGTTCGAGGCGGGACTGCATGCGCGCAACGCCGGTGAAATTCTTGATCGCCGGCGAGCGCTCGCTTGTAGAATTCGTTCAGATCGTGCGCGATACACTGCTCGATCGGCGCGTCGACGAAGATCTCGAAGGACTCGCCCTCTTCCGGTCAACTCGCGCAGCATGCGGCGTTTAGTGTGAAACGGCGAAATAAGCAAATATAGCACTCCATCCTTACAATTGAAATTTGTACGTTTTTGCGCTATTTTTTATATTCGGCTTGCGAAAGGTCAAGCGAACTCCTTCAACCCTCCAGGGCCGACCCGATGAGCCCCGTGACCCTCAAATCGCTTAAGGTCAAGCTGTTCACCGATGGTGCCGACAAGGCGCAGATCGTGGAAATGGCGAAGCAGAGCTGGATCGCCGGCTTCACCACCAACCCCTCGCTCCTGAAGAAGGCGGGCGTCAGCGACTACGCCGCCTATGGCCGGGAATTGGTCGCCGCCGTGCCGGACCGCCACATCTCTTTCGAGGTCTTCTCAGACGACATCCCGGAGATGGTCGCGCAGGGGCGCGTCATCGCCTCCTGGGGCAAGAACGTCTACCTGAAGCTGCCCGTCATCAATACGCGCGGCGAAACGCTATACGAAGCGGTGCGAACGCTGACGCGCGAAGGCGTCAAGATCAACATGACCGCAATCTTCACGAGCGAGCAGGTCGCCCGCGCGATCGAGGCGCTCGATGGCGGCGCCCCCGCCTGCGTCTCGGTATTCGCCGGCCGGCTTGCCGACTTCGGAATCGATTACAAGCCGATCATGCAGGATGCGATTGCCCGCGCCCGCAAGACCAGAAACATCGAGATCATCTGGGCCTCGACCCGCGAGGTCTATAACGTGGTGGAGGCGGACCAGATGGGTTGCCACATCATCACTGCGCCGGCCGACGTGCTGAAGAAGCTGCCGGCGCTCGGCACCCAGACAGCAGCCGAACTGTCGCTGGCGGCCGTCAAAGCCTTCCGCGAGGATGCAGTCGCCGCCGGCCTGCGGCTCGACGTGCCGGCTTCGCGCGCGGCGGAATAGAGATTGCAGGCCGCTGGTTAAGGTTTCCGTCCGGGCTTTTCCCCAAGTGTAACGCTTTGAATCAAAACGTGTTCACCCCGATTCCGGTCGGTGGTCGCCAGTCGCCGGCGAGCGTGCTAGGGGAAAAGCCGGGGCCCCGACAGAGGGTCTGGGGGAAGCTGTCGAATTATGTCGCAAGCCGCAGGCTCAAGCGCTGAACGTCCACTGCGCGTCGGTGTCGTCGGTGTCGGCGTCATGGGCAGCAACCATGCCCGTGTCTTCGCCGGCCTGCCGGGCACCGAGCTCGTCGGCGTCGCCGATCCCGATGGCAAGCAGGCGGACTTCGTCGCCCGCACGCTCGGCTGCGCATCCGTGAGCAATATCGGCGAACTGCTCGATCTCGGCATCGACGCCATCACCGTCGCTGCGCCGACCCATCTCCATCGCGATATCTCGCTTGTCTGCATCGAGCGTGGTGTCCACGTCATGGTGGAAAAGCCGATCGCGTCGACGGTGGAGGAGGGGCACGAGATCATCCAGGCCGCCCGGGCGGCCGGTGTCACGCTCATGGTCGGCCATGTCGAGCGTTTCAACCCGGCGGTCGAAGCGATCAAGGAAGCGATCCGCGGCGAGGACATCCTTTCCATCGCCATCACCCGCGTTGGTCCTTTTCCGCCGCGCATGTCGAACGTCGGCGTGGTGATCGATCTCGCTGTGCACGATATCGACCTGATCCGCTGGTTCACCGATTCCGACATTGTCGAGGTGCAGCCACAACTCTCTAGCGCCGTCGCCGAGCGCGAGGACATCGCGTTGTTGCAGTTCCGCACCGCCTCTGGTGTGCTGGCGCACATCAATACGAACTGGTTGACGCCGTTCAAGGCGCGCAACGTCACCGTCGCCACCCGCGGCAAATACGTGATGGGCGATCTGCTCACCCGCCAAGTCACCGAATGCTTCGGCTTCCAGCCGGACGGCAGTTATTCCATGCGCCATTTGTCGGTCGGTCACGCCGAGCCGCTGCGTTCTGAACTGCTCGCCTTCCTGCGCGCAGTTCGCTCCGGTGCCGCCCCCGCCGTCACCGGCGAGGAGGGCGTCGCCAGTCTTGAGATCGCGACCCATTGTCTCGCGTCCCGCCCGGCGACCGCGGCGCCCGCGCAGCGTAAGGCCGCGCGCGCCTTCGTCGTTTGATCGACCGCTCCCAATCGGATCTTGCAATGAACGTGCGTACCGAATTGCCGCCCACTCCGTTCATCGACGTTGCCGCCCAGCGCCGGCGGCTGGGGCCGGCGATTGATGCTGCGGTGGCGCGCGTGCTCAACCACTGCCAATTCATCATGGGGCCGGAGGTTCGCGCCTTCGAGGCGGAACTCGCCGCCTTCTGCGGCGCGAAGCACGTAATTACCTGTGCGAGCGGCACCGATGCGCTGGTGCTCGGCCTGCGCGCCTTGGGGATCGGCCCGGGCGATGTGGTGATCTGCCCTTCGTTCACCTTCTGCGCCACCGCTGAGGTGGCCGCACTGGTCGGCGCGACACCGGTGTTCGTCGACGTCGATCCGCTCACCTTCAATATTGACGCGAATGGCATCGCCGGCGCGGTCGAGACGGCCACGGCCGCCGGCCTGACGCCGAAGGCGGTGATCCCGGTCGACCTATTCGGCCTGCCGGCCGATCACTCGGCCGTCGCCGCAGCGGCAAAGGCGGCCAACTTGTTTGTGCTCGACGACGCCGCGCAGGGCTTTGGCGCCATCTATCGGAACAAGCGGCTCGGCACCTTCGGCCACGCCACGGCCACCAGCTTCTTTCCGGCCAAGCCGCTCGGCTGCTACGGCGACGGCGGCGCGGTGATGACCGACGACGACGCGCTGGCCGACGCCATGCGCAGCATCCGCGTCCATGGGCAGGGCAGCGACAAATACGATAACGTCCGCATCGGGCTCGCTTCGCGCCTCGATACCGTCCAGGCGGCAGTGCTGAGTGAGAAGCTGAAGATCTTCCCGGACGAGATCGACGCGCGCAACAAGGCCGCGCGCTACTATTCCAATGCGCTGGCCGACGTCGTCACCGTTCCCGCAGTGCCCAAGGGCTACACGTCGGTGTGGGCGCAATACACCATCCGCGTTTCCGGCGGTCGCCGCGACGCGCTCGCGGCCGCGCTCAAGGCCGAAGGGATTCCGACCGCGGTGTATTATCCAATTCCGCTGCACCGGCAGCAGGCCTACAGGCATTATCCGGTCGGCAAGGGCGGCTTGCCGGTGAGCGAGCGGCTGGCCGGCGAAGTCATCAGCCTGCCGATGCATGCCTATCTCGACACGGCGACGCAGGATCGGATCATTGAAGCGACACGCCGCGCCCTCAAGGCCTGACTCTCCGGGCAGGAATTTCTCCGGCTGGAATCCGATTTGAAACGGCCGTGGTTCCCTTCCGGGCCGGAAATGCGGTAGCACAGGCACGGGTAACTCAGACCGAACGAATGACTTGGCGAAACAAACACATCCGCTTGCGCCGCCTGGAGGCGGAAGCGATCCAGATCATCCGCGAGGCTGTGGCCGAGTTCCGCAATCCGGTCATGCTCTACTCCATCGGCAAGGACTCGAGCGCGATGCTGCACCTCGCGCAAAAGGCCTTCATGCCCGGCAAGCCGCCGTTTCCGCTGCTGCACGTCGACACTACCTGGAAATTTCGCGAAATGATCGCGTTTCGCGACGAGACCGCGGGACGTCTTGGCATGGACCTGCTGGTGCACGTCAACGAGGAGGGGCTCTCGCGCGGCATCTCGCCGGTCGCCTCGGGCTCGGCCGTGCACACGCAGGTGATGAAGACCGAAGGCCTGCGCCAGGCGCTCGACAAGTGGAAATTCGACGCCGCCTTTGGCGGCGCGCGCCGCGACGAGGAGAAGAGCCGCGCCAAGGAGCGCATCTTCTCGCACCGCTCGGTGAATCACGGCTGGGACCCGCGGAACCAGCGGCCAGAGCTGTGGCGGCTGTTTAACACGCGCATCAAGCAAGGCGAATCCATGCGCGTCTTCCCGCTGTCCAACTGGACCGAGCTCGACGTCTGGGAGTACATCCGCGCCGAAAATATCCCTGTGGTGCCGCTGTATTTTGCGAAGCCGCGTCCGGTGGTGGAGCGCGAGGGCGCGCTCATCATGGTCGACGATGAGCGGCTGCCGCTCGCACCCGGCGAAAAGCCGCGGACGGTGACCGTTCGTTTCCGCACGCTCGGCTGCTACCCGCTCACCGGCGCGATCCGCTCCGACGCCGACACGCTCGACGCGATCATCGCGGAAATGCGCGCCTCCAAAAGCTCGGAGCGTCAGGGTCGGCTCATCGACCATGACGAAAGCAGCTCGATGGAGAAGAAAAAGCGCGAGGGCTACTTCTGATGCTGGAGCCCGCCACCCGCGCCACCGTTTCTTCCGCCGCCGAATCCGACACGCGGCCGGCGCTGCGCTTCCTCACCTGCGGCTCGGTCGACGACGGCAAGTCGACGCTGATCGGCCGGCTGCTCTACGAGCAGAACCTGGTCTTCGACGATCATCTCGCAGCCCTTGAGCGCGACTCCAGAAAGCACGGCACCACCGGCGCCGAGGTCGACTTCGCGCTCTTGCTCGACGGCCTGGAGGCCGAGCGCGAGCAGGGCATTACCATCGACGTCGCCTACCGCTATTTCGCGACGCCGCGCCGCTCCTTCATCGTCGCCGACACGCCCGGCCACGAGCAGTACACCCGCAACATGGCGACCGGCGCCTCCAATGCCGAGCTCGCCGTTCTGCTGGTCGACGCGCGCAAGGGGCTGCTGGCGCAGACCCGCCGCCACGCCATCATCGCGAGCCTGCTGGGCATCCGTTACGCCGTGCTGGCGGTGAACAAGATCGACCTCGTCGGCTACGACGAGGCGGTGTTCGCGCGCATCGCCGCGGAATTCGCCGAGTTCGCCGCGCCGCTCGGCTTCAAGGAGATCCGCGCGATTCCGATCTCGGCGCGCCTCGGCGACAACGTCTCGGCCACGAGCGCCAATACGCCGTGGTATCGGGGCGGGCCGCTCCTCGCCTATCTCGAGACGGTGAATGTCGAGGAGGACCGCGCCGCCAAGCCGTTCCGCATGGCCGTGCAGTGGGTGAACCGGCCGAACCTCGACTTCCGCGGCTTCGCCGGCACCGTCGCCGGCGGCGTCCTGCGCGTGGGTGACGAGATCGCCGCGCTGCCGTCGGGCCGCACCAGCACCGTGACCGCGATCCTGAGCGCGGGCGAGGCGGTGGACGCGGCCGAAGCGGGCGACGCCGTGACCGTGACGCTCGCCGACGAGATCGACATCACGCGTGGCGACATGCTCGCGGCGCTGCGCGACCGCCCGCAGGTGGCCGACCAGTTCGCCGCGCATCTCGTCTGGATGGCGAACGACAGGCTGATGCCGGGCCGCTCTTACCTGATGAAAATCAACCACGCGACGCTGGCCGCGACGGTGACCGAGCTCAAGCATCGGGTCGACGTCGACACGCTGGCCCGGCTCGCCGCCAAGATGCTGTCGCTCAACGAGGTCGGCGTCTGCAATCTCTCGGTCGCCCGCCCGGTCGCCTTCGACGCCTATGCCGACAGCCGCGACACCGGCGCCTTCATCCTGATCGACCGCTACACCAACGAGACCGTAGCGGCCGGCATGATCGACTTCGCGCTGCGCCGCGCCACCAACATCCACCACCAGGCGATCACCGTCAGCAAGGCCGAACGTGCCCGCCTGATGCACCACAAGCCCGCGGTACTGTGGTTCACCGGCCTGTCCGGCGCCGGCAAGTCCACCGTCGCCAATCTGGTGGAGGCGGGCCTGCACGCACGCGGGCTGCACACGTTGATGCTCGACGGCGACAACATTCGTCACGGTCTCAATAAGGACCTCGGCTTCGCCGAGACCGACCGCGTCGAGAATATCCGGCGCATCGGCGAGGTCGCCAAGCTGATGACGGACGCAGGGCTGATCGTGCTGTGCTCGTTCATCTCGCCGTTCCGCGCCGAGCGCCGCATGGTGCGCGAGTTGATCGAGGAGGGCGAGTTCATCGAGATATTCGTCGATGCGCCGCTCGAGGCCTGCATCGCGCGCGATCCGAAGGGCCTCTACAAGCGCGCGCTTGCCGGAGAGATCAAGAACTTCACCGGCGTCGATCAGGCTTACGAAAGGCCGGAGAATCCCGAGCTGCGTCTCGATGCGGGCGAAGGGGCTCCCGCGGCCCTGGCCGAGCAGGTCATCGAACTGCTGATTGCCCGCAAGCTCTGGTGATTAGCTGCGCCGATAGGTTCCGGCCGCAGCTATTGACGCTGCGGGTGCGCTGAGGCTCGTAAGATCGAATTACGCCCGCTGCCGGAGAACGACCCGCGCTAGCGTCAGCCCGACATCACTCTAGCGCCGCGCGAATTGTCCTGGACTCCCGCCGACCCCGCTCAAGCAGGACTCACGAGACGATCGCCTATTTCTAGGAGTTCCTCGCCCACGCGCGCCCCATCCTGCAAGAGAACAGCTGAGGCAAGAAGTCTCACGGCTGGTTCGGCCTCAGCCGCGCTTTCGGACGCCCGAAAGGACGATGTCGTCGTGCGCTCATCTCCGACGACGCGCTTGACCTTTGATGTCGCTCTTTCCAGTTCAGTACCGGATTTAGCCACTTCGCGCGGACTGCTTGGGCTTTTGAACCCTACGGTTGATGAGATGGGCAAACCCATTGTGTCGGCGTACTTGCGCGATACTAGCTAGAGTCTGAGCCAACTGGTTGCTGAGCGACGTTTGGTAGCGGAGAACGAGCGAGAGAGAATCCTGTTTTGTCGTGGCTAGCCGATGGAAAGCTTCCACGATCACTGAACGTACTTCGGTCGCTTCGATGTGTGTGCCACTTGCGCCTGGCTGGGAACTCGCAACGTGCCCTGAGAAACCTCCCGGCATGAGCGAGAGGATCAACCGTAGCATAACAACAATTGGATCGGAGTTGGTCAGAAGGCACGCGTCAGCAAGATGGATGATAGGTCGCGGATCCACCGTTGGTAGGTCGCTGTCTGGAGGGGTACAGTTCGCGAACAGTCCGGTTTCCATGGCAGTTGCACGCTTCAGTCGCCAGAGCAACGAGGCAATGCGGAGGACGAGTGCCTGCTCGATTGCGGTCGCAGGTGCGAAGTCGGCAATAATCGCCTTTTCAAAAGCTCGATATTCAGCAGGGTCTTCGAGTTGTTCGAGCACGGTTTCGGCGGTGAGCCCATGGCGCAGGGCATTGCGGCGGGAGCGCCGTTTGCCGGCGCAAGTCCTGGGTCCGGTGCTCTTTTGGGCGTTTTGACGGTTGGCGGCGATCTGTCGTTCGGACGCCATTACTTCGGTTCCGCTGAACTGTTCGAGGGCTCCGTTTGTTCGGACATGTTCAGTTCTGAACTGGCTGGGGCTTTATTCAGGCCGCGGCTCTGCTCCCAGAGGCCCCTGGCAATCTCCAGAGCGTTGATCTCCAGGTCTTCCCACCAGGCAGGTTCGTTGCCGGTCTGATGGACGGCGCGATGATGGCCGCGGCAGAGCGGCACCGTGAATTCGTCGCTGACCTTCAGACCCAGCGCCCGCGGTTGGGCGAAGCGCAGATGATGAGCATCGGCCGGCTGTCGGCCGCAAACGAGGCAGGGCTGGGAGCCTACGAATTTCAGATGTGCCTTGTCGCGCAGGCGCTTGGGCTCGCCAAAGGTCAGGGCACTTTTGTCGATCTTAGGAGGCAGTAGGTCGGGCTGCGAGGGTACTAAGGATACTTCAGTTGCCCGCCGCTGGGCTTCATGCATGAGGGCCGCATTTTGCTCGCGAGCATCGAGATAGCGATGCCGACCATAGTGACGAGAGGGTCGGCGGATTGGAGCGGAGTCGGAAGGGACGCTTGGGATTGAGCCTGATTGCTGGCCGGCGGTGCCTGGCGCGACGCACGATCTTGCCGGTTTAGTCGTCAGCTTCAATGGGTCCGCCAAGGGTGCCGGTGTCCCTAGGCCTTCGCGGCCGGTTGTTGCCGCGGCCACTGCTGCCGCGGTCGCTTGTGTGCCCGCTCCAACCAGAGCTGTACCCGGCGCAGCCGATAGATTCAGATTCCGGGTCGAGGACGCCCTTTCAACAGCGATCCTACCATTCCGGTAGAGCTCAAGGCCGAACGGGCGGCCGAATGTCGCCAGAGCCCTCTTTGTGGCGTCAGTCTCCGCAGCTTTAAGAGCTGTATCGTGCACCTCCCCTGGGCTGCCGGCATGGCTTTCGCCCGTGCCATGTCCCTCCCGGATGATGACGGCTCCCTCTGCCTTGACGGTGATGCGTACCTTGGCGGTATAGACAGCGGTGAATGCACCCCGCATGTCTCGAGCGAGGACGCATTTGGTTTCGAGCGTTTCTCTATTCCATCCATCGAAGCCGAAGATCCGGTTGGCCTGAGCGATGGCGTACCAACCCTCGATGTAGGAGAGCTCCCGCCCGTTGGACTGCCGGGTCCGGATGTGACGCTCTTCGACATTGCGCCGCAGAGCCTGCAGTTGCTTGGCTGAGAGACCCATCATCGTGTCCTCACGCTCAGGACCGGCTCGGGGTTTGATAACGAGACCCCTTCGATCTCAGCCCCCTCCTTCAGCTCGGTGGCGAGCTTCTGGCGATTGAGCCGCGGTTCGCTCGGTGTCCAATAGATGCTGGGGACCGCGTCTTCATTGATGACCACCAGGGAGGGGGTCCCAGGGCGCATCGACGCAGTAAAGTCCGGGGCTGTGATCTTCTTCAGATCAAGCTCACTCATGACATCCCGGGCAATTTGCCGGCGTTTGGACGCCCGGTCCTGCAGGCGTTCAAGCCGCCCCTGCATATCGGAGAGGCGACATTTCAAACCCAATGCCAAGGCCTCGTCCTGCAAGGCCGAACGGATCACCGCCACGATAATTTCGTGGAGATCAGTAAGCCCCTCCACGGTATCGGCGAGGGTTTGTTCATCGAGATCGGGGTCTTGAGCGCGGATTTTGTCGCGCACGGCGCGGTAGTGAATGGCCGAAAAAGCGAGTTTATTCATGGTGTTACTCCGTACAATTACTCAATACTGATAAAAATTCACTCGTATACGAGTGCTTGTCAAGCGGGATCGAATCGGGAACACTCGATTTTGCATGATCCAAGCTGCCCAAATCCGCGCTGCGCGCGCTCTTCTCGGCTGGCGCCAGGACGACCTGGCGAAGGCTGCCAAGGCGGGTCTCGCCACCATTGCCCGCATCGAACAGAGAGAGGGACCAGCGCAGGGCCACACCACCACGATCATCCGCATCCAAGCCGCGCTCGAGCGCGCGGGGGTGCGCTTCTTCGAGGACGAGCAGGGTGGGTTCGGGGTGCGGCTTATCAAAAAGCTCAAAAAGGCCTAACCATCGGCTATTGCGAAACGAAGCCAATTTTCGGCCTAAGCACCCAACTGAACCGACACCTGATGCCAGTCCGGGAAGATGGCACCCCCGCTGCGCTCAACTTGTGGGGAGGGGGACGCTAGGGACGGCCACCGCAGGTAGCCAAACCGGGGTAGGGGGTCAAAACGCCCCTTCCTGAGCGCCCCGTCAGCACCCCTCTTTTACCCCCCTCTGAGTTCAGAGCAGACGCAGAGGTTTTAGGCCCACCCAAGGCGATGCAGAAAGCTCAGTAAGCCCAATGTTGTTGCGGAGCGAAGCCAGTTCGGGGGACCCAAAGGGGCCCTGCGACCACATCAACGCTGCTTAGGCTACCCCCCCAGCTAGGGTAGGGCCCACCCCAAGAGGAGCCTGCCTCTCATTGCGAGTTAAGCAGCGAGAATTGCGAGTTAAGCAGCGAGAATTAGGAATATAACCTCTTGTTTTTGGTGCTTCAATCCGTTTGATTGTTTTCAAAGGGACCGCATTACACTTGGTCTTTTCAAGATGACCGCGCCGCACAGCGCCTTGTCTCACCCGCGCTTGTAGATGTCGTCCAGGCGCACGATGTCGTCCTCGCCGAGATAGCTCCCGGTCTGCACTTCGATCAGCTCCAGCGGGATGCGCCCCGGGTTGGCCAAGCGGTGGACGCTACCGATCGGGATGTAGACGGATTCGTTTTCGTGCACCGTGCGGACGGTGTCGTTGACCGTCACTTCGGCGGTGCCGCGCACCACGATCCAATGCTCCGAGCGGTGGCGGTGCTTCTGCAATGACAGCATGCCGCCCGGCGTGACGACGATGCGCTTCACCTGGAAGCGGTCGCCCATGTCGATCGATTCGTAATAGCCCCAGGGCCGGTGGCCGCGCCTGTGCTCGGTCGCCTCCGGCCTTTGGCTGGATTTGAGCTTGGCGACCAGCTCCCTCACTTCCTGCGCGCGCGCGCGCGGCACCACCATCACCGCGTCCGACGTGCTCACCACCACCATGTCCTGCACGCCGACCAGCGTGGTCAGGCGGCTGTCGGAGTGGACCACGCAGTCGTGCGTGTCCATCGCCACCACCGGGCCCTGCAGCACGTTGCCCTGCGCGTCGCGCGGCGTGATGTCGAACAGCGCGTCCCAGCTGCCGATGTCGGACCAGCGGAAATCGCCCGCGACCACCGCGGCGCGGTCGGTCTTTTCCATCACCGCATAGTCGATCGACTTGTCGGAGGCGCGCGCGAAGGCGTCGGGTGCCAGGCGCAGGAAGCCGAGATCGGTGGTGGCGCCCTCGACCGCCGCCTCGATCGCTTCCGACATGTCCGGCTCCAGCCGCTTGAGCTCGGCCAGCAGCACGTCGGCGCGGAACAGGAAGTTGCCGGAATTCCACAGGTAGCCTTCCAGCACGTAGCGCGCGGCGGTGGCAGCGTCCGGCTTCTCGACGAAGCGGGCGACCTTGTGCGCGCCGCCCGCGATCTTTTCGCCCGGCAGGATGTAGCCGTAGGCGGTCTTCGGTTCGGTCGGCTTGATGCCGAAGGTGACGATGTGGCCGGCTTCGGCGGCCGCGCGCCCCGCCGCGCAGGTGGCACGGAAGGCATCGGCGTCGAGGATGATGTGGTCGGCCGCCAGCGCCAGCACCGCCGCGTCGGGGTCGCGCCCGCGCGCAACCGCCGTCGCTGCGGCGATCGCCGGGCCGGAATTGCGCCGCATCGGCTCGATCACCACCGTCACGTCGACGCCGATCTCTTCGGCCTGCCGGCGGGCGAAGAAGTGGAAATTCGGGCCGGTGATGACGATGGGCGGCGCGAACATGGCGTCGCGGACCCGCAGCAGCGTCTCCTGATAGGTCGAGCGGTCGCCGACCAGCGGCAGGAATTGCTTGGGCAGGGCGTCCCGGGAAACCGGCCAAAGCCTGGTCCCGGCGCCACCCGCCAGCAGGATAGGTATGATCGGCGAAGGCATGGTCCGGTTCGGCTTTGGCGAGGCGTGTAACGGCTGCGCTATGGTCGAGCAGGGGGGAATCGCCCTAAAGCGGTCTCCCGGGGTCATTCACTACCGGTATCGGTGCGCGGGTCACAAGTCCACCCCGGGGGCCGTTGGCCCTAAGCCATGGTTTGCGCACGATCTTTGCCGACATTTGGCGCCTCGGAAGGCCCTTCCGGCCGGCCGCCCACGGATACCGCCTTAGGACACCGATGATCGAACGCATATTGACGGTCGGCGGGTTCACGCTGCTGTCGCGCATCACCGGCTTTATCCGCGACATTATCCTGGCGGCGGTGCTCGGCGCCGGCCCGGTGGCGGATGCCTTTTTCGTCGCGCTGCGCCTGCCCAACCACTTCCGCGCCATCTTCGCCGAGGGCGCCTTCAACGCCGCCTTCGTCCCGGCTTATGCCCGCATCCGCGAGCAAAGCGGGGCGGAGCGCGCCGGCCATTTCGCCGACCGCATCTTCACGCTGCTGCTGGCGAGCCAGATTGTGCTGCTCGCCGTCGCCTTGTTGTTCACGCCGTCGGTCATCGAACTCCTGGCGCCGGGCTTCACGCGCGACCCGGAGCGCTTCGGCCTCGCGGTCGAGCTCACCCGCATCACCTTTCCTTATCTGCTGCTGGTCACGCTGGTGACGCTCTATGGCGGCATCCTCAACGGCCTGCAGCGATTTGCCGCCGCGGCGGCCGCGCCCGTGCTGCTCAATCTCTCGCTCATCCTGGCGCTCGTGCTGGCCGCCTTCTTCCCGACCGCGGGACACGCCGCCGCCTGGGGCGTGTTCGCCGCCGGCATCTTCGAGTTTCTGCTGGTGGCGGGCGCCGCCGCGCGCGCTGGCGCCTGGGCCAAGCTACGCCGGCCGAAGCTCGACGCCGACGTGAAGCAGTTCTTCCGCGCGCTCGGGCCAGCGACGGTCGGCGCCGGCGGCGTGCAGCTTGCGCTCTTTGCCGACACGGTGATCGCCAGTTTCCTGCCGGCAGGCTCCTTGTCGGCGCTCTATTACGCCGACCGCCTCAACCAGTTGCCGATCGGCGTCATCGGCATCGCCGCCGGCACCGTCGTGCTGCCGGAAATGGCGCGCCGCCTCGCGTCCGGCGACGAGAGCGGCGCGGCGCAGGCGCAGAACCGCGCCGTCGAGTTCACGCTGCTCTTGGCAGTGCCCTGCATCGCCGCCTTCTTCGTCGTGCCGGACCTGATCATGCGCGCGTTGTTCGTGCGCGGCGCCTTCACCGCCGAAGACGCCGCCGCAGCCGGCATGACGCTCGCCGCTTACGCCGTCGGCCTGTTGCCTTTCGTGCTGATCCGCAGCGCCGTGGCGAGCTTCTTCGCGCGCGGCGACACGGCGACGCCGGTGAAGGCTGCGCTCATCGCTGCCGCCGTCAACATCGGCTTCAAGTTCTTGCTCATGGGGCCGCTGGCGCAGGTCGGCCTTGCGCTCGCGACCAGCATCGGCGCCTGGATCAATCTCGCGCTCGTGCTCTGGTTCGCGCACCGCGCCGGCCATCTCGCGCTGGACGTCCGCCTGCGCAACTCGCTGGTCAAGTTCACGGTCGCCGGCGTCGCGCTCGCTGCCGCGCTATGGCTCGCCTACGCCCCGGCGGCGGCGCAGTTCGACGTCCGTCCCGGCCTGCGCGACATCGCCACATTGGCAATCCTCGTCGCGCTCGGCTTCATTGTCTATGGCGGCGCCGTTCTGGCGCTGTTCGGCCCCGGCTGGCTAAGGGCTTTTCGCGCCCGGCGTGGCCGTTAGGACACGATTGCGTGGTTGCAGCGCCGGCGAGGTGGACATAACTGCCCTCCGACGCTATGGGGTTTCTCTCCCATTAAGCCCCGATCATTCATGAATTCCGCCATGGCTGTTTCATCACTTTCCTTGATACGGGTCGCGCTGTTTACGGCGCTTGCGACTTTGGTCGCAAGCTGCGGCGACAGCCAGAAGCAGCAGCAGGCCGCCCCGCCGCCGCCGCAGGTCACGATGGCAAAGCCCGTCAAGCGCACGGTGACCGATTTCGACGAATACGTCGGCCGCTTCGTCGCGGTGAACGCCGTCGAGGTGCGCGCGCGCGTTTCCGGCTATCTCGAGTCCGTGCATTTCGAAGACGGGCAGACGCTCAAGCAGGGCGACCTCCTGTTCACCATCGACAAGCGGCCGTTCCAGAACGCCGCCGCGCAGGCGCGCGCCAATGTCACGCTGGCGCGCTCGAACCTCGCCTACACCGAATCCGACCTCGCGCGCGGCCAGCAGCTCGTGCGCGACAAGACCATTACCGAGCAGGTCTACGAGCAGCGCTCGCAGGCCTTCCGCAACGCGCAGGCCGCCGTCAGCAGCGCGGAGGCGGCGCTGCGCCAGGCCGAGCTCGACCTCGAATTCACCGAATTGCGCGCGCCCATCCCCGGCCGCATCGGCGACCGCCGCGTCTCGCCCGGCAACCTCGTCACCGGCGGCACCGGCGGCAACACCACGCTGCTCGCCACCATCGTCTCCACCGACCCCATCCATTTCGAGTTCACCTTCGACGAAGCCTCCTATCTGCGCTACGAGCGCGCGTCCAAGAGCGGCAAGGACGTCACCAGCCGCGGCGGCGACGCGCAGATCGCGCTCAAACTGATCGACGAGCGCGACTTTGTGCACGAAGGCCGCATGGACTTCATCGACAACGTCATCGATCGCGCAACCGGCACCATCCGCGGCCGCGCCGTGTTCAAGAATTCCAACGGCGTGTTCACGCCCGGCATGTTCGCGCGCGTGCGCGTGCCGGCCTCGGCGCCGGCCGAGGCGCTGCTCGTGCCCGACGTCGCCATCGGCAGCGAGCAGAACCGCAAGTTCGTGCTCGTGGTCGACGCCGAAAACGTCGCGCGGTCTAAATATGTGACGCTCGGCCAGCGCGACGGCGACCTGCGCGTGATCAAGGACGGCATCGGCCCGGACGACCGCATCGTCGTCAATGGCGTCGCGCGCGTGCGGCCGGGCCAGAAGGTCAATGCGCGGGAGCAGGGCGCTGCGCCTGCCGCCGGCGCTGCGCCGCCCAACCCGGCCAAGTAAAGCGGACGCCATGCGCATCTCGCACTTCTTCATCGACCGCCCGATCTTCGCCTCGGTCGTCTCGATCGTGTTCGTCATTCTCGGCGGCGTCGCCTTCCTGCGCCTGCCGGTCGCGCAATATCCCGAGATCGCGCCGCCGATCATCAACGTGACCGGCCAGTATTCCGGCGCCAGCGCAGAAATCGTCGCCGAAACGGTGGTGGCGCCGATCGAGCAGCAGGTGAACGGCGTCGAGGGGATGCTCTACGTCTCCTCGAACTCCACCGCCGACGGCCGCTTCTCCATCTCGGTCACCTTCGACGTCGGCACCAACCTCGATATCGCGCAGGTGCAGGTGCAGAACCGCGTCTCCTCCGCGCTGCCGCGTCTGCCGCAGGCGGTGCAGCAGGTCGGCGTCACGGTGGCGAAAAGCTCGCCCGACATCCTGATGGTGGTGAACCTGTTCTCGCCCGACGGTTCGCGCGACGCGCTGTTCATGTCGAACTACGCCAGCCTGCAGATCACCGACGTGCTGGCGCGCCTCGACGGCGTCGGCTCGCTCACCATCTTCGGCGCGCGCGATTATGCCATGCAGGTCTGGCTCGACCCCGACCGCCTGCAATCGCTCAACCTCACCGCCAACGACGTGGTCGCGGCCTTGCAGGGCCAGAACGTGCAGGTCGCCTCCGGCGTGCTCAACCAGCCGCCGGTGCCGAACCAGCTCGCCTTCCAGGTGGCGGTGCGCACGCTCGGCCGCCTTGCCGACACGGCCGAGTTCGGCAACATCGTGGTCAAGCAGACGCCGACCGCCGTGGTGCGCCTGAAGGACGTGGCGCGCATCGAGCTCGCGGCGCAGAACTACCTGTCCAATTCCTATCTCGACGCCAACACCTCGATCGCGGTGGCGGTGTTCCAGCGCCCCGGCTCGAATGCGCTCGCCACCGGCGACCGCATCCGCGCGGCGATGGCGGAGGTGTCCAAAGGCTTCCCGCAGGGGATGCAGCACACCATCATCTACGACCCGACCCAGTTCATCCGCCAGTCGGTCGAGGCGGTGGTGGAAACCATCCTCGAGGCCATGGTGCTGGTCGTGCTGGTGGTGGTCCTGTTCCTGCAGACCTGGCGCGCCGCCATCATCCCCATTCTGGCGATTCCGATCTCGCTCATCGGCACCTTCTTCGCCATGAGCCTGTTCGGCTTCACGCTCAACAACCTCTCGCTGTTCGGCCTGGTGCTGGCGATCGGCATCGTGGTGGACGACGCCATCGTCGTGGTCGAGAACGTCGAGCGCAACATCGCGCGCGGGCTGTCGCCGCGCGACGCCGCGATCAAGAGCATGGACGAAGTCGGCTCCGCGCTGATCGCGATCGCGCTGGTGCTCACCGCGGTGTTCGTGCCGTCGGCCTTCATCACCGGCATTTCGGGGCAGTTCTACCGCCAGTTCGCGCTCACCATCGCCGGCTCCACCATCATCTCGCTGATCGTGTCGCTGACGCTGTCGCCGGCCATGTGCGCGCTCCTGCTCAAGCCGCACGATCCGCACCACCGCGACCGCTGGTGGGAGCGCCCGATCCACGGCTTCTTCCGGCTGTTCAACCGCGGCTTCGATACCGTCGGGCGCGGCTACGGATGGCTGGCCCAGCGGGTGGTGCGCTTCGCCGGCATCATGCTTTTGATCTACGCCGGCGTCATCGTTTTCGGCCTCAATGAGTTCCGCCAAGCGCCGCAGGGCTTCATCCCGCAGCAGGACCGCGGCTTCCTCATCGTGGCCGCGCAGTTGCCGCCGGGCTCCTCGCTCGAGCGCACCGACGCGGTGATGAAGCGCGCCTATGAGCTGGCCGCCCAGCAGCCCGGCGTCGCCCACGCCATCCGCGTCGTCGGCTTCTCCGGCGCGACCTTCACCAACGCGCCCAATGCCGGCGCCATATTCCTGGTGCTCGACGACTTCGCCAAGCGCGCGCAGGATCCGCGCCAGTCGGCGGCCGCTATCACAGGCGCGCTGTTCGGCAAGCTCTCCACCATCCAGGATGCCTTCATGGTGGTGGTGCAGCCGCCTTCGGTGCAGGGCATCGGCAATGCCGGCGGCTTCCGCATGATGATCGAGGACCGCGGCGGCGCCGGCTCGCAGGCCTTGCAGGGCGCGGTCGGCGCGATGATGGGCCGCGCCGCGCAGACGCCGGGGCTGCAGCAGGTGTTCTCGCTATTCGAAACGCAGACGCCGCAGCTTTATCTCGACATCGACCGCACCAAGGCGCAACTGCTCGGCGTCAGCATGCCGGACGTGTTCAGCGCGCTGCAGGTCTATCTCGGTTCGGTCTACGTCAACGACTTCAACCTGTTCGGCCGCACCTTCCGGGTGCAGGCGCAGGCCGACGCGCCCTACCGCCTGGAGGCGAAGGACGTGCTCAGCCTGCGCGTGCGCAACACAGCGGGGCAGACGGTGCCGCTTGGCTCCTTCACCACCGTGCGCGACATCACCGGTCCCTATCGCGTGCCGCGCTACAACCTCTACCCCGCGGCCGAGCTCGACGGCTCCGCCGCGCCCGGCTTCAGCCAGGGCCAGGCCATCGAGATCATGCAACGGCTCGCCGCCGAGACGCTGCCGGCCGGCTTCGCCTACGAGTGGACCACGCTCGCCTACCAGCAGCTGCGCGCCGGCAACACCGCGATCTTCGCCTTCGCGCTCGGCGTCGTGTTCGTCTTCCTCGTGCTGGCCGCGCAGTTCGAGAGCCTGACGCTGCCGCTGGCGGTCATCCTGATCGTGCCGATGTGCCTCATTGCATCCATCACCGGCGTCGAGTTGCGCGGGCAGGACAACAACATCCTCACGCAAGTCGGCTTCATCGTGCTCATAGGCCTCGCTGCCAAGAACGCCATCCTGATCGTCGAGTTCGCCAAGCAGCTCGAGGACGACGGCCGCGACCGCTTCGCCGCCGCGGTCGAAGCCGCGCGCCTGCGCCTGCGCCCGATCCTGATGACCTCCTTCGCCTTCATTCTGGGCGTGACGCCGCTGGTCTGGGCGGTCGGCGCCGGCGCGGAATTGCGCCAGGTGCTCGGCACCACCGTGTTCTCCGGCATGATCGGCGTCACGCTGTTCGGCCTGGTCTTCACGCCGGTGTTCTACGTAGTGTCGCGCTGGCTGGCGCAGCGCTTCGCGCGCCGGCGGGCGCATGCCCATTCGTCGCACCGCGGCCATACCTAAGGGAACGTCCATGAAGTTCGGGTTCGGGCAGCCGCTCAAGCGCAAGGAAGACGCCGCGCTGGTGCGCGGGGCGGGGCGCTTTGTCGCCGACGTCGCGCCCGAGGCCACGCTGCATGCCGTGGTGGTGCGCTCGCCGCACGCCCATGCGCGCTTTGCGGTTCACGACGTCGCGCGCGTGCGCGCGATGAAGGGCGTGCGCCTGGTGCTCACGCACGCCGACATCGCCGATCTCGGGCCGCTGCCGACACCGGGCGTCATTCCCGGCCCCGACATCAAGATCCCGCATTACCCGATCCTGGCCAAGGACGTGGTCCGCCACGTCGGCGATTCTGTCGCCTTCGTCGTCGCCGACACGCTCGCCGCGGCGAAGGACGCCGCCGACGCGCTGACGATCGACTGGCAGCCGCTGCCGCACGTGATCGGCGCGCTGGAGGCGCTTTCGCCGGGCGCGCCGCAAGTGTGGCCCGACCGGTCCAACCTGTCCTTCGAGACCGACATGGGCGACGCCCAGGCGACGCGCGACGCCTTCGCCAAGGCTGCGCGCATCGTCGAGACCACCATCGTCAACCAGCGCCTTGTCACCAACTACATGGAGACGCGCGCCGTCGTCGCCGAATATGACGGGGAGCGCTACACGCTCACGCTGACCAGCCAGGGTCCGCACATTATGCGGGATATCATTGGCGTCGAGGTGATGAAGCTCAGGCCCGAGCAGATGCGCGTCGTCACGCCCGCCGATGTTGGCGGCGGCTTCGGCACCAAATTGTTTCCCTACCGCGAATACGCACTGGCTGCGGTGGCCGCCGGACGCCTGAAGAAACCGGTGAAGTGGGTCGGCGAGCGCATCGAGCACTTCCTGTCCGACAGTCACGGCCGCGACAACATCTCGACCGCGCGCCTCGCGCTCGACGACAAGGGCCGCTTCCTCGGCCTCGAACTCGACATTGTCGCCGACATGGGCGCGTATCTCTCGTGTTACGCGCCCTACATCCCCTGGCTCGGCATGGGCATGGCGACCGGCGTCTACGACATCCCGGCCGCTTACGTGCGCCTGCGGGCGGTCTACACCAATACCGTGCCGGTCGACGCCTATCGCGGCGCCGGGCGCCCCGAAGCCTCTTACCTGATCGAGCGCGCGGTCGACGCCGCGGCGCGCGAGATCGGCGTCGCGCCCGACGTGCTGCGCCGGCGCAACTTCGTCAAGCCGAAGGCGATGCCGTACAAAACGCCGACCGGCAAGGTGTACGATTCGGGCGACTTCGCCGGCACGCTGGCGCGCGCGCAGCAACTCGCCGACTGGGACGGCTTTGCCAAGCGCGCCGCCCAGTCCAAGCGCGCCGGCCGCATCCGCGGCATCGGCATCGCCACCTATGTCGAGGCCTGCGGCGCCAACGGCCCGGAAACCGCCACCCTCAACCTCGACCGCGACGGCGGCGTCACACTGCTGATCGGCTCGCAGGCGAGCGGGCAGGGGCACGCCACCTCTTACGCGCAGATCGTGGCCGACCGCCTCGGGCTGCCGCCCGACCTGGTGCGCACGGTGCAGGGCGACACCGACCGCATCGCCACCGGCGCCGGCACCGGCGGCTCCAGCTCGATTCCCGTCGGCGGCGTCTCGGTCGACCGCGCCTCCAAGACGCTCGGCGAGAAGCTCAAGCAGCTCGCCGCCGACGCGCTGGAAGCCTCCGCCGGCGACATGGAGATCGCCGAGGGCACCGTGCGCGTCGCCGGCACCGACCGCCTCATCTCTTTCGCCGATCTCGCCGCCCATCCCGCCGCCACGCCGGAGAAGCTGCGTGCGGCCGAGGAGTTCGGCACCGACGCGCCGACCTTCCCCAATGGCACCCACATCGCCGAGGTCGAGATCGATCCCGACACCGGCACGACCGCGATCAAGCGCTACGTCGTGGTCGACGACTTCGGCGCCACGCTCAACCCGCTGCTGCTGGAAGGGCAGGTGCACGGCGGCGCCGTGCAGGGCATCGGCCAGGCGCTGATGGAGGACACCGTCTACGACAAGGCCTCCGGGCAATTGCTCAGCGCGTCCTTCATGGACTACGCCATGCCGCGCGCGCTCGACGCGCCCGATTTCGTGTTCGAGACGCGCAACGTGCCGTGCAAGACCAATCCGCTCGGCGTCAAGGGCGCCGGCGAGGCGGGCGCCATCGGCTCCTGCCCGGCGGTGATGAACGCGATCATCGACGCGCTCGACCGCGCCTACGGCATCCGCTCGATCGACATGCCGGCGACGCCGCACAAGGTGTGGAGCGCGATTCAGGCCGCCACGCGCAAGGTGAGCGCGGCGTGAGTTGGACCGGCTGCGCACGCTCCAGGTTCACCCGTCATCCCGGCCGAGCCAACGGGTCCGCGCAAAGCGCGGCCCGATGACAGGCTCCGCGAGAGCCGGGATCCAGTACTCCGTGCGTTATCGAGGGACTGCGGCGTACTGGATCCCCGCTTGCGCGGGGATGACCGCTCGGGTTTTGACGACCCCTCACTCCTTCTTCTTCACCGTCGTCGGTAAGGGCGGCAGCGCCTTGAGATAGGTCGCGATCGCGTCGCGGTCCCCAGGGCGCAGCTTGCTCGTGCTGTTGCGCACCACCTCGCCCATCTCGCCGCCGAGCGTGCCGCCTTGCGGCAGCGTCCCGATTTCCAGCGCATCCACGATGTCGGCTTTGCCCCAGTCGGCGAGGCCGCTCTTGTCCGGCGTCAGGTTCGAGGCGACCAGGTCGCCGACCGGCATGCGCGCGCCCGACATCCAGTGCTCGCGCTCAAGCGCGCCGAACATGTTGCGCGGCGTGTGGCATTCGCCGCAATGCGTGAGCGCCTCGACGATATAGGCGCCGCGGTTCCAGGCCGCGTCCTTGCCCGCTTCCGGCTTGTATTCGCCGGCGGTGAAGTAGAGCCATTTCCACGGCCCGAGCGCCATCCGCACCGAGAACGGGAACGACACCTCGTGCGCGCGGCTCGGCTTGCTCGCCGGCGGCACGCTTCTGAGATAAGCCCACAGGTCGGCGATGTCCTGCGCCGTCATCTTGGTGTAGGCCGAATAGGGAAACACCGGAAAGTAATGCTCGCCGCGCGGCGACACGCCCGCGCGCAGCGCGCGCACGAAATCGGCCTCGGTCCATCGCCCGAGGCCGTGCTGCGGATCGGGCGTGATGTTGGGCGCGTAGAAAGTGCCGAACGGCGTCTTCAGCGCCGGGCCGCCGGCAAGCGGCGGTCCGTCTTTTTCGGTGTGGCAGCCGTGGCAGCCGGCGGCGTCGAAGATGTATTTGCCGCGCTCGGCCGATCCGGTTTGCGCGAGCGCTGCCGGCGCCAAGACGAAGCCCGACAAGACGAAGCCCGACAAGACGAGGCCCGCCGCGGCGGCGCACAGGACGCGAAGGGGTCGGCGCATCGCGTCGCCTCGTTTCGTTCGGCTATTCCTCGAAGCGGAATTTGCCGCCGCTCTTCGGCGGGCCGCCGTGGCAGCCGCCGCAGGCTTCCGCCAGCTTCGGCCACTGCGCCTTCACCGCCGCGACATTGCCACTCTTGGCGGCTTCGGCCATGGCGTTGTTTTCGGCGATCAGGGCGGCCATGGCCTTCTCGAAGTCGGCCCGCTGCGACCAGATCTCGGGCTTGGCGCGCGTCGTCGGCACGGCCTCGCGGCCGGTCCCGGCCGGAAACAGGGTCGCCGCCTTCTTGAGCGCCGCGTCCGCCTGCGTGGCCTTGGTCGCCACCAGCGCCAGGTCCGGGCTGTCGCTGCGCACGCTGCGCGCCATGTCCTGGTAGTACTGTGGCCAGAGGCTCTTCATGATCTCCAGGCGGTCTTTGACGGCCTGCGCCGGGGCCTGCGCCCAGGAGGCATGGCCTGAAGCCAGCAACAGGGCTCCCACGAGTGCGAAAGCGGAAAGGGTGCGAATCATCGAGCGGACCTCCGATTGGGACAAGTTGGCTGGCGTGGGGATATCCGGAAGCGGACCACGGTCGGACTCGGCCTGGGCAGCTTTGCCGCAACACGGGGGATTGCGGCAAGAGACAGCGTCCGGCGGTTGGGACAACTTCGCGTGAGCGCGCGGCACGTCGTCATTGAGAAACCCATCGTCGGGCCGGGCGTTGGTCCCGGCCGGCCTGTGGTCCGGAAATAACACCGGAGACAGAAGCTTTATTCGCCGGTAGGAAAGGGGCCGTAGCGCCTTAAGACCGGACGTGGAATGAATCTCTTCAAGGCCATCGGCCTCAAGCTTATTTCCGCTTTGCTGTTTGCCGCGATGTCGGCTTTGGTGCGCCAGCTCGGCGACGTTGCCCCGGTCGGGCAGATGGTGTTCTTCCGCTCCGCCTTCGCCATATTGCCGGTGGTGGTGATCTACGCGCTGCGCGGCGAGCTGATGACCGCCGTGCGCACCAATCGCCCGCTCGGCCAGCTCGGCCGCGGCAGCTTGAGCGTCGCCGGCATGTTCACCAACTTCTCGGCGCTGACGCGCCTGCCGCTCGCCGACGCCACCGCCATCTCCTTCGCCTCGCCGCTGATCACGGTGGCGCTCGCCGCCCTCATCCTGAAGGAAAAAATCCGCGTCTATCGCTGGACCGCCGTGCTGGTCGGCTTCGCCGGCGTCGTCGTGATGCTGATCCCGCATCTCGACGTGACGCATTACGCCGCCATCGGCGCCGCCACCGCCACGGTGGGCGCCGGGCTGGCGCTGATCTCGGCCTTCTGCAACGCCGGCACCGTGATCCAGACCCGCCGCCTGACGCAGAGCGAGACGACGTCCTCGATCGTGTTCTACTTCTCGCTCATCTGCGCCATCGCGGGTGCGGCGACCTTGCCCTTCGCCTGGCACACCCCGACCGCGCCCGAGCTCGCCAAGCTGATCATGCTCGGCCTGCTCGGCGGGCTTGCGCACATCTTCCTGACCGAGAGCTACCGGCACGCCAGCGCGTCCTTGATCGCGCCCTTCGACTATTCTTCGATGCTGTGGGCGCTGCTGCTCGGCTGGTGGCTGTTCGGGGAACTGCCGGCGCCGTTGGTCTATGTCGGCGCGACGATCGTGGCCGGCGCCGGGCTCTACGTCATCTACCGCGAGCGCCAGCTCGGCCTGCAGCGCCCACGCGAAGCTGAAGGCCCGCCGCAGGCGGGGTGAGGGGGCTTTTCCCGGGCGCAGCGCGGCATGCAATGACGCGCTGCAGACCCGGGATCGTTACGGCTACGGAGTTTTCGAAGGCCCCGGATATGCGGCGCGGGGACGACAGGTTGCTACGCCTGGAACGCCTTGAAGGTGATGATGGTGTAGGTGTCCTTGATGCCGGGAATGCAGTGCACCTTCTCGTTCACGAAGTGCCCGATATCGGTCCCGGCATCGACGTAAAACTTCACCAGCAGGTCGTAGTCGCCCGCCGTCGAATAGATTTCGGAGGCGATTTCCGCTTCCGCCAGCGCGTTGGCGACCTGGTAGGCCTTGCCGAGCTCGCATTTGATCTGGACGAAGAAGGGGGTCATTCCGGCGCTCCGCTTTGCCCGCAATCCAGCAAAATCGCGCCCTTCTGGCAAGGCGAACGGTCGCCCTTGCCAGGCTCGCCGCCGGGGACTAGGTATTTGGCAGCAATCTCGTGGGGTGTCCGGCGTTCGCCGGGCTGAGAGGCCGATCCGCGGCCAACCCAACGAACCTGATCCGGGTCATGCCGGCGGAGGGATGAGAGATGCACACTCCCGGACCCATTCCGCACGCGGACGTGCCGCAATTAGCGGCGAGCCTCGCCGCGCAACTGCGCGCGCGCAGCCCCCGCGTCCACTGCATCACCAACGCGGTGGCGCAGAATTTCACCGCCAACGCGCTGCTCGCCGCCGGCTGCGTGCCGTCGATGACGCTGTCGGCGGAGGAGATCGGCGCCTTCGTCGCCAAGGCCGACGCGCTGCTGGTCAATCTCGGCACCTTCGACCGCGAGCGGCGCAAGGCGGCCGACATCGCCATCGTCGCGGCGCGCGAGAATTCCGTGCCCTGGGTGCTCGATCCCGTCTTCGTCGACCGCAGCCCGCCGCGGCTGGAATTTGCCCGCATGCTGATCGCGCGCCGCCCCGCCGCGGTCCGGCTCAACCACGCCGAATTCACGGCGTTGGCCGGCGCCGGGCCCACGCGCGCCGCGGTGATGCGCTACGCCGAAGACCACGAGGTCGTCGTCGCGCTGTCGGGCGCGGCCGATTTCGTCACCGACGGCGAGCGCGCCGTCACCGTCGCCAACGGCGATCCCTTGATGGCCAAGGTCACCGCCATGGGCTGCGCCGGCTCGGCGCTGCTCGCCGCCTGCCTCGCGCTCGAGCGCGACGCCTTGCGCGCCGCCGCCGCCGCGCTGGTCATCTTGGGCGTCGCCGGCGAATTGGCCGCCGCCACGTCGGAAGGTCCCGGCAGCTTCGCCGTCGCCATCCTCGACCGCTTGCACGGCCTCGACGCACCCGCGCTCACCACTCATGCCAAGGTTTCCGAATGAAAGTGGACCTGCGCCTCTACGCCCTTGTCGACCCCGCCGTCGCCGGCGGCCGCACGCTGCCTGCTCTTGCGAAGCTGATCGCGGGCGCGGCCACGCTGGTGCAGTTGCGCGACAAGCATGGCTCGACGCGCGCCATGATCGAAGAGGCGAGGGCGCTGAAAGCCGTGCTCGCGCCCGCCGGCGTGCCGCTGCTCATCAACGACCGCGTCGATGTTGCGCTCGCTTCCGGCGCCGACGGCGTGCATATCGGCCAGACCGACATGAGCCCGCAGGATGCGCGCCGGCTGCTCGGGCCGGACGCCATCATCGGGCTGAGCCTGAAGACATTGGCGCACGCGCAGGCCGCGCCGCTCGACCTGCTCGATTACGTCGCGGTCGGCGGCGTCTACGGCACGACTTCCAAGGAAGACGCCGCCGCGCCCATCGGCGTTGCCGGCTTCAAGGCGGTGGCCGGCGCGGTGCGCGCCCGCGCGCCCGGCTATCCGGTCTGCGCCATCGCCGGCATCAATGCGGGGAACGCCGCCGCCGTGATCGAGGCGGGTGCCGACGGCGTGTCGGTGATCTCGGCGCTGTCGCTCAGCCCCGATCCGGCCGCCGCCGCGCGCGAGCTGCGCGCCGTGGTCGATGATGCGCTCGCCAAGCGAGGCCGCGCATGACCGCCATCGCCGTTGCATTTCTTCCCTCTCCCCGCTTGCGGGGAGAGGGTGGCGAGCGGCGAAGCCGTGAGCCGGGTGAGGGGGCGTTTGCCGACTGGAGATACCCCCCCCCCCCCCCCCCCCGGCCCCCCCCCCC
>JALHLQ010000004.1:179498-215813 GCA_022844485.1 Xanthobacteraceae bacterium
GCGATCGGCCCCCGCGCGCGCTGGGGGGGGTGTGGGGGGGGCGCGCCGCGCGGCGGGGCGCCCGCCCCCGCCCCGTTTGCCGACTGGAGATACCCCCTCACCCGTCCGCCTTCGCCAACGCTCAGGCGGACGACCTCTCCCCGCCCGGCGGGGAGAGGTGAAGGAAGGGCCGTGCCATGACGACCGCCATCGCCGTCACCATCGCCGGCTCGGATTCGAGCGGGGGCGCCGGCATCCAGGCCGACCTCAAGACCTTCGGCGCGCTCGGCGTCTATGGCGCCTCCGTCATCGCCGCGCTCACCGCGCAGAATACTCAGCGAGTCACCGCCATCCACGACGTGCCGGCCGATTTCATCGCCGCGCAGATCGACGCCGTGTTCTCCGACCTCGCCGTCGATGCCGTCAAAATCGGGATGCTGTCGCGCACCGCCGCTATCGAAGCCGTCGCCGAGGGCCTCGACCGCCACAAGGCGAAGAACATCGTGCTCGACCCCGTGATGGTCGCGACCTCCGGCGACCGCCTGCTCGCGTCCGACGCCGTCGCCGCGCTTAAGCGCGCGCTCATCCCGCGCGCACTCATCATCACGCCCAATCTGCCGGAGGCGGCCGCGCTGCTCGAGCGCGCCATCGCCACGACCGAGGCGCAGATGGAGGAGCAGGCGAGGGCGCTGCTCGATTTCGGCGCGCGCGCGGTGCTCATCAAGGGCGGCCACGGCGACAGCGTCGAGGCGGTCGATCTGCTGGTCGATGCCAGGCACGTCATCCGGCTGGCCGCCACGCGCATCGCCACGCGCAACACGCACGGCACCGGCTGCACGCTCTCGTCGGCCATCGCCGCCGGCCTCGCCAAGGGCCTCGGCCTCGCCGACGCCGTGCGGGCCGCCAAGGACTACGTCACCGCCGCCATCGCCGCCGCCGGCACGCTGAAGGTCGGTCACGGCCACGGCCCGCTGCATCATTTCTATTCGCAATGGAGAGAGTCATGACGACACGCCGCCGTTTCATTGCCGCGGGTGTGGCTGCCGGAACCTTGGCCGCACCGTCGATTGCCCGCGCGCAAACCGTCAAATGGCGCATGGTCACCTCCTGGCCGAAGCGCCTGCCGGGTCCCGGCATGTCGGCCGAGCGCGTCGCCGAGCGCATCCGCGCGCTCTCGAACGGCCGCCTCGACATCACTGTGCATGCCGCCGGCGAAGTGGTGCCGGCCTTCGAGGTGCTCGACGCCGTCGGCAACGGCGTCGCCGACATCGGCCACACCGCCGCCTTCTACTGGCAGGGCAAGATGCCGGCGGCCGCCTTTTTCACCACCGTGCCGTTCGGGCTCACGCCGTCCGAGCACGTCGCCTGGATCGACGCCGGCGGCGGCCAGGCGCTGTGGGACGAGCTGTACAGGCCGTTCGGCGTGAAGCCCTTCATGGGCGGCAACACCGGCGTCTGCATGGGCGGCTGGTTCCGCCGCGAGCTCAAGAGCGCGGCCGATTTGCGCGGGCTCAAGCTGCGCTCGCTCGGTCTCGGCGGCGAAGTCTACCGCCGGCTCGGCGCCACGCCGCAGACCACGCCGCCGGCCGAAATCCTCACCAGCCTGCAATCCGGCGTCATCGACGGCGCCGAGTTCGTTGGCCCCGGCACCGACATCGCGCTCGGCCTCTATCGCGTGGCGCCGTTCTATTATTACCCCGGCTTCAACAAGCCGAACGGCACCGGCGAATGCATCGTCGCGCTCAAGTCCTGGGACGCGCTGCCCGCCGACCTCAAGGCCGTGGTGGCGCATGCCTGCGCCACCGAGGCCAGTTACGCGCTGGCCGAGATGGAGCGGCTGAACGCGATGGCGCTCGAGGCGCTCACGCGCGAGCACAACGTCAAGCTCACGGCCTTCCCGGCCGATCTGGTCGCCGCCGCGCACAAGCAAGCCGACGCCGTGCTCGGCGAACTCGCCGGCCGCAGCGCCATCTCGGCCAAGGTGCACGCCTCTTACGCGGAATTCCGCGCCCGCACGGCGCCCTGGTCGCGCGTGTCGATCGAGGCGGTGCTGCGGGGAAGGGCGTAAGGCTCGTGCGCGCGGGAATCCTGCGCTACACCCCGCGCTACTACCTCGTGCTCTGGTTCTTCGTCGCCGTCGTTATGGCCGTCTGGCTGCGCGCGGAGGGGCTTGCCTTTCTCGCGCGCTGCGCGCCGCGTCTGGCGGCAGCGGCCGCCCGCCATCCACTCGCGCAAAAGCTTGCGCGCCTGCTCGATTCCGCCCAGGCCGCGCTCGGGGCCCGCTGACGGCGACGAAGGCTGGCGGCTGCGTCCGCGCGTTACCGAAGTTCGGAATTAACGAAAAATTTTGTGGCTTCCGCGCCACGCCCCGGCGCCAAAGCGCGGGGGCGCTCAAGCGGATGTTAAGGTTAACCGCCCTTTAAAGATTTTCGGGCTTTCTGGTTGCGCACGCATTTCTGCGGCGGCGCAAGTGCGCTTGTCGCCGGGGGGACACACCGTTCTGCATGCGTCGACGACCGGGTGAACGACCGCCCGTTTTTGCAACCTCCATCCCAGTCAAGGGGCCGTACCAATGATGACCAACTTGATCCGCAGCGGCGTCAGTCTCGCCGCTCTCATGATCGCCGCGGGTGCCGCTTCCGCGGCCGACCTGCCGCGCAGCTACAAGGCGCCGTCTTATGTCGCGCCGGCTTATGCCAACTGGACCGGCTTCTACGTCGGTCTCAACGCCGGTTACGGCTTCGGCAAGTCCGATTGGGACGTGCCCGCCATCTCGCCCAGTCCGAAGGGCTTCGTCGGCGGCGTCACCGCCGGCTACAACTTCCAGACCGGCATGTGGGTTTGGGGCGTCGAAGGCGACATCGATTACTCCGCCATGAAGGGCGACGCCACCTGCGGCACCACCACCTGCGAGACCAAGAACACCTGGCTCGGCACCGCGCGCGCCCGCCTTGGCTACGCCGGCTGGAACAACTTCCTGCCCTACATCACCGGCGGCGCGGCCTTCGGCGACATCAAGGCCACCCGCGGCGCGGTCGACGCCAGCAAGACCAAGGTCGGCTGGACCGCCGGCGCCGGCGTCGAATACGCCATGTGGTCGAGCTGGAGCGTCAAGCTCGAATACCTCTATGTCGACCTCGGCTCGTTCGACTGCGGCATCACCTGCGGCGCCGCGGTCGACAATGTCAGCTTCAAGGCCAACGTCGTGCGCGCGGGCCTCAACTACCGCTTCTGATCGCGCCGTCGTTCTTCACGATCAAACCCCCGGGCGCGAGCCCGGGGTTTTTGCTTTTGTATCCCCTCTGGAGGCGCCACCCGCCTCTTGAAATCCTTTTTGCCCGACCTTAAATCGCCCGCCGCGGCGTCCAGGCCGCGCTCGTAACCATATCCTCAAGGGAGCATGTGGCTATGACCGATGGGAACAAAAAGGAAAGGTACGACCTCGACCAGCTTCTCCACCCGGCCCGCGCATTTCAGCGCCCGTCCGATGTGGTCAGCGATCCCGATCTCACCGTTAACGAGAAGCGCGCGATCCTCGCCTCCTGGGCCTCCGACGCCTGTGCGCTGGAGGCCTCGCCTGAACTGCGCCAGCCGGGCGACGGCGCGCCGGTCCGCTTCGACGACATCATGGACGCGCTGAAGACGCTCGATAAGGCGGCCGTCGGGACCCCCGGCTACGGCAAGCTCTTCAACCGCGCCCGCCGCGTCCGCGATCTCTACCGCGGTGATGGCGGCGGCCGCGCCCTGCCGGGTTGACGTTACGCGGCGGGATCGGAACGCGAAGCCCCTGGGATGAGCCGGGCTTTTGCCGCGTCTCATTCGCCGAAGCCCCCGGGCGCGAGCCCGGGGTTTTTGCTTGCGCGCCGTCCCGGTCAGCGCCGCCGCCGGTCGAGCGCGGCGCGCACGCGCATCGCCAGCTGCGCCTGGCCGACCGGCTTCTGGATCAGGTCGACGCCTTCGTCCAGCCTGCCCTGATGCACCACCGCGTTGCGCGAATAGCCGGTCATGTAGAGGATTTGGAGATCGGGCCGCAGCCGCCGCGCCTCCTTGCCGAGCTCGCGGCCGTTCTGCCCCGGCATCACGATGTCGGTCAGCAGCAGGTCGATGACCATGTCGTCGCGCCGCAGGCGCACGAGCGCGGCTTCCGCGTCGGCCGTGGTGATGACGCGGTACTTCAAGCCGCGCAGCACTTCGGCCAGGTACGATCGCACGTCCACGTCGTCCTCGACGATGAGGATGGTCTCGTTCTCCTCGGCGCCGACGGCGGCCCCTTCGATTTCGATCTCCTCCGTGCTGCCGCGGCCTTGCAGGCGCGGCAGGTAGATCTTGACCGTCGTGCCGTGGCCGACCTCGCTGTAGATCTTCACGTGCCCGCCCGACTGCTTCACGAAGCCATAGACTTGGCTCAAGCCCAGCCCGGTGCCCTGGCCGAGTTCCTTCGTCGTGAAGAACGGCTCGAACACGTGTTGCAGGATGTCCGGCGCCATGCCGGCGCCGGTGTCGGTCACGCAGATGCACACATATTGGCCCGGTTTGATCTCCGGATTGAGGCGGCTGTAATCCTCGTCGGCGAAGACATTGGCGCCTTCCAGCGTGAGCTTGCCGCCGCCCGGCATGGCGTCGCGCGCGTTGATGGCGAGATTGACCAGCGCGGATTCGAGCTGGTTGGGGTCGGCCTCGATCTGCCAGAGGCCAGGCGCGCCTACGGTCTCGATCTCGATCGTCTCGCCGAGCGAGCGTTGCAGGAAGTCGGCCGCTCCAGTCAGGAATTTGTTGACGTCGATCGGCTTGGGATCGAGCGCCTGGCGGCGCGAGAACGCCAGCAGGCGGCTGGTCAGCGCGGCGGCGCGCTGCGCGCCACGCATGGCGTTGGCGACCGCGCGAGTGAGGGCGGGGCTGCCGGCGCCCGTGGCGTGACGCTGGGCGGTCTCGAGGTTGCCGATGACGATCATCAGCAGGTTGTTGAAGTCGTGCGCGATGCCGCCGCTCAATTGCCCGACCGCCTCCATCTTCTGCGCCACGGCGAGTTGCTCCTGCGCGGCCTTGAGCTCCTGCTGCGCGGCCAGGCGCTCGGTGATGTCGCGCGTAACCTTGGCGAAGCCAATCAGCTTTCCGTCTTCGCTGTAGATAGCGTCGATGACGACCATGGCCCAGAACTTGCTGCCGTCCTTGCGCAGGCGCCAGCCTTCGGCCTCGTATCTGCCGGTGGCGGCGGCGGTGGCCAGCGCGCGCGCCGGCACGCCGGCGGCGCGGTCCTCCTCGGTATAGAATGTGCTGAAATGCCGGCCGATAATTTCCGGCACCGTGTATCCCTTGATGCGCTGCGCGCCGGCGTTCCAGGTGCTGATGTGGCCTTCGGTGTCGAGCTGATAGATGGCGTAGTCCACCACCGCGTCCACGAGGATGCGGTAGCGCCGCTCGCTCTCCAGCAAGGTCTGCTGCGCGAGCTGCCGCTCGGTGATGTCGCGCGTGACCTTGGCGAAGCCGATGAGTTCGCCGTTGGAATCGCGGATCGCGTCGATCACGACGGAGGCCCAGAATTTGCTGCCGTCCTTGCGCAGGCGCCAGCCTTCGGCGTGGAAGCGGCCGGTTTCGCGCGCGGTCTTTAACGCCGTGGTCGGGATGCCGGCGGCCAGGTCCTCAGGCGTGTAAAAGCGCGTGAACGGCTGGCCGACGATCTCTTCGGCCGAGTAGCCCTTCAGGCGCACGGCGCCGGAATTCCAGCTCACCACGCAACCGTCCACGTCCAGCATGTAGATCGCGTAATCGACGACGGCGTCGATCAGCAGCTGAAGGCGGTTCGCATCCCCGAGCGTCGCATTTTTTGCTCTGACGTCCATCCACTCTCCGGCATTGGAGACGGTCATGGTGAGAAAATCGCGTTATCGAGAACCGCTATATGCAGCATTTTATGCGTGCGCAACGTCCGCCTCGGCCCCCGCCGCAGTCTCTGCAACAGGCGATGGCCCCCCGCATCGATCGTGCGGAGGGCCACTTCGGAGCGAAAACTTTCGCCGGTAGACGTCAGGCGGCTTCGGCCTTGGCGTTGGCCGCGGTCTCGGCGAGTTCCGACAACGCTGCGTCGGTCTTCTTCTCTTCCGCCAGCGTGCGATCGAGCAGCTTGACCGCTTCTGTGTGCCCGAGCTGCTGCGCCCAGGTCTTGAGCGTGCCGTAGCGGGCGATCTCGTAGTGTTCGACCGCTTGCGCAGCCGAGATCAGGCCGGCGTCCAGCGCCGGGGAGCCCTTGTATTCCTTGATGATCTCCTGGCCTTCCTCGACGATGCCGATGATGGCGGGGCAGGTCTTGCCCTGCGGCTTCTCGTCGATGATCTCGAAAACGCGTTCCAGGCGCGCGACCTGTTCTTCGGTTTCCGCCAGGTGCTTCTCGAAGGCGGCCTTGGCCTCATCCGACTCGGCGGCCTTGGCCATCTTCGGCAAAGCCACGAGAATTTTCTTCTCGGCGAAATAGATGTCTTTCAATCCTTCGTGGAACAGCTCGTCCAGCTGTTTTGGTTCTTTCTTGGCGGCCATGGGGCGCTCCTGTGTGATAGAGGTGGGTCAACGCAGCCTGCACGGCCCGGTTCCTCCAGCGCCGGCGCATCTTTCCGGCGTTGGCACCCACCGCTTTCGCGGCTCCGAATGAGTTGATTACCTCTTCCGGCCGTCTGTCATCTGGGCGCGTGCATGACCCCGCCAAAGGCGTATAGTGCCGCGCGTGGGGAGGGGGCTCGGCCCTCCCGGGGGACGCCGATGACCGACGTTGTTGCGTTGTTTCGCGAAGGGTCTTTCGACCCCGAGACGGTGAAAACCTTGTGCGACGCCTATGACCGCGTGCGGAAATCCTTGCACGACACGGGCCAGCCCGAGGTGGTCAACGAGGTCATCGCCCGCCGCATTCTGGCTGTCGCGTCGAAGGGCGAGCGCGATCCCGACCGCCTCTGCGAAGCCGCCTTGAGCGGCCTCGGGGTGGAACCCCGCAGCCGGCTCGGATAAGCCGCATCGGGTTCCAGACCGCTCCCGCATCTTGATGGGCAGCCATCGCGCCCGGCTCTTTGGCTTGGGCGGCGAACCGCGTGCGGTGTGCGTGGGGAACGCGCAATTCGCCAGGCGCGTTGACCTCGCATCTCAAGGCCGAAAATCGCGATGGATAGGATCAGCTCTTTGCTGAGGCCGCTTTCGGGCTGTCTCGGTGGTCAAAAAAAGTAGCGCGGTAAAAACCAGGAGGCACGTCGATGGACGACGACAAGGCACGCGAGAACAGTCACTCCGCCACGCACGAGCCCTGGAAAGAGCCGGGGCAGACGTCGCAGGACAAATCGATCCGGCCTCCGGAGGACGCGGTCGCGCAGAAGAAGCGCCAGAAGCAGGATCGCTAGCGGGCAGGCCGCAGGAACCATCGGCGCGCCGCACGGTTCACCAGCCATGGACCTCGCCATCCGCCAGCAGTTGCAGAACGCGCTTGCGGCGGCCGTCGCCCGGCAAGCGCCGGTTGCGGTTACCGCCAAGGGCGAGCGCCTGCTGCTGGCCTGCGACCTGACCTGCTTCGAGACTTACATCGAAGGCACCGACGCGGACGGCCGGCCGGTCACGCTGCGCTACTCCGACATCGAGGCGGTCGCCGCGGCCGGCGCGGACGCCGGTTAAGGTCTTCGGCCATCGCGCGAATCCGGCGGGCGCGACGGCAAGACCGAGCGCCGCAGCTATGAATGCACGGCCTGCGGCCACCAGATGACGCTGAGCGTGGAGACCTGAGTCGCGCGGAACCGAATGCCGCCGGCCGCGTTGAAGGCCGGACCTTGCCGGGAATCCGTCCTCGCAATCGGGAATCCGCCTTGCAAAAAGCCGGTGAATATCACGAGCGCGCCGCGGAATGCCGGGCAATGGCGGCCCGCACGCAAAACCCCGAGCACAAGGAAATGCTCGCGGCCATGGCCGCCACCTGGGAAAATCTGGCAGCGGAACGCGCGGCGCTGATCGCGCGCCAGCAGCGCATCGCGGCCTTTGAAACGCCGGCCTGCTCACCACGCGCCGAGCCCTGAAACGCCGCTGGCTTGCCTCACGCGCCGGGCTTGAACGCTGCCAGCGTACCCGCGCGCAAGGCGGCAGGATCTTTTTCGCCCGCAAGCGCCAGGCCGATCAGCTTGCGCGCGATCGTCGGCGCCCGCGCATCGGCCGGATCGGAAATATCGAGCGCGGCGCAGACGCGCAGGAAAACGTCGAGCAGTTTGTGCGCCTGCGCGGCGTCGATGGCGCTGCCGTTTTCGATCAGCAGGCTGGCGAGGCTCGGCGGCGGCGCGCTCATCGAAATTGGTCCCGAAGCGATTACAACCTACACCATAAAATGGTTGTATGGCCGCAATGTCAACGCACGCACAATGAGTAAAAGTAGTCAGACCAACGCGCGCGGGTGAACGAAAAAGGCCGCGCTTGCCGCGCGGCCCTTCTCACGCGCCCATGGCGTTTAATTCGTGGTGCAGACCTTGACGCTCTTCACCGCGGCGTCGGCCTCGGTGCGCGTCTTGTAGACGGTGCCGTCGCCGACCACCACGGTGGTGGACGCCGTCGGCTTCTTGTCGACGACCGTGCACTTCTTGGTTTTCACGTCCTGCACGACGTAGAAAGTCGTCTGCGCGAGCGCCGGGCCCGCGATCGCCACGCTCAGCGCGGCCGCCATGAAAGTCTTCAGCATGGTTTCCTCCTGTGTGAGAAGAATGCGTTTCTTCTCTAGGCGGGGAAAAACCCCGCCGTGCGCCGAACGTTCCTCGGAACCTGCGTGTATCTACTGAATGGATGTTCAGGCGCGCGTGCGCCTCAAGCCAGGCCTTCGTCGGCCTTCGGCTTGAGCGCGGCGGCGATGCGCGCCACCGCCAGCATGGCGTCGGCGCCGACGATGCGCGGATATTCCAGCGCGCAGGGAGCGCAGCGGAACACGCAGGTGAAGGTTTCGCCTTTGGCGTTCTTGTGCATCTCCTTCAGCGCCGTCGGTTCCGTGCACATCGGGCAGGGCGGCGGCAGTTCGGCATGGTCGTGAGTCATCGCGTTGCCTCCTCTCGATAAGAGAGCAGCCGGGTCTCCTTCGTTTCGTTTGTCGTCGTGAACGGTTGAGCGGGAGTGCTCGGGGACTGCACGGGGTAAACGCGCCGGTGGAACTCCGGTGCCTTCACCTTTGATGACAGATATGTGAGGCGCGTGTAGCGCGCGTTTCCGCAGCGCACAAATGCGCGCGTGGGTGCTGCCCGCAATTTTCTTGCGTTTTTGCTTTTAATTGATTTTTCGAGACGCCTTTGGCTGTCAGTGAGTAATACGGCGCCACCGTTATCTGTTACGTTTCCTTGATCACCGGCCGCGATGTTTCCCCAGGCGCCGGTGGCTGAGAGACCGATCGCGCTCCCGCCTGTACCGAAGGAGGGGCACGATGCCAGCGCCAGAACGCACCCTTCATCCCGCCATTCCGCGCGTCACCTGTCCGCGGTGCGGCAGCCTCATGCGCCTCGCCCAGATCGGGCCCGCTTTCGCCGACGACGGCGAGACCGAGACCTTCGATTGCACCTGCGGCTTCACCTACAACCACACGATCCGGCAGGCGCGCGGTTCCGGCCACAGCGATCCGGCCAACGCCGCCTGAGCGTGGCGCGCGCTAGCGTGCGCGGTCGGTGAACGTCACGCCGCACTCGCCGCCCAGCCGCCAGACCACGCGGCACGCGCGCCGCTCGTCGCCGCCGTCGCCGCTGATCTGCAGCGTGAAAACGTCGGGCATCTCGGTCTCGGCATAGAGCCTGGCGCCGCCGTCGGAAATGTCGGTCACCATGCAGGCGCGCGGCAGCGCGCCCTCGGCCTGGTATTGCGCCACGCGGTTGATGACGCGGCGGGCGAGGTGGCGGCGTTCCTTGAGCACGGGGGCTTGGCGGCGGGTCCGAAAGGGCATGCGCATGCTTACCGGCGCCGCCTTCAAAATGCGCTTAACGGGCCGGCGCGATTTTTAGCGACCGCGTCAATGCCGCGCTGAGCGCGAACTTTTGCCGCCAGCCGGCGTTGGTTTCGCGCCCGCAAGCCGAGGAGTCTGCCATGCGCGCCCGTCATCTCATCCTTGCCGCGCTCGCCGCCGGCGCGTCCGTGTCGTTGGCCCCGCCCGCCGCCGCCGACCCTTATAAATGGTGCGCGCAATATGGCGGCTTCTGGGGCGGCGGCGGCCGCAACTGCGGCTTCGTCACCTACCGCCAGTGCATGGCGACGGTGCACGGCATCGGCGGCTCGTGCGAGCCCAACCCGTTCTACACCGGGCGGCGCGAGACCACCGGCTCCGGCCGCAAGATCCGCAAACACCGGCGGGAGTGAGCGCAGCGCATGACGCACTACAAAGGCAACACGCGCGACGGCGTCAAAAGCAGCGCCGCCTCTGACCTCACCGACAAGCGCGGCGGCGCCCGCGACACCGGCAAGGCGGAAGGCCCGGGCAAGGACACGCCGGAAGGCCTGAAGCGCGCGCCCAAGGGGCCTTACGGGCCGACCACGGGCAGGGGCGGGGCCAAGCGCGGGCATTGAGCGGCGGCTTGCTCACCGCATCTTTGGCGCGGGCGGGCTTGCCCGCCGTAGCTCCGGCGTGGGCGGGCTTGCCCGCCGTAGCTCCGGCGTGAGCGGGCATGCCCGCCGTAGCTCCGGCGTGAGCGGGCATGCCCGCCGTAGCTCCGGCGTGAGCGGGCTTGCCCGCCGTAGCTCCGGCGCGGGCGGGCTTGCCCGCCGTAGCTTCAGCGAAGGCGGGTGATCCAGTAATCTCGGCCTCGGTGCTCAACCCGATCAGTGAATACTGGCCGCCCGCGCGCGTGCCGCAAATCTGCTGTCCATCGCCTTGGTCCTCGACCTGCCGTTGCGGTCGAGTTCGCTGACGGAGCGCCGGGGGACGGGCCGCTCTCGTAAGGACGGCCAAACCGACGCCCTTCGACGTCGCCAGAAGCACCGGCCTCTCCCGCGAGGGCCTCTACCGCTCGCTGAGCGCGGAGGTTGCCCGGAGCTCGACGCGGCCTCAAGGTGCTGGAGTCGCTGGACACGGAGCTGGTCGTGCGGCCGAAGGAAGGGGTGTAGGGCGGATGGAGTGGCGGCGCGTCAGAGGAAGAGGCATCGGCGTATGGGCGACGATTCGCTGGTATAACCGTCGCTACCCCGGACTTGCCGGTCATGGTGTCTCTGCTCGATTGTGGCGGATTTTGGCATCATTTTTGTCGTTGAAATTTCAACTCACGAATATATGCTTAGCGGAAAGCATGAGTCGGGAATAACCCTGCGAGCTCCTATAGTAGGCAGACTTCAGTGGCGTTACCTGAACTCACTTCCAAAAACGCTTACATCTTTCGGATCACGCACAAAAATAATTTGCCGTGGATTCTGGACAACGGAATTCACTGTCGAAAGTCGAATCTTAAAGATCCGAACTTTGTGAACATCGGAATTGTCGACTTGATCGATAAGAGACACGTTCAGAATGTTCCTGAGGCTCCCGGCGGGACGCTGAGTAACTACGTGCCGTTTTATTTTACGCCGCTGTCAATGATGGCTTACAACATTCACACGGGACGAAATGTGCGCCAGCGATCCAACGACGAGATAGTGATCCTGATGACATCTCTCCGAGAGCTTCAAAAGAAGGCAAAGAAGTTTCTTTTCACAGATCGTCACGCGTCTCTTGTGGAAGCGAAGTTTTTTTCAGACCTGGATCGTCTCGATAAGATAGATTGGGCGATCTTGCAAAACCGGGATTTTAGTCGAGACAATGATGATCTCGGTAAGACAAGCCGTTATCAGGCGGAAGCGCTAGTTCATGACCATCTGCCAATTGACGGGCTTCTACAGGTTGCCTGTTGCGACGATAATCAGAAGAAGTGGGCCGACAATCTAGTGAAGCAGCGCGGTCTTGCACTTCAAGTTACAACCAAAACAGACTGGTACTTCTAATGATCACCTTCAAAGAAGGAAATCTTCTGGACGCCAAAGTTGAGGCGCTGGTGAACACCGTAAATACCGTCGGTGTAATGGGCAAAGGCATTGCGCTAATGTTTAAGGAGGCCTTCCCGGAAAACCTCAGAGCTTACGTTGCAGCTTGCAGAAAGCACGAGGTTAAGGTTGGGCATGTGTTCGTTACCGAACGTCAGAATTGGGTTGGTGGCCCAAAGTGGATCGTTAATTTCCCAACGAAACAACACTGGCGAAACCCCTCTAAGATCGAGTGGATCAAAGAGGGCTTGCAAGATTTGAAACGGTTCATTTTGGAGAATAAAGTTCAGTCAATTGCTTTGCCTCCGCTTGGAAGCGGAAACGGCGGTCTCAACTGGGCGGATGTTCGTCCCGTAATAGAAGCTGAGCTGGGGGAAATCCCGAATGTTGAAATAATCGTCTACGAGCCAACAGCGAGGTATCAGAATGTGGCAAAGGCTGTTGGAGTGGAAAAACTGACCTCGGCGCGAGCGCTTGTTGCTGAACTAGTGCGCAGATACTCTGTACTTAGCTTCGAGTGCACGCTTCTTGAAATTCACAAGCTTGCCTATTTGCTGCAACGTCGGATTGTTGAGCGTGGAGGCGTTAGTCCGCTAAGATTGGAGTTTCGGGCGGATAAGTATGGTCCTTATGCACCGACATTAGGGCATCTGCTTAATAGTTTAGATGGCAGCTATTTACATTGCGAAAAAAGAGTCGCTGACGCCGGCGCGCTCGATACCATTTGGTTTGAAGAATCAAAGAAAGATGTTGTGGCTGCATTTTTAAAATCTGCCGAAGTAACGCCATTCCATCCAGCGCTCGAAGAGACAACTAACTTAATAGATGGCTTCGAGTCGCCCTTGGGATTGGAATTGCTCGGTACGGTCGATTGGCTTCTAAGTCGCGACAAGGTCGAGTCTACAGTCAGAGGTGTAAAGAAAGGACTTGGATCGTGGTTGGGCGGCGGAGATGCCGCTGAGCGAAAACTGAATCTTTTCGACGACCGTCTGATCGAACTAGCGCTATCTCGTCTCGCGCAGTATTCACAGAAAAAAGACGATGCCAATGCCACGAGGTTCTAAGGGAGAGCATCGTCATGCCGACGACAATCAGCCGGATGTCTTGGTGACGAAAATTGCTACTGGCGAAATCGAGAATATGACAACGACTGACGGCAAGAACGCCGCTGCTGTTGCGCTTGGGCGTATGGGCGGGAAGGCCCGGGCTGAAGGCATGTCCGCCAAGAAGCGCAAGGAAATTGCTAAAAAGGCGGCAAAAGCCCGTTGGGGGAATTGAATGCGGTTTTTCACGGCCGGAAAATAGTCTTTGACAACGTGACGCTGCTCCGCTGACGTGGCGGCAGACTCGCGGACTGCGCCTGGCGGGCCTTTTTTATTCACATCACAAGGGTCATCGCCCTGGCGAAACCCATCCGTGCGGGCGCTGCGCGCGGAGGGCAGAAGAGCGCGCGCAGAAGAGCGCGCGCGGTGAAGCACGCGCGCCTTACACCAGCTCGAGCCGCAGGGTGCGTCCGACAATCTTGGCGGCCCGCTGCAATGTCGCAATCGTCACGTTTCCGTCCTTGGGATCGAGCAGCCGGCTGATCTGGCTGCGGCTGGTCTTCATCCGCTCGGCCAGACGCTTGCGCGAGAGCTTCTGCGCCTTCATGGCTTCGGCGATCTGCCAGGCGAGCACTTCCTTGATGGCGACCGCCTCGAATTTCTCCAGCTTGCCTTGCTCTTTCAGGAAATCGTCGAGGGTCGGCAGATCGTCGGTGGTGCGGGGGGCTTTCTTGCTCTTCATGTCGGTATTCCGACCGGCACCCTGCGAGGCCGGTCACCAATTATTCTGTACCATATATAAGGCATGAACCATAAATTGTCCAGTTTGCGCCGCGCGGAACTCGGATTTAAGTCCTTGACAGCGTGACGCTGGTCGGATAGTATTCCCACATGCTCGCGGACTGCGCCCGGAAGGGTGCCTCCGGCGGGCCTTTTCATTCACAATCCGAGGATCATCGCCATGGCGAAACCCGTTCGTGCGGGCGCGAAGCCGCGCGCGCGCAAGGCCGCGCCAAAGCCTGCGGCACGCAAAAGCAGAAAGAAAGCGCCCCCCACCCCCAACCCCTCCCCACCACGCGCAAGGCGCGCGGGGGGAGGGGAAACGGTGCCGTCGCCCACCGCCAAGCAAAGCCCGCCCGGCAAGGCCTACACCTTCACGCCCGAGTTGATTGCCTGGGGCAAGGACCGCTGGGAAAACAGCGACGACAGCCAGCGCGTCATTGCGCTCGAATTCAAAATAAAGCCGGGGACCTTGCGGCGCTACGCCGTGCAGTGGCGCTGGAAGCCGCGCGTGACGGTGCCGCGCGACCTGACGCCCGCCACGCGCCTGCTGCTCGAAACCGAGCAGCTCGCCGCCGAAGCCGAGGCCGCCGCGTCCGGTCCCGACAGCGAAGACGCGCAGGCGTCGCGCGCCGCGCGCGCCGACCGCCTCGAGCGCGCGCTCAATGCGCAAATCGAAGAGCTTGAGCGCACGCAGGCGGCGATAAAGCAATCGCGGCGGCCGTCCTCGCTCGACCTCTCGCGCATATCCACCAGCATCACCCGGCTCATCGGCGCCCAGTTCGATCTCAATCGCGCCCGCCAGGGCCTTCCGCAGGAAAGAGCAGCCTATGAAGATGACATGCCCGCCGATATCGATGCCTTCCGTGAAGACCTTGCGCGACGAATTCGAGCCTTTGTTGAAAGCCGACGCGACTCTGAAGGAGGCGTGGGAGAAGATCCCGCTGCGCCACTGGCAGCGCCTCAGCAATGACTTCATCGCGCTCGCCCACCGCCACCAGGAGCCGCGCGCGCACGCGGCGAACGGCGGCCCCTGGACCACCTGGCTGATGCTGGGCGGGCGCGGCGCCGGCAAGACGCGGCTTGGGGCCGAGTGGGTGCGCGCCATCGCGCACGGCCATCCGCCTTACGCCGAGGCGCGCGCGCGCGCCATCGCGCTGGTCGGCGAGACCGAGCACGACGTGCGCGAGGTGATGATCGACGGCCCGGCCGGCCTGTTGCGCACCGCGCCGCCCGGCGAGCGGCCGCGCTACAGCCCGTCGCGCCGGCGGCTGGAATGGCGCAACGGCACGATCGCCTACGCCTTCTCGGCCGAGGACCCCGAGCAGTTGCGCGGGCCGCAGTTCGACGCCGCCTGGTGCGACGAGCTCGCCAAGTGGCATCACGCCGAGGCGACCTTCGACATGCTCCAGTTCGGCCTGCGTCTCGGCAGGCGCCCGCGCCAGCTCGTCACCACCACGCCGCGGCCGAGCGCGCTGATCAAGCGGTTGGTCGAGGACCCGCGCACCGCGCTGACGCATGCCGGCACGCACGCCAACAGGACCTTCCTCTCGCCCGCCTTCATCGAGACGATCATCGGCCGCTATGCCGGCACGCGGCTCGGGCGGCAGGAGATCGACGGCGAGATCGTCGAGGAGCGCACCGACTCGCTGTGGCCGCGCGCGGTCATCGAGGCCGCGCGCGTGGCGCTGGCGCCGCCGCTCAAGCGCGTCGTCGTCGGCGTCGACCCGCCGGCCTCGGCGCGCGAGGGCGCCGATTTGTGCGGCATCGTCGCGGCGGGCATCGGCGAGGACGGCGTCGTCTACGTGCTGGAGGACGCCAGCGCGGGCGCGTTGCAGCCGGCGCAATGGGCGGCGCGCGCGGTCGGCTGCTACGCGCGCCACCAGGCCGACTCGATCGTCGCCGAGGCCAACCAGGGCGGCGACATGGTCGCGGCCGTGCTGCGCCAGGTCGACCGCAACGTGCCGGTCAAATTGGTGCACGCCACGCGCGCCAAGTTCACCCGCGCCGAGCCGGTCGCCGCGCTGTACTGGCAAAGCCGGGTGAAGCATGTCGGCGCGCCCTTGCGCGACCTCGAGGACCAGATGGCCGACTTCGGCATCGATGGCCTGTCCGACGGCCGCTCCCCGGATCGCCTCGACGCGCTGGTGTGGGCGGTCACGGCGCTCATCGAGCATCGCCCGCGCGAACCGCGCATCAGGAGCCTCTAACCGTCATTCCGGGGCGTCACACACACCGCTGTCATCACCCGCGAAAGCGGGTGATCCAGTAACCCCGGTCTTGGTGCTAAGCGGTGCGTATTCGCCTGATCCGTAGTCTATTCCTAGCGGCGATGATGTGCTTTGCCACTTTCGCAGCGTCTGAGCTCAGGTCATGCTCCCAGCATCGAATTACGTGCCATCCGTTCTGCCGAAGGGTCTTGTCGACTGTTCGGTCTCGGGCTCTGTTTTTGCCAATTTTTTTGACCCAGAAGGCTCTATTTGTCTTCGGCTTGACGCCATGTAGGGGGCAGCCATGCCAGAAGCAGCCGTCCACGAAGATCGCGACCTTTTCCCTGGGCAGGACGATGTCCGGCTTTCCGACGATCGCATAGTGAAGCCTGTAGCGCAGCCCGGCTGACCAGAGGGCGCGCCTGAGCGCCAGCTCCGGCCCCGTGTCGCGGCCTCGGATGTGGGACATACAGTGACTTCTTTGCCGCGGGGTCAGGACATCCATTGGAATTTTTTCATTTTGGGCCTGGTCAAATTTCTGCGACCTGGTAGCCTGGCCTTAAGTTCACCGGCTGGGAAAAGCAATATGAGAACCTTGGATCTGTTTTGCGGTGGGGGCCTGAGCAGCTACGGCGCCCGGAAAGCGGGCGCCAAGATCGTCTGCGGCATCGATCTCTGGGACACGGCCACGTCCACCTATCAGGACAATTTCCCCGGCGCTCAGGCCATTACCGCCAGGCTGGAATCCATCACCCCCCGCAAGCTGCGTGACAGCATCGGCGACGTCGACCTCATTCTCGCATCCCCCGAATGCACCAATCATACCTGTGCTAAAGGTGCCGCGCCAAGATCAGAGGAGAGCCGGGCGACCGCGATGCAGGCGCTTCGCTTCGCCCGGGAGTTCAAGCCCCGCTGGCTCGTGCTTGAAAATGTCGTTCATATGCGGCCCTGGTCCCGCTACGACGAACTTAAAGACGAGCTGAAAGGCCTCGGTTACTCGCTGAAGGAGTTTGTCCTTGATGCGTCCGATTTCGGTGTGCCTCAGAGCCGCAGGCGCCTCTTCATGGTGTGCGACCGCGAAGACGAAGTGCGCAAGATCGCTCTCCCGCGCCGGAAGCGCCGGACGGTCCGCGACATCCTTGACGACCCTGGCACCTGGGAGACCACGCTCCTCTATTCGCCCAAAAGGGCGAGACCAACATTGGAAAGAGCCGAAAGGGGGTTTGCCGAGCTTGGCAAACGTGCGAGCTTTTTGCTCGTCTATTACGGCACCGACGGCGGGGGCGGCTGGCAGGAATTGGACAGACCCTTGCGGACAGTGACAACGGTGGACCGCTTCGCGCTGGTGGAGCCGGGGCACGGTGGTCACGAGATGCGCATGCTTCAGGTGCCTGAATTGAAACGTGCAATGGGCTTTAAAGACGACTACGTGATGAATCATGGGTCGCGCAGAGAAAAGATCAAGATATTGGGTAATGGCGTCTGTCCGCCCGTGATGCAGGAAATTGTAGAGCACCTCCGGTCTTCATAGCCATGGCCTCTGCCCGCAACAACCTGACATTCAAGGTAAAGCCCCGGCTGTTTACGCAGCTTGGCGAGCAGCTGATACGCGACGCCAACCTTGCTGTGTTTGAGCTTGTGAAGAACGCCTATGACGCCGATGCCACCAAGTGCGAGGTAGAGCTTTATCACGTGGACAGCCCGGCTGAAGCGCACATCGTCATCAAGGATGATGGCGTCGGTATGGATGAGAAGACACTTCGCAATGTCTGGATGATGATTGCGACAGATTTTCGCGCTTTACAGCGGCAGCAAAAGCAACGTACGAAAAAATTCAACCGCTTCCCGTTGGGCGAAAAGGGCCTTGGTCGCCTTTCCGTTCACAAGCTCGGCACTCATTGCATGCTGACGACGCGGGTCAGGGGAGGTGACGAGTTGGTTCTGCGTTTTGACTGGAACGCGATCGAGAGTGCAGAGAACCTCGATACAGCTTTCGTCTCTCTGGAGAAGCGAGAGCCCCGCACATTCAGGGGATCAAAGCACGGCACGCTATTTACGGTTACAGGTCTGCGAGAATCCTGGTCGCGCGGGCAGGTCCGTCGTCTGCATCGGGCCGTGAACAGTCTTTGCTCCCCGTTTGACGGGCCTGCTGATTTTGAGGTGAGCCTTGAGGTTCCTGATCACGAGGACTGGCTCAAGGGGCTCTTCACGGCCGAACAGGCAGCGAAGTGCGCACTCTACCATGTGCGCGGTTCGTTCGAAGGCGGCGAGGCCAAATTCACGTACACATTCACGCCCCCGCGCGGCGAGGACAAGCTCAGTCGACGCAGCGAGAAGCTTACGCCAGCACTTCAGAAACGAGTGGGCCGCGCGGGTGTCCCCATTGAGCTTGGCAAATATAAGATCGGAAAGGTGGACTTTGAATTTCTGATCTTTGACCGCGATCCTGCGGTCCTAAGGGCGGTGACCACGGATATCAACGGACTCAAAGGTTATCTCGACGAGAACGGCGGCATACGCATTTATCGCGACGGCATACGCGTCTATGACTTTGGCGAGCCCGGAAACGACTGGCTGAACCTTGACCTTCGCCGTGTGAATACGCCGGCCGCCCGCACCAGCAACAATCAGATTCTGGGCGCACTTCGTCTGGATGCTATTGCCAGCGCTGACCTTCGGGAGAAAACAAACCGTGAAGGCTTTATCGAGAATGATGCATTTGCTGATTTCCGTGAAGCCATCATCAGCATCCTTACGCAGGTTGAGGCCGAGAAAAGCAAGGATCAAAGACGAGTCCGCGAGATACTGGGTCGTGGTACCGGCAAGCGCGTGTTTGAGAAATTCGCCGAGCTGCGTGAGGTGCTCGAGAAAAAGGGGGTGCTGTCTGAGGTGGAGCCCAAGCTTAAGGCCGTCGAGAAAGAGATGGAGCTGTATCAGGACCAGCTGCTTCACGCGGCGGTGCCGGGGCTTACGATAGGTACAATGCTCCACGGCGCGGAGAAGGTCCTGGAGGAGTTACGTGAGGCGGCGAATACGGGCGCCGACGCGGCACACATCAAGGACCTTGTTGACCGCCTTTACCGTGCCATGCGGCCGGTCACCAACCTCCTTAAGAATCCGACGCCGACCAAGACCTCGGCCGCAGCGCTCATCAAGGATGCCATATTCAGCAATGAACTCCGGCTCAAGAAACACGGTATTGCACTGATCAACGGCATGGCAGAAGGCGACAAGGATTTTCGCCTCGAAGGGTCAAGGCAGATGCTCGTCGCCTCGATCACAAACCTGATCGACAACAGCATCCACTGGCTGGAAACGAAGGGTGCGAAGAAGAAGCTCCTCTACATCGGAACGACAAATGATCTGGAGGACGGCCCCGCCATTGTCGTGGCCGACAATGGTCCTGGGTTTGGAACAGACAGTCCCGAGGATTTGACCGCTCCGTTTTTCACTCGTCGGTCAGGCGGCATGGGGCTTGGTCTGTACATCGTCGGAGAGGTGTTGCGCGTCAATAAAGGCCGGCTTGTCTTCCCTGAAGACGGAGCTGTTTCACTTCCGGACAGTGTCGATGGCGCGGTGGTCGCCTTACAGTTTCCGGGGGCATCATGATCAAGCAGCTGGCATCACCGTCGGTGTGCGTCGTTGATGACGAAAAGATCGACTACGAACCGATTCTTGCGGCGTTAAACGATATGCACGTCAGCTGCGTGCATCTGCTCGGCAATAACGTCGATCAGCTTCCGGCTGAGCCCTTTAAACGCGTTCAGCTCGTCTTTCTGGACCTTCATCTCAACGGGACGACCGGCAAAGGGGCCGCTTCGCACACGGCCAATGTATTTCGGCGCATCGTATCTCCCACCACGGCTCCTATCGTCGTGGTGATCTGGAGTAAATACGCCAAGGACAAAGCGCCCCATGACGCGGGCGGCGAAGGCGAGGAAACCGAGGCTGATCTCTTCAAGAAGACCCTTCTTGAGGCGGAGCCGGGTTACAAGGGGCGAGTGATTTTCGTCGAGATGGCGAAGCCCATGGCGAAGGACCGCAAAGGAAACTGGGGCGATACTCTCAAGCAGGAAATTGAGAACGCGTTAAAAGATCAGGCCGCCGTGGAGGTGCTGTGGGCATGGGACTCTATGGTGAAGGACGCAGTGGCAGGCGTCAGTGAGGGCCTGACCACAGTTGCAGCGGATCACGCTATTAAAGCCAATATTGAACTCAAGGACAGTCTCAATCACACACTGGCACGGCTCGCTCAGGCCCAGGGGGAAAACGACGTCAATGAGCACACAGCTCCCAGCCATCTAATGGCTGTTCTTGGTCAGTTGCTGGCCGATCAGTTAGAGCATTCGGACGGAATCGCATCACTTACGGCGCATGGAGCTTGGCTCGCCGAAAAGCCCTCAGGCGCGCCGCCTGACGGGTTCGCAGCGCAGGTAAACAGCTTACTGTTGACCGCCGCTCTGACAACCGGTGGTGCGCCTTTTGTTCCCGGGACGGTCTATGGCCTCAACTCGACGGACAATTTTGCCACCATTTTTGGGAAGGATGTGGCTTCGCTAATTCAGGTGTGTTGCGATAGGAAGACCACCGGCGACGATTGGACCAACGGGGTCAAGCCTGTGGTTATTGAGCTTTCGCCTGTCTGTGATGTGGCCCAAAATTACCGCGCCAATGCATTCTTACTGGGTGGACTGATTGTACCCGTCGCTCTCAAAAAGCTGATTAAAAGAGGCGACGCGTTTATCACCTTGCCGGCCCTTAAGCTCAGAAGCACTGGCCCGGATTTCCCGGTTCAAGATTGCCTGCTTGTATTTTGCCACCGGTATAAGGCAACGGTTTCGCAAGCCACCGTCCCGGCATGGCTCGTGCCCTGGTTTAGGCTCCGCGAGCTGCCGACATCGTCCATACGGAATCTGCAGGCGGCACAATCAGCACGGGTAGGTTACGTATTGCTGCAGGATTGAGCGGCGCGAATACCGAGAGGGTAGTTATAGAACAAGCCCCGAGCGTATGGCCCGGGGCTTCACTTGTCTGACGGATATTACTGGAAGAGAGGCTTTAGTAGCATGGGTCTCAGCGCTGGATCCCCGCTTTCGCGGGGATGACCGCAAGAGCGGTCATTTCGCCTTGACGATCTTCTGCCGCGCTTCCCCCAGCCCCTCGATCCCCATCGTCACCACGTCGCCCACCTGCAGGAACTGCGGCGTCGGCTTCATGCCGAGCGCGACGCCCGGCGGCGTGCCGGTGATGATGATGTCGCCCGGCTCCATCACGAAGAACTGCGAGCAGTACCACACGATGTGCTCGCAATCGAAGATCATCGTCTTGGTGTTGCCGCGCTGGCGCTTCTCGCCGTTGACGTCGAGCCACATGTCGAGGTTCTGCGGGTCCTTGAGCTCGTCCTTGGTGACGAACCACGGCCCGATCGGCCCGAAGGTCTCGCAGCTCTTGCCCTTGTTCCACTGCCCGCCGGAGCGCTCGATCTGGAAGGCGCGCTCGGACACGTCGTTCGACAGGAAATAGCCGGCGATGGCGTCCTTCGCCTTCGACTTGTCGAGATAGCGCGCGCGCTTGCCGATGACGATGCCGATCTCGATCTCGTAGTCGAGCTTGGTGCCCTCGCGCGGCATGATGGTGTCGTCGTTCGCGCCGACGATGCAGGACGGCGCCTTGTTGAAGATGATCGGCTCCTTCGGCACCGGCATGCCCGCTTCCGCCGCGTGGTCGGAATAGTTGAGCCCGATGGCGATGAAGTTGCGCACGTTGCCGACGCAAGGGCCCAGCCGCGGCTTGCCGGACACCGGCTTCATTCGCTTCAAATTTGCTTTCTTGATCTTGGCGAGGCCGCCGGAGGCGAGCATGGCGCCGTCGATGTCCTTCACGATGCGCGAGAGGTCGCGGATCTTGCCGTCGTCGCCGATGATGCCGGGCTTCTCGCGGCCGGGCGCGCCAAAACGCACGAGCTTCATAACGTCAGTCTCCTTGGGCTTTCTTTTTATCCCGCCCCCGCCTGCGGGGGAGGGTGGCCCGCCGTCGCTTGAGCGGCGGGCCGGGTGGGGGCACGTGTCGGCAAGCCGCGCGAACGGCTTTTCGGGGCGGGATAATGCGATTTCGGCCGGACCGGGGCAACCCCGGGTTCATGAGGACGTTGCGACGGGCCTTTTCTCCGCTCATGCCCGCGAAAGCGGGCATCCAGCGCTGGGTCCCCATTGCAAGTCGGCTATAGCCGACTTGCGCACTATAGGGGGCAGACATCGGGTATACTTGATGTCTGCGCGCGGGGACGAACGGAAATGGTCCTAATGCCCCTCGCGCCCGCGGCGCAACACGGCCAGCACGAGGCCGTAACCGGCCAGCGCGACCGCGAGCAGCAGCATCCAGTTCTGCACCGGCAGCCCGAAAAGAACGATTTCGTCGAACACCCAGTCGGGCATCGGAGGGGCTCCTCGGCGCCCAGTCTAGGCAGGGGAGCGCGCGCGCCCGCCCTAAATCCGGCGCGGCAATCGTAAATTGACCGTAAAATAGCGGCGCCGGCTTTTGGCGATGGCCTTCACGCTTCGCTTAACGGGCGGGCGTAGCCTGATGCGCGGTCAGGTCAGGAGTTCGGCCATGCAAGAGCGACGCAAGGTCGCCCGCCACCGCACGCTCAAGGCGGGCAGCATCAGTTTCCACCGCGCCGGCGGCATCGACTGCCGCGTCAAGAATTTGTCCGCGCAGGGCGCCTGTCTCGAAGTGACGAGCCAGATGGGCATTCCCGACGACTTCGTGCTGGTGATCGACCACGACCAGCTGCGCCAGCCGTGCCACGTCGTCTGGCGCCACCACACGCGGCTCGGCGTTGAGTTCAAGGCGGCGTAAGACTCAAAACGCGCCGTTGAACACGCCGCCGTCGATCAGGAGATTCTGCCCGGTGATGTAGCCGGCCTGTGCCGAGCACAGGAACGCGCAGGCCGCGCCGAACTCTTCCGGTTGTCCGAAGCGCCTGGCAGGAATCGAGGCCGCGCGCTGGGCGGCGGCTTCCTCGGGCGTGATGCCTTTCTGCTTGGCCTGGAAGGCGATCGCGCTCTTGAGCCGGTCGGTGTCGAAGGCGCCGGGCAGGACGTAGTTGATGGTGACGTTCCTGTCGGCGACCGAGCGCGCCACGCCGGCGAGGAAGGCGGTAAGCCCCGCGCGCGCGCCCGACGACAGGTCGAGGCCGGCGAGCGGCATCTTCACCGAGCCCGAGGTGATGTTGACGATGCGGCCGAACCTGCGCTCCTTCATCGGCTCAATCACCTTCTGGATCAGCTCGATCGCCACGATCATGTTGGCGATCACGCCGTCGATCATCTGCTGGCGCGTCAACTCACGAAAGTCACGGGGCGGGGGGCCGCCGTTGTTGTTGATCAGGATGTCGGGCTGCGGGCAGGCGGCAAGCAGCGCCTGCTGGCCTTCCGGCGTGGCGAGATCGGCGGCGACCGGGATCACCTTCACGCCGGCATGCGCCGCGATCTCGGCGGCTGTCGCTTCGAGCTTGCCCTTGTCGCGGCCGTTGATCACCACCTCGCAGCCGGCCTCCGCCAGCGCGCGCGCGGTGGCCTTGCCGAGCCCGCGGCTCGAGGCGCAGACGATGGCCTTGCGGCCGGCGATGCCGAGATTCATGGCGGTTCCTCACCTGGCGTTTGTTGGGGCCAGTGTTTAGAGGCCGGGCAGGGGGCGTCAAGGCCACTGTCGCCTCTCTGTCGCACAGCGTTGCTACCCGGAGCGGAACGGCGAACATTCCGATTCGTGAGGGGGCCATGCTGCGCGATCCCGAAAAGCAGGTGATGGAGAAAGCCTATGCCCGCTGGGCGCCGGTCTATGACGTGCTGTGCGGTCCGGTGTTCCTGAACGGCCGGCGCGCCGCCGCCGCCGCCGCGCGCGGCGTCGGCGGGCGCATCCTGGAGATCGGGGTCGGCACCGGCCTGTCCTTCGACGACTACGACGCGACCACCGAGATCACCGGCATCGACATCTCCGAGCCGATGATCGCCAAAGCGCGCGGGCGGCTCACGCGCGGGCGCTATCCTTACGTCAAGGACCTGCGCGTGATGGACGCGCACGACCTCTCGTTCGCGGACGCGAGCTTCGACTGCGTCGTCGGCCAGTTCGTCATCACGCTCGTGGAAGATCCCGAACGCGTGCTGTCGGAATGCGCGCGCGTGGTGAAGCCGGGCGGGCAGATCGTGCTCGTCAACCACCTCTATTCGGAGCGCGGGCTGGCCGCGGCGGTCGAGCGGCTGCTGGCCGAGCGGGCGCGCAAGCTCGGCCTGCGCCCCGAATTCCCCTTCGCCCGCCTTGCCGCCTGGGCCGAGCGGCACGGCGGCACCGAACTGATCGAGCGCCGCAAGGTGAAGCCGTTCGGCGTTTACACCTTGGTGCGGTTCCGCCGCGCCGAGATCAAGCGTGTCGCGGCGTGAGCTTCTAACCCTCCCCCTTGTGGGGAGGGTCGATCGCGAAGCGATCGGGGTGGGGTAGCGACGCTTTTGACCCCAAAAACCCCACCCCCGACCCCTCCCCACAAGGGGGAGGGGAGAAGGAAGTCGTGCGTGCGCGGTCGTCACAAAACTGCAATCAAACTTTGCTAAAGATGCTGCACATGGAAATACAATTCGGGACAATCGCATCGTGACGGAAAACGCCACGAAGCGATTTCGCGCGCTTTTCATCTCGGATGTCCATCTCGGCACGCGCGGTTGCCAGGCCGAAAGGCTGCTCGACTTCCTCCGCCACCACGACGCCGATACCATCTACCTCGTCGGCGACATCGTCGACGGCTGGGCGCTGCGCTCGTCCTGGTACTGGCCGCAGGCGCACAACGACGTGGTGCAAAAGCTATTGCGCCAGGCGCGCAAGGGCGCCCGCCTCATCTACATCCCCGGTAACCACGACGAATTCCTGCGCGGCTATTACGGCACGCATTTCGGCGGCATCGAGGTGGTGGAGAACGCCGTCCACGAAGGCGCCGACGGCCGCCGCTATCTGGTCGTGCATGGCGACATCTTCGACCTCGTCGTGACGCAGGCGCGCTGGCTGGCGCTGCTCGGCGACAAGGCCTACGAATTCGCGCTTACCGCCAACCGCGTGTTCAACGCCTTCCGCCGCATCTTCGGCGCACCCTACTGGTCGCTGTCGAAGTGGGCCAAGCTGAAAGTGAAGAACGCGGTCAACTACATCGGCGCCTTCGAAAAGGCGCTCGCCACCGAAGCGAAACAGCATCAGGCCGACGGCGTCATCTGCGGCCATATCCACACCGCCGCCATGCACGACGATTACGGTCTGCGCTACATCAATTGCGGCGACTGGGTGGAAAGCTGCACGGCGGTCGGCGAGAGCCACGACGGCCGGTTCGAGATCATCACCTGGACGCATACCGGCCGCGACATCGAGCCCATGCGATCGATCGCCCACCCCAAGGCCGCTTGACGGAAACCCCAATGAAAATCCTGGTCGCGACCGACGCCTGGCACCCTCAGGTCAACGGGGTGGTGCGTACGCTCGGGCACGTGGCGCGCGAGGCCCGCACGCTCGGCCACGAGGTTGAATTCCTCAGCCCCGACGCCTTCTGGACGGTGCCGATGCCGAGCTACCCGGAAATCAGGCTGGCGCTGGTGCCGCCGGGCGCTATCGAGCGCAAGCTTGAGCGCGTGAAGCCGGATGCGATCCATATCGCCACCGAAGGTCCGCTCGGCCACTGCATGCGCCGCGTCTGCGTCCGGCGCGGGCTGCCATTCACCACCAGCTTTCATACACGCTTTCCCGACTATCTCGCCGAGCGGCTGCCGGTACCGGAGCGTTGGACGACCGATCTCACCTGGGCTTGGTTGCGCCGCTTCCATGCGCCAGGGGCGGCGGTGATGGCGGCGACGCCAGGATTGCAGCGCGAACTCTGCGAGCGCGGCTTCAAGAACGTGAAGCTTTGGCCGCGCGGCGTCGACGCCACGCTGTTCCGCCCGCGCACCATCAAGGATTCGCGCGCGGTACTCGACCTGCCGCGCCCGATCTTCCTCACCGTCGGCCGCGTGGCGGTGGAAAAGAACCTGGAGGCCTTCCTGCGCCTCGACCTGCCGGGCACCAAGCTGGTGGTCGGCGACGGTCCGGCGCGCGCGTCGCTGGCCAGGAAGTTTCCGGACGCGGTTTTCGTCGGCTCGAAGCAGGGCGAGGCGCTGGCGGAGGTCTACGCCGCCGCCGACGTGTTCGTGTTTCCGAGTCTCACCGACACATTCGGCCTGGTGCTGCTGGAAGCGCTGGCGAGCGGCGTTCCGGTGGCGGCGTTTCCGGCGGCCGCGCCGCGCGACGTGATCGGCCAAAATCCTGAACTTGCGCCGGTCGGCGCGCTGGACGACGATTTGCGCCGGGCCTGCTTTGCCGCGCTCGAGCTCAACCGCGACGATTGCCGCGACTTCGCGCTGAAGATGACCTGGGAAACAAGCGCGCGCATCTTCCTTGAACACGTGATGGAAGGCGCCAAGGCCGCCCGCGAGAAACTGGCGGCGTAGGTTCTTCTTCTCCCTCTCCCCGCATTGCGGGGAGAGGGAGAAGCGCGCCGCACGCTTGCACCTGGCGCTGCGCGGGCGCTAGCTTGCTTGCCATGAACGCCCCCGTCACGCTTCCCACCGCCGCCGACGTCGACGCCGCCGCGCGGCGCATTGCGGGCGTTGCCGTGCGCACGCCGCTGATCAATGTGCCGGTGCTGGACGCCCGCCTGGGCGCGCGCGTCTTTCTCAAGGCCGAGACCTTGCAGCGCACCGGCTCGTTCAAGTTCCGCGGCGCCTATAACAAGATCTCATCGATCCCGGAGGCGCGCCGCGCCGCCGGCGTAGTGGCCTATTCGTCCGGCAACCACGCGCAGGGCGTGGCGATGGCGGCGCAATTGTGCGGCATGCGCGCCACCATCGTGATGCCGGCCGACGCGCCGCGTGCCAAACGCGAGCGTACCGCCGCGCTCGGCGCCGAGATTGTGCCCTACGACCGCAATACGGAAGACCGCGCCGCCATCGCCGCGCGCATCGTGGCGGAGCGCGGCGCCATGCTGGTGCCGCCTTACGACGATCTCTTCATCATCGCCGGGCAGGGCACCATCGGCAAAGAAATCGTTGAGGACATGGAACGGCTCGGGCTCAAGCCGGACATCGTCGTGGTCGGCGCGTCGGGCGGCGGGCTCGCCGCCGGCATCGCGCTGGGCGTCAAGGCACGCGTGCCGGAAGCCGTGCTCTACGCGGTCGAGCCCGAGGGCTTCGACGACACGCTGCGCTCGTTCCGGAGCGGCAAGCGCGAAAGCAATGCGCGCATGAGCGGCTCGATCTGCGACGCGCTCTTGAGCGCGACGCCGGGCGAACTGACGTTCCCGATCACGCGCAAGCTGATTGGGCAGGGCTTCACCGTCAGCGACGCGGAAGTGGGCCAGGCGGTGCGCTATGCCTTCGAGGAACTGAAGCTGGTGGTGGAGCCGGGCGGCGCGGTCGGGCTCGCCGCGCTGCTTGCCGGCAAGCTCGACGTCAAGGGCAAGATCGTCGCCGGCGTCCTGTCCGGCGGCAATGTCGACGCGGAGATGTTTGCGAAGCTTATTGCGGGCTGAGCCTCATCTGTCATGCCCCGCGAAAGCGGGGCATCCAGTACGCCGCAGCATTCATAATCTGCGAAACAGGGATTACTGGATCATCCGCTTTCGCGGATGATGACAGCAGAGTATGCGGCGCTTCTTTACGTAAACAGCGCGGTGCGCTCGTCGTCCGAGAGCGCCATGATCGAATCGAGCAGATCGGTTTTCGGCACCGTCTTCACCGCCGCCGCGGCGGAGAAATCCTCGCCCGCAAAAGGCTCCGGCGGCGGCATGGTGCCGGCCTTGATCACCTTGGCTTCCGGCGGCGCCTCCGGCTCTTTTGTCGCGGCGGCGGTGGCCTCGCGCTCGGCGACTTCGGCGACGAAAGCGATCGCCAGCGTGGGCGGCGGCTCGGCCGCTGCCTCGGCCGCCGGCGCGTCGTGCGCGCTCTCGTCCTCGGCGGGCGGCAGGCTCTCGAACCACGACACTTCCGGAATGCTGGAAGCCTGCGGCGCGGGCGGCGCCGCTTCGGCCGGCGGCATGAAGGCGGCCGGCTCGGCCATCGGCGTGGGCGTCGCCGTAGGCATTTCTGCCGCGGGCTCGGCTGTGCCGGGCGTGGCCGCGATGCCTTCGATGCGCGTCTTCAGCACCTCGACCATCGAGGTGAGCTTGGCCACCTGCAGCGCGAGGTTGGAGGCGTCGATCTCGGCCTGCACCGAGCGGATCGCCTCGACCAGCACGCCGAGCTCCTCACGGATGGGATCGATTTGCAACGGCGCCGGTACCGCGACCTGCGTCTCCAGCCGGGCGAGCGCGCCGAGCAGCATGTCGGTGTCGGCGAGGCGCTGGCGGCGGCCATGCTCGGCGAGAAAAGCACGCCCACGCGCGCTGCCGGAGAGCGCGGCGTAGAAAGCCTCGTATTCGTCCTCGCTCGGCGCGGCCGTCTCGGTGGCCAACGCTAGCGGCTCGTTCGCCATGGGCATTCCCCGGGGGGCAGTTTATCAATCAGCCTTATCGATTCGGCTAGTGGAGCGGATTTGACATTCGCGACCCACCTGGCGGCAGAATCGGACCACGAGCCAAGGCGGCGGGATGCGGCCTCTTCCTCCCATGGGTTTCGGTTTGGGCTTTTCGGGGCGGCTGGCCTGGCTTTACGCGGCGATCTTCATCACCGGCGGCTTCCAGCTGCCGTTTTTCCCGGTCTGGCTGAAAGCCAAGGGCCTGGACGCAGGCGAAATCGGCCTGGTGCTGGCCGCGCCGATGATCGTGCGCGTGCTGGCGATACCGGTGGCGACGCGGGCGGCCGACCGGCGCGATGCGCTCCGCGAGGCCATCGTCGTGGCGAGCTGCCTGAGCGTCTTCGGCTACCTGCTGGTCGGGCTTGCCGACGGCTTCCTCGCCATCATCGCCGCTTTTGCGCTGGCTTCGATTGCCTACACGCCGATCATGCCGCTGACCGAGACCTACGCGCTCAAGGGACTGGCGGCGCGCGGGCGGGCTTATGGGCCGGTGCGGCTGTGGGGCTCGGCCGCCTTCATCGGCGGGACGTTTCTGGCCGGCTTTGCCGCCGACGTCATGCCGGCGCGCAATCTGATCTGGCCGATCCTCGCCGGCACGGCGATCGTGGCGCTGAGCGCGCTCATGCTGGCGCCGCTCGGCGCGGCCGGCGCGCGCGCCGAGCATCCGCCGCCGCCCAAGGCGCTGCTGCGCGATCCGGTCTTTCTCGCGGTGCTGGCGGCGGCAAGCCTGATCCAGGCGAGCCATGCCTTCTACTACGGCTTCTCGGCATTAGCCTGGGGCGCGCAAGGGTATGACGGCACGGCCATCGCCGCGCTATGGGGTCTGGGCGTCGTGGCCGAGATCGTGCTGTTCGCCTATTCAGGACGGCTGCGCCTGTCGCCCGCGATGCTGCTCATGCTGGGCGCGCTCGGCGGCGCATTGCGCTGGACCGCGATGGCCTTCGATCCGCCGGCGCTCGCGCTGCCGTTCCTGCAACTGCTGCATGCGCTGTCCTTCGGCGCCAGCCATCTCGGCGCGCTCGCCTTCCTGCAACGGCATGCGCCGCCCGGGCAAAGCGCGACCGCGCAAGGCTATCTGGCGATCGCCATGGGCGCGGTAATGGCGGCGGCGACCGGCCTGTCCGGCATGCTGTTCGAGATCTTCGGCAGCCTGAGCTACGCGGCGATGGCGCTAGCGGCGATAGCTGGCGGCGCTGGCGGGCTCATAGCGCACCGGGCGGGGCGCGTAGCGACGCTCTGATTTGGCCTGCGAGCGCGTCGCCGCCGGCTGCGTGCAGTTCGGGACGAAGCGCGCGAGCTCGCGGCCTTCGAGGAAGATCATCTTGCGCGAGAGGCCGCCGCGGCTCTTGATCCAGCTCCGCACGGTCGCGGGGTAGATGTTCCAGAGCGCCTGCGTGCCCATCGGGCTGGTGATCGGCTTGCCTTCCGAGTCCGGCATCCACGCCGCATGAAAGCCGAGCCGCGCCCGCCCGGTCGCGCACATGCGGCTCTTGGGAATGACGCCGAGCACGATCGTGCAGGCGGACAGGCAATTGCCGTCGATGATGACGCGCTCGCCGGACGAGCGCAGCATGGAGAAGGCTTGCAGGTAGTGGCCGATCTGGCCGCCGCGGTCCTCGGCAATGCGCATCGCAGCCGATGCCGGCAGGATCCCCGACACGAGCACGGCCGCAGCCAGCAGCGAGCTCCTAAAACGCATGACCCCCGTCCCCCGTCCAAGGTGGACCGCGCCTTCCCGGCGGCTTCCCACCTTGCCAGAAGTCTAGGCGATCGGGCGGCCGGCGGAAAGGTTTGGTTAACCAAAAGAGAGGCACAATTCGTGAACAAATTCAGGCGTTTGCACCGATGCCCGGTGGAAAACGTGAGTTCCGCGGGTGCGCAACCGCCGGATGAAGGGGCATGCGGAGGGAATCAGTGAACCTTGCCGGCATGCGCGGCCGGGTTTTCGGCCGCTACGGCGGCAGCGGCGCGGGTGCAGTCGTCGGCGAGCCGGCCGAACTGCACGGCGACGTCCTCGCGCCAACTCACCTCGGCGATCTGCCGGCAGAGGCGGGCATGGGCGAGCAGACGCTGCGCAATCTTCGACGTGTCGGCCACGGTCTCGTCACGGAGTTGAGGAGCCATGGCGGCTTCCTAGGTGCAACCGGGCCTTGCCGCCTTGATGAAGGTCAATCAACCCCACAATTCCGGGCGCGGCGGAGCGACCTGGCTACCGTCATAGGTAAGCCCGTGTTCGCGGTCGCGCGCCAGCAGCAATGGACCGTCGAGATCGACGAAGCGCGCGGCTTGCGCCAGCAGCATCGCCGGCGCCATGGATAGCGACGTCGCGACCATGCACCCCGCCATGATGACGAGCCCGCGCCGCTCGGCCTCGCGCGCCATGGCGAGCGCTTCCGTGAGCCCGCCGGCCTTGTCGAGCTTGACGTTGACCGCGTCGTATTTGCCGGCGAGCGCGGCGAGCGAGGAGCGGTCGTGCGCACTCTCGTCGGCGCAGACCGGAATCGCGCGCGCGATCGACGCAAGCGCACCGTCTTTCCCCTCCGGCAAAGGCTGCTCGATCAGCGCCACGCCGGCCGCGGCGCAGGCGGCAAGATTTTGCCCGAGGTTGGCGGCGGTCCAGCCTTCATTGGCGTCGACGATCAAGGTGCTTTTCGGCGCGGCGGCGCGCACGGCGGCGATGCGCGCGGGGTCCTCGCCGTCGTCGCCGCCGAGCTTGATCTTCAGGAGTTCGCGGTGGGCGACTTTGACCGTGGCTTGCGCCATGGCCGCGGGCGCGGCGAGTGAAATGGTGTAGGCGGTGGTGAGCGGGTGGGGGGCGGGGAGGCCGGCCAGTTCATGCACAGGCTTGCCGCTCTGCTTGGCCGCGAGGTCCCAGAAGGCGCAGTCGAGCGCATTGCGCGCGGCGCCTGCCGGCATCGCTGCCTGCAATGCCTCCCGTGACAGGCCGGCCGCCAGCCGCGGCCGCATCGCCTCGATCGCCCCCGTCACAGTGTCCACGCTCTCGCCGTAACGGGCGTAAGGCACGCATTCGCCGCGCCCGCGCGCCTTGCCGTCCGACACTTCGGCGACCACCACGATGGCCTCCGTCTTGGCGCCGCGGCTGATGGTGAAGGAACCCGCGATCGGCCAGCGCTCGATGGCGACTTTGAGGGTCAAAGGGCTGGGGATATCCATGGCTTAGGCTTGAGGCCACGCCCTCGACAGGGCCGTGTGCCTGGGTCAAGTTGGTGGCCGAAAGGCTGACTCGGGCGTTGAGACGCAGGATGCCCGAACTCGCCCAGATTCGCATGACTATTCCAGGTGACACGTGAGCCGCGAAACATTGCTCGACGAGGTCACGGCCGGCCGCGACGAGGTCACGCTCGCCGGCGCCGGCGCCTGGACGGCTCAGAACGCGCGCCGGCTGGAGCAGCAGGTGGACGGCGCCGCGCGCCGCCACCGCGCCGCCAAGCGCGCCGTCATCGACATGGGCAAGGTCGAGCGGCTCGACACCTTCGGCGCCTGGCTGCTGGAGCGGCTGGTGCGGGCCTTATCCACGCGCGGCGCCGAGACCAAAGTGGTCGGGCTGAAGGAGGACTATCGCGCGCTGATGGACGAGCTGCACAGCGTCAAGCTCGAGCAGATCGTAGCGGAGCGGCCGAACCCCATCATGTATGCGCTCGGCTCGATCGGGCGCAGCATCGTGTCGGTCGGCAACTCCTTCGGCGCCATGGTCAACATGCTGGGCGCGCTCGCCGTCGCGCTCGTGCGCGTCGTGCCCAACCCGCGCCGCTTCCGTTTCACCTCGCTGATCCATCAACTCGACAACGTCGCCTGGCGCGGCGTGCCGATCATCCTGCTGATCACGTTCCTGGTCGGCGCCATCATCGCGCAGCAAGGCATCTTTCACTTCCGCAAGTTCGGCGCCGACATTTACGTCGTCGACATGATCGGCATCCTGGTGTTGCGCGAACTGGGCGTGCTGATCGTCTGCATCATGGTGGCCGGCCGCTCCGGCAGCGCCTACACCGCCGAGCTCGGCTCCATGAAGATGCGCGAGGAGATCGACGCGCTGCGCACCATGGGCTTCGACCCGGTCGAGATACTCATTTTGCCGCGCATCCTGGCGCTGATCATCGGCGTGCCGATCCTCACCTTCCTCGGCTCGATGGCGGCGCTCTACGGCGGCGGGCTGGTGGCCTGGCTCTACGGCGGCATCGATCCCGACATCTTCCTGTCGCGCCTGAAGGAAGCGATCGCGCTCAACACCTTCCAGGTCGGCATGATCAAGGCGCCGTTCATGGCGCTGGTGATCGGCGTGGTGGCCTCGGTGGAGGGCCTGGCGGTGAAGGGCTCCTCGGAATCGCTTGGCCTGCAAACGACCGCCTCGGTGGTGGAGGCGATCTTCCTGGTGATCGTGCTCGACGGCTTCTTCGCCATCTTCTTCGCCTCGATCGGGATGTGAGCGATGGCAGGCACGAACGGAAAGTCGAACGGCAAGGAGACGATCATCGAGGTGCGCGACGTGGTCGTCGGTTTCGGCACGCACATCGTGCTCAAAGGAGCCGATCTCGACGTTTACCGCGGCGAGATCCTCGGCTTCGTCGGCGGCTCCGGCGCCGGCAAATCGGTGCTGATGCGCACCATCATCGGGCTGATCCCCAAGCGTGCCGGCACCATCAAGGTGTTCGGCCAGGACATGGGCGCGGCGAGCGACGAGGAACGGCGCGCGGTGGAGCGGCGCTGGGGCGTGCTGTTCCAGCAGGGCGCCCTGTTTTCGTCGCTGTCGGTGCGGGAGAACCTGCAATTCCCGATGCGCGAGTATCTCAAGCTGCCGCAGCGGCTGATGGACGAGATGGCGCTGGCCAAGCTCGAAATGGTCGGCCTCGACGGCGGCGTGCTGGAGAAATTCCCGTCCGAACTGTCGGGCGGCATGACCAAGCGCGTGGCGCTGGCCCGTGCGCTGGCGCTCGACCCGGAAATCGTCTTCCTCGACGAGCCGACCTCGGGCCTCGACCCGATCGGCGCCGGCGATTTCGACACCCTGATCGCCACCTTGCAGCGAACTTTGGGCATCACCGTTTTCATGGTAACCCACGACCTCGACAGCCTGCACACGGTCTGCGACCGGATCGCGGTGCTGGCCGACGGCAAGGTGATCGCCGCGGGAACCATGGACACCATGCTGGCCTCGACGCACCCCTGGCTGCGCGCCTATTTCCACGGCAAACGCTCGCGTGCCGAGCCGCGGCCGGCGAAGGGCCATGCGGCGCCGCCGCCCGGGGGCCCGGTTTAGGACATGATTGTGCGTGAGACGAAAAGCGGTTGTCGGGCGTTGAAGCGGGTCTGACGGGAGCCGGCGATGGAAACCAAGGCGAATTATGTTGTGATCGGCGTGTTCACGCTGGCCGTGGTGGTCGGCGTGTTCGGCTTCGTCTACTGGTTCCAGAACATCGGCGGCACCGGCGAGCGCGCCTTCTACCGCGTCGTGTTCGACGGCTCGGTCTCCGGCCTGCGCACCGGCGGAACGGTGCTTTTCAACGGCATTCGCGTCGGCGAGGTCACCGACCTCAAGCTCAACCCGGACAGGCCGCAGCAGGTGATCGCCACCATCTCGGTCGACAAGTCGGTGGCGGTGCGGCCCGACACCCAGATCAGCATGGAGTTCCAGGGTCTGACCGGCATCGCCTCGCTGTCGCTCAAGGGCGGCAGCCCGCAACTGGCGGCGCTGGTCGGATCGAAGGAGAACCCGCCGGTGCTGATTGCGCCGCCGGGCGCCACGCAGGACGTGACGCAGGCCGCGCGCGACGTGATGCGCAAGCTGCAGGAGTTCATCGAGGAGAACCAGAAGAGCTTCCACAGTGCGCTCGACAACATCGACAAGTTCTCCGGCGCGCTGGCGCGCAACTCGGACCGCATCGACCGCATAGCGGAAGGCCTTCAGAATCTCACCGGCGGCGCCGACGGCAAGAGCGGCGAGATCGCCGAGGCGGCGCGCTCGATCAAGACTTTGGCCGAGCATCTCGACGCCCGCACCGCGGAGATCTCGGCCGGCATCAACCGGCTCTCGTCGGCCGGCACCAAGGAACTCCAGTCGCTGTCGTCGAACGCGCAGCGCACGTTGAACACCATCGACCGCGCGGTGCAGAACATCGACAAGAATCCGAGCCGGCTGATCTGGGGCGGCAGCGGCGGCGGCTCGCTGCCGGAATACAACGGGCGGCGCTAGCGCCCCGAATCGGCTCCCCCGCGCGCGCCCTCGGGGAATGTGACAAGACGGACGGCGGGCTGGGGAACCGGTTGAGCTGGTGTCTTTTCCGCAAATTTATGCGCGAATCCCAGGGATAATTCGGTTTTTCCCAGGTGGCGTGAAACTCTTGCCGGAATAGAATGTTCCAGCAAGGGCCTGTCTGTGCGGGTCGCGTCGGTGAGAAGGGGCTTGCGTCACGTGGGGCGTCGTCTGGGGCGTCATTCCCGAACATTGTTTGCCGCGACCGCCGTCCTCATAGGGCTGGCGCTCGGCGGCTGTTCGAGCGTGGGCGGGCTTTTCGCCAAGGCGCCGGCCACCGCCTATAACCTCTCCGCCGCCAAGGACTTCCCGAAACGCGCGCGCGCGGCGCGTGGGCAGCTGATCGTAGCCGAGCCGACTGCGCTCGGGCCTCATGATAGCGAGAAGATATTGGTGCGGCCGACGCCGTCCCAAGCGGCGACGCTCGGTGACGCGCAATGGGAAGAGCGCCTGCCCAAGCTCATGCAGGCGCGCCTCATTCAGTCCTTCGAGAATGCGAGCCGCCTGCGCGCTGTCGGCCGGCCGGCCGACAAGATCGCCACCGACTTTGTGCTGGTCAGCGAAGTGCGCGCCTTCGAGATCGCGGCCGCCGAAAGCGCCGCGGTGGTGGAGATTGCCGCCAAGATCGTGAACGAGCGCTCGGGCCGCATCATCGCGGCGCGCGTGATCCGCGCCACTGTGCCGACGCTCACGACGCAAGGGGCGGGCGCGGTCGAGGCGCTCAACGAGGCCTTCCAGAAGGCGGCGACCCAGCTCGTGCTGTGGGCGGAGAAGGTGGTATGATTTTTTCTTTTTTACCACCCCCTGAAAGGGGAGGTCGATTGTCGTCGCGTAGCGACGGCAATCGGGTGGGGTCGATCGGCGCACATTCAGTGTGTGCGCAGGCAGTATGACCCCCTCCCTGACCCTCCCCCTTTCAGGGGGAGGGAATTGAGCGCTCAGTCGAACCTGCCGGCCGCGTGCGCCAGCATGGTGTAGACCTTGCCGGTCTCCGAGGTGAGGTAGGTACGCGCGACCACCTGGCCACGGTCGTCGCGCGAGACCTCGTCGAGCAGGCGCTCGAACTCGCCGATATAGCGGTCGACCGTCTGCTTGAACTCCTGGTCGCCGCGATACTTGCGGCGGATCTCGTCGAAGGCCTGCTGGCCCTGCAGCGTGTAGAGGCGGCGTGTGAACACGTTGCGCTCGCCGCGCTTGTAACGGTCCCACAGGTCGGCGGCCGCGTCGTGGTCGATCATGCGCGCAATGTCGACCGACAGCGAGTCGAGCGACTCGATCGAGTGGCGCGGCTCGCGCGTGCTCGCGCGCGGCGTGTCACGCGCAGGCTCGCGCGCGGTTTCACGAGGCGTTTCGCCTTCCTCGCGCGAGGCGCGGCTGAGCAGGTCGGTGAGCCAGCCGCGGCCCGGCGGCGTCGGCGAAGCGGGCGCCGTCTCGGTCGCGCGGCGCGGCGCCGGCGCGAAATGCTCCGGCT
>JALHLQ010000005.1 GCA_022844485.1 Xanthobacteraceae bacterium
GGAGGTGAATCAGCCAAGTCAGCGACCCCCACCCGGCGAGCTTCGCTCGCCGACCTCCCCCTTGCAGGGGGAGGTGAACCCAGCGGCGGCTCGACCGAACTCACGCGGCCTCCTTCACGGCCTTGACGATCTTCTGCGCGGCGTCGTCGAGGTCGTCGGCGGGAATGACGTTGAGCTTCGAGTCGGTGATGATCTTCTTGCCGAGCTCGACATTGGTTCCTTCCAGGCGCACGATCAGCGGCACTTTCAGCCCGACCTCCTTCACCGCGGCGACCACGCCTTCGGCGATCACGTCGCAGCGCATGATGCCGCCGAAGATGTTGACCAGGATGCCCTTCACGCTGGGATCGGCGGTGATGATCTTGAACGCCGCCGTCACCTTCTCCTTGGTCGCGCCGCCGCCGACATCGAGAAAGTTCGCCGGCGTCGCGCCATAGAGCTTGATGATGTCCATGGTGGCCATGGCGAGTCCCGCGCCGTTCACCATGCAGCCGATCGTGCCGTCGAGCGCGATGTAGTTGAGATCGTGGTTGGAGGCCTCGATCTCCTTCTCATCCTCTTCGGTGAGGTCGCGCAGGCCGACAATGTCGGCACGGCGGTAGAGCGCGTTGGAGTCGAAGCCGATCTTGGCGTCGAGACAGACGAGCTGGCCGGACTTGGTGACGACCAGCGGATTGACTTCCAGAAGGCTCATGTCCTTGGCCACGAAGGCGGCGTAGAGCTTCGCCACGAGGCTTTCGGCCTGCTTGGCGAGGTCGTTCGAGAGCCCGAGCGCCTTGGCGACGCGGCGGCCGTGAAACGGCATCACGCCAGTCGCCGGATCGATCGAAAAGGTGACGATCTTTTCCGGATGGCTGTGCGCCACCTCCTCGATATCCATGCCGCCTTCGGTGGAGACGACGAAAGCGATGCGGGAGGTCGCGCGATCCACGAGGGCGGAGAGGTAGAACTCGCGCTCGATCGCCGAACCTTCCTCGACATAGAGCCGATGCACCACCTTGCCGCGCGGGCCGGTCTGATGCGTGACGAGCGTCGCGCCAAGGATGCGCTCGGCTTCCTTGCGCAGGTCATTGATCGATTTCACGACCTTGACGCCGCCGGCCTTGCCGCGGCCGCCGGCGTGAATCTGCGCCTTGACCACCCAGACAGGTCCGCCCAACTGCTCGGCTGCGCGCACCGCTTCCTCGACGCTGAAGGCCGGGATGCCGCGCGGCACCGGAACGCCGAACTCGGCGAGCACGGCCTTGGCCTGATACTCATGAATATTCATGCATGCTTCCCACTCAGGCCCCGAAGCTCCAATCCAGCGCCGCGGACACCGAGCGCCGTCGCGCCGGCGATCACTTGCTGAGATCCGGCGCGATCTTGCGGCAGGCGTCGACCAGCGTCTGCACCGCCGTCACCGACTTGTCGAACATGTCGCGCTCGCCGGAATTGAGCTCGATCTCGACCACGCGCTCGACGCCCTTCGCGCCGATCACGACCGGCACGCCGACATAGAGATCGCGCACGCCGTATTCGCCGTTGAGATGCGCGGCGCTGGGCAGGACGCGTTTCTTGTCCTTGAGGTAGCTCTCAGCCATGGCGATCGCCGCCGCCGCCGGCGCGTAATAGGCGGAGCCCGTTTTCAAGAGGTTCACGATCTCCGCGCCGCCATTGCGGGTGCGCTCGACAATGGCGTCGAGGCGGCCTTGCGTCGTCCAGCCCATCTTCACGAGGTCGGGAAGCGGGATGCCGGCCACCGCCGAATAGCGCACCAGCGGCACCATGGTGTCGCCATGCCCGCCGAGCACGAAGGCGGTCACGTCCTCGACGGAGACGTTGAACTCGTCGGCCAGGAAGTGGCGGAAGCGCGCCGAATCGAGCACGCCGGCCATGCCGACCACCATCGGCTTCGGCAGGCCGCTCGTCTTCTGCAGCGCCCATACCATCGCATCCAACGGATTGGTGATGCAGATCACGAATGCGTTCGGCGCATATTTGCGGATGCCGGCGCCGACCTGCTCCATGACCTTGAGATTGATGCCGAGCAGGTCGTCGCGGCTCATGCCGGGCTTGCGCGGGACGCCGGCGGTGACGATGCAGACGTCGGCGCCTTCGATCGCGTCATAGGCATTGGCGCCGACATAGCGCGCGTCGAAGCCGTCCACCGGCGAGGATTCGGCGATATCCAGCGACTTCCCCTGTGGAATGCCTTCGGCGATGTCGAACATCACGACGTCGCCGAGTTCCTTGAGACCGATGAGGTGAGCGAGCGTGCCGCCGATCTGGCCCGCGCCGATCAGTGCGATTTTCTTCCGCGCCATGCTGAATAGCCTTGCTGCTGAAAGGCAGAATGCCCCCTGCGAGCCGGGCGGCTCGCGTGCTGGCTGCATTAGCCCGTCCGCCGCACCCGTTCAAGTCGTGCGATTACGTCTCGGCGATGCCGCGCATGCTGGTTTCGGTCGGGCGGCGGCCATGCGGAAGCGCCAGATAGGCTTGCGAGCGCATTTCGTTCAGACGGGAGGCCGTGCGGCGGAATTCGCGCGCTTCAAAGCCTTCGGTCGCCGTGTAGAGGCCGCCCGGCTCGGCCTCGGCGGAGGCGATCAGCTTCACGCCATTCTCGTAGAGCGTGTCGATGAGCAGGATGAAGCGCTTCGCCGGATTGCGCTGCTCGTAGCCCATCACCGGGACGCGATCGATGATCAGCGTGTGGAACTCGTGCGCCAGCCGCAGGTAGTCGACGGCTCCGAGCGGGCGGTCGCAGAGCTCCTCGAAGGAGAACCGGGCCACGCCCATCGCCGCCACCGGCACCAGCACGGCGTGGCCACGAATCTTGAGCTGGACCGGCGCGCCTTGATGGCCGCCGGTGAGCCTGCGCCACGCGTCTTCCAGCGCATAGTCCGCGGAGCGGTCCGCCGGCACGTGCCAGACCGGCACGCCGGCGAGCTTCTCCAGCCGGAAGTCCGTCCTCGCCTCGAGGGTGATAACATCCATGTGCTCCTCGAGCAGGGCGATAAAGGGCAGAAAGAGCGTGCGATTGAGCCCCTCCTTGTAGAGCTCGCGCGGCGGCACGTTGGAGGTGGCGACCAGGACGACACCCCGTTCGAAGAGCTGCGCGAACAGCCTGCCGAGAATCATCGCGTCGGCAATGTCGGTCACGTGGAATTCGTCGAAGCACAGCAGCCAGGCTTCCTCGGCGAGCGCGGCGGCCACCGCCGGGATCGGGTCTTCGCTCTTGGCGTCGCCGCGCTTGAGCGCCTGCCGGTAGGCATGCACGCGCTCGTGCACATCGATCATGAATTCATGAAAATGCGCGCGGCGTTTGCGGATCACGGGGCTGCGGGCGAAAAACAGATCCATCAGCATCGTCTTGCCGCGGCCAACCTCGCCGTGGATGTAGAGGCCCTTGATCGGCCCGCCGCGCTTCTGCTCCGTGCCGAACAGCCAACCCAATGCCGACGATTTGCGCGCCAGCCTGTGCTCGGCGATGCGCGCTTCCAGTTGCGCGAGCTTTGCCGCCAACGCTTCCTGCGCGGGGTCATGCTCGATCTCGCCGGCAACGACCAGTGCATTGTAGTGGGCCGAGACGGTTGGCATGGGGAGGCGGGTCTTGTGACTGGAGGGCTGGACGATCGCGAACCGGCGCGAGGCTTAGACGGGCTCACCAGGCCATCACAAGAGAAAGATCACGCGACCTCCTTTTGCTATGGGCACCGACCGCCCACGGCGAAGCAACTTTTCGATTGCGTAGGTTCCAGGCGCACCGCTGTTTCTCGTCCTGGTTGTTCCTCGATGTTGCGCAAAAATTAAGCATGCGACGATATGGCTGCATTCCTGCCATGTCTTGTCACGGAAATGCTGCAACGCGATATTAGTTTCTGCGTTGAATGATTCGAGATGAGGAAGCGGCCAAGGGTGTCCCAGGACGACATGTCAGGAGAACACCCGATGCAAGATGCTTGTGAAGGCGGCGTGATCCGCAAGCTATGGGTCACGGAGACCGCCCAATACGGCGACCACCTCTTGCGGCTGGACCAGGAAAGCCGTCGCAACCGATTCGGCGGTGCCGTTTCCGACGAGTTCATCCGCAACTATGTCGAGGTCTCGCTGGGTCTCGATGCCGTCATCCATGCCTTCTTCGTGGACGGCGAGCTGCGAGGTGCGGCGGAATTGCGCCCGCTCGGCTCGGCTTTCGCCCATGAGGCCGAGGCCGCCTTCAGCATCGAAACGCCGTGGCAAAGTCAGGGAGTCGGCTCGGCGCTGCTCGAGCGCACGCTGCTCGCCGCGCGCAACCGCGGCTACCGGCTGCTGCACATGGCCTGCCTGGCGGAGAATCGCCGGATGCAGCGGCTCGCACGCAAGTTCGATGCGGAGCTGACGTTCGATTTCGGCAGCGTCGTCGGAGAAGTCGAGTCGGCGCATCCGACGCCGGGCTCGGTCTGGCGCGAAATCGTGGGCGATACGCACGGATTCGCCACGGCGATTCTCGACGTGCAGTCGCGGCTGTGGCGAATGTCGGCTTGAGAGGGGGCGCGGTTTTCGCGCATTTTCTTGCGGCGAACCGGCGCCCACTTCGCCGGACAATGCGCTAGAGAATCTGCCGCTCGACCATCATCTTCTTGAGCTCGGCGATGGCCTTGGCGGGATTGAGTCCCTTCGGGCAGGTCTTGGCGCAATTCATGATGGTGTGGCAGCGATAGAGCCTGAACGGATCTTCGACATCGTCGAGCCGCTCGCCGGCGGCCTCGTCGCGGCTGTCCTGGATCCAGCGATACGCATGCAAGAGCGCCGCCGGGCCGAGAAAGCGCTCGCTCTGCCACCAATACATCGGGCATGACGCCGAGCAGCAGGCGCACAGGATGCATTCATAGAGACCGTCGAGCTTGGCGCGGTCCTCGTGCGACTGCCGCCACTCTTTCTCAGGGACGGCGGTATCGGTCTTCAGCCAAGGCTCGATGGACTGATACTGGGCGAAGAAGTTCGCCAGATCGGGAACAAGATCCTTCATCACCTCCAGGTGAGGCAGGGGATAGACCTTGACCGCGCCCTTGATGTCCTCGACCGCCTGCGTGCAGGCGAGCGTATTGATGCCGTCGATGTTCATCGAACAGGAACCGCACACACCCTCGCGGCAGGAGCGGCGGAAGGTCAGCGTCGGGTCGATGTTGTTCTTGATCCAGATCAGCGCGTCGAGAACCATCGGCCCGCAATCGTCCATGTCGACGGCAAAGACGTCCTCGCGCGGATTCTGGCCGTCGTCCGGATTCCAGCGATAGACGCGGAATTCGCGCGTCCTCCGCGCGTCGGCGGGCGCGTTCCAGGTCTTTCCCTTCGTGACCCTTGAATTCGGTGGCAGGTTGAATTGGACCATCAGTAGACTCGCGCCTTGGGCTCGATATAGGCCACGTCATTGGTGAGCGTGTAGGTGTGGACGGGGCGGTAATCGATCGCCACCTTGCCGCTCGCCGTGTCGAGCCAGGCCAAGGTGTGCTTCATCCAGTTCTTGTCGTCGCGCTCGGGGAAATCCTCGCGCGCGTGCGCGCCGCGGCTTTCCGTGCGGTTGCGGGCGGACTCCATCGTCACCACGGCCTGCGCGATCAGATTGTCGAATTCGAGCGTCTCGATCAGGTCGGTGTTCCATTTGAGCGAGCGATCGGTGACGCGGACGTCGGCGGCTCCTTTGAAGACGTCCTGGATGAGCTTTCGGCCTTCGTCCAGCACTTCCCCGGTGCGAAAGACGGCGCAGTTGTTTTGCATCACCCGCTGCATGCGAAGGCGCAATTCGGCCGTGGGCGTGGCGCCGTTCGCGTGGCGGAAGAAGTCGAGCCGAGCCAGCGCCCGGTCGGCCGAACCCTTCGGCAGATCGGCATGTCGTTCGCCGGGGGTGACGACCTCCGCGCAGCGCAAGGCGGCGGCGCGGCCGAACACGACAAGGTCGGTCAGCGAGTTCGAGCCGAGGCGATTGGCGCCATGCACGGAGACGCAGGCCGCCTCGCCGATCGACATCAGACCGGGGACCACGGCGTCCGCGTTGCCGTTCTTCTTGGTGAGAACCTCGCCGTGATAATTCGTGGCGATGCCGCCCATGTTGTAGTGGACCGTGGGCAGGATCGGCACGGGCTCGCGCGTCACGTCCACGCCGGCGAAGATCTTCGCCGATTCCGAGATGCCGGGCAGGCGCTCATGCAGCACCGCGGGATCGAGATGATCGAGATGCAGATAGATGTGATCCTTGGTCTTGCCGACGCCGCGGCCCTCGCGGATCTCGATCGTCATCGCGCGCGAGACCACGTCGCGCGAGGCGAGGTCCTTGGCCGAGGGCGCGTAGCGCTCCATGAAGCGCTCGCCTTCCGAATTCACCAGATAGCCGCCTTCGCCGCGCGCGCCTTCCGTGATCAGGCAACCGGAGCCGTACATGCCGGTCGGATGGAACTGCACGAATTCCATGTCCTGCAGCGGCAAGCCGGCGCGCAGAACCATGGCGTTGCCGTCGCCGGTGACGGCATGGGCGGCGGTCGTCGAAAAGTAGGCGCGCCCATAGCCACCGGTGGCGAGAATCGTCATTTGCGCGCGGAAACGGTGGATCGATCCGTCCTCGATGTTCATCGCCACGACGCCGCGGCAGCGGCCGTCTTCGTCCATGATCAGATCGAGCGCGAAATATTCGGAAAAGATTTCGGCGGCGTTGCGGATGGCCTGCCCGTAGAGCGTGTGCAGGATCGCGTGGCCGGTGCGATCCGCCGCCGCGCAGGTGCGCTGAGCGGTCCCCTGGCCGTAATTCGTGGTCATTCCCCCGAACGGGCGCTGATAGATCTTGCCGTCCTCGGTGCGCGAGAAGGGCACGCCCCAATGCTCGAGCTCGTACACGGCGGCCGGGGCGTTGCGGCAGAGATATTCGATGGCGTCCTGGTCGCCGAGCCAATCCGACCCCTTGACGGTGTCGTACATGTGCCAGCGCCAATCGTCCGCGCCCATGTTGCCGATGGCGGCCGAGATGCCGCCTTGCGCGGCGACCGTGTGCGAGCGGGTGGGAAACACTTTCGTGATGCAGGCCGTGCGCAAACCGGCCTGGCTGCAGCCGACGACCGCGCGCAAGCCGGCGCCGCCGGCGCCCACCACCAGCACGTCGTGAGTGTAGTCTTCGATCGGGTAAGCGCGCCCATTCACGGCCGGAGCTGCGATGGACGATCCGTTCGTCGGCATTCGTTACACTCCGAACGAAATCTTCAGCACCGCAAAGCCCGCTGTGAGGCCGATTACGGTGGAGAAGAACGTGTTCAAGATCAGGAGGGTGAGCTTCATTCCCTCGGTATTGGCGTAATCTTCGATGATCACCTGCATGCCGAGCTTCATATGATAGGCGTTCACGGCGATGAACAGCAGCATGATTGTCGCGACCAGCGGCGAGCCGATGATCTGCACCACCGCTGCGTGGCTGCGCCCGATCAGCGAGAGCACGATCAGCACGAAGGCGATGGTCAGCGGCACCGCGGCAAGGCCGGTGACGCGCTCTTCCCAGAAATGCTGCGTGCCCGATTTGGCCGAGCCGAGGCCGCGGGCGCGTGCGAGCGGCGTGCGCATATGCCGTCGCTTCTGCTCGCTCATCGCAGCCCTCCCATCGCAAAGTAGGCCAGGGCCCAAAGGATCACGGTGAGGCTCAAGGAGGCAATCAGGGTCGCCGCCGAAAGCCATTCGCGCTCGCCAGGACCCATGCCGAGCCCCAGGTCCCAGACGAAATGGCGGATCCCGCCAAACATGTGGTGCAGCAAGGTCCAGGTGTAGCCGAGCAGGACGAAGCGGCCGATCCACGAATCGAGCAGCCAGGTGATCGTGGCGAAGGCATTCGGGCCGGAGGCCGCGGCGACTAGCCACCAGACGAAAAGAATCGAACCGAAGTAGAGAAAAAAGCCGGTAATCCGGTGCGCGCCGGACATCACCATCGTAATCGTCAGACGATAGACTTGAAGGTGGGGCGAGAGAGGCCGCTCGATTGGGCGTCTTGCGTCAGTCATTTGAGGTTCCCAGACGAGACGCTATGCATAAAGCAGATGCAGCCCTGCCGTGCAATGCCACTTCCGGCGGGCCTGGATCGCGACAAATGCGGACCTCGGGCTTCCCGCGCGGCGCGGTTTCCGCAATCAGCGCGGGATGAGCGCCCAGTAGTCAAGATCGAGGATCACGGAGGGATCGTAGCCGTCTCCAGATTCGGCCGGGAAATCGCCGCAGGGGCGGTCCTTGGCGGCGATGGTGCGAAGGCGCAGCGCGCCGACATCGCGGCGGCCGGGCAGCTCGGCCTTGGTCACGACCTGCGACCAGGCGAACACCGTCTCGCCGGCGAACAGCGGAGCGACGTGGCGGCCGCCATTGATCGCGGCGATATGGAAAGCATTGGCGAGCCCGTTGAAGGAGAGTGCGCGAGCCAGCGAGATCACGTGGCCGCCATAGATCAGGCGGCGGCTGAAGCGGCCTTGCGCCTCGGTGAACTGGTTGAAATGCACGCGCGCGGTGTTCTGGTAGAGCCGCGTCGCCAGCTGATGCTCGGCCTCCTCGACCGTCATTCCATCGATGTGGTCGATCTTCTCCCCCTGCAGATAGTCGCCGAAGCGGTGCGGGCTGCCGGCCAGCGCGTCGTCGTAGGCTCGCGTTTGCAGGAGCGGGCAGGCGGCGCCCAGCGCATCCGGATCGAGCGCCTTCGGCAAGGTGGGGACGTGATTGGCGGGCGCCGGCGCGCCCTCGTTCCGCTTTCGCACCATGACCCAGCGCACATAGTCCAACACCTCGGCGCCGTGCTGGTTGAAGCCGGTCGAGCGGACATAGACCACGCCGCTCTTGCGGTTCGAGTTCTCCTTCAGGCCGATCACCTCCGACAGTGCCGTCAGCGTGTCGCCCCGATAGACCGGCGCCAAAAAGCGGCATCCGGCATAGCCAAGATTGGCCACGGCGTTGAGAGAGACGTCCGGCACGGTCTTGCCGAACACGATGTGAAAGACCAGGAGGTCATCAAGCGGCGCGCGCGGGTAGCCGAGGGCTTGCGCGAAGGCATCGGATGATTGGACGGCGAAGCGCCCGCCATAGAGAGCGGTGTAGAGCGCGGCGTCGCCTTGGGTCAGGGTCCGCGGCGTCGCATGCTTGATCACCTCGCCGAGGCGGAAATCCTCGAAGAAGCGGCCGGAATTCGTTTTCGTCATCCCTGAAACCGTCACCCGCGCGACCCTCGTTCGCAGCGCACGCATCTTCATCGACCGGCGCCGCGCCGGTGTAAAGGGACGTCATCGTCAGCGCTCATCCCTCCCCCTGCAAGGGGGAGGGCAGCGAGCGACACGCAGGCAAGTTTACGCAGCCTGCGTAAACTTGGCTGCGCGGTCGCGAGAGGGTGGTGGTCAGCCGATGACCCCACCCCGCTCGCCTTCGCTTCGCTCAGCGAGCGACCCTCCCCTTTCAGGGGAGGGTTTCGGGTTGTATGCGGCTCGCTCCGGCCGCGGCTTACGGTGGCCATGTTCGAGCGCGCTTGCACCCTCGCGGCTTCCGCCGTAAGCCGACCTCCCGCCTTCCCCACCTTAGCGAGCGCGATCATGCCCCCCTTCAAGCTCCTGCTCCTGCCCGGCGACGGCATCGGCCCGGAAGTCATGGCGGAGGTGCGCCGCCTGATCGCGCATCTGGAGCAGAAAAAGCTCGCCGCCTTTGCGTTCGAGGAGGGGCTGGTCGGCGGCTGCGCCTATGACGCGCATGGCATGGCCATCACCGAGGAGACGATGCAAAAGGCGCATGCCGCGGACGCGGTGATCTTCGGCGCGGTCGGCGGGCCGAAATGGGACAAGGTGCCCTATGACGTGCGTCCGGAAGCGGGCCTGCTTCGCCTGCGCAAGGAACTCGGCCTGTTCGCCAATCTGCGCCCCGCCGTGTGCTACCCGGCGCTGGCGGACGCCTCCTCGCTCAAGCGCGAGCTGGTCGACGGGCTCGACATCATGATTTTGCGTGAGCTCACCGGCGGCGTCTATTTCGGCGAGCCGAAAACCATCACCGATCTCGGCAACGGGCAGAAGCGCGCGATCGATACGCAGGTCTACGACACCTACGAGATCGAGCGCATTTCGCGCGTCGCCTTCGAGCTGGCGAAGAAGCGGCGCAACAAGGTGACGTCGATGGAAAAGCGCAACGTCATGAAAACGGGCGTGCTCTGGCACGAGGTGATCGAGGCGGTGCACGCGCGCGAATTCCCCGAGGTCACGCTCGAGCACATGCTGGCGGATGCCGGCGGCATGCAGCTCGTGCGCAACCCCAAGCAGTTCGACGTCATCGTCACCGACAACCTGTTCGGCGACATGCTCTCGGACGTGGCGGCGATGATGACCGGCTCGCTCGGCATGCTGCCCTCGGCCTCGCTCGGCGAGGTCGACGCGAAAACGAAGAAGCGCAAGGCGCTCTACGAGCCGGTGCATGGCTCGGCGCCGGACATCGCCGGCCAGGGCAAGGCGAACCCGATCGCCATGCTCGCCTCCTTCGGCATGGCGCTGCGCTATTCGTTCAACATGGGGCCGGTCGCCGACGCGCTCGACGCGGCGATCGCGCGCGTGCTCGCGCGCGGCTTGCGCACCGCCGACATCGCCACCGTGGGCGGCAAGGCGGTGTCGACCGAGGAGATGGGCAAGGCGGTGGTAGGGGAGATGTGACGGCAGGGTTAGTGGCGATGGATGAAGCCCGGCTCCGGGCGCCTATCTGATCGCGCGCAACTTGCGGCCGGGATTCCTCAGCAGCTTGACGAACTCGCGCGCGGGCCGCGGCGGGCTGAAGATATAGCCCTGCATTTCCGTGCAGCCTTCCTCGCGCAGCACGGCGAGTTGCTCGGCCGTCTCTACGCCTTCGGCGGTCGTCGCCATGCCGAGGCTCGATCCGAGCCCGGTCACCGCGCGCACGATCGACAGGGAATCGATTTCGCCCGGCAGATCCTGGATGAACGAGCGGTCGATCTTGATCTTGTTGAACGGAAAGCGCCGCAGATAGCTCAGGCTCGAATAGCCGGTGCCGAAATCGTCCATCGAAATGCGCACGCCGAGCGCGCGAAACTGGTGCAAGGTCTTCAGCGTGCTGTCGTTGTCTTGCATCAGCACGGATTCGGTGATTTCGAGCTCGAGACGCGAGGCCGGCAGACCGGATGAGGCGAGCGCCGACACGACGGTCGTGACCAGGTTGTTGCTCTTGAACTGCACGGGCGAGAGATTCACGGCGACGCTGATGTCCTGTTCCCAGGTCGCCGCATCGGCGCAGGCCGTGCGCAGGACCCATTCTCCGAGCGGGATGATCAGCCCGATTTCCTCCGACAGCGAGATGAACTCGACCGGCGGCACCATGCCGCGTTCGGGATGGTTCCAGCGCAGCAATGCCTCCGCCCCGGTGATCTCGTTCGTGCTCACATTGACGACGGGCTGGTAGAACAGCTCGAACTCCCCCTGCGCCAAAGCCTTGCGAAGATCGAGCTCGAGGCTGCGGCGCAGCTTCATCTTCACGTCCATGTCGTGCTCGAAGAAGCGGAAGGCGTTGCGGCCGTCCTGCTTGGCGCGATAGAGCGCGAGATCGGCGTTCTTCATGAGCTGTTCCGGGCAATCGCCGTCATTCGGCGACACCGCGATGCCCACGCTCGCACCGGTCACGAGCTGATGGCCGCCGATCTCGATCTGCGTCGACAGAACGTCGAGAATGCGCTGCGCAAGCGCCGTCGCGGCGGTCGGCTGCGCCGCGCCGACCTGCAGGATCGCGAATTCGTCGCCGCCAAGCCGCGCCACCGTGTCGGATTCGCGGACGCAGCCGCGCAGCCGGTCGGCCACCGCCTGCAGCATCGCGTCGCCCACGGCATGGCCGAGCGAGTCGTTGACGCTCTTGAAATGGTCGAGGTCGAGGAAGAACACCGCGAGCGATTCGCCGCGGCGCACGCGCGCCAGGCACTGCTCCATTTTTTCGCGCAGGAGCACGCGATTGGCGAGGTCCGTCAGCGCATCATGGCGCGACATGTGCGCGATCTGCGCCTCGTTGCGCCGCCGCTCGGTGATGTCCTCGAAAGTCGAAACCCATCCGCCGTCGGCCATCGGCTGATGGAAGGTCTGCACGATGCGGCCGTTGGCAAGGCGCTGCTCGAAGGTCTTGGGCTTGCGGTCCTTGTGGATCGCCAGACGCTCGGCCAACAGTTCGTCGATGCTCCGTCCCGGGTAGTGCCCGTGCGCGAGCCGCGCCTCGAGAATCGCGCGAAAGCTCGTGTTCGGTCGTCCGAGATCGCGCGGCACGTCGAACAGATCGAGCCAGCGATGATTGCAGATGATGAGCCTGTACTCGCCGTCGAACATGCACAGGCCCTGCGTCATGTTCTCGACGGCGGCCTCAAAGCGATTGTTCTGTTGCTTCAGCTCGGCAAGCAATTTCCCGCGATCGCGGCTGTTCAGGAGATCGAGCTCCTCGACCATGAGCGCAATCGAGCGATCGGTTCGGCGGCGGTCCTGATCGGCCTCCTCGTAGGCGTCGCTCACCGCGCTGCAGAGCGCGTCGAGATCGACCGCGCCCGCCCGGTCCGTCGTCTTGGCGAGCTGCTTGGCGAGCAGCTTGTGCATCAGGCGGCCTCGCGGATCGTGGTCACGGTCATGGTCTGGTTGTGCAGCTCACAGCAGCCGGAGGCCTCGTGCGGCGAGAATTCGCCATACGAATAGAAACCGATACGGCAGAGCCGCGGGTCCAAGGCCGCGCCGGCCGCTTCCAACTCGTCGACGACGCGCTGCCCCATGAGCAGGCGCCGACCGATGCAGCTGACCAGGAGGGCGACGCCGTCGCCTTTGGCCGCGGTGTCGTCGGACGTCTGACGCGCGGCGTCCGCAGACCCGGCCGCCAGCCGGTCGAAATTGCCGCGCATGAGCTGCGCCATCCAGCCTTGCGGCATGTCGCCGGCGAAGGTCATCGAACGCGCATCGGGGTCGACGCCGAGAATGGTGCGGACGACGACATGGTCCGGCCGCCCCGGATCGTAGATCTGCAGCGGGAAGAGCAACGCCGTGCCCGGAAGGCCCTTCGCGTCCTCGCCGAGGTAGCGCTCGTAAAGGTCGAGGGCCGGCTCGCCGTCGAGCTCATAGAGGATGTTGCCGCTCGCGCGCGTGATCTTGCGCCGAGGTCCGAACACGTCCCAGCCGCCGGCGCTGCCATGCCGAATGCGGATGTCGGGCCCGCAAAAACCAACCGCCGCGACGAGGCGGCTGCGGGGGGCGCAATCGGCGCCCACCAGCGTCTCGCCGAACTGCGCTCCGTCGCCGGCCAATCCGCCGGAGACGGGCACCTGCTGGCCGACCGCCGCCGTGATGCCGGCGACGAGCTCGCTGCCGTTCACGTTGAGGCCGTCGGAGAGGACGAAGATGCCGGACAGCCCGGCGCCCGCGAGCTTGCGGCCGATCTTCTCGCCGCAGGCGCGCGAGTCGCGCGCCGACGTCAGCGGTTCGGCTGCAAGACGCAGCGTCGTCGTCTCGAAACGCAGCGCCACGGCCGCCACCGTATCGTCGCTCACGTCGCCTTCGAGGATCTGGCCGCCGGTGCTGCAGCCCACGACATGCGCGCGCGGAAACAGCCGTCGGAGTTCACTGTAGCGTGCTTCGTCCGCAAGGACGCGGCGGCTGCCGAAGTAAAGGACGAGGTTGGCGTCGGGAGCCTTCTCGCCGCTCCAACCATCGGCTTCCGTCCAAAGAAGTTTCGAAACCTGCATCGCGCGCACCCGTCGGTAGAATGTGCGAGATATTTGCGATGCCGGAATTAAACACTTGCTTACGCCACCGACAGAATGTCGACAGGGCTAAGCAAGCCCTAACGGCCGATGCCTCGGCCGTTGGCCGAACGGGAAACCGTTAATGCTTGGCAAGCCCAAGTGAGGGAATTCCCAACGCTTTCCTCTGCGCTTAACACTCCAAACAAAGTCCTCACAGAGCGGAACGAGGAGCCGAATGCGCAATCACCGCTTCGCCAACGGATGCGGATGCTCCTTGGCGAGCGCATCGTCGATCTCCTTGGCGCGCTGCGCCGCCGGGCGGGCGCTGATGCGCTTGCAATAGGCATCGAAAGCCGGGCGCTTCTCGATCGTGCCGAACGCCATGCCCCAGCCGATCTGCGAGCCGAGATAGACATCCGCGGTGCTGAACCGATCGCCCAAAATGTAATCGCCGTTCGACACGGCGCCTTCGAGCGCGGCAATTACATCCTCGAGCGTGCCATAGCCGATCTGGCCGCGCCGCTCCTTCGGCACTTCGAAGCCGAGCGCCGTGTTCGAGGTCGCCGCCTCGAGCGGGCCCGCGCCGAAGAACAGCCAGCGGTAATAGGGGCCGCGCAGACGGTCGGTCGACGGCGGCGCGAGGCCTTTCTGCGGGAAGGCGTCGGCGAGATAGGCGCATATGGCGCCCGCTTCGGTGACCACCGTATCGCCGTGGCGGATCGCCGGCACCTTGCCCATCGGATTGATGGCGCGATAGGCCGGCGCCTTCATGGTGGTGCCGTAGTCGAGGACTTCGGTCCGGTAGGGGCAGCCGAGCTCTTCCAGCATCCAGCGCACGATGCGCCCGCGCGACATCGGGTGCGTGTAGAACACGAGTTCGTCAGACATCGGGGGCTCCTTGTTTCAACAGGAGCCTAGCAAGCCGGACGGAGGATCAGAAGCTCAGGCCGCTTCCGTTCGGAAAGCCCGGCAGGTCCCAGGGGCGCGGAAGCGAGAAGCGCGTGTTCCCGATCGGATCGTAGACGTCGCTCGGGCGATAGTTCGGCGGATAGACATAGTCCGTGAACTTGCGCTCGCCCGGCTTCACTTCCGTTCCGGCGTCGAGGAAGGAGCGGCGCTTGGTGACAATCACCTTCGTGCGCGCCTCGCGCTTGATGACGATGATCTCGCCGCGATCGCGCGGGCGGGCTTCGGCCTCCGCGGTCAACACGAGCCCGAGCCCAACTCCAAGACCCAGCACCACCGACAGAACGCGCCGCATGAAAAGCCTCCGATTCGAACGGGGCAGGCTAACCTGATTTATCCCCCGCCGGTAGTGCGCGCGGGCAACAGTTTGAGCGGACCTTTGCCTCGTGTGGCGGTTCAGAAGTCCGCATCATTCTTGCCGCAAGTCCCGGATGCGGACTTCTGAACCAAAGCCACCCTAGATCAATAAGTTGCTAGTGTCCTTCGATTCCGAAGTTCGCAAACGAGGGTGCCGCACAATAATGCGAACTTCGGAATCGGGACACTAGCGGGCGCTTACATTCAATTGATCGAATGCGTACTTGCCGGCGGGCGGGCCCGCAGGATAGCTTTCTCCGATCAAGGGAACACACGGCAAAAATCATCCAAAGAGGAGGCCGCATGCCGAAGATCGAACGCACCATCGACGAACTCTATGGCGACGACCCCGAGCGCGCCGATGCCATGGTGTTCGGCCGCGCGCCCGACGTGAACCGGCGCGGCTTCCTCGGCACTGCGGGCCTTGCGGCGATGGGCGCCGCCGTCGGCGGCGTGATCCCGTTCGCGGCGGACATGCCGGCCGGGCTTTTTCCCGCCGCCTTGGCGCAAGCGCCCTCCCCGCCGGCTGGCGGCGCTCCCGCCGCGCCGAAGGGGCCGCAGCCGTTGAAATTCCCCGGCAAGGACCAAGGACTCACGGTGCTTGGCGACCGGCCGCTGGTGGCGGAGACGCCGGAGCATCTGCTCGACGACGACACCACGCCGTTCGCGAAATTCTTCATCCGCAACAACGGGCAAACGCCGGACGAGGCGAAGGACCCGGACAAGTGGACCATCACGGTCGACGGCGAAGTCAACAACAAGCTCGACCTGACGCTCGGCCAGCTCAAGTCGCGCTACAAGCCGCAAACCTTCCGCATGGTGCTCGAATGCGGCGGCAACGGCCGCTCGTTCTTCACGCCGCCCGCGCGCGGCAACCAGTGGACGAATGGCGGCGCAGGCTGCGCCGAATGGACCGGCGTGCGGCTTGCCGACGTGCTGAAGGCCGCGGGCGTCAAGCCGTCCGGCATCTACACCGCGCATTATGGCGCGGACCTGCATCTCTCCGGCGACCCCAAGCAGCCGCCGATCTCGCGCGGCATGCGGATGGACAAGGCGATGGAGCCGCATACGCTCATCGTCTGGGCGATGAACGGGCAGCCCCTGCCCAACATTCATGGCGGACCGGTGCGGTTGATCGTGCCGGGATGGGCAGGCTCGCTGTCGCACAAGTGGCTGACGCGCATTTGGGTCCGCGACAAGGAGCATGACGGCCCCGGCATGACCGGCACGTCCTATCGCGTGCCGATCCGCCCGATGGTCCCGGGCGACAAGGCCGATGAGAAGAATTTCAAGATCCTCGAGTCGATGCCGGTCCGCGCGATCATCACGAGCCCCGCGAACGGCGCGAAACTCGCCGCCGGCACGCGCGAGATCGCCCTGCGCGGCACGTCATGGGCGGGCGATCGTTCGGTGAGCGCCATCGACGTGTCCACTGATTTCGGCGCGACCTGGCAGAAAACGAACGTATCGAAGCCGAAGAACCGCTTCGACTGGCAGCGCTGGAGCGCGCGCGTGAAGGTGCCGAGCGACGGGTACTACGAGATCTGGGTGCGCGGCACGGATTCCCGGGGCGTGATGACGCCGCATGTCGCCGGCAACTGGAACCCGCAAGGCTATGGCGGCAATCCGATGCATCGCGTCGCGGTGCTGATCGGGTAGGTGTTCCCTCTCCCGCCGGCGGGGGGCGGCGGCGCCGCCCTCCTTACGCTTTTTCAGATTTCTTCGCTCAGAGGATGCGATGCGATTTCGTCCGTCGGTTGTTTTGGCGCTGATGCTGGCCTTGTTGACGCCGCACGGCGCCGTCGGGCAGGGGTCGGCGCCCGCATTTCAGCCGCGCGAGGAGAGCCCGGAGGAATTCCCGGCTCATCCGAATCGCGATGACGCCTTCTACGGCTGCACCGCCTGCCACAACTTCAAGCTCGTCGCCGCGCAAGGCCTCTCACGCGCGCAGTGGGACGAGACGATCGACCTCATGGTGAAGCGGCACAAGATGCCGGAGCCGGACGCCAAGGAGCGGCAGGCGATGCTCGACTACCTCGAGACAGCGTTTCCGCCGCGCGCGCCCGCGGGCCGCGGCTGGCAGAATCCCTTCCTGCGGCGGTGACTTCCCGTCCGGGGAACCGGCTTCAAGGATCATTGTGCCGCCAGCCGTCCGCGCAGCTTCGGATCCTTGGCCGCGTCGATCCAGTCGAGCGCCCGTTTGGGCGTCGCGGCGAGGATCGGACCCTTGAGGCCGCAGAACGTGCGCTTCAGTTCGGCGCGCGCAAAGAGCGCACCGATTTTGGGCTCGCTGCCCGCCGAAAGCAGCGTGAGCCGGTCGAGTGCGCAAGCGACGATGTCGCGCTCCACGATCTCCACGCCCGCGTTGCAGAACCAGCCGGCGATTTGCAGCCGCGGATCGTCGAAGCCGCGCACGAAGCCGAGGCAGCGCCGCGGCGCTTCGCCGTGATGGGCGACAAAATCGACAAGCGCCACGGGGCCGAATTTCGTGTCCAGCGTCTCCGCTGCCGAGAATCGCTCGCCCTCGATCGGTGCCGCGCGGCGGGCGACCTCGGCTGTGGGCGCGTCGAAGCCTGTGGTCTCGGCGCCTGGACGATACAGCTCGATCTCCGCCACGGCTCCGTCCTCGCCCGCAACGCCGAAGCGCATGATGTCCTTGCGGCCGTACCCGTTGACATGACGGCGGATGGCGTGGCGGGCGGGAGTTTCGATTTCGTCGAAGGACGTGGAGAAGGCCGCATGCGGCCGGTGCACCTCGATCCATTCGGCCGGGGGCGTGCGGCCCATGCGCAACGTCGCCTTTGGCGGGGCGAGCAGTTCGGCGCACAGCAAGGACAGAATGGACAGGCCGCCGAGGTAGGCCAGCACGCGCACGAAGGATTCGCGCAGGTCGTTGGGGAAGGTCCGCAGTGCGGGATGCAAAGAGCGCGCCTCTTTGTCGTCCGTTCCGGGATTTGTCCCGCCAGCCGCTCCGGCCGACGCGACAATGGCCCCGAAAGGCGGCGTTGTGTTCTCGCCGCTTCTCGCCTAGAAGCGGCTTCGCTGCGGTTTCCGCGCGTCGTTAACGGCGCGCTATCTCACCGGAGAGTGAACGATGGGTTTCAAGGTCGCCGTCGTCGGCGCCACGGGCAATGTGGGCCGCGAAATGCTGGACATCCTGGCCGAGCGGAAATTCCCCGCCGACGAGGTGGTCGCGCTCGCCTCGCGCAGGAGCCTGGGCGTGGAGATCAGTTACGGTGAAAAAACCCTGAAGGTGAAGGCGCTCGAGCACTATGATTTCGCCGATGTCGACATCTGCCTGATGTCGGCGGGCTCGGCCGTGTCGAAGGAATGGTCGCCGAAGATCGCGGCAGCCGGCGCGGTCGTGATCGATAACTCCTCGTGCTGGCGCTATGATTCCGACGTTCCGCTGGTCGTGCCGGAAGTGAATGCCGCAGCCGTCGCCGACTTCCGCAAGAAGGGCATCATCGCCAATCCGAATTGCTCGACCGCGCAGCTCGTCGTCGCGCTGAAGCCGCTGCACGACCGCGCGACGATCAAGCGCGTGGTGGTCGCGACCTACCAGTCCGTCTCCGGCGCCGGCAAGGACGCGATGGACGAATTGTTCGATCAGACCAAGGCGGTGTTCACCGCCGGCGAGATCGGGACCAAGAAGTTTCCCAAGCGCATCGCCTTCAACCTGATCCCGCATATCGACGTGTTCATGGAGGACGGGTACACGAAGGAAGAGTGGAAGATGATGGTCGAGACGAAGAAGATTCTCGATCCGAAAATCAAGCTCTCGGCGACCTGCGTGCGCGTGCCGGTGTTCATCGGGCATTCGGAATCGGTGAACATCGAGTTCGAGCAGCCGATCACGCCGGATGAGGCGCGCGAGGTGTTGCGCAACGCGCCGGGCTGCATCGTGATCGACAAGCGCGAACCCGGCGGCTACGTCACGCCCTACGAGGCGGCGGGCGAGGACGCCACCTATATCAGCCGCATTCGCGAGGACGCCACCGTCGAGAACGGGCTCGCCATGTGGGTCGTGTCCGACAATCTGCGCAAGGGCGCGGCGCTGAATGCGATCCAGATCGCGGAGGCGCTGATCAACCGCAAACTGATCCAAGCGAAGAAGAAGGCGGCTTAGAGCGGTTCCTGCTTCGATTGAATCGGACGCCGCTCCAGGCGCCCATCAAATCACGTTCAGTTCGCGCATCGCGCGGCCCGTCATGATGCGCTCGTAGCCGAAAACGGAGAGATCGAGCGAACGATAGCGGCCCAGCACGATCAGTTCAGCGATGGCGCGTCCGACGGCCGGCGCCTGCTGCAGGCCGTGGCCGGAAAAGCCGTTCGCAAAAAGGAAATTCGCGATCTGCGGATGCGGGCCGAGAATCGCGTTCTGATCGAGCGTGTTGAAATCGTAATGCCCGGCCCAGGCGCGCACGAGCTTCAGCGCTTCCATCGCCGGAATGCGGTTCGCGAGCGCGGGCCAGATCATGTCGTCGAACAGCGCATCGTCGACCTCGAGATCGTCGGCCCGCGCGTCGTCTTGCGGGGAGATTCCGCAGATGTAAACCTGTCCCTCCGGACGCAGCCACGCGCCGCTGGTATCGACGATGAGCGGCATGCCGGGCAGCGGCGCGCGGCAGTCGGCAACGAACACGCAGCGCTTGCGCGGCTCCACCGGAAGGGGAATTTCCGCCAGCGCCGCAAGATCGCCGGCTTGCGGGCCTGCCGCATTGACGAGCGTGCCGCAGGCGATGCGCCGGCCATCGGCGAGGCTAACGGTTTCGATGCGGTTGCCTGCGCGCGAAATTGCGACGACCTCTCCGTGCAGGTACGCCGCACCGCCTTTGTGCGCCGCGCGGCGCAGCAGCGTCAGCAGCGCATGCGCATCGAACCAGCCTTCGCCCGAGCGGCCGAAGCTGCCGAGCGCAAGATCGTCGGTCCTGAGCCAGGGCCAGCGGGAGGCGACCTCGCTTGGCGTCATCTGGATGATGTCCGCCCCTTCGCCGCGCTGGATCGCGTGATTGCGCTCGAGCGCCGCGCGCCCCGCTTCGCCTGCGAGCAGGAGATAACCGTTTTCGCGGAAACCGATGTCGGCATCCGCGCCGAAGCGCTCCGTCACGGTGCGGAAGAACTCCACGCCGAAGCGGCTCATGCGGATGTTCTCCGGCGTGGAAAATTGCTGGCGGATGGAGGCCGCCGACAGCGTCGTCGCCGCGCGCGCGTAAGAGGGATCGCGCTCGATCACGGCCACGGAGCCGGCGAACCCGAGATCGTGGTTGAGGAAATAGGCGACGCTCGAACCGATCGCGGCGCCGCCGACGATGACCACGTCGTAGTGCTGCATGGGGGCGTCTTAGCGCACTGGCGCCGCCCGCGCGACCTCGCTAGTGGTCCGATTCTAACATTCGCATCCCGTTGCGGCAGGCCATTTTGCGAATGTTAGAATCGAAGGACCACTAGCAAATTCAAGTTGCTAGTGGAGTTTTGGATTTGACATTCGCTTGTGAACCCGCTGCTAGATGGGCGAATGTCAAATCCACTCCACTAGTTTGCCGGCGCCTTGCACCCGAGGGAACCGCGAATGACCATCCGTCCGCGCCGCAGCGTGCTCTACATGCCCGGATCGAACGCGCGCGCGCTGGAGAAGGCGAAGACGCTTCCCGCCGACGCGCTGATCCTCGACCTGGAAGACGCGGTCGCGCCGGACGCGAAGGATACGGCGCGCAACCAGGTCGCCGAGGCCGTGCGCGCGGGCGGCTACGGCCATCGCGAGATCATCATCCGCATCAATGGGCTCGATACGCCGTGGTGGATCGATGACCTCGAAGCGGCGGCCAGGGCGAAGCCCGACGGCATCCTGCTGCCGAAAGTGTCCACGCCCGACCACCTGATGGGAATCGCCGATCGGCTCGGCGACATCGGCGCCGAGCATTCCATCCGCGTCTGGGCGATGATGGAGACGCCGCTCGCCATCCTCAATGCGCGCGACATCGCGGCTGCCGCGCGCGATGCCGAGACGCGGCTCGCCGGCTTCGTGCTCGGCACCAACGATCTTGCCAAGGAGACGCGCGCGCGCATCGTTCCGGGCCGCGCGCCGATGCTGCCTTGGCTGATGACGGCAGTGGCGGCGGCGCGCGCTTTCGGGCTCGACGTCATCGACGGCGTCTTCAGCGACATCAACGATGCGGAAGGATTAGCGCGCGAATGCGCCGCGGCGCGCGACATGGGGTTCGACGGAAAAACGCTCATTCATCCGAATCAGATCGCGCCCTGCAACGCGGCGTTTTCGCCCGGCGCGGCGGAGGTGGAGCAGGCGGCGGCGATCATCGCCGCGTTCGACCGGCCGGAAAACAAGGGCAAAGGCGCGATCCAGCTCGACGGGCGCATGGTCGAGCGCATGCATGCGGAGATGGCGCGGCGCACGGTGGCGGTCGCGCAAGCGATTGCCGGCCGGTAGAGCGCGTTCCCCGGCCGAAGCGAGCGCGGAGTGCGAGCGAGCGCCGAAGTCCGGCGCCGTAGGGTGGGCTTCGCCGCGCGAAGCCCACGCTTTTCCTTGCGTGGGCGCGCGCCTTCGGCGCTTCGCCCACCCTACGCTCACTGCGCCCACCGGAAAAAAATTTGTGCGTTTCTCTTGCGCTTCGTCCCCTGGTTTTGCTTTCCTCCATGCGTCTTGCTCACTGAGGGGCGTCAACCGGTGACGTTCGGACGATGGAGCGGGATGCGGCGCCTGCGGGCTTGGGCCTCGTCAGCCTGGGCACTCGGGAGGCCTCGGCGTCAACCGTCCGGGCCCATTATGGGGTTCTGCCTTCAATGGCTGGACTGGCGACTGGTGAGCGGAAGCCGAAAGCTTCCGTGCTCAGGGCGGCGAAGAGCCGATCCGCCTCGTCCCAGGAAGCACGGTGCCGAGGCTAAAAAAACGCCGCGGTGGAGCGCCGACAGGCGAGCGCGCTTTCGCACAAGCGCGCGGCCAGCGCCTCGCAAGCGCCGGCCTCACGTTACAATCACGCGCCTTTCGGCGCTCCGCCCCCCTCATGGTCGCAAGAGGGGGACAATCGTAAACCCCGGAGGCAAAAAGCGCCTCGCGGGAGGCGACGCTATTTTACAGACGTTGCGTCGGGCGCAAACGCTCACGCCCAGGGCCGAGCGGCCTTGGTCTTCGCCTCGTAGGCGTCGATGCGATCCTTCTTCACCAGCGTGAGCCCGATATCGTCGAGGCCGTTCAGCAGGCAGTGCTTGCGAAACGCGTCGATGTCGAAACGGATCACGCCGCCGTCGGGTCCGCGGATTTCCTGCTTCGCCAGATCGACGGTGAGGGTTGCGTTGGCGCCGCGCCCTGCGTCGTCGAACAGCTTCTCGATGTCCTCCGGCGAGACCTTGATCGGCAGAATGCCGTTCTTGAAACAGTTGTTGTAGAAAATGTCGCCGAACGAGGTCGAGATCACGCAGCGGATGCCGAAATCGAGCAGGGCCCAGGGCGCGTGCTCGCGCGAGGAGCCGCAGCCGAAATTGTCGCCGGCGACGAGAATCTTTGCGTTCCGGTAGGCCGGCTTGTTGAGCACGAAATCCGGATTCTCGCTGCCGTCGTCGTGATAGCGCTTTTCGGCGAAGAGACCCTTGCCGAGCCCCGTGCGCTTGATCGTCTTCAGGTACTGCTTCGGGATGATCATGTCGGTGTCGACATTGATCATGTCGAGCGGCGCGGCGACGCCTTCCAATACGGTGAATTTGTCCATGACTCCTCGCGCGGACGCTCTTGGTGGCGGTGTTCTAGAGGAGGAGAGCGGTCGAGGGAAGCTCGTTTCCGACCGTGGCCAACGCGACGCTCCGGCCCACCGTCAGAGATAGGCGATCATCCGGCCCATGGCGGCGACGAAAAGCCACAGCGCAAGCGAGACGGCGGCGGTCGCGCGGGCAAGCGCGGACGCCTCGCCGCCCGAGCGCAACGCGCGAAGATTCACCGCGACGTTGACGATCCCGATCGCGAGCACAAGCATCTTGAGCTGGAACGCGGGATTGCGCGACACGGCCAGTGCCTCCGGCACGAACAGCGTCGCGCCGGTGAACGCGATCACCACAAGGGCCGCGATCGAGAGCGGGCGCAGCCGCGCGATGAGGGCCTTCGCCGGTTCGCCGCGGATGGCGCCGAGAAGCCGAAGATCCATCGCCGCAACCGCGGCGAAGAAGACGAGCACGGCGAGAACATGGGTGACGTTCGCGCTCGGATAGAGCCATACCGAGTCGCGCACATAGGCGCCGGCCGCCGACTCCTGGATTGCGGCGAACAGGTCCACGTCAGCGCAGCTCGAAGCGCTTGCCGTCGATCTCGATCCATTCGGCGCGCATTTCCGGCGTGCCGTCGCGCTTGGGATATCCGTAGGCCTTGACGCGCTTGCCCTTGGCGACGATGTCGGTGTGGGCACCGCGCGCCTGCATGCGCGAGAGCGGCGCAAGCGTCACCTCCCAGCGCCGTCCGCCGGTCGTCAGCATCATCATGCCGTGCGGATTCGACAGCGACACCTCTTCGATCACCGCTTCGATGGTGAGCGGATTATTGGCGTCGTAGGAGCCCCAGCCGTGATGGGCGAGCGCGGCCGCGGGTGCGAGCAGCGTGAGGGCGATCAGCATGCGGATGAATGGCATCAGCTGTCTCCCAGGTTTCAATCCACGGAGGCCTCGATCGCCTCGATGTCGTCGTCCGAAAGTCCGAAATGGTGTCCGATCTCGTGCACCAGAACATGCGTGACGATATGGCCCAGGCTCTCCTCGTGCTCGGCCCAGTAGTCGAGAATAGGCCGGCGATAGAGCCAGATCATGTTCGGCATTTTCACCGGATCGCTGTCCGATTGGAACGGAATCCCCACGCCCTGAAAGAGCCCCAGCAAGTCGAATTCCGATTCGAGCTTCATCGCTTCGGCGACGTCGTCATTCGGGAAATCGTCGACGCGGATGACGAGATCGCGGCAGAGCGCGCGGAATTCCTCCGGCAGCTTGCGGTAGGCCTCGAATGCGAGCGCCTCGAATTCCTCCAGCGAGGGCGCGCGCACAGGACGCCAGTCAAAGAGGTCGGGTCGCACTGTCGCCTTCAGCATTGTCCTGCCCCAGCGGGCGCTTTCCCCTAGACTAGTGGCTGGAGCGGGTGGATGCCATGCCCGGCAGGCGTTGACCTTGTCGCGCCAATCGGTGAGCGTGAGGCGTTCGGGAGAGGGGAAGCGGCAATGGCGCGGGGCAGGATTTTGACGGCGATGGCCGTCCTGGCGGCGGCGATGATCGCGGGTTCCCATGCGGCCGCTTTCGGGCTGGACCGGCCCGGCGCCGCAGCCGAGTCACAGGATATCTCCGCGCAACGGTCATGGCGGCGGGCGCGCCCGGCCATTCGCGTCTACCCGCGACCGCTTACTCGCGAATGCCGCGTCCGTTATGTGCGCGAGTGGCGGGTGAGCGGTCCGGTGATCGTGCCCGCCATGCGCTGCTGGTGGGCGCCAGGCTGAACCGTTTTTCATGAAGCCGCCATGGCGTGGCTGCATGCCGCGTCTGCGCACAAAGGCAAGTAGAAGCGGAACGATCACAATGGCTCCGCGTTGGGCGACGTCGTTGCACGGTCAGACGTGCCGCGAGAGCGCGGGCTTGTGTCGCTCGCGTAAATGGACGCGTACAGAAGGATTCACACGATGCGCAAGACTGTTCTGGGTATCGCAGCCGCCGCGCTTCTCGCGGCGGGATCGTTTTCAACCACGGCTGAAGCGCGCAGCGGCTGGTACGGTGGATATCATCATGGATATCACCACCGGAGTGATCGCTGGATCGGACCGGCCATCGCGGCCAGCTTTGCGCTGCCGCTGATCGCCGCCGCGAGCAGCGGCTATGGCGGCTATGGCTACGGCTATCCGTCTTACGGCTATGGCGGTTATCCGGCCTATGGCTTTGGCGGCTTCGGCTATCCCGGTTACGCCTATGCCGGGTTTCCAGGCTTTTTCGGCGGCTTTGGAGGCTACGGCTATCCGGGCTTCGGCTATTGGGGCGGGCACCGTCATCGGCACGTGATCGTCCACCGCCGCGTTCATCGCAGCCGATAAGTCCATCGAAGACCAGTCAACGAATGGGCCGGCCAGCGCGTCGGCCCATTCGCATGTCGGGTGGTTCCCATGGAGGAACCTGAACGCCCGTTAAGCTCCTTCCGAGACAAAGGAATTCGGAACGGATCGCACCATCGCGCGTTGGCCGGAAAGCCGGCTTCCCGCAGGAGCTCGGCAGATGTTGCAACACAAGGGAAACAGTTATGCGTAACAAACTCTTCGGAATCGCGGCGGCTGCCGCGTTGTCTCTGGGCACGTTCACGACATCAGCTAACGCGCAGTATTACTATCACGGCGGCTGGCACGGTGGTTGGCATGATCACCACCGCGTCCGGTTTGGCGATGTCTTCTGGCCGACTTTCGCTGCCAGCATCGCAGCCCCGCTGGTGTTCTCGTTGCTCGCGCCCCGCCCGCCGGCTTACGCCATGGGTCCGCAGCCGGTCGCTGCCGCCGCGCCGGTCGCAACGACCACCACCGTGCGGCGCACCAGAGCCGTTCGCGCGCGCTACTGAGTTCGTTTGTTCCGCTGAACTCCTTCAAAGAAGGAGCGTTGAGCAAGGGCCGGCAATCACGCCGGCCCTTGTTGCGTTTGGAGTGTTCCCATGCGTTTGCGTTGGTGGTCGATCCTGGGGGTATTTTTCTTGACGATGACAACGGCCTCCGCGCCTGCTTCGGCGGTTCCGATGGGGCCGCTCGGCGCCGCGCTGTCGGATGCGGTCGCCGACGATGAGTTGGTGCTGGTCCATCGGCGCCGCGGCGCTTGGCATTGTCACACGGTGCGCTATCGCAGCGGACGGCGCGTGCGTGATTGTCACGGCTTCCGCGGACCGGCCGTGCGTCCGGCCTGGCGCTGCTACAGCCGCGTCAACCGCTTCGGCCGCGTCGTGCGTGTGTGCCGGCGGTGAGGCTCATGCAGCAACAAACAAAAGGCCCCGGTCAGGGCCTTTTATTTCGTTCTCACCGCCACTCGCGTATGTCGACGAAGCGGCCGGCGATCGCGGCCGCCGCCGCCATGGCCGGCGAGACGAGATGCGTGCGCCCGCGATAGCCTTGGCGGCCTTCGAAATTGCGGTTGGAGGTCGAGGCGCAGCGTTCTCCGGGCATGAGCTTGTCGGGGTTCATCGCCAGGCACATCGAGCAGCCGGGCTCGCGCCAGTCGAACCCCGCAGCGATGAAAATCTTGTCGAGGCCTTCGGCTTCCGCCTGATCCTTCACCAGCCCCGAGCCGGGCACGATCATCGCATTCACGTTCGCGTTCACGCGCTTGCCTGCGACGATGCGCGCGACCTCGCGCAAATCCTCGATGCGCGCATTGGTGCAGGAGCCGATGAAGACGCGGTCGAGCGTGATGTCGGTGACCTTCTCGCCGCCCTTCAGGCCCATGTAGTCGAGCGCGCGCTCGGCGGCACGGCGCTTGTTCTCATCGGCGATGTCCGAGGGCGCCGGCACGCGGCCGCTCACTGAAATCACCTGCTCGGGGCTCGTGCCCCAGGTGACGAGCGGCGGCAGCTTGGCGGCGTCGAGCCGGATCTCGCGGTCGAAGACGGCGCCGTCGTCTGCCCGCAGCGTCTCCCAATAGCGCATCGCGGTCTCCCAGGCGCCGGCCTTCGGCGCCTTGGGACGGCCCTTGAGATAGTCGAAGGCCTTCTCGTCCGGCGCAATCATGCCGGCGCGTGCGCCGCCCTCGATCGACATGTTGCACACCGTCATGCGGCCTTCCATCGACAGCGAACGGATCGCCTCGCCCGCATATTCGATCACATGTCCGGTGCCGCCGGCGGTGCCGATCTCGCCGATGATGCCGAGGATGATGTCCTTCGCGGTGACGCCGGCCGGCAACTTGCCGTCAACGGTCACGCGCATGTTCTTCGCCTTCTTCTGGATCAAGGTCTGCGTCGCGAGCACGTGCTCGACTTCCGAAGTACCGATGCCGTGCGCCAGCGCGCCAAAGGCGCCGTGCGTGGAGGTGTGGCTGTCGCCGCAGACGATGGTGGTGCCGGGCAGCGTGAAGCCCTGCTCGGGACCGATGATGTGGACGATGCCCTGACGCTTGTCGAACTCGTCGTAGTATTCGATGCCGAAGTGGCGCACGTTCTCGGCCAGCGCCGCGATCTGCGCCGCGCTTTCCGGGTCCTCGTTCGGTTTGTTGCGGTTGGTGGTCGGAATATTGTGGTCGACGACGGCCAGCGTCTTGTCCGGCGCGCGCACCTTGCGGCCGGCGACGCGCAATCCTTCGAAGGCCTGCGGACTCGTCACCTCGTGCACGAGATGACGGTCGATGTAGATCAGGCAGGTTCCGTCGGGCTGCTCATCGACGAGATGGTCGTCCCAGATCTTGTCATAGAGGGTGCGGGGCTTGGCCATGGCGGCTTCCATAGGTGCGCGAGACGTTCTGACCCTGCATGGGCGAGGCGGGATCGGGGTTCGTCAATGATCCCCGGCCGGTTTGCTTCGCAAACCGGCCACCCCTTTTCAAGGGGAGGTGAAGAATTGGCCGATGGGCTATTCCGCCGCGGCGCCGGCAGGCTCTTTCCCGACGCTCGAATCGCCCTCGACCTTGCCGGCCCGGTCCGTGCGCTCGACAATGCGTGCCGACTTGCCGCGACGCTCGCGCAGATAATAAAGCTTGGCGCGGCGCACTTTGCCGCGGCGTACGACGGTGATCGAGTCGATCATCGGCGAATAGAGCGGGAAGACGCGCTCGACGCCCTCGCCATAAGAAATCTTCCGCACGGTGAAGTTCTCGTTCAGCCCCTGGCCGGAGCGGCCGATGCAAACGCCTTCATAGGCCTGCACGCGCGAGCGCTCGCCCTCCACCACCTTGACGTTGACGGTGAGCGTGTCGCCGGGCCCGAAATCCGGAATCGGCCTGCCCGCAGACAGTTTCTTGATCTGCTCCTGCTCGAGCTCTTTGATGATATCCATGAATATTCTCCGTCGGCTGCGCCGGACCACCTCTGATGGGCTGCGCGTGATCTCGTCCCGAAAACCGGGGTCCGCTTTTCGGGATCACGCGCCAGGGCGCACAATCCGGTCGGTCTCTGTCGGGTTGGCACCGCCTATACGCCATCGGAATGCCTTTGTCACCCGTTCCCCGGGTCTTTCGGTGCTTTCCGGCCAGCGACATAGGCCGCCCAGAGGTCGGGACGGCGCCGCGCGGTCAGGCGTTCCGCCTCGGCGCGGCGGAAGGCTGCGATTTTCTTGTGGTCGCCCGACAGCAGGACGTCCGGGATAGGCCGGCCTTCGAACGCCTGCGGGCGGGTGTAATGGGGGTATTCGAGGAGGCCGGCGCCGAAACTTTCCTCCAAGCCCGAAGCCTCCTTTCCCATGACGCCGGGGAGCAGGCGGACGCAGGCGTCGAGCAGCGCCAGCGCCGCGATCTCGCCGCCCGAGAGGACGAAATCGCCGATCGAGACCTCCTCGAGATCGCGCGCCTCGATGACGCGCTGGTCGACGCCTTCGAAGCGGCCGCAGACGATCACGGCGCCCGGGCCTGCGGCGAGTTCTCGCACCCGCGCTTGGGTCAGCGGTCTGCCGCGCGCGCTCGTCAGAAGGCGCGGACGGCCGTCAGCCACGACGTCGAGCGCGCGGGCGAGCACGTCGGCGCGCATCACCATGCCGGGTCCGCCGCCGGCCGGCGTATCGTCCACGGAGCGGTGCTTGTCGGTCGCAAAGTCGCGGATGTCGCGCGCCTCCAGCGCCCACAGGCCCCGCTCCAGCGCCTTGCCGGCAAGGCTCAGCCGAAGCGGGCCGGGGAGCATGTCGGGAAAGAGGGTGAGGATCGTGGCGCGCCACACCATCTAATACGCCCCATTCTCGGGAGGGAGGCCGCTTGCATACGCCTCCGCGTCGATCACCAGCCTGCCGCCGGCGACATCGACCACGGGCACCGCGGATTTCGTGAACGGCACAAGGAGGGTCGGCCCGCCGCCCGTGGGCGCGATTTCGATGACGTCTCCGGCGCCGTAATTGTGGATCGCAGCGACGACGCCGAACGCATTGCCATTCCTGTCGTCGACCGCCAGACCGACCAGGTCCGCGTGGTACCAGGTCTCCTCCTCGTCGATCTTCGGCAGGCGCTCGCGCGGCACGTAGAGGCGCAGGTGCTTGAGCAATTCGGCGGCGTCACGATCGGCGACGCCTTCGATTCGCGCGACCAGCATGTCTTTCGCCGGACGCAAGGAGAGCAGCTTGAATCGCCGCGCGCCATCTTCGGTCTCGAGCGGACCGTATTCGGCGAGGGCCAGGGGATCCGTGGTGAAAGCCTTCAGCCGCAGCTCGCCGCGCACCCCATGCGGCGCGCCGATTTGCGCGACGAGAATGCGTTTTCGGTTCTCGCGACCCTCGCCCGAAAGGGGAACCGGCTTGCGACCATGCGACCGCCCGCGCGTCGCGCGGGCAGGGCGAGGGGCGTTGGGTCGCGGGCGTCTGTCCATTCGTCGAACCCCCGGCCGCATTCGGCGCGCCGCCCGCTCCCACGCGGGAGCGGAAAACCTAGCTCGCAGCGGCGCCTGCGGTACCTGCGCCGCTGGCGGCGGCCGCGCGCTCCTGCGCCTTCTTCTTCGGCTTCGACTTTTCGGGGTTGTTGCGCGCCTCGCGCTTCTTCACGCCGGCGGCGTCGAGGAAACGCATCACGCGGTCGGAGGGCTGCGCGCCCTTGGCGAGCCAGCTCTTCACCTTGTCCATGTCGAGCTTGAGGCGGTGCGGCGCGTCCTTTTCGGTCAGCGGATTGAACGTGCCGATCTTCTCGATGAAGCGGCCGTCGCGGGGGCTGCGCGAGTCGGCGACCACGACGTGATAGTAGGGGCGCTTCTTGGCGCCGGCGCGGGCAAGGCGGATGACGACAGGCATGGGTGGTCCTTTCTCTCAGATGCTTGGATTCATTTTCCCCTGAAAGGGGAGGGCCGGATCGCAACAGCGATCCGTCGGAGGGGTGACGCGGTTGAAACTCATTTTTTCTTCCCCAATCCCGGCAGGCCGCCGAGGCCGGGGAATTTGCCGCCGAGGCCGGGAAGCCCTTGTCCCTTCGGCAGGCCGGGGAAATTCGGCGGCAGCGACGGTGCGCCGGGCATGCCCGGCGGCAAACCGCCCGGCATCTTCTCGGCAAGCTTCGCCATCTCTTCCGGTGACGGCATGCCGCCGCCCATGCCGAACATGTTGGCGAGCCCGGCCAGCGGCCCGCGCTTCGACCCGCCCATCGCCTTCATCAGGTCGGCCATGGTCCGGTGCATTTTCAGCAGCTTGTTGACGTCCTCGACCCGCGTGCCTGAGCCCGCCGCGATGCGCTTCTTGCGGCTTGCCTTCAGGAGGTCGGGATGGCGCCGCTCGGCCGGCGTCATCGAGTCGATGATGGCGACTTGACGCTTGAGCACGCTCTCGTCGAGGTTTGCGCTCGCGAGTTCCTTCTTCATCTTGCCGATGCCGGGCATCATGCCGAGGAGCCCCGACATTCCGCCCATCTTCTGCATCTGCCCGATCTGATCGCGCAGGTCGGACAGGTCGAAGGCGCCCTTGCGCATCTTCTCGGCGACCTTGGCGGCGCGCTCGGCGTCGATCGTCTCCGCCGCCTTCTCGACCAGCGAGACAATGTCGCCCATCCCGAGGATGCGGCCGGCGATCCGCTGCGGGTCGAAATCCTCCAATGCATCCATGCGCTCACCGGCGCCGATCAGCTTGATCGGCTTGCCGGTTACGGCGCGCATGGAGAGCGCCGCGCCGCCGCGTCCGTCGCCATCCACGCGGGTGAGCACGATTCCGGTGAGACCGACGCGCTCGTCAAAGGCGCGCGCGAGATTGACGGCGTCCTGACCGGTGAGGCTGTCGGCGACGAGCAGCACTTCGTGCGGGCTGGCGGCGCGCTTCACCTCGGCCGCCTCCGTCATCATCGCCTCGTCGAGGGTGATGCGGCCGGCGGTGTCCAGAAGAACCACGTCATAGCCGCCCAGCCGCGCGGCCTCGATGGCGCGTCGCGCAATCTGCACGGGCGTCTGTCCGGCGACGACGGGCAGCGTGTCGACTCCGATCTGCCGGCCGAGCACCGCCAGCTGCTCCATCGCCGCCGGGCGGCGCGTGTCGAGCGAGGCCATCAGCGCCCGGCGGTTGCCGCGCTCGCGCAGGCGGCGCGCGATCTTCGCCGTCGTGGTCGTCTTGCCCGAACCCTGCAGGCCCACCATCATGATCGGAACCGGCGCGGGGGCGTTGAGATCGATCGGCTCCGCCTCGGAACCGAGCATGTTCACGAGCTCGTCGTGCACGATCTTGACGACCATCTGGCCGGGCGTCACCGACTTGATCACCTCGACTCCGACCGCGCGCACGCGCACGCGATCGACAAAGGCGCGCGCGACATCGAGCGCGACGTCGGCCTCCAGCAGCGCGCGGCGCACCTCGCGCAGCGCCGTATCCACGTCGGCCTCCGACAGCGCGCCGCGGCCGGTGAGCCGGTCGAGAATGCCCGAAAGACGCTCGGAGAGATTATCGAACATGCCGCATCACAATCCGGGAGCCAGCACGCTCGCCTTCTTCCTGTCGAACGCCTCTTCGAAATGGGCGATGGCCTTTTCGAACTTGTCGCGGCAGCCCGGATTGCAGAAGCCGACCACGGCGCCCTTGTATTCCGTCAGCGAATCGGCGGCGATCGGCTTGCCCGACCACGGACAGGTGTCGTTCACAGCGTTTTCAATGCTGAGCTTCGAATGATCGACCGGCATCGGCTCCACTCCAAACGCGTTTCGCGCCCGAGGGCGCATCGCGCTGTCGGGCGTTGACCTCCGGCCTCGAAAGGGCCGGTCGGCGGCTCAGGCGAAAAATTGCGAGAGCGGCCCGAGGTTAGATAGGGGCTCGCGGCGGGAGTCAAGCATCCGGTTCGCGCCGCAAGCGGCGGAGCGGCGGCGAAACGCCCCAGGATCCGCCATGCCGCGTTCACGATTGGCGCCCTATATTCCCCCGCAACCCGAGTAGCCCATGCCGCTCAGCCGCCGCCGCCTGCTTGCCCTCTTGGCCGCCCTGACCGCTGCCGGTCTCGGCGGGATCGGCGTGCGCTCGGCGCGGGCGCGCTACTATTCCGGGCCGATTTCGGATCACTTCGACGGGGAGCGCTTTTTCGACCCGCATGGGATGGCGCCAAAAAGCCTCTACGACCTGCTGCGCTGGTGGTCGACGAACGGACGATCGGAATGGCCGGAACGGGCGCCAAGCCCCTATTCGGATCGGCCGCCGGCCCGCGTGCCCGGTGCGCCATGGCGCATCTCCTATGTCGGTCACGCGAGTTTCCTCCTGCAGACCGCGGGGCTGAATATCCTGATCGATCCGGTATGGTCGGAGCGTGTTTCCCCCGTGAGTTTCGCCGGCCCGAAACGCGTGAACGATCCCGGAATCGCCTTCGAGGCGCTGCCGCCGATCGATGTCGTGCTCGTCTCGCACGGGCACTACGATCACCTCGATCTGGAAACGCTGTCGCGGCTGCATGCGGCGCATCGCCCGCGCGTGGTCACCACGCTTGGGCACGACACGGTCATCGGCGAGCATGACGAGGCGATCCGAGCGGAGGCTTACGACTGGGGCGATCGCGTCGCGCTTTCGGCGGATGTCGCCGTGACGCTCGTGCCGGTGCGCCATTGGAGCGCGCGTACCCTGTTCGATCGAAACAAGGCGCTGTGGGCTGGGTTCGTCATCGAGACGCCCGCGGGGAAAATCCTTCAGGTCGCCGACTCGGGCTATGGCGACGGCTGGCATTTCAAGAACGCGCGTGACAGGCACGGGCCGTTTCGGCTCGCCATCCTGCCGGTCGGCGCGTATGAGCCGCGCTGGTTCATGCGCGACCAGCACATGAACCCCGAGGAGGCCGTGCGCGCGTTTTTCGATTCCGACGCCGAGCTTGCGCTGGGCCATCACTATGGCACGTTCCAACTCACGGACGAGGCGATCGATGCACCCGAGAAGGCGCTGGCCGCCGCCCGCGAAGCGGCGGGCCTCGCGGCGGAGCGCTTTCGGCTGCTCAGGCCGGGACAGGTGTGGGAGATCTGAATTATTCGCCTCTGCCCGGTTGCAGGGAGAGGGTTTCATCGTCAGCGCAGCAGCACATAGACCTCCACGACGAGCTTGTCTTCCGCCGTGGTGAGGGGATCGGTCATATACTGCTCGATAAAGAGATCCTTGGCGTCGAGCTTCTTCTCGTCGAGATGATTCGTGATCGCGTCGTAGGTCGTGTCCATGGCGTCGTATGATCCGCGGTGGACGAATTTCAGCGCTCGGCCGGTCGGGGATTTTCCAAATCCCATGTCCTTCGGCAGCGTCTTTGGCGGTTCGCCGGCGGCAATCGGAATCGCGGCTTCGAACTGAAAGCCGGTGTCGTCGGTCGCGGTGTAGATCGTCATCAGCGGGCCGTCGGCTTTGATCTTCTCGCGGTCAAGAAACGCGCGGACCGCTTTGAAAGCCTCGACCAGCGTCTCAAAGGCGCTGTCCCAATTGGCGGCGCCCTTCTTGAAAACAATCGCTTTCTCCCCCAACGTCACCTCCTCGCCGAAGGGATCGGCCGTCTGCACGGCGGGCGGCTGGGATGGGGGTGCTTGCGCCGCCGCAGGGACTGCCGCGGTGGCTGCCGCAATTGCTAGAATGACGGCGCGCAACAGGGACCGAACGACCATCGATCATCTCCCTCTGAGGACCTCTCCTTAGCATGCCCTGGCGGTCCTGACGCGGGCCAAAATGCCCCGGACCCGGCTGGTCAAGCCGCCGAAGTTTAGCCATATAGACGCCGCGCAACACCGCCATGAATGCACTCGCCGGCCACGCTTTCACAAAAATGAACGGTCTCGGAAACGAGATCGTGGTGGTGGACATGCGCGCGGACCCAAAGCCGATCTCGACCGATGAGGCGCGCGCGGCCGCAGGCCCGGGTGGCGCGTCCTTCGACCAGATGATGGCGCTGTATCCCCCGCGTTCGGCTGGGACCGATGGGTACGTGCGCATTTTCAATTCGGACGGCTCGGAGTCTGGCGCCTGCGGCAACGGCATGCGCTGCATCGCCTCGCTCGTGTTTGCCGAGTCGGCAAAGGACGCGCTGACATTCGAGACCGCAGCGGGGCTGCTGCGTTGCTGGAAGGCGGGCGACGGGCTATTCACGGTCGACATGGGAAAACCGCGCTTCCGCTGGAACGAAATTCCGTTGTCGGAGGAATTCCGCGACACGCGCGCCATCGAATTGCAGATCGGGCCGATCGATGCCCCGATCCTGCATTCGCCCTCCGCCGTGAACACGGGCAATCCGCATGCGGTGTTCTGGGTCGAGGACGTGAGCGCCTTTGATCTCGGCAAGATCGGGCCGCTGCTCGAACATCATCCGATCTTCCCCGAGCGCGCCAACATCACGCTCGCCGCCATCAGGGCGCGCGATCACATCGTCATCCGCACCTGGGAGCGGGGCGCCGGACTGACGAGAGCCTGCGGCTCGGCGGCCTGCGCGGCGGCGGTTGCGGCGGCGCGCCTCAAGCGCGCGGATCGCACGGTGCGCGTCACATTGCCCGGCGGCGATCTCATGATCGCGTGGCGCGATGACGATCACGTGCTGATGACCGGCCCGGTCGAGCGTGAGTTCGAAGGGCGGTTCGATCCGGCGCTCTTTGCGGGCGTTGAGGCGGCGCGCGCATGAGCATCCAGATTCTGACATTCGGCTGCCGGCTGAACGCCTACGAGTCGGAAGCCGTGCGGCGGAAAGCCCAAGAGGCGGGGCACTCCGACCTCGTCGTCGTCAATACGTGCGCGGTGACCGGGGAAGCCGTGCGGCAGGCGCGCCAGGCGATCCGCAAGGCCAAGCGCGAGCGGCCGAAGGCGCGGATCGTGGTCACGGGCTGCGCGGCGCAGACCGAACCGGACGCCTTCGCGCAGATGCCGGAAGTCGCGCGCGTGCTCGGCAACCAGGAGAAGCTGAGCGCGGCGGCCTGGCGCGACACGCGCGAGGCCCTGGCCAACGATTTCGGCGTCGCCCGCGACGAGAAGGTGCGAGTCAGCGACATCATGGCGGTGACGGAGACCGCGCCGCATCTGATCGAGGGATTCGAGGGGCGGGCGCGCGCCTTCGTGCAGGTGCAGAACGGCTGCGATCACCGCTGCACCTTCTGCATCATCCCTTTCGGGCGCGGAAATTCGCGTTCGGCGCCGATGGGCGACGTGGTGGCGCAGGTGCGTCGGCTGATCGAGAACGGCTATCGCGAAGTGGTGCTGACAGGCGTCGACATCACGAGCTATGGCGGGGGTCTGCCCGGCGCGCCGAAGCTCGGCATGCTGGTGAAGCAAATTCTCAAGCACGTCCCGGAGCTCGAACGGCTGCGGCTCTCCTCGATCGATTCGGTCGAAGCGGACCGCGATCTGCTCGATGTGCTCGCGAACGAGCCGCGGCTGATGCCGCATCTGCATCTGTCGCTGCAGGCGGGAGATGACCTGATCTTGAAGCGCATGAAGCGGCGGCACCTGCGCGCCGACGCGGTCGCGTTCTGCGATGAAGTGCGGCGTTTGCGCCCGGACGTGGCGTTCGGCGCCGATATCATCGCCGGCTTTCCGACCGAGACCGAGACGATGTTTGCGCGCTCGCTCGATCTCGTCGACGAGTGCGGGCTCACGCACCTGCATGTGTTTCCTTTTTCGCCGCGGCCGGGCACGCCGGCGGCGCGCATGCCGCAGGTTGCGCGCGAGACCGTAAAGGAGCGCGCCAAGCGATTGCGCGACAAAGGTGAGAGCGCGTTTCACGCACGCCTCGCGCGCGACGTGGGCGCGCAGCGGCGCGTGCTCGTCGAGACGAACGCGACCGGCCGCACGGAGCATTTCATGCCCGTGCGCTTGTCGGCTCCGGTCGAGCCCGGCGTCATTCTCGACGTCTCGATCGCCGGGCATGACGGCCGGCGCTTGCTCGCGGCATGAGCGAGGCGTTGACGGAGACGAAGCCCGGCGAGCGCTTTTCGTCTCAGGTGTCGCTTACGCCGGAGAAGGTGAGCGTCTTCGCGACTTCGGTCGGCGACGAGAATCCGCTCCATCATGATCCCGCGCACGCGGCGACGACGCGCTACAAACGCCTGATCGCCAGCGGACCGCAGACGACGGCGCATCTGATGGCCTTGACCGCCGCGCATTTCGCCAAGCGCGGCGCGGTGGTCGGGCTGGAATTCAGCTTCCGTTTCAAGAAACCGGTCTTCGCCGACGAGACGGTCACGCTCGAATGGCTGATCGTCTCGGTCGAGCACAGCGCGCGGCTGAAGGGCGATGTCGTCGATATGCGCGGGCGCGTCCTGAACGCGGCGGGCGAGACGGCGGTCAGCGCCACGGGCAAGGTGCTGATCGCCAACAGCTTCTAAGGTCTAACAGTAGCGCTGCCGCACATCTGAAGCCGCTCGCGCATATGCGCCGGCACTGGCGCCGTGACGCGGATCGGGTCGCGCCTGGCGTAAAGCGGCACGATTACTTCGCGCGCGTGCAGATGCAGGCCGGGGCCGCCAAAGCGCGGCGCGGTTCCGTAGATGTTGTCGCCGACAATCGGCCAGCCCATGGCGGCGCAGTGGACCCGCAACTGATGGGTGCGGCCGGTCAGCGGTTCGAGGGCGAGCCAGGTGACTTCCTTGCGCGATGCGTCGCCTTCGACTCGAGGTGGTTCCTCCCCGCAAGGGCGCGCGGCACCAACAGGCGTGCCGCCTGCGAACCGCCCCAGCACCGTCCACCTTGTAAGAGCCTTCTGTCCCCTCGGGTCCGGCTTCATCCACCAGCCGCGGGTGTCATCAAGACGGCCCAAGGGCAGGTCGATCGTTCCTTCGGCGGCGTCGGGGCCGCCTTCGACCACCGCCCAATAGGTCTTCCCCACCTTTCCGTGCTTGAACAGAAGCCCCAGATGCGCCAGCGCTTTGCGATGGCGGCCGAGCACGAGGCATCCCGAGGTCTCCTTGTCGAGCCGGTGGGCGAGCGCGGGCGCGCGCGGCAGCCCGAAGCGGAGCGCGTCGAAGAAATCTTCCAGGCTGTCGCCGCCCTTCGGTCCGCGATGCACGGGCAGACCCGCCGGCTTGTCGATGACCAGCATCAGCCCATCGCGAAACAGGACGCGGCTCTCCATCTCTTCCGGTGTCATCGGGGAACGGCTATCACGGCGGGCACCGGACAAGAGGGCGCATGACGGATCAGGATACGCCAACGCGCGGGAACTGGTGGCGGCGGCTGAGCCAGGGGCTCAAGCGCACCTCGACGAATATCTCGACCTCCATCACCGACCTCGTCGTCAAACGCAAGCTCGATGCACGCACGATCGCAGACCTGGAGGACGCGCTGATCCGCGCCGATCTCGGCGTGCGGGTCGCGGCCCGCATTGCGGAGGCGATCGCGGACGGGCGCTACGACAAGGAAATCAGCGAGGCAGAGGTGCGGGCGGTGCTCGCCTCGGAGGTGGAGAAGGCGCTGGCGCCGGTGGCGACGCCGCTCGTCATCGACTTTGCCAGGAAGCCGTTCGTCGTTCTCGTGGTCGGAGTCAACGGCTCGGGCAAGACCACGACCATCGGCAAGCTCGCGGCCAAGATCCGCCGCGACGGGCGTACGGTCATGCTGGCGGCAGGCGATACGTTTCGCGCGGCGGCCATCGATCAGCTGAAGATCTGGGGCGAACGCGTCGGAGCAAAGGTCGTCGCGCGCGAGCCGGGTGCCGACCCCGCAGGACTTGCTTTCGACGCGATCAATGCGGCGCGCGCACAGAACGCCGATGTGCTGCTGATGGACACGGCGGGGCGTTTGCAGAACAAGGCGGCGCTGATGGGAGAGCTCGAAAAGATCGTGCGGGTGATGAAGAAGCTCGACGCCGAGGCGCCGCATGCGGTCCTGCTCGTGCTCGATGCGACCGTGGGTCAGAATGCGCTGTCGCAGGTCGAGGAATTCGCAAAGAGCGCCGGGGTGACGGGCCTTGCGATGACCAAGCTCGACGGCACGGCGCGGGGCGGCATCCTGGTCGCCATCGCGGAGAAATACGGGATACCCATTCACTTCATCGGCGTCGGCGAAAAGGTGGAGGATTTCGAGCCGTTCTCGGCGCGCGAGTTCTCCCGGGCGCTTGCGGGGCTGCAATGACACAGAGGACGCCGCTCAATCCGGCGCTGAAGCTCCTGCTCGAACTCGGGCCGCTGGCGCTGTTCTTCTTCGCCAACGCGCGTTCGGGCCTCTTCGCCGCCACCGCGGCGTTCATGGCCGCGGTCGCCATCGCGCTCGCGGTGTCCTATGCGCTGACGCGCCGCCTGCCCATCATGGCCGTGGTCTCGGCGATCGTCGTCGCGATCTTCGGCGGACTGACGCTCGCGCTCGAAAGCGAGACGTTCATCAAGCTCAAGCCGACCATCGTCTATGCGCTGTTTGCCGCGACGCTTGCGGCCGGACTCCTCTTCAACAAGCCGTTCCTCGCCATCGTGTTCGATTCGGCTTTCCATCTGACCGAGGAGGGCTGGCGCAAGCTCACCCTGCGCTGGATCGTGTTCTTCATCGTGATGGCCGCGCTGAACGAGATCGTCTGGCGAACGCAATCGACGGACTTCTGGGTGAGCTTCAAGCTGTTCGGCTTCGTGCCGCTGACATTCGCCTTTGCCGCGCTCCAGTATCCCTTGCTGACGCGCTATGCGCGGAAGGATGACGCGGCGTAGGCGCTCAACTCCCGCGCCGTAGCCGCTGCAGCAACTCGGGCGTCGGATAGGAGTCGGCGGGCAGGCCGAGCTTGATCTGGGTCTTCTTCACCGCCGCGCGCGTCGCCATCCCGATCCGGCCATCGATGTTGCCGACGTCGTGGCCTTGCTGCTGCAAGATCTGCTGCAGGTCTTTCACCTGTTCGACGCTGAGGACCGGGATATTGCCCTGACCGCGGCTCAAGGCCGGCGCGCCGGCGAGGCGCGTCGCGTAATAGGCCGCCGTCGTCGCGTAGACCAGCGAACTGTTCCACTTCAGATAGGCCTGGAAATTCTCATAGGCGAGAAAGGCCGGCCCCAAACGGCCCATGGGCAGGAGAAGCGAGGCCTTGAGGTCGTCGCTCGGCAGCGCGCGTCCGTCCGCGGCCGTGACGCCCCATTTGATCCACTGGGCGCGCGGGTGCTGGATCGCGAGGTCGGCCTGGTCCCAGGGAAGGTTCGCCGGAACGCGGACCTCCTGCAGCCACGGCTCGCCGCGCCGCCAGCCGAGGCTCGCGAGGTAATTGGCGGTCGAGGCGAGCACGTCCGGCACGCTGTGCATGAGATCGCGCCGGCGGTCGCCGTCGTAGTCGACCGCATGCTTGAAATATTCCGAGGGCATCATCTGCGTCTGACCCAACTCGCCCGCCCAGGAGCCGATCATTTCGTCGGGCGTAAGGTCGCCGCGCTCGATCAGGCGCAAGGCGTCGAACAGATGGGCGCGAAACATCGCCGAGCGGCGGCAGTCATAGGCGAGCGTCGCAATCGAGCGCAGCACCGACAGCTTGTTATGGCTGGCGCCGAAATCGCTCTCGAGGCCCCAGAAGCCGACGATGACCGCGGGCGGCACCCCATACTGCTTTTCGATGCGCGAAAAAATGTCCGCATGCGTCCGGATCAATTGCGCGCCGCGCTGCATCCGGTAGGCAGGCAGCATCTTGGAGGAGAAATCCAGGAAGCTTTGCGCGAAGAAGCGCTGGCCGCGGTCGCGGCGGATGATGTCGGGATCAAGCGTGAGATAGGGCGCGGCCGCGGCCATGGCATGGGGTGAAATCCCCTGGGCCGCCGCTTCCTGCTTGAAGGCGTCGAGCCAGCGCTCGAACGAATCGGTATTGCGGCAGTTCGCGCCGGGCGCCTGGGCGGCAGCCGGAGTGGTGAGCCAAGCGAAGGCAACGAGGCCGATGAGTGGTCTGCGCATGTCTCCCCCTCCGTATTTGCACTGTCTCATGCGCGCGCGAGTCGTCAAGCTTCGCTTCCCCAGGGACGCGATGGCGACGAGCCAACCACTTGCGCTCACGTCGCGAAGGCGATTGGATACGCCGCCACAAAGAGCAACCGCGTGCATCGCCGCGGACGGGAGGAGTCGCTTGAATCCGGCGCCATTCGCCTGTGCGAGGGCACGCTCGCTCGATCATGCGATTTCTCTTCTCGGAGAGGATAGCGGCGGCGCGCGGCTCCGAACTCGACCCGAAAGCCGGCGCGCCAGGCTGCGTCATGAACGCCGCGCAAGACCGATCACCGCCATGCCGATCACCGCCGGCCGCGCGCTCGAAGCGCTGGGGAAAATTTGAACCGCAACATTAGGAGCGTCAATCATGGCCAAGAGCCAAAAAGTCATCATCACCTGCGCGGTCACGGGGTCGATCCATACGCCGACGATGTCGCCGCACATTCCGATCACGGCGCAAGAGATCGCCGATGCCGCGATCGGCGCGGCGGAAGCGGGTGCGGCGATCGTCCATCTGCACGCGCGCAATCCCAAGGACGGGCGGCCGGATCAGTCGCCGGAGGCTTTCGCGCCCTTTCTCAAGGTGATCAAGCAGCGCTCGGCTTGCGTCATCAACATCACGACCGGCGGCGCGCCGACCATGGCGATCGAAGAGCGCGTGCGGCCGGCGGCGACGTTCAAGCCGGAAGTCGCCTCGCTCAACATGGGCTCGATGAATTTCGGCCTGTTTCCCATGCTCGCGCGCCACAAGACCTTCAAATACGACTGGGAGAAGCCGTATCTGGAAGGCTCGCGCGAACGCATCTTCAGAAACACCTTCGCAGACATCGAATACATCCTCACCACCTGCGCCGAGAACGGCACCCGCTTCGAGATCGAGTGCTATGACATCGGCCATCTCTACACGCTGCTGCATTTCGCCGAGCGCGGCGTGGTGAAGCCGCCGTTCTTCATCCAGTCGGTGTTCGGCATTCTCGGCGGCATCGGCCCGCATCCGGAAGACGTGATGCATATGCGCCGCACGGCGGACCGTCTGTTCGGCCGCGATAATTACCGCTGGTCGGTGCTCGGCGCCGGCCGCAATCAGATGCCAATCGCGGCCCAGGCGGCGGCGATGGGCGGCAATGTGCGTGTCGGCCTGGAAGATTCGCTGTGGCTCGGGCCGGGCAAGCTCGCCGAGTCGAACGCCGCGCAGGTGCGCCAGGCGCGGCAGATCATCGAAGGGCTCGGGCTCGAACTCGCGACACCGGACGAGGCGCGCGACATTCTGCAGCTCAAGGGCGGCGACCAGGTTGGGTTCTGACGCACAGGAGGACGAGGAATGAACATCAAGGTCGGCCTCAAGGCCATCGAAGAAGCGTCGGAGAAACTCTCCAACTGGGGCCGCTGGGGCAAGGACGACCAGATCGGGACGCTCAATCACATACGCCCGGAGGACATCGTCGCCGCGGCGAAGCTCATCAATACGGGAAAAGTGTTTGCGCTCGGTATCCCGCTCGACCGCAATGGTCCGCAAACCGGGCTCTTCGGCGGCCGGTTCAATCCGATCCACCAGATGCTCGCGACCGGCACCGACGCGATCGCCGGCCAGCAGGACTGGAACAGGCTCCGCTATTCCGACGACACGCTCAACCTGTGCGTCCAGGGCGCGACACATTGGGACGCCCTCGGGCACATCTTCTACGAGGATCGAGCATATAACGGACACGATCCGAAACGGATCAATTCCACCGGGCTAAATGTGCTCGGCATCGAGCATTCGAAAGACAAGATGGTCGGGCGCGGCGTCTTGCTCGACATCGCGCGCTTCAAGGGCGTCGAATACCTCGAAGACGGATACGGCATCTCGAACGAGGAGCTCGATAAATGCGCGCGCGCGCAAAACGTGCAGATCAAGCGCGGCGATTTCGTCATCATCCGCACTGGGCAGATGGAGAACTGCCTCAAACGCAAGGAATGGGGCGGCTATGCCGGCGGCGACGCGCCCGGAGTGAGATTCGAGAATTGCTACTGGTGCCAGGACAAGCAGATCGCGGCGATCTGCTCGGACACCTGGGGCGTCGAGGTGCGGCCGAACGAGACGACAGAGGCGAACCAGCCCTGGCACTGGGTGGTGATCCCGGCCATGGGGCTCTGCATGGGCGAGATCTTCTACCTCAAGGAGCTTGCCGATGACTGCGAGGAGGACGGGATCTACGAATTCTTCTTCTCGGGACCGCCGCTCATCATCACCGGGGGAACGGGCTCGCCGATCAATCCGCAGGCGATAAAATAGTCCGCGCTCTCCCCCGGGGCAGGACGGAAACCGGCAAGGAGGAATCGATGCCGCGGTATCTCAAGCGCGGGCTTGATGCCAGCGCGATCAAGGCGGCGGACGCGCAGGTCCGTGAAACCGTGGAGGAGATTCTCGCCGACATCGAGGCGCGGCGCGACGAAGCGGTGCGCGAACTCTCGGCGAAGTTCGACAAATGGTCGCCGCCGAGCTTCCGTTTGGGCAGCGACGATATCGAGCGCGCCATCGCCCAGGTCCCGCAACGCGATCTCGACGACATCCAGTTCGCGCAGTTGCAGGTGCGCAATTTCGCCGAGAAGCAGAAGGCGACGCTGCAGGATCTGGAAGTCGAGACGATTCCCGGCGTGATCCTCGGGCACCGGCATATTCCGGTCGAAAGCATCGGCTGCTACGTGCCGGGCGGCCGCTATCCCATGGTGGCCTCGGCGCACATGTCGATTGTCACCGCAAAAGTCGCGGGCGTGAGGCGCATCATCGCCTGCGCGCCGCCCTACAAAGGCGGGCCGCATCCGGCGATCGTGGCCGCGATGCATTTCGGCGGCGCGGACGAAATCTACGTGCTCGGCGGCGTGCAGGCGGTCGCCGCGATGGCGCTCGGGACCGACAGGATCGCGCCGGTCGACATGATCGTCGGGCCGGGCAACGCCTATGTGGCCGAAGCCAAGCGCCAGCTGTTCGGGCGCGTCGGCATCGACCTGCTTGCGGGACCGACCGAGACGCTGATCATCGCCGACGACAGCGTGGACGCCGAAATCTGCGCGACCGATCTTCTCGGCCAGGCCGAGCACGGGCCGACGTCGCCGGCGGTGCTCATCACCAATTCCGAAAAGCTCGCGCGCACGACGATGGACGAGGTGCAGCGCCTCTTGCGGATCCTTCCAACCGCCGACGCCGCCGGCAAGGCCTGGGAGGATTACGGCGAGGTGATCGTCTGCGAAAACGAAGAGGAGATGCTGCGCGAAGCCGACCGCATCGCCTCCGAGCACGTGCAGGTGATGACGCGCGATCCGGATTTCTTCCTCGATCGTATGGTCAATTACGGCTCGCTGTTTCTCGGGCCACGCACGAACGTGGCCTATGGCGACAAGGTGATCGGCACCAATCACACGCTGCCGACCAAGAAGGCCGCGCGCTATACCGGCGGGCTGTGGGTCGGGAAATTCCTCAAGACCTGCACCTATCAGAAGGTGACGACCGACGAGGCGAGCGCGATGATCGGCGAATACTGCTCGCGGCTGTGCATCCTCGAGGGGTTCTCCGCGCATGCCGAACAGGCCAATGTGCGGGTGCGGCGCTATGGCGGACGCAATGTCGGCTACGCGCAGGCGGCGGAGTGATGACTGTCTCCCTCCCCACCACGCCTTCCTTTCGTCTCGACGGCCAGCGTGCGCTCGTGACCGGTGCCGGGCGCGGGATCGGGCTCGCCGCCGCGGCGGCGCTGGCGGAGGCTGGCGCGCAGGTGACGCTCTGCGCGCGCACGCGCGAAGAGGTCGAGGCGGCGGCCGAAGCCATCCGCAAGCGCGGCGACACGGCCGAGGCGCTGGCGCTCGACGTCACCGACCTCGATGCCATGCGCGCCGCCATCGCGGCGGCTGCGCCGTTCGACATTCTGTTCAACAATGCCGGCACCAACCGGCCGGCGCCTTTTCACGAGGTGAAGGTCGAGGATTTCGACCTCGTCTTCGGCATCAATGTGCGCGCGGCGTTCTTCGTGGCGCAGGCGGTCGTGCAGCGGCTGCTCTTGGCCGGGCGGCCGGGCTCGATCATCAATGTCTCGTCGCAGATGGGACATATCGGAGGCCCGCGCCGTACGGTCTATTGCGGCAGCAAGCATGCGATCGAGGGTTTCACCAAAGCGATGGCGGTCGAGCTTGCGCCGCAGGGAATCCGCGTCAACGCGATCGCGCCGACCTTCATCGAGACGCCGATGACCCGCCCGTTCCTTCAGAACGAAGCGTTCAGGGCCGACGTGCTCTCAAAAATCAAGCTCGGCCGGCTGGGCCAGGTCGAGGACTTGATGGGCGCGATCGTCTATCTCGCGTCTGCAGCCTCTGCGCTCGTCACCGGCGCGTCCTTGCGCATCGACGGCGGCTGGACGGCGGAGTGAATTTTCTGCTCCCTCCCTGTTGCGGGGAAGGGGAGCTTGCACTTTAAGACAAAGGGACCCCATGGCTCGCCTTCCCGATATCGTCCCCGACAAACTCTCGCCCGAGCAGAAGCGCGTGTACGACGCGATCGTGGCCGGCCCGCGCGGACGCGTCCAAGGCCCCTTGCGCGTGTGGCTGGAAAGCGCGGAGCTTGCCGACCGCGCGCAGGCGCTCGGCGCGTTCTGCCGCTTCGGCACGAGCCTGCCGCCGCGGCTCTCGGAGCTTGCCATCCTCGTCACCGGCGCGCACTGGAAAGCGGGGTTCGAGTGGTGGGCGCATGCGCCAATCGGCATCAAGGCCGGGCTCGATCCGGCCATGGTTGAGCTGGTCCGCATCGGACAGCAACCGGCGTTCAAGAATGCCGACGAAGACATCGTCTACGCCTTCTCGCGCGAGGCGTGGGATACGAAGCGCGTTTCCGAAAAGACCTATCGGCGTGCCGTGGACGCGCTCGGGCAGAAGGCGGTCGTCGAACTCGTCGGCATTCTCGGCTATTACGGCCTGATCTCGATGACCATCAACGTGTTCGAGGTGCCCTTGCCCGCGGGCGAGCCGGAGCCCTTCGCGCGCTGAACCGCCGGGACACATTCAATCGAGACAATTGAGGAGCTGCATGAGCACGTCGAAAGGGACGGTCGGCATTGTCGGCCTCGGCATCATGGGGGGCGCGATTGCCGGCCATCTCGCAAAAGCCGGGTGGCGCGTCATCGGCTACGATATCGATCCCGAGCGCTGCCGCGAGGCGAAGGCGTCCGGCGCCGAGGTCGCAACGGGCACTGCGGAGGTTGCCAGGGCCGCGCCGGTGATCTTCACGAGCCTTCCGAATCCGGAGGCGCTGCACATGACCGTGCAGGCGATCGCGGAAGCGAGGGTCGAGCGGCGCATCGTCGCCGAGCTTTCGACCTTCTCGCTCGGCGACAAGGAAGCGGCGGCTGCGGCATTACGCAAAGCCGGACACGTGACGCTGGACTGTCCGCTCAGCGGCACCGGATCGCAGGCCAAGGTCAAGGACATCGTCGTCTATGCGAGCGGCGACAGCCAGAGCATCGCGCACCTGATGCCGGCCTTTGCCGATTTTTCCCGCCTTGCGCGCGATGTCGGCCCCTTCGGCAACGGCACGAAAATGAAGTTCGTCGCCAACCTCCTGGTCGCGATCCACAACGTGGCGGCGGCCGAGGCGCTCGTGCTCGGCATGAAGGCGGGCCTTGCGGCGCAGGACGTGTTCGAGCTCGCCACATCGGGCGCCGGGAATTCGCGCATGTTCGAAGTGCGAGGGCCGATGATGGTCGAGAACCGCTATGATGGCGACAATCTCACGATGCGCAACTCGACCTGGCAGAAAGACATGAAGGCGATCGGCGGCTTTGCGCAAAGCATCGGCTGTCCGACGCCGATGTTCAGCGCTAGCGAGGCGATCTATCGCGCGACGCTCGGCATGGGTTATGCGGAGCAGGACACGGGGGCCGTCTGCGCCGTGCTTGCCGAGATGGCGGGCGTCGCACGGTGAAGGGGACGCACATGGAAAGCTGGAACAAATACGGGCCTACGGCGGCGCGCCGTCACGGCCGGCCGGGCCGCGAGCTGCGCCCGCAAAGCGTCACGATCGACATCCACTCGCATGTCGCCGTGCCGCAAGCGGCCGAGTTCGTGAAGCCGCATCTCGATTGGTCCACCATTCCGCTCGCGTTCTTCTCGACGCCGGAAACGAAGGCGCTGAATCAGAAGCAGGACGCCGACCGCGCCGCCGTGATGACGACCTACGACGAGCGGCTGCGCGATCTCGACGCCATGGGCATCGACATGCAGGTCGTGAAGCCGCCGCCGGGGCAGTGCTACTTCACCCTGCCCATCGACATTGCGGTCCCGGCGGCACGCATGGTGAATGACGGCATCGCCGAGTATGTCTCGAGAAAGGCCGACCGTTTCATCCCGTTCGGGACCGTGCCGCTTCAGGACGGCAAGGAGGCCGCCATCGAGCTCGAGCGCTGCGTGCGGGAGCTCGGCTTCAAGGGCGTGCAGATCCTCACCAATGTGGCGGGCCAGGAATTGTCCGATCCCGCCATCGCGCCGTTCTGGGCGAAAGCCGAGGCGCTCGGCGTACTGGTGGTGCTGCATCCGAACGGATTCACCGAAGGCAAGCGGCTGACGCGGTTCTACTTCAACAACGTCGCCGGCAATCCATTCGAGACGGCGCTGGCGCTGCATTTCCTGATTTTCGACGGCGTGCTCGAGCGGCATCCGAACCTGAAAATTCTGGCCGTGCACGGGGGCGGCTATCTCGCGAGCTATTCGGGGCGCATCGATCACGCCTGGGGCGCGCGCTCGGACGTCGCCGGCCATCTGCCGCGGCCGCCGACGACATACTTGAAGACAATCTACTTCGACACCGTCGTGTTCACCCCGCACCAGTTAAAGAGCCTGATCGAGACGTTCGGCGCGGACAGACTCGTGATGGGTACCGACTATCCGTTTGACATGGCGGAATACGACCCGATCGGACACCTGGCGTCGGTCGGGACGCTCGATGGCCCGACCTTCGCCGAGATCGCCGGAGGCAATGCGAAGCGATTGTTGGGGATGTAATCGCCTCTTCGCCTCTGTGTACACGGAAGCAGCGATTTCAGACAAGTAGCCCGGATTGAGCGCAGCGAAATCCGGGAAGGTCCGCCCCGGATGTCGCTTCGCTCCATCCGGGCTACAGGACGAAGCAACTGAGTTTTATCCCCGCGCAAAATCCAGGACCGCCGTTTCCTTCATCATCACGTCGGGGCGGCGCCAGCGTTCGGTCGCGCGGCGTTCCGAGTCGTCGCGAAATTCCACGCGCAAGCATTGGCCGAGCTCGCGGGCGCGGGCAACGATGAGATTGCCGAAGGCGAGGCGGGGGCGCTCGAACCGTTCCAGCGCGGTCTCGACATCGCTGGAGGACTCGAGCGCGTCGGCGAGCGCGATCGCATCGAGCCAGGCCTTTGCGACGCCGGCGCCGACATGCGGGCGCGCGACGAACGCCGCGTCCCCGATGATCGCCACGCGGCCGAAAGCCAGCCGAGGCGAAACGAGGTCATAGATCGGCTGCAAGAATGGCTGCGCGGTGGCGTGCACGACGTCACGAAACTGCGGCGTCAGCACGGCCTCCGCATGTGCGCGCATCTCCTCGATGAAACGCTTGCGGATCAGCGGCGGCGGAATCGAAATCGGGTGGCGCCTGCCGCGCTCGTCGGTGAGGAGTTCCGGCAGTTCGCTGATCGCGTCATAGCGGCGATACCAGACCGTGTTGTAGCGGCGATGGCCTTTGCGCAAGTCCTCGTTCGGACCGGCGACGGGGTAGCCCAGCATCTGCTCGCCAGGCGGAAGATCGAAGGCAAAGGCCTCGAAAATCTCCTCGCGAACCGACGGCGAGAGGTCGGCCTCGTTGGCAAGCCCGCGCCAGGCGACGTAACCTGCATAGTGCGGCTTCACGTCCGGCTGATATTGCGCGCGGACGCTCGAGCGGATGCCGTCGGCGCCGATCAGGACATCGCCTTCCGCGCTGCCGCCGTCGGCGAAATGGGCGACGACCCCGCTTGGGCGCTGCTCGACGCGGCGCAGCTCGAGGCCGCGATGATAGCGCTCGCGCGGGACCTTCGCGGCGAGCATCGTGTAGATCCGGTCCCATGAGGTCATGGTCTGCGGCAATTCCAGTTGCGCCGCGAGGCCGCCGCCCGGCGCCAGCGTCTTGCGCCAGACAATGTCGACGCCGAGGTCCGGGCCGGGATCGAGGTCGATGCGCGCAAGCGCCTCGCGAATTTCGGGGTGCGTTGCGAGCCCCGCGCCGCGGCCCGACAGTTCGGCCTCGACGCGCTCGAAAATGTCCACCTCCCAGCCGCTCTTGCGCAGGGCGAGCCCGGCATAGAGCCCGGCCATCGAGCCGCCGATGATCAGGGCGCGTCTGCTCTTGTTTTGCACGGTCAAGTTTGCTCGCTGGTGACTCTGCCTCGGTTCGGGCGTTGCCAATTAACACGCAGGCGCTAAACTTGCCGACCTGAATTCTGGAGGAACGCCCCGATGGCCATGACCATGGTCGACAAGGCCGCCGTAATGAAGCAAACGAGCGCCTGGCCCCCTGCCATTCAACAGGAATTCGAACGCGAGCGACAGAATCCCAATCCGTGCGTCGGCAGCCGGCTCTTGTCGGAGGACGAGAGGGTGCGCGTGTGGATGATCGCGCTGAAGCCCGGCGAGCGCATCGGCTTTCATCGCCATGTGCTCGATTATTTCTGGACTTCGGTGACGGGCGGACGCGGCCGGCAGCATGTGCATGACGGCACGACCGTCGAATACACCTATGTGCCCGGCGAGACGCGGCACGAAATCTATGGCGCAGGCGAGTTCAAGGTGCACGATCTCGAAAACATCGGAGATCAGGACATGATCTTCATGACCGTTGAGTTCCTGAACAGCGCCAACAAGCCGATGCCGCTGCCGGCAGGTGTTCGGGCCAGGGCAGCGTAAGTCGCGCGGTCTCACGTCGCCAGTAGGGCACCCATGATCCGCTCGCGGTTGAGCGGGAGATCGCGGATGCGCGCGCCGAGCGCGTGCGCCACGGCGTTTCCGATGGCGGCGGCGGTCGGGCCATGCGCGATTTCGCCGATGCCGAGCGGCGGCAGATCGCGCGCGTCGATCAGCGCAATGTCGATCGACGGCACCTCCGAGAAGCGCAGGATCGGGTAGTCGTCCCACGTCGTCGAGACAAAGCGGCCATCTTCGATGCGGGCGGCTTCTTTCAGCGTCCAGCTCGCGGCCTGGATGATGCCGCCCTCGATCTGGTTTTTCGCGCCATCGGGATTGATGATGAGGCCGGCATCGGCTGCGCTCCAGACCCGCAGCAGGCGGACCTCCTCCTCGACGTCCACTTCGGCGACGACCGCGCAATAGCCGGCGCGATTCTTGTAACGCGCGAGCCCCAAGCCCTTCGCGCGTCCCGCGCCCTTTTCGCCGCGCTCGCGCCAGTTCGCCATCTGCGTGGCCCGCTCGATCACCACGCGCGCGCGGTGATCGCCAAGCAGCGAGAGGCGGTATGCGGCCGGGTCTTCTCCCGCGCGCTCGGCCAATTCGTCGATGAACGATTCGATGGCGAAGACATTGGCGAAGGCGCCGAGCCCGCGCAGCGCCGAGGTGCGGACCGGAAGCTCGGGGAGGAGATGATGCACGACTCGCTGCGGCATGTCGTATAGCGCGAAAGCGTTGCGCGTCGCGCCGCCGCCATTGGCGTCGGGCACGTCGACGATCTCCGGCCTGGGCGGCGGGTTCGGCAGCGCCTGCGCGCCGAGCAACTGGCCGGGATGGAGAGGCCGCTGGTTGTGCGTGCCGCTCCAGACTTCGAGCGTCCATGCGGCGGGGCGCTTCGTGTCATCAAGCGCGGCGCGGAGCTTGATCGCCATGGCTGCGCCGACCGGGCCGGACGCCAACTCGTCCTCACGCGTCCATTGCACGCGAACGGTTCGCCCGGGATGACGCAGCGCGAGCAGGGCGGCGTCGAACGCCGCGTCATCGGCCGGGTTGTGGCCGTAGCAGCCGGCGCCCTGCCGATGCAGGACGGTCACGTCATCGACAGGAAGGCCGAGCGCGCCGGCGAGCGAATTGCGCAGCACGAAGACGCCTTGCGAATGCGTCCAGACGGTCAGGCGGCCGTGTTCATAAAGCGCGAGCGCGCAGGAGGGCGCAATCGAAGCGTGAATAATGTAGGGCCGCGAATAGGTCGCTTCGACCGTCTCCGTCACGCGGGTCGTGCGCGCTTCGCCCAAGTCGATGGCGCGGCTTTTCGCCGTCTGCTTTTGCAAGAAGTCCGGCTGATCCGCCGCATCCGGGATCGCGGCGCCGCCTTGCCAGTCCATGGCGCGCCGCGCCGGCTCGACCGCGGCCATGACGGCGGCTTCGTCATCCGACAGAAGGGCGACGAAGTCGCCTTCGCGAAAGAGGCGGACGCGGCCCTGGCCGGCGCGCGCAATCGCCTGTTCGTCGACGGACCCGAGCCGCGCGCCGCGCCTCGGCCGGCGGATCACGCGCGCATGCAGCGCGTCATCCGGCGCCATGTCGTGAATGAAGGCGGCGCCGGAAATCTTCGCCGGCAGGTCGATGCGCAGCCGATCCGTGCCGACGACGCGAAATTCGCTCGGGCGTTTCACGGCGGCATTCCCGGCGGCGTCGCGGGCGAGGTCGACATCATCGACCAGGCGCCAGTAATCGGCGCCGGTCGGCTTTCCCTGGCGGAGCATCGCGCCGTTCTCAACCGACAGCTCGCGCGGATCGCAGCCGAGAAGCTCCGCCGCGCGCGCGACAAAAAGCGCGCGCACCTCCGCGCAGACAAGGCGGATCGCCCCGCCCGAAACCTCAATCGAGAGGCTTCCCGTGGTCATGCCTTCGTTGGGCGTCACGTCCGTCTCGCCGGACACGAGGCGCACGCGCTCGGCCGGCACGTCGAGTTCCTCTGCCGCGATCTGCGTGAGCGCCGTGAGAATTCCCTGGCCGATCTCGATCTTGCCCGAACGCACCGTCACCGTGCGGTCCGGCTCGAAGCGCACCCATTGATCAAGCCGCGGATTATCCTGCAGGCTCTTGGGCAAGACGTTCGGGATCATCCGCGCGCCTCTTGGCGAAGCGCCGCAGCCGCCCGCTCCACCGCATGGATGATCCGGTTATGCGCCCCGCAGCGGCAGAGATGCTTGTCGAGCGCCGCCGCGATGTCCTCCCGGCGCGGCGCAGGATGGCGATCGATCAGCGCCTTGGCCGACATGATGATGCCGGAGAGACAGTAGCCGCACTGACCGGCCTGGGTGTCGAGAAAGGCGCGATGCAGCGCACGCAGCGTCGCGTCGTCCGCAAAAGCTTCGATGGTGGTCACGCGCTTGTTCGCAACGGAGCCGACCTCGCGCGCGCAGGCATAGACCGGCTCGCCGTCCACGAGCACCATGCAAGCGCCGCATTGCTCGAGCCCGCAGCCGAAGCGGGAGCCGCGCAAGTCCAGCTCGTTGCGCAGCACGTGCAGCAATGGAGTCACTGCGTCGGACTCCGTCTGCATTGCGCGCCCGTTGACGACCAACGCAATGGGCATTCCGGCGATCCTTACTTCCCGCTTGACTTGGCCGGCTTGGGCCGGGTTTGCTCGACGCAACATCTATCAGCTTGCGCGGTTTTAAGGAGTCCCCATGCCCAAGGGAAACGGCGGGTCGCTGCCCATCCTGATCGCGGGAGGCGGCATCGGCGGATTGGCTGCCGCGCATGCGATCGCGCGCAAGGGCTTTTCGGTGCGGGTGCTCGAACAGACCGGCGAGTTCCGGGAGATCGGCGCCGGCATCCAGCTCGGGCCCAATATCTTCCGCGCGCTCGAGCCGCTCGGCTTGCGCGACGCCATGCTCGCGGACGCCTGGCGGCCGGGCGGCATGGAGATGCGCTGCGCGCTCTCCGGCGAGCTCGTCACGCGCATTCCGCTCGGAGAGGAGGCCGAAAGGCGCTTCGGACATCCCTATGCCGTAACGCATCGGGCGGACATTCACGGCGTGTTCCTGCGTGCGTGCCAAGGCAATAACCGCATCGCGCTCGAGACCGGAGCGCGTGTCGCCAGCTTCGTCGACCGGGCGGATCGGGTGACGGTCACGCTTGAAAGCGGCGAGGAGATCGAGGGCCAAGCCCTTGTCGGCTGCGACGGCATGTGGTCGCGCGTGCGCGAGGAGATCGTCGGCGACGGCGCGCCGCGCGTCTCGGGCCATATCGCCTATCGCGCCGTGCTGAAGCGTGAGGATGTTCCCAAAGACCTGTGGCGTCCTGATGTCGTGTTGTGGGCGGGGCCGCGCACGCATTTCGTGCACTATCCCTTGCGGCGCGGCGAACTCTACAACCTGGTCGCGGTCTTTCACTCGAGCCGTTACGCCGAAGGCTGGAACAGCGAAGGCGATGCGGCCGAATTGTGGGCGCATTTCAAGGGCCAGCGGCCGGAAGTGCTGCGCATGCTCGAACGCATCGAGACCTGGCGCATGTGGGTCCTATGCGACCGCGAGCCGATCAAGGACTGGTCGCGCGGCCGCACGACGCTGCTCGGCGACGCGGCGCATCCGATGCTGCAATACCTGGCGCAAGGCGCCTGCATGGCGACCGAGGATGCCTATTGCATTGCAGAAGAGATGGCGAAAACGCCGGAGGATCTGCCGGCGGCCTTTCGCGCCTATCAGAACGCGCGCTATCTGCGCGCGGGCCGCGTGCAGATCATGGCCCGCGTCTATGGCGAATTCTACCACGCGCGCGGCGTCGCCGCGGAATTGCGCAATCAGATGCTGTCCGCGCGCACTCCACAGGACTCCTACGACGGAATTGCGTGGCTCTATGGGGGCTGAGATCCGGCCTGCCGACGCGCGGCATCGCTAATGAATCGTGTCGCGGACCCCCGGTTTTTTTGTTGCGGCGCGATAAAGGCGACACCCTTTGTGCATGAACGCATCGCGCTTAGGCGATCTGGCATACTTTATAATTGACAATCCAGGATAGCGGTCCGCTATGGTGGGTTCAATCAACAGGCCGCGACCATGCGATCGCGGCAGCGCGTCAAGCGCGCAATGGGAAAACGCAACAGGAGAACGCCATGCACCTCAGACTACGTGCCGGACTCTTTGCAGCGGTTGCATTCGGCGCCGGTTTTGCATCAGCAAGCCTTCCCGCGGCGGCGGCCTGGGAGCCGACGCGTTCCGTCGAATTCATCGTGCCGGCCGGCACGGGCGGCGGCGCCGACCAGATGGCGCGCGTCATTCAGGGCATCATCGCCAAGCACGGTTTGATGAAGCAGTCGATGGTCGTCATCAACAAGGCGGGCGGTGCCGGCGGCGAAGGTTTCCTCGACATGAAGAGCTCGCGCGGCAATCCGCACAAGCTGGTCATCACGCTGTCGAACCTGTTCACGACGCCGCTCGGCACGGGCATCCCCTTCAACTGGAAGGACCTGACGCCGGTCGCGATGATGGCGCTCGACGAGTTCGTGCTGTGGGTCAATGCGGAGTCGCCGATCAAGTCGGTGAAGGACTATGTCGCCGCCGTCAAGGCGGTGCCGGCCGGCCAGTTCAAGATGGGCGGCACGGGCTCCAAGCAGGAAGATCAGATCATCACGGTGGCGCTGGAAAAGGCTATCGGAGCGAAGTTCACCTTCATCCCGTTCCGGGGCGGCGGCGAAGTGGCGGTGCAGCTCGTCGGCAAGCATGTCGATTCGACCGTGAACAATCCGATCGAGGCGGTCGCGCAGTGGCGCGCGGGTCAGCTTCGCCCGCTCTGCGTCTTCGACGCGAAACCTTTGCCGGTGACGGACAAGATCGTGGGCGACCTGTCGTGGAGCTCCATTCCTACCTGCAAGTCGCAAGGCCTCGATGTCGAATACCTGATGCTGCGCGGCATTTTCATGGCGCCGGGCGTCACGCAAGAGCAGGTCACCTATTACATCGATCTCCTGAAGAAAGTGCGTGAGACACCGGAATGGCAGCAGCTCATGAAGGACGGCGCTTTTAATCCGACCTTCATGACCGGCGACCAGTACAGGAAGTGGGTCGAGAACGAAGAAAACCGCCACCGCGTCCTGATGAAGGACGCAGGCTTCCTCGCCACCAACTAACACCTCACAAGCCCGGCGCCGGCGTCAGCCGCCGGCGCCGGGTCTTGCCGCGCGCACGGACTTCCATCCATGACAGACCATAGCCAAGCCGGCGCTTCCGGCGGTCCTTCGCATCGCTCCGTGGAATTGACCGTGGCTGCGCTCATGATCGTCTTCGGGGCGGTCGTCGTCTTCGGCAGCCTGCAGGTCGGAGTCGGCTGGGGCGTCGAGGGTCCGCGCGCCGGATTCTTCCCGTTCTATATCGGCCTCATCATCACCGCCGCGAGCGTGTTCAACGTCGTCCAGGCGCTTCCGGGGAGCTCGCGCGGGCGAGTGTTTGCAAGCTGGGCGCAGCTGCGTCAGGTGCTTTCAGTCGTCATTCCTACCGGCATCTATGTCTTTGTGATTCCCGTTGTCGGAATCTACCTGTCTTCGATGGTGCTGATCGGCCTCTTCATGCGCTGGCTCGGCCGCTATTCCTGGCCGCTCGTCCTCGCCATCGCGATCGGTGTTCCGCTGGTCTTCTACTTCATGTTCGAACGGTGGTTTCTCGTGCCCTTGCCGAAAGGGCCGATCGAGGACTGGTTGCATCTCTGAGCGCCTGCAAAGAGGCGTTCGAACCGAAAACGGGTTGTCAGGACACGTCACATGGAAGAACTCGCCAACCTGTTTCACGGCTTTTCGATCGTCCTCCAGCCCTTCAATATCGGGCTGATGGTGATCGGGATCCTGCTCGGGGTGATCATCGGCGTTCTGCCCGGCCTCGGCGGCGCAAACGGGATCGCGATCCTTCTTCCGCTCACCTTCTCGATGTCGCCGACCTCGGCGATCATCATGCTCTCATGCATCTATTGGGGCGCGCTGTTCGGAGGCGCGATCACCTCGATCCTGTTCAATATCCCCGGCGAGCCGTGGTCGGTTGCGACCACATTCGACGGCCATCCGATGGCGCAGCAGGGGAAGGCCGGCGAGGCGCTCACCGCGGCCTTCACCTCGTCGTTTGTCGGTGCGCTGTTTGCGGTGATCATGATCACGCTGATCGCGCCGCTGGTCGCAGCCTTCGCGCTCAAGTTCGGGCCGGCGGAGAAATTCTCCGTCTATTTCCTGGCCTTTTGCAGTTTCATCGGCATGAGCAAGGAACCGCCGATGAAGACGCTGGCTTCGATGATGATCGGCTTTGCGCTCGCGGCTGTCGGGCTCGACGCGGTGACGGGGCAGCTTCGCCTGACCTTCGGCATCACCGAACTTCTCACCGGCTTCGATTTTCTCATCGCGGTGATCGGACTTTTCGGCATCGGGGAAATTCTCCTCACGATGGAGGAGGGACTGAGCTTCCGAGGCAAGGCAGCCGCCATCAATCCCAAGGTCGTGTGGCAGACCTGGGCCGAACTGCCGCGCTATTGGATGACAAGCCTGCGCTCCTGCCTGATCGGCTCGTGGATGGGCATATCGCCTGCCGGTGCGACGCCGGCCTCGTTCATGAGCTACGGCATCGCCAAGCGCATCTCCAAGCGCGGAAACAATTTCGGCAAAGGCGAAATGGAGGGCGTGGTCGCGCCGGAAACGGCGGCGCATGCGGCCGGCACGGCGGCGCTGCTGCCCATGCTGTCGCTCGGCGTGCCCGGCTCGCCGACGGCGGCCGTGCTGCTCGGCGGCCTGTTGATCTGGGGCCTGCAGCCGGGGCCGCTGCTGTTCGTCGAGCAGAAGGAGTTCGTCTGGGGACTGATCGCCTCGATGTATATCGGCAACCTGGTGGGCCTCGTCATCGTTCTGACCTGCGTCCCGCTGTTCGCCGCCATCTTGCGCATTCCGTTCAGCATCATCGCGCCGGTCATTCTCGTGATCTGCGCCATCGGCGCCTATACGGTGCACAACTCGACATTCGACGTGGTCATGATGTTCGTGTTCGGCATCATCGGCTACGCGCTGAAAAAGACGAACTATCCGCTTGCCCCGCTCGTCCTGGCCATCGTGCTGGGCGACAAAGCGGAAGAGTCGTTCCGGCAGTCCCTGCTCGGCTCGCAGGGCAATCTGTCGGTGTTTTGGTCAAACGGACTCGTGGGCTCGATCATGGCCCTAGGTCTGATCGCGCTGTTTTGGCCGATCTTGCAAACGCTGTGGAGCCGGTTTCGTCGCCCCGCCGTGGCGTGAGCGCGGCCAACGATTGAACACGAAAGCATTTTGAGGCATATAGAATTATGTATACCAGAGCACCTCGACGCGCCGGCTCCAGGCGGGACGATGCTGCCCCGACACCCCGCAGGCCCGCGGAGCGCGTGGCGCTCGCGCCGCTCCAGGACGTCTCAACCTTCGCCGACCGCGCCTATGCCGCCTTGCGCGACGTCATCGTGTCCCTCGACATCTACAGCCAGTCGGACGAGGTGCGGCTCGACGAACGCAGGCTCGCCGAGGACCTCGGCATCAGCCGGACGCCGGTGCGCGAGGCGATGGCGCAGCTTGAGCGGGAAGGCTTTATCCGATCGGTTCCGCGGCGGGGCGTCTATGTCGTGCGCAAGACCAAGCAGCAGGTGATCGAGATGATCACCGCCTGGGCGGCGCTCGAGAGCATGGCTGCGCGGCTGATCACGCTGCATGCGACGGATGCGGACATCGCGACCTTGCGCAAGATGTTCACGAAATTCGAGAACGGTCAGCTGCACGCGCGACTCGACGAATATTCCGAAGTGAACATCCGTTTCCATCAGGCGATCATCGCCATGAGCGGCAACGGCGTCCTGATCGATCTCGCAGAAAACCTGTTTACGCATATGCGCATGATCCGCCGCAAGACGATCGCTGAAAAGGATCGTGCGGACCGCTCGATCCGCGATCACATGAACATCATCCAAGCCTTGGAAGCGCGCGACACCGCGCGCGCGGAAGAGCTCGTGCGCCAGCACGCGCTCGGTCTCGCGGAGCATGTGGCTGCGTACGCCGATTATCTGGATTCGGTGCAATGAGGAATTTCTAGGGAGAGAGCGAAATGTCCGCACTCGCACAGAGCATGGATTCGCATGCAGCCGGAGCGGAGCAGGAGCTGACCGATGGCTTCCATCTCGTCATCGACGCGCTCAAGCTCAACGGCATCACCACGATCTATGGCGTGCCCGGCATCCCGATCACGGATCTGGGCCGCATGGCGCAGGCGGCGGGCCTGCGCGTCGTGTCGTTCCGGCATGAGCAGAACGCCGGCAACGCAGCCGCCATTGCCGGCTTCCTGACGAAAAAGCCGGGCATCTGCCTCACCGTGTCGGCGCCGGGCTTTCTCAACGGACTGACCGCGCTGGCCAATGCGACCACCAACTGCTTTCCGATGATCCTGATCTCAGGCTCGTCGGAGCGCGAGATCGTCGACCTGCAGCAGGGCGATTACGAAGAGATGGATCAGCTGGCCATCGCCAAGCCCCTCTGCAAGGCGGCCTACCGCGTGCTGCACGCCGCCGACATCGGCATCGGAATCGCGCGCGCGATCCGCGCCGCCGTGTCAGGGCGGCCCGGCGGCGTCTATCTCGATCTGCCCGCGAAACTCTTTTCCCAGGTGATGGAGGCAAAAGCGGGCGCCAAGTCCCTCGTCAAGGTCATCGATCCGGCGCCGGCGCAGCTTCCCGCTTCGGCCGCCATCAAACGCGCGCTCGATGTGCTCAAAAGCGCCAAGCGCCCGCTGATCATCCTCGGCAAGGGCGCGGCCTATGCGCAGGCCGATGATCAGATCCGCGCCCTGGTCGAGAAAAGCGGCGTTCCTTTCCTGCCGATGAGCATGGCGAAGGGTCTGCTCCCAGACACGCATCCGCAATGCGCGGGCGCGGCGCGCTCGACCGTGCTGAAGGATTCCGACGTCGTCATGCTGATCGGCGCGCGCCTCAATTGGCTCCTGTCGCACGGCAAGGGAAAGACCTGGGGCGAGCCCGGATCGAAGAGGTTCATCCAGATCGACATCGAGCCGAAAGAAATGGACAGCAATATCGAGATCGTCGCGCCCGTGGTCGGCGATATCGGCTCCTGCGTGTCAGCCCTACTGGAGGGAATGGGCGGCGCATGGCCGGCGCCGCCGGCCGATTGGGTCGGCGCGGTCAAGGCGAAGCGGGAAGAAAACGTTGCCAAAATGGCGCCAAGGCTGATGAAGAACACGGCGCCGATGGATTTCCACGGCGCGCTCGGCGCCCTGCGCACCGTCATCAAGGAGCGGCCGGATGCGATTCTGGTCAACGAAGGCGCCAACACGCTCGATCTCGCGCGCGGCGTCATCGACATGTATCAGCCCCGCAAGCGCCTGGATGTCGGCACCTGGGGCGTCATGGGCATCGGCATGGGGTTCGCCATCGGAGCGGCGGTGGAGACCGGCAAGCCGGTGCTCGCGGTCGAAGGCGACAGCGCCTTCGGATTCTCCGGCATGGAGGTCGAGACGATCTGCCGCTACAACCTGCCGGTCTGCATCGTCGTCTTCAACAATGACGGAATTTATCGCGGCACCGACGTCAATCCGACCGGGGGCGCGGACCCCGCGACGACCGTCTTCGTCAAGGGCTCACGCTACGACAAGATGATGGAAGCCTTCGGCGGCGTCGGCGTCAACGCGACGACGCCAGACGAGCTGAAACGTGCCGTCGACAAGGCGATCGATTCCGGCAAGCCGACGCTCATCAATGCCGTGATCGACCCCGCGGCAGGAAGCGAGAGCGGCCGCATCGGCAATCTCAACCCGCAAAGCGTGCTTCGCAAGAAGTAGATGAGCGCGCACCCGTGTCCCCGACACGCGTGGGCCGCGATTGGAGAGCAAACGATGGCGAAGAAGGCGAAGAGCAAAGTCAAGGCGAGGGCGGCGAGGAAGCCGGCGGCGAAAAAGAAGGTCGTTGCCGCGCGAAGGCCCGCGAAGCGCGCCGCGAACGGCGTCAAGAAGAACGGCGCGTTGCCGAGGCCGTCGACGAAGCCGTGGGGCCGGGCGGGCAAGGCGCTCGATGGCCTGCGCATTCTCGACTTCACCCATGTGCAGTCGGGACCGACCTGCACGCAGCTCCTGGGCTACATGGGCGCGGACGTGATCAAAGTGGAGCGCCCCGGCGTCGGCGACATCACGCGTGGACAGTTGCGCGACGTGCCGAACGCCGACAGCCTCTACTTCACCATGCTCAACGGCAACAAGCGCTCGATCACGATCGACTCCAAGCATCCGAAGGGCAAGGACATCCTCAACCGGCTGATCAAGCATTGCGACGTGCTGGTTGAGAATTTCGCCCCGGGTGCACTCGATCGCATGGGGCTCACCTGGGAGCACATCCACAAGCTCAATCCGCGCATGATCGTCGCATCGGTGAAAGGTTTCGGCCCCGGACCCTACGAGGACTGCAAGGTCTATGAGAACGTCGCGCAATGCGCCGGCGGCTCGGCTTCGACCACCGGCTTCCGCGACGGGCCGCCGCTCGTCACCGGCGCGCAGATCGGCGATTCCGGCACCGGCCTGCATCTCGCCTTCGGCATCATGTGCGCGATCTATCAGCGCCAGCGCACGGGGCGCGGGCAGAAGGTGCTCTGCGCCATGCAGGACGGCGTGCTCAATCTCGCGCGCGTGAAGCTGCGCGACCAGCAGCGCCTCAAGCACGGGCCGCTCAAGGAATACAGCCAATACGGCGAAGGCGTGCCGTTCGGCGCGGCCGTCCCGCGCGCGGGCAACGATTCCGGCGGCGGGCAGCCGGGCTGGATCCTGAAGTGCAAGGGCTGGGAAAGCGACCCCGACGCCTATGTCTATTTCATCACCCAGGCGCCGGTGTGGGAGAAAATCTGCGATCTGATCGGCAAGCCGGAGTGGAAGACGGATCCGGATTTCGCGACGCCGCCCGCGCGGCTCCCGCGGCTCAAGCACATCTTCAACACGATCGAGCAGTGGACCATGACCAAGACCAAGTTCGAGGTCATGGACATCTGCAATCCGCTCGACATTCCGGTCGGGCCGATCCTGTCGATGAAAGAGATCGCGGAGGAGCCGTCGCTGCGGGAGACCGGGACCGTGGTCGAAGTCGATCACCCGACGCGCGGGAAGTATCTCACCGTCGGCAATCCGGTGAAGATGTCGGATTCGATCACCGAGGTGCAGCGTTCGCCGCTGCTCGGCGAGCACACCGACGAAATCCTGAAAACGCTCGGCTACAGCGCCAAGGACGTCGCCGAGATCAAATCGTCCGGCGCCACCAACGCGCCCGAAAAAGGCGCGCGGGCGGAAGCGGCATAATGTGCCTCTCCCCGCAGGCGGGAGAGGCATAATGTTCCTCTCCCCGCAGGCGGGAGAGGCGAAAGAAAACGACGCAGGGAGGACACACCAATGCGCATCGTCGTCCACGGGCAGCAGGCCTTCGGCAAGGCGGTGCTCGAGGCGCTCATCAAGCGCGGCGAGAACGTGGTCGGCGTCTATGTCGCGCCGGAAAAGGACGGCGCAAAAGCCGATCCGCTGAAGGAAGCGGCGCTGGCGGCGAAGCTGCCCGTCTACCAGCCCGCGTCCTATCGCAAGCCGGAGGTCTGGGAGGAATTCCGCGCGCTCAAGCCCGACCTGCAAGTGATGGCCTTCGTCACGCTCTTCGTGCCGGAGGATTTCCTGAACATTCCGACCCACGGATCGATCCAATACCACCCCTCACTCCTGCCGCGATACCGGGGGCCGAGCGCCATCAACTGGCCGATCATCCAGGGCGACGCGGAAACCGGGCTTTCGATCTTCTGGCCCGACAATGGGCTCGATACTGGCGACGTGCTGCTGCAAAAGAAGACCCCTATCGGGCCCGACGACACGCTCGGCACGGTCTACTTCGACCGGCTGTTTCCGATGGGCGTCGCGGCGATGCTGGAAGCCGTCGATCTCGTGAAGGCCGGCAAGGCGCCGCGGATCAAGCAGAACGAAAGCCTGGCGACTTACGAAGGACGCTGCGGCAGCGACAACGCACGCATCGATTGGGGCAAGCCGTGGAAGCAGATCCATAACCTCATCCGCGGGTGCAATCCCGCGCCGGGCGCCTGGACGATGCATGACGGCAGGACATTGCAGGTGCTTGAAGCGAAGCCGCTGCCGGCGCGCGATCCGAAGGGCATCGCGGGCAAGATGGGCGAGGTGGTCGCCGTCGAACCCGACAGCTTCACCGTCGTCTGCGCCGACGGGCGCATGAAGATCCTGCGCGTGAAACCCGCCGACGGCGCGAAGACCGGGGCCGGCGAATTCGCCGCCGCCGCAAGGCTCGCCATCGGCGCCAAGCTCGTTTGACCCGGAGAAATTTGCATGGCCGCCGTTCCCGCAAAAGCCGCGACCGTGTCGTCGCAACACGCCAATCCGAAAAGCGACATCGAGATCGCGCAGTCGGTGAAGCCTCGCCGCATCGCCGATGTCGCGAAAGAGAAACTCGGCATCTCCGTCGAGAACCTCGAGCCCTATGGCCACTACAAGGCCAAGGTCTCGATGGAATTCATCAAGTCGCTGCAGGGGCGGCCGAACGGCAAGCTGATCCTCGTCTCCGCGATCACGCCGACGCCCGCCGGCGAGGGCAAGACGACGACGACGGTGGGGCTCACCGACGCGCTGAACCACATCGGCAAGAAGGCGATGCTGTGCCTGCGCGAGCCCTCGCTCGGCCCCTGTTTCGGCGTGAAGGGGGGCGCTGCGGGCGGCGGCTATGCGCAGGTGATCCCGATGGAGGACATCAACCTGCATTTCACCGGGGATTTCCACGCGATCGGCACGGCGCACAATCTGCTCTCGGCGCTGATCGACAACCACATCTATTGGGGCAACTCGCTCGGCATCGACGGGCGGCGTGTCGCCTGGCGGCGCGCCATCGACATGAACGACCGCTCCCTGCGCCAGATCGTCTCCTCGCTCGGCGGAGTCGCCAACGGCTTCCCGCGCGAGGACGGCTTCGACATCACCGTCGCGTCGGAAGTGATGGCGATCTTCTGCCTCGCCAAGGATGTCGATGACCTGAAGAAACGGCTCGGCAGCGTCATCATCGGCTATACGCGCGACCGCAAGCCGATCCGCGCGAGCGACCTCAAGGCGCAGGGGCCGATGACGGCGCTGTTGAAGGACGCCATCGCGCCGAACCTCGTGCAGACGCTGGAAGGCACGCCCGCCTTCGTGCATGGCGGGCCGTTCGCCAATATCGCGCATGGATGCAATTCGGTGCTGGCGACCACGACTGCGCTGAAGCTCTGCGACTATGTCGTGACGGAGGCCGGCTTCGGCGCCGATCTCGGGGCGGAGAAATTCATCGACATCAAGTGCCGCAAGACCGGGCTTTCGCCCGATGCCGTGGTGCTGGTCGCGACCATCCGCGCCTTGAAGATGCATGGCGGCGTGAAGAAGGAGGACCTCAAGAGCGAGAATCTGAAAGCGCTCGAGGTCGGCATCGCCAACCTGCAGCGCCACATCGAGAACGTGCAGAAGTTCGGGCTTGTGCCGGTCGTCTCCATCAACCGCTTCAGCGCCGATACCGATGCGGAAATCGAGCTCGTCAAGAAGGGCTGCGCAAAGCTCGGCGTGGAAGCCGTGATGGCGGATCACTGGGCGGAGGGCGGCAAGGGCGCGGCCGATGTCGCGCGCGCGGTGGTGAAGGTGATCGACAGCGGCAAGAGCAGGCTGAAGCTGCTCTATCCCGACGACATGCCGCTGTTCGAGAAGATCCGCACTATCGCCAAGGACATCTATCGGGCGAAGGATGCGAGCGCGGACAAGTCGGTGCGCGACCAGCTCGCCTCGTTCGAGGCCATGGGCTATGGCCATCTTCCGGTCTGCATCGCCAAGACGCAGTATTCGTTCACGACCAATGCGGATGCGAAAGGCGCGCCGACGGACCACGTCATACCCGTGCGCGAGGTGCGGCTGGCGGCGGGCGCGGAGTTCGTCGTCGCGGTGTGCGGCGACATCATGACAATGCCGGGCCTGCCGAGAGCGCCGGCGGCCGACAATATCGATGTCGGGCCGGACGGCCGCATTGTCGGACTGTTCTGAGGAGCGATCCCATTAACATCGTCGCGGACAAACCGGGCAGCGGACGGCGCAAGCCGGCCAAGACGCCGAAGGGGCGGCAGGTCGAGCCGCGCGCGCTCGAGGAGGTCCGCGCTCTGCTCGGCGACGAGCCGCGGACGCGCGATCTTCTCATCGAGCATCTGCACAAACTGCAGGACAGGTTCGGCCATCTCCCGGCGGCGCATCTTGCGGCGCTCGCGGCGGAGATGAAGCTCGCGCTCGCGGAGGTCTACGAGACGGCGACGTTCTACGCGCATTTTGACGTCGTGAGGGAGGGCGAGACGCCGCCGCCGAGCGTCACGATCCGCGTGTGCGATTCGCTATCCTGCGCCATGGCGGGATCGGAACGGCTCCTCGGACTGCTTCAATCCGGCCTCAAACCGGACGTGCGCGTCGTTCGTGCGCCTTGCATGGGCGCGTGCGATCGCGCGCCCGTCGCCGCGGTCGGGCATGTGCAAATCCCGAATGCGACGACGGAAAGCGCGGCATCGGCGGCGAAGTCATCCGCTCACCCGCATGCGTTTCATACGTCGACCGACTTCGCGGCTTATTCCGCGGCCGGCGGCTACGCGCTCTTGAAAAGCTGCCTTTCGGGGCAGAGCGCGCGCGATGCGGTCATCGCCGGCGTGAGCGACGCCGATTTGCGCGGGCTTGGCGGCGCGGGGTTCCCGACGGGGCGGAAATGGTCGCTCGTGCGTGCCGAAGCGGCGCCTCGGCTGATGGCCGTCAATGCCGACGAGGGCGAGCCCGGCACGTTCAAGGACCGGCATTACCTCGAGCGCGATCCGCATCGCTTCCTCGAAGGAATGCTGGTCGCGGCCTGGGTCGTCGAGGCCGCCGAGGTCTACATCTATCTGCGCGACGAATATCCTGAGATCCGGCTGATGCTGCGCGATGAAATTGCGAAACTCGAGCGTGCCGGCCTGTCGCCGCATGCAAAAGTCCATCTCCGCCGCGGCGCAGGCGCCTATATCTGCGGCGAAGAGTCGGCGATGATCGAATCGATCGAAGGCAAGCGCGGCTATCCGCGCCATCGTCCGCCCTATGTCGCGCAGGTCGGGCTCTTCGGCCGCCCGACGCTGGTGCAGAACGTCGAGACGCTTTATTGGGTGCGCGACATCGTCGAGCGGGGCGCCGCGTGGTTCACGGCGCAAGGCCGGCGCGGGCGCAAAGGATTCCGCAGCTTCTCCGTGTCGGGGCGCGTCAAGGACGCCGGCGTCAAGCTCGCGCCGGCGGGTGTCACCATGCAGGAATTGATCGACGAGTTTTGCGGCGGAATGGCCGACGGGCACCGCTTCAAGGCCTATCTCCCGGGCGGCGCGTCCGGCGGTATCCTGCCGGCAGCTAAGGCAGACATCCCGCTGGATTTCGGCACGCTCGAGCCGCATGGCTGCTTCATCGGCTCGCACGCGGTCGTCATTTTGTCCGACAAGGACGATATGAAGTCGGTGGCGCTCAATCTCATGCGCTTCTTCGAGGACGAGAGTTGCGGGCAATGCACGCCCTGCCGCGTCGGTACGGAGAAGGCGGTGAAGCTGATGCGAGAGGGACCGTGGAACGAAGCCCTGCTCACTGAATTGTCGGCGGCCATGCGCGACGCCTCGATTTGCGGGCTCGGGCAGGCGGCGCCTAATCCGCTTCTGAGCGTCCTGAAACACTTCCGCGACGATTTGTCGAAACCGCTGGGCGGGTGGTGATGCGAAGATCACCGCGAAGCGGTCCGGCCCCCCTTTCAGGGCAGGGATAGAGAGAAGAGCTGAACGATGACCAAAACCAATGGCCGCGCGATCACCTTCACGCTCGATGGGCGCGATGTCACCGCCCGCGAGGGCGAGACGATTTGGCAGGTTGCCCGGCGCGAAGGGATCGATATCCCGCATCTGTGCTACGCGCCCGAGCCCGGCTATCGGCCCGATGGCAATTGCCGCGCCTGCATGGTGGAGGTGGACGGCGAGCGCGTGCTGGCCGCAAGCTGCATCCGCAAGCCCGCACCGGGCATGAAGGTGAGAACCGCCACCGAGCGCGCCAAAGCGGCGCGGCAGATGGTGTTCGAGCTCCTGATCGCCGATCAGCCCGCGCGCGAGACCTCGCACGATCCGGCCTCGAAATTCTGGGCCTGGGCGGACCGCATGAACGTCTCGGTCGGGCGCTTTCCGAACCGCTCGCAGCCCGCCGCCGACCGTTCGCATCCGGCGATGGCGGTGAACCTCGACGCCTGCATCCAATGCGGCCTGTGCGTGCGCGCCTGCCGCGAGGTGCAGGTCAATGACGTGATCGGCATGGCGTATCGCGGCCAAGGCGCCAAGATCGTGTTCGACTTCGACGATCCGATGGGCCGCTCGACCTGCGTCGCCTGCGGCGAATGCGTCCAGGCCTGTCCGACCGGGGCGCTGATGCCGGCGAGCGTCGTCGATGAGCGCAACGTGCGCACGGAATATCCGGACCGCAAGGTGGATAGCGTGTGCCCCTATTGCGGCGTCGGCTGCCAGCTCACCTACAATATCAAGAACGACAAGCTCCTCTACGTTTCCGGCCGCAACGGGCCGGCCAATGAGAACCGGCTCTGCGTGAAGGGCCGCTTCGGCTTCGACTACGTGCATCACGAGCACCGCCTGATGCAGCCGCTGATCCGCAAAGAGGGCGTGCCCAAGCACGCCGACGACGCGGTCGATCCCGGCAATCCCTGGACGCATTTCCGTCCCGCGACGTGGGAGGAGGCGCTCGCGCGCGCGGCTTTCGGCCTGAAGACCATCCGCGACCGCGACGGCTCCGGCGCGCTCGCCGGCTTCGGCTCGGCGAAGGGCTCGAACGAGGAAGCCTATCTGTTCCAGAAGCTCGTGCGGACGGGATTCGGCACCAATAACGTCGATCACTGCACGCGGCTCTGCCACGCCTCCTCGGTCGCCGCGCTGATGGAGACGATCGGCTCGGCGGCCGTGACGGCGACGTTTACCGAAGTCGCCAACTCCGACCTCATCATCGTCATCGGCGCGAACCCGACCGAGAACCACCCGGTCGCGGCGACCTATTTCAAGAACGCGGCCAAGCGCGGCGCGCAGCTCATCGTGATGGACCCGCGCGGGCAGGCGCTGAAGCGCCACGCGACCCACATGCTGCAGTTCAAGCCGGGCGCCGACGTCGCCATGCTCAACGCCATGCTCAACGTCATCGTCACGGAGGGGCTTTACGACCGCCAATATGTCGAAGCGCATACGCACGGCTTCAAGGCACTGGCCGAGCACGTCAAGGATTTCACGCCGGAGGAGATGGCGCCGATCTGCGGCATCGACGCCGGCACGCTGCGCACCGTCGCGCGCAAATACGCGCGCGCGGAATCGGCGATCATCTTCTGGGGCATGGGCGTGTCGCAGCATGTGCACGGCACCGACAATGCGCGTTGCCTGATCGCGCTGGCGCTGATCTGCGGGCAGGTCGGGCGGCCCGGCACCGGGCTGCATCCCTTGCGCGGCCAGAACAACGTGCAGGGCGCTTCCGACGCCGGCCTGATCCCGATGTTCTTCCCCGACTACAAGTCGGTCGAGAACGCGGAGACGCGCGCGAAATACGAGCAGGCATGGGGCACGAAACTCGATCCGAAGCGCGGGTTGACCGTGGTCGAGATCATGGACGCGATCCACGCCAACACGATCCGCGGCATGTACATCATGGGCGAGAACCCGGCGATGTCAGACCCCGATCTCAACCACGCCCGCGAGGCGCTTGCCGCTCTCGAGCATCTCGTCGTGCAGGACCTTTTCTTGACGGAGACCGCCTTCCACGCCGACGTCGTGCTGCCGGCCTCGGCCTGGCCGGAGAAGGACGGCACGGTGACCAACACCAATCGTCAGGTGCAGATGGGACGCAAGGCGCTGCCGCTGCCCGGCGAGGCAAAGGAAGACTGGCGGATCACGCAGGAGATCGCGCGCCGGATCGGACTCGATTGGAACTACACGCATCCCAGCGAAATCTATGCCGAGATGGCGTCGCTGATGCCTTCGCTCGACAACATCTCCTGGGAGCGGGTGGCGCGCGAAAGCGCGGTGACCTATCCGAGCGACGCGCCCGACCAGGCAGGACAGCATGTCGTTTTCGGCGACGGTTTTCCGACGCAGGATGGGCGCGGCAAGCTCGTGCCGGCAAAGATCACGCCGCCGGACGAGGTGCCCGACGCCGACTACCCCATGGTGCTGACGACGGGACGGCAGCTCGAGCATTGGCATACCGGCGCGATGACGCGCCGCGCCGCGACGCTGGACGCGCTCGAGCCCGCGCCGTCGGCCTCGCTTTCGCGCGGCGACATCGTCCGGCTCGGCATTGCGCCGGGCGATCTTGTGCGCGTCGCGACGCGGCGCGGGGTCGTGGAACTCACGGCGCGGCAGGACGATGCGGTGCCGGATGGCGTTGTGTTCATTCCCTTTGCCTATGTCGAGGCGGCCGCGAATCTCCTGACCAATCCGGCGCTCGATCCGTTCGGAAAGATTCCGGAATTCAAATATTGCGCGGCGCGGGTGGAGAAGGTGCAGCCGCAGCGCGTGGCGGCGGAGTAAGTGCGGCGGCCATTCGTATGTTCTCAACCGCGCTGACGGCCGCTATGAGACGGGGAGCACGCTCCGGCTTTGGAGCAGCGGCCCTTGTCTTTCGCCCGATGGTTTGACCCTATAGCGGACGCGGCGGCAGCAGGGCAGTCAGGCCCCGGCGCCGGCCGAAAAACGATGCTTTGATCCGAGGCGATTTTGGCGATCTCCAGGCATTCTCCCGACGGCGCATCTCTCCTCCTTCGAGACGCCCGCCTTTGGCGGGTTCCTCGGAATGAGGCGTGTTAGGCATTTCGCATGGCGCAAATTCTCTCCCTGAGTGAGGCGGTTGAACACGCGGTGCGTGACGGGGACACCGTCTCGATGGAAGGCTTTACGCACCTGATCCCGTTCGCGGCCGGGCACGAGATCATCCGTCAGCGGCGGCGAGGGCTGAAACTGATCCGCATGACGCCGGACCTGATCTACGATCAAATGATCGGCATGGGCTGCGCCGAGAAGCTGACGTTTTCATGGGGTGGAAATCCCGGCGTCGGCTCGCTGCACCGCCTGCGCGACGCCGTCGAGAACGGCTGGCCGCAACCGCTTGCGATCGAGGAGCATTCGCACGCGGCCATGGCGAACGCCTATGAGGCGGGCGCGGCCGGGCTCCCCTGCGCGATTTTCCGCGGCTATATCGGCGCGGATCTGCCCAAGGTGAATCCGAACATCAGGCGGGTGACGTGCCCCTTTAGCGGCGAAGAACTCGCGGCGGTGCCGGCAGTGCGGCCGGACGTGGCGGTGATCCATGCGCTGCGCGCCGACCGCGCCGGCAACGTGCTGCTCGAGGGCATTCTGGGCGTCCAGCGCGAGGCCGTGCTGGCCGCGAAGCGCTCGATTGTGACGGTCGAGGAGATCGTCGATGATTTCGGCCCGCGCAGTCCGAACACGGTGATCCTGCCCGGTTGGACGGTGGGCGCGGTCGTGGCGGTGCCCGGCGGCGCACATCCGTCCTATGCGCAGGGTTATTACGGGCGCGACAATGCCTATTACAAGGCCTGGGATGCGATCGCGCGCGAGCGCGACACGTTCCTGGCCTGGATGAAAACGAATGTGCTCGAGACGGGGCCGGAGGTTTTTGCCGCGCATGCGCGCAAACACCGGCAGGCGGCGGAGTAAACCATGGCGAGCTACACTGCGACCGAGATGATGACCGTGGCCGCCGCGCGGGCACTGCGCAATAACGACGTGTGCTTCGTCGGGATCGGCGCGCCGTCGGCGGCGTGCAATCTCGCGCGGCTCACGCATGCGCCGGACCTTACGCTGATCTACGAGTCGGGCACGATCGCGACGAAGCCGAACGTGCTGCCGCTCTCGATCGGCGACGGCGAATTGTGCGACACCGCGCTGACCACGGTGTCGGTACCGGAGATGTTCCGTTACTGGCTGCAGGGCGGGCGCATTTCCGTCGGTTTCCTCGGCGGCGCGCAGATCGACCGCTTCGCCAATCTCAACACGACGGTGGTCGGGCCCTACGCCAAGCCGAAAGTCAGGCTGCCCGGCGGCGGCGGCGCGCCGGAGATCGCGACGAGTTGCGGCGAGATCTTCATCATCATGGCGCAGTCGAAGCGCAGCTTCGTGCCGACGCTCGATTTCATCACGTCCATCGGCCACGGCGAAGGCGGCAACACGCGCGCGCGGCTTGGGCTCAAGACGAAGGGGCCGACCAGACTGATGACCGACCTTTGCGTGTTCGAGCCGGATGCGGAAACGAAGGAGATGACGGTCGTGTCGGTCCATCCCGGCGTGAGACGGGAACAGATCCAGGAGAACACCGGGTGGCCGGTGCGGTTTGCCGCGCGCGTCTCCGAGACGCCGGCGCCGAACGCGAGGGAGCTCGAGGTCTTGCGCGAGCTGCATGCGCGCACGGCGCGCGCTCATGGGGAAGCGGCTTAGGAGGTTTTGTCATGCGCGACGTTTTCATCTGCGACGCGGTGCGCACGCCGATCGGCCGTTACGGCGGGGTGCTCGCGAAGGTGCGCACGGACGATCTTGCCGCCACGCCGATCAAGGCGCTGATGCAGCGCAACCGCCAGGTGAACTGGGACGATCTCGACGAGGTCGTCTATGGCTGCGCCAATCAGGCGGGGGAAGACAATCGCAACGTCGCGCGCATGGCGCTGCTGCTCGCCGGGTTGCCGGACAAGATCGGCGGGCTCACGGTGAACCGGCTCTGCGCCTCCGGACTCGAAGCGGTCGGGCTCGCCGCGCGCGCGATCAAGGCGGGCGAAATGGACTTCGCGATCGCCGGCGGGGTCGAGTCGATGACCCGGGCGCCCTTCGTCATGGGCAAGGCGCATGAGGCGTTCCAGCGCACGAGCGAGATCTACGACACGACGATCGGCTGGCGCTTCGTCAACCCCGTGATGAAGGCGCAATACGGCGTCGATGCGATGCCGGAGACGGGCGAGAACGTGGCCGAGGAGTTCCAGGTCACGCGCGCCGACCAGGATGCGTTCGCGTTGCGCTCGCAACAGCGTGCCGGCCAGGCGATCGAAAAGGGCTATTTCGCGGAAGAGATCGTGCCGGTGATGGCGCCGGGCGGGAAAGCGGGGCCGATCGCGGTCGACGTGGACGAGCATCCGCGGCCCGATACCACGATGGACCAGCTGGCAAAACTCAAGACGCCGTTCCGCAATCCGGGCACGGTGACGGCGGGCAATGCGTCCGGCGTCAATGACGGCGCCGCGGCGATGCTGGTGGCTTCCGCAGAGGCCGTCGAGAAACACGGACTCACCCCCCGCGCGCGCGTGCTCGGCATGGCGTCGGCGGGCGTGCCGCCGCGCATCATGGGCATCGGCCCGGTGCCCTCGACGCGCAAGCTGATGGAGCGGCTCGGCTGCAAGATCGGCGACTTCGACGTGATCGAATTGAACGAGGCCTTTGCAGCCCAGGCCGTCGCGGTCTTGCGCCAGCTCGGGATCAAGGACGATGCCGAGCACGTCAACCCGCATGGCGGCGCGATCGCGCTCGGCCATCCGCTCGGCATGTCGGGCGCGCGCCTGGCGATGACGGCCGCGCACGCCTTGCAGTCGAACGGCGGCAAGCGCGCGCTCGCCACCATGTGCGTGGGCGTCGGGCAGGGCGTGTCGATGGCGCTGGAGCGGGTCGAGTGAGGAAAGAACAACGAGGGCAAGACCAGTGACGCTCGTTTATCCCCGCGAAAGCCTGCGCGATCATCCGCCGAACGACTGTCCGGCCTACAGGAGCACGTCTAAGCGGCATCCGACGAAGCCGCTCGTCATCATTCCGCATACGCTGTCGGAACTCACGGGGCCCGTCTACGGCCATGAAAGCGTGCGGCCCGGGGACGAGGACCTGACCACGCAACACAAGGCCGAGCCGCTCGGCGAACGCATCATCGTGCATGGGCGCGTGCTCGACGAGGACGGGCGGCCGGTGCCGAATACGCTGGTCGAAATCTGGCAGGCGAATGCCTGCGGGCGTTACGTGCATGTGTGGGACAAGCACCCGGCGCCGCTCGATCCGAATTTCACCGGCGCGGGCCGCACCGCGACGGACAAGAACGGCTACTACCGCTTCGTCACCATCAAGCCAGGCGCTTACCCCTGGGGCAATCACCCGAATGCCTGGCGGCCGGCGCACATCCATTTCTCGCTGTTCGGGCATTCGTTCCTGTCGCGGCTCGTGACGCAGATGTACTTCCCCGGCGATCCGCTGTTTCCCTTCGATCCGATCTTCAATTCGGTTCCGGACGAGAAAGCGCGCGCTCGAATGATCTCCGCTTTCGATCTGCAAGAGACCGTTCCGGAATGGGCGCTCGCCTACAAATTCGACATCGTGCTGCGCGGACGCAATGCCACGCCGACGGAGACCTGAACATGCCGGGAATCACCCCTTCGCAAACGGTCGGTCCGTTCTTCGCCTTCGGGCTGACGCCAAACCCGGGCTATGACTGGTCGGAACTGGCGACAAACAATCTCGTCACGCCGGATGTCACCGGCGAGCGCATCCGCATCGAAGGGCGCGTATTCGACGGCGAGGGCGCGCCGCTGCGCGATTCGATGCTCGAAATCTGGCAGGCCGACGCGCAAGGGCGCTACGCGCATCCGGCCGACAAGCGGGCGCCGAACGCGGCGTTCAAAGGCCACGGCCGCGCCGGCACCAAGGAGGACGGCTCCTATGTCTTCGAGACGATCAAGCCGGGCGCGGTGCCAGGCCCGAATGGCGCGATGCAAGCCCCGCACATCTCGCTGACCGTCTTCGCGCGCGGCATGCTCACGCATTGCACGACGCGCATTTATTTTTCCGATGAGGCGACGAATGCGTCCGACCCGATCCTGGCGCTCGTGCCGCCGGAGAGACGAGGCACGCTGATCGCGCGCGCGGAGAAGCGGGGCAGGGACACGGTCTATGTGTTCGATGTCAATCTCCAGGGCGAGAAGGAAACGGTGTTTTTCGAGGCGTGAGGATAACCCTCCCATCGCGTGGGCAGGGACATAGAACCAACAGGGAGGATCATTCCATGTTACGCAAGTCCATCATCGCCGCGGCGGCGGCCCTTGTGGCCGGTGGCGCGGCCGCGCAGGAACCCGTCAGGATCGGCCTCGTTCTGCCGATGTCGGGCCCGTTCGCCTCGACCGGCCGGCAGGTCGAGGCCGCGGTGCGCCTCTATATGCAGGAGAACGGCAGCACGGTTGCGGGCCGCAAGATCGAGGTGATCCTCAAGGACGACGGCAATGTCGCCGACGCCACGCGCCGCCTCGCGCAGGAACTGGTGGTCAACGACAAGGTCGCCGTCCTGGCGGGCTTCGGCCTGACCCCGCTCGCGCTCGCCACGGCGCCGATCGCGACGCAGGCGAAAGTGCCGCAGATCGTCATGGCCGCGGGAACGTCCGTCATCACCGAGCGCTCGCCCTTCATCGTGCGCACGAGCTTCACGCTGCCGCAGAAATCCGTCGCCATGGCGGAATGGGCGGCCAAGAACGGCATCAAGAAGGTCGTCACCGTGGTGACGGATTTCGCGCCGGGGCACGATGCCGAGAAATGGTTCAAGGAGGCGTTTACGAAAGCCGGCGGACAGGTCGCCGCCGAATTGCGCGTGCCGATCGCCAATCCGGACTTCGCGCCGTTTCTCCAGCGCGCGCGCGACGCGCAACCCGACGCCATCTTCAATTTCGTACCCTCGGGACAGGGCTCGATTTTCATCAAGCAGTTCGTCGAGCGCGGGCTCGACAAATCGGGCATCAGGCTGATTGCGACCGGCGATCTGACCGACGACGATATCCTCAACGGCTATGGCGACGCCGCGCTCGGCATCGTCACGGCAGGCCATTATTCCGCGGCGCATCCCTCGGCGAAGAACAAGGCCTATGTCGAGGCGTTCAAGAAAGCCAATCCGGGCATGCGGCCGAATTTCATGTCGGTCGGCGGCTATGACGGCATGCACCTGATCTATGAGGCGTTGAAAAAGACCGGCGGCAAGACCGACGGCCAGGCGCTGATCGACGCCATGAAGGGCATGGCCTTCGAAAGCCCGCGTGGGCCCATCTCCATCGATCCGGAGACGCGCGATATCATCCAGAACATCTACATCCGCCGCGTCGAGAAACAGGGCGGCGAACTCTACAATATCGAGTTCGCGACCATCGCGTCGATGAAGGATCCGGAAAAGGCGGCAAAGAAGTAGGTGGCGTCACGGGGGAATGTCTCGGCCGATGCTGAGGAGCGGAAAGGCGCTCCCCCTTCGCTGCCGGAGGTCTTGCGGCAAGTTCGGATGAGGCGTTTGCGATGATCGCCAAACCCCCTCACCCGGCTTTCGTGCGTGCCGGTCGGCGCCCTCTCCCGGCGCAGGGAGAGCGGGAAAGAACGAGCCCATGCTGACGCTGCTGTTCGACGGTATTGCCTACGGCATGCTCCTTTTCATCGTCTCGGTCGGCCTGTCGGTGACGCTTGGCCTGATGAATTTCGTCAACCTCGCGCATGGCGCCTTCGCGATGGCGGGCGGCTACATCGCCGTCGTGGTCGTGAACCGGTACGGCGTGTCGTTCTACGCCGGGCTTGCGATCGCCTTCGTCTTTGCAGCGGCGATCGGGGCACTGCTCGAGCGCACGCTTTACGTTCACGTCTATGCGCAAGGGCATCTCGAGCAGGTCCTGTTCACGATCGGCCTCGTGTTCATGGCCGTGGCCGCCGTCGATTACGTGCTGGGTTCGCAGCAGCAGTTCATTCACCTTCCGACGGCGCTGCAAGGGCGGATCGAGGTGTTCGGCGTCGGGATCGGGCGCTACCGTCTGCTGATTATCGGGCTCTGCGGCCTGATCGCGCTCGCGCTCCAGGCAATCCTGTCCAAAACGCGCTTTGGCAGCCGGCTGCGCGCCGCAGTGGACGATCCCCGCGTCGCACGCGGGCTCGGCATCAACGTGAACGCGGTGTTCGCGGTCACCTTTGCATTCGGCTCCGGGCTCGCCGGTCTGGGCGGGGCGTTGGGGGCGGAGATTCTCGGGCTCGACCCGAGCTTCCCGCTCAAGTTCATGATCTATTTTCTGATCGTCGTGACGGTCGGCGGCACGTCGAGCATCACCGGACCGTTCCTCGCATCCCTCCTGCTCGGCATCGGCGACGTTGCGGGCAAGTATTACGCCCCCCGCGTCGGTGCGTTCGTCATCTATACGATCATGCTCGTGGTGCTGATCTGGCGTCCGCACGGGCTGTTCGCGCGGCCGGCTGGAAAGTGAAGGGCGGATGAGCACGCCTCTGGCTGCAGAGATCGCCGAACGGATGGTTGCACGCGCGCGCTGGAGCGTGCTCGAGATCGCTTTCTGGCTCGCCGCCGCCGCGACGCTCGTCCTGCTGCCGACCTGGCATCTCATCCTCAATGAGATCGCGATCCTGGCGCTGTTTGCGCTCTCGCTCGATCTCCTTCTCGGCTATGCCGGAATCGTCTCGCTCGGGCATGCGGCCTATTTCGGTTTCGGCGCCTATGTCGCCGGAATCATCGCCAAGCACGGCATCACCGAGCCAGTCACCGGCCTCCTGATCGCGGGCGCCGCGGCGACCGCGCTCGGCTTCGTCACGAGCTTCCTCGTGCTGCGCGGCTCCGATCTGACGCGGCTGATGGTGACGGTCGGAATCGCTTCGGTGATGTACGAGCTCGCCAACAAGCTCGGCTGGCTCACCGGCGGCGCCGATGGCCTGCAAGGCATCGTCATGGGCGGGATATTCGGCCGATTCGATTTCGACATCAGGGGGCAGGTGGGCTATGCCTACAGTCTCACCGTCCTGTTCCTCCTGTTCCTGCTGGCGCGGCGGATCGCGCATTCTCCCTTCGGGCTCTCGCTGGTCGCGGTGAAGGGAAATGCGCTGCGCGCATCGGCGGTCGGCATCTCGGTGAACGGGCGGCTGGTCGCGATCTATACGCTGGCGGCCGGCTATGCGGGAATAGCCGGCGCGCTGCTGGCGCAGACGACGCAGTTCGTCTCCCTCGACGTGGTTGCGTTCCATCGCTCCGCCGACGTGCTGCTCGTGCTGATCATCGGCGGTGTCGGTTATCTCTATGGCGGTTTGATCGGAGCGGTGCTCTTCAAGCTGATGCAGGACTGGATTGCGGCCATCACGCCGCAATACTGGCAGTTCTGGATCGGGCTCATCCTCGTCTTGATCGTGCTGATCGGACGCGGTCGCATCGCAAGCTGGATCGCGCCGATCCGCATGGTCGCAAATGCGCTCGGCGACCGGCTGACGCCCTGGCGTTCCGTCCCGGCCAAGCGGAGCTGAATGATGGTCTTGGCGCTTGAGACGGTTTCGCTGGAAAAGCACTTTGGCGGCATTACCGCCGCCAGCGCGGTGTCGCTGCAGATCGAGAAAGGCGCGCGGCATGCGCTGATCGGCCCGAACGGCGCCGGCAAGACCACGGTGGTCAATCTCCTGACCGGCATGCTGCGGCCGACCGCCGGGCGCATCCTGCTCGAGGGGCAGGATATCACGCGCCTGCCGGCGCATGCGCGCGTGCGGCTCGGCATGGCGCGCACGTTCCAGATCAACCAGCTCTTTCCCGATCTGACCCCGCTGGAATCCATCGGGCTCGTCGTCTCCGAGCGCCTGGGTTTTGGCGCAGACTGGTGGCGGCGCGCCGGAAGCAAGGGCGTCGTCGTCGGCGAGATCGCCGAACTTCTCCGGCGCTTTCATCTGGCCGACGTCAAGGACGAGCCGACGACCGTGTTGCCTTACGGCAAGCAGCGGCTCGTCGAGATCGCGCTCGCCATCGCCTGCCGCCCGCGCGTGCTCCTCCTCGACGAGCCGGCCGCCGGCGTACCGGAGGCGGAGCGGCATGAAATCCTCACCAGCGTCGCGGCGCTGCCGAAGGACGTCACCGTGCTCTTGATCGAGCATGATATGGATCTCGTCTTCTCGTTTGCCGACCGCATCTCCGTCCTCGTCAATGGCGGATTGCTCGTGGAGGGACCTCCCGAGGAGGTCGCGCGCGATCCGCGCGTGAAGGCCGTCTATCTCGGGGAGGTCGCAAATGCGTGAGCTGCTGGCGGTGGAACGCCTGCGAGCCGGCTATGGCGACGCCGTCGTGCTGCAGGACGTGTCCTTTGTGCTCGGCGAAGGATCGGCGCTGGCGCTGCTCGGGCGCAACGGAATGGGGAAGACCACTTTGGTGAACTCGATCGTCGGAGTGACGCGGTATTTCTCCGGCGCGATCCGTCTGCAAGGACGCGAGATCGCGCATCTGCGTCCCGATCAGCGGGCGCATGCGGGCGTGGGCTGGGTTCCGCAGGAGCGCAATATCTTCCGCTCGCTCACGGTGGAGGAGAACCTGACCGCGGTCGAGCGACCCGGACCGTGGACCACGAAAAAAGTCTTTGCGCTGTTTCCGCGCCTCGCAGAGCGGCGGAGGAATCTCGGCAATCAGTTGTCGGGCGGCGAACAGCAGATGCTTGCCGTCGGCCGCGCCCTCATCCTCAATCCGCGCCTTGTGCTTCTGGACGAGCCGCTCGAGGGGCTTGCGCCCATCATCGTCGAGGAGTTGCTTGCGGCGCTCAAGCGGATTATCCGCGAGGAAGGGACCTCGGCCATCCTGGTCGAACAAAAGGCGGACAAGGTGCTGGGCGTGACCGACCGGGCAGCCATTTTGGAGCGCGGAACCATTGTCTTCGAAGGCGAGAGCGCGGCGCTGAAGCGCGACCGCGCGGCGCTGGAAACGTTTCTCGGCGTGACCCACGAGCGGGCGAGGCGCGAGGTCTCGGCGCCGCCCGGCTGATTGCGCCACCTGGACAACCGGCCGACAATCGGTCGACTAATTTTGAAGGGAGTACAGCCATGTTGCAGACCAAGACCGGCCAGCGGGTGAGGCCGCCGTTCCGCGCCGACCATGTCGGCTCCATCCTGCGCAGCGCGCCGTTGAAGGAGGCACGCGAGAAGCGCGCCAAGGGCGAGGTCACGGCCGAGCAGCTGAAGGCCGTCGAGGATCGCGAGATCGCGAAGATCGTCGGCAAGCAGGAGGAGATCGGATTGAAGCTCGCGACCGACGGCGAGTATCGCCGTGCCTGGTGGCATTTCGACTTCTTCTGGGGATTGACCGGCGTGCGGAAGATCACCGCGGCGCAAGGCATTCAGTTTCACGGCGTGCAGACCAAGGCCGACGGCTTGGAGATCACCGGCAAGCTCGACTTCCCGTCGAACCATCCGATGCTCGACCACTTCAAGTTCCTGAAGGCGACCACCAAGGTCACCCCGAAAATGACGATCCCCTCGCCCTCGGTCATGCATTTCCGCGGCGGGCGCGCGGTCATCTCGAAAGCGGTCTATCCCGATCTCGACGGCTATTTCGACGATCTGGCGAAGGCGTATCGCAAGGCGGTGCACGCGTTCTACGACGCGGGCTGCCGCTATCTGCAGCTCGACGACACGGTCTGGGCCTATCTCTGCTCGAAGGAGGAGATGCGAAAGGCGCGCGAGCGCGGGGAGGACGTCGAGAAGTTGCCGGAGACTTATGCGCGGGTCATCAACTACGCGATCGCGGAGAAGCCGGCCGACATGACGATCACGACGCATGTGTGCCGCGGCAATTTCCGCTCGACCTGGATTTCCGAGGGCGGCTACGAGCCGGTGGCGGAGCGGCTGTTCGGCGGCGTGAACTACGACGGCTACTTCCTCGAATACGACACCGAACGCGCGGGCGGCTTCGAGCCTTTGCGTTTCGTGCCGAAGGGGAACAAGGTCGTCGTGCTCGGGCTCGTCACCTCGAAAGTGGGCACGCTGGAGAAGAAGACCGACATCAAGCGCCGCGTCGAAGAGGCGACGAAATATGTCGCGCTCGATCAGCTCTGCCTCTCGCCGCAATGCGGCTTTGCCTCGACCGAAGAAGGCAACGTGCTTGCCGAGGAGGAGCAGTGGGCGAAGCTGAGTATGATCGTGCAACTGGCGGATGAGGTGTGGGGCTAGACAGACCTCTCTCTGTTAGGGAGAGTGCACTGAATTGCAGACCATATGATCGATCCCGCCAAACTCCTCTCCCTCACGATCCCCGACATCGCGCAGACCTACGGCGCGAAAGACACGATCCTTTACGCGCTGGGCGTCGGTCTCGGGCTCGATCCGACCAATGAGCAGGAACTCGCGTTCGTCTATGAGCATGGGCTCAAGGCGCTGCCGACGATGGCGACCGTGCTCGGCTATCCGGGCTTCTGGATCCGCAATCTCGACACCGGCATCGATTGGGTGAAGGTCGTGCATGGCGAGCAGGGCGTGGTCATCCATCGTCCGATCCCGCCGCATGGCCGCGTGCTCGGCCATACGCGCGTCACCGACGTGATCGACAAGGGAGAGGGGCGCGGCGCGCTGGTGATGAACGAGCGAACGATCGTCGATCAGGACAGCGGCGCCGTCCTTGCCACGCTCACGCAGACCGCGTTCTGCCGCGGCGATGGCGGTTTCGGCGGGGACGCGCGGCCGAGCCCGCCCGCCCATCGCATGCCCGAACGCCCCCCCGATCTTGTCTGCGACTTGCCGACGTCCCCGCAAAGCGCGCTCATCTACCGGCTGAGCGGCGACGACAATCCCCTGCATGCCGATCCCGCCGTGGCGCGGGCGGCTGGATACAAGCAGCCGATCCTGCACGGGCTCGCGACCTTCGGCCTCGCAGGCTACGCTATCGTGAGATCGGTTTGCGGCTACGATCCGTCGCGGCTCGTGTCGATCTCCGGGCGCTTCTCCGCGCCGGTCTATCCCGGCGAGGTGATCCGCACCGAGATGTGGCGCGACGGGGCGATCGTGAGCTTTCGGGCGCGCGTCGAAGCACGCGATGTGGTCGCCTTCAATCACGGTCGGGCCGAGGTGAGGGACTGATGGACGCATCCACGCGCGACTCCGACACCGGCACCGCGCAGATCCGCGACGCTGTGCGCGTGCTCTGCGGACGCTTCCCGGGCGAGTATTGGCGGGCGCTCGATCGCGAGCGCGCCTATCCGGCCGAGTTCGTCGCCGCCCTGACCGAGGCCGGTTTTCTCGCTGCGCTGATCCCCGAGGAGCATGGCGGCAGCGGATTGTCCATGAGCGCTGCGGCGGCCATCATGGAAGAAATCCATGCCAGCGGCTGCAACGGCGCGGCCTGCCATGCGCAGATGTATACGATGGGGACGCTGCTGCGCCACGGCAGCGCGGAACAGAAGATGCAGTGGCTGCCGGCGATCGCGCGCGGCGAATTGCGGCTGCAAGCCTTCGGCGTGACCGAGCCGACATCAGGCACCGACACGCTGGCCTTGCGCACCAGCGCGGTGCGAAGCGGCAACGGCTACGTCATCAACGGGCAGAAGATATGGACGTCGCGAGCGGAACATTCCGATCTCATGCTGCTGCTTGCGCGCACGACGCCGCGTGAGGAGGTGAAGAAGCGCACCGACGGGCTCTCGGTCTTTCTTGTCGATATGCGCGAGGCGAAGGGCAAGGGCCTGACCATCCAGCCGATCCGCACGATGATGAACCATGCGACGACCGAGGTTTTCTTCGACGATCTTCGCGTGCCGGGGTCGAGCTTGATCGGAGAGGAGGGGCAGGGCTTCCGCTACATCCTGTCCGGAATGAACGCCGAGCGAATTCTGATCGCGGCGGAATGCATCGGCGATGCGAAATGGTTCATCGCGCGCGCGAGCGCCTATGCCAAGGAGCGCGCCGTCTTCGGTCGGCCGATCGGACAAAACCAGGGCGTGCAGTTTCCGATCGCCCGCGCCTATGCGCAGATGCGCGCGGCTGAGCTGATGGTGCACGAGGCTGCGTCGCTCTATGAAGCGGCGCGCGATTGCGGCGCGGAAGCGAACATGGCCAAGCTTCTCGCCGCCGACGCATCATGGGCCGCGGCCGACATGTGCGTGCAGACCTTCGGCGGCTTCGGCTTCGCCGAGGAGTACGATATCGAGCGCAAGTTCCGCGAGACGCGGCTTTATCAAGTCGCGCCGATCTCCACCAACCTGATCCTTTCCTATCTCGCTGAGCACGTGCTGGGATTGCCAAGGTCTTACTAGCGGCGCATGACCCTTCCCCTTTCCGGTCTCCTCGTTGTCGCGCTCGAACAGGCGGTCGCCGCGCCGACCTGCTCGTGCCGGCTCGCCGATGCCGGCGCGCGGGTCATCAAGATTGAGCGGCCCGAAGGCGATTTCGCCCGCGGCTATGACGCGCTTGCGCAGGGCGAGAGCGCCTATTTCGTCTGGCTCAATCGCGGGAAAGAATCGATCGTGCTCGATCTCGCGCGAGCCGAGGACAAGGCCGTGCTCGAAGCGATGCTCGCGCGCGCCGACGTCTTCATCCAGAATCTCAAGCCCGGCGCGGTGGCCAAGCTCGGATTCGGCATCGCGCGATTGCGACGCGACTACCCGCGGCTCATCTGCTGCTCGATCTTGGGCTATGGCGAAAGCGGACCCTACGCGCAGCGCAAGGCCTACGATCTCTTGATTCAAGCGGAGTCCGGCCTGGCTTCGATCACCGGAGGGCCGGAAGCGCCGGCCCGGGTGGGCGTGTCGGTCGTCGACGTCGCCGCCGGGATGAACGCCTATGAGGCTATTCTCGAGGCGCTGATCGCGCGCGCGAAAAGCGGCGAGGGTGCTGCGATCTCGGTTTCGCTCTTCGATGCCATGGCGGATTGGATGGCCGTGCCCTTGCTGCAGCATGAAGGCGGCAAGACGCCGGCACGCGTCGGCCTCGCCCATCCGACGATCGCGCCCTACGGCGTGTTCAAGAGCAAGGACGGCGCCGATGTCCTGATCGCGATCCAGAGCGATCGCGAGTGGCGCGTGCTGGCCGAACGCGTGCTGCGCGATCCAGCGCTCGCACAGGACCAAAATTTCGCCACCAATGTTGCGCGCGTGGAGCGGCGCGAGGAAACCGACGGTCGCGTGCAGGCGGCCTTCGGCGCGGCCGATGCCGATACGCTCTGCGCCATGCTGGCCAAGGCCGATATCGCGTTTGCGCGCGTGAACGACACGGCGCTGTTGGCGCGCCATCCGCACCTGCGGCGCATCTCGGTGGATACGCCGAGCGGACCGGTTTCCTATCCCGCGCCCGCACCCCTGCACGAGGGGACGCGGCGCTATGGCGCGGTGCCAGCGCTCGGCGAGCACACGGAGACGATCAAAGCCGAGTTCGCGCCGAAACCGGCTTAGTGGAGTGGATTTGACATTCGCTACCCATCTAGCAGCGGGTTCACAAGCGAATGTCAAATCCAAAACTCCACTAGCAATTTGAATTTGCTAGTGGTCCTTCGATTCTAACATTCGCAAAATGGCCTGCCGCAACGGGATGCGAATGTTAGAATCGGACCACTAGCCAAGACCCAGCTCTTCGAGCGCGTTTTCATGGCAGCGCGCGGAGGTTTCCGAAAAGCAGCAGAAGACGACGCGCGTGACCGACCGGTCATTCGCCAGCTCCGCCGCCGTTGCGCCGACCGCGATGCGAGCGGCGCGATCCGCAGGAAACCCGTAAACTCCGGTCGAAATCGCGGGGAATGCAATCGAGGTCATTCCGTTCGGCCGCATCAGCGCGAGCGCGCGGCGATAGCAGGAGGCAAGCAAATCATCTTCGCCGTGATTGCCCCCGCGCCAGACCGGACCCACGGCGTGGATCACGTGCCTCGCCGGGAGCCGGTATCCGCGGGTGATCTTCGCAAAGCCCACGTCGCAGCCGCCCAGCGCGCGGCATTCGGCGAGAAGCTCTGGACCGGCGGCACGATGAATCGCGCCGTCCACGCCGCCGCCGCCGAGCAGCGTGTCTTTCGCTGCGTTCACAACGGCGTCCACGCGCAGCGTCGTGATGTCGGCGACAAGGACATCCATCCGCGCGGCGCCGACCGAGACCGACATGCGGGGGGCGGGGTCATTCATGCTCGGTTCCGCGGCCCGTTACGGCTGGCCTGTCGCCGTTCAACCCAGAGCGCCCCGCCGATGGCGATCGCCAGCACGGCGAAGACCGCGATGAGCATTCCGCGGGGGCCTTCTCCGGCGCCAAGCGCCCGCAGGACCATGAGAACACCGATGGCGGCTGCGACGCCGGCCAACGTCCCGCCGATGAGGCCCAGCGCGAGCAGCCCGTAAAACCGCATGTCCTCGCTCCGCCTGTTGCTGCGCCCAAGCAACCCAATATGTTATGAGACCGCCCATGGCAAAAGTCTTTCACGGCCCAAACCACGATCACCGCCGATGCGCGAGCGCGGCGCTTGCCCATGCGGAAACCGTGTGTGCGAGCCGCGCGCAACGGCTGACGCCGATGCGCCGTCAGGTGCTCGAGACTTTGGCGGCAAGCCACCAGCCGCTCGGAGCCTACGACATCATGGACCGGCTGGCGGCGAGGGGACCGCGACCGGCGCCCATCACCGTGTACCGCGCCCTCGACTTTCTGCTCGAGAACGGTCTGGCGCACCGCATCGAGAGCCGCAATGCCTTTCTCGCCTGCGTGAACAATCACGGCGCGGACGCCATGGTGGTCTTCCTGATTTGCGAACAATGCGGAGCGGTCGGCGAAGCGTCCTCGAACGCGATCGCGCAGACGCTCGCTGCCGCGGCGAAAAGCGCGGGCTTCACGCCGAGAACGCCGGTCATCGAGGTCAGCGGCGTCTGCTCGCATTGCCGCGGGGAGTGATGAGCGCCGCCCGGCCGCTCGATGCGGCGGCCATCGCGATCGCGTTGGTCCTGTGCCTGTCCTGGGGCTTCAACCAGGTCGCGGTGAAGGTCGCCTTGCCGGACATTCCGCCGCTGATGCAGTCCGCCATCCGCTCCGTCGGGGCGGGGCTGATTGTGTGGGCCTGGGCGCGGGCGCGCAAGGTGCCGCTCTCCTTGCGCGACGGCACGCTGACCCCCGGCATTGTTGCCGGCGTGCTGTTCGGACTCGAGTTCATCCTCATCTATCGCGGGCTGGTCTGGACCACCGCGACGCGCGCGGTGATCTTCCTTTACGTCGCGCCGTTTGTCGTTGCGCTCGGGGCGCGATGGCTGCTCCCGGGCGAGCGGTTGGGGCGAACGCAATGGGCCGGGCTCGCGCTGTCATTCATCGGCGTGGCGATTGCGATCGGTGTGCCGACGCCGTCGGGCGATCCGCGCGAACTGATCGGCGACGTGATGCTGCTCGGTGGCGGCATCGCCTGGGGCGCAACGACGCTGGTCGTCAAGGCATCCGCCTTAAGCAAGTCGCCGTTCGAAAAGACGCTGCTCTATCAGCTCGTCGTCTCGGCGCCGATGCTGGCGCTCGGCGCATGGCTGGCTGGCGAGCAGATGAGCGCGGTGCCTTCGGCGCTGGCTTTGGGCTCGCTCGCCTATCAGACGGTCTGGATCGCAGGCATCACCTTCCTCGCCTGGTTCGCGCTGATCATGCGCTATTCGGCCAGCCGCCTCTCCGCTTTCACCTTCCTCACTCCCATCTTCGGGGTCGCGGCCGGGCACGTCGTGCTCGGCGAGCCCCTCACGCCGATGTTCCTCGTCGCCGTGACGCTGGTGGTGGCCGGACTGGTGCTGGTCAATCGGCGCTGACGCGCTCGGCCGCATTGACGCGGTAGGCCGCCTCTGGCACGGCAAGCGGCATGGATGAGCGGGTGAGCGCAACGGATGCAGGCCCCGCGCCGCGGCACAGGACCGTGGCGGTGGATATTGGTCGCGTGCGCGTCGGCGGCGGCGCGCCGATCGTCGTGCAGTCGATGACCAATACCGACACGGCGGACGCGGAGGCGACGGCGCGGCAGGTGGCGGCGCTGGCTCGCGCCGGCTCTGAGATCGTGCGAATCACCGTCGACCGCAACGAGGCGGCGGCGGCAGTGCCGCGCATCCGCGAACAGCTCTTGCGGATGGGAGTGGAGGTGCCGCTGGTCGGCGACTTCCACTACATCGGCCACAAGCTGCTCGCCGATCATCCCGCATGCGCGGACGCGCTCGACAAGTACCGCATCAATCCCGGCAATGTCGGCTTCAAGGACAAGCGCGACCGGCAGTTCACGGCGATCATCGAGACGGCGCTGCGCTACGGCAAACCGGTGCGGATCGGCGCGAACTGGGGCTCGCTCGACCAGGAACTCCTGACGCATCTGATGGATGAGAACGCGCAGGCGGCCCGCCCGCGCGACGCGCGCGCGGTGACGCGCGAAGCCATGGTGCAATCGGCGCTCTTGTCGGCACAGCGCGCCGAGGAGATCGGGCTGCCGCGATCGAAAATCATCCTCTCGGCGAAGGTGTCGGCGGTGCAGGACCTCATCGCCATCTACCGGGAGCTTGCGCGACGCTCCGATTACGCGCTGCATCTCGGGCTCACCGAAGCCGGCATGGGCTCAAAAGGGATCGTCGCCTCGTCGGCGGCGATGGGCGTGCTTCTGCAGGAGGGAATCGGCGACACCATCCGCGTCTCGCTCACGCCGGATCCCGGCGGCGACCGCACGCTGGAGGTGAAGGTGGCGCAGGAATTGCTGCAGACGATGGGCTTTCGCACTTTCGTTCCGCTGGTCGCCGCGTGCCCCGGCTGCGGCCGCACGACCTCGACCACGTTCCAGGAATTGGCGCAGGAGATCCAATCCTTCATCCACGCCTCGATGCCGGACTGGAAGAGGCGCTATCCGGGCGTGGAGGCGCTCAATGTCGCGGTGATGGGCTGCATCGTGAACGGGCCGGGCGAATCCAAGCACGCCGATATCGGCATTTCGCTGCCGGGGACCGGCGAGCAGCCGACTGCGCCGGTGTTCATCGACGGCGAGAAAGCCGCCACGCTGCGCGGACCGACGCTGGCCGCCGATTTCAAGGCGATGGTCGTGGCCTATATCGAGAAGCGATGGGGCACGAAGTAGGCCGACTACTTCGTCTGCCTGTCGGCATAACTGTCCACCAGCGCGCGGATCATCCGCTGATAGGGCACGCGCCGCTTTTGCGCTTCGCGTTTGAAGAATGCGACGCTGCGGCGGCTGAGCGACAACGTGATCTTCACGTTATTTTCGCGAAGAACGAGCTCTTCGGGTGAGGGAAGGAAATCGGCAACGACCTTTACCTTGCCAATCTCACCCTTCGTGTATTTCACGGTTTTCTTGGTCATAGATAATCTTGCCTTTCCGCCAATAACCCGCGCCAAAGATGCGAATGCGGTCGCTTCTATACGTGAACCGGACGGTCAGTATGCCGTCGCCCACTTGGCCAAAACAGAAATATCTCCGCTCTTGGTTGCTGTGGCCAAGATCTTCAGCGATCACGCGGCGCCGATCCAGAAACGCATGCTGCGCCGTTTCGAACGACACGCCATGTTTCAATTGGTTGACTCGGTTCTTCCGGTCATCCCATTCGAAGCGCGGCGACATCCTCATATATGGCCATGGTGCCATATATATGTATGGTTGTCACGCATTCATTTGGTTCAGGCGGGTCGTCCCGGACGCTTATGCGTGCCTGAGCGCCTCGATCGGATCGAGACGGGAGGCGCGGAGCGCCGGATACCAGCCGAAGAAGATGCCGACGAGGCCTGCAAAAACCACGGCGAGCAGCACGGTGGCCGGTTCGAGCAGCAGCGGCCAGCCGGCGCCGCGGGCAATGAAATAGGCAGCGCCAATGCCGAGCGCGACGCCGATCGCGCCGCCGATGATCGAGAGGCCCGCGGCTTCGATCAAGAACTGCCGCAGGATGTCGCGGCGGCGCGCGCCGATGGCAAGCCGCAAGCCGATCTCGCGCGTGCGCTCCGTCACCGACACGAGCATGATGTTCATGATCCCGATGCCGCCGACAGCGAGCGACACGCCGGCGACCGCGGCCAAGAGCAGCGCCAGCGTGCGCGCGCTCGCCTCGCGGGTGGCGGCGATATCGGCGAGGTTGCGGATGGAAAAATCATCGTCCTGGTTCGGCTGCAGCCGGTGGCGCTGGCGCAGCAGCGCCTTTACGTCGTCCTCGGTCTGCGGAATGCTCATGCCGTCGCGCACCTTGACGTAGATCGAGCCGACGGAGCGCGCATTCGCCTGGTTGCGGCCGAGCACGCGCTGGCGCGCGGCGTTCAGCGGCACGAACACGACATCGTCCTGGTCCTGGCCCCAGGTGGTCTGGCCCTTCTTCCCCATCACGCCGATGACGCGGAAGGGCACGTTGCGGACGCGCAGCTCCTCGCCGATCGGATCGACGCCGCCGAAGAGATTGCGTGCAACGGTCTGTCCGAGCAGCGCAACCTGCGCGCCGCGCGCGATTTCCTCGGGCTCGAATGGGCGGCCCGCCTCGACATCCCATTCGCGCGCCTCGAACCAGCCGAGATCGATGCCGAACACGGGGGCGGACCAATTCGCGCCGCCGGCCACAAGCTGCGACGTGCCGCGCACGCTCGGCGCGGTGACCTGGACCGTCGCGATCTCCTTGGCGATGGCGGCAGCGTCATCGTCGGTGAGGGTCGAGGCGGCCCCGGCGCCAAGACGCACGCCGCCTTGCGTCACATTGCCGGGCACCACGACAAGCAGGTTCGAGCCGAGGCTGCGGATTTGCGCGACCACCTGCTCGCGTGCGCCGCCGCCAACCGCCACCATCGCGATCACCGCGGCGACGCCGATGATAATGCCGAGCATGGTCAGGGCCGAGCGCATCTTGTGCAGGCGCAGCGCATCCACGGCGGAGATGACGGCGTCGTTCAAGGTCATTCGGCGGGGATCCTTTCCGGCGCAGCCGGCGTGCTCGGGGGCTGCATCGGCTTCTGCAGCGCCTTGCGCGCGTCGGCCGCCTCCTGGCGCGTGTCGCTCAAGACGCGGCCGTCCAGGAAGCGGATCAGGCGCGAGGCATAGGCGGCGATGTCGGGCTCGTGGGTCACGATCACGATGGTCGCGCCCTCGCGGTTGAGCGCCTGCAACAGGCCCATCAGCTCGAGCGAGGTGCGGCTGTCAAGCGCGCCGGTCGGCTCGTCGGCGAGCAGGACCTTCGGCTGGTTCACAAGCGCGCGCGCAATCGCGACGCGCTGTTGCTGGCCTCCGGACAGCTGCGTCGGCAGATGGCGGATGCGGTCGGCGAGGCCCACGCGCCTGAGCGCGGCGGCGGCCCGCTCCCGGCGGAGGCCCCGCTCGACGCCGGCGTAGATCAGCGGAAGCTCGACATTGCTCAAGGCGTCGAGACGATCGAGCAGATTGAACTGCTGGAACACGAAACCGATCTTCCGATTGCGGATAGCGGCGAGCGCGTCGGGGCCGAGCGCGGAGACCTCCTCGCCGTCGAGCCAGAAGCGTCCGGAGGTCGGGCGGTCGAGACAGCCGACGACGTTCATGAACGTCGATTTGCCCGACCCCGAGGGGCCCATCACGGCGGCGAAATCTCCGGCTTCGATCGACAAAGTGACATCGAGCAGCGCGGTGACGGTTTCATCGCCAAGCCGGTAGAGGCGCGTCAGCTTTTCAGTGCGGATGAGAGGCATTCCGACACCGTCAAAAGCCGAAGCGCGGTCCGCTCGGACGCGCATCGGCGCGCGGTCCGCCGGCAACGATCACCTCGCGGCCGACCTCGAGCGGGCCCGAGATGATCTCGGTCACGCCGCCGTCGCTCGCGCCGATGCGAATGGTGACGCCTTCCGGATTGCCGTTGCGCCCGAGAACGAAGACACGCCCGGTTTGTCCGGCGGCGCCGGCATTGGCGTAACGCGCGCGGATGTCCTCGAAGCGCACGCGCTGCTCCAGCGTCAAGATGGCCGCGATCCGCTGTTCCATGTCGGCGCGCATGGCGCGGAAACGCTCGCGGCGGACGGCGGCATCGCCTTCGCCATTGCCGGCAAAGGATTTGCGCGCATCGGCGAGAATGGCGTCAAGCTCCTCCTGCTGTCCGCTCGTCAGGCTGAGTTCGCTGCGAAGTTCCGAAACGAATGCCTGAACATTGGCGCCGCCTGACCCGCCGCCCCCCGGCCGAACCTGAGGCGGCGCCTGGCGCGTCGGATCGCCGGGAGGTTGGCCCGGCGTTTGCGGCTGCGCCTCGCTGGCGAGCGCCGGCGGACGCCAGCGCAGCGCCGCGTTCGGCACGCGCAAGGCGTCTTCGCGGCGCTCGGTTTCGATGCGCAAGTTCGCGGTCATTCCCGGCAGGAGTTCGGCGCGCGGGTTTTCAACGGAGACGATGGCCGTGTAGATGACGACGTTCTGCACCGTCTGGGAGCCGAGCCGCACCTGCTTCACCGTGCCCTCGAAGGTGCGGCCCGGATAGGCATTGACCGTGAAGGAGACACGCTGGCCTGGCCGCACGCGACCGACGTCGGCCTCGTCGACCTGCGCGGCGATTTCCATCTGCCGCAGATCATCCGCAATCAGGAAAAGCGTCGGCGCCTGCAGCGAAGCGGCAACGGTCGCCCCGAGCTCGATATTGCGCTGGATCACGACCCCGGAGACCGGCGATCGGATGTCGGTGTTGCGGAGATCGACCTCGATCTGGCGCACCTGCGCCTCGCGCTGCGCCAGTTGCGCGCTCACGGACTTCACTTGCGCCTGGGCAACCTGCAAATCCGCTCGCAGCCCGAGCTGTTGCGCGCGGGCGGAGGCAAGCTGCGCGCGAGCGGATTCGAGGGAGGCGCTTTGCGCATCGCGTTGCGCGCGCGCCGTCTCCAGGGCTGCCTCGGCGGCAACCCCGCGGGCGCGCAATTCAGTCTGCCGATTGAGCACGCGCTCCGCCTCCGCCAGCAGCGCCTCGTTGCGCGCAATCTGCGCTTCCGCGTCGGACTGGGTAGCGCGCGCCCGCTCGATCTCGGCGTGCACTTTCTCGATCTGCGCTTCCTGGACCTGGCGTTGCGCACGAATCTGGTCGAGGTCGGCCCGCGCCGCATCCAGGCGGGCGCGGATCTGGTCGGAGTTCAAGCGCGCGACGACCTGGCCAGCCTGCACCGCCGAATTGTAGTCGGCGAGAATTTCCACGACCTGTCCGGAAAGCTGCGATCCGACGATCACGGTTGTCGTGGGGTTGATGGCGCCTGACGCGTTCACGGTCGCAACGATCGGACCGCGATCGATCTTCGCCAGCCGATAGGTCGGCTCCGCCGGCGCTGAAGCGAGGTCGGGAAAGACGTAGACGCTCGCGGCCGCCAGCACGGCGAGCAGGACAAACGCGATCAGAAACGGTCGTCTCACTGGGCCTGTGCTTTCGTCTGTTGGCGGCCGCCCGGGCTGGGAGGCCCGTCCTTGCGGCTTCTCCATTCCACTCGGCTGGAGAAGCCTCTAGCAGGCGCGGGCGCACGGGTCACATTACGGTTCCGACAGGTGCCGGCTCAGAACTTCCCATACTTCAGATAGGCTTCCTGCGGGTCCATGCCAGAGAGAATGCCTTTGCGAATGGCGCTTTCCGCCGACATGGCGGCCTCGGCTTTCTTTACGATCTCCAATGCCCGTGCAGCCGGGAGCACGACGATCCCATCGCGGTCGGCGAGTACGTAATCACCCGGAGAAATGCCGACCGGCCCGATCTTCACCGGTATGTCGATCGCCTCCGCCATCCAGTAGCCCACCACGTCGCGCGGCGTCGCATAACGCGCGTAGACGGGGAACCCCATCTCCATGAGAAACTCGACATCGCGCGTGCCGCCGTCGACGATCACGCCGGGCACTCCCTTGCGCATGAGCGTCTCGCCCGAGAGCTCGCCCATATGGGCCACTTCGTCGTCATTGGCCTGAATCACCACGACATGTCCGGCCTTGGCTTTGGACAGGAAGCCGGTCCAGGCCAGCAGCGTCGCGTGCGCATCCGCCTTCTTGTTTACCCGCCCGCTCAAGGTGAAAACGGGACCGGCGACAGTCTTGGCGACGGTGAAGGGCCGGATCGTGTGCGGCAGCGTGAAATCGCGCAAGCCGAGGTCGCGCATGACATCGTGCACCACCCCCGTATAGAGGCGCTGCAACCGCGGGGTCACATTTCCCCCGCCAAGATCCTTTTCCACCGCCGCGGCGGCTTCATTGGCCAATGCAGACGCCTTCTTTGGCATGGCGTTCCCCGGTCTGTGCGGCTTTTGGCCGGACGGCAAGGGTTCATTCGAGCCCGAAATCACCGGATGCTCAAGTGCGACGATGCGCCACGAAGCGCACCGCCGCGCGCAAGACGTCCGCTTGCGTGCCAAAACATTCGAGCGCGCTTTGCGCCGCGTCGACCAAGCCTTCCAGGCGAGCCTGCGCCCCCGCGACGCCGAAGAGTCCGACCAATGTCGCCTTGCCGGCGCGCGCGTCCTTGCCCGTCGCCTTTCCCACCATCGTCGCCTCGCCGGAGGCGTCGAGGAGATCGTCACTGATCTGGAAGGCTTCGCCAAGCGCTGCGCCATAGCGGGCGAGCGCGACGCGCTTTTCGCCGTGCTCGTCGGCCATGTGAGCACCGGCCATGCATGCAAAACGCAGGAGCGCACCGGTCTTCATCGCTTGCAGCGCCACGATCTCTTCCGCGGCAAGCGAGAGTGCGCGCTGCGGATCGGAAAATCGGCCGTCGGCCATGAGATCGAGCATCTGGCCGCCTACCATTCCGCCCGGCCCGGCCGCTTCGGCGAGCGTCGCGACAAGTCTGTTTCGGACGCGCGGATCGGGGTGCGTCGTTTCGCGGCTCATGATGTCGAAGGCGAGCGTCAGCAGCGCATCGCCGACGAGAACGGCGGTCGCTTCGTCAAACGCCCTGTGCACCGTCGGCCGGCCGCGCCGCATGTCGTCATTGTCGAGCGCGGGAAGGTCGTCATGCACCAGCGAATAGCAATGCAGGCATTCAAGCGCGGCGCCGACCTGAAGCGCGTGTTCGCGCGGAACGGCAAACAGCGCGGCGCTTTCGACAACGAGAAATGGCCGCAGGCGTTTGCCCCCGCCGAGCACGGCGTGGCGCATCGCCATTTTCAGGCGCGCCGGCCAGGGACGCTGGCCGGAGCCGGAGGTGCCCTCCAGCAGCTCCGCGAGCAGCGTCTCGATCTCGGACGCGATGCGCTCGAGACGGACATGGAACTCGGCATCGGCCTCGGCGTGATCCATTGAAGCCAGCGATCTTTGCCCTGTGGAGGTCGTGTGCGATGGTATAGCCCAAATTCGCGACAGAGCCCGCCGGGCGATCTCGGCTCGCGATTAACGTAAACCATCGCATGTCTGAACCCGCAACTCGGCGCCTCTCCAAACCGGCGGCCCGCTTTCCGTTCGCCCGCATCCGCAAATGGGCCGGTGTGGCGCTGCTTGCGTTTCTCCTCCTGCCTTACCTGCTCGTTCCGCTCTACCGCTTTGCCGACCCGGTCTCGACCGTCATGCTGTGGCGCTGGATGACGGGCGCGAGGGTCGAGCGGCACTGGATGCCGCTCGAGCGGATCGCGCGTGTCTTGCCGCGCACCGTCATTGCGGCCGAGGACGCACGCTTCTGTGCCCATTGGGGCGTGGACTTCGGCACCTTGCGTGAATTGCTCGAGGATATCGAGACCATGGGCGACCTCGGCGAGGTCCGCGGCGGATCAACCATCACGCAGCAGCTCGCGAAGAACCTCTTCCTCTGGCAGGGCCGCAGCTACATCCGCAAGGCGCTGGAATTGCCGCTTGCGTTGTGGGTTGATCTGGTCGTTCCGAAGGGGCGGCAGATGGAAATCTATCTGAACGTGGTCGCCTGGGGCCCTCATGGTGAATTCGGGGCGGAGGCCGGCGCGCGACGGGCCTTTGGCAAATCGGCCGCCAACCTCAACGCGCGCGAAGCCGCCTTGATGGCGGCCATGCTTCCGAATCCCCTCACGCGGACCGCATACCCGCCCAACGCCGCCCTGCGGCGTCTCGCTGGCGTGCATGAGGGCCGAGCCGCGCGCAGCCCCAAAATCGACAGCTGCCTCGGCCGGCCGCAGGCTCGGGAGCGATAGACGGCTCGCCGACCCGGTCCGGCAAAACGGCCGGCGTTGGGGGTGTGGCAATTGCCGGCGCAATCCTCTATAAGCGCGCCTTCCCGATTTTGTCGCGTGCGCCCGCCAGGCCGGGCCGTTCGCAGGAGACCACCATGGCCGTCCCGAAAAGAAAAACCTCGCCGTCAAAGCGCGGCATGCGCCGCTCGGCCGATGCCTTGAAACGGCCGGCTTACGTCGAGGACAAGGATTCCGGCGAATTGCGCCGACCGCATCACATCGATCGGAAGACCGGCATGTACAAAGGCCGCCAGGTGCTGAAGGTGAAAACCGAGGCATGAGCGCGGCGGGTTGGGCATAGCAAGGCCGGCCTCGCCGGCCTTTTCCTTTCTGGCCTGGAGCGGCGGCCGCCGCGAGGGTAAGCTGGCGCTTCGTATCGGTGCGCCGCCGTGAGCGAGCCAAGGCAATGGGGGTGTCGCGTGTTCCTGATCGGTTTTCCGCTGCTGGTCATTCCGCTGGCGATCTACAACATGATCGCGTTTCTTACGCCCGGCGTGAGATGGGACAGTCCGCTTACGAGCATCCATCTCGTGTCGCAGGCCAACTGGACCATGACGCTCGGTGACATCTTCATCCTGTTCTCGCTCATCGTGCTTTTTGTGGAGGTCATCAAGGCGACGCAGGCCACGTCCCGCTCGGTCGTGGACCATGGCCTGTCGATGCTTGTCTTCATCGCCGCCCTGATCGAGTTTCTCACCGTGCCGCAAGCGGCAACGTCGACCTTCGTCATGCTCGTCATGTTATGCCTGTTCGATGTGGTGGCGGGATTCTCGGTGACGATCAAAACCGCCCGCCGCGACTTCACGGTCGACAAGGTCGAGGCCTGACCACGCGCTGGTGGTCCGATTCTGATATTCGCATCCCGTTTCGGAAGGCGATTTGCGAATGTTAGAATCCATGGACCACTAGCAAGGATAACTTGCCAGTGGAGTTTTGGATTTGACATTCGCTTTGTGAGTCCGCTGCAAGTTGGGAGCGAATGTCAAATCCACTCCACTGGCCCTGAAGGGCGCCCCCGTGACCCGCCGCGACTTCCATCTGCCCGGACGGTCCGATGTCATCGCGACCGAAGGCATGGCGGCCACATCGCATCCGCTCGCGACGCTTGCGGCCGTCGACACGCTAAAGGCCGGCGGCACCGCGGCCGATGCGGCGGTCACCGCGGTGGCGCTGCTCGGCGTCGTCGAGCCTGCCATGACCGGAATCGGCGGCGACTGCTTCTGTCTTGTTGCGCGGCCGGGAGAGCCGGTATGGGGCTATAACGGCTCGGGCCGCGCGGGCGCGGCGGCTCGCGCAGAATTCCTGATCGAGCGCGGCATCCGCGCCATCGGCGCCGATTCCATCCATGCCGTCACTGTGCCGGGCGCGGTCGAGGCCTGGGCATCAATTCTCAAAGCGCATGGCAAATTCGATCTCGGGCGGGCGCTCGCTCCGGCCATCCATTATGCCGAGCATGGCTTTCCCGTCGCCCCGCGCATCGCGCTCGACTGGGGGCTTGCCGTCGAGCGGCTGCGCGGTGATCCGGGTGCCGCGCGCCACTATCTCGTGCACGGCGCCGCGCCCGAGGAAGGCGACCGCATGCGGATGGGGGCGCTGGCCGAAAGCCTGAAAGCCATCGCGTCCCGCGGGCCAAAAGCCTTCTACGAGGGTGCGATTGCGGCCGACATGGCGGAGACGGTCGCCGCCCGAGGCGGACTGCTGACGCTTGCCGATTTCGCACGTCACCGCGGCGAAGCGGTCGAGGCGATTGCGACGAACTACCGGGGGGTCGAACTCGTCGAATTGCCGCCGAACGGGCAGGGACTGGCAGCGCTCGTGCTGCTCAATATCCTCGAGCGGTTCGACATGGAGCGGCTCGATCCTCTCGGGCCGGAGCGATTCCACCTCGCGCTCGAAGCGGCGCGGCTCGCCTATGCCGTGCGCGACACCCACATTGCCGATCCCGCCTTCATGCGCATGGCGGTATCCGCCTTGCTCGACAAGCCGTTTGCCGCCGCGCTCGCCGACCGCATCGACCGCTCGCGGCGCGTCGAAATGCCGAACGCGCCGACGCCGGGCAGCGACACGGTGCTGGTGACGGTCGTCGACCGCGACCGCATGGCGGTCTCGATCATCAATTCGCTATTCAACTCCTTCGGCGTCGGCATCGCGACAGAGAAGACCGGCATCCTGTTGCACAATCGCGGCTGCGGCTTCGTTGTCGATCCCGAACATCCGAACACGATCGGACCCGCCAAGCGTCCCCTCCATACGATCATTCCGGCGCTCACGATGCGAGAGGGGCGGTGCGACATGGCGTTTGGCGTGATGGGAGGCGGCTACCAGGCCATGGGCCACGCCCATGTCGTCTCCAACATCGTCGACTATGGGATGGGTGTGCAGGCTGCGCTCGACATCCCGCGCGCTTTTTTCGAAGGTGAGAAGACGATGATCGAACGCGGGCTACCGGCGGCGACTGTCGAGGGCTTGACCGCGCGCGGTCACGCGGTCGCCGTGCGGCCGCTGCCGTTCGGGGGCGGGCAGGCGGTGCGGATCGACTGGGAGCGGGGTGTGCTGATCGGCGGGTCCGATTTCCGCAAAGACGGGCTGGCGCTCGGCTATTAGAGCGCGATGGTCTCGGCTAGCACCAGCGGGAGCTGGCTGGGGCCGGGGCGGCGGCAGCGGCCCGGGCGCCATAGGCGGCCGCGGCATCCTGCGGGTCGGCCCGGCGGCGCTGGCGCGTTTGCGGCGCGTCGGAGGCGGTCGCGATCAGATGCGCCAGAAAGACGGCCTGCGGCCTTTGCAGGGGAGCCTCGCGAACGGCCGGGCTCCTCGTTGGGTGCGCTGCCACGAGCGCATGGCTTTCGGGCCTTTGCTCACCAGGCAAGGGTCCTTGCTGGGAACGCCGGGGCTGAAAGCCAGTCCGCTCGATGCCACCAAGCCGCATGGGCGGCCTCCTGTCTCGAATTGGGACACTTGATGCGTCCCTGAGACAGGCTTCGCAAGCGGCGTGCCGGCTGCTCCACAGGCGAGCAACCGGCCTGCTTTGCCGGCAGTGTTGCTGACGTTGAGGTTAAGCCGTGGCAACCGGTCGGGGGTCAGGCCTTGGCCTTGTCGCTGTTCGCGATTTGATTGAGCTTCTTTTGGACCTCGTCGAGCTGGCGTTTGAGGTCATTGATTTCGTCCAGCGACTTTTCTGCGCGTTCCGGCTCGGGCTCTTCTTCGTCGCGACGCGCGAAAGGGGTGAACATCGCAAAGGCGCGCTGGAAGATTTCCATGTTCCGCCGAACGTGCTCTTCCATCGGGCCGAACGGACTTGCGCCGCCGAAGGCCTGGGCCATCTGTTCGCGGAATTTCTCCTGATCACGCGTCAGCGAGTCGATCGAGACCTCCAGATAGCGCGGAACCAGCATTTGCATGCTGTCGCCGTAGAAGCGGATCAGCTGCCGCAGGAACGCAATGGGCAGGAGGTTCTGCCCTTCCTTGTGCTCTTGCTCGAATATGATCTGGGTGAGGACCGAGCGGGTGATCTCTTCACCGGACTTGGCATCATAGACGACAAAATCTTCGCCGGCTTTCACCATCGCGGCGAGATCTTCGAGCGTGACGTAGGTGCTGGTGCCGGTGTTGTAGAGACGCCGGTTGGCGTACTTCTTGATCGTGATGGGTTCGGTTGATTTTGCCATTGGCTTCTTCGGGTTCGCGGACTTTGTTCCGCTGAAATTAGGCGCTTTCTCCTGCGCGGACCAGCGTTTTTGTTGCGGGCCATGCTGCACACTTCGCTGCAGCATTAACAAGGCCTGCGCCAACATGCTGAACGCTTTCCACCCCCCACAGACGCCGTTCCTGCAAAACGACCCGCCCTGCGCCGGACCGCACAGGACCGCGCTTAGCCTTTCGGATGTCCGGCCTCCAACGCATTGACAGGTCCTGCCGCGGCTTTAAGGATGCCGCCGCACGGCCTGCTTTTCGGCGACGCCCGCTTTGCCGACGCCGCCAGGCCACCCACATAGAGCGCGGGAGCCACCGCCCGCGAAATCCGGGCAAGAGGAGTTTTGTCATGAAGGACGACATCGTCATCGTCGGCGCCGCGCGGACGCCCGTCGGCAGCTTCAATGGATCGCTGTCGAGCCTGCCCGCTCACGATCTGGGAAAGGCGGCGATCAAGGCGGCGATCGACCGCGCCGGCGTCGAGGCAGGCCGGGTGAACGAAGTCATCATGGGCCAGATCCTGACCGCAGGTCAGGGCCAGAATCCGGCGCGCCAAGCCTCGATCGGCGCGGGAATTCCGGTCGAAACCCCGGCCTGGGGCGTCAACCAGCTCTGCGGCTCGGGGCTTCGCGCGGTCGCGCTTGGCTATCAGCAGATCGTGAATGGCGATGCCGACATCGTGGTTGCCGGGGGCCAGGAGTCCATGAGCCTCGCCCCGCACACGGCGCATTTGCGCAACGGAACGAAGATGGGCGGGCTCGAACTTGTCGACAGCATGCTCAAGGACGGCTTGTGGGACGCCTTCCACGGCTACCACATGGGCAACACGGCGGAGAACGTCGCCAAGCAATGGCAGATCACCCGCGCGCAGCAGGACGCATTCGCCGTGGCCTCGCAGAACAAAGCGGAAGCCGCGCAGAAAGCCGGCCGCTTCAAGGACGAGATCACGCCGATCGTCATCAAGTCGCGCAAGGGAGATGTGGTCGTCGACTCGGACGAATATCCGCGGCACGGCACGACCCTCGACGCGATGACGAAGCTAAAGCCCGCTTTCGAGAAAGAAGGTTCGGTCACCGCCGGCAACGCATCCGGCATCAATGACGGCGCGGCGGCGCTTGTGCTGATGAAGGCGAGCGAGGCGGCGAAGCAGGGAAAGAAAGTGTTGGCTCGCATCGTGTCATGGGCGCATGCCGGCGTCGATCCCGCGATCATGGGGACAGGACCGATCCCTGCATCGCGCGCGGCGCTCAAGAAAGCCGGCTGGTCGATCCAGGATCTCGATCTCATCGAGGCCAACGAGGCTTTCGCAGCGCAAGCTTGCGCGGTGAACAAGGATCTCGGCTGGGATCCGGCAAAAGTGAACGTGAACGGCGGGGCGATCGCCATCGGACATCCGATCGGCGCGTCCGGCGCGCGCGTGCTGGTGACGCTCTTGCACGAAATGGAAAGGCGCGACGCAAAGAAGGGCCTTGCCACGCTGTGCATCGGCGGCGGCATGGGAATCGCAATGTGCGTCGAGCGGTGAAATGACGAGGTCGCCTCTTCCCGACCGGGGAGAGGCTGATCGGCGAGGGAGACGGGCATGGCACGCGTTGCGGTCGTCACGGGCGGAACACGCGGCATCGGCGCCGCGATTTCAAAGGCGCTCAAGGGCGCCGGCTACAAGGTTGCCGCGAATTACGGCGGCAACGACGAGGCTGCGAACAAGTTCAAGCAGGAGACCGGGATTCCCGTGTTCAAATGGGATGTCGGCTCCTATGAGTCCTGCGCCGCGGGCATCAAACGCGTCGAGGCGGAAGTCGGTCCGGTCGACATTCTCGTCAACAATGCGGGCATCACGCGCGACGCCATGTTCCACAAGATGACGCCGGAGCAGTGGAACGCCGTCATCACCACCAACCTGAATTCGCTGTTCAACATGTGCCGACAGGTGATCGACGGCATGCGCGAGCGCAACTTCGGCCGCATCATCAGCATTTCGTCCGTGAACGGGCAAAAGGGACAGATGGGGCAGACGAACTATTCGGCGTCGAAAGCGGGCGAACTCGGATTCACCAAGGCGCTCGCGCAGGAGAACGCCAAGAAAGGCATCACGGTGAATGCCGTCGCGCCGGGCTATATCGGCACTGAAATGGTGCAGGCCGTGCCGAAGGAGGTGCTGGAAAAGAGCGTGCTTCCGCAGATCCCCGTCGGCCGGCTGGGCATGCCGGACGAGATCGCGCGCTGCGTGCTCTTTCTCGCGGCGGAGGAGTCGAGCTTCATTACCGGCTCGACGCTGACGGTGAATGGCGGCCAATACATGATCTGAGCGGCGCCGTCCTTGCACGCCCGTCTTGAATGTCGCCCGGTCAGTCCCTAGTGGTCCGATTCTAACATTCGCATCCCGTTGCGGCAGGTCATTTCGCGAATGTTAGAATCGAAGGACCACTAGCAAATTCAAGTTGCTAGTGGAGTTTTGGATTTGACATTCGCTTGTGAAGCCGCGGCTAGATGGGTAGCGAATGTCAAATCCACTCCACTAGCGGTTCGCGCGACGCTCGTCGGGTCGTCGGCGATCATCCTGTGGTCGCTGCTTGCGGTGCTCACGGTAGCCTCGGGCCGGGTCCCGCCATTCCAACTCGCCGCGATGACATTTGCCATTGGCGGCCTTGGCGGGGCGGCCACGTGGATCGCGCGTCCCGGCGCCATCCAGGCCCTCAAGCAGCCGGCTGAAGTCTGGGCGCTCGGCGTCTGCGGGCTGTTCGGTTATCACGCGCTTTACTTCATGGCGCTGCGCCTTTCGCCACCCGCCGAGGCGGGCCTGCTGAATTATCTGTGGCCGCTGCTCATCGTGCTGTTCTCGGCGCTGCTGCCCCACGAGCGTTTGCGTCCGCACCACGTGATCGGGGCGATGCTCGGTCTTGCGGGCACGGCGCTCCTGTTCGCAGGGCGCGGGCTGACCTTTGCGCTCGACTATCTCCCCGGACTTGCGGCGGCCTTCGTTGCGGCCTTCATCTGGGCCGCCTACTCCGTGCTGTCTCGCCGCTTTGCAGCCGTCCCGACCGATGCCGTTGTCGGCTTCTGCGTCGCGACAGCGGCGCTCGCCGCGCTGTTTCATCTGGCGCTCGAACAGACCGTGTGGCCCGAAACGGCGCTGCAATGGGCCGCCGTCCTTGCGCTTGGCATCGGTCCTGTCGGCGCCGCCTTCTACGCCTGGGATTTCGGGATGAAACGCGGGGACATCCGGGTGCTCGGCGCCGGATCGTATGCGGCGCCGCTGATCTCGACGTCTCTGCTTGTCGCGGCGGGCTATGCGGAGGCTACCTCCACGCTTGCGATCGCCGCCGTGCTGATCGCCGGAGGAGGGCTGCTCGCCGCCAAGGACATGTTCGTGCGGCAGCGTGTCATCTCTTGAGCGCGCGGGTGCTCAGAAATTGTCCTTGCGCTTGCGGATTTCGCCGAACACGGCCGGCGCCGCCGCGCCCGCCATTCCGATCGCGGCCGCGACCTGCGGATCATCGGCGCGCAAGAAGGGATTGAACGATTTCTCCGCGCCGATCGTGGTCGGAATCGTCGGCCGGCCCGCGGCGGCCTGCTTCTCGACCTCCTCCGCCCGCGCCTTCAGGGCCGCATTCTGTGGCTCGATGCTCAACGCAAAACGAACATTCGAGGCGGTGTACTCATGCCCGCAATAGATTCGCGTGTCGTCGGGCAAGGCGCGGAGCTTCAGAAGCGAATCCCACATCATGGCGGCGTCCCCTTCCAGCAGGCGGCCGCAGCCGACCGAGAACAGCGTGTCGCCGACAAAGGCGGCCCGGGCGCCTTTGAAGTGATACGAAATGTGCCCGCGCGTGTGCCCAGGCGTGTCGAGCACCCGTCCCTCCAACTGTCCGATCTTGATCGTATCGCCGTCGCCGACGGTCGCATCGACGCCTGGGATGCGCGAGGCCTCGCGGACCGGCGCGGTGACGCGGCAGCCATGCCGCCGCTTGAGTTCGTCGATGCCGGCTGTGTGATCGCCGTGATGATGCGTGACGAGAATATCCGTCAGCCGCCATCCGGTTTCGCGCAAGGCCTTCTCCACCGGTGCGGCTTCCGGCGCATCGATGGAGGCGGTGGCCCCCGTCTCCGGATCGTGCAAAAGGACGCCATAGTTGTCCTTGAGGCATGGGAACAGGCGCATTTCAGCCGGCATACGAGGTCCTTTGTGTCCGATTAACGTGCAGGCTACACGAGCGCCTGGTGCCGCGGAAGCCGGCCGCGTTGCAGCGCCCGCTCCGCAGCCTCATACTCCCAGTCGGTTCTGCGCCGGAGGCCGGCGCAGCACTCTAAGAGCTATTGTTTTGTCGCATTTTCTTTCGGCCAACCGTTACCCACCTGGCCGGAAAATGCTCCAGTCCGCAGGCATTGCCAATGTCGCTCGACGTCGTCGATCTGCGCAGTTTCTACGCCCAGCCCCTCGGCATGGTGGCGCGGCGCTTCATCGGGCGCGGGGTTCGATCGCGCTGGCGGGACACGCATGGCTTGAGCGTGCTCGGGTTCGGTTATCCGACGCCCTATCTCGGGCTGTTTCGCGAGGAAGCGGAGCGATGCCTCGCCTTCATGCCGGCGGCGCAAGGGGTCGTGAAATGGCCCACAGACCGTGCCGGGCTCGTCGCGCTGGTCGAGGAACACGACTTGCCGCTCGAAGATTCCTCCGTCGACCGCGTGCTGCTCGTGCATGCGCTCGAGAACTCGTCGGATGCCGTGGCGCTGCTGCGTGAAACATGGCGTGTGCTGGCGGCGGGAGGACGGCTGCTGGCGGCGGTGCCCAACCGACGCGGCGTCTGGGCGCGCGCGGACACCACCCCATTCGGTCACGGACGGCCCTATTCGCGCTCGCAGATCACGCATCTTTTGCGCGATACCTGGTTCACGCCGACCGCGTGGGAGGAAGTGCTGTATGTGCCGCCGATCGCGCGAAAGTGGTTCCTGCGCTCGGCGGTCGCCTGGGAGCGCACCGGCGCGACATTGAACGCCCCGTTCGCGGGAATCCACATTGTCGAAGCGACAAAGCAGGTCTATCGCGCGGTCCCGGCCCAACGGAGACAGCGCCGCCTGGTGCCAAGCTTCGAGCCCGTGCTCGCCCCCTCGCCGGGAGGCGCAGCCCGCGTGAGCGGGACAGAGCGCGATTAGTCTCCTTGCGGGACCGACGGCTCGGGGCCTTCGTCGCCGGCTTCGCCGGGGGCATTGCGCGGCCCGCCCGGCATATCGCCCCGCGGTCCGCGATGGCGACGGCGGCGGCGGTTGGAGAAGCGATCGCCCGGTCCGTCGTGGCCATTGCCGTAGGCTGGCGGCGGATTCGGCTGCGGCTGGCCGCCACCGCCCGTAATGAAGGCCGGCAGCCTCTCAAGCTGGCCACCCTCCTCTGGGGGCGCCGGTTGCTGCGGCTGGTGAGGACGGCCCGAATAGGGCTGCGGCTCGCGCAACCCATAGGGGTTGGCCTCCCGGGGCGGATAGTTCGGCTGAAGTGACGGCTCGCGGGCTCCCATCGATTCGCCTTGACCCTGGCCCTCCTCGCCTTCGTCCCCGCCCGCTTCGTCGCGTCCCTCGCCTTCCGGGCGGTAGAACGGGGCCGCTTGCCGGAACTGCTCCTGAGCTGTGGCAATCAGTCGAAAATAGTGCTCGGCATGCTGATAGTAGTTTTCGGCTCCGACGGGATCGCCCGAGGACTGGGCGTCGCGCGCAAGCTGTAGGTATTTTTCCGCAACGTGGTGGGCCGTGCCACGGATCTTCACGTCGGGGCCGTTCGACTCGTACAGCCGGCTCAAGGGGTTGTGACTCTTGCCCCGATTGCGTCCCCGCATGCGCTGCTGCTGCTTCTGTCCGTTTCTCATCGTTTTTGCCTACTGACCCCCGAAATGCGACGGATCCAACCGTCAAAACCTTCCCACGCTGCACCTGAGCCAAGCCCGGCCCCCAGGCAGACGCACCCGACGAAATCCGTTATCGCCTCGCGTTGCGGGCCACCGCCTCTGAAACCGACGACCCCTTGCGCCGCACAGCCAGCCTATGACGCCACGGCGCCACTCATGGTCCGCGCGCCGTCACGGGCTCGCAGAGACCGGCGAAGCAGCGTCCATTGCATCAGTCGGCGAACCGTATAGTCGAACCGGACGATGTTCTTGCTCGCCTTGCCGGATGCCGTGCCTCGCGGAGCCTTGCTCCGGGCCTCTTGAACGGCACCCGTCCAATTCAGGGTCGATTCCGTGATCGGAACGTAATGGGTCCCGCCGCATATTCCAAGTCCTTTTTCAGCATGGCTTGCGGTCCGCTCACAGCCAAACAGCGGGCGCACAGGACCCGCTCGATGCCAGCAAGGTCGCGGCGGGGGTCGCCCCACATCGCAAGCCCCACCGCCCGAAAAAGCGAGGAGACAAAGCTGGCCTGCCCTTGCCCCACTTCCACGACGACGATTCCCCGCGGGGCCAGGAGCCGCACGATATCGCGGGCCAGGGCGCGATAGGCCGCAAGTCCATCCGCCTGCGCATCGAGCGCGCGCCGCGGATCGTAATCTCGCACCTCGGGGGCGAGAGCCTCGATGTCGCTGGTCCGGACATAGGGCGGATTCGAAACAACAAGGTCGAAGCCGCCGCCGAGCGCGGAGCCGAAATCACCCGCGACGAAGCCGGCGCGATCGTCGACGCCGAGACGGCGCGCATTATTCCGCGCGATGTCAAGCGCGCGAGGATCGATGTCGGTGCCGACCCCGATGGCTTCCGGCCATTCGGCGAGCAGCGAAATGAGAATCGCGCCCGAGCCGGTGCCGAGATCGGCCACGCGCAAGGGCCGCCGGCGCTGCTCGAAGGCGTCGCCCAAGCCCAGCGCGGTTTCGACCACGAGCTCGGTTTCGGGCCGCGGTACGAGCGTCGCCGGGCCGATCAGAAAGTCGCGTCCCCAAAATTCCTTTCGCCCGACAATGCGCGCGACCGGCTCGCGCGCAAGCCGGCGCGCAAGGCTCGCTTCGAGCTGTCGCGCTTCGCCGGCGGTGAGGCGACGGTCGGAGGCGGTCGCGACGCCGCTCGCATCGAGCCCAAGAGCGTGTCCCACAAGGACGCGGGCGTCGAGATCCGGCGTGTCGAGGCCCGCGGCGCGAAAAGCCTGCGCCAGGTGGCGCCGCGCCGCGCCGACGCTGATCCCGAAGGCAAGGCTCATTGGTCCTGATCCGCAAGCAGAGCGGCCTGATGCTCGGTGATCAGCGCGTCGACGATCTCGCCTAGCGCCTCGCCTTCGAGCACCTGCGGCAATTTGTAAAGCGTGAGATTGATCCGGTGATCGGTCACGCGACCTTGGGGAAAATTGTAGGTGCGGATGCGCTCGGAGCGATCGCCGGTGCCGACCTGTCCGCGCCGCTCTGCGGCGCGCGCGGAATCGCGCCGCCGCTGCTCGGCATCGTAAAGCCTTGCCCGCAAGATCGCCATCGCCTTGGCGCGGTTGCGATGCTGAGAACGGTCCTCCTGCACGACCACGGCGATGCCGCTCGGCAGATGCGTGATGCGGACGGCCGATTCCGTCTTGTTCACATGCTGCCCGCCGGCGCCGCCGGCGCGCATGGTGTCGATCTTGAGCTCGGCTTCGTTGATCGTCACATCCACATCTTCCGGCTCGGGCAAAACGGCGACGGTCGCCGTCGACGTGTGGATGCGGCCCGACGCCTCGGTCGCCGGCACGCGCTGGACGCGATGCACGCCCGACTCGTATTTCAGCCTGGCAAAGGCGCCGCGGCCGCGAATTTCCGCGATGATCTCCTTGAACCCGCCCATGGTTCCTTCGTTGGCGGAGACGAGCTCCACGCTCCAGCCCTGCAGGGCCGCATAGCGTTCATACATGCGGAACAGGTTCCCGGCGAAGAGCGAGGCCTCGTCGCCGCCGGTCCCGGCACGAATCTCGAGAATGACGTTGCGCTCGTCCATCGCATCCTTGGGAATGAGCGCAAGGCGGATGTCGCGCGCGAGCGCGGAGCGGCGCTGGTCGATGGCCGGCCGCTCCGCCTCGGCCAGCGCCCGCATCTCCGGGTCGATCGCAGGGTCGGACAGCAATGCATCGATGCCGGCGAGCTCGGCCTCCGTCGCATGGTAGGTTTTCACGGCCTCAACGAGCGGGCCAAGCTCGGCGAATTCGCGCGAGAGCTTGACATAGCTGTCGCGGTCGGGGCCGGAGGCGAGCGCCTTCTCGACCGCCGCATGGCGAGCGATCAAGGCGTTGAGCTTCGTTGCGGGCAGCGGCGAGGTCATTTCAGAGCTGCACGCCTTGATCCGCCACAAAGTCGGCAAGCCGGCTGCGCAGTCCCGCGCAACCCATCGGGTGTTCGAGCAGGGGACTGAGGAAGCGGGCGACCCGTTGCGTGTCAACCTGCAGCAGCGCGGCCTTGACCGGGCCGATCGCCGATGGGGTGACCGACATCATGCGGTAGCCGATCGCGGCCAAGGCGATCGCGCCCAGCGGATTGGACGCAAGCTCGCCGCACAGGGTGACCGGCTTGCCATGAGCCTTCGCGGTATCGACAATGGATTTCAGGGCGCGCAGCACGGGCGCGGAAATCGGGTCGAAGCGGTCGGAGACGCGCGTGTTGCCGCGATCGGCGGCAAACATGAATTGCACGAGATCGTTCGAGCCGACCGAGAGGAAATCCACGCGCTCCGTCAACTCGTCGAGCTGAAAGAGCAGGGCCGGCACTTCCACCATGGTGCCGATGTGTACGCGCTCGGGCAGCGAATGGCCATGCCGCCGAAGATGCGTCAGCTCGCGCTCGACCACCGCCTTCGCCTGGTCGAATTCCTCCACCGAGGCGATCATCGGGAACATCATCCGCAGTTCGCGTCCGCCGGCGGCTTTCAGCAAGGCCCGCACCTGGCTGCGCAGGAGACCCGGCCGGTCGAGGCCAAGGCGGATGGCTCGCCATCCGAGCGCGGGGTTCTCCTCCTCGATGGCGCGCATGTAAGGCAGCACCTTGTCGCCGCCGATATCGAGCGTACGAAAGGTCACGGGGCGGTCCCCGGCGGCATCGAGCACAGCGCGATAGAGCAAGAGCTGCTCGCTTGTGCGCGGAAAGGCCTGCGCCACCATGAACTGCAGCTCGGTGCGGAACAGGCCGATACCCGCCGCGCCGGTCTCCGCGATGTAGGGGAGATCGACCACGAGACCGGCGTTCAGCATCAGCTGAATGGCCTGGCCGTCCTTCGTGATGCAGGGCTTGTCGCGCAGCGCCTGATATTGCGCCTGGCGCCGCGCGCGCAGCCGCACGCGTTCGGCATAGGCGGCTTCGATGTCGGCAGGAGGGCGAACGTGGACGTCGCCGGTCGATCCGTCGACGATGATCGCATCGCCCGGATCAACCATGCCGGTGGCGTTCTCGATCTGACCGATAGCCGCGATTCCCAGCGCACGCGCCACGATGGTGACATGCGACGTCGTCCCGCCTTCCTCGAGCACAAGGCCGCGCAAGCGCTTGCGGTCGTAGTCGAGGAGCGCCGCGGGGCCCATGGAGCGAGCGACCAGGATGGCATTTTCGGGCAATTGCTCTTTCGAAGGCGCGAGGTCCTGGCCGGTGAGCTGCCGCATCAGACGATGCGCGAGATCGTCGAGGTCGTGCAGACGCTCGCGCAAATAGGGATCGGTCTGACGCATCATGCGCGCACGGGTATCGGATTGCACGCGCTCGACGGCCGCCTCGGCGGTCAGGCCGGTCAGCACCGCTTCGTGCAGTTTATGACGCCAGCCGCGGTCATGCGCGAACATGCGATAGGCCTCGAGAACATCGCGGTGCTCGCCCGCGTCGCCCATCTCGCGGCTTTCCAGCAGAACATCGAGATCGGCGCGCAGCATTTCCACGGCCTCGTCGAGCCGCTTCAGTTCGTTGTGCACGTCGTCGGCGATGAAATTGGTCACCACGATGCGCGGCTCGTGCAGCACCACATGGCCGAGGCCGATTCCATCGGAGAGAGCCAAGCCGGTCAGATGCAAGGTCCGCCGGACCGCAGGCTCGGCACCAGGCTTGGCGATCGCCGACAACTCGCCGGAGGCGATCATCTCGGCGAGCACCATGGCCGCCGTCTGCAGCGCCTCCTCTTCCTCTTCCGAGTAGGTGCGGTGCGCCCGATTCTGCACCACGAGCACGCCGAGCGTGTTGCCCGCCCGCAAAATCGGGACGCCAAGGAAGGAATGATAGATCTCCTCGCCCGTTTCCGGACGATACGAGAATTTCGGATGCGACTGCGCGTTCGAGAGGTTGATCGGGTTCGCCTCCTTGGCGACGTGGCCGACCAGGCCTTCGCCCGAGCGCATCACGGTCTGGTGGACGGCTTGCGGGTTCAGACCTTCCGTGGCGTAGAGTTCGAGGGTGCCGTCGACGCGCAGGACATAGAGCGAGCACACTTCCGCGACCATGTTCGCGGCGATCAGCACCACGATCTTGTCGAGGCGCTGCTGCGCGCTCACCGGCTCCGCCATCACTTCGCGAAGCCGGCGCAACAGCACGCGGGGGCCGCCTAGCGCGCCTCGCATCAGGTTGCAGTCCTTCCAACAGTGATCGCCCGGGCCGAGAGCGCCGCATCCCGGCCAAGGCCATGTTCCAACCCTACTGGGGCAGCCAGCCGAAGGGAGGGCACGCTCCGATCAGCAGCAGCGTGGGCGCAAGCGCCGGTCGCGTTCACCTCGACCAATCTCACCTTGCGGCGACCCGTTAGCGCCGTATAGCCAATGCGCCGCATGGGGGGCAAGTTGCACGCGCGCCGCTCACCAGGAATAGGTGGCGGCGATCCGGCCAAGGGCGGTGCGAAAGCGGTCCGTTTCGATCAGCCGGGCGTAAAGGTCGCGAATGCTGGCCTCGGCCGGCAGATCGAGCGACGCCGCCCAATCAGGCGGCGGTTCGGTTTCAAAGAGGCGATGATAGGCGGCCTCTGCATCGCTCTGCGTCGCCGGCCGGTCGAGCTGTGCGGGTGCGAAGTCCAGGGTCAGGAAATCGAGCAGGTGCCGGGCTTCGAGAAGAGGCAGGCGAATCATCGCCGCGCGCGCCAGCAGCTCGGCGAGCCGGCGGTCAGGATGCGCGTCATCCTCCAGGGCCGGGCGGAGAAGCCCGATCTGCCTGACGCCAGGATAGTCGTTCGGCGCGCCCTCGAAGCAATCGGCGAGCTGACGCGCCTCATTGGCGACGTAGTAGCGATTGAGCGTGTCGAACCAGACAAAACCATAGTCGTTCTTCTGCAGGATCGGCTCCCAGTCGGCCCAGGCGGGCGTCATAGTGTAGGGCGCAAGCGCTTCGATGACGACGACACGGGGCCGGAAGCGGGTCCAGTCGCCGCCGAGGAGCACGTCTTTTTCCGCGCCCTCGACATCGATCTTCAGGAAGTCGATGGCTTGCGGCGCATGCGCCTCGCATAGATGCCGCAAGGTCGTCACCGGACGCGTGAGCGGCTTTGACTTCTTTCCGAACTCTTCATCCGCGCTCCTGGCGTGGCCTTCGATCATGGTCGAAAGACCGTGAAATTCGTCGACGAGGAAGAAGGTGGCTTCGCCCGGGGCGGCGCCGGCCAGCTCTTCGGCGACGATGTCGCGGGGCCGCACCGCTCGCGTCAGGCGCGCGAGGTCGGGATTGGGCTCGACCAGAATGCCGCGCCAGCCGTGCAGGTAGAAGCGGAAGGAAACGTTGTCGACAACGGGATGACCCGATCCGACGTCGATGTAGAACCCGTCCGTCTTGTCGCCGAAGCAGCGCGCGAGGTGGAGATCCTCGAATCGCTGGGCGTAGGAAATGGCGCGCGCGGGGGACATGGCCTGCTATCGCACCGGCACCGCCATTTAGCTATGGCGCACAGTGTCCAGGTCGTAGAGCGAATGCAGGGTGCGCACGGCAAGTTCCGTATAGGCGGCATCGATCAGCACCGAAAACTTGATCTCGGAGGTGGTGATGGCGCGAATATTGATGCCGCGCTCGGCCAGCGCCCGAAAGGCCTTGGCGGCGACCCCGGCATGGCTGCGCATGCCGATGCCGATGACGGAGACTTTGGCGATGTCATTGGCGCCGTCGAGCCGCTCGTAGCCGATCTTGTCCTTGGCTTTGGCGAGCACGCCCGTCGCCCGGTCATAATCGGCTGCCGGGACGGTGAACGTGAGATCGGTCGTCGCGCCGTCCGCGGAGACGTTCTGCACGATCATATCGACGTTGATGTTGGCTTCCGCGAGCGGGCCGAAAATGGCCGCGGCCACGCCCGGTTTGTCCTGCACGCGGCGGATCGAGATCTGCGCCTCGTCTTTCGAGAAGGCGATACCGGTGACGACCTGCTGCTCCACGATGTCCTCCTCGTTGCAGATGAGGGTGCCTGGCGGGGTGCCGTGCGGATCAATGTCCTCCGGCCTGTCAAAACTCGAACGCACGAAAATACGGACATTGTGCACCATGCCGAGCTCGACCGAGCGCACCTGCATCACCTTGGCGCCGAGCGAGGCGTATTCCAGCATTTCCTCGAACGCGATCTTCTCGAGCCGCCTCGCCCGCGGGACGACACGCGGGTCGGATGTATAGATGCCGTCCACATCGGTATAGATGTCGCAGCGGTCGGCCTGAATGGCCGCGGCGACGGCCACCGCCGAGGTATCGGAGCCGCCGCGCCCCAAGGTCGTGATGCGGTTCGTGTCCTTGTGCACGCCCTGGAAGCCGGCGATGACGGCGACCTCGCGATCCTGGCGGAACCGCTCGATCAAGGCCTTGCCGTTGATGTCGAGGATGCGGGCGCTGCCATGGGCGTCGGAGGTGTGAACGGGAAGCTGCCAGCCTTGCCAGGAGCGCGCGTTGACTCCCATGGCCTGGAGACAAATGGCCAACAGCCCGGAGGTGACCTGCTCCCCCGACGCCACCACGGCATCGTACTCGTCGGCATCGTAGACGGCGGAGGCCTCGCGGCACCAGGCCACGAGTTCGTTGGTTTTTCCCGCCATGGCGGAAACGATCACGGCCACTTCATGCCCCGCGCCAACCTCGCGCTTGACGTGGCGGGCGACATTGCGAATGCGCTCGATATCGGCGACGGAGGTGCCGCCGAATTTCATCACCAGGCGGGCCATGGATTTGGGTGGTCGTCCTCGGTTGCCGCTGCGAGATTTGGGCGCGCGGGCCTGCGAAAAGGCGCGTATACATACCGGCGGGCTTGCCGCCCCGCAACCTGAACTCTCGAGGGCAGAATGGGTGCTGACCGGGCAAGAGCTTCGGTAACCACGGTCGACGAGGCGGAAGTCGAACGGTTTTCGCGCCTGGCCGAGGAATGGTGGAATCCGCGCGGCAAGATGGCCGTGCTCCACAAGTTCAATCCGGTCCGCCTCGCCTATATCCGGGACGCCGCATGCCAAACCTTCGGACGCAATCCCAAGGAGCTGGATTGCCTCTCCGGCCTGCGCCTCCTCGATATCGGCTGCGGGGCGGGGCTTCTCTCCGAACCCCTGGCGCGGCTCGGGGCCGAGGTGGTCGGAGCCGATCCGGCCACGACGAATATCGATGTCGCCAGGCTGCATGCGGCCGAAAGCGGCGTCGTCGTCGACTATCGCAACACGACCGCCGAAGCGCTCGCCGATGCGGGCGAGCGTTTCGACATCGTGCTCGCCATGGAAGTGGTCGAGCATGTGGCGGACCTGGCGCTGTTCGTGCGCCGGTGCGGCGAGATGGTGAAGCCGGGCGGCCTCATGATCGCCGCAACGCTCAACCGCACGCTGAAAAGCTTTGCGCTGGCGATCGTGGGCGCGGAATATGTGCTCGGGTGGCTGCCGCGCGGCACGCACCGGTGGGACAAGTTCGTCACGCCGAACGAACTGGAAGCCGCGCTCGAGCGCGCGGGCCTGCGCGCAACTGACGGTGCCGGGGTCGCCTACAATTTCTTCCGTGACGCCTGGGAGCTCTCGCCGGACATGGACGTGAACTACATGATGATCGCCGAGAAGCCCCGGTAGGCGCGACATCGCTCATGGCGGATACGGGTCTCCTTTGGGCGGCGTTCACCATCGTCGCCGCTTTGTCGCAGACGATACGCAACGCGACGCAACGGGAACTGACCGCGAGCCTGGGTACCGCCGGCGCCACGCATGTGCGGTTCTTGTTCGGGTTTCCGTTCGCGGTCGTTTTCTTGGCGGGCGCCGCGGCGGCGACCGGTCATTCGCCGCCCTCGGCAGGTCTCGCGTTCTGGCCGTGGGTTGTGCTCGGCGCCTTGGCGCAAATCGCGGCGACCGCGCTCATGCTCGCGGCCATGCGCGAGCGCGCCTTCGTGGTGGCCACCGCGCTGATCAAGACCGAGCCGGTGCAGGTCGCGGTGTTCGGGCTGGTTTTCCTGGGCGAGGCGCCGACCTTGCCGATCGCGGCAGCCATCCTGATCGCAACGAGCGGGGTCGTGGTGATGTCGCTGCGGCCCGGCAAGGCGACGGAAACGCGGCCCGTGCTGCTTGGCCTTGCCGCCGGCGGACTGTTCGCCCTGTCCGCCGTCGGCTACCGGGGCGCGATTTTGAGCCTCGGCCATCCGAGTTTCGTCATGGCCGCGACATTCACGCTTGCGGTCGGGCTGGCAATCCAGGCGGGGCTGCTCTCGCTCTATTTGGCGCTTGCCGATCGCGCCGTGCTGGTCGCGATCCTGCGCGCGTGGCGGCCTTCTGTTTTCGCAGGCTTCATGGGCGCACTCGCGTCGCAATTCTGGTTCCTCGCCTTCGCGCTGACGACGGCCGCCAATGTGCGCACGCTCGCGCTCGTCGAAGTTCTGTTCGCGCAGGCCATCGCCTATATCACTTTCGGGCAGCGGATCACGGGCCGGGAAGCCGGCGGCGTCGCGCTCGTGGTTTTGGGTGTCGCCCTGCTGCTCTGGGCGAATTAATTCCGGTCTTCCGGAAGGATGGGCAAGGGGTGGAATTCGACCCCGTCCTCGGCCAGCGATTTGGCTTCTTCCACGGAGGCCTCGCCGTAGATCGAGCGGCGGTCGATCTCGCCGTGATGCATCTTGCGCGCCTCCTCGGGAAATCTTGGGCCGACATAGTCGGCGTTCTTGACGAGGTGATCGCGCAGTTCTTTCAGCTTCGTGCGGAGCTCGCGCTCTTGCGCCGACACCATCGCAATCGGCGTGTTGTCGTCGGGCGGGGTCTCTGGAGCAGGCGTCTGCGGCGCCTCATTCCGGAGCGCGCCGGATCCTCGCTTGTCGCCGCGCTTGAGCGCGGGTGCCATGACCGCTTTCTCGACCTTGGACGAACCGCAGTTCGGGCATTCGATGAGCTTGCGCTTGCGCTGGCCTTCATAAGCCGAGGAGTCCGCAAACCAGCTCTCGAACCCGTGTCCCCTCTCGCATCGGAGCGCGTAGCGAATCACGGCTCGCTCCTCACAAGATGCAGGTGCGCGGGTTCGGCCATCGGCTCGATCATCTCGAAGCGGCGGCCGTGCTGCAGCGAGGGAATGCGCGCGCGAGCCTTCGTCACCGCGGCCGGGTCGATATCGGCGAAAATCAATCCCGGCTCCGTGCCCCCTTCGGCGATCACGCCGCCCCACGGATCGACAACGATCGAATGGCCGTAGGTCTCGCGGCCGTTCTCGTGCCTGCCGCCTTGCGCCGCCGCGAACACGAAACACCCGGTTTCGATCGCGCGCGCGCGCGTGAGCACGTGCCAGTGCGCCTCGCCGGTTTGGCGCGTGAAAGCGGAGGGGATCGCAAGAAACGTGGACCCCGCCTCGGCGAGCGCGCGATAGAGCGCGGGAAAACGAAGATCGTAACAGATGCTCAGCCCCAACCGGCCCCATGGCAGGTCGGCGAAAACAGCCAGCTCGCCGGGACGAAAGTTGCGCGACTCGCGGTAGCTCTCGCCGTCCGCAAGATCGACGTCGAACATGTGGATCTTGTCGTAACGCGCCGCGATCAAGCCATGCGGCCCGATCAGGAACGAACGGTTCGCCGCCTTCTCGGGCGAGACTTTGACGGCCAGCGAGCCGACATGGACATAGATGCCGAGCGCGCGGGCAAGATCGCGGAAGGCGGCGAGCGAGGCGTCCTCCTCTTCAGCGGCGACCGCGCCGAACAGGCGCCCACGGTCCACTTCCATCAGGTTGGTCATTTCCGGGGTCAGCACGTAATCGGCGCCGCCCTCCTTGGCTTCGCGGATGAGCCGGGCGGCGTCGTCGCGGTTCTGCGCGGGATTCCGTCCCGACCTCATCTGGATCAGCGCGACGCGGAACGTGGAGGCGTTGCCTGTTGCTGCGGTCATCCGGCGCCGGTCCGATCCAGCAGACGATCGAGCTGTCCCGCCCCGTCGAGTTCATACAGATCGTCACAGCCGCCGATATGCGTGTTCCCGATGAAGATTTGCGGCACCGTATGCCCGCCATTCGCGCGACGCGTCATCTCGGCTCGGCGTTCGCCATTGCCGGTCACGTCGATCTCGGTAAAGGAAACGCCTTTTTGGTTAAGCAAGTCCTTCGCGGCATGGCAATAAGGACAATATCGCGTGGTGTAGATCTCGACCGGCGGCATGGCGGATAGGGTCCTGACCCGCAATTATATGGGAGCGCCGCCGGCCTCAACAACCCTCGCGAACACCAGCACATCCACATCGGCCGCTTCCGCGCGCAGAAGGGCGCGGGCACAGGCATCGACGGTCGCCCCGGATGTGAGCACGTCATCGACCAGCACCAGGCGGCGGCCGCGGACCTCCGCACGTTTGTCGGGCGGCACCCGAAAGGCGCCCTGCACGTTCCGCTCGCGTTCCGATCGCGAGAGCCCCACTTGCTGCGGCGTCGATCGGGTGCGTTCGAGTACGTCGTGCAGCACAGGCGCGCTCACGCATCCGCTGATCGCGCCGGCGAGCGCGGCCGATTGGTTGAAACGGCGAACCCAAAGCCGACGCCGATGAAGCGGCACCGGAACGAGCGCATCGGCGCGGTCGAACAGCTCCCGTCCGGCCCGCGCCATCCAGCGTCCGAGCGTCGGCGCGAGATCGAGCCGGTCGGCATATTTCAAGGCATGCACGAGGGTGCGGGCGATGTCGTCGTAGCGGACGGCCGCCCGCGCGCGCCGATAGGCGGGAGGATCGGCAATGGCCCGCATGGACAAGACGCCCGGACCTGGATCGTAGACGAAAGGAATGCCCAGGCGCTCGCAAAACGGCGGGGCGATGAACGAGAGCTTGGACCAGCAGCCGGCGCACAAGCCGCCCTGGTCGTCCACCGGCACGCGGCAGGCCGGACACAGCGGCGGCAAGGCAAAATCGAGCGCAATCCGTCCCAGCCTGTAAAAGGCCCTCCGTGTACGCTCCGTCGCCGCGCCGCTCGCAAGCTGCATCCAAAGACACTAGGTTTTGTCGCGCTCGTCCTCAACGCCGGGATCGTTCCGGCTTTGACGCCGGCGCATGGGCTGGGGATAACTGCGGATTGAAAGGTTTGTGAACATGTCCGCCCCGAAGGTCTTCGATCACGCCCTCATCCGCGCGCGGGCGAAACGCGCCGGCGCGCTGGGCGCGGTCCCCTTTCTGGTCGACCGCGCCGCCGAAGACCTGGCCGATCGGCTCGCCGTCATCCTGCGCGAATTCGATGTCGCCGCGGATCTGTTCACGCCGACACGGGCTGCCGCCGACGCCATGCGGGCGTCGGGAAAGGTCGGTCAGGTGATCGAGGTCCGCAGCGATCCTCGCAACTCACCCGACCGCCTGACGATCGTCGCCAATGAAGAGACGCTTCCCTTGGCGCATGCCTCGCTCGCTCTCGCCGTGTCGCTGCTTGCGCTGCAGGCCGTCAACGACCTGCCGGGGCTTTTCGTACAAATCCGGCGGGCGCTGAAACCCGATGGTCTGTTTCTTTGCGCGATGCTGGGCGGAGAGACGCTGAGCGAGCTGCGTCAGGCTTTCGCCGCCGCAGAAATCGAAGGCGAAGGCGGCGTGTCGCCACGGGTCGCGCCCTTCGCCGATGTCCGCGACATGGGCGGTCTTCTGCAGCGGGCCGGATTTGCGCTCCCGGTCACCGACGTCGATCGCGTCGTCGTGCGCTATCCCTCGCCATTGGCGTTGATGCAGGATCTGCGGCGCATGGGCGCCACCAACCCGCTGGTCGAGCGGCAACGCAGGCCGCTCCGGCGGCGGACGCTGTTGCGCATGGCGGAGATCTATGCGGCGCGCTTCGCCGATCCGGACGGCCGCGTGCGCGCGACCTTCGACATCATCTGGCTCTCGGGCTGGGCGCCGCATGAGAGCCAGCAAAAACCCTTGCGGCCCGGCTCCGCCCAGGCGAGGCTTGCGGACGCGCTCGGCACGCGCGAAATTCCCGCCGGCGACAAAGCCACGCCCTGATCGATGTCAGACCGCCCAACGCCCGAGCGCCGCAGCGCCTACCGTCACTTCCTCGCGATGCCCACGCGCTGGATGGACAACGACGTCTATGGGCACGTGAACAACGTGCATTTCTATTCGTATTTCGACACGGTGGTGAACGGCTATCTGATCGCGCAAGGCGTGCTCGATCCTTTGACCAGCGCGGTCGTCGGCCTCGTGGTCGAGACGAAGTGCAACTATTTCGAGAGCGTCAGCTTCCCCGATACGCTCGACGCCGGCTTGCGCGTCGCGCACATCGGCGGCTCATCCGTCCGCTACGAGATCGGGCTGTTTCGCGCGGGAGCGGATCGCGCCGCCGCGCAAGGACATTTCGTCCATGTCTATGTCGACAGCAAGAGCCGCAGGCCAACGGCGCTGTCGCAGGAGTTGATCGCGGCCTTGAGACGGATCGCGAGCGCAGCCTGAAGGCGTCAAAACAACGCTGCGATCCGGTCGTAGACTCGCTGCAGGTTGCCGCTGGCGATGGCGAGCGCACCGACGATGGCCACGGCAATTCCTCCGGCGATCATTGCATATTCGATCACCGTCCCTCCGCCGCTGTCAGCGAACAGGCGGGACAGGTGGCCTCGCAGTCCGTTGGGCGCGGGAGGGAGCATGGTTTGTGTTCCTGTCGGCGGGTCTTAAAGCAACGTCATGAGGTGCGAGATCAGCGGCTCGTCGGCCGGCGGCATCGGATAGTCGCGCAAGCGGTTCGGACGCACCCAGGCGAGTGTCTGGCCTTCCCTGGCCTGCACCATGCCGTCCCATCGGCGGCAAACATAGAGTGGCATCAGAAGGTGAAACTCCGGGTAGCCGTGACTCGCAAAGGTGAGCGGCGCCAGGCACGGTTCGTTCACCACGATCCCCAGCTCCTCCTCGAGCTCGCGGATCAGCGTGTCCTCCGGCCGCTCGCCGTCCTCGACCTTGCCCCCGGGAAACTCCCAAAGACCCGCCATCGGCTTTCCCTCCGGGCGCTGCGCGATGAGCACGCGCCCGTCGGCATCGATCAGCGCGCAGGCGGCGACGAGGACAATAGGCGCGCTCACCATAGCCGCCCGCACGGCGGCCGGCCCGCGGCGAACGTCCTGTCAGCCGAAGACCAGTGAACAGGCGAGTGATTCATGTTCATCTGTTGCCGTATGCCGACAAAGTTCACGACCGATAGTCGCCGTTGATGGCGACGTATTCCTTGGTCAGATCGCAGGTCAGCACGCGATCGCGTCCCCGGCCAAGGCCGAGCGCGACGCGCAGCGCGATCTCGGGGCGCTTCATGTAAGCGGAGACTTCCGCTTCGTCATAGGCGGGATCGCGCGCGCCCTTGTGGGCCACCCGGATATCGCCGAACCAGATCGACAGTCTGTCGCGATCGGCCGGCTCGCCGGCTTTGCCGACAGCCATGACGACGCGGCCCCAGTTTGCGTCCTCGCCGGCCATGGCGGTCTTCACCAGCGGCGAGTTGGCGATCGAGAGCGCGATGCGGCGCGCCGAGAGTTTCGAGACGGCGCCCTCGACGACGACTTCGACAAGCTTGCGCGCGCCCTCGCCGTCGCGCGCCACCTGCTCGGCGAGGCTGGCCAGCACGGTGTCGAGGGCTTTCTGAAACGGTCTCAGCCGCGGATCGCCGGCGCGCGAAATCTTCGGCGCGCCGCGCGCCGCCGCCGCGCCGGTCGCGAAAGCCATCAAGGTGTCGGAGGTGGAGGTGTCCCCGTCGACGGTCACGGCGTTGAACGTGTCGACGACGCCGCGCGCGAGCAGGGCTTGCAGCGGCTTCGGCGCGATCGGGGCATCGGTGAACACGAAGGCGAGCATGGTCGCCATGTCCGGCGCAATCATGCCGGCGCCCTTGGCGATGCCGTTGACCGTCACCAAGGCTCGGCCGAGCCTGGCCGTGGCGGTCGCCACCTTCGGAAAGGTGTCGGTGGTCATGATCGCCCTGGCGGCGTCGAGCCAGGGATCGGGCGCGGCACGAGCGACCAGCGCGTCCATGACCGCGGCGAATTTCGTCGCGTCCAGCGGCTCGCCGATCACGCCGGTCGAGGCCAGGAAGATCTCGCCCGCGCGGCAGCCGATCGCCTCGGCGGCAAGCGTGGCGGTGAGCTTCGTCGCCGCGCGGCCGGATTTGCCGGTGAAGGCATTGGCATTGCCGGAATTGACGATCAGCGCGCGCGCCGCGCCGCTCTTGAGCTTGTCCCGGCACCACTCGACGGGCGCCGAGGGACATTTCGAGCGCGTGAAGACGCCGGCGACCGCCGCGCCCTTCTCGAAGAGCGCCAGCAGCACGTCGGTGCGGTTGTTGTAGCGGATGCCCGCCTCGGCGGTGGCGAGGCGCACCCCCTCGACGGGCGGGAGCTTTGGAACATGCGTTGGCGCAAGAGGGGAGACGCGAGAGGGCAATGGCGCAGGTCCGTTCGTCGCGCCCGCCATGCGGACGGGCACAGCAAAGATCATGGCCGCGCGCGTCCGGTCAAGCGAGAGGCCGGACGGAAGGCGGTTCGCCCGCAGTCCGGTCCAAAAGCCTGTCGCTTATTTCTTCTGCTCGGCAGGCGGAGCCGGCTTCTGCTCGGCCGGCTTCTGGTCGAGCCGCTCGATCTTGCCCGCTTCGCGGAGCTTGGTGATGGTTTCCGCCTGGGCTCGGCGGGTCACATATTGCTCGAGCTGGTCCTTGACCTGTTCGAAGGGCGGGACCTGGCGGTCGCGCTTGTCCTCGACCTTGATCACGTGCCAGCCGAACTGGCTCTTCACCGGGTCCGAGAGCTGACCTTTTTCCAGCTTGAACGCCACATCGGCAAATTCCGGAACCATCTGGTCCTTGGTGAAGTAACCGAGGTCGCCGCCCTCTGCCGCGCCGGGGTCCTTCGACTTCTCCTTGGCCAGCGCCGCGAAGTCTGCGCCTTTCTTCAGCTGGGCGAGAATGTCTTTTGCGTCGTTCTCGTTCTCGACCAGAATATGCCGTGCGCGAACTTCTTTTTCAGCCGCTGCGGCCTTGCCGGCTTCTTCATAGACTTTGCGGAGAGCCGCATCGGTTGCGGCGCTCTTCGCCTCGTTCTCCAGATAGATCTCCATCAGGAGCTTGTTACGCAGATAGGCGAGACGGCGCTTGAACTCGTCGGTCTCGCCGACCTTCTTCTGCTCGGCGGCCTTTGACACCAGCATCATGTCGGCAAGAAACGTCACCAAATATTCGCGCTTCTGTTCGGCCGGCATCATCCCAAGATTCGAGCCGATATCCTCCTCCGCCACGGCAAGATCGCTGGCGCGGATGTCGGTGCCGTCGACGCGCGCGACGACTGGGTTGTCGCTTTGGGCAAAGGCTGTTGCAGCGATCAGCGGGACTGCGAGGGCTCCTGCGAGCAGGCATCGAATGGCGCGAACCCGCGCCCGTTCGAGCGCCGAGCCGGGCATGGGGAACTTCGAAACAACACTCATCATCATCGATCCTTATAGAGGTGGCTCGGGCTTGCCGAATTGCGGCGGACAGTTGCCGCAAACGGGGTGCAATGGCAATGGTTGCCTGCAGCGCAGGCATAAACTCTGCTTGAACGGGCGGCGAAACTTGGCGTCAAAATGCTGCGAACGAGGCGGCGCACCGCTGATTGACAAGGGTTCGACCCCCTCCTATCTCTCGGGCGAGCCTCGCCCGGTTGCCGCGCGGGGCCGTTGTATTGTCAGCGCGCCCTTGAGCCCGAAAACCGCCGCAGCCTCGGTCGTTGGCAGAGTTTTTCTTGCGCGGATCGGGTCCCTTGGAATGGCTTGCGGCGCGCCGGAAAGGAATACGGATGTTCGGCTCACTCGCCCGCAAATTCTTCGGCTCCGCCAACGATCGCCGCATTCGGAGCTACCAGTCGAGAGTCGACGCCATCAATGCGCTCGAGGGCGAGATCGAGAAACTTTCAGACGAGCAATTGCGGGCGCGCACCGAGGCCTTCAAGAAAGAGATCCAAGCCGGCAAGACGCTGGATGAGATTCTGGCGCCGGCTTTCGCCACCGTGCGCGAAGCGGCGAAGCGCACGCTCGGCCAACGCCATTTCGATGTGCAGATGATCGGCGGCATGGTCTTGCACGAGGGCCGGATCGCCGAAATGAAAACCGGCGAAGGAAAGACGCTGGTCGCCACGCTCCCGGTCTATTTGAATGCCTTGTCGGGGCGCGGCGTGCATGTGGTCACGGTCAACGACTATCTCGCCAGACGTGACGCGGAGTGGATGGGGCAGATCTACTCCTTCCTCGGCTTGAGCGTCGGCACGATCGTGCATGGTCTCGACGACGACGAGCGGCGCAAGCAATACGCCTGCGACATCACCTACGGCACGAACAACGAGTACGGCTTCGATTACCTGCGCGACAACATGAAGTACCGGCTGGAGGACATGGTCCAGCGCGGGCACGTCTTCGCCATCGTCGACGAGGTGGATTCGATCCTGGTCGATGAGGCGCGTACGCCTTTGATCATTTCCGGGCCGCTCGACGACCGGTCGGAATTCTACAATACGATCGACGCCTTCATCCCGCGGCTGGACAAGGTCGATTACGAGGTCGACGAGAAGCAGAAGACGGTGACGCTCACGGAAGCCGGCATGGAGAAGATGGAGCAGATGCTCCGCGAGGCCGGCTTTCTCAAGGCCGATTCGCTCTATGACATCGAGAATGTCTCCACCGTCCACCATGTGAACCAGGCGCTGCGCGCGCATAAGCTGTTTCAGCGCGACAAGGACTACATCGTCCGCAACGGCGAGGTCGTCATCATCGACGAGTTCACCGGCCGCATGATGCCGGGCCGCCGCTATTCGGAAGGCTTGCACCAGGCGCTCGAGGCCAAGGAGCACCAGCCGATCCAGCCGGAAAACCAGACGCTCGCCTCGATCACGTTCCAGAACTATTTCCGCATGTACGAGAAGCTCGCCGGCATGACGGGCACGGCGCTGACCGAAGCGGACGAGTTCTTGGACATCTACAATCTCGAGGTCCTCGAGATCCCAACGAACATGCCGCTCATCCGCATCGACGACGACGACGAGGTGTATCGAACGGCCGTCGAAAAATATCGCGCGATCATCGGCTTGATAAAGGATTGTAAGACCCGCGGCCAGCCGGTGCTCGTCGGCACGACGTCAATCGAGAAGTCGGAGCAACTCGCCGAAATGCTGCGCCAGGAAGGCTGGGAGCAGCACGATTTCTCCGATCCGAATGCGTTCGCCGCGCTTTACGACGGCGACCAGCGCACGGCGCAGGAGAAGGTGTTCGCGGTGCTGAATGCGCGCTACCATGAGCAGGAGGCCTATATCGTCGCGCAGGCGGGCGTGCCCGGCGCGATCACAATCGCCACCAACATGGCCGGCCGCGGCACCGACATCCAGCTCGGCGGCAATGCCGACATGCGCATCCGCCAGGAACTGAACGACATATCCGACGACGCCGAGCGCGAGCGGCGCAAGGCGCAGATCCGCGAGCAAGTCGCACGCCTGAAGGACAAGGCGCTGCAAGCGGGCGGCCTTTTCGTGCTTGGCACCGAGCGGCACGAATCGCGGCGCATCGACAACCAGCTGCGCGGCCGTTCCGGGCGGCAGGGCGATCCCGGGCACTCCAAGTTCTTCTTGTCGCTTGAAGACGACCTGATGCGCATCTTCGGCTCGGGCAAGCTCGACACCGTCTTGCAGAAGCTCGGGCTCAAGGAGGACGAGGCGATCGTCCATCCCTGGATCAACAAGGCGCTCGAGAAGGCTCAGCAGAAGGTCGAGGCGCGCAACTTCGACATCCGCAAGAACCTGCTCAAATACGACAACGTGATGAACGATCAGCGCAAGGTCGTGTTCGAGCAGCGCATCGAGCTGATGCGGGAGGAGACCGTCGCCGAAACCGTCAACGACATGCGCCACGCGGTGGTCGACGATCTCGTCGCCAAGCATGTGCCGGAAAACGCCTATCCCGAGCAGTGGGACACTGCGGGCTTGAAAGCCGAAATCGAGCGCGTGCTCGGCCTCGATCTGCCGGTCGACGAATGGGCGAAGGAAGAGGGGATCGCCGACGAGGAACTCCTCGCGCGGATCGAGCGCCGCGCCGACGAGCAGATGGCCGCCAAAGTCGCCCAGTGGGGGCCTGACGTGATGCGCTACGTCGAAAAATCGGTGCTCTTGCAAACGCTCGATCACCTTTGGCGCGAGCATCTCCTGATGCTCGAACACTTGCGGCAGGTGATCGGCCTGCGCGGCTACGGACAGCGCGATCCGCTCAACGAGTACAAGTCGGAGGCTTTCCAGCTCTTCGAGGCGATGATCCAACGCTTGCGTGAGGCGGTGACGGCGCAGCTCATGCGCGTCGAGATCGTCTCGGCGCCGCCCCCCGACGAGCAGGCCGAACTGCCTTACATGGAGGCCCACAAGGTCGATCCGCTCACCGGCGAGGACGAATTCGCGATGGCCGATATCGCGCTCGGGCCCGATTCACACGGCGAATTGGCGCAGGCCGCGCGAGCGCCGATGCGCAATCCCAAGGACCCCGCGAGCTGGGGTAAGGTCGGGCGGAACGAGGCGTGCCCGTGCGGCTCCGGCAAGAAATACAAGCATTGCCACGGCCGCTATTGATCCCCGGAGCGCGAAGATCATGTCGCGCCGGCCTCGTCTGATTGGCGCTGCCGCCTATTTCACAGCGTGGTTGATCCCCTGGAAACCGATCATTCGCGTGAGAGCCGCGGAATCCGGACTCGTTTTCTTCGCGCATCGGCGCGACGTGAGCGCGCGACACATCGCAAAATACGGGACGCGCGAACCTCATCTGACCCGCTGGATCGGCTGTGAGCTGGCCAGGGCGAAGCCGGGCCTGTTCATCGATGTCGGCGCCAATATCGGTTGGCACGCGGTCCACGCCGCCAAGGGCGGAAACGTAAAGACCGTGGTCGCGTTCGAGCCCGATCCGGCCAATCTCGCCTTGCTGGATCGAAACCTCTCGGCGAATGGGGCGGACAACGCGGTGCTTGTCGGCGCGGCTGTCGGCGCGCGGCGGGGGACCATCAGGCTGCATCGCTACAAGCCCTCCAACACCGGCCGGCATTCGACGCTGACCGCCTACGGATACGGCTCGCGCATCGTTCCGCTCGTCGATCTCGACGGCGCGCTCGACGATCTCGGCCTGGCAGAGGACGATGTGGGCGTGATGAAGATCGACGTCGAGGGCGGCGAACCGGCCGTCATCGCGGGCGCCGGACGGATGCTGAAACGCACGCGCGCCATTGTTCTCGAGTTCTCGCCGGCCTTGTCGCAGGCAGGCGGACTATCGACGAATGAGCTGTTGGACAGACTTTCCGCCGAGGGCTTCGCGCCTTTTCACTTCGACGAACAAGGCGAGCTTGCGCCAATCGATGTCGCTGCGCTCCGCCGGTTCGAGCAGCAGACCGATCTCGTTTTTCTGCGAAAGCAGTGACGGACGGCCGCTCAGCGCAGCCCGCCCCAGCGGCTCTCGAAACTGCCCGCCGGCATGACCGGCTGGGCGCCGCTCAGGAGACTTGCGCTCCCGCTCTGACGCGGCCGTTCCGGAGCCGACGCGCTCGCTTGAGCCGCGGATTGCGGATAGGCGGGCGCGGATGCTTGCTGCGTTTCCGAGGCCGGCACGATCCGAGGGGCGTGCGGCTGCCCTGCGTTCGCGGTACGCGAAGGCGCGGGACGGGGCACAGGCACGACGGCCGCCCCCGCGGCCTCGGCGCGCGGCTCGTCGCTGCTCAGGCCGAGGAACCGCCCCATGCGCGAGAGAGTCCCTTCCGACGAAGGGGCCGGCGCACTGGAGGATGAGAACATGCGGGTGAACAGGCTTCCCGATCCGGCGCTGGCCTCGCGCGTCGTGGGCGCGGCCCGCGATTCGGCGGCGGCCAGGGCATAAGCACCCTGGTTGCGCTGCGCCGGCAATGCGGCCACCGAGCCGGTCGCTTCGCGCGGCGCCGCTGCACCGGCGACGAGGATCGGCTGTTCAGCCGGCTCGCGCGGCGGGTTGACCTGGGTTCCGAGCGATTTTGCATCGCCGGCGTCAACCACCATGCGGATCGTGCCGTCAGCCTCTCTGATTTCTTTCGGCTTCAGCTTCGCCAGGAACGTCGGATGCATGCCGCCGTCCGCGCCGGTGCGGATCGGCGCCGGCGGCATTCCGCGACGGACGATCTCGGCGGTCTGAACCTCGTCGCGTTGCTTCTTCTCGCCCAATGCCGATGCGATCTCGGCGTCGATCTCGTAGGCCGGACAGCGGCCGGCCGGATTGAACTTGAAGCTGCTGACCGGGGTCGCGTTCGCGGGTGGCTGCGCATTGAAGACGTAGCGTTTCTCGCAAACATCGATCTTCGGCTCGAGACCCGTGACTTCGAAATGGTCGTTGCCCTCCTTCAGCATCTTCCAGAAGGGCATGTGCGGATTGTTGCGGTGCTTGGCGAAGTTCGCGGGCGTCATGCGGAAGGGATAGGCCTGCACCTGGAAGGAGCGTTGTCCTCCGAAAAAAGATTCGCGGCCGAGCGAATAGATCTCGCTGATCTGATCGTCGGTCATGGCATAGCAGCCGCGTGACGAGCAGTCGCCATGCACCATCAGGTGCGCTCCCGTGCGACCGTGGGCCTTATCGAAGGCATTGGGATAGCCGAGATTGAACGCGAGATAGAACTGGGAATTGGGATTCATCTGCGCCGGCGTGATGTCGTAGAATCCCTCCGGCGCCTGGCGGTCGCCTTCCTTGATCTTCGGCCCGAGCTCGCCCGACCAGCGGCAGATCGGATAGGTCTTCAGCAACGCATAGCGGCCGGTATTGTCCTGCTTCCAAAGTTCAAGCTCCGCCTCCTGCTTGAAAATGCGCACGAGGATCGGCGACTCCTTGGGCATATTCCGCTTTTCGAGAGCGGCGAGAATCTCCGGGGAAAGCGGCTTGAGGTGACGCGTCGAGGTCAGCGTGCCGTTGGTCTGGCAGCCGGCGAGCGTCAACGCGGCGGCAATGGCAGCCCCCGCGGCTGTCGCGCGAATCCGGGCGTTCCGGATCTTCAACCCGTTTGCTCCCCCGTCCCTTGGGACCGTAACCCCTGCGTTAGATTAGGGTTATCCTTAAGATGCGGCCATCGCAAGGCAGGCAAAGGCCTTACCCCGAGTGGGATCACCAAGCGGTGAACAAAGAGTAAACGAAAGCACCGGCTTGGAGCGCGCGCCGGGGTCAGGCGAGATTGCGCCCGATCGCCAGGAATTTCTCGCGCCGCTGGCGCTTCACCGCATCCCGGTCGAGACCCCGCAGGCTGCCGAGCGCCTCCGCGATGGCTTCGCCGACGGTGTCGATCGCGGCCTTGGGATCGCGATGAGCCCCGCCGATCGGCTCCGGCACGATGGCGTCGATGGCGCCAAGCTTGATCAGGTCCTGGGCCGTGATCTTCATGTTGGTCGCCGCCTCCTGCGCCTTGGTTGTGTCGCGCCACAGAATCGACGCCGCGCCTTCGGGCGAGATGACGCTGTAGATGGCGTGCTCGAGCATCAGCACACGATTGGCCGTTGCAATGGCGATGGCGCCGCCCGAGCCGCCTTCGCCAAGGATCACCGCGACATTCGGGACGCCGAGTTCGAGGCAGGCCTGGGTCGAACGGGCGATCGCCTCCGCTTGACCGCGTTCCTCCGCGCCGATGCCGGGATAGGCACCGGCGGTGTCGACCAGCGCGATCACGGGAATCCCGAAACCGTCGGCCAGTTTCATCAGCCGCGCAGCCTTCCGGTATCCTTCCGGCCTGGCCATGCCGAAATTGTGCCGCAGACGGCTTTCGGTCGTGGAGCCCTTCTCGTGCCCGATAACGCACACGCTCTCGCCTTGAAACCGGCCGAACCCGGCGACGATCGCCTCATCCTCACCGAACGCGCGGTCGCCCGCGAAGACCGTGAAGTCCGTGATCAGACCGGCGATGTAGTCGAGGCAGTGCGGGCGCTGCGGATGGCGCGCAACCTGCGTGCGCTGCCAGGGCGTGAGACTCAGATAGATGTCCTTCAACGCCTGCGATGCTTTGATCTCCAGGCGGCCGATCTCATCTTCGATCGCGACACCCTCGCCGCTCGCGGCCAAGGCGCGAAGTTCCTCGACCTTAATTTCGAGCTCGGCGACCGGCTTTTCGAAATCGAGATAGCTGCGCATGAGTGTGAAAGCCGGCGTTCAAGGCGCGATGGCCCAAGGCGCGCGGAAACTGGCCCGCCGAGGCGGCCCGAGTCAAGCAAACCTAAAGCCGGTCTTTATCCGCCGTCGGCCAGCGGATGGAGATCGCGCACGAGGCTTTTCAGGCGATCTTCCAGCACGTGAGTATAGATCTGCGTCGTCGAGATGTCGGCGTGGCCCAGCAGCGTCTGCACCGAGCGAAGGTCGGCGCCGTTCTGCAGAAGGTGACTTGCAAAAGCGTGCCGCAGCACATGCGGGCTCACGCGATCGGCGGCGATCCCCGCCGCCGAGGCAAGCGCTTTCAGATCACGCGCGAAGTGCTGGCGGGTGAGATGCCCGCTGTCGCTGGCCGATGGGAAAAGCCAGCGGGAGTCTGCGTCACCTTTGGTCGTCCGCCGCAGATCGAGATAGTGCGCGACGGCGCGCTTTGCGGACTCGTTGAGCGGAACCATGCGTTCCTTGCCGCCCTTGCCGCGCACGACCAGCATCTGCTGCTTCGGCCGCGCAACCGAAGCGGGGAGGCTGACCAGCTCGGACACGCGCAGCCCGGTCGCGTAGAGAAGCTCCAAGAGGCAGTGAAGGCGCGCAGCGCGCAGCCGCTCCGGGCTCGGCCGCGAAGCGTCGTCCACCGGCGCCCGGGCGCATTGCAAAAGCCTGTCGACTTCCGCCACCGACAATACCTTGGGCAAAGGGCGGCCGCGCTTCGGCGCTTCCAAAGCGGCGGAGGGGTCGTCCGTGCGATGATTCTCGGCGTAAAGGAAGCGGTAAAGCTGCCGGATCGCCGAGAGGCGGCGGGCTGCCGACGAAGCCGAAAAACGGCGCTTGGCGAGATCGGCGAGATAGCTACGAAGATTGTCGCTGGTTGCCGCGGCGATCGTCTTGCGCAAACGATGCAGGAATTCGGAAAGGTCGCCGAGGTCTCGCCGATAGGCCTCCAGCGTATTTCGGGCTGCGCCGCGTTCGGCCGCCAGCATGTCGAGAAAGAGTTCGATCAGCCGTTCGTCTTGAGCCGTCTGGGCGCGCGCCAAGAGCGTGCCTCGCGAGATGGTTAACGTGAGCGTCGGATCCGTCCGGGAGCGTTTGAGTCTCTCAGCGGGGTTTAGCAAATCGATCTGTCGGAACGGAGATCGATATTTCACGCGGTTTCGGATCAACAAGACTGACCAGGGCAAACATGGCCCCATAGGCAAAGCCGCCGAGGACCCCCACGACAATCAACAGGCGGATCAAGCTAGGCATTCTCGCGGCTCGAAAGCTCGGGGAGGTCGTCAGCAACGCTTACGGGAGCGCCGGTTCGGCCCGGCACTCAACTATACCACAATCGCCTGATTTGCCAGCACAGAGCCAGCAAGTTCGTTCACGCCGCTCGTGGAAACTAAGCTCGCAATCCCCTAAAAGATGCTGATGCGAGACTCAGCCGCGAACTTTGGCGCGCCGCCCGGCCCTGAACCTGCGCTGCTCAAGGCGCTGGGGCAACGTTCGGTCGTGCTGGTCGGAATGATGGGTGCAGGCAAGACCTCGGTCGGGCGAAGGCTCGCGGCTCGCCTGGGGCTGCCGTTCGTCGACGCCGATGTCGAAATCGAGTCCGCCGCCGGCATGAGCATCCCGGATATCTTCTCGGAGCACGGCGAACCCTACTTTCGCACCGGCGAAGCCCGGGTCATCACGCGCCTCCTGAAATCCGGCCCGCAGGTGCTCGCAACCGGCGGCGGCGCTTTCATGGATGCGCAAACGCGGGAGCGCGTTTCGGCCTTGGGCATATCGGTCTGGTTGAAGGCGGATCTCGACACCTTGCTTCGGCGGGTGAAACGCCGTGCCGTCGGCGACCGCCCGATGTTGAAGAGCGATCCGGCCGAAGCGTTGAAGGAACTGATGGCCGTGCGTTACCCGGTTTACGCGCAGGCCGATATCACCATCCATTCCCGCGAGACCCAGCATGAGACGATCGTCGAGGAAATCGTGGCCGCGCTGAAAGCGCATCTGGGGCTCGGGGCGCAGGAGCAGGGCATCTCGCCATGAAGGAGCGGACCGCGGCGCTTGCTCCCACGCTTGTCAATGTCGGGCTCGGCACGCGCGCCTATGATATCGTCATCGGCCGGGGGCTGTTGTCCGAACTCGGCAGCCTGATCGCGGCTCGGCGCGCGGGCGCGGCCGTCGCCGTCGTCACGGACAAGAATGTCGCCAGGCTTCACCTGAAGGCGGCGGAGCGGTCGCTGAGCGACGCCGGCCTGCGCGTCGCGCGCATCATCGTGGCGGCCGGCGAAGGCTCGAAAAGCTGGAAACCGTTCGAGCGCGTGTGCGACGCGCTCCTGGCGGAACGCATCGAACGCGGGGATCTGGTGCTGGCGCTGGGCGGCGGCGTCGTCGGCGACCTGGCCGGCTTTGCGTCGGCGGTGGTGCGGCGGGGCGTGGATTTCGTGCAGGCCCCGACGACGCTGCTCGCCCAGGTCGACTCCTCGGTCGGCGGCAAGACGGGCATCAACTCGAAGTTCGGCAAGAACCTGATCGGCGTGTTCCATCAGCCCGTGCTTGTGGTGGCCGATACGAGCCTGCTCGACACGCTTCCTGTCCGCCAATTCCGCGCCGGCTACGCCGAGGTCGTGAAATGCGGCCTGATCGGCGACGCCAATTTCTTTGCGTGGCTGGAGACCGCCGCGGCGGAGATTTTCTCCGGCGGACCGGCGCGCGAGCGCGCGATCGCGGCCAGCTGCCGCTTCAAAGCGGCGATCGTGGCTCGCGATGAACGCGAGAGCGGCGAGCGCGCGCTGCTCAATCTCGGCCACACTTTCGGCCATGCCCTTGAGGCTGTGACCGGATATTCGGACAGGCTCTTGCACGGGGAGGCGGTGTCGATCGGAATGGCGCTGGCCTTCGCATTCTCGGCGAGACAGGGTCTCTTGCCGGCGCCGGATGCCGAGCGGGTGGTGCGCCACCTGCGGTCGGTGGGACTTCCGGCCGCGATGTCCGAAATCCCCGGCGATTTGCCCGACGTGGACGCGATGATGGCGTCGATTGCGCAAGACAAGAAGGTGCGGCGCGGAGCCCTGACCTTCATCCTTGCGCGAGGGATCGGAGAAGCCTTTATCGCATCCGATGTCGAATCCGGCGCCATACGCGCCTTCCTTGTCGAACAGCTTGCAAACCGATGACGCCCTTGGATTGGATGGCCATCGCCGCCATCGCCGTCTGTCTCCTGCTGTCGTTCTTCTTTTCCGGAAGCGAGACCGCGCTGACGGCTTCCTCGCGCGCATCCTTGATGCGGCTGGAAAGCCAGGGCAACACGGAAGCGGTCTTGGTCAACCGGCTCCTTGCCGCGCGCGAGCGGCTGCTCGGGGGAATCCTCTTCGGCAACAATGCCGCCAACATCGCAGCGTCTTCGCTGGCGACGGGCGTGCTGCTGTCTCTGTTCGGCGATGTCGGCGTGATCTATGCGACCGTTGTCATGACGGTGCTGGTCGTCGTGTTTGCGGAAGTGCTGCCGAAAACGATCGCCATCAATGCGCCCGACCGCATTTCGCTGATGGTGGCGCGGCCGATCAGCTGGATCGTCGGTCTCCTTGGGCCGATCCTGATGGGGATCGAAGCGCTGGTGCGCTGGATCGTCCGCCTAGCCGGAATTCGAATCGGTGCCAACCAGTCGATTCTCACGCCGCACGAGGAATTACGCGGCGCCGTCGACTTCCTTCATCGCGAAGGCGGAGTCGAGAAGCTCGATCGCGATATGCTGGGCGGCCTCCTCGACCTGCGCGAGCTCACAGTGTCGGACGTGATGCTCCACCGCACCAAGATGATAACGATCGACGCCGACGAGCCGTCCGAGGAGATCGTCCGCGCCGTGCTTGCGGCGCCGGTCACGCGCTTGCCCTTGTGGCGCGGAACGCCGGAAAACATCGTCGGGGTGCTGCACGCGAAAGATCTTCTGCGCGCGCTGCATGCCGCCGGCGGCGACGCGTCGAAGGTCGATGTCATGGCCATCGTGCCGCCGCCCTGGTTCGTGCCGGATATCCGCCCGCTGTTCGAACAGCTCAAGGCCTTTCGACGGCGCAAGACGCATTTCGCGCTCGTGGTGGACGAATATGGCGAGGTGCAGGGCCTCGTCACGCTCGAGGACATTCTCGAAGAGATCGTCGGCGACATTTCCGACGAGCACGATATCGTGGTCTCCGGCGTGCGGCCGCAGCCGGATGGCTCCGTGAACGTGGATGGCTCGGTCCCGATCCGCGATCTCAACCGCGCCATGGATTGGGTTCTGCCCGACGACGAGGCGACCACGGTCGCCGGACTCGTCATCCATGAATCACGGTCGATTCCGGAACCCGGCCAAAGCTTCACCTTTCACGGATTTCGCTTCCAGGTGCTGCGCAAGACCCGCAATCGCATCATGACCCTGCGGATCACGCCGCTCAACCGGGGAGTGGCGGCGCGGACGAGCTAAGGCGCGCTTTGCGCCAGCGGGCACATCAGCCGCCGCTCAGCGTTTGGGAAGAACGATCAATTCGCCGACCATCGAGGGCTTGTGCGTCGCGCACTCGATCGCGAAGATGCCGGGCCGGTCGGCTTTGAATTCGATTCGATGCACATGGCCGCGCCGTACGGTGACGGTGCGGTCGTAGCCCTTGATCGTCGTCGGATGCGTCGCCCCATTGATGCCGACGAATTCGAGCGTGACCTCGTCGTCCTGGTTGACCACGATCTGACTCGGCAGCCACACATAGGCGGAAATTTCCCAACGGCCTTTCTCGTCCGGCGCGTTCAGCACATAGCCGCCACCCGCAGGCGGCCGCTCCGTCGGGAACGGCTCCCGCTCCACCGTGACGCCGCCCTTCGGCTCCACCGCCGCAATGACGATGTGCCGCTTTTCAGCCTGCGCCGCGTCCCAACTCGCGCACGCGGCCATGATCGCGGCGGCCGGCAAAAGGAGCCAGTTCATGAACGTCATCGCGCTTTCCCCCTTGAAGGTTGACTCAAAGTCTATTGCAAGTCGTTCGCATTAGCAAGTCGCTACGCAGCACGGATGTGCCGGCGGCTCTTTCGGCTTCGACTGTCGCGACGGGAGAGGCTCCTTGCCTGACATCGTCGCGTGAGCCCCCACGCGACGATGATGCGTCAATCTTGCCTGTCCGCGGGGATAAGAGGTTTTGAGAGCGGCGATGTCAGCGATCGCCTGCTCGCCTCATCTCAGAGGGAGAAAGTCTCGCGCCTGCTCTTGATGGGTCGAAAGCCGCCTCTACGAAGACGGCGCGCTACGCAGCAGCGCCTTCCGTCAGCCGAGCCCTTCGCCCGGCGCCGCGGCATGGATCGCGAGCGCATGCACCTTGTCGGCCAGTTCCTGGCGCAACGCTGCATTGATCAGGCGATGCCGCTCGAGGCGGCTCTTTCCTTCGAAGGCCTGCGCCACAATATAGATGCGGAAGTGGCTCTCGCCGCCTTCGCGCCAGCCCGCGTGTCCACGGTGCCTGTCGGATTCATCGACAATGCGCAGGCTCTCAGGGTCGAAAGCCTCCATCAACTTGTTCGTGATGAGGTCTTCCATTCGCATGCCTTCCGCTTAGCCGCGGGCGGCGAACAGGTCAATTGAGGGATTGGAACTGGGATCAGGAACAAGCATTCTCACTCTGTCAAGCTTGCGGCCAAGCCGCCGGTCCGCATAATCAGAACGCATGAAAATCGACTCGCCTCTTTTCGACAGCATTCGGGTGAAGCCCGAGGAGGACCGCCGGGCGCGGCCGCAAGCGGCGGTTTGCGACTGGCCGGGATGCGCCGGCGAGGCGGTTCATCGCGCGCCGAAGGGACGCTTGCGGGAGCGCGAATACTGGCGCTTCTGCCTCGATCACGTGCGCGAATACAACCAGTCCTACAACTACTTCGCCGGCATGAGCGACGATGCGGTGGCGCGGTATCAGAAAGACGCACTGACCGGCCACCGTCCGACCTGGACGATGGGCGTGAACGGCGCAAAGCCGAAGAGCGAAAGCGGTCCAGCGCGCGGGCGTGCCGGTGATTTCTTTGCCGGGGCTGATGGAATCGAGGATTTCTTCGGCGTGTTCACCGAGTATGGCGGAGCCACCGCGAGTGGTCAGCATCGCGCCGATCCCGAAGGCCGCCCCGTCCGCAATGCCGAGCGCAAGGCGCTGGACACGCTTGGCCTTGAAAGCAGCGCCAGCGCCGCCGATATCAAGTCACGGTTCAAGACCCTGGTGAAGCGCCACCACCCCGATGCCAATGGCGGGGACAGGTCTTCGGAGGATCGGCTCCGAGACATCATCCAAGCCTACAATTATTTGAAATCAGTAGGCTTTTGTTGACGGCCCCGCGGGGATTTCCCGCCGCCCTGTTTCTGTTAAGGTCGCCGAAACGGCGTGTTGCGCGCGCGAATCGGACTCTTGTCGAGTCCGTGGAGGAAACATGACTGGCACGGAGGACGTGGTCGGGCTGCCGGACATGAAGGTGTCCGTGCGTCAGGTCTTTGGGATCGACAGCGACATGGAGGTCCCGGCCTATTCGGAGCCGGATGAGCATGTGCCCGATGTGGATGCCGACTATCTGTTCGACCGGCCGACCACGCTCGCAATCCTGGCCGGCTTCGCCAAGAACCGCCGCGTCATGGTCGCCGGCTATCACGGCACAGGCAAATCGACCCACATCGAGCAAGTCGCCGCGCGGCTGAACTGGCCGTGCGTGCGGGTCAATCTCGACAGCCATATCAGCCGCATCGATCTGATCGGCAAGGACGCTATCGTCATCCGCGACGGATTGCAGGTGACGGAATTCCGCGACGGCATCTTGCCGTGGGCTCTGCAGCACAACGTGGCGCTTTGCTTCGACGAATACGATGCCGGCCGCCCCGACGTCATGTTCGTCATCCAGCGCGTGCTCGAGGTTTCCGGCAAATTGACGCTGCTCGACCAGAACAAAGTCATCCGTCCGCATCCGGCATTCCGCCTGTTCGCGACCGCCAATACCGTGGGTCTTGGCGACACCTCCGGCCTCTACCACGGGACGCAGCAGATCAACCAAGGTCAGATGGACCGCTGGTCGATCGTGACGACTTTGAATTATCTGGCGCACGACAAAGAGGTGGATATCGTCCTGGCGAAGGCGAAACACTATCGCACCGATCAGGGCCGTGACATCGTGAACAAGATGGTGCGGGTCGCCGATCTCACGCGCAACGCCTTCATGAATGGCGATCTGTCCACCGTGATGAGCCCGCGCACCGTGATCACCTGGGCGGAGAACGCGGACATTTTTGGCGATATCGGCTTTGCCTTCCGGGTCACCTTCGTCAACAAATGCGACGAGCTCGAGCGGCCGCTGGTGGCGGAGTTCTACCAGCGCTGCTTCGGGACGGAGCTGCCGGAGTCCTCGGTCAACGTGGCTTTGAGTTAAGCTCGGCGCGCGGAAGACGCGATGTCATCGAACAGCAAGCCCCGACCTTCCGCAAAGGATTCACCGACCGAACCGTTCAAGCGGGCAGTCGCCGAATGCCTGCGCGCCATCGCGCGCAAGCCGGACCTGGACGTCTCCTATGCCGCGGAGCGTCCCGGCCTGGCAGGCACGAAAGCGCGCCTGCCGGAGCCGGCGCGGAAGCTCTCAGTGAACGAAGCCGCGATCGTGCGGGGCCACGCGGACGCGATCGCATTGCGGCTCGCCTGTCACGACGCGGCCGTGCATCGCCGCCTCGCGCCGAACGGGCAGCAGGCCCGCGCGGTGTTCGACGCCGTCGAGCAATCGCGCGTCGAGGCGATCGGCTCGCGCCGCATGCAGGGCGTCGCGCGGAATCTCTCCGCGATGCTCGACGACCGGTTCCACCGCGGAAAATATGACGAGATCACCGACCGGGCCGACGCGCCGATCGAGGACGCGGTCGCGATGATGGTGCGCGAGCGCCTGACCGGGCTTGCGCCGCCTCCCGCGGCCAAAAAACTCGTCGACCTTTGGCGTCCGTGGATCGAGGACCGCGCCGGACGCAATCTCGATCGTCTCGGCAGGCTGCTCGAGGACCAGAGACGGTTCGGCGACGCCGTCCATGATCTTCTCGATTCTCTCGAGATGGGCGAGGAGCGCGACAGCTCGGCAGAAGACGAGTCGGATGAGAGCGGCGAGCAGGACAGCCAGCAGAACGAAAAAGGCGATAAGGGCGAATCGAGACAGTCCGAAGAAGCCCAAGGCATGACGATGGAGGAGCTCGAGGCCACCGCCGACGAACTGCCCGAGAGCGCCAGCGATGCGAAGGAGGCGCAAAGCGCCGACATGCCGCAAGACGCCGAGATGGGCGACGCGGAGTCAGCCGGCGAGCCGTGGCGGCCCTATCATCACGGCAAGAACGAGCCGAGGGGGCCGGACTACAAGCCGTTCACCCCGCGTTTCGACGAAATCATTTCCGCCGAGGAGTTGTGCGAGGCCGACGAACTGGAGCGGCTGCGCGGATACCTCGACAAGCAATTGTCGCATCTGCAAGGGGTCGTGGCGCGACTCGCCAATCGCCTGCAGCGGCGGCTGATGGCGCAGCAAAACCGGGCCTGGGAATTCGACCTGGAGGAAGGGGCGCTCGATCCCGCGCGTCTGTCGCGCATCGTCACCGACCCGTTGCACCCTTTGTCCTTCAAGCGCGAGAAGGACACGACCTTCCGCGACACCGTCGTCACCCTGCTCCTCGACAATTCGGGCTCGATGCGCGGCCGTCCGATCACGGTCGCCGCCACCTGCGCCGACATTCTTGCGCGGACATTGGAGCGCTGCGGGGTCAAGGTCGAGATACTCGGCTTCACCACGCGCGCCTGGAAGGGCGGGCAATCGCGCGAGGCTTGGCTTGCGGCGGGGAAGCCGCCCAATCCGGGCCGGCTCAACGATCTGCGGCATATCATCTACAAGGCGGCCGACGCGCCGTGGCGGCGCGCACGCAAGAACCTCGGGCTCATGATGCGGGAGGGGCTCTTGAAGGAAAACATCGATGGGGAGGCCCTCGATTGGGCCCACAAGCGGCTGCTTGCGCGCACCGAACAGCGCCGCATCCTGATGATGATCTCCGACGGCGCGCCTGTGGATGATTCAACCCTGTCGGTCAATGCCGGAAACTACCTCGAGCGCCACTTGCGCTGGGTCATCGAAGATATCGAGACGCGCTCGCCGGTCGAGCTGATCGCGATCGGCATTGGGCACGACGTGACGCGCTACTATCGCCGGGCGGTCACCATCGTCGACGCCGAAGAGCTCGGCGGCGTGATGACGGATAAGCTCGCCGAGCTGTTCGACGAAGAGGCCGCGGCCGAGCCGCAGCGCGCGCGGAGACGCGTCGCGTGACTATCGGACTCAAGCACCTCGGCAGAACGCGCGCGGGTGCTTCAGTCTTGATCGCCGCATCCATTGCGGCGGTGCTGTTCATCGCTTATCCGAGTTCGGCAGACCCGCCGCGGGTCCGCGAGCCGATCGCCGCAATCGAGATCAGCGCCAAACCCATCACGGCCTTCGATCCCCGGGATTCGCGGACGCGGTTCGGAGCGCTCGAGTTTCGCGGTGGACTGGAGCTCACCTCGCCCAACCGGGATTTCGGCGGCCTGTCGGCGATCCATGTCGCGCCGGACGGCGCACGGTTTCTTGCGGTCAGCGATCATGGTCGGTGGCTGCGCGGCCGCATCGTCTATGAAGACAAGCGGCCGGTGCGGATCGTCGACGCCGAAATCGCGCCGATCCTCGGGCCCGACGGACGCCCGCTCGGGGCGCGCGGCTGGCACGATACGGAGTCGATCGCCGAAGATGGCGGCAGGGTGTATGTCGGCATCGAACGCGCCAACCGCATTCTCCGCTTCGATTACGCGCGGGACGGTCTCAGCGCGCGAGGCCAGCCGATTGCCGTTCCTGCGGAGATCGGCAAGCTGCCAAACAACAAGGGGTTGGAGGCGCTGGTCTTCGTTCCCCGCGGACACCCTTTATCGGGGACACTCATCGCCATCGCCGAAAGCGGAGATGAAAACGGGCTTGTTGCCGGTTTCCTGATCGGCGGCGCGAGCCCGGGCGCCTTCTCGATTCGGCGCAGCGACGATTTCGATGTCACGGGCGCGGCACTTGCGGGCCGCGATCTTCTCGTCCTGGAACGCCGATTCACGATGCTCCGCGGTGTCGCCATGCGCATCCGCCGGATTGCGCTTGCGTCCGTCAAGCCGGGGGCCATTGTGGACGGAGCCGTCCTGATCGAAGCCGATATGGGCTTCCAGATCGACAATATGGAAGGAATTTCCGTCCATCGCGCCGGCGGGGACACCGTGCTCACGCTGGTGTCCGACGACAATTTTTCGCCGATCCAGCGGACCTTGCTGCTGCAATTTATCTTGAAGGACTGAGGTTCAGCCCGCGGCCGCCACCGCAACGCGCTTCTTCACCAGTGCGCGGCGGAGTTCGGCCGCCTTTGGGGACAGCTCATCCTCCCGCGCCTTCAACAGAAAGGCGTCCAGCCCGCCGCGATGATCGATCGATTTCAGCGCATTGGCGGAGATGCGCAGGCGTACGACTTTGCCGAGCGCCTCGGAGGTCAGCGTCACGTTGCACAGATTGGGTAGAAACCGCCGCTTGGTCTTGCGGTTCGAATGGCTCACCTTGTGCCCGGTCTGGGCGGTCTTGCCGGTGAGATCGCAACGACGCGACATGGTTCAATCCTCGATCTTTGCCGGCCCCTGCGGAGGCCGGCGGTCAGGCTTTTGCTTGTCGAAAGGGTCGGCGGACGTATAGTGACGGGTCGAGACAGCGTCAAGCGACTCGCGCGAGGCCCGGCTCGGGAGACATATATTGGGCGCATTCTGGGGGGATCAGACCTTGGTCGCGTTATGGCGTTTGGCTGACCCAAATCGAATTCGTTAGATAAGGATATTCGCCGTGGTGTGGACGGCCAAATCCGTTCGAGGATGGTTGACGGCGGTCATCACCGCGCTGGTCCTTATCCCGATCCAAGCGGCGCAGGGGCAGAGCAAGCTCGAGGCCCGCTACGACGTGACCCTCGCCGGGATTCCGATCGGAAAAGGCGGCTGGATCGTCGAGATCGCCGAGGATCAGTATACGATCGCGGCGAGCGGGCGGATCTCCGGGATGTTGAGCGCCCTCACGAGCGGGCAGGGGGCCGCTGCCTCCCGCGGCATCCTGAATGGCGGCCGCATCCAGGCCACCACCTATGCCGTCAATGTGACGTCGGACGGCAAAGCGGACGAGGTCCGCATGATGCTCAAGGACGGTGCGGTCAAGACCGTCACAGCCGAGCCTCCTCTGCCGCCCCATCCCGATCGTGTTCCGGTGACCGAAGGGCATCGCCGCGGAGTCATCGACCCGATCAGCGCGGGCATCATCGTCCTTGGCGGCAATGGAGATCTCCTGGTCCCGCAGGTCTGCCAACGAACGATTTCCGTGTTCGACGGGCGGCAGCGCTACGACCTTGCGCTGGCGTTCAAGCGCATGGACAAAGTGAAGGCCGACAAGGGCTATCAGGGCCCCGTCGTGGTTTGCTCCGTCGCCTATCAGCCCATGGCCGGCCACCGCACAGACCGTGCAGCCGTGAAGTTCTTGTCGGAATCGCGCGACATCGAGGTCTGGTATGCTCCGGTTGCCGGAACGCGCGTGCTCGTGCCCTTCCGACTGTCGATTCCGACGCTGCTTGGGACAGCGGTGCTCGCAGCCAACCAGTTCGTGGCGGTCCAGGCCCCGCCGCGAACAGCCCCGGCCAACGCCAAGACCCAATGATGCGGCAGCGCTTGACTCGGCCGTTGTGGTATGTCCCGACGGTCGTTAATTCAAACCGCCACGCTTACGGAGAAGACGTCAGCGAGAGACACTCGATCTTGTGGTGCCGTTTGGCCGTGGTGACATATGTCGGGAGAACGAAGGTCGAAGCTTGTGGCGTCCGCGATTCGCTCGCGATTCGTTCGAGACTCGTTCCACAGATTAAACCCGCTGTGTGAAACCGTCGCATTCTGGAACGGGTAGCGCCCGCGCCGACCGTTTTCCCACCGATTGAACGGATCGTAATGGCCCTTTCATTTTCGCCCTACTCCTCGTCCGCTCCACGCACGCGCGGCGCAGGCGTCACCGCCGTGCTTGGCCCGACCAATACCGGCAAGACCCATCTCGCCATCGAGCGGATGCTTGCGCATTCGTCGGGGATGATCGGGCTGCCGCTGCGGCTTCTGGCGCGCGAGGTCTACAACAAGGTGGCCGCGGCGGTCGGCGCGGAGGCCGTCGCGCTCGTCACCGGCGAGGAGAAGATCAAGCCGCCGAATCCACGCTTCTGGGTTTCGACGGTCGAGGCGATGCCGCGCGACATCGATGTCGCATTCCTGGCCATCGATGAGATCCAGCTCGGAGCGGACTTCGAGCGCGGCCACGTTTTTACCGACCGCCTGCTCAATCGGCGGGGCCGCGAAGAAACGCTGGTGCTCGGCGCCGCCACCATGCGCCCCCTGGTCGAACGGCTGCTCCCCGGGGCCAATATCCTCAGCCGCCCGCGGCTGTCGCAGCTCACTTACGCCGGCGAGAAGAAGCTGACGCGATTGCCGCGCCGCTCGGCGGTGGTCGCCTTCTCGGCGGAGGAGGTCTACGCCATCGCCGAACTGATCCGGCGCCAGCGCGGCGGGGCCGCCGTCGTGCTGGGAGCGCTGTCGCCGCGCACACGCAACGCGCAGGTTGCTTTGTATCAGTCCGGCGATGTGGACTATCTCGTCGCCACGGACGCCATCGGCATGGGGCTCAATCTCGACGTCGATCACGTCGCGTTTGCCGCCGACCGGAAGTTCGACGGCTACCAGTATCGTCGGCTTTCACCGGCGGAACTGGCGCAGATCGCAGGACGCGCGGGACGCGCCATGCGTGACGGCACCTTCGGCACCACCGGGCGGTGCGAGCCGTTCGAGCACGACCTGGTGCAGGCGCTCGAAAGCCATTCCTTCGAGGCCGTCAAGACGCTCCAGTGGCGCAACACCGATCTGGACTTCTCCTCCATCGGCGCGCTGCAGGCCGCGCTGTCGGCGACCCCCGCCGAGCCAGGACTGACCCGCGCACCGGTCGCAGAGGACATCATGGTCCTTGAGCACGCGTCCCGGGATGATGAGGTTCGCGCCGCGGCGAGGTCGCGTGCTGCGGTCGAGCGGCTGTGGGACGTCTGCCAGGTTCCGGATTACCGTAAAGTCTCACCCGCGGCGCATGCGGAACTAGCGGTCACGCTCTTTGGTTTTCTGGTCCGCGAGGGTAGCATTCCCGCCGATTGGTTTGCCCGCCAGGTTGCGCAGGCGGATCGTACCGACGGCGACATCGACACGCTCTCGACACGGATTGCGCATATTCGGACCTGGACGTTCGCGGCAAACCGCCCGGACTGGCTCAAGGATCCGGAACATTGGCAAGAGGCGGCGCGCGCGGTCGAAGACAGGCTTTCGGACGCCCTGCACGAACGCCTCACCGAGCGGTTCGTCGATCGGCGCACCAGCATTCTCATGCGGCGGCTCAGAGATAACGACATGCTTGAGACCGAAATCACCAAGTCCGGCGACGTCATTGTCGAAGGCCATGCCATCGGGCGGCTCGAGGGTTTTCGATTTGCCGCGGAAAGCGCCGCGGGCGGCCCGGACAGCAAAGCCCTGCGCGGTGCTGCGCAGAAGGTGCTGGCCAGCGAGATCGACCAGCGCGCGGCGCGGCTGTCGACCGCCACCAATGATCAGTTCACGCTCGCGGCCGACGGGACGTTGCGCTGGCTGGGGGACGCGACCGCAAAGCTCATTCCCGGCGAGGATGTGCTCAAGCCCCGCCTGCGGCTGCTTGCCGACGAACAACTGACCGGAGCCTCGCGCGACGCGGTGCAGACCAGGCTCGATCTGTGGATCAAGGCGCATATCGAAAAGCTGCTTGGGCCGCTTGTGCTCCTCGTCAACGCTGAAGATGTCACCGGCATTGCACGCGGCGTCGCTTTCCAGCTCGGCGAGGCGCTGGGAGTCCTCGAGCGAAACAAGGTGGCCGACGAGGTGAAAAGCCTCGATCAGGCCGCGCGCGCCACGTTGCGCAAATACGGAGTTCGCTTCGGGGCCTATCACATCTACATGCCGGCGCTGCTCAAGCCCGCGCCGCGAACGCTTGCGGCACAATTGTGGGCCCTCAAACATGGCGGGCCGGACATGAAGGGAATCGACGAACTCCCTCACCTCGCAGCGAGCGGCCGCACGTCGTTCCCCGTCGACAAGGATGTTCCAAAACAGCTCTACCGGACCGTGGGCTATCGCGTCTGCGGCGAGCGCGCCGTGCGGGTGGATATCCTCGAGCGCCTGGCCGACCTCATCCGTCCGGCGCTGGCGTGGCGTCCCAGTTCGCCGGGACCAAAACCCTCCGGTGCTTTCGATGGATCCGCCTTCACCGTGACCGGCGCCATGACGTCGCTCGCGGGGTCCTCGGGCGAGGATTTTGCGTCGATCCTCCGCTCGCTGGGCTACCGCATGGAGCAGCGGCCCAAGCCGCCTGAGGATCGTGCGCCCGCGCCGATTGCCGCCGATGGGGGCGCGACTCCCAGCGTCGAGGCTGCTCCTCTCATCGTTCCTGCCAACGATCCGGCCGCCTTTGCCGAGGACGCGTTCGGTTCCGCTCGCGAGCCCGAGGCCCCTGCGGCCCAGGATCTGGCCGCCCAGAATCTGGCGGCGCAAGAGCCGGCGGCGCAGAGCCTCGTCCCAGACGACATCCCCCCTGGCGAGGTTTCCATTCACGTCTCGCCGGACGCTGTCGAACCCGCCCCGGTGGAGCCGGAGGAGACCGCCGCAAACCTGCCCGCGGCCGCCGAACTCGCCCCTGAGCCCGCGTCAGACAGCCAAGCTGAGCCCGTTCTGGTCGAGGTCTGGCGGCCTGGCCGTTCGGAGGAGAGACGGCGGCGTCCGCGCCCCTTCGATCGCACCAAAGGCGAGCCGAGACAACAGGAACGCCATCGCGCTCCTCGCGAGGCGAGGATAGCCGTGGAGGCGGTAAAGCCAGGCGAGCAGCAATCCGCAACCGCCCAAGCGCCGCAGCCTGCCGGGAGGCCTGCCCGACCCGAACCGCCCGCCCGGGAGAGGCCCGAGCGGCGGACCGACAAGCGTCAGGACAGCAAAGGCGATCAGCGTGGACGCGGGCCACGCAAACCGCCACGCGACCGCGACCGCGGCGGGCAACGCGATCAGCCCCGCGAGTGGCGCGATCCAAAGGATCGCCGGGACAAGCCCATGGACCCGAACTCGCCCTTCGCCAAGCTGGCGGCGCTGAAGGAGCAACTCGAAGCGCATGGGAAGGACCGCTCCTGACGTTCCCGCCCTCAACGGGCAGCGGATCGACAAATGGCTGTGGCACGCGCGCATTGTGCGCACGCGGGAGGCGGCGGCGTCGCTCGCAATGTCGGGGCATGTGCGCGTCAACGGCCAACGCGTGAAAGCGGCGAGCCGAATCGTGCGGGCGGGGGACGTCGTCACCGTCGCGCTGGGCCGCGGCGTCAGGATTTTGAAGGTGGCCGGGTTCGCCGAGCGGCGCGGGCCCGCCGAACCAAGCCGCTCCCTGTTCGAGGAACTGCAGGGCAATTGAATGCCCTCTTGTTTAGAGTGGATCGGGACGGGGCACGGCCCGATCGCGCTTGGTTCAGGCCCTGCGCGCTTGCGTGACCTTGCGTCTCTTGTGCCGCGCAGGCCAAAGGTTTAGCTCGGAGCGCGAGGATGGAGTCTTGGGATGACATACGTCGTCACCGACAATTGCATCAAGTGCAAGTACATGGACTGCGTCGAGGTGTGCCCCGTCGACTGCTTCTATGAAGGGGAGAACATGCTCGTCATCCATCCGGACGAGTGCATCGATTGCGGGGTCTGCGAGCCCGAATGCCCGGCCGAGGCGATCAAGCCGGACACCGAACCGGGTCTGGAGAACTGGCTGAAAATCAACGCCGAATTCTCAAAGTCCTGGCCCAACATCACGGTCAAGCGCGAGCCGCCTGCCGACGCCAAGGAGTGGGACGGCGTGGAAGGTAAGTTCAACAAGTACTTTTCCGATAAACCGGGGACCGGAGGTTAATACCTCTGTTAAGGATTTTAGGCTGTTTGCTGCCAAAAACCCGTTTTTGGGCTGTTTGCCGCGCTGCAAGGCTTTGATTTCCGGGGAAAATGTGATATTTAAGTGACAAGTCGATCAAGAGCCCGCCAGCTCCCTGTTCGGGAGCTAATTTTTTAGGGTCACCCGGGGAACCGCAGAAGAGGGCGTGAGACTCCACGCGATAGCAGTGGCAGAGAAAACGCGTCGAAAGATGAAACGGACACCAGCCAAGAAGCCGTCCGCCAGCGCCCGCCGGCGGAGAGATGCCTCACGAGGTGCTGCCCGTCGGGCGGCGCCGAAGAGCAAAACCGCCCCCCGGACCAAATCGGCGGGGCAAGGAGTAACGCGCGGCATGACCAGCAAGAAGAAGACGGCCGCACGCTCGCCCCAGCGTGCAATTGAGCGTCCGATTCCCGAGCCCGTCGTTGAAAAATCGATTCCGAAAACCACCCAGCGCCAAGGCTTCAAGACCAACGAGTTCATTGTCTATCCGACCCATGGCGTCGGACAAATCGTCTCGATCGAAGAACAAGAAGTGGCCGGCCACAAGCTCGAGCTTTTCGTCATCACCTTCGTCAAGGACAAGATGACGCTGCGGGTTCCGACTGCGAAGATCGCCAGCGTCGGCATGCGCAAGCTTGCCGAACCTCCGATCGTGAAGAAGGCGCTCGAGACGTTGAAGGGCCGCGCGCGCGTCAAGCGCACCATGTGGTCGCGCCGGGCGCAGGAATACGAGGCCAAGATCAATTCGGGCGATATCGTCGCGATCTCGGAAGTGGTTCGCGATCTCTATCGCTCGGAGCAGCAGCCGGAGCAGTCCTATAGCGAGCGGCAGCTCTATGAGGCGGCGCTCGACCGGCTCTCGCGCGAAATTTCGGCGGTCCAGCGGATCACCGAGACCGAGGCGATCAAAGAGATCGAGGCAGCGCTGGCGAAAGGCCCCCGTCGCGGCCCAAAGCCTGACGACGGCGAGGCCGTGGTCGAAGATGAAGCCGCTTAAGTCCCCTGCAGACGGTTGCAGTCAAAGAGCCCGGCCATAAGCCGGGCTCTTTTGATTCCGGTTTGGTCGGCCTGCCGTCGTAACTGCCTACTCGACGATCAGCTTCACGTGCTCTCCGGCCTTCAGCGCTTCGCCGGGCTGGAGCCCGTTGATCACCAGGAAGCGCTCGAGCGCGCGCTCCGAAACGGCCATGCGGCCGGCGAGGCGTTCGGCGGTGTCGCCCGGCGAAACAGCCACGAGCTTTAGGCGATAGGGCTTTGCGGCCTGCGTTTCGGCGGCGCTCATGCTGCGGAACGTGCCCACGGAATAGCGAAAGGCACGGTCGATTTCGGCGGTCTTGGTCTTCGCTGCGAAGATGAAACGATAAACCTCTTTGCCAAACCGCAACGCATAGATGCGAAAGGCCCAGTGCTCGCCTTTTGCCACCGCGCTGGCCGCCGGGAAGCCGTTGATCGCCATCTCCTCTATGCTTGCCTCGTCGACGTTCTCGATCCAACCGGATCTGAGGTAATCGACAAGCGACTGCTCGCTCGGTACGCGCACCACATCCAGCCGCAGCGCCTGCCCGCCGCCTTGCTTCACCCCAAGCAGCGCTTGCGACGAATTTTCGAGCTGGAATCCGTCGGGCGCAACAAAGGTGAAGCCGAATTTCGGGTGCAGAAAGCGTCGGCCGCGCACAATGCCGTCGCTCGGATCGTCGCCGTAAACGAGTCCATCAATGCTGGCGAGGTAGGCGGACCGATCACGCTCCCCCGAGCCCGGCGCGGTGTACTGGCGGGCATTGGTGGTCGCGATCTTCACCCGATCGACCGTTCCCGGATGGGAAGACAGGAAATCCAGGTAGCGAGGGTCGGCGCCGCCGGCGAGCGGCCGCAGTTCCGCGTTTCGACCCATTGCGGTCAGGAAACGAACGGCCCCGTAGGGATCGTAGCCCGCGCGCGATGAGATTCCGACGCCGATCCCGTCCGCCTCGAGTTCCTGCGCCCGGGAAAAGTTCGCCAGCGCAATCCTCGATTTCGCAAGCGCGAGCGCGCCCATCTGCGGATCGTTGAAGACATCGGTCGCCACCCGAGTGACGAGGGCCGCCTGCCGGGCCTGGTCTTCACGAATGGCCGCGTGACGGGCAATCACATGCGCCATTTCGTGCGACAGAACCGAGGCCAGTTCGGAGGTGTCGTTCGCCAGAGCCAACAGTCCGCGGGTCACATAAAGCTGCCCGCTGGGCAGGGCGAATGCGTTCACGGCCGGCGAGTTCAGGATCGTCACCCGGTAACGGAGATCCGGCCGCTCGGACGCCGCAATCAGACGCTCGACCGTCTTGTTGATGACGCTTTCCAGTCGCGGATCCTGATAGGCGCCCCCATAGGCCGCGAGGATCCGATTGTGCTCGCGGTTTGATGTGGAGCTTGCCTCCGTCGGCTTCGATGTATCCGGGAGGGAAACGATCCGGCCGCCGGGAAGGGCCGCGCATGCACCGACCGCAAGCAGGAGCGAGAGCGCGGCCGCGAGACGCGCGCCGTGAAAGCTCCTGCGACCAGCCCTGTTTTCCACGATCATGCGCGCATTACCTGTGCGGCAGAATTTCAATCTGCCGAGGATTGCTTGCCTCGATCCACGGCCCGCCCCGAGCCTCGATCCATCCGCGCACGCGAACCGTGCGTCCTTCGAGCCGCTTCAATTCCATGCCCGCGCCGGCAAAACCCGGTTCGTTGCGTTTCAAGACCGCCGCCGTGAAATCCTCGGTCCAGCGCCGGCCAAAGTTCAAGTAGATCAGCCCGCCGCTCTCGCGCACAGACAAAATCCTGCCATGGACGATCGCAAAGCGGCCTGTCTGTCTTGAGACCTCCGCCGGATCGTTGGTCGAAAGGACGGCATAGCCGACAACGCGCCAAAGGCCAAGCTTGCGTTCGCGTGCCGTCGCCTCCGCACGGGCGAGACGTTCGGCGCAACTCTCGATAGGGCGCCTCGGATCGGCCACGGCGAGACCCTGCTCCAAAATGAATTCCTGCAGGATCTGCGATGCGCCGTCGCGTTCAACGAAGACATAGGCTTCTCGTCGACCATAGCGATCCGGATCGGTCCCGGTCTCCAGAACGCGGATGTCTGATTCGATGGCGAGCTGCAGCGCATCCCGAACCCGCAGCGTCTCGTCCTTGGTCTTGGGTATGGTCAGGCCCGCAAGCAGGATTTCTCGTCCATCCGACAAAGACAGAGTTCGGCTGTCGACGATTGCTGCCGCCCGCGCGGGCGTTGCTTCCAAGCGGCTGCACGCGGCAGCGCCAAGCGGCAGAGCCGAAGCCGCTGCGGCGAGAGTTGCCCCGAAAACCAGGAGCCGGACGCCGGGTCGTCTGTCGGACTTGCGATCGGCCAACATCATTCAGGCAACTTATCGGCGCGGGTGTGAACAGGCCAAGGCAGCTTTTCACGCGGCGGCCGTTTTTCGTCGCAGTGTGGCGCAAACGCCGCTCCGCTCGGCATTTGACCTTGGAAAAAATCCTACATACCCGGGAACACCGCGCTTGCGGGCGCGTTGCAACCAGTCGGGCGAGTGTCCGCTTTTTCATACATCATTGAGGTTGACCCATGGCTAGCCGACGCCGGAAGAAAACGTTTGTTCGAGCAGCGCGAAGACCCGATCAGGATGTCCGCCGAAGCGCGGCAGAAGCCCTGGACACGGACGACATCGCCGATGTCGGGGACCGCATGACTGAAGGCTTGGCGGAAAGCGCGAGGACCAGCGCCGATGCGACCGAACGGGCCGCCCGCGCCGGCGCGGAGGTGCTCGAACGCAATACGCAGGCGGTTCAGCAGGTCCTGCAGTCCGGAATGGACATGACGGCAAAGCTCGCCGAGAGTTCGACCCAGCAATTCGCCAGACTGTTCGGATTTGCGTCCGCCCAGAGCAACGGAACAGCCGAGCAGTCCTCGCGCAATCTTGAGGCGATCGCCCAGTCGAGCGCAGCGATGGCGCAAGGGTTGCAGAGCATCTCGCGGGAGTGGCTGGAATTCACCCGCGCGCAGATGGAGCAGAACCTCAAGCAGATGAATGCCCTTCTGAGCTGCCGGACGCCGCAGGATTTTGTGGCTGCGCAAAGCGAGTTGTTGCGCGGGAATTTCGAGGGGCTGCTCCAGAGCAGCCGCCGGATCGCAGAGACATCGCTGCGCGTGACCGACGAGGCGAGGCGTAAAATGACGGAACGCCTGGAGCAACAAGGCGAGGAGATGCGCGGGCAATCGCGCCGCTTGAGCCGGACAATGGACTGAACGCAAGCGCCCCTGCGGGCGCTTGCTTTGCAGAACAACTTGCCGCCGGGCTTTGCCCAAACCCTAACGCGTCCTTAACGCTCCCGATGCTATCGCTCCGTGGCCAGAAGCAGGCGCGCACGGAGGTTCTGTGTCGGTATTCCCATCGCAGCCGGCAGCCGGCTCGGGTCGGTCGTTCAAGACGGCCTGGGCCTGGCTTCTCGCTTGGCTGTCCAGCCAAAGCGACCACTCCGCCGCGCAGCGAATGGCGGGAAACGCCTTTGCGATCCGCATCGTCAGCGCCGCCATTGCCTATCTTTCGCAAGTTCTGCTCGCACGCTGGATGGGCAGCTTCGAATTCGGCATCTACGTCTATGTCTGGACCTGGGTTCTGGTGATCGGCGGCATCGCCGATCTGGGGCTTGCGACGGCGGCGCAGCGCTTGATCCCGCAATATTCGGGGCAAAGCGCGCGACTTCGCGGTTTTCTCATCGGCAGCCGATGGCTCGCGCTTGGGGTCAGCACGGCGACGGCCGCGGTCAGCGTTCTCGTCGTCTGGCTGAGCGCCCCCTGGCTCGATCGCTACGAAGTGATCCCGCTCTACCTCGCTTGCATTTCGCTTCCGTTCTATGCACTGACGGAGGTGCAAGATGGCATCGCGCGCTCCTTTGGCTGGATGAATCTCGGGCTGATCCCGCCCTTCATCGTGCGGCCGCTTCTTCTGCTGATGATCCTCGCCGGCGCGCACTTTGCGGGGTTTGAAAGCAACGCCGTGGCCGCCATCTCCGCCGCCGGGTTTGCGACGTTTCTCACAGCCGCCGGCCAAACCCTGGTTCTCAACAGGCGATTGGCGGCGAAAGTCGAAGCCGGGCCGACCGAACATGGCGCCGGATCCTGGATTCGGACGTCGTTTCCGATTCTCGTCGTCACCGGCTTCTATCTCCTCCTCACCAGCACGGACATCATCGTCCTGCAGCAATTCCGCCCGCCGACCGAAGTCGCGCACTACTACGCGGCGGCGAAGACGCTGGCCCTTGTCGCCTTCATCTACTTTTCGGTAGGCGCCGCCACGGCGCACAAGTTCGCCGAGCTGCACATTTCCGGCGACGCCGCGCGATTGCGGCAGTTCTTGTCCAATGCGATCGCGCTGACGTTCTGGCCGTCGCTCGCGGCGGCCGTCCTCATCCTGGCGCTTGGCTGGCCGTTCCTGTGGCTGTTCGGCCCCGGCTTCGTGGATGCCTATCCGGTGATGTTCATCCTTGCTGCCGGGCTTCTGGCGCGGGCCGCCGTCGGGCCGGCGGAACGGCTTCTCAATATGCTCGGCGAGCAGACGAGCTGCGGCTTCATCTATGGCGCGGCATTCCTGTTCAATCTCGTGGCGTGTCTTGCGCTCGTCCCGCCTTACGGGATGGTCGGGGCGGCAGTGTCCACCACCTTGGCCCTCTTGTTCGAGTCGATGCTGCTGTTCCTGGTCACGAAGCGGCGTCTCGGACTCCATGTCTTCATCTGGAATCCGGCAGCAGACAGGCCCGTTGCAAACCGATGAGTGTGCTGGACCACCGCAAGCCCGACCTTCGATCGCACGGGCGTGACGTCCGCGCGGCGGGAACCGCGGCGAGGATCGACATTCGCGAATTGTCGTGGTCCTCGCTGGCCCTGCAGGTTCCCGCGTGGCAGGGGCTGGCGCAACGGGCGCTGGAAGCGAACGTCTTCTATGAGCCGTCCTTTGCGCTCGCGGCGGCGCCCCTTTTTGGCGACGGAGTTCGCGCGCTCACGGCATGGTCCGGCGACGGGCGGCAAGACATGCTCGGGTTCTTGCCTCTTCGCAGCGCGCGCTGGCGCTACGGATTGCCGCTGCCCGTTCACGTCGGATGGACGCATCCCTTTGCCCCGCTGGGTACGCCACTCGTCGATCGGGATCGCGCGGACGCCGTGCTGCAAGCGATGCTGGAGCACATGGCTGGACAATTCGTGCTGCTGCCGCTTCTGCCGGAGACCGGGCCGGTTGCCGCGGCTCTTGCGGCCGCGCTCGCGCGCACGAACTTTGCCGAGGCCCGCTTCGGTTCGCACGAGCGCGCGCTCTTGCAGCCGGCTCGTAACCGCGCCGACTATCTCAACAGAACGATCGGCGGAGGAAAACGCAAGGAGCTGCGCCGTCAGCGCCGCCGGCTCGCCGAGCAGGGAGCGCTGCGTCTCCTGACATGCCGGGAGCGGCCCTGCGTCGCCGAAGCGCTCGATGCGTTTCTCACGCTCGAGGGAAAAGGCTGGAAAGGCCGCGCCGGAATGGCGGCAGCGCTGCAGCCGACGGTCGCGACATTCATGCGGCGCGCCGTGACTGATCTCTTCGCACGGTCGCAGGCGCGCATCGATCGGCTCGTGCTCGACGATCGGACGCTGGCCGCGGCGATCACGTTGCGCTCCGGCGAGGCGGCGTGGTTTTGGAAGATCGCCTATGACGAAGACTTCGCGCGCCATTCGCCCGGCGTGCAGCTTGCCTGCGATCTGACGGACGCGCTCCTGGCCGAGCCCGGCGTCCATCGTGTCGATTCGTGCGCGACCGCGGACCATCCCATGATCAATCGCCTCTGGCGCGAACGCCTTGCGCTCAGCGACCGGCTGATCGCGGCGGGGAAGACGGCCATTCCGTTCCCCGTGGTGACGGCTCTCGACAGTGCGCGCCGCAGGGCCACGTCTCTGGCGCGCTCCGTCCGCGACACCCTGCGCGGTTGATCGCGCGCCTCACGCCTTCTCGCGCAAGAGGCGGCGAATCACCTTGCCGGTGGTCGTCATCGGCAGGGACTCCATGAAGGCGACCTCGCGCGGGTATTCGTGGGCGGCAAGGCGCGTGCGCACATGATCCTGGATTTGCGACGCAAGCGATTCCGTCGGCTGGAAGCCCTGCTTGAGCACGACGAAGGCCTTGACGATTTCGGTCCGCACCGGGTCCGGCTTGCCCACCACGGCCGCAAGGCCGACGGCGGGATGGCTGATCAGGCAATCCTCGATTTCGCCAGGCCCGATCCGATAGCCGGAGGAGGTGATGACGTCATCGTCCCGTCCGACGAAATGGACATAGCCGTCCTCGTCGAGGATCCCCTGGTCGCCCGTGGTCATCCAGTTGCCGACGAACTTGTCCCGCGTCGCTTCCGGACGCTTCCAGTATTCGAGGAACATCACCGGGTCCGGACGCCGAACGGCGATCTGGCCGAGTTCGCCCGGCGGCGCACGATCGCCATTGGCGCGGATCACGGCGACCGCGTGTCCCGGGATCGACTTGCCGATCGCACCGGGACGCGAGACGCCCAGCATGGCGCAGGAGCCGAGCACGAGATTGCACTCGGTCTGACCATAGAATTCGTTGATGTCGAGCCCGAGCGCCGATTGACCCCATTCGAAAGTCTCGGCCCCAAGCGATTCTCCGCCCGAGCCGAGCGTCCGCAAGTTCACGTCGAAGCGCCCCTTCGGACTGGGCGCGGAGCGCAGCATGCGAAGCGCCGTCGGCGGAATGAACGCGTTGCGAACGCCCGTCTTGGCCATCAAAGCGTAGGCTTCCTCGGGCTCGAACTTGTCGAACTTGCGCGCGATCACCGCCACGCCGTGGTGCAGGCTCGGCAGGAGGCAGTCGAGAAGGCCGCCCGCCCAGGCCCAGTCGGCCGGAGTCCAGAACCGGTCGCCGGGCTGCGGAAAGAAATCATGCGGCAGCTCGACGCCCGGCAAGTGTCCGAGCACGACCCGATGCCCATGCAACGCGCCCTTGGGCTGTCCGGTGGTGCCGGACGTATAGATCATCATGGCCGGATCGTCGGGCGCGGTGACGACCGGCGTGAACGCACTCGATGCGCGCGCCATCTGGGCTTCGAAATCGAGCGCGCCGTCCGCCATGCCGTCGACGGAAAGGACCAATGATAGTTGCGGAACGCTCGCGCGTATCCCTGCGATCTTCTCCGCTCCGGCGGCATTGGCGATGACCGCTTTCGCACCGGAGTTCTGCAGCCGATAGGCGATCGCATCGACGCCGAACAGCGTGGCCATGGGCAGCGCGACGGCGCCGAGCTTGTAGATCGCCACGTGAGCGGCCGCGACTTGCGGGGCTTGCGGCATGAAGATCGCCACCACATCCCCGCGAGCAATCCCGTGCGCGCGCAGCACGTTCGCAAGCCGGTTCGACGTCTCCCGCAGCCAGCCGAAGCTCAAATACTTCGTGGCGCCGTCGGCCTGCGCGTCGATGATTGCGATGCGGTCGGGCTCGCGGTCGGCCCAGCGGTCGCACACATCGACACCGATATTGTATTGCGCCGGGATGTCCCAGCGGAACTGTTCGTAAAGCGCGTCGTAGTTGCGGATATAAGGAAGCATCAAGGGCGCCGGTGAAGACGCGGCACCCTAGTTCGGTGACGCAAGGCCGTCCAGCCTCGGCCTTAACGTCGTCTCTCCGCCGGCGCGGCGAGGATGAGACACCAGTAGACCTTGTATTTCGAGTTTGGCGCCCGGGCCGCCGCAACGCCCATGTGCACCGCGCCCGCTTTCAGCATATTGGCGCGATGCGAGGGCGAATCCCGCCAGCCGGAAAACGCCTCGGCGAGCGTGTGGTAGCCGGCGCCGATGTTTTCGACGGCAAGCTGCGGGTTGTAGCCCGAGCGCGCCATGCGATCCTGGAATGCGCTCTTGGCGCTGTGGTCGAGCCGATCCCGCTGCGCCATGCTGGCCGCTTGCTCCTGGCACAGGCGCATCAGAACGGGATGGGTCGTGACCGCGTTCAAGCCGTTGTTGCGCCGATAACCCGAAACCATCGACCGCGCAGCGGATGCGTCGAGCTGCCGGCCGGCCGACGAGAGGTCGTCGTAGAAAGTCGGCGTCGCAGCCTGCTCGGGCTCCGCAGTCGCCAGACAGGCGGCGAGCGGCAGGCACAGGGCGCACAGGAGCGCGATGCGGGTTCGCGACATGGCGGAAGAATCGAGTGTCATGATTCAGCCTTGGGCGGGGACGGGTCAGCCTTCCGACGTGCGTGCGGCGTTGATGGAGAGGAGGGTCGCCGAGGGGCGGCCTTCCGGGCGCACGCGGACTTCGCGCTGGGGATAAGGGATTTCAATACCGGAGGCGCGGAACTGCTGCAAGATCGCGAAGTGCAGGTCGCTCTTCACCGACAGCGCGTAGTCGACATTCGCCACCACGCAGCGAAGCTCGAACTCCAGCGCGCTCTCGCCGAAGGCCATCAGAAACACGCGCGGCGGCGGCGTCCGCAGCACCTGCGGGTGATCGGCGGCGGCCTCGGTCAGAATATCGCGCACCTTTTCCGCGTCCGCATCGTAGGACACGCCGATCTTCACGATGATGCGGCCGGTGGTGTTGGCGTGCGTCCAGTTCTTGACGACGCCGGTGATCAGCTCGGAGTTCGGCACGATCACGCTGGCGCGCTCGAACGTCTCGATCTCGGTCGCGCGCACGCTGATCCGCCGCACATAACCCTCTTCGCCTTTGACGACGATCGAATCGCCGACCCGGATCGGGCGCTCAGCCAGCAGGATCAAGCCGGAGACGAAGTTGGACACGATCGATTGCAGACCGAAGCCGATCCCCACCGAAAGCGCGCCGGCGACCAGCGCGATCTTCTGCAGATCGATGCCGAGCTCCGACATCGCGAGCGCGACCGCGGCGATGACGCCGACATAGCCGATGATGGTGGAAATGGAGAGCTGCAGGCTCGGCTCGACGCCGGTGCGCGGCAGAAAACGCAGCTGCAGCCAGCGCTGCAGCGCGCGTGTCAGCGCCAGCCCGACAAACAGGACGGCAATTGCGCCCAGAATGGCGCTGAGCGAAAACGTGATCTCCCCGACCTTGAAGCCGAAAACGGCGCCCTCGATCGCGCCGAAGAAATCGGCGGCGAAAATTCCCCACGGGCCGATGACGACAAAGATCGCGACCAGCACCAGTGCGATCCGCAGGGCACCCGAGACGAGCATGCCGAAGATTTCGACGCTGCGCGGCCGCAGGCCCAGAGCGCCGGCCAGGGCGCGCCCGTTCTTGGTGTCTCCCGCGAGCGCCTCGGTGAAGGCGCTGTCGATAAACGCCAGCAAAAGATACACCGCGCCGAAGATCGTCAGTACGGTCAGGAGCCGGCCGGCCACGAAGGCGGCAAGTCCCACATAGCCGGACACCACCATGACAAGGATCGCGACCGCCACGGCCCAGCCTGCGATCCGCAGCCATTGGAGGCGCGACGGACCGTCCAGGCTGGCCCGCCTGTCGCCTATTCTTGCAAGCCCGTGAACGAGGATGCCGAAGGTCGCGAGCGCCAGAAGAACGCTTGTCGCAACCGTCAGCGCAACCGGTGCGACCAACGATTTATGGAGAATGTTGAGGAAGATCGCCGCGCCGAAAACGCGCATGCCCCAGGTGAGATGACGGTGCAGGGCCTTCGCGGCATCGTCTTCGATGACGAACAGACGCCGCCCGCGCTCGTCGGGCGCAAACAGCGCCAACCCGACGCCGCGTCCGAGACTGGCGACGGCAACCGCAACCGCGAGCCCGGTTCCCAGCTCCATGATCCGCTCGGGCATCAGACGGAATGCGTCGAGCACCCACAGAGCCGCGAGCACGGTGAGCGGCATCAGCGCGCTCGCGCGCGCAAGCACGATCAAGGCGGCGATCGATTTGCCGAACCGGCCGTCATGCAGCATCGCCTGCAGATCGCGCCGTCGAAACCACGCCGCCGCGAACCAGAGTCCGGCGACGGCGGCGGCAAGCGTCAGCGCGGCGCCGACCAGGCTCGCAACTCCGCCCTGCTCGAGCGCATAGCCGCGCCACGATTGCAGCAGGAAGGCGACGCCGCGCACCTCGCGCGGCAGCGCTTCGGCGACCTGGATCCAGAACGAGGGATTGGCGGCGCTGTAGGAGCGATGGAAAAGCTCGCGCGCGAAAATCGCCCGGCGCCGCTCGATGATGCGGTCGGCGATCTGGTCGGCGCGCAACACGAGCAGCCGGGCCTGTTTCAGCGCGCCGTCATGCTCGCTGAAGATACGATTGAGTTCCGTGCGTTCGCTGGCGATCGCGGCATCTTCGGGCGGAGCGCCTTCCTCCGGCGGTGCGCCGAGCTGCTTCAGCCGGGTTTCGATTTCGGACAGTTTCGGGCCGAACTCGTCGGCCTTGGTCCGCAGGTTCTCGCGGACCGGTGTCACGCGGGCGCGGAGCTCGACGAGCGTATCGTTGCCGAGACCGTCGCGGCCTAGCGCGGCTTCGATCTGGTCCAGGGCAAGCTTGAACGGCTCCAGCACGGCGGAGGGGGCCGGCTGTGGCGCTTGCTGCGCGGCCGCGCCGGCGGCAAAAAACAGCGCGCAGGCGGCCACCGCCGCCAAGCCGCAAAGGCCCCGGATTCGTTCGAATCGGCGCGCCATTCCCCTCTCCTTCGCCACTGGTCCACCGACTGCAAAAAGGTGTCAAGGACAAGGCGCCAGCATGGTCCGGCGAAGCGGCTACCGGCTCGCCGCAAGACCATGCGCCGAAGGTCAAGAAACTACTTGCGGGCCGGCGCTCGGCCGCGAAGCCGCGCGAGGGGAGAGCGAAGATCCTTGACGATCTCCCGCGCGGCGTTGTGGCCCGGCAAGCCGGTTACCCCGCCGCCCGGATGCGCGCCGGAGCCGCACAGATACAGGCCCTTCAGCGGCATGCGATAGTCGGCGTGCCCGAGCGCCGGACGCAGGCTGAAGAGCTGGTCGAGCGAGAGCTGGCCGTGGAAGATGTCGCCGTCGATCATCCCGAAGCGGCGTTCGAAATCCAGCGGAGACAAGATCTGCCGTCCGACAATGCTCGTGCGGAAGTTCGGCGCATGCTCGTTGACGGTGTCGATCACCACCTCGGCGAAAGCGTCCTTCGCCTCATCCCACGAGCGGCCGTCGGGAAGCCGCGGCGCGACATGCTGGCAGAACAGGCTCGCGACATGCTTGCCGGGGGGCGCGAGCGTGTCGTCCATGGTCGAGGAGATCACCATTTCGACCACCGGCTTCTTCGACCAGCCGTGCAGGCGCGCATCGAGATAGGCGCGCTCCAGGTAATCGATGCTCGGCCCGATGATGATGCCGGACACGTGGTGGTCGGCGACCGATGTTCCCGGACGCGAGCGGAAGCTCGGCAGTTCCGACATCGCGACGTTCATCCGGAACGTGCCGGATCCGGATTTGAGCCCGGTCATCCGCGCATGCATCTCCGCGCTGATCGCGCCCGCCTCGACGAGATCGCGGAAGAGAAGTTTCGGCGGAATGTTTGCCGCAACCGCGCGCGCTTCGATGCGCTCGCCGGAATCGAGCACGACGCCTTTGGCGCGGCCTTGCTGCGCCTCGACACGCGCGACTGTCCTGTTCGTCTCGATGGCCGCGCCATGCGCCTGCGCCGCCCTGGCCATCGCCTGCGTGATCGCGCCCATGCCGCCGATGGCGTGACCCCACACGCCTTTCTTGCCGTTCACCTCGCCGAAGCAGTGGTGCAGCAGCACGTAGGCCGTGCCGGGCGTGTAGGGGCTCGCATAGGCGCCGACGATCCCGTCGAAGGCGAAGGCGGCCTTGACGATCTCGCTCTCGAACCAGCGGGAGAGGAAATCCGCCGCGCTGGAGGTGAACAGGTCGGCCAGGAATCTTTTTTCCGCGAGCGTCATGCCCAGCACGCGCCGGCCGGGCCGGGCCATCCTGACAAGCTCGAGGAGACCGCCGCCGGCGTTGGGCGGCGTCTCGCGCATCAGGTCGATCAGGATCGACGCCGCGCGCTCGAGCATGCGGTCATAGTCGGGCAGCCGCTCGGCGTCCTTGCGCGAAAACGGCGCGATGGCGCGCTGGCGGTTCGCGAGCCCGTAGGGCATGAGGAGATCGCGCTCGGCGTCGACGGGCAGGAAATTCGCCGCGCGGCGCTCGACGATCCGAAGCCCGTGGCCGTGCAGCGCCAAGTCCGCGATGATCTTCGGATCGAGCAGGCTCACCGTGTAGGAGGCGGTCGAGTTGCGAAATCCGGGCGCGAACTCCTCCGTGATCGCCGCGCCGCCGACCACGGGCTCCTTCTCCAGCACGATCACCTTGAGCCCCGCGCGCGCCAGATAGGCGGCGCAGACGAGGCCGTTGTGCCCGCCTCCGATGACGGCGACGTCGAAGCTGCGGGTGGTCACGAGATTGGGTTTGTCCTGTTGAAGTGGCGGTCCCGGGAAGACTCGAACTTCCGACCTTCGGTTTAGGAAACCGCTGCTCTGTCCGGCTGAGCTACGGGACCGCTGAGATATTTCAATTACTTAGCTCCGGCGCCTTTTGCTCCAGCCTCAGGATAGCCGCCTTTCGCCGCCCGCTGAGCCTTCATATGTTGGGGAACTGTGCATGTCGCCCTGGAACCCTGCCGACCGCATTTAGGGCATTTAACGCCGCGCTCCAAGAGGCCGTGCCCGCACACGAGTCGGCGGTCGTGCGGCACACGAGACGATGTGATATATAGAATACATGGTCGCAAAGGTTCTCAAGGACGTCATCGAGCAAGCCGAAACCTGGCCGCAACAGGATCAGGAGGAGTTGGCGGAGTACGCGCGCGAGATACAAGCGCGACGCACCGGCGTATACATCATGAGCGATGAGGAGCGCGCCGCCGTGCGCAGAGGATTGGCGCAAGCTGATCGGGGAGAATTCGTAGCCGATGAAGTCGTGGCGGAAGCGGACAAACGCCACGGCCTATGAGGGTTCGGTACACCCCGGACGCGTTCGCGGATCGTGAAAGAATCTTTGAATATCTGCGGGAACGCTCGCCGAGCGGTGCGCGCAATGTGATGGCGAGCATCCACAATGCGGTGATGTCACTGCGAGAGCAGCCCTATAGCGGATATAAAACGGATGATCCCGACATTCGGGTGAAGTTCGTGATCCGTTATCCGTACAAAATTTTCTACCGAGTGCGCGGTGATCTCGTTGAGATCGCGCACATCCGGCACACATCACGCCGGCCGCGGGCAGGGGAGCGATAGACTCTCCCGCCCCAGCGGCCTTGCTGAAAGATCGAGGCTCCGCGACGTCAAGGAGAAGGCCCGCCGATCTCCCGCCTCACAGCCGCACCTCGCCCCGCATGATGCGGTCGTGCAGCGCCTGATCGAGCGCAACGAAGGCCTTTTTCGAGGGATCGTTGTAGAAGATGCGGTCCTTGGTGACGCTCGGGTTGAAGCCCTGCTTCACCAGATCGATCTTCTTGTGCTTGAAGGTCGCCGTCACCTCGATCTCGCTGCGCACGCGCAGGAAGATCGGGCGCGCGTATTCGGGCAGCATCTTGCCGATATGGGCGCGGAAGGCGTCGAGGTCGATCTCGCTGTCGGCGCGGACGGCGGCCATGCCGGCGCGGCCGTCATAGCCAGGAACGTGCACGCCATAGACGTTCACCTCCTCGATGCCGGGGAAGACCGAGATCGCCTCCGCGACTTCCGAGGTCGCGACGTTTTCGCCCTTCCAGCGGAAGGTGTCGCCGATCCGGTCGATGAAATAGAAATATCCGTTCTCGTCCTTCTTCATCAGGTCGCCGGTGCGGAACCAGGCGTCGCCCTTCTCGAAAACGTGGTGCAGGATTTTCCGGCTTGTCTCCTCCGCGCTGGCATAGCCCTCGAACCGATTCGCGGGCTTCGAGGGATCGTTGAGGATCTTGCCGATCACCTCGCCGACCTCGTTCGGCGCGCACTTGATGCAGAAGCCCTCGGCATTGCGGATCGGCTGCTCCTTGTCGATGTCGAACTTGACGACCTCGGTCGGGAAGCGGTGCGACACAAACCAGGGAATGCGTCCCACGGCGCCGGGCTTTCCCTCGAAATTGAACATCGAGACATTGCCTTCAGTCGCCGCATAGAACTCGAGGATCTGCGGGATGCGGAAGCGGTTCTTGAAATCCGTCCAGATGTCCGGGCGCAGACCGTTTCCGCAGCAGAGCCGGATCTTGTGCTGCGTTTCCTTCGGGTGGGTCGGAGAGTTCACGAGATAGCGGCACAGCTCGCCGATATATTGGAACAGCGTGCAGTCCCAGCGCACGATATCGTCCCAGAATTCGCGTGCCGAGAAGCGGTCGCGAATGACCACGGAGCCGCCGCGCACGAGCAGCGCGCCGGTGGCGACGACGCCGCCGACCGTGTGAAACATCGGCAGACAGTCGTACATCCGGTCGGTCGGCTGCGTGTCCATCGCCCCGGCGAAGCCGTGGCTCGCCAGCATCAGCCGGTAGTGGTTGATGTTCGCAGCCTTCGGCAAGCCCGTGGTGCCGGAGGTGTAGATGTAGAGCGCCCGGTCCTCGATCGTCAGCGGCCGCCGCGCGGCATGTGCAAGCGTCTCGGCCGGGATGGATTCGATCTCGCGGTCGATGCTGGGGAATTCGGACGAGCGGCCGTGCACCCAGATCTTTGCGCTCATCTGGAGGTGGGAGCGCGCCGTGGCAAAATTGTCGAGGAGCTCGGCGGCGACGATGATGTGCTTCGGCGTGACGATGTTGATGCAATGGGCAAGAGACGGGCCGATGAGATGCGTGTTGAGCATCGACACCACCCCGCCCACGCGCGTCACGCCGAGCCAGATCGCCATGTATTCCGGCCGGTTCGGCATCAGAAGGCAGACCGTGTCGCCCTTGTTGACGTGGGACTCGAGCGCCCAGCGCGCGTAGCGATTCGCGCGGGCGTTCAGCTCGCGATAGCTGAGCCGTTCATGATCGGAGAGAAGGGCCGGCGCGTCGCCGAACTTCTCGGCCAGGTCTTCGACGACGCCCGGGAATACGCGCGTCGGATTCTTGGCGATCGGAGTCGTCATCTTCAGCGCGCGGAGCGCGCCTTTGAGGAAGGTCACATCGCCTTTCAGGCGCTCGAGCAAAGCCATCGTTTCCCCCGGAAAAGCGGCCATTGCGGCCGTCTTGGCCCGCGATTCTGTCGCTCGCGGAACGACCTAGGATCGGCGACCTCGGCGTCCGATACAAGAGGGGATTCCGAAGTTCACAAACGAGGGTGCCGCACAATGATGCGACCTTCGGAAGCGGGACCCCAGAGCGGTTTCCGCTTTGATGGAATCGGCACCGCTCTGGAAACTATTTGTTTCATTGCATTTTCTACGGCGAACCGGTTCCCACTTCGCCGGACAATGCTCTAGCGATCCGCGCCGCCGAAGGGGACCAGCGGGTTATCGGCAAGGGCTGCCGCATCCGGACGGTCCGGCGCGACCGCGCCCACGAAGGCCTGGAATAAAGCCTCGATGCCGGCGGGCTCCATGTCGATGGTGATGACCACAAAGCGCGTGCGCCGGTCGGCGTCCGGCCAGGCGGAAAGCGCGGCCGGGGGGTGGAACACGTGCTGCACGCCGTGAACGACGACGGGCCGGTCGGGCGTTTCGGCGAGCTTGACGATCCCCTTCACGCGGAGAAGACGCGGGCCATGCATCCCGCGCAAGAGGTCGAGGAAGAGATCGAAGGACGCCGCAGGGATGGCGCGGTCGGTCGAAAACGAAAACGAGCGGACGCGCTCATGCGGGTCGTGAGCGGCGTGGTGGTGATGATGATCATGCGCATGATCATGGCCGTCCGCGTGGGCCTCGGCGAGCCAGCGCCTGACGTCGGGATGCTTTGTCGTCGGGTCGTAGAGACCGCAGTTCAGAATATTGGCGGCGGAGGCTTCCCCGCGCGCGGCGTCAAGCACTGCGGCGCCGGGATTGAGCGTTCGCAAGCGGGCGCGCAGCCGCTCCAGCGCGGTATTGCGTTCGGGACTGTTCACGAGATCGGCCTTCGTGAGGACGATGCGATCGGCGACCGCCACCTGCTTGACCGACTCCGGATGCGACGCGAGCGTGCCGAGCCCGTTCACCGCATCGACCAGCGTGACGAGACCGTCCAGGCGGTAGCGCATCACCAAATAGGGATGCGCCATGATGGTCTGGAGAACGGGCGCCGGGTCGGCGAGGCCGGTCGTCTCAATCATCACGCGGCGATATGACGCGCGGCCGTTGTCGAGATCGCGCGTCAGGTTCTCGAGCGCGCTGACGAGATCGCCGCGGATGGTGCAGCACACGCAACCCGTGGAGAGCAGGATGGTGTTTCCCTCCACGCGCTGAACCAGCAGGTGGTCGATCCCGATTTCCCCGAATTCGTTGATGAGGACGGCCGTGTCGGCGAGCGTGGGATCGCGCAGCAGCCGATTGAGCAGGGTGGTTTTGCCGGCGCCGAGAAAGCCGGTGAGAATGGTCAGCGGTATCGGCTCGAGCACCGTCACAATCCCGGATGACAAGGGCGGGCTCCGAGGCCCGCCCTTGGCCCCGTGGATTTACTTTGGCGCGCCCTGTGGCGCAACCGGGGCCGGCGGCGCTGTCGGTGCAGGCGCCGCAGCCGGAGTCGCCGGCGGCGGCATGTCGACAATCGCAACGGTCGGCTTGAAGTTCGGATCGCGCACGGCGATCTGGCCCTGCCGCGCGTAATTGAGCGATTCGCCGAGGATTCGCGCCGCCTCCTGCGGGGCATGGAAGCCGGTCGAGTTCTCCGCCTCCACGAAGTCGAGATAGAACTGCGCCCGGCGTTGGAGATAACGCGCGCTGCTGAGCTCGGCGTCGCTCCGCCCCGCCGCCTTCGCCGACTTGAGGTCCTCGATCAAGCCCATGAGGGCTTCCATCGCGTCTTCGCGCAGCTTGAAGTGGCGGTCCTGGATCTGCTCCACGCGCTCCTTGAGCTCGCGCTCGGTCACGTTCGTGTCGTGCTTTTGGTGGCAGCCGAGGCAGGCGTTCTTGATGTTGAGCAGCGGACTGCGCACCCAGTGGTCGCTCAGGTTCGCGCCCTTGAACATCATCTTCGGCATGTGGCAGTCGGCGCAAGTCACGCCCGCGCGGGCGTGGATGCCCTGGCTCCACAGCTCGAACTCGGGATGCTGCGCCTTCAGCGCCGGCGCCCCGGTCTCCTTGTGGGTCCAGTCGCGGAACTTGATCTCGTCGTAATAGGCCTGGATCTGCTCGACCTTGATCCCCTTGGCCCAGGGGAACACGAGCCGCCGCTCGTTGCCCTTGAAGTAGTACTCCACATGGCACTGGCCGCACACATAGGCGCGCATCTCGGCCTGCGTCGCCTGCGCATTCACGTCATAGTTCTGGATTCCCTGCGAGGCCTTGTAGTCGCGGATGCCCTCGATGAAGGCCGGCCGCGTGATGCGGAGCGCGAGCGTGTTCGGATCGTGGCAATCGATGCAGGTCACGGGATGCTCGACGAGCTTCACCGCTTCGCTGAACGGCATCGCGTTGATCTTCTCGAAGCCTTTCGTGATGTCGCCGTCGCCCGCCTTCTTGTTGGCGAGGTAGGTGGAGGCATGACAGTTCAGGCAGGCGCCGGGCTGATTCACGACCACCTGGCGCTTGGTGTATTTCTGATCCTCCAGCATGTAGGCGTGGCCGCGCTCTTCGCGGAAATCCGCGGCGAAGGCGTAGCCTTGCCACATCGTGCGCAGGCCGTGATCCACGTCGACCTTCGATTTCGCGACCGTCGTGCGGGGATCCTTATCGGTCGGTGTGCGCGGCTCGGCTTCGCTGCCGCCGTATTTCGTGCGCCCCATCTCCGCCGTCATCTTGTAGAGCTCGTAATGCAGCGGGAAGACCTTGCCCCAGGCGGCGGGGTCGTCGATGTCGTCGCCGATCGGCCAGGCCTCTTGCTGTTTCGCCTGTTTCGATTGCTTGCCGGCTTTCGACCTCTTGGTTTCCTGCGCGAAGGCGTCGGTTCCAGACATGAGGCTCGGCACGGCCGGGATCATCGTCCCGGCAAGCGCCGCGATCATCGTGGCACCGAGCGTCCAGGCCACGGAGCGGGTTGTTCTGGTCATGCGTTCGGCTCCCATGTCGCGATTCCGGTCCCTCGCAACAGCATACCGCAATGCACAATCGATCGCTTGACAAGAGTCAAGACGTTGCGCGCGCTGCCCACTTTCGTGGTCTGCGGCGGATTCGGCTGTCTACTTCTGTCTTGTCGCGCCGGTTGCGGACGCCGCCTGCTTCGTCGAGGAATGCGGCACTTGTTTGGCTGCCGACGCGTTCGCGCCGGTGGCTCCGGGCGATTTCGGCGACCGATCCTTGCTTTGCTTGCCTGCGGCCTTCGGCTTTGCTTTCACCGGAGCGATCGTCTTGGCGCCGTTCGGCGTCTTTGCTTGCGAGGATGTCTGGGCTGATCTTGCCGCCTCATTCAGCTTCTTCGCAGGTCCGGTATGAACCACGACCGGCGCCATCGAGGGCGTGAGCGGGCCGAGCAAAGTGTCGACAGGCTTGTTCTTGCCCTGAAACAGCGGTGCCAGCGTCGCCAGCGCCGTTCCGGTCTCCGGCACGCGGGCGGCTGCGGATTCCTCTTCATCGCTGCTCTCGGAGGCCGGCCGCTTGCGATGCTTGCCGCACATGTCCTCGCGCAAATCCGGCGGGGTTGCCGAGACAGGATTCAACGAGTCCACGGAGCCAAGCGATGGCGACAGGATCGCCATGAGACCGGGGTTGAATCCCTTCTCGAACAGGTTCGCCGCGCGCTCGGCCCGCACCGGCGAGGACGGCGCCCCAAACACCACGGCGATCAGTTGCTTGCCGTTCCGGCTCGCCGTTCCCACCAGGTTGAAGCCGGATGCGCAGATGAAACCCGTCTTCATGCCGTTCGCGCCGGGATAGCGGTCGATCAGCCGGTTGGTATTGCGCATCAGCTTGCGTCCGAGCTTGATGGCCGGAATGCGCCAGTACAGTTCGTGCTCGGGAAACTCCTTGAGCACGGCGCGGGCCAGGATCGCCATGTCGCGCGCAGATGTCACCTGCTGCTCATCCGGCAGGCCGTTCGGATTCGTCCAACGCGACTGGGTCATGCCCAGTCGCTCCGACGTGCGGTTCATCTCCTTGGCAAATTCTTCGACCGAACCGGACACGCCTTCGGCCAGCACCACGGCCATGTCGTTGGCCGATTTCACCATCAGCATCTTCAGCGCATTGTCGACCGTGACCTGCGTGCCGGTCTTGAACCCCATTTTCGAGGGCTGCTGCGCCATGGCGGTATCCGACACCGCGAGCAGCGTGTCGAGCTTGAGCCGGCCTTCCTTGACCGCGCGCAAGGTGAGATAGGCCGTCATCACCTTGGTGACGGAGGCCGGGTACCAGGGATAGGTGGCGTTCTCCGCATGCAGCACCTTGCCGCTTGCGGATTCAACCAGCAGCAGCGCGCCGGTCGAGCCTTGAGCGGATTGCGCCGGCGCGGCGAACAAGAGCGCCGAAACAGCGAGCGCGAAACCGGAGCCCAGCAGGGACGTTCGACAAATTTGCACGGTTCGGAGTCCGAATTGTCAGCGGGCCGCAAAGAGGCGACAGCCCTCACGAAAGCGTTCGAGAGGTTCTAGCGGAAACCGTCAGGCACGCAAAGCTGAACAAACTGACCCAACCTTAAGAACGCGGGAACAGCTTACCGGGTTCGGTTAATGGTGTAAGAATTCGCCAACGCCGCCCAAGGCTTCTGGAGGCTCAGCGGTGCGGCGTCGATAGTCCACAGGCAGCGCCCGGAGGATCGCGTCATGACCGCATGCATCATCGGATGGTCCCACACGCCGTTTGGTAAACTCGACGCCGAATCGGTGGAAAGCCTGATTGTCCGCGCCGCAACGGGGGCGCTGGAGGACGCCGGCGTCCAGGCCAAGGACGTGGACGAGATCGTCCTCGGCCACTTCAATGGCGGTTTCTCGGCGCAGGATTTTACCGCATCGCTGGTGCTCCAGGCGTCGCCCGATCTGCGCTTCAAGCGCGCGACGCGCGTCGAGAATGCCTGCGCCACGGGCTCGGCGGCCGTGCATCAAGGACTGAAGTCGATCGAAGCGCGCGCGAGCCGCATCGTGCTCGTCGTCGGCGTCGAGCAGATGACGACCACGCCGGGACCGGAGATCGGGAAAAATCTGCTCAAGGCCTCCTACATCAAGGAGGAAGCGGACGTGGCCGGCGGGTTTGCCGGCATCTTCGGCAAGATCGCGGGGCTCTATTTCCAGAAATACGGCGATCAGTCCGATGCGCTGGCGATGATCGCGGCGAAGAACCACAAGAACGGCGTCGGCAATCCTTACGCGCAGATGCGCAAGGATCTCGGCTTCGATTTCTGCCGCATGGAAAGCGACAAGAATCCGTTCGTGGCGGGACCGCTCAAGCGGACCGACTGCTCGCTGGTCTCCGACGGAGCGGCGGCCATCGTGCTCACGGACGTCGAGACGGCGCTGCAGATGAAAAAGGCGGTCGTCTTTCGAGCGGCCGCGCATGTGCAGGATTTTCTGCCGATGTCGAAACGCGACATCCTCAAGTTCGAAGGCTGCGCCCATGCCTGGCGACAGGCGCTGGCCCAAGCCGGCATCGCACTCGGCGATCTCTCCTTCGTCGAAACGCATGACTGCTTCACGATCGCCGAACTGATCGAATACGAGGCCATGGGGCTCGTGCCGGAAGGGCAGGGCGCGCGCGCGATCCAGGAGGGCTGGACGCAGAAGGACGGCAAGCTCCCGGTGAATCCTTCCGGCGGACTCAAGGCGAAGGGGCACCCGATCGGCGCCACCGGCGTCTCCATGCATGCGCTGACCGCGATGCAGCTGACAGGCACGGCCGGCGATATCCAGGTGAAACGGGCGGAGATCGGCGGCATCTTCAACATGGGCGGCGCCGCCGTCGCAAACTATGTGAGCGTGCTCGAAAGGCTGCGCTGATCTGCGGCCTATTCGGCGCTCTGGGCAGCCTGGCGCGGGCGCGGCTTGCGCACGGGCCTCGCCGGCTCGCCCGTCATGAATTGCGCCCTCGCAAATTCGGCGAAGCGTCCGCCGCGCTTGACGAGCTCGTCGAACGTGCCCGTCTCGACGATGCGGCCCTTCTCGAAGACGAGAATGCGCGTGGCGTTGCGAACCGTCGCAAGCCGATGGGCGATGACGAAGGTCGTGCGTCCCTTCATCACCTCGTCGAGCGCCTTCTGGAGCTTGACCTCGGTCGTGGCGTCGAGCGCGCTCGTCGCTTCGTCGAGGATGAGAATCGGCGGGTCCTTCAGGATGGCGCGTGCGATCGACAATCGCTGGCGTTCGCCCCCTGACAGCATGCGTCCCCGCTCGCCCACGCGGCCTTCGAAACCTTCCGGATCGCGCTCGATGAACTCGCGCGCCTGCGCCCGCTCCGTCGCCGCCGCGATCTCCTCGTCGTTCGCCTCCGGCCTGCCGACGATCAGATTGTCCTTGATCGAGCGGTTGAACAGCATCGCTTCCTGGAAGACGACGCCGATGTTGCGGCGGAGCGCGGCCAGCTTGACGCCGCGAACATCCATGCCGTCCACCTTGATGATGCCGGCTTGGGGGTCGAAGGCGCGATGCAGCAAGGCGATCGCCGTCGATTTGCCCGCCCCGGTCGCGCCGACCAGGGCGATGGTCTCGCCGGGCAGCGCCGTGAAGGTGAGATCGGCTACCGCCGGGCGCCTGCTGTCGTATGAAAACGAAACCCCCTGGAATTCGATCAACCCGCGCATCCGGCCCGGATCGATGGCGTCGGGGCGGTCACGGACGGCCGGGATCGTATCGAGGACCTCAAAGAATTCCTTGAGACGCGGGGCGTCCATGAAAATGCGGTTGGTGAAACCGACCACCTGTTCGAGCCGTCCGATCAGGAGCGTCGCGAAACTCATGAAGGTGACGATTTCGCCGATGGTCGCGAGCCTTTGCATGTGCAGCCAGATGCCGACAAGGAAAATGGCGAGCACGGTGAGCGTGGTCGAGGCGCGGGTCAGGACCGCCAGCACCGCCCACCAGGACAGAACCGAGATCTGAGCGGTGAGCAGCTTGTCGACGACGTCGCGCAGTCCTTTGACCTCGGCTTCGGTGCGCGTGAAGCTCTGCACCAGCGCGATATTGCCCAGCGCGTCGGAGGCGCGCTCGGCGAGCGCCGTATAGTGGCCCTCGACGCTGCCTTGCAGCTTCTCTGTCTTGCGCATCACCAGCGCCGTCACGCAGGTAAAGAAGGTGCACAGGACGATCAGCGGAAGCGCCAGCCGCCAGTTCAGGAACAACGAGAGGGGAAGCAGCACGAGCAGCGAGACGAAAGCGGCGAAATGCTCGCGGAAAAACGAGAGCCAGAGCGCCCAGAGCGCGTCCGTTCCGGTGAGCATCACTTTCATCAGGCGCCCGGAATGGGTGCCGCCGTGGAACGACAGGGGAAGCTGGAGCACGTGCTCGAAATATTGCGTCAGCGCGCCATGCCGGCGCTGATGGGCCAGGCGGTCGGCGTGAAAGGCGAGAAGGACCCCGCAGATGATGGTGAAAATCCCGAAGCCGACCCAGGCGCCGAGCAAGGTCCCGAGATCCGACCAGGAGGGCTGCGCGCCCGCAGTCTGCGCGCCGGTCAAGGCGTCGATGATGCGGCCGAACAGGACCGGTTCGGCGAATTGCGCGGCCGCCAGCGCCACGTTCGCAGTCAAAAGGAGCCAGCTCAGCCGCGCGTTCGGCGCGAGCAGGGCGATGACACGGGCATAGAGACGCAGGAGATTCATGGCGTACGCGATTCCTCAGCTCGAACTCTACCAAAACAGTGGACGCCTGAACCGCGGCAGAGAACATAATCACCGTTAATCTTGCCAGAGCGTCATCCGGCCAAGGCTGTCTAAAGCCAAGGGGCCGGCTCGTCGAGGCCGATCAGCTCATCAACCTCGAACCGGCGCCGCACCACGGCCCATTCCGCGCCGCGCACCAGCACCTCGGGTATGAGAGGTCGGGTGTTGTACGTGCTGGCCTGAACGGCTCCATAGGCGCCGGCCGACATCACGGAGAGCAAATCGCCCGGCTGCGGTTCGACGAGTTCGCGGTCGCGCGCAAGAAAATCTCCCGATTCGCAGACCGGACCGACCACGTCGGCGACGATTTTCCAGGCGCCTTTGGGCTTCCGCACCGGGTGAATCTCGTGATGGGCATCGTAGAGCGTCGGGCGAATGAGATCGTTCATGGCCGCGTCGACGATGACGAAATTCTTCCCGTCGCCATGTTTGACATACAGCACGCGCGTCACCAGGATGCCGGCATTGCCGACGATCAGCCGGCCCGGCTCGAAGACGAGCGTGCAGCCGAGATCGCGCGTGGCATTCTTGACGATCTTGGCATAGGCCTCCGGATGCGGCGGCGACTCTTCGTCGCGATAGGGGATGCCGAGACCGCCGCCAAGGTCGACATGCCCGATCGTGTGGCCGTCGGCGCGGAGCGTGCGGACAAAATCGGATAGCAGCGCGAAGGCCTCGTCGAAGGGCTGCAGCTCGGTGATCTGGCTGCCGATATGCATGTCGACGCCGGCGACGCGAATGCCGGGGAGCTTGGCGGCGTGGGCATAGATCTCGCGCGCGCGGCTGATCGGGATGCCGAACTTGTTCTCCGCCTTGCCGGTCGCGATCTTCGCGTGCGTGCGCGCGTCAATGTCGGGATTGACGCGGATGGAGATGCGCGCGGTCCTGCGCTTTCCGTGGACGATCTTCGACAGGAGCTCCAGTTCTGGCTCCGACTCCACATTGATGCAAAGGATGTCTTGATCGATCGCGGCTGCGAGTTCGTCGGCGGTTTTCCCGATGCCGGAGAACATGATCTTTTCCGGGGCAATCCCGGCGGCAAGCGCCCGCTTCAATTCGCCGCCCGAGACCACGTCCGCTCCGGCGCCAAGCCGCGCCAGCGTCTTCAGCACGGCCTGATTCGAATTCGCCTTCAGGGCGTAGCAGACAAGCGAGGGCACGTCGGCGAAAGCGCCGGCGAACACCTGGTAGTGCCGCTCCAAAGTGGCGCTGGAATAGCAGTAGAACGGCGTCCCCACGTGCTCGGCAAGCTCCGTGAGATTCACCGCCTCGGCGCACATCACGCCGTCGCGATAGTCGAAGTGGTGCATGGCGGCGGCTTAGTCGATGAGCCAGTCGAGAGCGCTACGTTGTTTCGAAGCGGGCGTCGCGGCGTCTCCTGACAGCGCCGCGGCCACAGGGGGCGCGGGGAGCGCGGCGCCCGGCGGCGGATCGAGCGGTCCTTTTCGCCCGCAGGCCGACAGCGAAAGCGCGGCCATCACGAGGCCGAGCACGGCAAGCTTCGCAGGCAATCGGCCGGCGCCAATATTCACGATATCGCTCCCCTTCACGTCATTGCAGCATAGCAGAGGGCGCACCGCCTCGGCGAGCCTCACATGCCGCCCTTTTCAAGGCGCTTCAGCCAAGCTTTCGCCTGCTTGCGCACGTTTGCGGGCGCGGTTCCGCCCAAACTGGTGCGGCTTTTTACCGAGCGGTCGACCGAGAGCACCGCAAAGACGTCCTCGGTGATCCCCGGCTCGATCGCCTGCATCGCCGCAAGTGGCAGCCGGTGCAACGGCAGAGCGGATTCCGACGCGCGCGCAACGATCTTGCCTGTAAGATGGTGCGCCTCGCGGAAGGGGATGCCAAGGCGCTGCACCAGCCAATCGGCCAGATCGGTCGCCGTCGCATAACCTTGCCCCGCAGCCTTCTTCATCAGGGCCACGTCCGGCTCCATATCGCGAACCATGCCGGTCATCGCCGACACTGAAAGCGAGAGCGCGGAGAACGCGTCCATCGCGCCTTCCTTGTCCTCCTGCATGTCCTTTTGATAGGCGAGCGGCAGCCCCTTCATCACCATCAGCAATCCGTTCAGCGCGCCGACGATGCGGCCCGTCTTGGCGCGCACGAGCTCGGCCGCGTCCGGGTTGCGCTTCTGCGGCATCATCGAGGAGCCGGTGGTGAATTTGTCCGAGAGCTTGATGAAGCCGACGAGCGGAGAGGTCCAGATCACGATCTCTTCGGCGAAACGCGACAGATGCACGGCGGCAATGGACGCCGCCGAGAGCGCCTCCAGCACGAAATCGCGGTCGGAGACGGCATCGAGCGAATTCGCCGTCGGGCGGTCGAAGCCGAGCGCGCGGGCGGTCATCTCGCGGTCGATCGGAAAAGAGGTTCCGGCGAGCGCGCCGGACCCGAGCGGACTCTCGTTGAGCCGCGCCCGCGCGTCGCGAAGCCGGCCGCGGTCGCGCGCGGCCATCTCGACATAGGCGAGAAGGTGGTGGCCGAAGGTGACCGGCTGGGCCGTCTGCAGGTGCGTGAATCCGGGCATCACGGTCGCCGCGTGATCGAAGGCCCGGTCGGCGAGAGCCCGCTGATAACCCTTCAGCGCTTCATCGAGCTCGTCTATGGCGTCGCGCACCCAAAGCTTGAAATCGGTGGCGACCTGGTCGTTGCGCGAGCGCGCCGTGTGCAGCCGGCCGGCCGAGGGGCCGATCAGTTCGGCAAGCCGCGCCTCGACATTCATGTGAATGTCCTCCAGCTCGCGTTTGAACGGGAAGGTCCCCGCCGCGATTTCTGACAGGATCGTGTCTAGACCGTGAGCGATCCTCTCGGCATCGTCCTTGGCGATGATGCCCTTTTGGGCCAGCATCTGCGCATGCGCCTTGGACGCCGCGATATCCTGGGCGTAGAGATGGCGGTCGAAGCCGATCGACGCGTTGATCTCCTCCATGATCGCGTCGGGGCTTGAGGCGAAGCGTCCGCCCCACATCTTGTTGCTCATGGCCGTTCTCGAGGTTCGCCGATGACCGCCCGACCCGACCGCCGCAAGCCCCTAAGCGGGCGCCGCCGGTTCACAATCGTGATCGCGGCGGTCGTCATCGGGGCGGCCGCCGGGCTTGCGGGGGTATACGGGATTGCGACCTTCAAGCGCAATCCGGCGATGGCGGAGTGCCGGCCTGCGGTTGATCTCGCCAGGCGTCTGGCTCCTCTCGCGCGCGGGGAGGTGGCAGCGGTCGCAGTCGCGACCGAGCCGCGCGCCGTTCCGCCGCTGACTTTTCGCGACGGCGCCGGCGCCGAGCGGTCGCTGGCCGAGTGGCGGGGACGGTCCGTGCTCTTCAACCTGTGGGCCACCTGGTGCGTCCCCTGCCGCAAGGAGATGCCGGCGCTGGATGAGTTGCAGGCCCTGCTCGGCGGGCCGGGATTCGAGGTGGTGGCCGTCAACATCGACACCCGCGATCCGGATAAGCCGAAAGCCTGGCTCAAGGAAGCGGGGATCGATCGGCTCGGCTATTTCGCCGACCCAAGCGCAAAAGTGTTCCAGGACCTGAAGGCCGTCGGGCGCGCCTTCGGCATGCCGACGACGCTGCTGATCGATCCGAAAGGGTGCGAAGTCGCCTATCTCGCCGGGCCTGCCGAATGGGCGAGCGAGGATGCGCTCAGCCTCGTCCGCGCGGCGCTCGATCAAGCCGCTCCGGGCGTGCGCTAAAGCTCACAACCAGAGCCTGATCGATCGGATAGGATTTTCTTGCGGCCAACCGGCATCCACTTGGCCGGGAGGGAAATGCTAGGCGCTGACGTCGAGACTCTGGCCGACGCCGGCGGCCACGTTCGCCAGGCGGTCGAGATTGTTCTGGGCGGCCTCAATGACTTGAACGATCGCCGCGTCGGCACTTGCGTTCATGCGCACCATTTTGGCGGCGAGGGCCATTTGCGTCTGTCCGGCGTTTGCGGCGAGGAGCGCGCCGGCGATGGCGGAGGGGTCCATGGCTGTCTCAGATCACCAGGCCGGCCGCGCCTTGCCGCGCCAGCTGGATTTCCTGCTGGATGCGCTTGACCGAGGCCCGCGCGGCGAGCTCCGCGGTGCCGGTGATTTGCGCCGACACCGCGTTCGAGAACGCCGCACTGGTGAGCTGGGCGTCCTGCTGGAATTGCTGCACGGCCGCCTGCAGGCGCTGACGCCTGGCTTGCGCGTACTTCCAGTACGGCATGGCGTTGGACAGCGTGTAACGGCCCGCGCGCGAGACGGCCATGCGAATCTCCTCGCGGCCAATCTGACGCAAACGCCGTTAACGAAGGGTTAGTGAGGAACGCTCAGCGCGTCGGAACCGGCTTCTCGCCGCGGTAATCGTAGAAGCCGCGCTGAGTCTTGCGTCCGAGCCAGCCGGCCTCGACATATTTCACCAGCAGCGGGCAAGGACGGTACTTCGTATCGGCGAGCCCCTCGTGCAGGACCTGCATGACCGAGAGGCAGGTATCGAGGCCGATGAAGTCGGCGAGCTGCAGCGGACCCATCGGGTGGTTGGCGCCGAGCTTCATGGCGGTGTCGATGGCCTCGACCGTGCCGACGCCCTCGTAGAGCGTGTAGATCGCCTCGTTGATCATCGGCAGAAGAATGCGGTTGACGATGAAGGCCGGGAAATCCTCGGCGACCGCGATGGTCTTTCCGAGCTTCGACACGAAGGCCTTCGTCGTCTCGAACGTGGAATCGGCGGTGGCGATCCCGCGGATGAGTTCGACCAGGTCCATCAGCGGCACGGGATTCATGAAATGGATGCCGATGAACCGCTCCGGCCGGTCGGTCCCCGAGGCCAGACGCGTGATGGAGATCGACGAGGTATTGCTGCCGATGATCGCGTCGGCTTTCAGATGGGGGCAGAGCTCGGTGAAGATCTTGCGCTTGAGCTCTTCTTTTTCCGAAGCCGATTCGATGACGAGGTCGCAATCGCGCAGCGCATCCAGCCATTCCGCCGGATGAATCCTGCCGAGGGCCGACTGCCGATCGTCTTCGGTAATGAGCTTCTTGGTGACCTGGCGCGCCAGGTTGCCGTTGATGGTGGCGAGACCGGACTTGATGCGGTCGAGCGAGACGTCGTTCAGGAACACGTCATAACCGGCCAGCGCGCAGACATGCGCTATCCCGTTGCCCATCTGGCCCGCGCCGATGATCCCGACTTTTTCGATGTTAGACCGCATTCCCTTGTGTCCGATCGCGCCAGGGGGCAGCCCCCTTCACCTTGAACAACAGCGTTGTGGCGCCGCGTTGTACGACGATCCGCCCATGATCGCCAGAGCCTGATCCGATCGGATAGAACCGGATCCGACTCCGCAACTATCGCTTTTGTCGCTTTTTCTTCCGGCCAGCCGGTACCCACCTGGCCGGAAATGCTCTCGACGCCTGGTCACCGGCTGGTCTTGCCGAGCTCCTCGGCCAGCTGCGGAAGCACCTGAAACAGGTCGCCGACCAGCCCGTAATCGGCCACCTGGAAGATGGGAGCCTCCTCGTCCTTGTTGATGGCGACGATCACCTTGGAGTCCTTCATGCCGGCGAGATGCTGGATCGCCCCGGAGATGCCGACCGCAATGTAGAGTTCCGGCGCGACCACTTTGCCGGTCTGGCCCACCTGCCAATCGTTCGGCGCATAACCGGCATCGACGGCGGCGCGCGAGGCTCCCACGGCCGCGCCAAGCCGATCGGCAATCGGCTCGATGTACTTGGCGAAATTTTCCCGGCTTTGCATCGCGCGGCCGCCGGAGATGATGATCTTGGCCGAGGTCAATTCCGGCCGGTCGGACTTGGACAGCTCCTCGCCGACAAAGGCCGAGAGGGCGGGGTCGGGCGCAGACGGCACGGTTTCGACGGAGGCGGCGCCGCCTGCTCCAGTCGCCTGGAAGGCCGATGTGCGCACGGTGATCACTTTTTTCGGATCCTTCGAGCGCACGGTCTGCACGGCATTGCCCGCGTAAATCAATCGCTCGAAGGTGTCGGGGGCGAGCACCTTCACGATGTCGGAGACCTGCATGACATCCAAGAGCGCCGCGACGCGCGGCATGATGTTCTTGCCGGCGCTGGTCGAGGGGGCGAGGAGTGCGTCGTAGCGCGCCGCAATCGAGACGATCAGCGCCGCCACGGGCTCGGCCAGGGCATGAGCATAGGCCGGGCCGTCGGCGTGCAGCACTTTCGACACGCCCTCGAGTTTGGCGGCGGCCTCCGCCACGGCGCGGCAGCCCTCGCCGGCGACTAGGACATGCACGTCGCCGCCGAGCTGCCTTGCGGCGGTCAAGGCCTTGTTGGTCGAGTCCTTGAGCGTCTTGTTATCATGTTCGGCCACGAGCAGCGTTGTCATCAGAGCACCCCCGCCTCGTTTCTGAGCTTGGCGACCAGGTCCTCGACCGAGGACACCTTGCCGCCGCCCTTGCGGCCGGGGGGGTCGGCCGTCTTCAAGACCTCAAGACGCGGCGCGACATCGACGCCGTAATCCTGCGGCGTCTTTTCCGCGATCGGCTTTTTCTTCGCCTTCATGATGTTGGGGAGGCTCGCATAGCGCGGCTCGTTCAGCCGCAAATCGGCGGTCACGATCGCCGGCATTTTCAGCCGCACGGTCTGCATGCCGCCGTCAACCTCGCGCGTGACGATGAGGTCGGAGCCCTCGACCGCAACCTTCGATGCAAAGGTCCCTTGCGGCCAGTTCAAAAGCGCGGCGACCATTTGGCCCGTCTGATTGGCGTCGTCGTCGATCGCCTGCTTGCCCATGATGACGAGGCCCGGCTGCTCTTCCGCAATCACCGCCTTCAGGATTTTGGCGACGGCGAGCGGCTCCACGATGGCGTCGGTCTTGACCAGGATGCCGCGGTCGGCGCCCATGGCCAGGGCTGTGCGGATCGTTTCCGAAGCTTGCGCGGGGCCGATCGAGACCGCGACGATTTCCGTCGCCTTGCCGGCCTCCTTCAACCGGATCGCCTCTTCGACCGCGATCTCGTCGAAGGGGTTCATGGACATCTTGACGTTGGCAAGCTCGACGCCGGACCCGTCCGGCTTGACCCGAATTTTCACGTTGTAGTCGATGACCCGCTTGACCGGGACAATGATCTTCATGGGATGTGGTCCTGACCGCGCCGGGCTTGCGGAATTGCCGGCGGCGAAAGCGGCGGCACCCTAAAGGCGGCCTGTTTCGCGGTCAACGGCGAGCGCCCCCGCCGAGAGGCCGCGATCGAACAGCGCGACCCCGCTGCGGCGAAGAAACGGGATCAGCAGCACGCCGGCGCCGATTCCCCCAAGATGGGCCCACCAGGCCGTTCCGTCGTCGATGCGCAAGACGATATGCGCAAGCTGGAAGACAACCCAGGCGCCGATCACCCAGGCCGCGGTCAGCCGCAAGGGAATGCGGCCCAGCACCAAAACCCAGAGCTTCACTTTCGGGTGCAGCACCAGATAGGCGGCCACCACGCCGGCGACGGCGCCCGATGCGCCGAGCAGTGGCGCTTCGGACTGCGGAGCGGAGGCCGCATGGGCGAGCCCGGCCGCGATCCCGCAGGCAAGATAGAAACCGAGGAACCGCAGATGGCCCGTCGCATCCTCGACGTTATCGCCGAAGACCCAGAGGAAGAGCATGTTGCCCAATAGATGCATCCAGCCGCCATGCAGGAACATGTAAGTGACGACCGTCAGAGACTCAGGGATGACTTCATAGGGGTCGCGCAAACCGGCGCCGTAATAGAGCTCGGCCGGGATCACTCCGAAACCGACCGCCGATGCGCGCAAGCCATCGACGACGAGGCCCGACTGAAAAAGGACAAAGACCAGGACGTTGAAGAGGATCAGGGCCCGCGTCACATAGGCGGCCTTGATCACGCGCAGCGGGTTGTCATCCGAGAGCGGAATGAACATTAGCGTTGATTCTCCCCGAGCTGCCTTCCTGGCATTCTGATTTGCGTGATCCTTTTCGAAACCCGGCATTCACTTTTCGGGATCACGCTAGTGGTCCGATTCTAACATTCGCATCCCGTTGCGGCAGGCCATTTTGCGAATGATTAGAATCGAAGGACCACTAGCAAATTTAAGTTGCTAGTGGAGTTTCGGATTTGACATTCGCTTGTGAGCCCGCTGCTAGACGGGTAGCGAATGTCAAATCCACTCCACTAGCGGTTCTGACCCGGCGTCCACAGCACGTCGCCGACGCTTTTCGCGTTGGCATAACGGCTCATCACGAACAACAGGTCGGACAGGCGGTTCAAGTATTTGATCGAGGCGCGCGAGACGGCTTCGGCGGGCTTGTCGGCGAGTTCGACCACGAGCCGCTCGGCGCGGCGGCAGACGGTTCGCGCAAGATGAAGATTCGCCGCCAGGGGCGTTCCGCCCGGCAGCACGAACGAGCGCAGCGGCTTCAGCCCGGCATTGAGCTGGTCGATTTCCTGCTCGAGGCGCGTCACCTGCGACTCCACGATCCGCAGCGGCTCGTAATCGAGCGGCTTGCCGGCGTCCGGCGTGCAGAGATCGGCGCCGAGGTCGAACAGGTCATTCTGGATGCGCCCGAGCATGGCGTCGATTTCAGGCGCTTCGGCGCGGTGCAGACGGGCGAGCCCCAGCGTCGAATTGAGCTCGTCCACCGAGCCATAGGCGGCAATGCGCAAATCGTATTTCGGACGGCGTTCGCCGGTGCCGAGCGCCGTCTTCCCGTCGTCGCCGACGCGGGTGTAGATGCGATTAAGCACGACCATGCAAACCTCCCGAGGCCTTCCTCTAACGCGACATCGCCCAGATCGCGGCCATGATGATGACGATGGCGACGAATTGCAGCCCGACACGCCAGCGCATCAGCCGCTGGGACACATTCGGCGATCCCCCTCGCAACATATTCCAGAGGCCGAGCAACAGCACGATCGCGACCGCGCCGATGGCGATCGGTACGAGATTATAGAACAGCGTTTGAAGCATGAATTCTCATGAATGTTGTCAAGGCGCCTCAATTCAGCATGACGATGGCGCCGTTGAGGATAGCAGCGAATCCGACCCAGGCGAGATAGGGCAGGAGCATCAGTCCGGCGGGGCGGTCATGCCGCAGGAATACCACGAGTGTCGGCACGAGAACCGTGATCAAAAGGAGAATGACCGCCAGTCCGAGCGCGGGGTTCTCGAGCGCGAAAAAAGCCGGAGACCAAAGACCGTTCAGCGCCAATTGACCGAAAAACAGCCAGGCGGCCGATCCGTGCAGGTGAGAGGGACCGCCCCCGCGCGCAACGCGCCAGGCCGCCACGCCCATCAGGGCGTAGAGGATCGTCCAGACCGGCGCGAACAGCCAGCTTGGCGGCGTGAATGCCGGCTTATTCAGGCTCGCATACCATGCCGGGATCTTGGGGCTCGTCGCGAGTGATCCGATCATCGCCACGGCAAAGACCAGGAGCAGCCAAAGCGCCAGCCCAAGCCAGCGTTTCGATGGCTTGGAGCCGGGTACGAAAGCAGCCATGTCAAGCTCCGGGTGACAGCGTCCTTGCGGTCATATAGGCGCTTAAGCGCGATGAGTTAGGTTTGATCGCCCTGTCGTCCTGACATTCCGGTTTGAGCGTGATCTTTCCGAAAACCGTAACCCCACTTTTCGGGTCACGCTCTCGCCTCGGTTTCTTTTTTACCCCAGCCCGGAGGAGTTGCATGTCTGCCCCGCATTCCTGGACGTCAAGAACAATCGCCGCCCAGGCGCTTGGGTTCATCGAACCAGGCACCAAGGCGGTCGTGCCGCCGGTGCATGTCGCCACGACCTACCTGCGCGATCCCGACAATGCGTATCGCTCGGGGTACAGCTATGGACGGCCGGACAATGCAACCGTCCGCCAACTCGAGGCCGTCCTCGCGAGCCTGGAAGGCGCTGAAGACGCGCTGGTGTTCGGATCGGGCATGGCGGCGGCAACGGCGGCGGTCCTCGCGCTGACGCCGCCGGCCCATATCGTTGCGCCGACGGTGATGTACTGGGCGCTGCGCCAATGGCTTGTCCGCGAGGCGCCGAAGTTCGGCTATGCGGTCGACCTCGTCGATATGACCGATCTCGAGGCGGTGTCGAAAGCGGTCGTCAAAGGCAAAACCAGACTCGTCTGGGTCGAGACCCCGGCCAATCCGCTGTGGACGGTCACCGACATTGCCGCCGTTGCAGCGATCGCCAAGAATGCCGAGGCGCTGCTCGCGGTCGACTCCACCGTGGCGACCCCCGTGCTGACGCGCCCGCTTGCGCTCGGCGCCGATCTCGTGATGCATTCCGGCACGAAATATCTCAACGGCCACTCGGACGTGATCGCAGGCGTTTTGGCCTGCGCCCGCGCCGACGAAATCTGGTCCCGCCTCAAGTCGCTCAGGACGAGCCACGGCGCCATTCTCGGGCCCTTCGAGGCTTGGCTCTTGATGCGCGGATTGCGGACAGTCGATCTTCGCGTCAGGGCGCAGTCGGAGACGGCGACGCTTCTCGCCACCTGGTTGTCGCATCATCCGCAGGTGGCGGGCGTGCTCCATCCCGGTTTGAAGGACGATCCCGGACACGCAGTCGCGATGAAGCAGATGAACGGCGGATTCGGCGGCATGCTGTCGATTGGCGTGCGGGGGGGAGAGAAGGCGGCCATCGCGACGGCGGCTCGGGTCGAGCTGTGGAAGCGCGCAACGTCGCTCGGCGGGGTGGAAAGCCTGATCGAGCACCGCGCCTCGGTCGAGGGGCCCGATTCGCCCTGTCCCCCCGAATTGCTTCGCCTTTCCGTGGGACTGGAAAGCGCGGACGACTTGTACCAGGACCTCGACGCCGCCCTGCGCGCCGCGCATCCATAATGCGGCGGCCGCGCTATTTCGCCGTCAAGAGGCGCTCGATCTCGTAGACGGGATGCTTGGTGAGATCCTTGTCGAGTTCGGCGATGATCCGATCCTTGACCTCGGCGTGAAACTCGCTGCGCAGCTCCTTCAGCGTGCGAGGCGGCGCGACGACGACGAGCGCCTTCGCGCGCTTCGTGCGCACAAGGCCGGCAAACGCGTCGGCGACCTGGCGGGCGAAGCGCGCCTCTTCGAGCTCGTGGAAATCGGTCTGCTGCACGGCGCTGCGGCGCTGGTCCGCGCTTTGGAAGGTGCGGCCCGGCTTGTCGGAGGCTTGCTCGCGGGCGGCCGGATTCTCGTCCGTGAACACGCGCTCGACCTTGAAATTCGGGAACTGCTCGTCGCCGTCGTTGCGCAGAAACAGCGCCTTGCGGCCGTCGCCGACGAGGATGTAGGCGTCGTGCGGAATGCGGAGTGCGGTCATGAATGGTCCTTGTTTTTCTCATCAGACGAACGCGGCACCGATCCGTCAATGACGCCGGTCAAGGCCCGCGGCTTCGATTGTCGGTTCCGGCGCATTCGTCAATTGGCCATTTCCAGCAGGCGGCGGGCGATGACCTGCGCCTGGATTTCCGCCGCGCCTTCGAAAATGCTGAGGATGCGCGCATCGCATAAGACCCGCGACACGGGATATTCGACGGCGAAACCGTTGCCGCCGTGAATCTGCACGGCGTTGTCGGCGGCCGACCAGGCGATGCGGGCGGCGAGCAGCTTCGCCATCCCCGCCTCGAGATCGCAGCGGCGGCCGGAATCCTTCTCGCGCGCCGCATGATAGGTGATCTGCCGGGCGATCATGATCTCGGCGGCCATCATCGCCAGCTTGTCGGAGACGCGCGGGAATTCGACAATGGCGCGGCCGAATTGCTGGCGTTCTTCGCCATAGCGGAGCGCCAGGTCCATCGCCGATTGCGCGACACCGATGGCGCGCGCGGCGGTCTGGATGCGGGCGGATTCGAAGGTCTGCATCAGTTGCTTGAAGCCTTCGCCTTCGACGCCGCCGAGAAGGTTATCCGATTTCACCTCGAAACCGTCGAAGGCGATTTCGTACTCCTTCATGCCGCGATAGCCGATGACCTCGATCTCGCTGCCGGACATTCCCGGCGCGGGAAAGGGATTTTCGTCCGTTCCCCGCGGCTTTTCGGCGAGCAGCATGGAGAGGCCCTTGTAGCCGGGCTCGTCCGGGTTCGTGCGGACGAGCAAGGTCATCAGATCCGCGCGCACCGGATGCGTGATCCAGGTCTTGTTGCCGTAGACCTTGTAGGCTTCGCCTTCGCGAACGGCGCGCGTGCGAAGCGAGGCCAGATCCGATCCGGTGTTCGGCTCGGTGAACACGGCCGTGGGCAGGATTTCGCCGGAGGCGATCTTCGGCAGCCATTTCTGCTTCTGATCGGCCGATCCGCCGCCCAGGATGAGCTCCGCGGCGATTTCCGAACGTGTTCCGAGCGAGCCCACCCCGATATAGCCGCGCGACAGTTCCTCCGAGACGACGCACATGGACTCCTTGCCGAGCCCAAGCCCGCCATAGTCCTCCGGGATCGTCAGGCCGAACACGCCGAGTTCGGACATCTTGGCGATGATTCCGAGCGGGATGTATTCGTTGCGCACGTGCCATTGATGCGCATGCGGGGCGACCTCGCTCTCGGTGAATTTCCGCATCTCCTCGCGGATGGCGGAGAGCGTGTCGTCGAGACCGGGGTCCTCGGCGGTGGCGCGGCGCTGTTCGCGCATGAGCTCGACGATCCGCGCGCGATGCCCGGCGCCGCTTCCGGTGACGATGAAGCCCTGCGCGCGTTCGAAATTTCTCGCCACTTGCTCCGCTGCCACGCCGAGATCGGACAAGCGGACGATCTCGCTCTGACTCATCGGGATGCCGCCGAAAATCTGCGCGAGATACTCCGCGGCTCCGAGCCGGACGAGCAGCGTCTCGATCTCGCCGAGGCGGCCCGCCGCATGCATGCGCTCCGCATAGGCGTTCAGCTGGCGCAGCGCCTCGACATAGGTCGCAAGCCAGGCCAGGCCGTGCGCGGCGCGTTGTTCGCGATCGAGGAGCGGCGCCGAAATACGGCCGTCCTCGGCAACGCGCGCGCGCACGCTGCGCGCGGCGTCGGCCAGGATCGTCTGGGCCGCACCGAGCGCATCGGCGAGGCCCGCGATCGGTCCGTCGGTCGGTCCGACGCCAGTGGCGGCAGTGGGCATTGAGTGTCTCTCCCGCGATTGGCAGAAGACGGGCGGACGTGTCCGGTGCAATGCACAAAGCCGGCGATCTTGGCAATGGTCCGCTTTCTTGGCGAGCGGCGCTCGGCTCACACACGCTAGACGTGTGATGTGGTATTAAACAACCTTTAAGCGTATCATCATACCTACAAGTTTAATTAAACTTCTCGCCCCATTCTCATCAATGACTGGATTCTTCGCCGGATAATTGGACCGTCCGAGCGTCCGTCATCGCAGGCACTGCAAAGAAGAAGCGCTCGTGGAGCGAAATGATGCGTGTTCCCCAACTCGGCCTTTCCGTTCGATTTCGCATCCTGGTCATCGCGGCGATCCCGGTCGCCGGCTTTCTCGTGAACGGGGTCGTGTATTGGAACGGAGAACGCGAGGTCGAGAGCGCGTTCGCCACGGTGCAGGAAGCCACGAAGCTCGCGGATGCCAGCAGCGACTTCAGAAACGTGCTGTGGAACATGCGCACCGCGGCTCGGGAATTTTCCGCCAAGCCGCAACCGGTCTATGTGCGCTCCTTTCATGAGGGGCATGATGCGGCGCTCGCCAAGCTCGATGCCATTGTCACGCTGAAGGGCGTGTCCAATGCGAAGGACGCGGAGCGGATCAAGACCGAGCTGGTCGCGCTGAAAGAGTCATTCGGATTGCTGCTCAAGGAGCACGAGACGCTCGGCTTCGATGCGACGCAAGGGGTCGTGGGCCGTCTTGCAGACGGCGCGCAGATGATCGAGCGCACCATTCGCGACGATCTGAGCTGGATGCAGCCCGCCGACGTGCATCGGCTGCTCAATTCTCTGCAGATCATGCGCCGGCTCGAGGCGGAATTCATGCTTCGCCGCACGGCGGCGTTGCGCGCCAGCTTTCTCGAGGAATACGAGTCCTTCAACAAGGCTTTCGACAAGGTGGTTGCGGCCGACGTGATGAAGGCGCAGCTGCGTGACGGGATCAAGAACTATGCCGATGCCTTCAACGATTGGAACAACGTCGCAAACGCCGCGCAGCGGCTCTTGTCGAAGATCGACAATGACACGCTGGAACTGATCCCGGCGGCCGATGACATGATCGCCACCGCCTTGGCCCGGAAGGCGCGGTCCGGCGAAATGCTCGCCACGTCGCAGGCGCGAACATCTTGGATCATGAATATCGTGGGCGTCTCCGTCGTGATGCTCGGGCTTGCGCTGAGCTGGTGGATCGGGCGCAGCATTACGCGCCCGCTGGCGGGGCTCGGCGGGGTGATGAAGGCCCTGGCCGAGGGCGACACCAAGGTCGATATTCCCGCGACCGAGGCCAAGGACGAAATCGGGGCCATGGCGCGCACGGTCATCGTCTTCCGCGACAACGCGCTGGAGCGCGAACGGCTGGCACACGTGCAAGCGGAGTCCAGCGAGGAACGGGAACGCAGGGCGGCACAGGTCACCGCCGCCATCGCCCAGTTCGAAGCCCGCATCGAGCAGGCGCTTGGCCAGTTGCGGACCGCCGCCGAGAAGCTGGATGACACGGCGACAAGCCTCAATGCAGCCGCCGACGGCGTGTCGACCGAGGCCGATGACGCGGCGCGCCGCGTCAATGCGTCGTCGGACCACGTCACGTCAGCGGCGGGATCGACCGAGGAACTCGCAACATCGATTGCGGAGATCGCCGGACAAGCCACGAAGTCGACCGATGTTGCCCGGCGCGCCGTGACCGAGGCGGAACGCACCGTTCAAACGATGTCGGCGCTGGGCGATGCCGCAAACCGGATCGGGGAAGTGATCGGTTTGATCCAAGCCATCGCCGGGCAGACGAATCTTCTGGCGCTCAACGCCACGATCGAGGCGGCGCGCGCCGGTGAGGCGGGACGCGGCTTTGCGGTCGTGGCCTCGGAAGTGAAAAGCCTCGCCGGCCAGACGGCCAAAGCCACCGAGGATATCGCCGCGCAGATCGGGTCGATCCAGAGCACCGTCGGCGACGCGGTCGAGGCGATCCAGCAGGTGCACGCGGTCATCGAGGAAATGTCCGGCATTTCCGCGAGCGTCGCCGGGGCGGTGACGGAGCAGAATGCCGCCGTCGCAACGATCGCCGAGGGCGTCAGCAAGGCGTCGCTCGAGGCGAATTCCGGCGCTGAGGCGATGAGCCGCGTCGCGCAGCGAAGCGAGGACGCGCGCGCGATGGCGGCCCAAGTGCGCACGCTCGCCGATTCGCTGGCGAGCGAGGCCGAGGCGCTCGATCAACAGGTGCGGAGCTTCCTGTCCGAGGTGCGGGCGGCGTAGGTGCTGGTTGGCCAAGGGGCACGCAGGCTGTGCGCGTCTTTAAGCCCAACCAACACGGCTTAATTCGCTGCGGTGCTCGCATTTTCTCTGCGTTAACCACCCGCATTCGGTAAAAAGTTACCTCTGGCGGTACATGGTGACCTCGTGTCGCCATCTCCTGACGTGAGGTCCCGCATGCTCGATCGCCGCAACTTTCTGCTCTCGACCGCCGCTACCGGCGCCGCTTTCAGTTTCCCTGGATTTGCCTTCGCCGATCCGGGCGTCACGTCCGACAAGATCGTCTTCGGTCAGGCTGCCGTTTTCGAAGGGCCGGCGAGCGCGCTCGGGCTCGGCATGCGCGAAGGGCTGCTGGCGGCCTTCGGCGAAGCCAATGCAAAAGGGGGCGTGAAGGGGCGCAAGCTCGAGCTCCTCACCCGCAACGACGGCTACGAGCCGAACCAGGCGATCGAAGCCACCAAGGCGCTGATCGAGCAGTCCGTCTTTGCGCTTGTCGGGCCGGTCGGCACGCCGACATCCATGGCCGCGCATCCGATCGCGAAAGAAGCGGGCATGCCGTTCATCGGACCCTTTACCGGCGCCGAAGGATTGCGCAACCCCTATCAGGCTCACATCGTCAACATCCGCGCGTCCTACTTCCAAGAAACGGAAGTGATGGTCGAGCGGCTGACGAAAGATCGGGGCTTTTCGAAGATCGCGATCTTCTATCAGGACGACGCCTTCGGGCGGGCCGGCCTTGCCGGCACGCAACGCGCCATGCAGAAGCGCAACCTGCAACTCGCCGCCGAGGGTACGTTCGAGCGCAACACGGTCGCGGTGCGGGGCGCGCTGCTCGAGATCCGCCGCGCCGAGCCGCAGGCCGTGATCATGGTCGGCCCGTATAAACCGTGTGCGGAATTCATCAAACTCTCACGCGAGATCGGCTTCAAGCCGGTGTTCGTGAACATTTCCTTCGTCGGCTCCGACGCCCTGGCGAAAGAACTCGGCGAGGCCGGCAACGGCGTGGTCGTGACGCAAGTGGTGCCCTTCCCCTATGACGGTTCGGTGCCCGTGGTCGGCGCCTACCACAAGGCGCTGAAAGCCGCGCTGCCGGATGCGCAGCCCGGCTTCGTGTCGCTGGAAGGCTACATCGTCGGCCGCACCGTGATCGCAGCGCTCGAGAAGATCGAGGGCGCGCCGACGCGCAAGGCGCTGATGGAGCATCTGACCAGCGGCAGCTTCGACCTCGGCGGGTTCGCCATGACGTTCGGAGCCAACGACAATCAAGGCTCGGACGCGGTGTATCTCACGGTCATCGGCAGCGACGGCAAGTTCAGGCCGGTCGACGCGCTCGCCTGAACCGTCTGTTCATTCGCCGCCGGAGGCCTCCGATGTCAGCAGACAAGAAAAAGCGAACCGCGCGGACCGGGATCGGTGCGCGCATCTATGCCGCCGTCGGACTGGTCGTCGTGCTGACCGTGGTCGCGGCGGCGACCGCGTCATGGTCGTTCGTTCGTGTCGGCGAGATCATTCGCTCGTTGGTCGACGAAAAGCTCTACGTGGTGCAAACCTCGCTCGAACTCGCGCAGGTCGCGACAACCGCGGTTGCGATCGCGCCGAAGCTCGCCGAGACACGAAGCGACCAGGAGCGCGCCGCGGTGCTGACGCAGCTGCAGGCCGCCGATCAGCGCATCCGGCACTTCGTCGACGAGCTCGCAAAGCGGAGCGCGGTCGAGCGCGACGGCTTCCATGCCCTGGTGGACGGGCTTGCATCGGAGATCAAGCAGGCGGACGACGCGTCGCGCGAGCGGATCGCGATCGAGGCGGAAAAGGCGAAACGCGTCGAGAGCCTGGCCAAGGCGCAGGATACGTTCAATCAGCTCTTGGTGGCGACGGTCGACGGGGCGCAATTCGATCTGATGATGGGGCTCGAGCGACTGGGTCAGGGCGGGGACGGCGCCGAGATCAAGGACAAGATCAAGACGCTGTCGAACCGCGAACTGTCCCTGTACGGCGGGGGCATGGCGCTCCTGGCCGAAGTCAATCAACTGGCCGGCGTCCTGCGCGAAGTCGCGGCGATCAACCGGCGTGAGTCGCTGGTGCCGGCGCGCGAACGCTTCCAGGCGATCTCGCAGCGCGCGAGCCGGGCTCTGCGCGACATGGACAAGGCAAGCGGAAGCGCAAAGGCGCGCGCCGCGGCCGAGGCAATGGTCGCGTTCGGAACCGGCAATGATTCCCTGTTTGCGCTGCGCGAGCGCGATTTTGCGAATCTCGACCGGTTGAACCGCAGCTTGAAGGGGGTGGGCGAGGCGGCCTCGGCGCTTGGCGCCGAGATCGAAGGAACCGTGCGGCAGGCGCGCAATGCGGCGCAATATACGTCGAGATCGACCTATGATCTGATCGCAACCAACCAATGGTGGCTCGGCGGCATCGGGCTTGCCAGCATTCTGGCCGCGCTCGCGATCGCCGTATTCTATATCCGTCCCCGGATCGTCGGGCGGTTGACGAAGCTGTGGGCCTCGACGCGAGCCATTGCGGACGGCGCGCTGGATAGCGAGGTCGATGCGCGCGGAACCGACGAGATATCGGAAATCGCGCGGGCCGTGCTCGTGTTCCGCGATAATGCGCGCGAGCGCGAGCGGCTTGCCGCCGATCGGGTGCAGCATGCGGAGGCCGAGGCGCGGCGGGCCGAAGCCGTCAATGCCACGGTGGCGGGTTTCGAGGCCTCTGTGGCCACGGTGCTCAAGGAACTGCGCGGCGCCTCCGCACGGCTCGAGACGGCCTCCTCGTCGCTCAACAATTCCGCGGACGCCGTGTCGAGCGAGGCGAGCGACGCCGAAGAGCGCGTGAGCGAATCGTCGAACCACGTCACGACGGCCGCCGGATCCACCGAAGAACTGGCCGGGTCGATCAGCGAGATCGCCGCGCAGGCGGCGAAATCGACGGACGTCGCCGCTCGCGCGGTGGCGCAAGCGCAGCGCACGGGCAAGACGATGGAGGAGCTTGCCGCGGCGGCCACGCGCATCGGCGAGGTGATCGGCATGATCCAGGCGATCGCCGCGCAAACGAATTTGCTCGCGCTCAATGCGACGATCGAGGCGGCGCGCGCGGGCGACGCGGGGCGCGGCTTTGCGGTGGTGGCGCAAGAGGTGAAGACGCTGGCCGGCCAGACCGGCAAGGCGACAGAGGAAGTGGCTGCCCAGATCGGCGCCATTCAATCGGCGGCCGGCGATGCAGCCTCCGCTCTCGCCGAGGTGAATGCGATCATCGAGGAAATGTCGCGCATGGCGGGCAGCGTCGCCGCGGCGATGACGCAGCAGAACACGGCTGTGAGCATGATCGCAGAAGGTGTGGGGCGCGCATCGGCCGAGGCGATGTCGGGCGCGGAGGCGATGAGCCGCGTCGGACGCGCGAGCGCGGAGGCACGCACGACCGCGGGCGACGTGAAGACGCTCGCAGCAACGCTCGCAAGCGAAGCCGAACGGCTCGACGGCGAAGTACGCCGCTTTCTCGACGAGGTGCGCGCGGCATGACGACTAGGCGCGACGGGTGGCCAGCCACACGCCTACAGCCGTCGTCATGATGCCGCCGATCTGCACCGGGTCGAGCGCTTCGCCGAACAGGATGAAGGCCTCGAGCGCGGTGAGCGGCGCCATCAGATAGATCAACGCGGCGGTGCGCGCGACTTCGCCGCGGCGGATCATCAGCATCAAGAGTCCGATGGCGGCAATCGAAAGCATCACCACCGACCACGCAAGCACGAGCACCGTGGTGACGTTCACCTCGAAGCGCAGCTGCTCGGTGGCGAGCGCAATCGGCAGCGTCACGATCAGCGCGCCGACAAATTGCAGCGCCGTGGACGAGCGCAGGTCTGCCGTGGGGATGAACCGCTTCTGGTAGAAGGTCCCGAGCGTGACCGACAGCGTGCCGGCCACATTCACGGCAATCGGAATAGCGACATCGCCGAGCCCGCCCGCATCCACGGCGGTGAGCTTCGGCGCCAGCACCAGCAGAATGCCGCTCAGGCCGAGCGTGACCCCGGCCCATTGCCGCGGCGTGATACGCTCGCCAATCAACGGATAGGCCAGCGCCGCCGTCATCAGCGGCTGCAGCGCGGTGATCAAAGCCGAAATGCCGGCCGGCACTCCCTGCGCGACCGCCCACCACACGCCTCCGAGATATCCGCCATGAATGAGCACGCCGGCCATCATGCTGTGCGCGACCGCGCGTTCGCCGTGCGGCCAGGGTGCGGATGCCGCCCAGGCCATCAGCGCCAGCAGAGCGATGGCGAAGACGTAGCGCAGTGAAAGGAAGGTGAGCGGGTCGGCGCTCGGCACCGCATATTTCGCGACGATGAACCCGCTCGACCACAGGAGGACGAACACGAGGGGCGCAAGGCGGATGAGAAGTGGGCTTTGGTGCGGCATGACGAAGCAAGCCTCACCATGTCCCAGCTTGCAACGCGGCGCCAGTGCCGAAGTCGAACTCCGCCCATGCGGTGATGCAAGGGTCGCCGCGAGGGCGCGCTCGCGACAGGCGCGCGCGCCCCGCTTTCGCCCGACCATCGAGTCGCGTATATCCGCCCCGTCCACATCAGCCGGAAGCCATGCGCCGCGCCCTGAACCTTGCCCTGGAGGCTTTTCGCGAATTCAATCTCGATGATGGCTGGGCGATTTCAAGCCACATCGCGCTGTCTGCGCTGATGGCGTTCTTTCCGTTTCTTCTCGTGCTCACGGCGCTCGCCGGCATTTTCGGCTCCCGGGAGCTCGCCAATCAAGCGGCCGATATTCTGCTCGAAACCTGGCCGGAGCAGGTGGCCGGTCCCATCGCCCTCGAAGTGCATAGCGTGCTGACGAGCGCGCAAGCCAATGTCCTCACAACGGGCGCGCTGCTGGCCGTGTTCTTCTCCTCCAGCGGCGTCGAGGGGCTGCGCACGGGACTGAACCGCGCCTATTCGGTGGTCGAGGAGCGCTCATGGTGGCTGTTGCGCATCGAGTCGATCGCCTATGTGATCGTCGGCGCGGTGACGCTGCTCGCATTCTCTTTCCTCGTGCTGTTCGCGCCGCTGATCTGGCGCACGATGCTGCGCTACGCTCCGGGGCTCGAGGCTTTCAGCGGAACGGTGACCTTGACGCGCTTCGCCGTCGCGGGACTCGTGATCGTCGTCGCGCTTGTGATCGTGCATCTGTGGCTCCCGGCGGGACGGCGCACGGTGCGCGAGATCGCGCCGGGCGTCGTCGTGACGCTCGTGCTGTGGCTTGTCAGCGGCGCGGTGTTCGGGCGCTATCTCGCCGAGTTCGCCTTCACCTATGCGACCTATTATGCGGGGCTCGCCTCGGTGATGATCGCCCTCGTTTTCCTGTATCTGACGGCGGCGATCTTCATCTATGGCGGCGAGCTCAATGCCGTGATCCGGCAGCAGCGCGCGGTCACGCCGCTCTCGAAGCCCGAATTGGAGCAGGGGGATTGAGCCGCGATGAGTTGGGCACCCGTCGAGACGCCTCGACCGGCGACGCTCGCGCTAGGCCGCCGAGGCGAGCGGCTTGCGCGGCAGTCCGATCATTTGCCGCGCCTCTTGCGGCGTAGCCGGCTCCAGACCCAGTTCGCGAATGACGCGCACGATGCGTTCGACAAGCTCCACATTATTGGCGAGGCGGCCGCGTGAATAATAGAGATTGTCCTCCAGGCCGACGCGCACATGTCCGCCGAGCAAGAGCGATTGCAGCGCCGCGTTGAGCTGAGCAATGCCGATGGCGCTGACATTGAAAATCGCGTCCTTCGGCATGAGCTCGACCATCTGCTGCAGGATTTTCGGCGTGTAGGGCATGGCGCCCTGGAAACCGCGGTCCGCGCCGAGGACGAAATTGATGAAATAAGGCGGCTCGTCCAGACCCGCCTCGAGGCAGGCGGTCACGTCCTGCAACAGGTGGGTGGGGCTGAACACTTCCCATTCGGGCTTGATTCCCTTCGCCTTCATCACTTCGGCGAGCTGGCGGCAGCGCGACGGAGAGGTGTTCATCAGGATTTCGCGGCCCTGGAAGCTTGCGACGATGGTCGTCGGATCGAGCGTGCACATCTCCGCTCCGGCCTCGGTGCCCTTCAGCCGCTCCTCCCACATGATCTCGGGATAGCCGTTCGCGGCCGCGCGGACCATGTCCCCGTTGATGCCGCCGCCGGTCGAGTTGTTGATGATGATGTCGCAACGGGCGCGGATCAGCTCGTTGATCCGCCGATAGATGGCGGGATCGCAGGTCGCCTCGTCATCGGGACGGCGCGCGTGAACGGCCACGATGCTCGCCCCGGCATTGTAGCAGCGGTGAACGTCCTCGGCGATCTCCTCCGGCTGCGTGGGGATGTTGGGATTCTGCTTCTTGCTCGCCATCCCGCCGGTCGGCGCAATGGTGACGATGACCTTTCCTTCGTCCATGACGGCGCTCCTGGGCAAGGTTGGCGAGTGCTGCTCAATCCATAATGGCGACGACGCGAGTCCAGCCTGCGGACGCGCGTGCAATCTTCACCGGAAAGCACGCCACAGTGAAGCCGTTCGGCGGCAGCTTGTCGAGGTTGGCGAGCTTCTCCAAATGGCAATAGCCGCGTTCGCGCCCGGCCTTGTGACCCTCCCAGATCAGCGACGCATCGCCGGTCTCGGCAAAGCGCTTGCGCGTGGCCGAAAACGGCGCGTCCCAGCTCCACCCGTCGGTGCCGGTGATGCGGACCCCGCGTTCGACGAGATAGAGCGTGGCCTCGCGACCCATCCCGCAGCCGCGGTCGATGTAATCGGGGTTGCCGTAGGCTTCTCCCGCGGCCGTGTTGACGAGAACGATATCGAAGGGCTTGAGCGCATGCCCGATCCGATCGAGCTCGCGCGCGACGTCGTCGGCCGTGCAGACATAGCCGTCCGGCTTGTTGCGGAAATCGAGCTTGACTCCGGGCTGCAAACACCACTCGAGCGGCACCTCGTCGATCGTGATCGCCCGCTTGCCGCCGTCCATGGTCGAGGCGTAGTGCCACGGCGCGTCGAGATGGGTGCCGTTATGCGTCGTGATGCGGACCTCCTCCAGCGCCCAGCCTTCGCCGTCGGGCAACTGCTCGGGACGCAGTCCGGGAAACATCGCGGCCATCGCGGACGCCGTCTCCTGGTGGGCGACATATTTGATCTCCGGCAGCATGGTCGGCGGGTCGGAGGCGATGCCCGCCTGCAGCGCGACGGAGAGATCGATCAGCCGCTTACCATCTTGCATGAGACGTCTCGTTGCTGTCGGCTCGGCCGCAAGCCGAGTTGCGGGAGTGACGGAAACCTGTAATCCTTTGCTCACAGATCCTTTTTTGAAACACTACGGCTTTTCGAGCTGGGGCGACAAGAACCCGATGGCTGAAAGCGGCCGGTGAGGACGTGGAGGAACAAATGAGAAACCGGATCGCCGGGGCCCTGGCCTTCGCTACGCTGATGATCGCGGCCATCGCCGGCGCGCGGGCCGAGGACAAGATGAAAGTCGGCTATACCGGCGTCGCCGACTATGCGGCCGCCTTCGCCGCCGCCGAGGAAGGCTTTTTCAAAAAGCGCGGGCTCGACGTCGAGCTGCAGCTCATTCCCATCAACTCCACGATACCCGCGGCCTTGCAGTCCGGCTCGCTGCAGATCGGCGGGCCGACCCCGTCCGTGTTCTTGCAGGCGATCGACGGCGGGCTTGATCTCGTCGCGGTGGCGGGCGGCAGCTTCACCTCCAAGGAGACCAGGACGTTCGGCGTGGTCGCGCGCGCCGGTTCCGGCATCGAGAATGCGGGCCACTTCGCCGGCAAGAAGGTCGGAGTGCCCGGCATCGGCGCCTTCCTGCACGTGCTCTTCCGCAAATGGCTCGCCGAAAAGGGCGTCGATCCGAAAAAGGTGACGTTCGTCGAGGTCGCGTTCCCGCAGATGAACGACATCCTGAAAGGCGGGACGGTCGATGCCGTCGTCACCGGAGAACCGGTGATGAGCAGGATGATCAACGCCGGCACCGGCACGCTCGTCTCCAACATCACCCCGGATCTGAATCAGCCGCTCGGCGCCGTGATGTATGCGGCGACCCGCGCCTATGCGACGAGCAATCCCGACGCCGTGCGCCGTTTCCAGGCGGCGATCGAAGAGGGCGCCGCGTTCGTGCCGGCAAACCCGGACAAGGCCCGCGCCCATATCGCGAAATACACGCGGCTGCCGCCGGAGCTGGTCGCCGTCGTTCCGCTACCGACCTTGCGCGCGAAGCTCGCGACCGGGGATCTCGCGGCATGGGTCACGATCATGACAGAGCAGGACATGCTGCGGACCAAGCCGGATCCGGCGAAGCTCATGTTCCAGTAAGCGCGATGGCTGCCGAGCGTGAGGGCTGGCGCGCGCCGAACGCGGCCGCCTCGGGAGCTTCGGCGCCGGGTCCAGCCGCTGCCATCGAATTCCGCAATGTGGGCCTTGCGCTCGGCGGACGCCCGATCCTGGACGATGTCTCCTTCACCATCGGTCCGGGCGAGTTCGGCTGCATCATCGGCGCGTCAGGCTCGGGGAAGACAACGATCCTGCGCGTGGCCGGCGGCTTTCTGCCTCCGGCCGGCGGAACGGTGCAAGTCGGCGGCAAGCCCGTGCGCGGGCCCTCGCGCGATGTCGCCATCGTGTTTCAGGATTACGGGCGCGCCCTGTTGCCCTGGCGCGACGCCTACGGCAACGTCTCGCTCGCGCTCGAAGCCGCGGGAGTGCCGCGCCGTGCCCGTCGCCAGCGCATCGAATCGCTGCTCGCGGCGGTCGGCCTCAAAGACCATGTGCGAAAATTTCCCGCGCAACTTTCAGGCGGCATGCAGCAGCGCTTGCAGATCGCGCGCTGTCTTGCCCAGGAACCGCGCTTCCTGCTCATGGACGAACCATTCGGCGCGCTCGACGCACTGACGCGACAGGCGCTGCAGGACGAAATCCTGCGCCTTGCCGCCGGGCGCGGCATGACCGTGCTCTTCGTGACCCATGACCTCGAAGAGGCGCTGTATCTAGGCGATCGGGTCATCGCGCTGGAAACCGATCCGGGCCGGGTCGGCCGCATCGTCGAGGTCGCGCTGCCGCGCCCGCGCGACCAGCTCACCACCCGCGAGCATCCGGAATTCCTGCGGCTGCGGCGCGAACTGTTCGTCCTGATGCGGCAGCACGCAGGATGACTCGCAGGGAGAATGCGCCATGACGTGGCGCGGCTTTGTGTTGCCCGTCGCGCTGGTCCTCGTTTGGGAATTCAGCGCGCGGCTCTTCGGCGCGAGCGACAGCTTCGCGCCTGCGTCTTCATCCGTCCTGGCGCTCGGGCGCGCACTGCTCGACGGATCGATGCTCATCAGCACAGGACAGACGCTCGCCGCCGGGGCGTTCGGGCTCGTCCTTGGGGCCGGCGCGGGACTTTTCGCCGGCATCGCGCTTGGGCTTGCGCCGGCTCTCGCGCGCGCGGTGCAGGCACCGATCGAATTGTTGCGGCCGATCCCCTCCGTTGCACTGATTCCGCTGGCGTTGATTGCCTTCGGCTTCGGACTCAGAATGGAAAGCGCGATCGTCGCCTTCGCCACGTTCTGGCCGGCGCTGATCCTGGCCCAGGCCGCGGTCTCCGGCGTCGATCAGCGGCTGCTCGAGGTCTCGCGCGCGCTGCAACTGTCGGATCCGGCGCGGGTCTTCAAGATCGTGCTGCCGGCCGCGATACCGCGCCTGGTCGTCGCCTTGCGCCTGTCGATCGGCATCGCCCTCATCGTGGCGGTGACGGTGGAAATCGCCGCCAATCCGCAAGGGCTCGGCTATGGCCTGACGGTCGCGCAGCAATCCCTTCGCCCGGATTTGATGCTCGCCTACCTGATCTGGATCGGCCTCGTCGGACTTGCGCTCAATTTCGGCCTGGTTCGCGCGGAGCGTTTTCTTCTCGCCCGGCGCGGCGCGCAGCCAATCGAGGAGCCGATCTGATGCGCCGCGCCGCTTACGATCTGGCGTGGGGTGTCTTGGGCGTCGCCGTGCTGCTCGGACTATGGCATCTCGCATCGGCGAGCGGCCTTGTCTCGCGGGTCTTCCTGCCGACGCCGCTCGCCACCTATGATGCTTTGATCGACGGGCTTGGCCGCGGCGATCTCAAGACCGCCACCGGCGATACCGTCCTGCGCATGATCCAGGGCTGGCTGGTGGCGAGCGCCGTCGGGGTCGCCATGGGCGCCGTTCTCGGCATCTGGGCGAGCGCGCGGATCTACGCCGAACCGGTCCTCGAGTTCGTGCGGCCACTGCCCGCCTCCGCGGTCATTCCCGTCGCCATCGCCTTGTTCGGGCTTTCGCCCGGCATGGTGATCGGCGTGATTGCGTTCGGATCGCTCTGGCCGACGCTGCTTGCGACCGTGCATGGTTTTTCGGCTGTCGAGCCGCGGCTCGACGAGGTCGCGCGCGCGCTCGGCCTCTCGCGCATCGGCTATATCGTCAAGATCGGGTTGCCGAACGCCATGCCCGACATTCTCACGGGCATGCGACTGTCGCTCACGGTCGCGCTCATTCTTGCGATCGTCGCCGAGATGCTGGCCGGGCAGAGCGGCCTCGGCACGGCGATGCTGCTCGCCGCGCGGTCGTTCCGGTCCGCGGAGATTTTTGCCGCCATCGTTTTGCTGGGTGCGATCGGCCTCGTTTCCAACTTGGCATTGCAGGGCGTGGAGCGCCGGCTGCTGCGCTGGCGCGCGTAGGCGCGCGTTATGTCCGGAGTTCAGCGCCGTAGGGTGGGCTTCGCCGCGCGAAGCCCACGCGGTTCCTTGCGTGGGCGCGCGCCTTCGGCGCTTCGCCCACCCTACCGAATCTCGATCGTGCCGAATGTCAATCGTAGGGTGGGCTTCGCCGCGCGAAGCCCACGCGGTTCCTTGCGTGGGCGCGCGCCTTCGGCGCTTCGCCCACCCTACCGAATCTCGATCGTGCCGAATGTCAATCGTAGGGTGGGCTT